>NZ_BAAGDO010000004.1:0-169 GCF_054661255.1 Herbidospora sp. RD11066
ACACCCGACGACGTCACAGCGCACTCGACGGTCATCCACCGATCAGCCGCCTGTCACCAACGTCGTGACCGAGTACAGCTAGACCAGGGTGTCCTTGACCTTGATCTGGCCGGCGTCGATCACGAACTTCTGGTTGGCGTGGTCGAGGCAGGTCCACAGGCGGACCTTG
>NZ_BAAGDO010000004.1:269-734496 GCF_054661255.1 Herbidospora sp. RD11066
GTGTTGTTGGCGCGGCTGTTGGTGGTGTCGAGGCAGACCTCGCGGGCGGTGCCGATGGTGTCCTTGACCTTGATCTGACCGGCGTCGATCACGAACTTCTGGTTGGCGTGGTCGAGGCACGTCCAGAGACGGACCTTGGTGTTGTTGGCGCGGCTGTTGGTGGTGTCGAGGCAGACCTCGCGGGCGGTGCCGATGGTGTCCTTGACCTTGATCTGGCCCGCGTCGATCACGAACTTCTGGTTGGCGTGGTCGAGACACTCCCACAGCCGGACTTCGGTGTTGTTGGCGCGGCTGTTGGTGGTGTCGACGCAGACGGGAGTCGCGACGGCCTGGACGGAGGCCGAGACGGGCAGGGCGAGGCTCACACTGGTGGCGGCCGTGAGGACGGCGCCGGACAGGATCGTGCGAATGATGGTCATGGTCGCTCCTTCGGAGAGGGTTGATCAGAGCGGAACCACCCTCGCTCACGAGCAGTAGTCGATCAAGCACCCCCGGTGACCCTGCATGTCCGGTGAGAACTCCGGTCTTCTCAAGAAATATCCGTATTTGATAGGCAGGATTGGGGGTGTGCAATTAACCAGGCTTCTCGTCGTGTCCCTCCTGGTCCTGACCGCCGCGTGTGGAGAGGTCACCGCCGCCGACCCATGGACGACCGAGCCCGTCCCCGAAGTGACGGTCCCCGACGCGATCGAGACCGACTTCGACCGGCCCGCCGCGGCCGTTCCCGGTGACGACTGCAGCGTGCAGGGTGAGACCTTCTCCGAGGACGTACGGCTGGCCCGCTGCCTGACCGAGGAGTTCTGGACCAAGCAGTTCGCCGAATCCGGCGGCACCTACCAGCCGATCAGCGAGTTCATCGAGTACAACGGCACCGACGGCCCCGCGTGCGGAGGCCAGCCCTCCGTACCGAACAACGCCTTCTACTGCCCCGACGGCCACTTCATCGCCTACGACGCGACGTGGCTCCAGAGCCTGTACGACCAGCTCGGCGACGCCGCCGTCTACATCGTGATCCCGCACGAGTTCGGGCACGCCGTACAGAACCAGCTCGAATCCGACCACGAGTTCACCATCCAGTCGGAGCTTCAGGCCGACTGCTACGCCGGCGGGACCCTCAACGGCCTGATCACCGGCAACCGCCTCCAGGCCCAGGAAGGCGACGACGCCGAGCTCATGGCGAACCTCGAGGCGGCCGGTGACCCCACCGACGCCTGGTGGGAGCCGGGCGCCCACGGAACGGGCGAGCAGCGGCAGCTCAACTTCTCGCGCGGCTTCGAGCGGGGGGTTGGGGCCTGCTGAAAGGGCAGACCTTACTGATGGCTCACGCGATGGCGAGTGGACAGGCCCGGCGACGAGGAGTTCAGCGACCAGGTGCGGCGATCGGGGCCGCGGTCGGGGTGCTGGCCGTGGCCAACGTCCTCAACAACACCGTGGCCAGGCGGTACGCCCCGCTGACCTCGGCCGTGGCGACGGGGGCGCTGCTCCTGATCGCCCGTCGGGCCGGTTCCGGCGCCCGTGACCTCGGGTTCGCCTCGCCCGCCCGGGGCGCGCTGATCGGCGGCGGCCTGGCCGCCGCCGTCGCGGCCGGTTACACCGGCGGGGTCCTGCTGCCGCCCACCCGTCGGCTGTTCCTCGACGAGCGGGCCCTGGCGCTGAGCCGGGCCCGCCTGCTCGAGGAGGCGCTGCTCCAGGTGCCGGTCGGGACCGTTTTGCTGGAGGAGGTCGCCTTCCGGGGCGTGCTCCCCGAGCTGTTCGGCCACTCGCTCAAGCCCCGGGCGGCCTCGGTGGCCTCCAGCGTGCTGTTCGGGCTGTGGCACGTGCTGCCCGCCCTCGACATGGCCCGCGCCAACCCGGCCGTGGCCAAGGGCGGCACCCCCCGGCTGGTGGCCGGGACGGTGGCGACCACGACCCTGGTCGGGCTGGGCTTCCACGAGCTGCGCAAACGCGGCGGGCTGCTGGCCCCCGCGCTCCTGCACATGGCCACCAACTCGCTCGGCTTCCTGGCGGCCAGAAGCGCCCGGCGTCTGAACCGCAGGTCAGGTCGTTGAGATCACGTGGAAGGCCTCCGCGTAGGTTCCCTCCGGCAGGCCCCCGGCCGCCGCGTTGGCCGACAGGAAGCCCTTGACCATGCCCTCCAGGTCGGGCATGTGGCCGGTCTGCGACTCGTGGGCGCGCAGGGCGGCGATCTTCCGGTCGACCGTGGCCGTGATGTCGACCCAGTGGTTCGGGGTGGGGGAGCCGATCATCCAGACCTCCTTCACCGTCCACGCCTCCAGGCCCTCCTCGGTGAGCAGGCCGGGGAAGGCGTAGGGGTTGCGGGCGTCGGGGTAGACCGCGTCGAGCGTGGCCGAGCCGACCGCGCGGTGGTCGGGGTGGCTGGGGCCGAGGCGCGCGTAGTTCCGCTCGGGCGTCGAGGTGATCACCAGGTCGGGCCTGACCTGGCGGATCACCCGGGCGATGTCCTTGCGCAGTCCCAAGGTGGCTTCGACGGCGCCGTCGGGGTAGCCGAGGTGGCGTACATCGGAGACCCCCACGGCCTTCGCGGCGGCCGACTGCTCGGCGCGGCGGATCTCGGCCATGCCGGCGCCGTCGGTCTCCCGGTCGAAACCGCCGGCGTCACCCGAGGTGGCCAACAGGTAGACGACCTCCACCCCCCGGTCGGTCAACGCCGCGACGGCGCCCGCGCCCCCGAAGTCGATGTCGTCGGGGTGCGCGGTCACCACCAGTACGGTCCGGATCTCAGCGGCGTCCAGCATGTGTCCTCCTCGTAGTCCGTTTCGGCAAACAGTAGGACGGACGCCGCCGATTCCCCGGCTAGCAGTCGCGGATGTCCACGCCGCTGTTGTCCTTGGCGACGTCGTTGCCCCAGCGGGACAGGTAGTAGGCCGAGACCCACTGGTTCTGCCAGGGGCTGCCCTCGTCGAGGTCGGTCCGCAGCCACCAGGTGTTCCAGTCGGAGCCGACCTGGACCTTCGGGCCCCGCGCGCGGCAGTAGACGTAGTTGGTGCCGGCGTAGAGCGTGCCGGTCCGGGTGCCGCCGGGGGAGGAGTGTCCGGGGGCGTTGGCGAACGTGTCGACGTACTGCTTCCCGGTGGAGGGCGGCGGGGTGGTGCCGCCGCCGCAGTTGGTGCTGGTCATGTTGAACGGGGTCGTCGGGGTCGGGTTGGCCACCTGGCCCTGGATGACCGGGATGACGATGTGCTCGTTGTCGGCGTCGGTCGTGCTGTTGGGGTTGGCGAGCTGCTCGTAGTGGAGGTGCGCGGTGCTCGTTCCGACGGTGCCGACGTAGCCGATGACGTCGCCGCGCTTCACGTTGCCGATGCCGCGCACGCCCGTCATGTGCAGGTAGACGGTGAACCAGCCGCCGCCGTGGGCGATCTCCAGGCCGCCGGGGGAGAACGTCTCGTGGATGTAGCCGTCGGCCGAGGCCAGCACGGGCACGCCCACCTGCGGCCCCGGCACCTTGTACATGTCGATCTTGCCGACCGGGGTGTGGCCGTTGTAGGTGGTGAGCGCCACGACCGTGTTGCACGCGTAGGGGAGCCGGAAGTCGGGACGCGGCCCCAGGGCGGCGCCGCTCGCGGCCTGCGGGGCCACCAGTGAGGCGGCGAAGACGGCGGCGCCGGCCGCGATGACGCGAAGTGTTCTCATGGCTGGAATGAAGCACGGGGGTTCGGGCAGGGGGCAGGGGTCCGCCGGTCAGAACGGTTCTGAACGGCGTTCTCGCATGTCAGGGGCTTTGTTCTGAATCGGTTGACCGCCCTGTCAAGGCCGGGGCATGATGTGCCGCGTGGCCGCTGCCGGAGCACCACCGCCCGATCCTGACGACGTCTCCACCTGGCCCGAGCTGACCGAGCGGCTCAGGGAGTTGCACGCCTGGTGCGGGAGACCGAAATATGCCGTTCTGTCGGCCCACTCGAATCTGGCGCCTTCGGCCATATCGGGCGTCATCGGGAAGAACCCGCTGACCCGCCCGCCCGAGGCCACCACCCTCCGCTTCGTCGAGGCGTGCCTGTCGTACGGCAAGGCCCCCGCCAAAGAGGCGCACCGCTGGGCCGCGGCCTGGACCCGGCTGGACCGGCAGCCCGAGATCGTCGAACTCGCCGAGCCGCCCCGATCACGACCCTCGTGGCGCCTGCCCGTCGTGGCCGGTGCCGTCGTCGCCGTCGCGCTGGTCGCCGCCTTCGTCCCGGGGCTGTTCGCCGGGGCCGACGCCCCGGCCACCTGCACGGCTCAGACCGAGCGCATCGACGACGCGCGCCGGGGCCTCGCCTGGAATGGCGTCTTCCGGTGCGCCAACACCCCGGAGATCTCCGTCTACGAGCATCCGCGCGCCGGGCTCGTCGTCGGTTTACTGGTCACCGGCACGAACTGGTTCGTCTGCTGGACGCGGGGCGAACCCCACCGGGGCGGAAACGACATCTGGTACTACACCCAGGGCGACCACTCGGCGGCCAAGAAGGAACTGGCGGCCTGGGGCTTCGTCCCCGCCTTCAACCTCGACACCAAGGCCGACCCCGACCCGGGAGTGGCCCGCGAATGTTCGTTCACGTGAGCGAAGTGTCAGTGGGCAGCCCTACGCTAGACGGGTGACTCATCCCTTGCTCGACGGCCTCAACCCCCAGCAGAAGGAGGCCGTCGTCCACCAAGGCGGCCCGCTGCTCATCGTCGCGGGAGCCGGGTCGGGCAAGACCAGGGTGCTCACCCACCGCATCGCCTATCTGCTGGCCGAGCGCGACGTGCATCCGGGCGAGATCCTCGCGATCACCTTCACCAACAAGGCCGCCCGCGAGATGAAAGACCGGGTCGACAAGCTGATCGGCCCGCGCTCGAAGGCCATGTGGGTGATGACCTTCCACAGCGCCTGCGTGCGGATCCTGCGCCGTGAGGCCAAGCGGCTGGGCTTCACCTCCAGCTTCTCGATCTACGACCAGGCCGACTCGCAGCGCCTGATGGCGATGGTCTGCCGCGAGATGGACCTCGACCCCAAGCGCTACCCCCCGAGGTCGTTCTCGGCCCAGGTCAGCAACATGAAAAACGAGCTGGTCGACTACGAGACGGCCAAGGACAAGGCGCAGACCCATCTGGAGAAGGTGCTCGCCGAGGCGTACACCACCTATCAGCGCCGCCTCACCGAGGCCGGCGCGATGGACTTCGACGACCTGATCATGCTCACGGTCACGCTGTTCCAGCTCTTCCCCGAGGTCGCCGAGCACTACCGGCGCCGGTTCCGCCACGTCATGGTCGACGAATACCAGGACACCAACCACGCCCAATACACGCTGGTCAGGGAGCTGGTCGGCGTCGAGGCCAAGCGCACTGCCGACGGCGACCTCGTCGGGTCGGCCACCGAAGACGCGCTGCCGCCCGCCGAACTCGTGGTCGTCGGCGACGCCGACCAGTCGATCTACGCCTTCCGGGGCGCCTCGATCCGCAACATCCTGGAGTTCGAGCGCGACTACCCGTCGGCCAAGACGATCCTGCTCGAACAGAACTACCGCTCGACCCAGACGATCCTCAACGCGGCCAACGCGGTCATCTCCCGCAACGAGAGCCGCAAGCCCAAGAACCTCTGGTCCGACCAGGGTGCCGGGCCGAAGATCGTCGGCTACGTCGCCGACAACGAACACGACGAGGCCTCGTTCGTCGCCCAGGAGGTCGACCGCCTCACCGACGACGAGGGCGTCAGCCCCGGTCAGGTGGCCGTCTTCTACCGCACCAACTCGGCCTCCCGGGTGTTCGAGGAGATCTTCATCCGCACCGGCCTGCCCTACCGGGTCGTCGGCGGCGTGCGCTTCTACGAGCGCAAAGAGGTCAAAGACCTGCTGGCCTACCTGCGGGTGCTGGCCAACCCCAGCGACACGGTCTCGCTGCGGCGGATCCTCAACGTGCCCAAGCGCGGCATCGGCGACCGGGCCGAGGCCATGGTCGAGGCGTTCGCCTCCCGTGAGCGCGTCTCCTTCTGGGAGGGCCTGCGCCGGGCCGAGGAGGCGCCCGGCATCGCGACCCGCTCCCTCAACCAGATCCGCGAGTTCGTGACCCTGCTCGACGACCTGCGGGCCAAGGAGCTCACCCTCTCCGACCTGGCCGAGGAGATCCTCACCTCGACCGGCTACCGCACCGAGCTCGAGACCTCCGGCGACCCGCAAGATGAGAGCCGCATCGAGAACCTCAACGAGCTCGTCTCGGTCGCCTCCGAGTTCGAGGCCGCCAACCCCGAGGGCACCCTGGTCGACTTCCTCGAACAGGTCTCCCTGGTCGCCGACGCCGACTCGATCCCCGACCCTGAGAGCGGGGCGGGTGGCGTGGTCACGCTGATGACCCTCCACACCGCCAAGGGCCTGGAGTTCCCGGTGGTCTTCCTGACCGCCATGGAAGACGGCGTCTTCCCCCACATGCGCTCGCTCAGCGACCCGAAGGAACTGGAGGAGGAGCGCCGTCTCGCCTACGTGGGCATCACCCGTGCCGAGAAGCGCCTCTATCTGTCCCGCGCGGCCGTCCGCACCGCCTGGGGCGCGCCCTCGTTCAACCCGGCCTCGCGCTTCCTCGCCGAGGTGCCGGGTGACCTGGTCGAATGGCGCAACGACCCGAAGAAGAACGCCTGGGGCGCCGCGACCAAGCGCGAGACCCGGCCGCTGGCCTCGCGGGGGAGCGGCAAGCCGGTCCTCCAGCTGTCGCCCGGCGACCGGGTCACCCACGACCAGTTCGGCCTCGGCACGGTGATGGTGGTCGAGGGCGAGGGCGAGAAGACCCGCGCCAAGATCGACTTCGGCAGCTCGGGCGAGAAGACGTTGATGGTCAACTACGCCAAGACCCTGGAGAAGTTGTAGGGACCAAGATCCCGGAATGTGATATTCCCTGACTCGGACACCCGAGAGACGAGGATCACATGGCCGCGGAACTGATCGACGTACACGCCCATTTCGTCACCGCCGACTACATTGAGGCGGCCGCGAGCGCCGGGCACGTCACGCCCGACGGCATGCCCCGCTGGCCGTCCTGGAGCCCCGAAGACCACCTCCGGCTGATGGACGCCCACGGCATCCGCACTGCGATGCTGTCGGTGTCCTCACCGGGCACCCACTTCGGCGACGACGCGGCGGCCCGGAAGCTGTCGCGGCAGGTCAACGACCACGCGGCCGAGGTGGCCCTGCGGCACCCCGGCAGGTTCGGCCACTTCGCCTCGCTCCCGCTGCCCGACGTCGAGGGCAGCCTGGCCGAACTCGCCTACGCGCTCGACGACCTGGGCAGCGACGGAGTCGCCCTGATGAGCAACGCCCACGGCCGCTACCTGGGCAACCAGGCGTATGAACCGCTCTGGGCCGAGCTCGACCGGCGGGGCGCGGTGGTGTTCGTCCACCCGACCTCGCCGCAGAACCACGAGCAGGTCGCGATCGGCCGTCCGCGGCCGATGCTGGAGTTCATCTTCGACACCACCCGGACCGTCTCCGACCTGGTGTTCGGCGGAGTGCTGACCAGGCATCCCGGCATCCGGTGGATCTTCACCCACGGCGGCGGCACCCTTCCGCTGCTCGCCGACCGCATGGAGCTGTTCCGCACCGCCTTCAACGGCGGTTCCCCCGACGACCCCACGGTCGTCGAGCAGGTGGCCGGGCTGTGGTTCGACATCGCCGGCACCCCGTTCCCCCGCCAGGTCCCGGCCCTGACCAGGGCCTTCGGCACCGACAAGGTCCTCTACGGCAGCGACTACTGCTTCACCCCGATCCCGGCCGTGGCCGCCCAGATCGCCTCGATCGACGAGGCCGGACAGCCCGGAGAAACGACCTGGCGGGCGCTGACCACCGTCAACGCCCGCCGGTTGCTGTCTCGCGACGCCTAGATCAGGACACCCGGCCGACGGCCCGGCCCAGCGGGGCGCTCGACTCGGACATGGCGCCCTCGAAGTCGATCTCGTCGATGTCCGCGACACCCTCGGTGGGGGCCTTGATGGACACCTTCGAGCCCCACGACAGGAACTTCGTGTCGGCGGAGACGATCCCGCTCTCCAGGCCGACGGCGCTCGCCTTGGTGCTGGTGACCAGGCGGACCACCAGGCCCTTGGCGTTCACGTAGACCTTGAAGGAGATGACGGCCTTCTTCTGGGCCGCCGTCGGCTTCTCGGTCGGCAGCGCGCCCTGCATCCACTTCGAGGTCGTGTAGACCTCGCCGAGGGTGATCTTGCCGGTGTACACGGAGCCGGTCCGCTTGCTCTTCTTGATGAGCTTCTGCAGCGTCGCGGGCTCGGTGGGGTTGATGATCTGGCCGAACGGGCCGGTCACACCGGTGGCCGGCCCGCCGGGGGCGCGCAGCCAGGTCTTGTCCTCGGGCAGCAGGCCGCCCAGGATCCCGCCCTTGATGTAGGCGGTGTTGCCGATCTTGATGATCTGCTCGGGCTTGAGCAGCGGCTGGATCTCCTCGGGCATCGCCGCGATGTCGGCGGCCTTGAGGTTGAACTTCATGGTGACGTCCGACGCGGCCACGCCGGCTCGACCGAACTGGAACGTTCCGGTCCGGCGGCTGAAGATCTCGCCCCCGGTGCTGAACTTGTCGTTGAACTTCACGCCGAGCCCGGTCTTGAACTGCGCCTTGAGGGCCGCGACGGGGTTCGGTGCGGCCTGGGCGGGCGCCGCGCTGACGGCGGTGACCGCCGCGACCGCCGTGGCGCATGCCGCAATGGCGAGGATTCGCCTCATTGGTGGGGTTCCTCCGGGATAAGTCCCTAAATGGGAGAGGGGACGGAGGGGATTCTGCCGGAACATCTATCTCAAATCGATCACTTATCGCGTCTTTTCACAAAATTCACACATGAAACCCCAACAAACCCCGTCAAGCGGAGGCTCCAGTGGGGCGTCCGGGCCACCCGGATACAGTGCGAACATGGAATCCAGGATCCGGATCGTCGTCGCCAAACCCGGCCTCGACGGTCACGACCGCGGCGTGAAGGTCGTCGCCCGCGCCCTGCGAGACGCGGGCATGGAAGTCGTCTACACAGGTCTGCACCAGACCCCGGAGCAGATCGTCCGCACCGCCATCCAGGAGGACGCAGCCGCGATCGGGCTGTCGATCCTCTCCGGCGCCCACATGACCCTGTTCGCGAAGGTGATGGAACTGCTCCGCGAGCAGGAGGCCACCGACATCGTCGTCTTCGGCGGCGGAATCATCCCCGAAGAGGACATCCCGGAACTCCGCCGGATCGGCGTGGCCGGTATCTTCACCCCCGGAGCGACCACCGACGAGATCGTCGAGTGGGTGAGGATCACGATCCCTGCCGCCGCCTGAACCGCCCATTCGGTACGTATCCGGGAGTCCCCGCACTCCCGGCGCGGACGTCTAGTACATAACGGGAAAGTCGGCAACCCCCAAACGCCCCCCTATGACCTCGCCGCGTACGCCCTGGGGCTAGGCTTTCTGCGCGGAAATGCCAGGCAGGACGACGGCGCCCTGTCCAGTGGCGCCCTCGACATTCAAAGGGACGGACCCTCGTGGACCTGTTCGAACATCAGGCGAAGGAGCTCTTCGCCGCGTACGGCATCCCGGTGCCGCGCGGAATCGTCGCGCACACCGTGGCGGAAGCGCGCACGGCGGCCGAAGAACTGACCGGACGGGTCGTGGTCAAGGCCCAGGTCAAGACCGGTGGCCGCGGTAAGGCCGGCGGCGTGAAGGTGGCCGACGACGCCGCCGACGCCGAGACGAAGGCCAAGGCCATCCTCGGCATGGACATCAAGGGCCACACGGTCCACAAGGTCCTGGTCGAGGAGGCGAGCAACATCGCGGAGGAGTACTACTTCTCCTTCCTGCTCGACCGCGCGAACCGTACCTTCCTCGCGATCTGCTCCGCCGCCGGCGGCATGGACATCGAAGAGGTCGCGCACACCGCCCCCGAGAAGGTGGCGAAGATCGCGGTCAACCCGATCGACGGCATCGACCGGGCGCGGGCCCGTGAGATCGCGGCGGCCGGTGGGCTGCCCGAGAAGTCGCTCGACGGCGCCGCCGAGCTCATCGAGCGCCTGTGGGCCGTCTTCGTCGACGAAGACGCCTCGCTCGTCGAGGTCAACCCGCTGATCCTCACGGCCGACGGCCAGGTGAAGGCGCTCGACGGCAAGGTCACCCTCGACGCCAACGCCGACTTCCGCCAGAAGGAGCACGAGTCCTACGTCGACAAGGCGGCGGAGGACCCGCTGGAGGCGCGGGCCAAGGAGAAGCACCTCAACTACGTGAAGCTCGACGGCAACGTCGGCATCATCGGCAACGGCGCCGGTCTGGTCATGTCCACGCTCGACGTCGTCGCCTACGCGGGTGAGCAGTTCGCGGGCTCGCCGAAGCCGGCCAACTTCCTCGACATCGGCGGCGGCGCCTCGGCCGAGGTGATGGCCAACGGGCTGGAGATCATCCTGTCCGACCCGGCCGTGAAGTCGGTGTTCGTCAACGTCTTCGGCGGCATCACCGCCTGTGACGCCGTCGCCAACGGCATCGTGAGCGCCTTCAAGCTGCTGGGCGACCGGGGCGAGGCGGTCTCCCGCCCGCTCGTGGTCCGTCTCGACGGCAACAACGCGGCGCTGGGCCGCGAGATCCTTCAGAGCGCCGCCCTGCCGGGCGTCGAGCTGGTCGACACCATGGACGACGCGGCCAAGCGCGCCGCCGAACTCGCTGCGGTAGGTGCGTAATGGCCATTTGGCTCACCGAGAAGAGCAGGATCATCGTCCAGGGCATCACGGGGTCCGAGGGCACCAAGCACACCCTGCGCATGCTGGCCTCCGGCGCCAACGTCGTCGGTGGCGTGAACCCGCGCAAGGCGGGCACGACCCACGAGGGCCTGCCCGTGTTCGCGACCGTCGCCGAGGCGATGGAGAAGACCAAGGCCGACGTCAGCGTCATCTTCGTGCCGCCGGCGTTCACCGCCGGTGCGGTGAAGGAGGCCATCGACGCCGAGATCCCGCTGGCCGTCGTGATCACCGAGGGCGTGCCGATCCACGACACGACCGAGTTCTGGGCCTACGCCACCGCCAAGGGCAACAAGACCCGGATCATCGGCCCGAACTGCCCCGGCATCGCCTCGCCCGGCGCCTCCAACGCCGGCATCATCCCGGCCGACATCACCACCCCGGGCCGCATCGGCCTGGTCTCGAAGTCGGGCACGCTGACCTACCAGCTCATGTACGAACTGCGTGACTTCGGCTTCTCCACGGCGGTCGGCATCGGCGGTGACCCGGTCATCGGCACCACCCACATCGACGCCCTCCAGGCGTTCCAGGACGACCCGGGCACCGACGCGATCGTCATGATCGGCGAGATCGGCGGCGACGCCGAGGAGCGCGCGGCGGCCTACATCGAGAAGCACGTGACCAAGCCCGTCGTGGCCTACGTCGCCGGCTTCACCGCTCCCGAGGGCAAGACGATGGGCCACGCCGGCGCCATCGTGTCGGGTTCGGCCGGCACCGCCCAGGCGAAGAAGGAAGCGCTGGAGAAGGTCGGCGTCCGCGTCGGCAAGACCCCCAGCGAGACCGCCCGCCTGATGCGGGAGATCATGCAGAACCGCTAGATCTTTCCCGAGAAACCCCGGCGCCAAGCGCCGGGGTTTTCTCTTTTCCAAGGACACCCCAAGGACAAACGGGACGCCCATCGGCGCGGCGTGACCGTGTTACGGCCCTCCCTTGAGAGCATCGGCTACTGTGACGGCGCTTCTCGACCAGATTCGGACAGTCCCCCGGGCCGTCTTCGGCGACGACGATCGGCGCCCGCTGCCGGTGTCCGGGATGCTGGCCGCGGCCGGCACGCTCGGCATCGGCCTGGCCGTGCTGACCACGCTGACGCTGATCGGCTGGATCGCGGCGCCGCGTGGCACGTTCGGCGCGGGCCTGCCCGGTGTGTTCCGGACCGCCTGCCAGCTGTGGCTGGCCGCCCACCACGCCGGTTTCGAGATCCCCGGCGGCGGCCGGGTCGGCCTGCTGCCGCTGGGCCTGATGATCCTGCCGGGCACCCTGCTCTACCGGGCCGGGCTGTGGATGGCCAGAGACGCCGACCTGCGGCTGCGCCTGCCCGCGCGGCTGCCGAAGGGTTCGTCCAAGGACCTGGCGAACGCCCGCCGCAAGGCGCAGCTCATCCTGATCGCCCGCGCCGGCATCTCGCTGGCCGCGCCCTACGCCCTGCTCGCCGGGATGATCGCGCTGGTCGGGCGCAACGAGGTGACCGAGCCGTTCGTGGCCGAGGCGCTGATCAGCCACCTGCTGCTGGCGTTCCTGGCCGGGTCTGTGGCGGTGGCCCGCACGATCGGCCCGTGGCGGGCGATGGTCCGGCTGCTGCCCGAGCGGCTGCGCTCGGTCGTGGTCGGCACGTTCGTGGCGGTGTCGCTGATGCTGGCCGCCGGGCTGGTGCTGGTGCTGGGCCTGATCGCGGTCCACTTCGGCGAGATCCAGCGGCTCACCGAGGCGCTCAGCCCCGGCGTGGTGGGCGGGGTGCTGCTCGCGCTGGTCGAGGGGCTCTACCTGTTCAACGCGGTGATCTGGGGGATGGCGTACATCACCGGACCGGGCTTCGCCATCGGGGCGGGCACGCTGGTCGCGCCGACCGGGGTGAAACTGGGCACAATCCCGTCGCTGCCGCTGCTGGGCGCGCTGCCCGAGTCGGGCCCGGTGTCGCCGTGGCTGATGGCCGTGGTGGCGCTCCCGTTCGCGGCCGGGGCCGTGGCCGGGGTGGTGGTGGCCAGGATCGCGCCCACGCCGTCGCTGGAGGCGGCGCCGCTGTGGGGGTTCGTCTGCGGAGTGAGCTCGGGCGCGGTCGCCGGGCTGCTGGCGGCGCTGTCGGGTGGCCCGCTGGGCGACGCGCGGATGGCCGCCGTCGGCCCCTCGGCCTGGGAGGTGGCCTTCACGGTCACCCTCGAAGTGGGGGTGGCGGCTGGCATCTCGGCCGGGCTGGTCAACTGGTGGCTGATCTCCCACACGCCCGCCCAGCAGCCGATCGCCGAGGTCGTGACCAAGGTCAAGAAGAAGCGCAAGGCCAAGAAGGAGCCCCTGCCCGGCCACTGGATGGACGCGACCGAGGCCGACACGATCGCGATCCCGGTCATCCGCGACGTCGAACCCGACGACCACGCGGTGGAGACCTTCGACCGCAAACGCTCGACCCCGATCAGGCCCGACGACGACGAGGAGCCGATCGACGATCCGACCGGCGCCCACGTCACCTATCTGAACAGCAAGACCGACTAACTGATCGTCACCACGCGTGAGATGACGCTCGGGTAGTTCTCTCCGCCGAGGAACTTCACGCGCCAGTGGCCGGGTCTGGTCTCGGCGACCCAGCCGGTGAAGTTGTGGCTCCAGTAGTTGTACGTGCCCTCGAAGACTTCGCGCCGGGTCCACTTCTGGCCGTCGAGCGAGAACTCGAACGCGATCAGCGCCGTGGCGGGAGCGGCGTCCGGGAAGTCGAGCACGGCGGAGAAGACCACGCCGTCGTCCTGGCGGGCTGCGCCGTACGAGGCGAAGACCGGCGGTTCCACGACGGTGATCTCCGCCTGACCCGCCGAGGCGGCCTTGAACGCGTCGTCGTAGGCCCAGTAGTTCACGGGGATCGTGGCCGACGCCTGAGGCGTGATCGTGACCGAGTAGCGGCCGTCCGCGTCGGTGGTGATCTCCTCCCAGTAGCCGGAGACGTAGGTGAGCCTCGCCCCGGCCAGCGGAAGCCAGCCGTCACGTGAGCGCCACTCCGCGACGCCCGACATCACCACGGATTCGCCTCGGAGGATCCGGCGGCTGCTCAGGTTGACCTTCACCCGGGTGGCCTGCTCTTTGGCGTTCACCACGATCTTCTCCGCGGCGGCGGAGAGATGGCCGGGGACGGCGTAGGAGTCGAACTCGGCCCAGATCTCGGCGCGGCTGGAAAGGGCCTTGGTGAGCTCGAACCGGCCCTGCGCGTCGGTGGTGACCGGGACGCCCTCGATGTCCACGTTCTGGTCCTTGATCCAGTACAGGAAGACGAGGTTCACGGTCTGTCCGCCGACGGGCTCGAGCCGGCCCGTCGCGGGCTGGCGGCCCAGCAGCCGGCCGCGAACGACGACGTCTCGGCGGTCGTAGGCGACGGTGTCGCGGTTCGAGCGGAGCGGCTCGAAGATGGTCTCGACCCTGTAGTTCAGGGTGCCGGCCCGTTCCTTCTTGACGTGGGTCCCCATCACGTCGGTCGCCTCGACGTCGACTCGGTAGACGCCCAGCTCGGCGAGCTGGACCCGGCTCCCCGCGGTGTACTCGTACCAGCTGCTTCCCGAGAAGATGGTGAAGTCGTCCACCGTGGCCAGGACGCTGCCGTCCTCGCCGATGACCTGGGCCGTCACCTTGGCGATGGGGTAGGAGGAATTCACGTCGACGGTCAACCGGCCCAGGTCGCCCGTGACGCTCCGGGCCCGGTCGATGGTGATCTGGCCTGGTGGCGAGGCCAGGGCCGGTTGGGCGCTCACCGCGAGCGATAGGGCGGTGAGCATGGTTAAGAGAACAGTGAGGATGCGGCGCATGATGTGACTCCCCGTTGGTGCCGTTGCTCGAAGAGTGCATTCCGCTCATCCGCCGCGCAATTTCATTTCATGCCAAACGCCGCATTTGGCGCAAACGGGCTAACCCGGCAGCGGCATGTTCGCCGGCCACGGCATCCCGAGCTTGGTCTCCAGCGCCGTCTTCAGCGCGTCGGAGCACTCGGTCTGCGCCGTGACGGTGCCGGCGCCCTTCAGGCACTCGGTGTACGCCGTCAGCTCGGTCCCCAGGTAGATCTGCACCCCCGTGGTGACCCCGCCGAGGATGAACGCCAGCGACGAGATGAGCACCGCCCCGGTCGCCATGCCGGTGGGCTGGCCGCCCTTCTTGAGCGTCCGCAGGTCGCGGATGCCCACGATGACGCCGAACACCGACAGGGCCAGGCCCATGGTCGGCACGAACAATGTGAAGATCAGCGCCATCAGAGCGAGCGCCAGCGCACGGCGCCCGCCCATTTCCGCGGCCGTCTGCAGTGGTGTGGTCACGATCGATGTCCTCGCCTTGCTGATAGGGCGTTCATGCCGCACGACGGCCTGACCGATACCCTTTGTCACGCACCCGTTCACTTCCCCGAAGGAGACCGCTCTGTCTTCCCGGCTCGTGGTCCTCGTCTCGGGTTCGGGGACCAACCTACAAGCCCTTCTCGACGCGGCGGCAGATCCGGCCTACGGCGCGACCGTCGTGGCCGTCGGGGCCGACCGTCCGGCCATCGAGGGGCTGGCCCGCGCCGAACGCGCCGGTCTGCCCACCTTCGCCGAGCGGGTAAGTGATCATACGGCCCGTGAGGCGTGGGATTCCGCCCTGGCCGAGAAGATCGCCGCCCACAAGCCCGATCTGGTGGTGTCGGCCGGGTTCATGAAGATCCTCGGCCCGGCCGTGCTGTCGCGGTTCACGGTGGTCAACACCCACCCGGCGCTTCTCCCGGCCTTCCCCGGCGCCCACGCCGTCCGCGACGCCCTCGCCTACGGCGTGAAGGTCGCCGGCTGCACCGTCCACCTGGTCGACGACGGGGTCGACACCGGCCCGGTGATCGCCCAGGCCGCCGTCCCGGTGGAAGACGGCGACGACGAGGCGGCGCTGCACGAGCGCATCAAGGTCGTCGAGCGGGCGCTGCTGGTCGAGGTCGTCGGGCGGATGGCCCGGCAGGGCTGGCGGGTCTCCGGGCGCGCGGTGCGCCTCGGCACCCTCTGAACAGAACAACAGGAGGCTACACAGTGACTCGGATCGCCATCCGGCGCGCGCTCATCGCGGTTTACGACAAGACCGGCCTGGAAGACCTGGCCCGGGGCCTGGAAGCGGCGGGTGTGGAGATCGTCTCGACCGGCGGCACCGCCGCCGCCATCGCCTCCTACGGCATCCCGGTCACCAAGGTCGAGTCGCTGACGGGCTTCCCCGAGTGCCTCGACGGCCGGGTGAAGACCCTGCACCCGCGCGTCCACGCCGGGCTGCTGGCCGACGGCGCCAACCCGTCCCACGTCACCCAGCTCGAAGAGCTGGAGATCGAGCCCTTCCAGCTCTGTGTGGTCAACCTCTACCCGTTCCGCGAGACGGTGGCCTCGGGCGCCTCCGACGCCGACTGCGTGGAGAAGATCGACATCGGCGGCCCGGCGATGATCCGCGCCGCCGCCAAGAACCACGGCACGGTCGCCGTGGTCGTCGACCCGCGCGCCTACCCGGCCGTGCTGGCCGCGATCGGCGAGGGCGGCTTCACCGTCACCGACCGCCGCCGCCTGGCCGCCTCGGCCTACGCCCACACCGCGAGCTACGACGTGGCCGTCGCCTCCTGGTTCGCCAACGTCTACGCCCCCGAGGGCGACTGGCCCGCGTTCATGGGCGCCGACTGGAATCTCAAAGACGTGCTGCGTTACGGTGAGAACCCCCACCAGCGCGCCGCCCTCTACTCCACGGGTTCGGGCGGCCTGGCGGGTGCCGAGCAGCTTCACGGCAAGGAGATGTCCTACAACAACTACGTCGACGCCGATGCCGCCTGGCGCTCGGCCTGGGATTTCGAAGACCCGGCCGTCGCGATCATCAAGCACGCCAACCCGTGTGGCATCGCGGTGGGGTCCGACGTCGTTGAGGCTCACCGCAAGGCCCACGCCTGCGACCCGGTTTCGGCCTACGGCGGTGTCATCGCGGTCAACCGCGAGGTCACCAAAGAGCTGGCCGAGCAGATCGCGCCCATCTTCACCGAGGTCGTCGTGGCGCCGTCGTTCGCGGCCGACGCCCTGACCGTCCTCCGGGAGAAGAAGAACCTCCGGCTGCTCGCCTGCCCGCAGGGCCCCCGCAACGCCGCCGAGTTCCGGCGGATCGACGGTGGCCTGCTCGTGCAGACGGTCGACCGGGTCGACGAGCCCGGCGACAAGGTCGACGGCTGGGAGCTGAAGGCCGGCCCGGCCGTCTCCGCCGAGGTCCTCGCCGATCTCGAGTTCGCCTGGAAGGCCGTGCGGTCGGTCAAGTCGAACGCGATCCTGCTGGCCAGCGACGGCGCCTCGGTCGGCGTCGGCATGGGCCAGGTCAACCGGGTCGACTCGGCGCGCCTGGCGGTCACCCGGGCGGGGGAGCGGGCGACCGGCTCGGTGGCCGCGTCCGACGCGTTCTTCCCGTTCGCCGACGGCCTGCAGGTGCTGGTCGACGGCGGCGTGACCGCGATCGTGGAGCCCGGCGGCTCGATCCGTGACGACGAGGTCATCGCGGCGGCGCAGGCCGCCGGCGTGAGTCTCTACTTCACCGGCACCCGCCACTTCTTCCACTAAGAGGAGTGTTCATGAGCGCAGGGATTCTCGACGGCAAGGCCACCGCGGCCAAGATCAAGCTCGACCTGGCGCTGCGCGTCGGCAAGCTCGCCGAGGCGGGCGTCACCCCGGGTCTGGGCACGGTCCTGGTCGGCGACGACCCGGCCAGCCACATCTACGTCGCCAGCAAGCACCGCGACTGCGCCGAGGTCGGCATCAACTCGATCCAGCGCGAACTGCCCGCCGACGCCTCGCCCGGCCAGGTCGAGGACGTCATCGACGAACTCAACGCCGACCCGGCCTGCAACGGCTACATCGTCCAGCTCCCGCTGCCGCGTCACCTCGACACGATGGCGCTGCTGGAGCGCATCGACCCGGCGAAGGACGCCGACGGTCTCCACCCGGTCAACCTGGGCCGGTTGGTCCACATGGTCGACGCGCCGCTGCCCTGCACCCCGCGTGGTGTGGTGCAGCTCCTGCGGGAGTACGACGTGCCGATCAACGGCGCCGAGGTCGTGGTGATCGGCCGCGGCATCACGGTCGGCCGTCCGCTGGGCCTGCTGCTGACCCGCCGCTCCGAGAACGCCACCGTCACGCTCTGCCACACCGGCACCCGTGATCTGGCCGACCACGTGAGGCGGGCCGACATCGTCGTCGCGGCGGCCGGGGTGCCCGGCCTGATCACCGCCGAGATGGTGAAGCCCGGTGCGGCGGTGCTCGACGTCGGCGTGTCACGGGTCGACGGAAAGATCGCCGGCGACGTCGCGCTCGACGTCGCCGAGGTCGCCGCGTGGGTCGCGCCCAACCCCGGTGGGGTGGGCCCGATGACCCGCGCCCTGCTGCTGACCAACGTGGTCGAGGCCGCGGAGCGGGACGCGGGTCTGCTGAACTAGAAGCGGAGACCCCTCGCCGAGCCCCGCGACACTCTCAGCCGGTGATCAACTCGCTCGGCGCCCCGCTGCGGGCGCCGACGCGGGATGTGCCGGAGTTCCGCCTCCCTCGGTCGCCCTCTGCGGGGGGACGACCGGGGTCGGGCGTACCAGCCCGAGCGCGACCACCTCGTTGGCGAGGCGGGTGCGCCGGTTGGTGCCCTCGGGAATGCGGAACTTCTGGTAGAGCCGCAGCAGGTGCTGCTTCACCGCGGCCTCCGTGACGACCAGGTCGTCGGCTATCTCGCGTGCGGTCGCGGGCGCCACGAACGCTTCGTCCGAGAGCGCCGGGCGACACAGCGAGGTCAGGACGTCGACCTCGCGCCGGGTGAGCTCGGGTGCGGCGGCCCGCCGCAACTCGACCTCTGGCGCCAGGTCTTCGCGCGGTATACCGCCCACCCGCGCGCGGGCGGCGCCGAACGAGACGACGTCGCCATCGTCAAGGACCCTCCGGGCGATCGGCCTGCCGTTCACCCGTGTGCCGTTGCGGGACAAGCCCAGGTCAACGACATACAGGTAAGGTCCCCGTCTGACGAACTCGGCGTGTAAACGCGACACGCTCGGGTCTGTCAGCCGGATGTCGGCACCTCGGCCCCGGCCGATCGTGGTGATCTCGGGGCGCAAGGGCACCACTTCGCCGGTGTCCTCGATCCGTATGAACGGCCCCTCCACGGCAGTTCCTCCCCAGGTAGCCCGCCGTTACTTTCACATCAGCTCCGGCTTACCCAAACGTGGGGAACGGGAATCGCCTTTACCTTGACCAGAATCGGCGCACGATTGGTCTGGACCTTTGGAGGGGTGCTTTACCAGCTCACGGGTAGACTTTCGCGGTAGATAAGCGGAGGAAACACTCATGGCAGACAAGCCCACCAAAGGCCTCGCCGATGTCGTCGCCGCGTCAACAGCGCTCAGCGACATCGACGGCAAGGCCGGTCTGTTGTTCTACCGCGGATACGACATCCACGACCTGGCCGGCCGCACCACCTTCGAGGAAACCGCCCACCTTCTCCAGCACGGCACCCTCCCGAACCGCGACCAGCTCGCCGAATACGGCGCGGAACTCGTCCGGGGGCGCACGCTCGGCAGTCTCGTCGAGCAGAACGTCGTGGAGATCGCCGAGAAGCAGGAGCCCATGGAGGCCCTGCGCACGCTGCTCTCGCTGACCAGCGCCGACGATCCCGACAAGGACTCCAACGCCGCCGACGCGAACCTGCGCAAGGCGGCCCGGCTGACGGCCCTGCAGCCCGTTCTGGTGGCCCGCTTCCACGCGGCCCGCCGGGGCGTGGAGATCCCCCAGCCCGATCCCGACAGGTCGATCGCGGCCAACTTCCTGCTCCAGATCACCGGCAAGGAGCCGACACCCAGGGAAGTCGAGATCTTCGACGAGTGCCTGGTGCTCCACGCCGACCACACGATGAACGCCTCGACGTTCGCCGCCCGGGTGTGCGCCGCCACGCTGTCGGACATGCACTCGGCCGTCGTCGCCGCCATCGGCACCCTCAAGGGGCCGCTGCACGGCGGGGCCAACGAGCAGGTCATGCGCACGCTGGAGACGATCGACGCCGGCGGCGTCGCCGAGTCGGTCCGCGCCAAGCTCGCCGGTGGCGAGAAGATCATGGGGTTCGGCCACCGGGTCTACAAGACCGAAGACCCGCGGGCGACCCACCTGCGCCGGTTGTCGGCGGAGCTGGGCGAGGCGTCCGGCGACGACACCTACTATCGGATGTCGAAGGAGATGGAGGAGGTCGTCTTCGCGGAGAAGGGCCTCTACCCCAACGTCGACTTCTACGCCGCCACGGTCTACCACTTCCTCGGCATCCCGACCGACCTGTTCACCCCGGTGTTCTCGGTCAGCCGGATGGCGGGGTGGACGGCCCACGTCATCGAGCAGCACGCCGACAACCGGCTGATCCGCCCGGACAGCGAGTACATCGGCGCGCGCGACCAGAAGTGGGTCCACATCGACGAGCGGTGAGAACCGCCACCACACCTGACACAAGAGACGGAACCGACCATCAACACCAACGCGAGGCGCATGGCCTGGGGGGCCTACATCATGGTGGCCGCGGGCGCGGCCACCGGCTTGGTCCTCATCGACATGTTCCCGGAACCCTGGCTGGGCGGCGTCGTATTGGGCGCCGCCTTTCTCGCGGGCGCGGTGCTGCGGCTACTGCTTCCCCGGCGCCACTCGGGCGGGCTCTCCGTCCGCTCCCGTGTGGCCGACACCGTGACGCTGACCCTGTTCGGGCTGCTGATGGTGGCGGCCGGGGTCCTGCTGGAGGTCGACCTCCATCCCTCCGACCTCATCGTCGACCAGGTGCGGCCGTCCGATAGCCTCGTCGGCCAGTGACCTCAAAAAGGACTCCGGCCACAGTTCGTTCAGAAGGGGAACCCCACGCATGCCCAAGATCAAGGTAGCGGGTCCGGTCGTCGAACTTGACGGCGACGAGATGACCCGGATCATCTGGCAGTTCATCAAGGACCAGCTGATCCTGCCCTACCTCGACGTCGACCTCAAGTACTACGACCTCGGCATCGAGCACCGCGACGCCACCGACGACCAGGTCACGATCGACGCCGCCAACGCCATCAAGCAGTACGGCGTCGGCGTCAAGTGCGCGACGATCACCCCCGACGAGGCCCGCGTCGAGGAGTTCGGGCTGAAGAAGATGTGGAAGTCCCCGAACGGGACCATCCGCAACATCCTCGGCGGCGTCATCTTCCGTGAGCCGATCATCATGTCGAACGTGCCGCGCCTGGTGCCCGGCTGGACCAAGCCGATCATCGTCGGCCGTCACGCCTTCGGCGACCAGTACCGCGCCACCGACCTGAAGGTCCCCGGCGAGGGCACGCTGACCCTGACCTTCACCCCGAAGGACGGCAGCGAGCCGATCGAGCTCAACGTCTTCGACTTCCCCGGCGGCGGCGTCGCCATGGCCATGTACAACCTCGACGAGTCGATCCGCGACTTCGCCCGGTCGTCGATGCGCTATGGCCTGTCGCGCAACTACCCGGTCTACCTGTCGACGAAGAACACGATCATGAAGGCCTACGACGGCCGGTTCAAGGACATCTTCGCGGAGGTGTTCGAGAGCGAGTTCAAGGCCGACTTCGAGGCGGCCGGGATCACCTACGAGCACCGCCTGATCGACGACATGGTCGCGGCGTCCCTCAAGTGGGAGGGCGGCTACGTCTGGGCGTGCAAGAACTACGACGGTGACGTCCAGTCCGACACGGTGGCGCAGGGCTTCGGGTCGCTCGGCCTGATGACCTCGGTGCTGATGACCCCCGACGGCCAGACCGTCGAGGCCGAGGCCGCCCACGGCACGGTGACCCGCCACTTCCGGCAGCACCAGCAGGGCAAGCCGACCTCCACCAACCCGATCGCGTCGATCTTCGCCTGGACCCGTGGCCTCCAGCACCGCGGCAAGCTCGACAACCAGCCCGAAGTGATCGACTTCGCGACCAGGCTCGAAGAGGTCTGCGTCGAGACCGTCGAGAGCGGCAAGATGACCAAGGACCTGGCCCTGCTGGTCGGCGGCGACGCCGAGTGGCTGACCACCCAGGACTTCCTCGCCACGCTCGACGAGAACCTGCAGAAGAAGATGGCCTAAAGACCCTCTTCCCCCAAGAGCCGCTCGCCTTCCCCGGTGGGCGGCTCTCGCGTTTGCCGTAAAGTCAACCTTCTTAGTTGATGACGAAAACGGTGGGAATCATTCATGATCGAGCCGCTCGGGTCGGGGGACCCGAAACAGCTCGGTCCCTTCACCCTGTCCGGGCGGATCGGCGAGGGCGGCCAGGGGACCGTCTACCTCGGCACCAATCCTTCGGGTGAGCGGGCCGCGGTGAAACTGCTCCACGTCAAGTTCACCGGCGACGCCATGGCCCGCGCCCGCTTCGCGCGCGAGTTACGGGCCGCCGAGCGCGTCGCCAGCTTCTGTACGGCCAGAGTCGTCGGCGCCGACCTCGAAGGCGACAATCCCTACATCGCCAGCGAGTACATCGACGGCCCGTCGCTCCGCGAGAAGATCGACGAATCGGGCCCGCTGACCGGCGACGACCTCGAACGGCTGGCCGTCGGCACCGCGACCGCGCTGACCGCCATCCACCAGGCGGGCATCGTCCACCGCGACTTCAAGCCCGACAACGTGCTGCTGGCCACCGAGGGCCCCCGGGTGGTCGACTTCGGCATCGCCCGCATCCTCGACTCCACCGGCACGATCACCAGCCGGGCGATCGGCACCCCCGCCTACATGGCTCCCGAGCAGGTCTCCGGAGACGACGTCGGCGCCTACACCGATGTCTTCGCGTGGGGCGCGACGATCGCCTACGCCGCCACCGGGCAGGCCGCGTTCGGCGCGAAGTCGATCGCGGCGGTGCTCAACCGGATCCTCAACCACGAGATCGACCTGACCCCGCTGCCCGAGCCGCTGAAGAGCGTCGTGGCGGCGAGCGTCAGCAAGCGCCCGGCCGACCGCCCGACGATGGGACAGATCCTGCTGCGCCTGCTGGGCCACCCCGAGACCGGCGACGCCTCGACCGTGGTGATGTCCGAGGGCGCCCTGGTGGCCAATCCGGAGACGGGCCCCTTCCCGGTGATCAGGGACGTCAACGAGGAGACCCGGATGTTCCGGCTCCCCGCCCCGCCGCCGAAGGCGCCCCCGGCGCCGAAGAAGAAGTGGTGGCTGCCCGCGTCCATGGCCGGCGCCGCGGCGCTGGTGCTGGGCGGGGTCGCCACCGTGGTCACGCTGATGATCAACTCCCCGGCGAACGATCCGGCGCCGTCCCCGACCCCGGGCCCGACCGGCCAGGCGGGCGCGGGGGTGCTGGAGAAGGCCGAGAAGACCGGCCGCCTCACGATCGGGGTCAAGGGCGACCTGCCCGGCCTCGGCTTCGACAACGACGCCGACGGGACGCCCGAGGGCTTCGAGGTCGAGGTCGGCCGCTACATCGCCAGGGAACTCGGGGCGAAGGTCGTCGAGGTGCAGACGGTGTCGGCGTTCAACCGGGTGCAGGCGCTGACCAGCGGGGCGGTCGACCTCGTGGTGGCGACCTACGCCTCCGACTCCTCCCAGAACGACGAGGTCACCTTCGCGGGGCCCTACTACCAGGCCCACAACGACGTGCTGGTGGCCGACGACTCCGGCATCTCCAGCGCCGCCGACCTGCGTGGCAAGCGGCTGTGCATCCGGCCCGGCACCAACCCGCCCGAGATCAAGCAGTGGCTCTCCGACCAGGGGATCGCCATGCAGGACGTCGCGGGCAAGGACGCCGGCGACTGCATGGACATGCTGCGCACCGGCCTGGTCGACGCCCTCCCCGGCGACGACATCATGCTGGCCGGGTTCGCCCACCGGGAGCAGGTCAAATACCGCGTGCTCGGGCTCGGGGTGGGGCTGGCCCGCTATTCGGTGGGCCTGCCGAAGGGCGAGGTGAAGACCTGCGAGGCGGTGCGCGCGGCGATCGTGAAGCTCTACAAGACCGGCACGGCCCGCCGTCTCATGACGAAGTATTTCGGCAACGCCGTCTTCACCCCCGACCGGGACATCCCGGCCGGGCTGCCCTGCCGTTAGCCGCGGCGGCGCGGCCGCAGCAGCAGGAGGATCATCACGAGGACCTCCAGCGCGAACGCCGCGCCCATCGCCGTCGGCGTCACCCATTCGGTGGAGCCGGGGCAGGTGGTCCGGTAGGGCCTGCCGTCGAGCAGCACGGCCTCACAGCTGAAGATCATCAGCGGGACGACGTACACCCACAGAACGCCCAGGGGCCAGACCAGCAGACCGAGCGCCTTCTCCCACGGCCGCCACCGTTTCGAGGCGAGCAGCATGTAGGCGCCGACCAGCCAGCCGACGACGAGCAGCAGGCCGCCGAAGGTCAGCAGCAGGACCGTGCAGACGTCGTAGAGCAGGGCGCGGACTTTGCCGTCCCGTGTCCCTTCCATGGGGTCGACGGTAGCGTGTCCGAACGATCATCTCGATGCCCCGGACGTTGAATTGGGGCCATGGGTCGATGGACGGTCGCGGCGCTCGCGTTCCTGGTCTGCGGTGCCACCGGTGGTCCCGCACTGGCGGCCGGGCCGGGTGGCCACGAGGGCCAGTGGGGCGGGGCCGATCTGTCGGTCTCCATCGTGGCCACGCCGAAGGTCGCCCAGCCGGGACAGTCGCTGACCTACAAGGTCATGGTGAAGAACGCCGGCCCCGGCGACGCCGTGCTGCCGACCCTGACGGTCCGCGTCCCGACCGACTTCAAGATCGTCAATGTGGACGTCGCCGAATGCCAGCCCGGCCGGGGCCTCGCGGAGGTCGTCTGCCGCTCGTCCAAGGACGTCGCGCCCGGCCAGTCGGGCGGGGTGGTGATCACCGGGGTGGTCCGGCCCAACGCGCTCGGCCCGCTGCGCGCGCAGGCCCGGCTGACCTCGGAGGTGGTCGACGGGCACGACTCCGACAACGAGGCCGAGTCGGTCACCAGGGTCGACGAGGGCGCCGACCTGATCGTGAAGCTGTCGGCCCCGCAGCGCGACGGCCGCCGCACGATGGTCGACGCGGCGGTCCGCAACCGGGGCCCGAGGGTCGTCCGCGACGCGATGGTCTACGTCGACGGCGCCCACTGCGGTGGCCGGAGCGGCTGCGTGGTGCCGCCGATCCGTCCGGGGGGCACGGCCTGGTTCCGGCTGGCCGTGCGGCCGGGCAAGGGCGCGGTGACGGCGATCGTGCGCTCCCAGGGGCGCGGCGACCGCCATCCCGCCAACAACCAGGCTTCTCTGACCCTCACGGACAGGGCGGCGTCCCGGTGACCATGTAGGCGCCACTGGTGGCGAACACCACGCCCGCTGCGGAGGCGAGGCTGCCCAGCACGACCAGCAACGCGACCCCCGCATATGCCAGCACTCGTCTCATAGCCGAGACCCAATCACATTTAACGCTGCGAATCCGGACAATTACCGAAGTGATGCCCAGGCGTCCGCGATCATCGAGGTCAGCCCGGTGTGCTCGGGCTGCCAGCCGAGCTCCTTCTGGATCAGATCCGACGACGCCACCAGCACCGCGGGGTCGCCCGCCCGCCGGGGCGCGATGTCCGACGGGATCGGATGGCCGGTCACCTCGCGGCAGGCGTCCACGACCTGCTGGTTGGAGAAACCGGCGCCGTTGCCGAGGTTGAAGATCTTGTGTACGCCCCTCTCGCACGCCGCCAGCGCCAGCAGGTGGGCGTTGGCGACGTCGGAGACGTGCACGTAGTCGCGGACGCATGTGCCGTCGGGCGTGGGGTAGTCGCCGCCGAACAGGCTGATCGACTCGCGCTCGCCGAGCGCGACCTTGAGGACGTTGGGGATCAGGTGGGTCTCGACCACATGACGCTCGCGGTAGCGGCCGTAGGCGCCGGCCACGTTGAAGTAGCGCAGGCTGACGGCCGCGATGCCGTACATCGCCGCGAAGGCGGTCAGCGTGGTGTCGACGGCGAGCTTGGAGGCGCCGTAGGGGTTGGTCGGGCGGGTGGGGTCGGTCTCCTTGATGGGGGTGTTCTCCGGTTCGCCGTAGGTGGCGGCGGTGGAGGAGAACACGATGCGGCCGACGCCGCCCTTGCGCATGGCCTCCAGCAGGCGGAGCGTTCCACCCAGGTTGTGGCTCCAGTAGAGTGCGGGCTTCTCGACCGACTCACCGACCAGCGACCGGGCCGCGAAGTGGAGGACCGCGTCGAAGCCGGACAGGTCGCCTGGTTCCATGAAGGAGCCCTGCACGAACCGCGCGCCGTCGGGCACCGCGTCGGCGTGGCCGGTCGAGAGGTCGTCGAGCACCGTGACCTCGTGTCCCGCCTCGACGAGCTGCGCCGCGGTCACGCTGCCGATGTAGCCCGCGCCTCCGGTAACCAGTAGCTTCACGTTGGATTCCGTTCGACTATGTTCGATTTTGTACGAGGCCCAGCCTAGCCGCGCACTGAGTACGCTTTCAGCTCTCTCGTCATCGGAAGTCGCCAGGGCGGAAACATTCCAGTGAACAGTCTCGCGGCCAATATCGCCCTCGTCTTGGTGTTCATCCTGATCGGCGGCTACTTCGCGGCGGCCGAGATGGCCCTCGTCTCGCTGCGCGAAAGCCAGGTCCGGCGGCTGGAGAAACTCGGCCGCCGGGGTGCCCGGGTGGCCAAGCTCGCCCGTGACCCCAACCGGTTCCTGTCGGCCGTGCAGATCGGGGTGACCGTGGCGAGCATGCTGTCGGCCGCGTTCGGCGCCGACAAGCTGGCCGGCGAGCTGACCCCGGCGCTGGAGCGCTGGGGCCTGCCCACCTCGGCCGCGCCGCTGGTCTCACTGGTGGTGGTGACCCTCTGCATCTCCTACGTCTCCCTGGTGCTCGGCGAGCTGGCGCCCAAACGGCTGGCCCTCCAGCGGGCCGAGGGCCTGGCGCTGTTCGTGGCCCCCTTCGTCGACCGCATCGCGTCGCTGTCACGGCCGATCATCTGGGCCCTGTCGAAGTCGACCGACGGCCTGGTGCGCCTGGTCGGGGGCAACCCCCAGGCCGACCGCGAGGCGATGACCATAGAGGAACTGCGCGACATGGTCGCCGGGCACGCCGAGCTGACCGCCGACGAGCGCCACCTGATCGCCGAGGTCTTCTCGGCCGGCAAGCGGCAGCTGCGCGAGGTGATGCTGCCGCGCACCGAGGTGGAGTTCATGGCGGCCGACACCACGCTGGCCGAGGCGGCGGTGCTGGTGGCCTCGCTGCCCCACTCGCGCTTCCCCGTCTACCGCAACTCCTACGACGAGGTGGTCGGGTTCGTGCACGTGCGCGACCTGCTCGACCCGGTGCTCACCGGCCGCATCGACCCGATCTCCGAGGTGGTGCCGATCCGCCCGGTCAAGCAGGTGCCGGTCACCAAGAGGGTGCTGGCCACCCTGTCGGAGATGCGCGACGAGGGCCACCACCTGGCCATCGTGGTCGACGAATACGGCGGCACCGCCGGCATCGTCACCCTGGAGGACCTGGTCGAGGAGCTGATCGGCGACATCCGCGACGAATACGACCAGGAGGAGCCCGGTTTCCGCCGCATCGCGGGCGACGTGGAGGTCGAGGGCCTGCTCCGCCTGGTCGACGCGCTGAGCGAGCTCGGCATCCGGCTGCCCGAAGGGCCCTACGAGACCATCGGCGGTTTCATGATGGCCCGGCTCGGCCACCTGCCCGAGGTGGGGGAGACCGTGGAGGTCCCGGGGGCCCGTCTGGCGGTCACCGAGATGGACGGCCGGAGGGTCTCCCGGGTCAGGGTCACGCCCGCCACCCCGGAGGCGTAAATCGTCGCGACCTGCCCGGGGTTGCTGGAAGAATGACGTGTTATGGCTCGTCCTCGTGTTCTTTCCGGCATCCAGCCCACTGCGAACTCGTTCCACCTGGGCAACTACCTGGGCGCGGTCCGACAGTGGGTCGCCCTCCAGGACACGCACGACGCTTTCTACATGGTCGTCGACCTCCACGCGATCACGGTCACGCCGAGCGCCGCCGAGCTGCGCTCCCGCACCCGCATCGCCGCCGCGCAGCTGTTCGCCTGCGGCCTCGACCCCGAGCGGTCGTCGGTCTTCGCGCAGAGCCACGTTCGTGAACACTCCGAGCTGGCCTGGATGCTCATCTGCATGACCGGCATGGGCGAGGCCGGCCGGATGACCCAGTTCAAGGACAAATCGGCCAAATACGGTGAGGGTTCGGCCTCGGTGGGCCTGTTCACCTATCCGATCCTCCAGGCCGCCGACATCCTGCTCTACCAGACCGACCAGGTCCCGGTGGGCGCCGACCAGAAGCAGCACATCGAGCTCACCCGCGACCTCGCCCAGCGGTTCAACACGCGCTACGGGCAGACGTTCACGCTGCCCAAGCCGTACATCCTGAAGGAAGTCGAGAAGATCACCGACCTGCAGGACCCGACGGCGAAGATGTCGAAGTCGTCGTCCAGCCCGCAGGGCATCCTCGACGTCCTCGAAGACCCGGGCCCGCTGCGCAAGAAGGTCATGCGCGCCGTCACCGACACCGGCACCGACATCGTCGCCGACGACGAGAACAAGCCCGGCGTCACCAACCTGCTGCGCATCCTGTCGGCCCTGACCACCACGCCGATCCCCGACCTGGAGGCGCGCTACGTCGGCGCGGGCTACGGCACCTTCAAGAAGGACGTCGCCGAGGCCGTGATCGAGACCTTCACGCCCATCCGCGAGCGGGCCGAGAAGCTGCTGGCCAACGAGACCGAGCTCGACCGGATGCTGGCGATCGGCGCCGCCAAGGCCCGCGCGGTGGCCAACGAGACCATGGAGAAGGCCCGCGACGCGATGGGATTCCTGCCCACCCACGGGTAGTACCCGGGCGTGATCAGTTCGTTGATGAGGTGGGTCGAGGCCGCCAAGGCGTGGACCCGCGGCAGAACCGAGAGCGCCCGCATCCGCTGGCGGTGGGTCGACCATCTCATCCGGACGATCCACCGCTACCAGGTGCTCCACGGCGACCGGCTGGCCGGGGCGGTCACCTACTTCGCGTTCCTGTCGTTCTTCCCGATCATCGCGCTGGCCTTCGCGGTGTTCGGCTACGTCGTGACGTTCCGGCCCGACGCGCTCCAGACCCTCAACCAGGCGATCAACGAGCAGCTCCCGGGCCTGGCCGACAAGCTCGACCTCAGCTACCTGGCCCAGGCCCGCAGCGCCGCCACGATCATCGGCCTCATCGGCCTGCTCTACTCGGGGCTCGGCGCGGTCGACACCCTGCGCACCTCACTGGCCGACATCTGGATGAACCGCAAGCCCCCGGTGAACTTCTTCCTGGGGAAGCTGTACGACCTCATCGCCCTCGTCCTGATCGGGCTCGCGATGATCCTCTCGACCGTCGTGTCGGGTGTGGCCAGCGGCGCGACCACGACGGTGGCCCACTGGCTCGGGTTCGGCGACTCGTGGTTCGGCTCGGCCAGCCTGGTGGTGGTCGGCATCGTGGCCTCACTGGCCGCCGACACCCTCGTGTTCCTCGTCATGTTCTGGTGGCTGGCCCGGCCGGCCCAGCCGTTCAAGGTCGTGCTGCGCGGGGCGGTGCTCGGCGCGGTGCTGTTCGGCGTCCTCAAGCAGTTCGCCACGCTGATCCTGTCGCACACCCTGGCCAACAACTCGCTCTACGGCGCGTTCACCGTCATGGTCGGCCTGCTGCTGTGGATCAACCTGTCGGCCCGGGTGATCTTCTACTCGGCCGCCTGGACGGCCACCGCCACCCTCGGCCCGCCGCCGGAGCCGACACCGGCCCCGGCCACCCACGACGGCTACGACGTCGACTGACGCCTCTTGCGGCGCACTCCCCAGCCGAGCAGCCCCACTCCGGCGACCAGACCGCCGCCCAGGACAATCGTGGCGAGCATCCCTGAATTTTCAGGTTTTGCGGCCGGGACGGGCTCGGAGACGGCGGCGTTGCCTTCGGGAACAGGTGCGGCCAGGGCCGACGGCGCCGGGGACGGCGGCGTGTCCGGCAGCGGGTCGACCAGGGCGCCCACGGCGGCGGTCCTGCCGCGGTTGGCGAAGCCCCAGTCCATGAGCGACTCGACGTCCTTCCAGAACGACTCCTCGTGCCGCATGACCGACACGATGATCGTGTGGCCGTCGCGCTTGGCGGCGCCGACGAAGCTGCCGAAGGCCTTGGACGTCCAGCCGTTCTTCACACCGAGCATGCCGTCGTAGGTCCACAACATGCGGTTGTGGTTGCCGATCTCGTAGTGGCCCTTCGGCGCCGGGAACTTGGCGGTCTTGGTGGAGATGTACTCGCGGAAGTCCTTGTTCTGCAGGCCCGCGCGGGCGATCAGCGCCAGGTCGTAGGCGGAGCTGCTCTGGCCGGGCTTGTCGAGGCCGCTGGGCGTCTTGGCGACGGTGTCGTTGGCCTGGAGGCGCTTGGCCACCTCGTTCATGTCGGCCAGGGTCGCCGGGATGCCGCCGTTGGCCTCGGCCAGGGCGTTGGCGCAGTCGTTGCCGCTGACCATCATCAGGGCGCGGAACAGGTCGTGCACCTTGTAGATGGGCTTGGGCACGAGGCCGACCGCGCTGCCCTCCTCGTTGACGGCGGCCCGGCTCGGCTTGATCGTCTTGTTCTTGTCGAGCTTCGGGATCAGCGTGAGCGCGGTCAGCGCCTTGAGCGTGCTGGCCGGGAGGAACTTCCCGTGCGGGTTCTTGGCCGCCAGCACCTCGCCGGTCTCGGCGTCGGCGATCACGTACGAGCTCGCCTTGGTCTTCGGTGGGGCCTTCACACCGGCCTGGACGATGACTCCCGTACCGGCCAGTTGCGGGCCGCCGATCGCGTCGGCCGCCCAGGCTGGAGACCCTCCCGCGAGCAGTCCCGTCGTGAGAACGGCGAGGCTGAGGGCACTCGTACATCTACGCATATCGCGAAAGATCCCCCAAAGATCACAGGCGTACGCATTGGACCCTACTCGTTGATTGACCGTTTGGGGGCAGTTGGCTGATCTGGGGGGAGAGGTCACGATGCACAAGAGGCCTTGATCGGATGTGGGCTTTCGGTTTGGCCGATTAACGCCACGTCGAGTGACGGTGCCTGAGACGATGGACTATGGAGGTTGTTGTGCCGATCGAGTTCAATCCGTCCCGCGGTGCGACTCTGGGCGTCGAGTGGGAGCTACAGCTCATCGACACGCACACGCGACGGCTCCGGCAGGACGCGCGCCACATCCTGGCCGCCGTGCCCGAACTGAGCGAGGGCGCCCGGCCCAAAGCCATGCACGAGCTCATGCAGTCGCAGATCGAGATCGTGACGGACATCTGCCACACCGCGGCGGAGGCCGTACAGGACCTGGAACGGAGCCTCACCCGGCTCCGCGAGGTCGCCGAACCCCGTGGCGTCTCGCTGGCCTGCACCGGGACCCACGCGATCAGCGACTGGCGGGACGCGGAGTATTCGCCGATGCAGCGCTACGCCGAGCTCGTCGAAGAGATGCAGTGGCTGGCATGGCGCATCCAAACATTTGGCGTACACGTTCACGTGGGGGTGCGGGATCGAGATAAAGTCATTCCCATAGTCAACGCACTTGCGGCCTACCTGCCGCATTTCCTGGCGCTGACGACCTCCAGCCCGTTCTGGGGCGGCCAAGACACCGGGCTCGCCTCCAGCCGGGCAATCGTTTTTGGGGCACTGCCCACGGCCGGGCCGCCGCATTTAATGGCGGACTGGGCGGGGTTCGAGGAATACATGGAGACCCTGATTCGTGCCGGCACGATCAAGAGCATCAAAGAGGTCTGGTGGGACATCCGACCCCATCCCGACTTCGGCACGATCGAGATCCGCATGTTCGACGGCATTCCGACCCTTCGAGAGGTCGGCATGGTGACCGCCTTGTCGCAGTGCCTTGTGACGCAGTTCGACCAGCAGCTCGACCGGGGCTACAAGCTTCCGAGCCCGGCGGCCTGGGTCGTACGCGACAACAAGTGGCGGGCCACCCGTTATGGCCTGGACGCCGTCGTCGTCACCGACGACAAGGGCTCGACCGCCCCGCTGCGCGACATGTTGTACGAACTCCAGCGTGAACTCGAACCGGTGGCCGAACGCCTCGGCTGCGCCGACGAACTGGCCGTGTTGGGCGATGTGCTCGACCAGGGCAGCTCGTGCGAGCGGCAGCGGGGAATTCTCGCCGCCGGTGGAACTCTTGAAGACGTTGTCGACGCGACCATTACCGAGCTGGCCCAAGACCGGTTCGTCACCGCGAGGAAGGCAGATGGAGCAGATCATGCAAAGCCATGATCAGGAGACGGAGTCCCCCGAGGGACATGGTCTGACGGGGGAGCTGGACGCGTTCCTCGCCGCTCACGAAAGTGAGCTCGTCGCGCTGCGCCGCGACATCCACATGCACCCCGAGCTCGCTTTCAACGAGCACCGCACCACCGGCAAGGTCGTCGACCTGCTGAAGGGGGCCGGTCTGGAGCCGCAGATCCTGCCCCGCGGCACCGGCATCCTGTGCGACATCGGCCCGGGTGGCGGCCCCACGATCGGCCTGCGCGCCGACATGGACGCCCTCGCCATGCCCGACGAGAAGGACGTGCCCTACCGGTCTCTTCAACCGGGCCGCTGTCACGCCTGCGGCCACGACGTGCACACCGCGATCCTGGCGGGCACCGGCGTCTTCCTGGCCCGCCAGGCGGCGGCCGGGCTGCTGCCCGGCCGGGTCCGGCTGATCTTCCAGCCGGCCGAGGAGATCGTCGAGGGCGCGCTCGAGGTCATGGCGGCGGGCGGCATCAGCGGCCTCGACCGGGTGTTCGCGCTGCACTGCGACCCGCGTCTGGAGGTGGGCCAGCTCGGCCTGCGTTCCGGCGGCATCACGGCGGCGTGCGACCGGCTCACCGTCCGGCTGCGCGGTCCGGGCGGGCACACCGCCCGTCCGCACCTGACGGCCGACCTCGTCTACGCCCTGGCGAAGATCGTCACCGAGCTGCCCGCGGCCCTCAGCCGCCGGGTCGACCCGCGTTCGTCGCTGTCCCTGGTCTGGGGCCGTGTGCAGGCGGGTTCGGTCGGCAACGTGATCCCCGAAGACGGCGTGATCGAGGGCACCGTCCGGTGCCTGGAGGACGAGGCGTGGCACGCCGCGCCCGACCTGATCAAGGCGCTGCTCGACGGCGTCGCCGGGGCCTACGGGGTGGAGGCCGAGCTCGACTACCGTCGCGGCGTGCCCCCCACGGTCAACGACGCCGCCAGTGTCGAGATGTTCCGCGACGCCGCGGTGCAGGTGCTCGGGCCCGACGCGCCCGCGCCGACGTCCCAGTCGCTCGGTGGTGAGGACTTCGCGTGGTACCTGGAGTCGATCCCCGGCGCGCTGGCCCGTCTGGGCGTGCGCACCCCGGGTGACAACCGCGACTTCGACATCCACCAGGCGACCTTCGACGTCGACGAGCGCTGCGTGGGTGTGGGCGTCCGGGTGCTGGCCGCCACCGCTCTGACCGCTCTCTGGGACGGTCAGCGCACGGCGGTCCGCAGGGGCTCCGAGTCGGAGGCTCTTCTGGCCTGACTCGGTCACAAGGTGGGATGAGCTGCATAACAGGGTGATTGCGGAGCTGTGCTGCCGTTTTGAGCATCCTTCCGGAACAACTATCTTCCGTGCAGGTTGCCGTGCGTTCCTTCGCGCGTGCGACGGAAGTGAACGTCACGGAAGGGGAGTCCCACCTTGCTCCGCAATCGTTTTGGCAAGGTCGTCGCCGGTGCCGCCACCGGTGCGATGCTGCTTGCCGCCGCCGCCTGTGGCGGCGGCGACACCACTGAGAGCGCTCCCAGCGCCGCAGCGACCGACGCCGCGTCGTCGGCCCCCGCGGCCGCCGGCGCCAAGGTCGGGCTCGCGTACGACATCGGCGGCCGTGGCGACCAGTCCTTCAACGACTCCGCCGCGGCGGGCCTGGACAAGGCCAAGGCCGAGCTCGGCGTCGAGGTCAACGAGCTGGAGGCCGGCAACGGCGAGGCCGAGTCTGCCAAGGAGGAGCGCCTGCGGCTGCTCGCCTCGGGCGGCTTCAACCCGGTCATCGCGGTCGGCTTCGCCTACTCCGCTTCGGTCGCCAAGGTCGCGGCCGAGTTCCCCGACACCAAGTTCGCGATCGTCGACGACGACGCCGCCAAGGGCGCCAACATCTCGAACCTGGTCTTCGCCGAGGAGCAGGGCTCGTTCCTGGTCGGCGCCGCGGCGGCGCTGAAGTCGACCAAGGGCGACGTCGGCTTCGTCGGTGGCGTCGAGGTCCCCCTGATCAAGAAGTTCCAGGCCGGTTTCGAGGCGGGCGCCAAGGCCGTCAAGCCGGACATCAAGATCCAGTCGAAGTACCTGACCCAGCCGCCGGACTTCTCCGGCTTCGGCGACCCGGCCAAGGGCAAGACGGCCGCCGAGGGCATGTTCGACGCGGGCGCCGACGTGGTCTACCAGGCCGCCGGTGGCTCGGGCGCGGGCGTCTTCGAGGCCGCCAAGGCCGCGGGCGGCATGGCGATCGGCGTCGACTCCGACCAGGCCAAGACCGCCGACCCCACCGTCGCCGACGTCATCATCACCTCGATGCTGAAGAAGGTCGACGTCGCGGTCTTCGACTTCATCAAGAGCTTCACCGCCGGCACGGTCGCGGCCGGCCCGAAGGTCTACGACCTCGCGGCGGGCGGCGTCGACTACTCGACGACCGGCGGCAAGGTCGACGACATCAAGGCCCAGCTCGACGACTTCAAGGCCAAGATCTCCAGCGGTGAGATCACGGTTCCCAAGGAATAACACGGCGACGTGAGTCGAGAGGCCCGGTGATCCCCACCGGGCCTCTTGGCACGCTTACCGCAGGAGGCCAGCATCAGCACCGAGACCACCGTCTCCGAGGTCGCCGTCCAGCTCGAGGGGATCACCAAGAGGTTCCCGGGAGTCGTCGCCAACCGCGACATCCACCTGACGGTCCAGAAGGGGCACATCCACGCCATCGTGGGGGAGAACGGCGCCGGCAAGTCGACCCTCATGAAGATCCTCTACGGCATGCAGCGCCCCGACGAGGGCGAGATCCGCGTCAACGGTTCCCCGGTGACCTTCCACACCCCGGGCGACGCGATCTCCGCCGGAATCGGCATGGTGCACCAGCACTTCATGCTGGCCGACAACCTGACGGTGCTGGAGAACGTGATCCTCGGCAGCGAGCCGAGGAAGGGCGGCCTGGCCCTCGACTTCGCCACCGCCCGTACCAAGATCAAAGAGATCTCCGACGCGTACGGCCTGGGCATCGACCCCGACGCCCTCGTCGAGGACATCGGCGTCGGCGCCCGCCAGCGGGTGGAGATCCTCAAGGTCCTCTACCGGGGCGCCCGCATCCTGATCCTCGACGAGCCGACCGCCGTGCTCGTGCCCCACGAGGTCGACGAGCTCTTCGAGAACCTCCACGGCCTGGTCCGTGAGGGCATCACCATCATCTTCATCTCCCACCACCTCGACGAGGTGCTGAAGGTCGCCGACGCGATCACGGTCATCCGGCGCGGCACCACCGTGGCCGAGGTCTCCCCGGAAGGCGTGACCGCCCGCCAGCTCGCCGAGCTCATGGTCGGCAGCGAACTGCCCAGCCCGGAGACCCGCGAGTCGACCGTCACCGACGTCGTCGCCCTGCACGTCGACGGCCTGACGATCGGCGCCGACGGCGAGCGCAAGGTGCTCGACGGGGTGACCCTGACCATCCACAAGGGCGAGGTCCTGGGCATCGCCGGCGTCGAGGGCAACGGCCAGGCCGAACTGGTCGAGGCGATCATGGGCATCCGGGCCTCCACCGGCACGATCACCCTGGCCGGCGAGGAGATCACCTCGTGGTCGACGCTGCGCCGGCGGGACGCCGGGATCGGCTACATCCCCGAAGACCGGCACCGCCACGGCCTGCTCCTGGAGGCCCCTCTCTGGGAGAACCGGATCCTCGGTCACCAGAAGGAGAAGGTCAACGTCCGGGGCTGGTGGATCAACCGCAAGGGCGCCCGCGCCGACACCGAGCGCATCGTCCGCGACTACGACGTGCGCACCCCAGGCATCGACGTCCTGGCCTCCGCCCTGTCGGGCGGCAACCAGCAGAAGCTCATCGTGGGCCGGGAGATGAGCGGTGAGCCGAAGCTGCTCATCGCCGCCCACCCGACCCGGGGCGTCGACGTCGGCGCGCAGGCCGCCATCTGGGACCACCTGCGGACCGCCCGCGCCGCCGGGCTCGCGGTGCTGCTCATCTCCGCCGACCTCGACGAGCTGATCGGCCTGTCCGACTGGCTCAAGGTCATCCACCGAGGGGAGATCGTCGCCGAGTTCGACCCCGCGACCGTCACCCCCGAACAGCTCGGCTCCGCGATGACCGGCGCCGGGGAGGAAGCATGAGCTCGTCATTCACCGACCGGCTGCTCGGACGGGTGAAGCTGACCGGCTGGGTGTCGCTGGCCGCGCCCATCCTGGCGATCCTGTTCGCCGCGGCCGTCACCGCGATCGTGCTGGTCATCACCGGTAACCCGGTGCTCGACACCCTCGTCACGCTGGTCGACTACGGCTCGCAGCCGCGCTCGCTCGTGCTGATCGTCAACAACGCGACGACCTACTACCTGTCGGCGATCGCGGTGGCCGTCGGGTTCCGGATGAACCTGTTCAACATCGGCGTCGACGGGCAGTACCGGCTCGCGGGGCTGGTCGCGGCGGCGGTCGGCGGGGCGGTCACGCTGCCCGCGCCGTTCCAGCCGATCCTGATCATCCTGGTCGCCATGCTGGTCGGCGCCGGGTGGGCGGGCATCGCGGGCCTCCTCAAGGCGACGCGGGGTGTCAGCGAGGTCATCTCGACCATCATGCTGAACACGATCGCCACCGGCATCGGCGCCTACCTGCTGCTGGAGCACTGGGGTGTGCAGCTCAGCGCCAACGACATCGGCACCAGGCCGATCCCGCCGTCCGGCCAGGTGTCCGGCCTCGCGCTGATCCCCGGCACCCAGACGAAGGTGTTCGGCCTGATCTTCCTGGCGCTCGCCGTCGGCATCGGCTTCCACGTGCTGCTCAACAAGACCCGCTTCGGGTTCGACCTGCGCGCCACCGGCCGTTCCGAGCAGGCCGCCGTGGCCAGCGGGGTCAACGTCAAACGCATGGTGGTGTACGCCATGCTGATCTCGGGCGCCACCGCCGGCCTGATCGGCATGCCCCAGTTGCTCGGTGAGTCGCACACCTACAACCTGAACTTCCAGGCGGGTCTCGGCTTCACCGGCATCGCCATCGCGCTGCTGGGCCGCAACAACCCGATCGGCATCGCCTTCGGCGCGCTGCTCTGGGGCTTCCTGGACGTCTCGTCCAACATCCTCGACCTCCACAAGATCTCACCGGAGATCGTCACGATCATGCAGGGCGTCATCGTGCTGTCGGTGGTCATCGCGTACGAACTCGCGCACCGCTACAGCGTCGTCGCCGAGCAGAAGCGGGTGAGCCGGGAACTGGCCGGCGCCGCGTCCACCCAGAAGGAAGGAGCGGCGGCGTGACCACCACCATGAAGGCCCCCGCCCCCGCCCCCGCGCCCACGGCGCGGAAGTTCCGGCTGACCTGGCAGATCCTGCTCCTGGGCCTGCTCGCGCTGCTGTTCCTGCTCTCGGTCGCCCGGGTGCTCACCGGCGCCAACGACATCACCTCCGGCGGCGCGATCAGCGCGGCCCTGGTGGCGGCCGTCCCGATCGGCCTGGCGGGCCTCGGCGGCCTGTGGTCGGAGCGGGCCGGTGTGGTCAACATCGGTCTCGAGGGCATCATGATCCTCGGCACCTGGTTCGGTGCCTGGGGCGCCCTGATCACCGGCAACCCCTGGGTGGGCGTGCTGGCGGGCGCGATCGGAGGGGTGCTCGGCGGGCTGCTGCACGCCGTCGCGACCGTCACCTTCGGCGTCGACCACGTGGTGTCGGGCGTGGCGCTCAACATCCTCGGCCTGGGCATCACGAAGTATCTGTCGACGCTGGTCTTCGCCGACATGGCGGGCGGCGGCGACACGCAGTCTCCGCGCATCCCGGTGATGGAGCCGGTCAGCCTGCCCTGGATCGGCGGCCCGCTGGAGGACCTGGAGGCCAGGCACTGGTTCTTCGTCTCCGACCTGGCGGGCGTGCTGCGCGGCCTCACCCAGGACGTGTCGCTGTTCACCATCCTGGGCGTGCTGCTCGTGCCGCTGTCGTTCTGGCTGCTCTGGCGCACCGCCTTCGGCCTGCGGCTGCGCTCGGTCGGCGAGAGCCCGGTCGCGGCCGAGTCGCTGGGCGTCAACGTCTACTTCTACAAGTACGTCGCGGTCCTGGCCTCCGGCGCCTTCGCCGGTGTCGGTGGGGCGTTCCTGGCGATCATCTCGGCGGGCACCTACCGTGAGGGGCAGACCGGTGGACGCGGCTTCATCGGCCTGGCGACGGTCATCTTCGGCAACTGGCGCCCCGGCGGCCTGGCGGCCGGCGCGGGCCTGTTCGGCTACACCGACGCGCTCCAGCTCCGGCAGGGCGGCACCTCCGTGCACGCGCTGCTGCTGGTCGTGGCGTTGCTGCTGGTCGCCGTGGCGATCTGGCAGTTCGTGAAGCAGCAGCGGCAGCGGGCGGCGCTCCTGACGGGAATCGCGGCCATCGCGATCCTCGTGGTGTTCGCGCTGACCGACACGATCCCCGAGCAGTTCACGTCGTTCACGCCGCACCTGACGACGCTGCTGGTGCTGTCGCTGGCCTCGCAGAGGCTGCGGATGCCGGCCGCTGACGGATTGCCCTATCGGAGGGGACAGGCGAAATGACAACTGTTGACTGGGACGCCCTGCGCAAGGCGGCGGGGGAGGCGATGCGGAACGCGTACGCGCCGTACAGCCACTTCCCCGTGGGCGCCGCCGCGCTGGTGGACGACGGCAGGATCGTGACCGGCTGCAACGTGGAGAACGCGTCGTACGGCATCGGCCTGTGCGCCGAGTGCGGCCTGGTGTCGGCCCTGCACGCCACCGGCGGCGGGCGGCTCGTGGCCTTCACCTGCGTCGACGGCCACGAGGAACTGCTGATGCCGTGTGGCCGGTGCCGCCAGCTGCTGTTCGAGCACGGCGGCCCGGAACTGCTCGTGGAAACTCCTGAGGGGCCGTGGCCGATGGCGAAGTTCCTGCCGTTCGCCTTCGGGCCCGACGATCTTTCGGGGAAGTAGATGGCTTTCGACGCGATCGACATCATCGTCACCAAGCGTGACAAGGGCGAGCTTTCGGTCGACCAGATCGACTGGGTGATCGACGCCTATACGTCCGGATCCATCGCCGACGAGCAGATGTCGTCGCTGGCGATGGCGATCCTGCTGAACGGCATGAACCGCCGCGAGATCGCCGACTGGACCGCCGCGATGATCCGGTCGGGCGAACGCATGGACTGGTCGATGCTCGACCGCCCGACCGCCGACAAGCACTCGACCGGCGGCGTGGGCGACAAGATCACCCTGCCGCTCGCCCCTCTGGTGGCGGCCTGCGGGGCCTACGTCCCGCAGTTGTCGGGCCGCGGCCTCGGACACACGGGCGGCACGCTCGACAAGCTGGAGTCGATCCCGGGCTGGAAGGCCTCGCTCTCCAACGACGAGATGCTCGCCGTCATCCGCTCGGCGGGCGCGGTCGTCTGCGCGGCCGGCACGGGCCTCGCACCCGCCGACAAGAAGCTGTACGCCCTGCGCGACGTGACCGGAACCGTCGAGTCGATCCCGCTGATCGCCTCCTCGATCATGTCCAAGAAGATCGCCGAAGGCACCGGCTCACTGGTATTGGACGTGAAGGTCGGCTCCGGCGCCTTCATGAAGACCGTCGCCGACGCCCGCGAGCTGGCCCGCACGATGGTCGAACTGGGCACCGACGCGGGCGTCCGCACCGTGGCCCTGCTGACCGCCATGGACCGCCCGCTCGGCCTGAAGATCGGCAACGCCCTCGAAGTCGAGGAGTCGATCGAGGTCCTGTCCGGCGGCGGCCCCTCCGACGTGGTCGACCTCACCCTGACCCTGGCCAGGGAGATGCTCGAAGCCGCGGGCGTCTCCGGCAAGGACCCGGCGGAGGCCCTGAAGGACGGCTCCGCCATGGACGCCTGGCGCCGCATGATCACCGCCCAGGGCGGCGACCCCGACGCCCTGCTCCCGCGCGCCGCCGAGACGATGCAGATCACCGCCCCGTCCTCCGGCATCCTGACCAGGCTCGACGCGCTGGGCGTCGGCGTGGCCGCCTGGCGGCTGGGCGCCGGCCGGGCGCGCAAGGAGGACCCGGTGTCGTTCGGCGCCGGGATCGTCCTGCACGCGAAGCCGGGCGACATCGTCAGAGCGGGCCAGCCGCTGATGACCCTGCACGCCGACGAGACGAGCCGCTTCGAGCGAGCGCTCGACTCCCTCGACGGCGCCTACGAGGTCACCGAGAACACCGACCCGGGTCTGCTCCCCCTGGTCGTGGAGCGCATCACCGCCTGAGCACAGAAAAAAGCCCGCCCGGTGTCCCGAGCAGCGGGTCACCGGGCGGGCTGGCTTCACGGGGTCATCGGAGCGGGGTCATCGGGGCGGGGGCTTCTGCTCCAGCAGGACGTCGGCGATGAGGTTGATGCGGTTGGTCGTCTCCTTGAGCCTGCGCAGCATCTCGGCGGCCACCGGGTCGCCGGTCTGCTCCGGCACCGGGGCCGACAGCGGGACGGCCCGGCGCGGCAGCGGGATCGACGGGTGGGTGACGGGGCCCTGGGGGGCCGCGTGGCGCTGGGGCGGGGGAGCGGGCGGGGTGGCGGGTTTCGTGGTGGGTTTCATGGCGGGTTTCATGGCGCCGAAGAACAGGCCCAGGCAGCCGGCGAAGACCGCGACCGCCAGGGAGCCCAGGACGACGCTCGTGTAGCCGGGCATCGGCGCCTCGACCATCGGGCGTTCGAGCAGGACGACCGTCAGGGCGACGCCGATCGTGCCGCCGACCTGGCGGACGGACATCGTCGCGCCGACCGCCGTGGCGTAGCGTTCCGGGCCGGCGGTCAGGGCGGCGGCGGCCGAGGAGCCCGCGTTGAGCAGGCCGAAGCCGAAGCCCAGCGCGGCGTTCAACGGGAGCCAGGCGCCCAGGATGTCGAGGTCCTGGCCGGTGCCGATGACCAGGTGCAGCAGGCCGATGCAGCTGGCGGAGATGATGACCGCGCCGCCGTAGATGACGGTGCGGGGGCCGCGGCGTTTGATCAGGGTTCCGGCGATGATGCTGCCGAACAGGACGCCGGCCGCGTTGGGGGCGATGGCGGCGCCGATCAGTTCCGGCGACTGGAGCCACACGTCGCCGAGGAACAGCGGCATGATCACCAGCAGGGGGAGCGAGACCAGGCCGTACAGGGCGGAAAGAGCCCCGGCCAGGGCGAAGCGGCCGTTGCGCCACAGGGCGAGGTCGACGGCGGGGGCCTTGTGGTGGGCCGAGCGGGCCATCGTCGCCAGCAGCATGAGCGTGCCGCCGGACACCGCGGCGATGATCGACGGATCCCAGCCGCGGCGGGGGAACTGGACGATCGCCCAGGTGAGCATCGCGAGGGCGGCGCCCAGCAGGAGGCAGCCGACGATGTCGGGCACCGCGCCCCGGATGTGCGGAGGCCGGGGCAGCGTCATCGCAAGCGTCAGCAGGAGCAGGGTGATGAACGCGCTGGGCACGAACAGCACCCGCCAGCCGAGGTCCATGTTCTGACTGAACCAGCCGCCGAGGGCGTACATGGCCGTGCCGGCGACGCCTGTCGCGGCGCTCCAGATGCCGATGGCGGCGGCCCTCCGGGTGGCGGGCACCGTCGCCAGCAGCATCGCGAGCGAGGCGGGGACCATGAGCGCGGCGCCGATCCCCTGGGCGGCGCGGGCGACGAGCAGCAGGCTCCACAGGGGGGTGACGACCGTGCAGAACGCCGCGAAGGAGAACAGGGACAGCCCGATGGTGAGCAGCCGCCGCGGGCCGAACACGTCGGCGAGCCGTCCCCCGACGGGCAGCAGCGCCGCGTACGGGAGGGCGAAGGCGGTGAGCAGCCACTGGGTGTCGATGGGAGAGGAGGGGCCGAAGGCGCTCTCGGCGAGCTGGGGCACTCCGAGGGTGGCGCCGAGGGTGTCGGCCATCGTGATGCCCATGATCCCGGCGCACACGATGACGGGCAGGTAGCTGGTCCGGCGCTTGTGCGAGGTGACCGGTGGCCGGGTGCGTCCCTGGTGGCGGCGCGGGAGGTCGGTGAGCAGCGGCGGCAGGCCGTCGTCACCGCGCCGCTGCGTGAGAACGCTCATTCGGCCGGCTTGCGCGCGGGTGCGGGGGGCTGGGGGAGGGTGACCCGGGGGTCGCTGATGTACGTGTGCATCTCGGGTCCTTGGCGGGAGTGCGCCGGCCGGGCCGAACGCGCTTTTGTGGGCCACGGCCGGGGATCCTCCTCCAAGAGGGGGAGGTCCCTGATGGGCGTCACGATCGCGGGGTGGAACTGCTCTTCGACGTGGAGGAATGGCCTGCCTCCCGCGAAGACGAGATAGGAGCGGTAGACGCTGGGACGGCCGACGCCTCCCCATTCGCTCATCCGGCAGCCGGTCTCGGTGATCACGCGGCGCTGCTCCACTGCGCCCTGCAGCACGCGGCCGAGAGGGGTGCCCCCGCTGTCGACGATGCTGCGGGCGACCAGGTGACTCGACGTCATGATCACCGTATTGACCGAGATGGCCCTGCCGTCCGGGCGGACGAGTTGCGATTTCCTGACGACCAACGGTTCGTCGGCCTCACCGGGCACCAGAGCCTTGACCGCCGCGCGGTGCCGTACTTGCGAGGACGGCAGCCCCCGCTGGTCGAGCACACGGACGCGCAGAGGGGTGCCGAGTAAAGCCGAAAGTAATTGCGTGGTCGATCCGTCGTTGGCGAGGACCATTCGGGTCACGGCATCTGCCGGGATGCTCATATGACCCTCCCTTCGCGTTCTGACAAAGAGTCTGACACAAGTTGAGATCTTAATTACTTTCTGCATTTCTGCAAGAGGGTTCACTTTCGGCCATAGTGGATTGGTCTCGTTCCTGCACGAAGTCGGTGCTGGTGGGGGTATCGGTCCTGCTGTAAGAGTTCTTGTCAAATTCCTTTACAGAAATGCGAGTGACACAAGATACGTGAGTCCTGATTGTCCGGTTATGTAGTGGTATGTCTACTCCAAGGTCCACGGCAGATATGCATTTCCCCTTCCGTCACATTTCGCCTTGACATCGGACTGTAAATACTTCCAACATCATTCGCAGCAAGCCTGCGCGAACCCTCCTCCGTAAAGGCGGAAGTCAAGTGAACGTGCAATACCTCTTCGTTCTGAATGGTGAAAGGGCCGGCGTCCCCCTCCCCCGGGTGGCCATGACCCGGCGCCATCTGGTCGTGAACCGCCGGATCCCCGAGCGCCGGGTTCCCTGGCCCCACCGGGTCGCCGTACGGCCCTCCGTTCCGCATCGGGGGACCGTGGCGCTGGTGGGCGCCGGCGGTCCGGCGGACGCCGGTTCGCTGCTCGCCCAGCTCCGTGAGGGCGGTTTCGACGTGGTGCTCGTCGACGCCGGCGACGCGCCCGCGGGCCGGGTGGGGCACACCGACCTGCTGCGCGTGCCGTCCATGACGACGGGCGCGGTCGTCGCGGCGATCGAGGGTTTCTCCCGCCGGGTCGACGGTGTCATCTGCTGGGAGCCGCGCTACCAGGAGGTCGCGGCGGCGGCGGCCGTCCGGCTGGGGCTGCCCTCGTTCGGGGAGACGGCCGCCATCGGCAGCGCCGACCCGCTCAGCACCCAGGTCCTGCTGGCGGCGGCGGGCATGCGCACGCCCCGGTCGATCCTCGCCGTCTCGCCCGAGGAGGCGAACCGGGCCGCCCAGCTCATCGGCTGCCCGGTCCTGTTCGTCGCCCGCACGCCCGGGGGCAACCTGTCCCGGCGCCGGGTGAACGACCTGGCCGGCATCCCGGCCGGGTTCGCCGGAGCCCAGGCGTCGACCGGCGACATCGGGGCCGTCCTGGTCGAGGAGGTGCCCGTGGGTTCACCGGTCACAGTGGAGTGCTGGGTGCGTTCTGGCGCGCCGATCGCGGTGGCGGTGATCCGCCACTTCGGCGACTACGACATCGTCGACGCCGCCGACCCCCTGTTCGACGACGACGCCGTGGCCTCGGTGATCGCGGCCGCGGTGGCGGCCGTGGGGGTGCTCGACGGGCACTGCGGCGTCGACCTGCTGCTCGCCGACGACGGCCGCGCCGTCGTGACGGGCCTGCGGGCCGGACCGCCCGAGGGGCTGCTGAGCCACGTCGTCGAGCTGGTCACCGGCGTGAACCTGCCGGCCTCGGCGGCGGCGATCAGCTGCGGCCGCGAACCCGAGCAGACCCGGCACCACCAGCGCCGCTCCGCGCTCGTGACGCCCGTCGACATCCGCGCCCCCCGCCTCGACGACCTCGACCAGGACCTGGCCTACGCGGGCTGGATCGAGCGCTACGAGCCCGGCGGCCGGGCCGTCGTCACCGGGCGCAGCCCCCGCGAGTGCGCCCTGCGCGCCGCCCAGCTCCGGGAGGCCCATCTGCGCGCCGAGCACCTGTACATCCCGGCCGAGTGGCCGTTCCTGCCCCCGTCGGTCCAGCGCGTCCAGGAAGTCGAGCACGTCGTGGAGCCGGAGGACGTGCCCCAGGCCATCGAGAGCCCGGCGGCCCAGCCGGAACTCGAAGCCGCGCCCCCACCACGACCCGAACGGCCGGTCATGCCGCCGAGTATGGCGAAGGCCGTCCAGTGAGGGCGACGGCCGTCTCCTTCTACGAGGAGACGCGGCGGCCGGTCATGCGGCCGGGCGCCGACGAGGTCCGGCTGAGCATGGCCCCCCTCCGCTCGGCTCCGGCGCGGTGGGACGAGCTCGTTCCCCGTACGGCGGCGGGGCTCTTCAACAGCCGCGCCTGGCACCAGACGCACGCCGACCCGGACGCGGCCGCCTGGCACGGGGTCGTGCTCGGCTGGGTGGGCGGCGCGGGACGGCCGTCGCTGCGCACCGTGGTCCCCGTGAGCAACTACGACCGGGCGCCCGCCCGCGCCATGCTCGACCCCTCCCGCCTGTTCGGCTCGATGCTGCGGGGCGGACGCCTGCGCACCCCCGAGGCGTGGGGGCGGGTCACGCTGATCGGCGCCAGCGCCGGATACCGCACCGTCCCGGTCTGCCACCCCGACGACGAGCACCTGTGGGCGCGGGCCGTGGAGTACGCGATCCCCGACGACGGCACGGCCGCGATCCTCTACCTCGACGGCGCCACGGCGGGCCGGCTGACCCGCTACTTCCCGCGCGCGCCCCTCATCCTGACCCACGCGCGGACCACTCTGCGGATGCAGGGCTCCACCTTCGACGAGCACCTGGCGGCGCTGCCGCGCTCGCGGCGGACGCTGGCCCAGCGCGAGGAGCGGGTGTTCGGCGACGGCGCCCGCGCGATCAAGGTGGTGCCGCTCACCGCGGCCCTGCTGCCCGACCTGGCCCGCCTGCACCCGACGCCCAAGGAGGCGACCTCGGCCGAGCGGGAGCTGCGCCGCTACCTCGCCTCGCCGCTCGCCGGGTCGGCGCACGTGATCCTCTGCACTCACAACGGCGTCCCGATCGGCTACCGGCTGGTCTTCCAGCACGGCGACGGCCTGGTCGCCCACCGCATCACGATGGACCCCCGGCGCACCGGCCACTTCGCCGAGCAGCCGGTCCTCCAGTCGCACGCGCCGGTCCGGATGTGCCTGTCGCGGCACCTCCAGGAGGTCGACTTCGGGGTCGGCGGCTTCACCGAGAAGCTGCGGCGCGGCGCCCGGCTGGTGCCGCTGTGGTCGATGCTGCTGCGCACCCCGCTCGGCTGGACCGCCCGGCACACCCGCGAGGTCAACCGCAGGCGCGCGGGCGAGCTGTTCGACGCCTACGCGCCGGACATGGACGTCGACGACCTGGCCCTGCTCAGGCTCATCTCACAGACCGGCATGTTCGCCGCCTAGGGAGAGACATGACGCACTCCATCTTCGGCTCGTTCGAGGACGAACCCGCCGGCCGTCCCTTCGTCGACGCCGACTCCATCACGACCCTGGTCCACTCCTTCCGGATGACGGCCAGCGACGACGACGTCCGCGAGCTGTTCGACCAGCTCAACTACCATCTGGTCGCGGTGGAGAGGCTGCTGACGTCCTGGTATGCGCGGAAGCACCCGGAGCGTCCGCTGCCGCGCCGACCAGCGTCGTGATCGTGCGGGAGTCGGTGCCCGCGCAGACGGCCAGCACGGCCGGGTCGCCGACTCCACCCGCCCAGGCGGCCAGCACGGCCGTGTCCCGGGCCACCGTGGCCAGCGCCTCGGCGTGGGCCGCCTCCGCGACGTCGCGGAGGGTGCGCGCCACCTCGTCCAGCAGCGGACGGCAGGCCCGCGCCAGGCCCGCCGTCCGCCTGTCCAGTTCGGCCCGGCTCGCCGCCAGGGCCGCCAGGGCCGTCTCGCGGGTGGGGGCGGGCCGCAGCCCGCGTACCCGCGCCTGGGTGAGGTCACCGGCCGCCGCGAGCAGCCCGACGACGTTGACCCCGGCGGCCAGCGCCGCGCGCACCTCGTCGTCGCGGGCGGTCCGCGCCTCGGCCAGCAGCAGCGCCGCGCGCGACACCCGCGCCAGCACCGCCGTTCCGGGGTGCTGAGCCGGCCGCTCCATCAGCTCGGCGCCGAGCCCCTCCAGGATCCGGGCCAGCGTGTACGGGCTGATCCGCGCCACCTCGCACATCGTCGTCACCGTGCGGTGTCCCTCGCGCCAGGCGCGGCGGACGGCGTCCCCGTGCTCCTCCCGCCTGGCCCTTACGGCGGCCGCCGCGGCGGTGATCCGAGCCAGGAACGCGGCCTCCTGGGCCCGCGCCTTCACCCGCACCTCCCGCCGCAGGGCCCGCACCCGCGTCTCCGGCAGCCCACTGACCCGCATGAGGGTGGCGAGCGAGGTGACCCCGGTCCGGACGCACGCGCGCAGCAGCTCCACGTGCTCCCGGTCGAGCGGCTCGGAGACGAACGGGATCTCGCTCTCCGGCAGCCCGGTCCACGCGGCGACCAGAGCGGTGTCCCCGGCCCCGGCGGTCCGCAGGGCGGTCAAGGCGGCCCGTGAGGCCCTCCCGGCCCTCTCACCGGCCGTACGGGCCACCGTGAGCTCGGCCGCGGCGGCGCGCACGGCGTCCAGCAGCGGGCCCGACCGCTCCCCGTGGATGGCCAGGCGGCGCGAGCGGCGGGCGTGGGTGCGGCACTGGTCGCCCATGACGGCCCGGTTGGCGCACCCGGCGGGCCACACGCACAGGTAGGGCACGCCGTGCGCGACGACCAGGACGGGCCGCAGGGCCAGGGCGGCGGCCAGTTCCTTGGACTTCCACCCGGCCTCGTCGGTGACGACCAGGCAGAGGGGGGCCTTCACCTCGTCCAGGAGGAGTTCGGCGAAGGAGATCAGCGTGGCCGCGCGGACCCGGCCGCGATAGCGCGCCTGCGGGTACCAGGCGAACCGGGTCTCCCCGTCGCGGTCGAGGGCGACCAGGAGGCTGAGGTCGCCGCCCAGCCGCGCCTCGGCGACGAACCGGACGGCCGCGCCCTCCCCGGCGTGCGCCAGGTAGCGCGGCAGCGTCGCCTCCTCCCAGGGGCCGGGCTCGACCACCGGGGTCTCCTCGGGCCACAGCCCGCCCTCGCGGAGCACGGCGACGGCCCGCGCCGCGTCGACGGGCCGCCCGTACGCCCGGGTGAGCAGGGCGGTGAGCGTCCGCATGGTCAGCAGGGCGGGCGGGCCCGCCAGGACGAGCTCGCGCAGCCGCTCGCCCGCCGACACCGGTTGCCGCCGGGCGCGCTCGCGGGCGGCGGCGATTCGCACCTGGCGGTCGGCCGTCCCCACGGGGCCGCGCGGCGGGTGCTCCATCTCCAACGAGGGGGTCTCGTCGTGGCCGAGCTCGTGCCGCCGGGGGTGGTGGCGGCGGCACAGCGCCTGGACGGGGTCGCCCTCCACGGTCCGCCAGACCCGTTCGCCGCAGCCGTCGGGCCAGGTGCAGTAGAAGGCGTCGCCCACGGTCGTCGCGGTGGCGTCGAGTTCGCGGGAGTGCCAGCCGGAGTCGTCGGTGACGAGCAGGCACAGCGGGTCGGGGAGGTCGCGGCGCAGCCGCCCGGTGAAGTCGGCCAGCGTCGCGGCGCGCATGCGGCCCTGGTAGCGGGCCTCCTCGTACCAGGCGAAGCGCCGTTCGCGCCCGGGAGCCACGGCCACCAGCAGCGTGCGCCCACCCGGCAGCGGCACCTCCTGGACGAACCGGACGTCGGCCCCCACCCCCGCCTCCGCCTGGAACAGCGGCAGCACGTCGTGGCACCAGCGGCCTACGGAGGGTGACCCCGGCGGCACCACGGGCGGTAGCGGTCCCTCAGGCCACAGGTTCTGCGCGTAGAGCAGGACCTCGGCCTCGCCGGTACTGACCGGATGCCCGAAAACCCGGCCGAGTTTCCGGGCCAGCGCGTCCATCGTCCACAGTCCCCGCGACGGCTCGCCCAGGACGATCGGCAGCAGATCGGGCGCCGTCGCGGTGGGCCGGACCGGGGCCGGCCGCAGCGCCCAGGCGTCGCCGCCCTCGCGCACCCAGACGGTCATCGGCAGCCCCGCCACGCCGCGCGCGCACTCGTCGAGGTCGAAGACGTCGTGGTGGGCCGTGATGAGGCAGGTGTGACGGCCGGTCTCGGCCGTGAGCCCGGCGGCGAAGTCGAGGAACGTCGCCGCGCTCGCCGGCCCCGAGTAGGCGCGGAACAACAGCGGGCCGCCGGGAATCAGCGCGTAGGCCAGGTGAAAGCCGAAAGTCGCGGCGGGGTGCGCCGAACGGGGCAGGGGGGCGCCGATGTCCACCAGCCCCCCGCGCATCAGGAGCGCGTCGTGTTCCCGGGCTTTCTCTTTTATGTACGCGTAACGCTGTTTCCACAATCGGGCGGAGCCGTCCGGCCATGTGACGAGAGAGTGACGCGGCCATAAACCGAGTGAACGCAGCAGGCGGCCGATGCTGGTGAGCGTCAAAGAGACGCCGTGGTCACGGGTGACGAGCTCGTTTACGAGTTCCCGCGTCCACAACCGTCCTGTCAAGCCCGACTCCGACGGGTCGGCCAGCAGCGCGGTCGCCAGGTCGTGCAGGCCGTCGGGGGAGAGCGCGGACGGGCGTCCCTGGAGCGGGCTGGCCAGCAGCTTCTCCGGCGCCGAACGGGCCTGGCGCAGCCACTCGTACACCGACGACCGGGAGACGCCCATGTTCCTGCTCACCTGGGCGACCCGCTCACCGGCCTCCACCCGGGTCACGGCTGCGGTGCGTAGCGACGCGAGGAAGGCGCGTCCGTCCACATCCCGCATTCGATGCGGTCGACTTGTCAAATTCTCGTCAATGACCGTGTAATGATCCACGTGCGACCAAATAACACGAATTCCGCACTAATGCAAACATTCATCCCGTCAAACGTGTCAGGAAACCTGACACAAATAGCCCCCATCCGGGGGAGCCGCCCTGACCAGTGCCCCGGAGGGTGGGTATCTGACAGCCGGAACCATAATTTCGGTCCAGGCAAGACGGGTATGGCCCGAGAAAGCCACACTGATTAGTCCTGTGAACACGTTTGCTGGTGGTCAAGTTGCTCTGTCACGTCTATGCTCCGTTTGACGCACTTGATCTAGGCGTCGATATACGCACCGTGTTAGGCGAGGAGCACAGTGCCCGAGAAGATCGCTCAACGCGTTCGAGCCGCTCGCCTGCAGAGAGGGTTGTTGCCATTCCAAGTGACGTCCGAACTGGACGCCGACTCGATCGAACGGATTGAAAGCGGAGACCTCGAACCCACCGCGGCCATGATCAGAATCATCGCGCGAGGACTCCACTGCTCCCCTCTGTGGTTGACCGACGGACTCGACCCCCACACGATCGCCGGCCTGAGAGCCGAGGCCGCCAAGGCGGGCACCGCCCTGGCGGCCGGTCTGTTCTCCGAGGCGAGGGACCGCTACGCCGCGCTGCTCCGGCAGCCGTCGCTCGGCATGGTCCCCAACCTCTGGCGGCAGGCCGAGCTCGGCCAGGCCCAGGCGGGTGAACGCGAGGGCGACCTGTCCCAGGTGATCAGCCGCGTCACCCGGCTGCTCGACTCCCACCTCGACGAGCCCTCCGAGGCGCTGGCCCGGTCGAGCGGCCACTGGACGCAGTTCGTCGACTACCGCGTCCGGCTGGCGACGCTGCTGTGCCGCTGTCTGCTCGAGTCGGGTGACATTTCGGCCAGCGTGACCGTGGGAGAGCGGGCGCTCGACCGTGAGATCGCCGCGGCCGGATGGACTTCCAGCGTGATCGAACTCGGTTGCGCCCTCGTCGCGACGTACAGCGAGCAGTTCGACCTCGGTTCCCACCCGGAAGAGGCCGGACATGGTTCGCATCTGCGATTGCATCTGCTGCTGAGCGAGTTGACGAGTGCCGCGATAGAGCTCGGAGAGCCCCGCGGACGAATTTCGGTCGCCTGGCAGAACGGAATCGCCGCGGCGAGGTCGGGATTGTCGACCACCGCTCGGGGTCTTTTCGAGCAGGCCCTATCTCTCTACGCCGAGGGCTTCCACGATCCCCACGGTCTGGCGTGCCTGAAGGCGGCCATGGCCGGCGAGCTCGTACGGGCCGAACCGGGGGCGGTGGAGGAGTTCTTCCCGCTGCTTCTGCGGGCCCAGGCCGAACTGGTGGAGGCGGGGGCCGGAGTCGTCGACAGGGGCTTCTGCGCCCTCGCGCTGGCCCGTGCCGACATCGTCAGAGGCGAGTTCCACCACGCGATCGACCGGGCCAACGAGGTCGTCAAAGCGGTCGGTGAGACCGCCGCGCTGCTGCTCGTGCACGCCTCGGAGGTCATCGCCGAGGCACACCTTCGGCTCGGCGAGACCTGGGAGGCCGAACAGGCCCTCGTGGTCGCCGCCGAGCACTGGGAGGCGATGACCTCCCGGGAACGCGCCTCGGCGATGTGGATGCGGGTCGCCGACCTCAGATTCCGTGGTGACGACGTGGAAGGCGGTCGCGCGGCCCTGGACCGGGCGCTCGCCGTAATGGCGGTCTGAGCCCGCGCAGCAGGTCGCCAGGCTCCCGTCCCAGATGCCGCAGCACGCAGCACAGGTGCGGGTAGACGACGTCGGCGCGCGGGTAGCGGTCGGTGGGAGCGGCGCGTTCGTGCGCCTCGAAGGCGGCTACCAGCGCCTCCGGGTAGTCGGCCAGGTAGACACCGGAGATGCGCGGCGCGAACGCCGACAGCTCGCGGTCGAGCTGCCAGTAGTACGACACCAGATCGGTGAGCGGCTCACAGGCCTTGACCAGGTCGTCGTGGTTGTCGAAGCGGGGCACCGGATGGTCGTGGTCGCAGAAGGGCACGTCGTCCTCCGGGGCCGTCTCGGGCCGTCCGGGGTCGAGCGGTACGTCGGGGAACTCGATCTCGTTCTCTCCGCCGATCTCCAGGAGGATCCGGCGGGCCGTGGCCAGCGGCGGGTAGCCGAGGGTCAGGCCGCGCAGGGCCCTCGGCAGCTCGGCGAACGCGTCCATGCCCGCGAAGGTGTGGTTTGCGGGGGATTCCTTGCGGTGCGACAGCAGCGCCCAGGCGGCCGTCTCAGCGGCCTCCGGCGGCAGGACGTCTCGATAGCTGGCGACGAGCGCGTCCAGTTCGAACAGCTCGCCGTACGTCTCCTCACGGCCCGCGGTGATGTGCAGCGCGTTGCCGTCGACCCTTTCGCGGTGGTACTCCAGGCCCACTCTGCGGGCGCGGGTGCACCAGGCCTGTGCCTCGTCGAGCGGGAGGGTGAACCGGCCGAACGGCTTGCGCCCGGTGAGGAGGGCGCCGGCGATCCAGCGTTCACTCCAGCCGGTTCCGTCGTAAGGCACGGGATTGGCGGGATCTCTGAGTAGTCCCTGCGAAAGGATCTCGTTCCAGGGGCTGACTAGAGAACTTCTGAATCCGTTCATGACGGGCCCGGTGAAATCCCAGATCCGGTATCCGTGCCAGACGGCCAGTAACCGTGTCCAGGAGCCGAACTCGCTTTCCGTCCGCTGTCCCTCGTAAAGGCCGTGTAATGGGTTGCCGAAGTCGTCCTGGAAGGGTCCGGGCTGGCACCGTCCAACGGGGCTCACCGGCGTTCGATCATCAATTAGGGGCATCCAGCCGCGCACGGGGCCGGGCCTCCTTTCCGCCATAGGGATTGTCAGGCTCCCCACCGGCACCTTCAGAAGCGCGCCGAAACCGAAAAGAATTTTGCCCGATCAACGATCGGTCGCGCAATGCACCAAATTAACCATGGTGGGCAATTTGAGCTGCACGTGCATCTTCGCGTGCCTTCGAAAACTACTTTCCCTTTTGTACGGTCCGAATTCACCGTCTCTTCGGGACCGTTGGGACGGGATCAGCCAGCGGTGGCGGCTGACGCCGGTTCGAGGTGCGCCCGCAGCACCCGCCGCTGCGTCGGCAGGGCCTCAGAATGACGTACGCGCCCGGCGTCGGTGAGGTTCACGAACACGCCGCGCCGGTCGTCGGAGCACATCGACCGCAGCACGAACCCCGACTTCTCCAGGCGGGCGATCAGCCGCGACAGGGCGCTCTGGCTCAGGTTCACCCCGGCCGCCAGCTCCTGGACGCGGAACTTCCCGTCGGGGCTCAGGCAGACACCCTCGACCAGCCGGTCGAGCACTTCGAACTCGCTCACGCCGAGGTCGTGGTGCTCCTGCAGCTCGCGCTCCAGGTCGGACACGATCGCGGCGTGCCTGGCGGAGAGCTCACGCCAGGTCGAGACGACATCGGTGTCGGTCATCGTTCCACTCCTGAATTCCTTCGCCGCACCATAGCACCGGTCCGGTGTATGTGCAAACGCATTATTTGCTTGTGCATTGAATGCATGTGCATGTAACGTCCGTGACCATGATGTCTACTCGTGAGGGCCGCTGGGGGGCCTCCCTTTGGGGCGTCCTCATCGTGCTCTGCACCGTCGTCTTCCTCGACGGTCTCGACGTTTCGATGGTCGGCGTGGCGCTGCCGTCCATCCAGGCCGAACTCGGCATGTCGACCTCGGCGCTCCAGTGGGTGGTCAGCGGGTACGTCCTCGGTTACGGCGGCCTGCTGCTCCTCGGCGGTCGGACCGCCGATCTGCTGGGGCGGCGCCGGGTCCTGCTCGTGGCCCTGGGCGTCTTCGCCTTCGCGTCCCTGCTCGGCGGCATCGTCGACAGTGGCGCCCTGCTGATCGCGGCCCGGTTCGTGAAGGGCATGTCGGCCGCCTTCACCGCGCCCGCCGCACTGTCGATCATCACCACGACCTTCGCCGAGGGGCCCGAGCGCAACCGGGCCCTGAGCATCTTCACCGCCTGCGCGGCCAGCGGCTTCTCCCTCGGGCTGATCCTGTCGGGGCTGCTGACCGAACTCGGCTGGCGCTGGACCTTCCTCATGCCCGTGCCGGTCGCCCTGGTGGCGCTCGTGGTGGGGGCGCGGCTGCTGCCCCGCTCCGAGGAGAGGGCGCAGGGAGGCTACGACGTCCTCGGCGCGCTCACCATCACGGCCGGGATGCTGCTGCTGGTGTTCACGGTGGTCGAGGCGCCCGAGGTGGCCGTGGCGCGGACCGTCGCGACGGGGGTCGCAGCGGTGGCGCTGCTCGCGCTGTTCGTCTGGTGGGAGCTGCGGGCCAGGCACCCGCTGGTGCGGCTCGGCATCCTGCGCGCGGCGCCGCTGCGGCGGGCCAACTTCGGGCTGGCGATCCTGTTCGGCTCCTACGTCGCGTTCCAGTTCGTGGCGATGCAGTACTTCCAGAACATGCTCGGATGGTCGGCCCTGGCCACCTCGCTGGCGTTCCTGCCCGCCGGACTGCTGGTCGCGCTGTTCTCCACCAAGATCGGCTCGCTGGCCGACAGGTACGGCACGCAGAAGATCATCCTTGCGGGTTCGGGCTCGCTGGTCCTCGCCTACCTGGTCTTCCTGAACCTCGATCTCGACCCGTCGCTGTGGCTGGTCATCCCCGGCATGCTGCTGCTCGGCGGGGCCTTCGCACTCTCCTTCCCCTCGCTCAACATCCAGGGCACCAACGGGGTCGCCGACGCGGAACAGGGGCTCGCGTCGGGCCTCGTCAACACCTCGGGACAGGTGGGCGGCGCGATCGTCCTCGCCATCGTCACGGCCACGCTGACCTCGGGCGTCGGGGGCGGTGACCCGCTCGGGCCGACACGGGCCGCGATCGTCATCTCGGCCGTGTTCGCACTGATCGGGCTGGGCATCGCGATCATGGGCGTGGTGGCGGAGAGGAGGCGGCGTACCCGCGTGACCGAACCGGTTCTGGAGACCGTGTAACAGATCATATTTGCGCAGGTGACGCTAGTATGCCGCAATGAGCCTGCCCACATTTGAGCAGATCCGCCAGGCCCCCAAGGTGCTTCTTCACGATCACCTCGACGGGGGCCTGCGCACGGAAACGATCATCGAGCTGGCCCGCGAGACCGGCTACGACAGACTGCCCTCCACCGACCCGGCCGAGCTGGCCGCCTGGTTCCGCGAGTCGGCCGACTCGGGGTCGCTGGAGCGCTACCTGGAGACCTTCGCCCACACCGTGGGCGTCATGCAGACCCGCGAGGCCCTGATCAGGGTGGCCGCGGAGTGCGCGGAGGATCTCGCGAACGACGGAGTGGTGTACGCCGAGGTCCGCTACGCCCCCGAGCAGCACACCGAGCGCGGGCTGAGCCTCGACGAGATCGTCCAGGCGGTCAACGAGGGGTTCCGCATCGGGTCCGAGGGGCGCGGCATCCGGGTCGGGGCGCTGCTCACGGCGATGCGGCACCAGGCCAGGTCGATGGAGATCGCCGAGCTGGCCGTGCGCTACCGCGACGTCGGGGTCGTCGGGTTCGACATCGCCGGGGCCGAGGCGGGCTACCCGCCCACGCGGCACATCGACGCCTTCGAGTACCTCCAGCGGGAGAACGCCCACTTCACCATCCACGCCGGTGAGGGGTTCGGGCTGCCGTCGATCTGGCAGGCCATCCAGTGGTGCGGCGCCGACCGGCTCGGCCACGGCGTGCGGATCATCGACGACATCGCCGACGACGGGGCCAAGCTGGGCCGGCTCGCCGCCTACGTCCGCGACAAGCGGATCCCGCTGGAGATGTGCCCGACGTCCAACATCCAGACCGGGGCGGCCGACTCGATCGCCGACCACCCGATCGGGCTGCTGCGCCGCCTCCAGTTCCGGGTCACCGTCAACACCGATAACCGGCTGATGAGCGGCACCTCGGTGACCAAGGAGTTCGCCCAGCTCGTCGAGGCCTTCGGCTACGGCTGGGACGACCTCCAGTGGTTCACGGTCAACGCCATGAAGTCGGCGTTCATCCCGTTCGACGACCGGCTGGCGCTGATCAACGGGGTGATCAAGCCGGGGTTCGCTCAGTTGAAATGGCGCTCATGACCTTCCGCTCGAAGACGGCCTGGTTCTTCGGCTGGGCGTGGGTGGTGTTCGTCGTGCTCAACACGGTCGACCTGATCGTGCGCGGCACCCTGCCGTCGGCGCTGGTCGTGGGGGCCTTCCTCGGTCTAGTGACGTGGATGACCTACTTCCTGGCGCTGCGCCCGGCGACGATCACCGAGGCGGGCGGGGTCCGGGTGCGCAACCCGTTCCGCACCGCCTACGTGCCGTGGGCGGCCATCGACGACGTCACCGTCAGCAGCGCGATCACGATCACCGCGGGTGAACTGACCGTCCGCTGCTGGACGCCCATGCCGACCGCCCGCGAGCGGGCCAAGAGCCTGCGCCAGGCCGACCGCCAGGAGAAGCGCGGCCGCTACCCGACCTCACAGCCGACCCTGTCGAAGGGCGAACAGGCCGCCCGCGAGGCGATGGCCGGCCGCACCCACGCCGACTGGGTCGCCGACCAGATCAGAGAACAGGCCACGACACGGAAGCGAGAGTCCTCCGGCGAACCGGCCGTGACATGGGCGATCGACTCCATCGTCGCGACGGTGGCGATGATCGTCTTGGCCATCGCGGCCATCGTCGTGCTCTAAAGGTTCAGGGCACTCCGTAGGTCGGCCTTCAGGGACTCGATCTGCTGCGCGGCGACCGCTCTCGTCTCGGTGATCTCCGTTACCGGGAGCACCAGTTCCAGGTAGCACTTGAGCTTCGGCTCGGTGCCGCTCGGCCGGATGACCACCCGGCCGCCGCCGGACAGCCGGTAGCGCAGGCCGTCGGTCGGGGGCAGGTCGGGGGAGCCCGCCGCCAGGTCGTCGATCGACTCGACCGCCCGGCCGCCGAGCTCGACCGGCGGGTTCGCGCGGAGCCGGGCCATCGCACCGGTGATCTGGGACAGGTCGTCGACGCGGAAGGAGAGCTGGCTGGTGGCGTGCAGGCCGTACCGGACCGCCTGGTCGTCGAGCAGGTCGGTCAGGCTGAGGCCGCGCTGCTTCGCCTCGGCGGCGATGCCGGCGACGGTCAGCGCCGCGCCGATCCCATCTTTGTCGTGGACGGGCAGGCCCTCGTCCGACCCCACGCTGTACCCCAGCGCCTCCTCGTAGCCGAAGACGAGACCGGGACCGGCTTTCATGATCCATTTGAAGCCGGTCAGGGTCTCGCGGTGCCGTACACCATAAGCCTCGGCGATCCGCCCGAGCAGCGACGACGACACGATCGTGGTGGCCACCAGCCGGTCGGGCGCGCTGGTCGAGCGCAGCACGTGTTCGGCCAGCAGCCCGCCGACCTCGTCACCCGTGAGCATCCGGAACGTGCCATCGGCCTGCCGGGCGCCCACGGCGCAGCGGTCGGCGTCGGGGTCGTTGGCGATCACCAGGTCGGCGCTGACGGCCGACGCGGAGGCCAGCTCCAGCGCCAGGTCCATCGCCCCCGGCTCCTCGGGGTTCGGGAAGGCCACGGTCGGGAACTCGGGGTCGGGCCGCGACTGGGCCCCGACGCTCATCGGCGAGGTGAACCCGGCCTGCATGAACGCCTGCCCCAGCGTGGTTCCGCCGACGCCGTGCAGAGGGGTGTACGCCACCCGCAACTCCCGCGCCGCGCCCAGCGGCAGCGCGGTCACCGCCTCGATGTAGGGCGTGAGGATGTCGCGGGCCGACAGGATCGTCCACTCTTCACCGAGGGGCAGTTCGTCGACCCGCCCGGCGGCGTCGATCGCGGCGGAGATCTCCGCGTCGACCGGCGGGATGATCTGCGCGCCGTCGCCCCAGTAGACCTTGTAGCCGTTGTCGCGCGGCGGATTGTGCGAGGCCGTCACCATCACCCCGGCGTCGGCCTTCAGGTGGCGGACCGCGAAGGCCAGCACCGGGGTCGGGTAGAGCCCGCCCATCAGGGAGACCGTCAGGCCCGCACCGGTCAGGACGGCGGCGGTGTCCCGCGCGAACACGTCGGAGTTGTGCCGCGCGTCGTATCCGACGACCACGTGACGGCCCGGACCCAGCACAGTGGCCAGCCCGGCCGCCGCGCGCATCACGGTCACCCGGTTCATCCGGTTGGGGCCCGCGCCCAGTTCGCCGCGCAGGCCGGCCGTGCCGAACTCCAGTTTCGCGCCGAAACGGTCGGTCAGCCCGTCGTGGTCGCCCGCTTCCAGCAGGGACTCCAGTTCCGCCCGGGTCACCGGGTCGGGGTCCTGGCCGAGCCATTCCCGTGCGAGTGTCGTCAGATCGTTCATCGCCGTCCCCGATTTAGAGCTTGCCGACGACCTGGCTCAGCAGGCCGCCCATCCGCTGCGCGGTGGCCCGGCCGACCTCAAGGACCTCCTCGTGGTTCAGCGGTTCACCGACGAGCCCGGCGCCCGGATTGGTGACCAGCGAGAGCGCCAGCACCTCGGCGCCGGCCTGCCGGGCCGCGATGGCCTCCAGCACAGTCGACATGCCGATCAGATCCCCACCAAGGGTGCGGAGCATGCGAATCTCGGCCGGAGTCTCATAAGTCGGACCCCGGAACGCGACGTACACACCCTCGGCCAGCGTGGAGTCGGCCTCTCTGGCCAGCGTACGCAGCCGCTTCGAGTAGACCTCGGTCAGGTCGAGGAAGGTCGCGCCGGTCAGCGGATTGGCGCCGGTCATGTTGATGTGGTCGCTGATCAGCACCGGATCGCCCACGTTCTGGGTCTCCGGCCGCAGCCCTCCGGCGGCGTTGGTCAGCACTACCACCCGGGCCCCGGCCGCGCAGGCGGTGCGGACCCCGTGGACGACCGGGTCGACGCCGAGCCCCTCGTAGAGGTGGGTGCGCCCCAGGAAGATCAGGACGTGCTGCCCGTTCGGGGCCTTGACGGCTCGGATCCGCCCCGCGTGGCCTTCGACGGCCGGAGGCGTGAAACCGGGCAGATCGGTCGAAGGGAACTCGGCCAGGGGCTCGCCGATGGCATCGGCGGCCGGCACCCAGCCGGACCCCATCACGAGCGCGACGTCGAACGCGTCGACACCCGTCTTCGCGCGCAGCGCGGACGCCGCGTCGGCGGCCAGGGAAAAAGCGTTACTCACGCTCCTGAGCGTACAGATCAGTCACCGAGGGACTTACAGGGACGGGCACGCAGTTCGTGGACGTAGTCGTCGGGCGCCCCGGCCTTCTCGGCGGCGTCGGCGATGATGCCGAGATAACGCGCCGAGGGAAGCCCGCCCTCATAGGAGTCGACCACGTAGAACCAGGCCAGGACGTCGCCGTCGAGCGTGGCCACCCGCAGCCGGATCTTCTTGTAGAGCCCCAGGTCGAGACCGGTCCAGCGGTCGAGCGACGGTTCGTCCCACTCGGGGACGTCGTAGAGGACGATGAAGACCTGCGCGCCCTCGTCTTCGACCACGGTGGCCAGCGGACCCTCCCAGCCGACCTCCTCGCCGCCGAAGGTGAGCCGCCAGCCGGTCAGCCAGCCGGTTCCCCTCATCGGCGAGTGGGGCGCCCGCTCAGCCATCTGCTTCGGATCCATGTTGCTGCCATAGGCGGCGTATACAGGCACCGCATCAGCGTAAACCAAGATCGCCCGCAGGGGCGGTCGTGGCGGTTCCACGTAGTCGTGCCGTTACCACCTCGCCGGGTACGGAAGAATGGGACATGTGACAAGGATCGCGATCATCGGCGGCGGCCCCGGCGGATACGAGGCGGCCCTGGTCGCCGCTCAACTGGGGGCCCGGGTCACCGTGGTCGAGGAAGAGGGCCCGGGTGGCGCCTGTGTGCTCACCGACTGCGTCCCGTCCAAGACCATGATCGCGACCTCGGTCCGCAAACAGGCCCTGGTCGACGGCACCTCGCTCGGCGTCCACTTCACCGGCGGCCCCGACGGCGACGTCGGCGGCGCCGTGGCCGACATGCCGATCGTGAACCAGCGTGTGAAAGAGCTGGCCCGCGCCCAGTCGGCCGACATCGCGGCCCGCCTCGCGGCCGAGAACGTCGAGGTCGTCCGGGCCCGTGGCCGCCTGGTCGAGCCCGGCACGGTCCGGGCGGGCGACCGCACCATCCGCGCCGACGTCGTGATCGTCGCCACCGGCGCCACCCCGCGCGTGCTCCCGGGCGCCGAGCCCGACGGCGAGCGCATCCTCACCTGGCGCCAGATGTACGACATCGACGAGCTCCCTGAGAAGCTGATCGTCGTCGGCTCGGGCGTCACCGGCGCCGAGTTCGCCGGCGCCTACATGTCGCTGGGCTCCGAGGTCACCCTGGTCTCCTCGCGCGACCGCATGATGCCCAACGAAGACGCCGACGCCGCCGAGGTCCTCGAAGAGGTCTACCGCCGTCGCGGCATGAACGTCATGGGCCGCTCGCGCGCCTCCTCCGTCAAGCGCACCGCCGACGGCGTCGTGGTCACCCTCGAAGACGGCCGCACCGCCGAGGGCACCCACTGCCTGATGACCGTCGGCATGGTGCCGAACACCTCCGGCATCGGCCTGGAGGACAACGGCGTCCGCCTCGACCGCAACGGCTTCATCGAGGTCGACAAGGTCTCCCGCACCTCCGCCCCCGGCGTCTACGCCGCCGGAGACTGCACCGGCGTCCTCATGCTCGCCTCGGTCGCCGCCATGCAGGGCCGCATCGCCGTCTGGCACGCTTTGGGCGAGGCCGTCCAGCCCATCCGCCTGGCGACGGTCGCCTCCAACATCTTCACCGACCCCGAGATCGCGGCCGTCGGGGTGACCCAGAAGCAGGTCGAGAACAAGGAAGTCGACGCCAAGGTGGTGAAACTGCCCCTGGCCACCAACGCCCGCGCCAAGATGCAGGGCTTCCACGACGGCTTCATCAAGATGTTCTGCCGCCCCAACACGGGCATCATCCTGGGCGCCGTGGTCGTCGCCCCCCGCGCCTCCGAGCTGATCCTGGCGCTGTCGGTGGCGGTCCAGCACCGCCTGACGGTCGACCAGCTCGCCCACACGTTCGCGGTCTACCCGTCGCTGTCGGGCTCGATCACCGAGGCCGCGCGCCGGCTGATGTCCCCGCTCACTGCGGACATCTAGTTTCTTTTACGGCTCCCGCCGGACACATCGGCCAAACGACCTCTCCCGGCCGCTTCCACAGACCGCGAGGTGGACCTGCGCCGCGCCATGATCGGGCGGCTTCCGCCGCCCGAAATTTCAGCAAATAACGACCTGCTGGGGTGCGAGCGGCTCAGAGTCATCCGGGCGGGTCAGCCGTCTTCGCCGGTTTGTCGGTCCCACTGCCTAGGTTGAGGGCATGACGATTCAGCGGATGGACCATGTCAGCATCGTCGTCGGCGACCTCGCGGCCGGTGTCGACTTCTTCACCAGGCTCGGCATGGAGGTCGAGGGCTCCGCGCCCATCGAGGGGCCCTCGGTCGACGCCCTCAACGGCATCGACGGCCTCCGGGCCGAGATCACGCTGATGCGGACCCCCGACGGCCTGGGCAAGGTCGAGCTGACCAAGTTCCACGCCCCGGCGGCCGTCAGCCTGGGAGACCAGTCGGCCCCCAACGCGCTGGGCATGCGCAGCCTCATGTTCCAGGTCGACGACCTCGACGAGACCCTCGCCAAGCTGGGCGTCGGCCTGGTGGGCGAGGTCGTCCAATATGAGAACGCCTACCGGCTCGCCTACGTCCGCGGCCCCGAGGGCGTCATCGTGGCTCTGGCCCAGCCGTTGAGCTGACCGGGGCAGGCAACCGACAAACCCGACATGGCTGAACTCGGCGCGCATGACGACGGCGCGTTGTCGGGTGCTTCTTCAGCGCGGCAGGACCGAACGCACCCGCTGCAGCGCCAGCCGTCCGTGGTGGACCGCTGCCGCCGCCGCGTGGAGTTCCTCCGGGGTCCGGGCCAGGTAGAGGGCCTGCTTGGCCGCCTCGTAGGCGTCCAGGGCGGCGCGCCAGTCGTGGCTCGGGCCGCTGACCGCGTTGACCTTCATGTCGAAGTCGAGGGTGTCGATCTCCTCGCCCAGACGGGTCACGTCCTCTTCGGCCGCGCGGCGGGCCAAAGCGAAGTTCGCCTCGCTGCGGCGGCTGGTCTGGTGGCTCAGGCCCCAGACGATCAGCGTCAGGCTCAGGCCCAGGGCGCCGGCCAGGATGATCAGCAGCGCCGGGGACATGCCCAGGATCCGGGGCGGCATGTTGCGGCTGTCCGGCTGGGGGCTCGGGTCGTCGCCCGAACCGGTGTCGCCCGAGTAGGGCTCCTGCGGGGTGTTCTCGGGGACGTCGGTGCCGCTGCCCCGGGCGCCGTTCAGGTTCACGTCGTCGGCCTGGATGAAGCTGGCGCCCTCGATCACCGCGCCGGTGAAGTCGGCGCCCTGGAGGTCGGCCTGGGTGAACTGGGCCTCGGTCAGGTCGGTGTCCTTGAAGACCGCGTGCTGGAGCTCGCCCTGGCCGAACTTGGCCTCTTTCATCTTGGCCCGGGTGAAGTCGGCCGTCCGGCCCTTGACCTGGCCGAGTTCGGCCTCGTTGAGGTCGGCGCCGACGAGCTTGGCGTTGGTCAGGGTGACCTGGCTCAGGTTGGCCCTGGTCATGATCGCCCCGGACAGGTCGGCGTGCGGGAACTCGGCCTGGCCGCCCTCGACGTCGATCAGGGTCGCGCCCCGCAGGTCGGCCTGCTTGGCCTGGAGTTGCCCCAGGTCGGCCGAGGTCAGGTCGGCCTCCCGGAGGTCGGCGTACTCGAGATGGGCCTGGGTGAAGTCGGCCTCCCGCAGGGAGGCCTTGCGGAGGATCGCGCCCGTCAGGTCCTTCTGGGTGAAGTCGACCTCGTCGAGTTTGGCGCCGGTCAGATCGGCGCAGCGCAGGTTGTCCGGCAGCTGGCGGCCGTTGGTGAAGTCGGCGCCGCGCAATTTGGGCCCGGAGCCCTTCTGACAGGGCGCGGCCGTGGCATGCGCGGCGGTGGCCGGGGCGAGGACCAGAGTTAAAGCGAACAGCGAAGCGACGACGGCACGCACGGGAAACAGCCTCCTGAGGGGATGCCCCGAGTTTCTCACGCGCCCTTTCGCCCCGCTTGCAGTCATCTTGAACAACCTCGACCCGTTGAATGACCCCGCAGATCGGCCGCGAGCCGCCACCCCGGAATACGGAAAGGCCCCGCGCCTCATCGAGGTCGCGGGGCCTTCAGCCTGAATTAACGGGTGGATTACCAGTCGCCGCCGCCGAAGTCGCCGCCACCGAAATCGGAGCCGCCCCAGTCGCCGCCGCCACCGAAATCGCCGCCACCGCCGAAGTCGCCTCCGCCGTCGGCCGCCACGCCGTCGGCGTAACCGGCGCCGTAACCTCCGTAGCCGAAGCCGCCGAAGGCGCTGCCGAGCATCGTGCCGACGAGCATGCCGGTCAGCAGGCCGTCGAAGCCGCCGTAGTAGCCGTTGGCGTAGGGCTGGTAGGCCGGACCGGCCGCCCAGTAGGGCGCCCGCTGACCGTTGGGCAGCACGACCTCACGCATCTGCGGGTCGAAGCCGCGCTCGATCGCGCTGGCGTCCATCGCGCAGGCCGGGACGTCGCGCAGCGCGCCACCGGGCGGGGCCCAGCGGACGTTGCGGACCGACGGGCCGTGCTGCGGGTTGAAGAAGCACGGCGGGAGCCGCTCGGGCATCGGGAGCTGGTTGACCTTGGCCTTCACGACGGCCAGGGCGTAGCGGCCGTCTTCCAGGGTGGCGGTGACGTCGCGCAGTTCGTCGGCCCGCCGGACCTGCTGGAGCTGGACCTTGGCCTTCTCGTAGGAGTCGAGGGCGTGCTGCCAGTCGTGGTCGGTGCCCGCGGCCGGGAGCATCTTGGCGTCGAGGTCGAGCGAGGTGATCTCCTCGCCGAACTTGGTGACGTCTTCTTCGATGGTCTGCTTGACGGCCTTGAGCTCGGCCGCCTCCTTCTCCTCGCGGCGGCGCTTGTTGCGGCGCGCGATGAGCCAGATGCCGCCACCGCCGACGACGGCGATCACACCGAAGGTGACCCACACGCCGGTGTTGCCGCTGATCGTGTCACCGGGCTTCAGCGGGGCGGTGCGGTTGCCCTGGAGGTACATCTCGGCCCGGTTGGTGAATTCCTTGATCACCGCGACCGGGTCGCCGACGTGGGCGTTGGCCGACTCGTTGGCCATCCGGCCCGCCGCGTTCTGCGGGAACGCGGTGCTGCCGCCGAACAGGGTCGTGCCGTCGATGACCGCCACGGTCGCCGCCGAGCGGCCGTTCTTGTCGAGCTCGGTGAGCAGGCTCGGGACGAACTGGGCGACGTTGGCGCGGGTCACGGTGCCCTCGGGCAGGGCGACCGCGTAGATCGGGAATTCGGAGTCACGGAGGGTGGTGGAGATCTCCGACTGCTGAGCACTCGTCAGGGGAGACCCGCTCACCGTGAACAACCGGTTCGTCTTCCACGCGCCGACCACCGTGGCCGCGTCGGGCGGCGCCGCCGCGGCGTTCGCGGGGGGACTCACCAGGAAAAGGGCGGACAAGCCGAAGAACAGTGCCGCCACGACTGCCCCAAGGCGGCCTAGCGGGTGGGAATTTGTCACGATTCGGGCCTCCTTCGCCCTTCAGGACGAACGGCGTTGCGCGATGGTTCCGCTGACCTCCACCGTATCCGCCCACAGGCCGGGCCACGCGCGCGGATTCCCCTTGCCAACAGGGATGTCCGCTGTGTGCGAAATGCCGTCAGGCGTCTTTGATCTCACAGATGACCGACCCGGCGGTGACCGTCTGGCCGACCCCGGCCGCCAGCCCGGTGATCACGCCCGCCTTGTGCGCCGTGAGCGGCTGCTCCATCTTCATGGCCTCCAGCACCACGATCGTGTCGCCCGCCGCCACCGCCTCGCCGTCCCCGGCGACGACCTTGACGATCGTCCCCTGCATGGGGCTGACCAGCGAGTCTCCCGACGCCGCCGCCTTCTTGGCGGCTCCGCCGGCTCGTTTCGGAGCCTTCTGTACGGATTTCGCGACCGCCCCGCCCATCGAGGGCAGCACCACCTCGATTCGCTTGCCGCCCACCTCCACGGTGATCCGCTCACGGGAGACGGGTTCGTCGGTCTCCTGGACGCCGTCGTAGGGCGGGATGTCGTTCACGAACTCGGTCTCGATCCACCGGGTGTGCACCGAGAACGGCTCGGACGTGAACGCCGGATCGGTCACGATCTTCCGGTGGAACGGGATGACCGTGGGCATCCCGTCGATCTCGAACTCCGCCAGCGCCCGCCGGGCCCGCTCCAGCGCCTGGGTCCGCGTCGCCCCCGTCACGATCAGCTTCGCGACCAGCGAGTCGAACGACTGCGGCACCGTCATCCCGGCCTCGTAACCCGAGTCGAGCCGGACCCCCGGCCCCGACGGGGTGCGCATCGCGGTCAGCGTGCCCGGGGCGGGCAGGAAGCCGCGCCCGCCGTCCTCGGCGTTGATCCGGAACTCGAAGGAGTGCCCCCGCAGGTGCGGGTCGCCGTAGCCGAGGGTCTCGCCGTCGGCGATCCGGAACATCTCGCGCACCAGGTCGATGCCGGACACCTCTTCGGTCACCGGGTGCTCCACCTGGAGGCGCGTGTTGACCTCCAGGAAGGAGATCGTGCCATCCTGCCCGACGAGGAACTCGCAGGTGCCCGCCCCCACGTAACCGGCTTCGCGGAGGATGGCCTTCGAGCTGTCGTACAGGATGACCATCTGCTCTTCCGTCAGGAACGGCGCGGGCGCCTCCTCGACGAGTTTCTGGTGGCGCCGCTGGAGCGAGCAGTCGCGGGTCGAGACGACGACCACGTTGCCGTGGCTGTCGGCGAGACACTGGGTCTCGACGTGACGGGGACGATCGAGGTAGCGCTCGACGAAGCACTCACCCCGGCCGAACGCGGTCACGGCCTCGCGCACCGCCGATTCGTACAGATCCGGAATCTCCTCCATCGTCCGGGCGACCTTGAGCCCGCGCCCACCCCCGCCGAACGCGGCCTTGATCGCGATCGGCAGCCCGTTCTCGGCCGCGAACGCGACGACCTCGTCCACGCCGGAGACGGGATCCGGGGTCCCCGCGACGAGAGGAGCCCCCACGCGCTGGGCGATGTGCCGGGCCTGCACCTTGTCCCCGAGGGAGTCGATCGCCGAGGGCGGCGGCCCGATCCAGGTCAGCCCCGCGTCGATGACGGCCTGCGCGAACCCGGCGTTCTCCGCCAGGAACCCATAACCGGGATGAACCGCATCGGCCCCGGTCTGCCGCGCCACCGCCAGCAGCTTCTCGACGTCGAGGTAGGTCTCCGCCGGGGACTGCCCGCCCAGAGCATGAGCCTCGTCGGCCACCCTGACGTGCAGGGCGTCCAGATCCTGGTCCGCGTACACCGCGACACTCGCCAGACCCGCGTCCGCGCACGCGCGGGCGATCCGAACGGCGATCTCGCCGCGATTGGCGATCAGGACCTTCTCCACCGGGAGCTCCCATCACTCGACCTGAGATTGGAGTGTATGGATCCCTTCGCCTTCACCGCCCGCCGACCCGGTGCTGTGCGCGTATTTCACCGTTGAGCTGCCGAAATCAGTCCTGGGTCATAGCGACTACGCATAACCGGTGCTCAGCCGTGGTCCGGCGTCTACGGTGAGGGCGCCATATCGGTGTCCGTGAAGGGAAAAAAGATGAGTCAGAGCTTGCTCGGCGGTGACCCGGCGGAGATGCAGACCATGGCCGCCCAGTTCACCCAGCAGGCCGACCAGGTCCGCGCGACGATGGCCACCCTCGACCGCGAGGCCGCCAAGGTCGGCTCGGTCTGGACCGGCCCCGGTGCCGAACGGTTCCGCGACGCGTGGCAGAACTACCGGGCGGCCTTCCAGCGCATGTCGGAGGAGCTCAACGAGGCCTCCCGGACGATCAACACGTACCGAGGCAACATCGAGTCCGCCACCCGCTGATTAGGGGGCGTGGTTCCGCGCGCCCGGAACCACGCCTTTAGTGGACGCCCCCTGCCGCCGAATGAGCGGGCAGATCCCTTTCCTGTACGAGCTGAGCGGTCCCACCACCCGCACGAGGTTGCCCGCTTCGACCGGAAGTACCGCTGACCGCGCGACGATATGCCGAAATGTCGGGCGGCCAGATGGCGAATCCGGGTCCGCTCGTCGAGTTTGTGCGCTGTGGCCGCGTTGGTGCCACAACGCGCGCTGTGTCATCAGGCCGCGACACCATCGGCTCGCCCTTCAACCGGGCGACATTTCGGGATCTGGGCGATGGTGCCAGGTCGTCAGGGAACCGCTGTCTGGATCGGGGTGGCCGTGCCGGAGATGATCAGGAGGCCCCGGCCCACGGGCCCGCCGCCCGTCGTCCCCCGGGGCAGCCGGACATTGAACAGATCCCCATCAGCCGGGCTCTGGACCGACAGCAGCACCCCCGTTCGGGACTTGCGGCTCTCCGCCACGAACCCCCGGTATGCCGTGGCCAGATCCCCCGTGGTCCCCGCCACCAGCAGACCGTGGTCGCCATCTCGCGCCGTCCGGAGGATCTCGTCGAGGGCAGACCCCAAGGCCGAGTCAGGCGAGATGAGCTCGGCGTCGTCGACGATCACCACGTAGTTCTCCTGCCCCTCCAGCAGCTTCATCGGGTCGTGTGCCCCCGGCAACCCCCCGAACCCCCCGGAGGCCTGGTCGTCCTCCCGCACGCTCCGCGCGTTCCCGTCGAGCACCGCCAGCACCCCGCGCAACTCCCGCAGCGGACTCCGGCGAGGCGCGATCACCAGCACCGGCACCTCGCGATCGAGCAACGACTGAGCCGCCGTCAGCAACGTCGACGACCGCCCCGACCGGGACGGCCCCGCGATCACCGCCGCCGGACCCTGCCCCAGCAGGTCGATCCCCATGGGCGCCAGCGCATCCCCTCCAGCCCCTAGCAGGGCCCACAACCGCGAGGGAGGCTGGAACCCCCGCGTGAGGTTCATGGCCTGATCGGCGGTGATCCGCGCCGGGAGGGCGTCCACCCGAAGAGGCCTGTTGACGGTGGCGGGAGTGGCAGCGCGCGCCAGGGACTGCAGCGCCGCCACCTGCGCCGGGCCCGAAGGGTCTTCGGCGAGCAGGGCGATCTGGCTCTCCACGATCCCGTGCTCGCTCATCGCCAGCGCCCGCCCGTTCGGCATCCCCGACGGCACGTTCTTGGCCGGTAACCCGGCCAGGCCGTAGTCGGCGGGGTCGGACAGCCGCAGCACCAGCCGGTCGTCGAACACCGTCGAGATCTGGCCGATCAGGCCCGACCGGTCGGAGGTCACCACGGCGCGCAGCCCGACCGCCGGTCCCTCGCGGAGGAGCTGCATCACCCCGTCGACCAGCCGCCCGTAGTCGTAGTTCTCGAAGGCCGCGGTGAACCCCTCCCACCGGTCGATCATCAGCAGCAGCCACGGCTCCTTCAGCCCGGCCGCCCGTGCCTCCGCCAGGGACGCGAACCCGGCCTCCGCCAAGAGCTGCTGCCGCCGCGCGATCTCCGCGCGCAGCCGGGCCAGCAGGCGTTCGACCCGGTCGAGCTGGTCGCGGGTGACCACCGCGCCGCAGTGGGGGAGTGCGACCAAGGGCAGTAGCGCGCCCGAGCCGCAGTCGATCGCGTGGAGGTGCAGGTCGTCGGCGGTCATGCGGGTGGCCAGCGAACCGGCGATGGTGCGCAGGGCGGTCGAGCGGCCACTGCGGGCGGTGCCGGCGATCAGCAGGTGGCCGGGGCCAAGAACCAGGGGGCGGCGTTGCTGGGCCCACGGCAGGTCGGTCACGCCGAACGGGATCGTCTCGCCGTCGGTCTCGGGCAGGGTCACCTGATCGGCCAGGGGAGGCAGCCAGGGGCTCGGCTGTTTCTGCACCCCGCGCGACACCTCGATCACCCGGTCGACCAGCCGGGCGAGGTCGGTCGTGCCGGTCAGTTCGGACACCAGGGCGCTCGCCGGCGGACGCCCGAGGGCCTCCCAGGGCAGGTCGGTCACCCGCACCTGGCCGAGAGAGCCGCCCCCGGGCGCCCGCCCCCCGATGCGAGCGGCCTGGACGGCCACCGCCGGCCCCGCGCCCGACCGGACGTAACAGCGTCCGGGGGCCGACTTGGGGATGTGGGCGGCCTCCGGCCCGTCGATGACGTCGGCCGATTCGCGGGCGTCGGTGACGCGCAGGGCGATGCGGAGCGACGTGTTGGCCTGGATGTCGGCCGTCACGACGCCCGCAGGACGCTGCGTCGCGAGGATCAGGTGGATGCCCAGCGACCGGCCACGGCGGGCGATGTCGACCAGGCCCTCGACGAACTCGGGCAGCTCGGCGACCAGCGCCGCGAACTCGTCGATGATCAACACCAGGCGCGGCATCGGCGCGCGGACGCCCGTCGTGCGGACGGCGGCCCGGCCGAAGATCCCCGGCGCGGTCGCCTGCTGGACGCCCGTCGCCCCCATGATCCAGGTGGTGCCGCGTTCTTCCAGGTAGTCGTCGATGTCCTTCGCCCCGGCGTCGAGAAGGAGCCGTTCGCGGCGGCGGATCTCGGCGGCCAGGGACGCCAGAGCGCGCTGGGTCAGGTGGGCGTCGAGGTCGCTCACCATGCCGACCGTGTGGGGCAGCCGGACGCACTCCTTGAACGCCGCGCCGCCCTTGTAGTCGACCAGCACGAACGTCATCTCGTCAGGCCGGTTGACCGTCGCCAGCGAGCTGATCAGGGTCTGGAGCAGCTCCGACTTGCCCGCGCCGGTGGTGCCCGCGATCAGGGCGTGGGGGCCGTCGCGGCGCAGGTCGATCGCGAACGGGCCGTCGGGGCCCACGCCCAGCACGGCCCGGGTCGACCGGCCGGGGGTGGCCGGGACGTCGATCAGATCGAGCAGTCGCGCGGAGTCGGGCAGCGCGGCCGACGGGTCGTCGCGGCTCACGTCGCGCAGCGGCGCCAGCGCGCGGGCCATGCGGTCGGCCCACGCGGGGGAGACCTGGTCGGGGCGGATCGCGCCCAGGGCGTCGAGGCCGCCGCCGCGCAGCCGGACGGTGCCGTCGTCTTCGCAGGCCACGACGGTCGCGCACTCTTCGGGCAGCAATGACTGCACCTCGTCGACCGCGATCGTGTAGACCCCGGCGGGCGGGCCCTGGCGGAGCACCTGGGGCATACCGGGCAGCGCCCGCATCGCCTGCGCGCCGTCGAGGACGACCAGTACGTCGTAGGGGCGCTCGTCGTAGGTGCCGAACGACGGTTCGGCCGTTTTCGGGGCGCCCTTGCCCAGGTCGTTCCAGCTCGATGGCCCGCCCGACAACCGGCCGGGCTTGAGCAGCGGGCCGCCCTCGTCGCCCTGGCGTTCGGTGATCAGCGCGGCCAGTTCGGCCACTCGCCGGGCGGCCGACTCCAGGTCGCCGCCGACCGAGGCCAGGCTGCCGCTGACATGGGTGACGCAGTGGGGCAGCCAGCGCACCCAGCCCCACTGCGAGGCGCCGTCGGGGCTCGCCGACAACACGACGATCGCCAGGTCACGGGGGCTGTGCAGGGCGGCGGCCTGGGCCACCAGCCAGCGGGCCATGCCGAGGGCGCTCTCCCGGGGGCCGGTCACACCGGCCACGCCCAACCGGCGCATCGCCAGCGCCACCGGCACGTCGAGGGCGCGCGGCACCCGCTCGGGGGCGGGCGGCTCGAAGGTGATCTCGGCGGGCAGGTCGGCCAGGCCCACCCGCAGCCGCAGCGCGTCGGGGTCGTGGGTGCGGCGTTCCCACAGCCGCCGCCGGGGGCCGGTCGCGGTCAGCAGCAGCTCGGCCGGATCGGGGGCCGCGGCGCGCCGGGCCTTCTCGTCGGCGGCGCGGGCGCGCTCGACGGCCCGGTCGAACGACTCCATGGCCAGCTTGTGGTCTCTGACCGCCTGCCGGTGCTGCTTGCGGCCGTGCCGCCGGTCGCTGGCCCACTGGCCGATCATGATCATCGGGGTCATGAACGCGATCAGCAGGAAATACCAGTTCTTGAACGCCCACGCCATGACCAGCCCGAACGCCGCCGGCAGGAACGCCGCCAGCAGCTGCAGCCGGGCCCCTTCGGCCCGCCGCGGCTCCTGCGGCACCTCGATCCGGGCCGCGCGCTCCGGCGGCACCAGCCTCGGCGGACGGTTGTAGGCGAGACCGCCGTCGGGCAGGGCGTCGAGGTGGGCGTCGGGCGGTTCGATGCGGCCGACCGTGAAGACCGAGTGGCCGATGGCCAGCACGGCGTCTTCCGGCCAGTCGGCCGGGCCGGTCACCGGCTCACCGGCCAGCCGCAGCGGCACCGTGCCGACCGGTTCGACGGTGACCCCGGCCGGGCCCAGCCGCACCACGGCCGCCTCGGGCGGGAGCAGGGGGTCGGCCACCGCCACGGCGCACACCGGATCGCCGCCGATCACGTGGGCGCCGAGCCCCAGGCGGTGGACCGACCCGGCGCCGGGACCACCGGCGACCCGTAATTCGGCGGTGCCGCCGGGCTCCTCGACCACCGTGGCGGCCGCCCCGCCGGGGTCGAGCGCGACCCGGTCGCCGTCGCGCAGCAGGCCGAACACGCGCGCGTCGGCGGGCAGCGGACGGCCGTCGAGCCAGAGCACCCCGCCCTCGGGGGCCGCCTCGCGGTCGATGCCGTAGGGGGCGCGGGCGCGCGGAAGGCGCACGACGTTGCCCAGGTTGCGGGTGTCGAGGGCGGTGGCCAGACCGGTGGCCGTGGTCGACTCGTCGCCGTCGACGATCACCTCGCGGTGACCGGTGCTGCCGACGACGGTGAGGGTGATCCGCATCGGCGGCACTCCAAAGGGGGTCGGTGGCGGGGTCACCGTACAGAGATGGCACGGCCGCGCGGCTGCGTATGACCCATTCGGTTGGTGTGTGGACAAGACGCCAGGGCTGTGGGTAACCCTGTGGATAACTCTCGGGACGTCATCAAGCGGCCTGTGGGGTACCCCGTCCGCCAAGTGGGGCTTTTCCCGGCCGCTCCCGGCCTGGATCCGCCCTGTTCACCTGGTGTTTCTGTGGAAACCCTGGGGAAACCGGAGGCCCGGGACGCCAGGCGCGGAGCCTCCCCGAGGGAAACCGGCGGGTTGTCCCCTCTCGTCCGGAATGCCAATCGATATATGCCGAAATGCCATAGCCGTTGCGGCCATGGCCCCATTGAGTGTTATACGAAATGAGGTGGGGCTATTGTGGCTATTGGGAACCGTGGGACATCCCCCACGCGTCCACCTGCGAAAATAGGCGAAGATGTCGTTCTCTTTGACGCCTTGACCTATAACCGATAAGCATGGCTGGCGCTTTCCCTGAACTGCCGGGTTCGGTGGTGTCCATAATGGCGTGATATTTCGTTGCGAATCCTAAATTGCTTTTTTGATCTGGGAGTCCCCTGCCCATGAGGACCAGCGAGAAGCCCGTCCGGGACGCCCCCCGCCCCGTCAACGGAGCCCCCGTCGATCGGCCCACTCTCTCCGGACCGGCCTCGCGCAAGCTGCCGGTGCCACCACGGGAGCGCAAACCCGCGCTCGCGGCCGTCGCCGTGCTCCTGATCATCGGCGGCGCCCTCACCAGCACGCTGCTCGTGATGCGCAGCGGCGACCGCGTCTCGGCCGTCGGCGTGGCCGAGCAGATCGGCGCGGGGCAGCAGATCCCCGTCGCCTCGCTGCGCGAGGTGCAGATCGCCGACACGGGGATCTCCTTCGTCCCCTGGAGCGCCCGCAACCAGGTCGCCGGCACCTTTGCCGCCGTCACCCTGCTGCCCGGCACGCTGCTGACCGAGACCATGGTCACCAGCGACAGCGAGGAGGTCGGGCCCAACAAGGCCAGGGTCGGGCTCTCGCTCAAGGCGGGGCAGTATCCGACGGGGCTCAAGGCCGGCGACGTCGTCCAGGTCATCTATGTCCCGGCCAACGCGCGCGGGGCGGTCACGCCGCAGAAGGTCCTGGTGCCCTCGGCCCGGGTGCACAGCGCCGGGTCGTCGGAGCGGGGCGCCTCGGGGCTGGTCACCGTGGTCGTCGACGCCTCACTGTCGCCGCAGGTCGCGGCGTTCGCCTCGACGGGGGAGATCGCCCTGGCGGTGCTCCCCGGGGCCAGGTAGCCGATGGCGCTGATCGTGCTCGCCGCCGACAAGGGCGCTCCCGGGGTCACCACCGCGGCGACCGCCCTGGGGGCCGTGTGGCCGCGTCCGGTGCTGCTGGCCGAGTGCGACCCGTCCGGGGGCGACCTCGCCTACCGTCTGCCTGCGGCCGACGGCGGGGTGCTGAATCCGGCGCGCGGGCTGCTCAGCCTCGGCGCCGTCGCCCGGCGGGGGCTCCATCCCGACCAGGTGTACGAACACACCCAGAAACTCGTCGGCGGCCTCGACGTGTTGGCCGGGCTGACCAACGGCGAGCAGGCGGCCGGGCTGACCTGGCTCTGGGGGCCGCTGGGGCGCTCCTTCGCCTCGCTCGACCACGCCGACGTGCTGGCCGACTGCGGGCGATTGGGCGTACAACCCGCCATGAACGAACTGGTCGACGAGGCCGACCAGATTCTCCTGTTCACCCGGGCCAGCCTTGATCACGTCGCCCACCTGCGCGAACGGCTGACCCTGCTGAAGCGGAAGGCGGGCGTGGTCGTGGTCGCCGACCCGCGCAACTACCGGCCCTCGCTCGACGAGGTGCGCCGCATCGTGGCGGGCTTCGACGTGTCGTTCGTCGGCGGTATCGCCTACGACCCCAAGGGCGCCGAGCTGCTGCGCGGCGAGTGGGGCGGCCGGCTGGAGCGCAGCCCGCTCATCCGCACCGCCCGCGAACTGGCCGGACGCCTGGCCGACCAGTTCCAGAAGAGGGTGGCCCCGTGATCGACCACACGCTCGTCAAGCGCTTCCGCCAGGAGGTCGGCGACCGGCTCGCCCACCAGCGGCGGCTCGACCAGGCCAGCGGCATCCCGCCGATGAGCGGCGAGGACGAACGCCAGTTCGCCCGCGCCCTGATCGCCCAGGTCCTCGAAGAGTTCGCGCGCGGCGAGATCGGCGTCGGCCGCACCCCGCCGAGCGCCGACGAGGAGGAGGCCCTCGCGGCCGGAATCCACGCCGCCCTGTTCGGCGTCGGCCGCCTGCAACCTCTCCTGGACGACGCCGAGGTCGAGAACATCGACATCAACGGCTGCGACCGGGTCTTCGTCAGCTACGCCGACGGCCAGGAGATCAGCCACGACCCGGTCGCCGAGTCCGACGAGGAGCTGATCGAGCTCATCCAGATCCTCGCCGCCTACTCGGGCCTGTCGTCGCGCCCCTTCGACACCGCCAACCCCCAGCTCGACCTGCGGCTCCCCGACGGATCGCGATTGTCGGCGGTCATGGACGTCGCGGTCAGGCCCGCCATCTCGATCCGCCGGGCCCGGCTCGGCAAGGTCTTCCTGACCGACCTGGTCGGCAACGGCACCCTGACGCCCGACCTCGCCCGGTTCCTGTCGGCGGCGGTCCAGGCGCGCAAGAACATCATGATCGCCGGATCGACCAACGCCGGGAAGACGACCCTGCTGCGGGCGATCGCCAATGAGATCCCCGTCCACGAGCGGCTGATCACGGTGGAGAGAGCGCTGGAGCTGGGCCTCGACCAGTTCCCTGAGCTCCATCCCAACGTGGTGGCCTTCGAGCAGCGCTTGCCCAACTCCGAGGGCCAGGGCGAGATCACCATGGCCGAGCTGGTGCGGCGCTCGCTGCGCATGAACCCGTCCCGGGTGATCGTCGGCGAGGTCCTGGGCGACGAGATCGTGACCATGCTCAACGCGATGACCCAGGGCAACGACGGCTCGCTGTCGACGATCCACGCGAACTCGTCCATGGAGGTCTTCAACAGGATCGCGACCTACGCGCTGCAGGCCGACGAGCGGCTGCCGATCGAGGCGTCCCACATGCTCATCGCCGGGGCGATCGACTTCGTGGTCTTCATCGAGAAGCGCAACGACTACCACCGGGGCGGCGCGCTGAAGCGGTTCGTCTCCTCGGTGCGCGAGGTGGCGGGCTGCGACGGGCGGGTGCTGTCGTCGGAGATCTTCACCGCCTCCGAGGGCGGCGTCGCCGTGGCCCACGCGCCGATCGCGTGCATCGACGAGCTCGTCCACCACGGCTATGTCCCCGCGGGAGGTGGCTGGTCGTGATCCCCTTCGACCCGCTGGTCCTGCTGTCCGGCGCCGCCATCGGCGGCGGTCTGTTCCTGTTCTTCCTTTCCCTGTACGGCTTACGCCCCCGTCCGGCCTCACCCGACACCGGTGCCGAGCGTCTCCGCTGGTTCCAGTCGCTCACGACCCGCGGCGCGATCGCGGCCATTGCGGGCGGTCTGACCCTGGTCGTCACCGGCTGGCCGGTCGTGGCCGTCGGCGCGGTGCTCCTGGTGATCGCCTGGAAGGGCTTCACCGGCGGCGCCGCCGAAGAACGCGCCTCCATGAAGCGCCTTGAGGGCCTGGCCGCCTGGGCCGAATCCCTCCGTGACACCATCGCCGGCGCCGCCGGCCTGGAACAGGCCATCCCCGCCTCGATCCGGGCCGCCGCCCCCATGCTCCAGCCCCACCTGCGCGCCCTCGTCGACCGGCTCCGCGCCCGCATGGCCCTGGGCGACGCCCTGCGCATGTTCGCCGACGAACTCGACGACCCCTCGGCCGACCTGGTGGTGGCCGCGCTGATCCTCAACTCGCGCTTGCGCGGCCCCGGCCTGCGCGACGTGCTCTCCGCCCTGGCGGTATCGGCGCGTGAGGAACTCGACATGCGCCGCCGCGTGGAGGCCGAACGCCGCTCGACGAGACGAAGCGTCCAGATCGTGGTCGGCACCGCTTTGGCCTTCGCGGCCTTCCTGGTCATCGCGAACCGCGACTACGTGGCCGAATACGACTCGTTGCTGGGCCAGGCGGTGCTCGTCGTCGTGGCGGCGCTGTTCGGCGCGGGGTTCGCATGGATGCGGCGCCTGGCACGCTTCGACAAACCGGGCAGAATCCTGGCCCCCTACCGCCGCCCCGAACCTGTCGAGGCGGTGAACTCGTGACCAGGGTTGATATGCCGAAACGTCCGACTGTGACGTCGTCAGCCGTCAGATCAAACCGGTATGGCGCGTTCCAAACGGCATCCTCTGCCCGGGTGGAGACGTCCCATGACCGAGGGAAGGGCGCGGTCTTGCGGCATCAGGGCTGCGCCGCCCCTCGAAAGGTGGGGCTGTGATCGCGACCGCTTTCGCCGGTGGAGTGCTCGGGCTGGGGATTCTGCTCCTTCTCCGGGCGCTGTTCCCGCCGCGCCCTGGACTGGCGACCCGGCTGGCGGCGCTTGAGCTCGCCCGGACCGGGGAGGACGCGCCCAAGACGCCGCTCGTGGCGCCCGACGAGGAGGTCAGTGCGCTGCGGCAGGCGCTCGGGCAGCGGCTGGCCAGGTTCTACGCCTCACGCGGCTGGGAGGTCCGGTCGATCCGGGCCGATCTGACCCTGCTGGGCAAGTCGTTCGAGGGGTTCCTGGCGACCAAGGTGCTGCTCGCCGTCTCGGGGCTGCTGGCGTTTCCGCTGCTCGTGGGGTGGCTGGCGGTCATGGGGTGGGGAGTATCGCTCCAGATTCCGCTCTGGTCGGCGCTGCTGGTCAGCGTGATCTTCTTCTTCCTGCCCGATGTGCAGATCGGCAAGGACGCGGCCGTACGCCGCCGCGACTTCCGGCACGCTGTCGGGGCCTTCCTCGACCTCGTCGCGATGAACCTCGCCGGCGGGCGCGGGGTGCCCGAGGCGCTCATGATGGCCGTCTCCGTCGGCACCAATCCGGGGGTGGACGCCCCCGGCTCCAACTGGGCCATGGAGCGCATCCGGGAGGCCCTGGCCAACGCCCGGATCGTCGGGATCACCCCCTGGCAGGCCCTCGGCCAGCTGGGCGACGAGATCAACGTCGACGAGCTCCGGGACCTCTCGGCCGCGCTCGGGCTCGTCGCCGACGACGGCGCCAAGGTGCGGTCGTCACTCACGGCCCGTGCGGCCACGCTCCGCAGGCGCGAGCTGGCCGAGATCGAGGGCAAGGCGGGCGAACGTTCGCAGTCGATGCTCGTGGCGCAGCTGCTGCTGTGCGCGGGCTTCGTGATCTTTCTCAGTTACCCGGCCGCGATGAAAATGTTGGGATCTTGAAAATGATCGATTACCTGGTGGCGATGATCAGCGTCCGTATCCACAAGGCCAGGACGGCCCCCTCTCGCGGGGCGTCGGCGGTCGAGTGGGCCATCATCACGGCGATCATCGCCGGGGTGGCGCTGGGCCTGGCCGCGCTCATCCAAGGTCTCGTCGAGTCGCGCTCGGCCGAGATCACCACGAACTTCGGCGGCGGTGACAGCGGCGGCGGTGGTGAGTGAGGCACGCAAGGGCCGAAGTAAAGACCGGGGCGCGACCGTCATCGAGCTCGCTCTGCTCATGCCGGTCGTCCTGGTGGTCGTGCTGCTGATCGTCCAGATGGCCCTGTGGTTCCACGGACGGCAGGTCGCCGACGCGGCCGCCCGCGAGGGGGCCAGGATCGCGCGGGCCGGTGACGACGGCTGGCAGGAGGCCGCCGAGGCCAAGGCTCAGCAGATCATCCAGGCCATCGGGCCGGAGATCCTCAAGGCCGCCACGGCGACCGCCTTCGAAGAGGGCGACACGCGCGGCGTGGAGGTGACGGGGAGTGCGGTCCAGGTCGTACCGCTGCTGCCGGAGATCTCCTTCACGATCACGGCCCGCTTCGGCGGGCCCGTCGAGTGTTTCCGGCCCGACGACGGCAGCGGGGGGTGCGCACCGGATGGATGAGCGGGGGTCGATGTCGGTCGAGACCGTCATGCTGGCGCCGGTTCTGCTGCTGTTCCTGCTGTTCCTGGTCGGGGCCGGCCGGGTCGTCGAGGCGCAGGGCGAGGTGAACGGCGCCGCCCGCGACGCCGCCCGCGCCGCGTCGGTCCAGCGGGACGAGAGCGCCGCGCAGGAGGCCGCGACGTCGGCGGCCACCGACGCGCTCACCGACTGCCCGCCGCAGGTGTCGATGGCCGGGACCCAGTGGGAGGAGGGCGGCGTGGTCGAGGTGACCGTGAGCTGCGCCCTCGACCTCGACTTCCTCGGCTTCGGCGCGAACGTCACGATCACCGGGGACTCGGTCGTCCCCCTGGAACAGTTCCGGAGAGTCGAATGAGAAGGGCCGATCGGGGCTCCATGTCCACGTTCGTGGTGCTCTTCTCGGTCGCGGTGTTCCTGCTCGCGGGCCTGCTCGTGGACGGGGGAGCGGCGATCAACGCGAGGTTGAGGGCGGCCGACATCGCCGAACAGGGGGCGCGCGCGGCCGCCGACCAGATCGACGTCGAGACACTCCGGGCGTCCGGGCAGCTGCGGCTGCTCGGCGACGCGGAAGTGTGCGGGCGGGCGGAAGAGATCGTCTCGGCGCACGGCGCCGATGAGGTCGCGATGGGTCAGTGCACGGTCGGGGCGGGCCAGACCGAGGTGACCGTGGAGGTGAGCGTCACATGGGAAGCGTTCTTCCTGGCCGCGATCGGGTTCCCCGGATCGGAGATGACCGCGGAGGCCACGGCGGTCCCCGACCAGGGAGACGGCGCGTGAAGAGGACCCCGGCCGACGTCGCCGCCGGTCTCGGGGCCTTGGTCGCGCTGGCCGGGCTGCTGGCGGGCGTCCCCTATGCCCTGATCCGCTTCGCCGGGCCGCCGATCCCCGCCGAGCTGTTCAATCTCGACGCGCTCCTGAACCAGGTCGGCACCGAGACGATCATCGCCGTGCTGGTGCTGCTCGTGTGGATCGCCTGGGCGCAGCTCGTGATCTGCGTCCTGGTCGAGGTGTACGCCGGGATCCGCCGCGTCGGCCTGCCCGCGCGCGTGCCGATGTCGGGGGGCACCCAGGTCCTGGCCAACCGGCTGGTCTCCGCCGTGCTGGTCCTGTTCACGGTCTCGGCGGTGGCCGTGCCGCTGATGCGCTTCTCCACCGCGCCGCCGGTCCCGGTGAAACCGACACTGGTGAGCGCCGAGACGACGATCAAGGAGCGGGCCCCCCTGGTCTCGCGCGGCGAGGTCAAGAAGGTGTACGTCGTCCAGCCACCCCACGGCCGTCACCACGAGAGCCTGTGGGAGATCTCCGAGAAGTGCCTCGGCGACGGCCGCCGCTACGCCGAGATCTACGAACTCAACAAGCACAAGGAACAGCCCGACGGCTCACGGCTCCACATGGCCGACCTGATCCGGCCGGGCTGGGTCCTCGACATGCCGAGCGACGCCCGCAACGCGCACGTGGTCCCCGCCGACGACACCCGCACGGAGATCCTCAAAGACCACCCGGGCGCCCCGAAGTCGAGCGAGGGCGAACGCATCATCCTCCGACCGGGCGACGACACCCGCTACGAGAACCGCGACAACACCCAGGTCCAGCCCCCGGCCAACGGCCAGCGCCCCGAGACCAACCCCACCCGGCCCCCTGCGGAGACCAGCAGGCCCGACATCAAGCCGACCCCGCCACCCGCGGCCGGCAACCAAACCCGAGTGCCCAACGAGAACAACGCCGCCCGGCCGCCCGCGACGAGCGTGCCCAGCGAGAGCAGCACCGCCCGCCCGCCGGCCACGGGCGACCCCACCCGGCCTCCCGTCAATGGCGGTTCCTCCACGGACAGTCCCGGTGACTCCTCCCTGCCCGACGGCGCGGAGAGCCCCGACGAGATCACCCGCCCCGCCCGTGTGACACCCGACCAGAACCGCCCCGCCACGACCGAGACCGCCAAACCCGACGAAACTCGTACACCACCCAAGAAGCCCATCCCCACCGTCACCGCCACCACCCCGGCCGAGGCGGCCGAGATCGGGGACGCCACGATCCCCCGTTCCGGCGTGATCGCCGCCCCCCAAGGCGGTGGAACGATCCTCACCACCCCCGTCGCCAGCCAGGGCTGGACCGAACAGGTCGACCTCGTCGACTTCCTCGCCGGAGCCTCACTCCTCTCGGCCGGCCTGCTGCTCCTGCTGGGCCGAAGGCGCAGGCAGCAACTCTGGGCCCGCGCCTTCGGCCACCGCATCCAGCGCCCCAGGGGAGAAGCGGCGGCGGCGGAGGTCGCGATGCGGCTGGGCGCCGACGCGCCCGGCAGCCGCATCCTCGACACCGGCCTCAGATTGCTGGGGAAACTCCTCGCGGAAGCCGACGCCAGGCCTCCGGCCATCTACGCGCTCCACCTGTCCGCACGCGGCATGGACCTGTGGGTCCACCCGCCGAGCCAGGACGCCCCGGCCCCGTTCGAGGCCGCCGACGGCGGGCAGATCTGGCGGCTGGCCGCCCACGAGGCCAGAAGGCTCGACGAAACCGCGATGGCCGACGTCCCGGCCCCCTATCCGGGCCTGGTCTCCCTCGGCACCGCCGACACGGGCAGGGTGCTCATCGACCTGGAGGCGGCCCACGGCGTCATCAGCATCGTCGGCGCGCAGGCCGTCGCCGCGCTCTCCGCGCTGGCCGTGGAGCTGGTCACCAACCGCTGGTCGGACACGATGAAGGTCACCCTCGTCGGCTTCGGCCAGGAGCTGCGGGCCATCGCCCCGGAGCGGGTCAACGTCGCGGCCTCGCTCGCCGAGGTCCTGCCCGAGTTCGAGAACGCCGCCCAGCCCGCCGACGTCCTCACCGGGCGCATCCACGGCCGGGCCCACAGCCCCAACCACCCGCCGCACTACCTGCTCAGCGCCGTCCACCCGACCGCCGACGAGGCCAGAAGGCTGGCCGTCCTGGCGAAGAACACCAGGTCGGCGGCCGGATACGTGATCGCCGCGCCGCTCCCGCACGCCACCTGGACGTGGGAGGTCACCGCCGAGGGCCGCTCGGTCATCGAGGCCCTGGGCTTCGACGTACAGGCCCAGTTGCTCCCGCGCCGCCACTACCAGGCCATCGTCGACCTCTTCCGGACCGCGGCGGAGCGGCACGGCGAGCCGCTCCCGCTCCCGGACATCCGCCGCCACGACGAACCCCCGGCCATCGAGGTCAGGATCCTCGGCTCGATCGAGATCTCCCCGGTCAGGGCCCTGGAGGAGGGCCGCGCCGCGCTGGCCAACGAGCTGGTCGTCTACCTGGCCACCCACCCGGGAGGGGTGCACCCGGTCGTGCTCGGCGGCGTGCTCTGGCCGCGCGGGGTGCAGCCCATGGTCAGGGACGCCACCCTGGCCCGCGTCGCCGAATGGCTCGGCAACGATCAGGCGGGCCGCCCCTACCTGTACGCCGACGAGTCGGGCCGCCTCCACCTCAGCGACGAGGTCAGGACCGACTGGTCGATGTTCCAGGACCTGGTGCGACGCGGCGACCCCATCTCCCTGGAGAAGGCGTTACGCCTGGTCAGGGGGCCTCTGCTGAACGCCCGGCCGCCCGGCCGCTACGCCTGGCTGGCCGCCGACCCCCTGGAGTTCGACATCACCGCCTCGGTGGCCGACGCCGCCCACCGGCTGTGCGAGTCGCGCCTCTACCGGGGCGACGCCGAAGCGGCGATCGCCGCCGCACGGGCTGGCCTGCTGCTGGCCGCCGACGACGAGGGCCTGTGGCGCGACCTCCTGCGGGCCGCCCACGCCACCGGCGAGCCGTCGCGGCTGCGCGCCGTGGTCGACGGCCTGCACCGCCGGGCCGCCTCCCACCCGTACGGCGGCGGCATGGCCCCCGAGACCGAAGCCCTCATCGACGAGCTGCTCCCCGTGTGGCGAGCGACGACCACTGCGTGAACCATGCCGAAACCCACACATCACTGGATGACGATGCCGGCTGATCGTTACGTTCACCGCGTGCGCCAGGTAGCCGTTCTCGGTCTCGCCGTCGCCCTGACCGCCTGCGGAGCCCCGGCGGACAAGGGGTTCACCCCTCAGGGCGCGGCGCCGTCGAACGCCGCCGTCGCCGCACCGCCCGCCACCGCCGAATCCATCAGGATCACCGACTCGCTGAACGTCTCCATCGAGTGGCCCGACCAGCGCGACGACATGATCGCCGCCTTCACCGACTCCTACGTCGGCCAGTGGAAGGCCGTCGCGTCGGGCGGCACCGACGAGACCTATCTGACCAGCGTCGAAGACGACGCCAGCCGCACCGCCCTGGCCTGGGTGAGCAGTTTCACCGAGTCCGGCACGTCGGCCAGCGGCACCGCCAAGCTCTACTCGATCCGCGTCGCCGCGGTCGACGGCCGGGGCGCCGAGATCGACGCCTGCGTCGACACCTCGGACGTCCGCGTCGTCGACGACACCGACACCGCACTGGCCGACCAGCCCAACTGGACCAAGCCACCCAAATCGATCTACCTCCAGGTCGCCGCCGTACGGCGAGGGGACGACGGAACCTGGCGCGTCAAACTCTTCCGGCACGCCGCCTACCCCGACCAAGCAGCGAAGGAGTGCCAACGGTGAAAGCCGCGCTCGCCTTGACCCTGGCCCTGAGCCTGCTGTCCGCCGACCCCTACCCTGGTGGCGCCCACGGCGAGGGCTTCCAGACGGGCCGGACCGTCGGCGTCCAGCTGACCAACTCCAGCATCGTCATCAGCGGCACCGGCACCTCCGGCCGCGCCGACGGCTACCGGATCAAGCGCCCCTGCTGGTACGAACCCGGCAACTCCGCAGAAGACATGCTGAAGACCCAGGAAGAGCTGCGCACGTGGTGGTTCCACACCAACCCCGGCGGCACCGAAGAGGACTTCCAGAAGTTCCTGGAGCAGTACAAAGACAAGATCGGCCAGGACGGCCGCTGGTGGAGTCCGGCCTACAACGCCGCCGACCCCGGCGGCATGGCCTGCTGGTCGAACCTCGAAGGGGCGTTGTGGGTCCCGGCAGGGGAGACGCCGCCGGGCGGGATCACCATGGAGGAACTCCTCCAGATCGCCCGCGCCGCCCTGACCGTCCCCGAGCCGACGATCGAGCTCAACCCCGACGCCAAGAGCTTCGTCAACCTGCCGACCTGGGTCTGGCTGGGCAACACCGGCGAGACCACCCGCTCGGTCACCGCGACCCTGCCGGGCGTGATGTCCGCGACGGTCACCGCGACCCTCGACAACATCACGATCGACCCGGGCACCACGGCCGACCGCGCCGAGGTGAAGCAGAACTGTGGCGCCAGCGGTAGGCCCTACGTCAAGGGCGGCGATTTCACCTGCGGTGTCCGCTACCTGCGGGCTTCGGCCGACCAGCCGCGCGACGTCTATACGATGACGGTGACGACGGTATGGCCGGTGACGAGCAACGTCGACCAGTCTGTCGTCCCCTTCGTTTACGATCCGGTTGAGGCGACGGTAACCCGAGACGTCCCCGTGGGTGAGGTGCAAACCTCTGTCGAGGGGTAGTCGTCCAAGCCCGTGATCGTGCGTCCGTCACATCTCCTTCGGCGCACGATCACGGCCCCCACCCCGGTCAGAGGTTCGCGCCCTCGTGGGCGAGCAGCCATTCCTTGACCGGGGTCCCGTAGTAGTAGCCGCCGTAGCCGCCCGACGCGGGCAGCACCCGGTGGCACGGGACGAACGGCGCGACCAGGTTCTGCGCGCAGGCGCCCCCGGCCGCGCGGGCCGCCGTCCGCGGCATTCCGGCCCGCTCCGCCAGTTCCGCGTAGCTCACCGTCGTGCCGGCCTTGACCCCGCGCAGCGCGGTCAGAAGCCGCTGCCGCCGGTCGGTTCCGGGCTGAACGGCCGCGATGTCGTCGAGGGCGTCGAGGCGTCCGTCCAGATATTCCTTTACGGCTCCCGCCGCCCCCGGCACCTCCCCGACCGTCAGGCCCAGCTTTCGCAGTTCCGGAGCAAGCCGCACGAACATGACCTCGGGGTCGGCGGTGAAGCCGGCCGCCACGAGCACGTCGTCGTGGGCCAGCATGGCCAGCGGTCCGGCCGGAGTGGAAACGGTCTGAGCGATGATCATGATTTCTCCTCGGCGTTCCACAGATGCAGCGCGGCGTAGGCCCGCCAGGGCCGCCAGCGCTCGGTCTCACTCAGGGGGATGGCCAGCGCAGCCATCGTGCGGCGCAGCCCGAGGTCGTCGTCGGGCCAGGCGTCGGGGTCGCGCAGCGCCCGCAGGGCCACGTATCCGGCGGTCCACGGCCCGATCCCGGGCAGTTCGACCAGCGCCGCGACGGTCTCGGCCGGATCTCCGGCCTCCAGGTCGATCTCCCCGGACGCCACCGCCTTCGCGGCGGCCTGCAACGTCGCGACCCGGCGGGTCGTCATGCCCAGGCCGTCGAGGTCGAGGCTCACCATCTCCTCGGCCGACGGGAAGATCTCGGCCGACCGGGCGGCGATGCGCCCCAGGATCGTGCGGGCCCCGGCGACCGAGATCTGCTGGCCGACGATCGCCCGTACGAGAAGCTCGAACGAATCCCACGCCCCCGGCACCCGCAGCCCCGGCCGGGCCGCCACCAGCGGCCCGAGCATGGTCGGTTCGAGGGCGGCGGTGATGGCGTGCGGGTCGGCGTCGAGATCGAGCAACCGGCGGCACCGGGCCACGATCCGGGCGAGGTGCCGGATGTCGCCACCGGTCACGGTCAGCCTGACGTGATCGGTGACGGGCGTCAGCGTGACCTCCCCGCCGGGGATGCGCCGCTTGTAGACGGAGTGGTCGACGACCTCCTCCACGCCCGGCACCGCCCGCGCAGCCAGGAAGCCCAGCAATGCGCGAGCCTCGAACGGCTGCCGGACCCCCAGCCGCAGCGTCAGCCCTCCGGTCGCCATCGGACCATCGGATTTACGCAGGTCACTGGGGGCGAACCGGTAGGAGTCCTTCATGGCGGCGTTGAACTGGCGTACCGAACCGAACCCTGCGGCGAAAGCCACGTCGGCCATCGGCAGCGACGTCTCGGTCAGCAGCTGCTTGGCCAGCAGGAGCCGGCGGGTCCGCGCCACCGCGAGCGGCCCGGTGCCCAGTTCGGCCGCGAACAGCCGGTGCAGGTGCCGTTCACTGACGTGGAGCCGCCGGGCGAGCTCGGCCACCCCGCCGTCGTCGGCGACCCCGTCGTCGATCAGCCGTAGCGCCCGCCCCACGAGATCGGCCCGCACGTCCCACCCGGGCGCCCCGGGCGACAGCTCGGGACGGCACCGGCGGCAGGGCCGGAACCCGGCCGCCTCGGCGGAGGCGGCGTGGTCGTAGAACCGGACGTTCTTGCGAGCGGGCGTCCGCGCCGGGCAGATCGGCCGGCAGTAGATCCCGGTCGAGGTCACCGCCGTGTAGAACCGCCCGTCGAACCTGCGGTCCCTGGCCGTGATCGCCAGGTAGCGCTCTTCGAAGTCGAGTGTGTTCACGTCGGCTACGCTACGCCCAGCTCAGCGGGATGAGCTGGCGGATTTCGGACCTGAGCGTGGCCGACCCTCTGACCAGCGGGAACTCCGGCGGTCTCCTACTTGGACGACACCCCCACGCCCAGGTCGAACTCCCGGTACACCCGCGCCCAGAAGCCGTCGCGCAGCCACACGCGAGCCTCCGGGTAGGGGCGCAGGGAGTGCCCGAGCTCCTTCTCCGCCTCGATCAGCAGTTCGGTGTCGATGACGGTCGGCAGCAGCGGACCCGGCAGGAGGTCGCGGATGTTGTCGCGGCCCCGGGTGAGGATCCACTTCTGCGCGACGTGCTCGCCCACTTCTTCAACGCGCGGCCGACTCGGCCCCAGCTTGGGCTGCCCCGCCTGTTTTTGCGGCGGTGCCACCGGCTTCGCGGTGCGTCCGGCGAACACCTGCGCCGGAGAGGGCGGCGGGGTGACCGCCACCGGGATGGGCGCACGCGTGAAATAGGGCCTCAGGAAATCGGCCAAGATGATCTCGACCGTGTCGGACTCCCACACCAGCCGCTCGGCCTGGTTCGTGCCGAAAGGGGGCTCGACCCCCCACAGGTGCACACGAACGCCGTAGGCCTGGGCGGCCTCCACGGCCGGAACCATGTCTTCGTCACCGGCGATCAAAACGGTGTCACTCACGGCGTGGTGGCGGGCCAGCGCCTCAAGGTCGCTCCGTATTTGGGCGTCGACGCCCTTCTGCTGGCCACGCGCGTTCAAGTTGCCAAGCCGCACCTTCACCCAGGGGAGCTGGGCGATGACCCTCTGGTCAACGGTGGGCACCCGATCTCGGGCCGCGTCGTACCAATAGACACGCAGGAGTTCGCCGGGGAGGCGCTCCATGGCATGCTTCTGCAGAGATTGGATCAGTTCGTCGGCGGAGACCCGGTATTCCTTCCGTTCCTTCGCGCCGAGCAGCACCTCCCCGGCGGCGGCGTACAAGTAACCGACATCGACGAGAACCGCGTATTTCGCTGCCATGCTGTGCACTGCGAGGTCCGGGATGGCCATCGCGTCCTCCAGGCCTCGACTCCGTGTGTTGTTGGTCTAGCTGGTATTGCCCTTTTGGAGATACTCCCAACTCTTGGGCCACTTGACACCCGGTTCGGCCGATCTAATCCCTGTCTATTCGGGTAGTCCGCTGGCCCTCCAGGTTCCCTTACCGGGCCTTGAGGGGACGTATCCGCGCATTCTCCGCGCCGGGTCGCGCCACCGGCCGGGGGCCGGAGCGGGATCCGCCTCCGCCCGCGCGACGCTGCGCAGGGCGATGACGAGAGCGACGACCTCCTCGGGCGTCGCGTCTCCGCGCACGATCCTGAGGGCGGTCATAGGGGGATGTTCCCATGCTTCTTCGCCGGGAGGGAGGCCCTCTTGTTCCGCAGCGCCCGCAGTGACCGCACGATCTTCACCCGGGTGTCGGACGGCCGGATCACCGCGTCGACGTAGCCGCGTTCGGCGGCCAGATAGGGGTTGGCCAGCGTGTCCTCGTATTCGGTGATGTAGCGGGCGCGGGCCGAGTCGGGATCCTTCGCGGCGGCGAGCTCACGCCGGTAGAGGATGTTGACCGCGCCCTGGGCGCCCATGACGGCGATCTGGGCGGTGGGCCAGGCGAGGTTGACGTCGGCGCCGAGGTGCTTGGAGCCCATGACGTCGTAGGCGCCGCCGTAGGCCTTGCGCGTGATCACGGTGACCAGTGGCACGGTGGCCTCGGCGTAGGCGTACAGGAGCTTGGCCCCTCGCCGGATGATGCCGTTCCACTCCTGGTCGGTGCCCGGCAGGAAGCCGGGCACGTCGACGAACGTCAGCACCGGGAGGTTGAACGCGTCGCAGGTCCGCACGAACCGGGCCGCCTTCTCGGACGCCGCGATGTCGAGCGTCCCCGCCAGCGACATGGGCTGGTTGGCCACGATCCCGACCGGCCGCCCCTCGACCCGCCCGAACCCGACGAGGATGTTGGGCGCGAACCCGGCGTGCACCTCCAGGAACTCGCCGTCGTCGAGCACGTGGGTCAGCACGGTGACCATGTCGTAGGGCTGGTTGGCCGAGTCGGGGATCAGCGTGTCGAGTTCGCGGTCTTCGTCGGTGGTCGACAGATCTGCCTCGGCGTCGAAGACCGGCGGCTCGTCGAGGTTGTTGGACGGCAGGTACGACAGCAGCGCCCGCGCGAAGTCGAGGCAGTCCTGCTCGTCGGAGGCCTCGTAGTGGGCCACGCCCGACTTGGAGTTGTGGGTGTGCGCCCCGCCGAGCTCCTCGAACGTGACCTCCTCACCGGTGACGGTCTTGATCACGTCGGGCCCGGTGATGAACATGTGCGACTTCTCGGCCACCATCAGCACGAAGTCGGTGAGGGCGGGGGAGTAGACCGCGCCGCCCGCGCACGGCCCCATGATCAGCGAGATCTGCGGGATCACGCCAGAGGCGTGGACGTTGCGCTTGAAGATCTCGGCGTACAGACCAAGAGAGACCACACCCTCCTGGATGCGCGCGCCCCCGGAGTCGTTGATGCCGATGACCGGGCACCCGGTCTTCAGCGCGTGGTCCATGACCTTGACGATCTTCTCGCCGAACACCTCGCCCAGCGACCCGCCGAACACGGTGAAATCCTGCGCGAACACCGCCACCGGACGCCCGTCGACGGTGCCGTAGCCGGTCACCACGCCGTCGCCGTAGGGCCGCTCCTGCTCCAGGCCGAAGCTGGTCGACCGGTGCCGCGCCAGCTCGTCGAATTCGACCAGCGACCCTTCGTCGAGGAACGCCACCAGGCGCTCCCGGGCCGTCATCTTGCCCTTCTCGTGCTGCTTGGACACCGCCCGCGCCGACCCCGCGTGCGCCGCCTCGTCGAGACGTCGCTCCAGGTCGGCGATCTTGCCCGCGGTGGTGTGCACGTCGAACTCCGGCACCGGTTGAGCAGTCATGGCGCAAGGGTAATCCGGCCGGGCGCCTCGATTTCGATAGGGGGTCCGTGCGTGATACGGGTGACGCAGGGTAGTCGCGAGCCATGACTACGCAGGCCCCGAGTCTGAAGCGCGTCATCGGACGCCGCATGCTTCTGTTGTTCGTCATCGGCGACATCCTGGGCGCCGGCATCTACGCCCTGGCCGGGAAAGTGGCCGGCGAGGTCGGCGGCGCCCTGTGGCTGCCGTTCCTGGTGGCCTTCGTCCTGGCCGCCCTGACCGCCACCGCCTACGCCGAACTGGTCGGCAAATATCCCCAGGCGGCGGGCGCGGCGCTCTACACCAACCGCGCCTTCGGCATCCCGTTCCTGACCTTCATCGTCGCCTTCGCGGTCCTGATGAGCGGCGTGACGTCGGCGAGCGCCGCGGCCAGGGCGTTCGGCGGCACCTACCTCGCGGAGTTCGTGACCCTGCCGACGGTCGTGGGCGCCCTGATCTTCCTGGCCATCGTGACGCTGGTGAACTTCGCCGGCATCTCCGAATCGGTCAAGGTCAACGTGGTCCTGACCGTCATCGAGGCGTTCGGCCTCCTGGTCATCATCGCCATCGGTGTGTACGCCCTCCTGACCGGCGACGGCGATCCCTCGCGCGCCCTGGAGTTCCATCCGGAGAACGGCGCCTTCCTGGGCGTCCTGGGCGGAACCGCCCTGGCCTTCTACGCGCTTTTGGGCTTCGAAGACTCGGTGAACCTGGCGGAAGAGGCCCAGGACCCGCAGCGTTCGTACCCCCGGGCCCTGTTCGGCGGCCTGGCCGTGGCCGGGCTCATCTACCTGGCGGTGGCTTTCACTGCGACGATGCTGGTCGACACCGAGACGCTCAAGAATTCCACCGGCCCGCTGCTGGAAGTGGTCAAGGTGGCCGGCCTGGAGTTCCCGCCCAAACTCTTCGCCCTGATCGCCCTGCTGGCCGTCGGCAACACGGCCTTGATCAACATGCTGATGGCCTCCCGGCTGGTCTACGGCATGGCGCGAGAGGGCATCGTCCCCAAGGTCTTCGGCACCGTCCACCCCGGCCGCTCGACCCCCTGGGTCGCCATCCTCTTCACCGTCGCCATCGCGGTGGTCCTCGTCTGCACGGGCGACGTCGGCGGCCTGGCCGACACGACGGTCCTGCTCCTGCTCGGCGTCTTCACCATCGTCAACATCTCGGTCCTGGTCCTCAGAAGGGAGACCGTCGACCACGCTCACTTCCACGCCCCGGTCTGGGCCCCGGTCTTGGGCGCGATCGCCTGCGCGATCCTCATCCTCCCGATCACGGGCCGCGAGGGCTCGGTCTACCTGAGAGCCCTCATCCTCCTCGCCATCGGCGTGGCCCTGTGGGCCCTGAACCACTTCGCCACCAAACGATCTCCCCGCGTGGAACCCTGACGCCATGGCCGGTCACCAAAGGCGGAAAACCCCACACGCCGAAGAACACCCGGAATACACGCGAGCCCTCCGGGACCTGGACCTCGGAGACAGACTCCGCGAGGCCCGTCTGGCCCGGAACCTGACCCAGGCTGAGGTCGCCGAACAGGCGGGAATCTCCCAGGCCGAGCTGGACCACATCGAACTGGGTGGTGGGGTCCCGACCGGGGAGTTGCTCGGCCGGATCAGCCGCGTGGTGGGGGGAGCATTCCTGACCGCGCAGGAGGTGCTCGCGATGAACGAGGCGGATCGCGCACAGTGGTTCTACGACAATCGTGAATGACGCCCCTTAGGACTCGCGGGCGTCGAAGGTCAGCGGCCCGATGTATGGGTTGTCGCCTCTCGGCATGACCGGCAGGCCGGTGGAGGCGTCGAGGACGACGCGGCGGCCCAGAGGTGCTTGGAGGGTGACGTAGATCTGGTCCTCCCGGCCGATCAGGGGGCAGCCCATGCCGTCTGGGAGGTCGTCGTCTCGGACGTCCACGATCACGACGACCACCTCGGGGGTCTCGTACGCGCTCGCGCCATGAGTCGTGTCGCAGGCGCCGTGCTGGTAGCGCAGCCTGAGCTCGGTCGCCGACCGGAACTCGTAGGCGGACACCGGCGCCGGGAGGCCGTTCCCGAAGCGTCTCGGAGGGGCGCCCATTGCGGAGGGGTCGACGGCGATGCGGCGGTAGGGCTCGGTCAGGCCGTCGACGGTGTAATCCCACGTCGGTAATCGGACCTCGCCCCGGCTTGAGTAGGCCGTGGTCTCGCCTCGGGTCACCTTGGTCACGCGGAGCGGGCGGCAGCCCGCGGCCGGGCAGCGGCCGTCGCGGCGCCTGCTCGGGCCGGTCAGGGCGGTGTAGGCGGCGGCGGGGGACAGGAGGGGGACGGTCAGGGTGGTGCCGTCGCGCCAGCGGAGTTCGGCCGGGGCGGGGGCGTCGGAGGGCAGGTCGGCCTCGAGTTTCCAGACGCGGGCCCCGCTGCTGAAGTGGGCCCACTTGGGGCGGCGGCCCTCCGATTCGAGGGTCAGGTGCTGGAGCAGGACCAGGCCGTCGGTCCAGGAGACCCGTTCCGGCGAGTTCCGCCAGTGGGCGGCGACCGTCCGGGTCTGGCCGGAATAGTCGGGTTCGGGACTGCAGGCGGCAGCCAACAGGGCCAGCGCGGTCAGGGCGACGGGGAGGATCCGCATGCCCCATGGTCGCGTGTCCTGGTCAATTCGTTATCTCCACCACCCCTGTCATGTGGGCAGAGTGGGGGCATGACAGAGGCGGTTCGGACGCGGGGTCTGGTGAAGGCCTTCGGGCAGCAGGTCGCGGTGGCGGGGGTGGACCTGGTCGTACCGGCCGGGAGTTTCGCGGGGCTCGTGGGGCCCAACGGGGCGGGGAAGACGACCACGCTCAGCATGATCACGGGGCTGCTCCGGCCCGACGGCGGGCTCGTGGAGATCCACGGCGCCGACGCGTGGGCCGATCCGGTCAGGGTCAAGGCGTCGATCGGGGTGCTGCCCGAGGGGCTGCGGCTGTTCGAGCGGCTGTCCGGGCGGGAGTTGCTCGCCTACAACGCCGAGCTGCGCGGGATTCCCCGTGCCGAGGGCGAGAAGCGGGCGGCCGAGCTGCTGGCGGTCATGGACCTGGTCGACTCCCAGGACAAACTGGTCGTCGACTACTCGACCGGTATGCGGAAGAAGATCGGGCTGGCCGCGGCGCTGCTGCACAACCCGGCCGTGCTGTTCCTCGACGAGCCCTTCGAGGGGGTCGACCCGATCAGCGCGAACACGCTCGCCGAGGTGCTGCGGCGCTACACCGCCTCGGGGTCCACGGTCATCTTCTCCAGCCACGTCATGGATCTGGTCGAGCGGCTCTGTGACTGGGTGTCGGTCATGAGCCGGGGGCAGATCGTCGCCCAGGGGCCGACCGACGAGGTCAGGCGCGGGCGTTCGCTCAACGAGGCCTTCCTGGAGCTCGTCGGCGCGGGCGGATCGGGAGAGGAGGGGCTCACGTGGTTGGGATCTTCGTCCGGCTGAAGCTGCGGCTGGTCGCCGGGAGCCTCAAGGGGACCGGCGGGCGGCGGGCCGGGTTCCTGTTCTCGCTGGTCGCGGGGCTGCTGGTCGCCATCGTCGGGTTCTACTTCCTGGCTGCGCCCAGGGCCGTCGATCCGGGGCTGGCGGCCGACTTCGGGATCATCTTCTACTCGGCGATCCTGACCATGTGGATCGCCGGGCCGCTGCTGATGTTCGGGCTCGACGACACGCTCGACCCCGCCCGGCTGGCGCTGTTCCCGCTGCGCACCGGGCAGCTCGCGCGGGGGCTGCTGGCCTCCTCGGCCGTGGGGATCTGGCCGATCGCCTCGCTGTTCGCGATGACGGGTGTGATCTTCGGGGTGGGGCGGTCGGTGACCGGGGTCCTCATCGGGATCATCGGGGTGCCGGTCGCGTTCGCCTGCTGTCTCGTCGTGTCGCGGCTGGTCACGACCGGTCTGTCGGGGGTGCTGCGCACCCGGCGGGGGCGCGACGTGCTCGCCGTCGCGGTCATCCTCGTCGTGGTGGGCACCCAGCTGCCCGGGGTGCTGCTCAACTCCGGGGTGAGCGTCGGGCTGGAGGCCATCAGGGGGCTGGCCGACGTGCTGCGGTGGACGCCCACCGGCATGGTCGTCCACGGCATCGCCGACGGCGGGCTCGTCGGGCTGGCCGAGGTCGCCCTGGTGGCGCTGTTCACGGCCGGGTGCGCCTGGCTGTGGATCATCGCGCTGAAGGCCGCGCTGATCAGGCCCGACGCGTCCAGCCAGAGCGGCGGAAGTGTCCGGCGGTCGCGGTTCGGCGGGCTGCTGCCCGAAGGTGTGCTCGGCGCGGTCGCCGCGAAGGAGCTCAAATACGCCCGGCGCGACCCCCGGGGACGCGTCACCTGGGTCAGCGTCGTGGCCGTCATGGTCGTCATGATCTTCTCGACCCGGAACGCCGCAGCCGGTGAGCCGATCGTCTGGTCGGGCGTCTTCCCCGTCTGGCTGGGCGGCCTGGTCGTGGCGCTCCAGGCCACCAACTCGTTCGGCATCGACGGCAGGGCTCTGTGGATGAACGCCGTCGTCTACTCCCGGCCCGAGGCGCTCCGCTCCGACCTGGCCGGACGCCAGCTCGCGATCTCCGTCATCGGCGTCCCCCTGCTGGGCGTGACGGCCGTGGTCGCAGGGCTGCTGACCAAGCCCGAGTGGATCCTCCCGGCGGCGCTGACCGGCTGGGGCGTCATGGGGCTGGTCTTCTCGGTGGGGGCGTTCACCAGCGTCTACATGGCCTACACCCAGCCGGAGCGGATCAACGCCTTCACCGGCGCGGCCCCCGGGCAGGGCGGGCAGGCGTTCGTGTCGTCGATCGGGTCGCTGGCCGGCGGCGCGATCCTGTCGCTGCCGGTGCTCATCCCGGTCATGGCGGGTCATCTGTGGGTGGCGGTGCTCATGCCGGTGTACGGCTTCGGCCTCGCCTGGCTGGCCCGCCGCAAGGCCTCGGTGATCGGCCTCCGGCGCATGCCGGAGCTGATGGCCGACGTGTCTAGGCCCACGTAGAGAGTGGTCTAGTCCAATGGGTGAGACCGGTCTCAGCCTGACCTGGGGCACTCGCTAGTCTTCCAACCATGGCCGCCCTGTCTCACGAAGACCGCCACAGCGCCGTCACCGAGATGCCCGACGACCTCCGCGCCGACGTCCGCCTCCTGGGAGAGATCCTGGGGCAGGCAATTGCCGAAGACGGCGGCCCCGACCTTTTGGCCGATGTCGAACGTCTCCGCAAAGCGGTCATCGCCGCCCGCCGGAAGGAGACCACGGTCGACGAGGTGGCGGCTCTGGTCGCCGACTGGCCGCTCGATCGCGCCGTGTTGATCGCCCGGGCCTTCACCTGCTACTTCCACCTCGCCAACCTGGCCGAGGAGCACTACCGCATCCGCATCCTGCGGCAGCGTGACCGCGACGACGTGCCGGTGCCCGAGTCGCTGCCCCAAGCGGTGCGGGCGCTCCGGAACGACGTCGGCTCCGAGGAACTCGACCGCCTGATCGGCGAGCTGGAGTTCCGGCCGGTGCTCACGGCCCACCCGACCGAGGCCCGGCGCCGGGCCGTGGTGACCGCGATCCAGCGGATCAGCGCCCACCTCGACCTCTACAACACCCCCGGCCGTGGCGCCGGGGAACAGCAGGAGGCCAAGCGGCGGCTGCGCGAGGAGGTCGACCTCCTCTGGCGGACCGCCCAGCTCCGCTCGACCAAGCTCGACCCGCTCGACGAGGTGCGCACCGCGATGGCGGCCTTCGACGAGACCCTGTTCCGGGCCGTGCCGCTGATCTACCGCTCGCTCGACAGCGCGCTCGAACCGGGCACGGGCACCCGCGCGCCGATCGCCCGCCCCTATATCCGCTACGGCTCCTGGATCGGCGGCGACCGCGACGGCAACCCCAACGTGACCTCCAAGGTCACGCGTGAGGCCCTACTGATCCAGAACGAGCACGTGCTCATCGCCCTGGAGAACGCGGCCACCCGCATCGGCCGCACGATGACGCTGGCCGCCGAGCGCACCCCGCTCTCGGCCGGTCTGCGCGCGGCCCTCTCCCGGGCCGAGGGCGACTTCCCCGACCTGGTCTCCGAGATGTCGACGCGCTCCCCCCAGGAGCCGCACCGGCAGTGGCTGCTGTTCGTGGCCGGCCGGATCGCCGCCACCCGGCGCCGCGACCTCGACCTCGCCTACCGGTCACCCGCCGACCTGCTCACCGACCTGACACTGGCGCAGCAGTCGCTCGTGGAGGCCGGGGCGGTGCGGCAGGCGTACGGCGAGCTCCAGCACCTGATCTGGCAGGTCGAGACCTTCGGGTTCCACCTGGCCGAGCTGGAGGTGCGCCAGCACTCCCAGGTGCACGCCTCCGCGCTGGCCGAGATCGAGGCCGGTGGGGCGCGCTCCGAGCGCACCGAAGAGGTGCTGGCCACGATCCGCAGCATCGCCTGGATCCAGGAGCGGTTCGGCGTGACGGCCTGCTCCCGCTACGTCGTCTCCTTCACCCGCTCCTCCGACGACATCCTGGCCGTCTACGCCCTGGCCAAGCACGCCCTGGGCGACCGGGCGCCGCAGATCGACGTGGTGCCGCTGTTCGAGTCGGGCGAGGACCTCGACAACTCGGTGCAGGTGCTGACCGGGATGATCGAGTCCGAACCCGTACAGAAGCGGCTGGCGGCCAACGGCCGCAGGGTCGAGGTCATGCTCGGTTACTCCGACTCCGCCAAGGAGCTCGGCCCGGCCGCCGCGACCATGCGCCTCTACGACGCCCAGGCCGCGCTCACCAGGTGGGCCGCCGACAACGACATCAAGCTCACCCTCTTCCACGGCCGGGGCGGCGCCCTCGGCCGGGGCGGCGGACCGGCCAACCGGGCGGTCCTCGCCCAGGCGCCGGGGTCGGTCAACGGCCGGTTCAAGGTCACCGAGCAGGGCGAGGTCATCTTCGCCCGCTACGGCCACATGGCCATCGCCCGCCGCCACATCGAGCAGGTCACCAACGCCGTACTGCTCGCCTCGACCAGCACGGTCGAGCAGAGCACCGCAGGCGCGGCCGCGAAGTTCCGCGAGCTGGCCGACCAGGTCGCCACCGCCTCCGAGCGGGCCTACCGCGGCCTGACCGAGGCGCCCGGCTTCCCCGAGTGGTTCTCGGCGGTCAGCCCGCTGGAGGAGATCGGCTCGCTGCGCCTCGGCTCCCGCCCGGCCCGCCGCGGCCTGGGCGCGCCGAAGTCGCTCGACGACCTGCGCGCCATCCCGTGGGTGTTCGCCTGGGCCCAGACCAGGGTCAACCTCCCCGGCTGGTACGGCCTGGGCTCCGGCCTGGCCGCCGTCCTCGACGCCGGAGGCCAGGCGGAACTCCGGGAGGCCTACAAGGAGTGGCCGCTGTTCGCCTCGCTGCTCGACAACGTGGAGATGTCGCTGGCCAAGACCGACCGCGCCATCGCCAGCCGTTATCTGGCGCTGGGCGGCCGCGACGACTTCTTCAAGCAGGTCATGGACGAATACGACCTGACCCGCCGCCTGGTCCTGGAGATCACCGGCCACAGCCGCCTGCTGGAGTCGCGGCGGGTGCTGTCGCGGGCCGTCCAGCTCCGCGACCCCTACGTCGACGCGCTGTCGCACCTGCAGCTGCGGGCGCTGACCGCGCTGCGGACCAGCGAAGACCTGAGCGACGCCGAGCGCGAGAGCCTCTCGACGCTCCTACTCCTCAGCGTCAACGGCGTGGCCGCCGGCCTGCAGAACACGGGCTGACCCGGCGTAGACATTGAAGCGCTCCTCGCGGAGGAACCCCACGAGCGTCATGCCGAACTCCCGCGCCACGTCGACGGCCAGCGACGAGGGCGCGGAGACGGCGGCGACGACGGAGATCCCGGCCGCGAGGGCCTTCTGAAGGATCTCGTACGACGCCCGGCCGGACACCAGCAACACCGGCCGGGCCTGGTCGTTGAGCAGCGACCAGCCGATGACCTTGTCGACCGCGTTGTGCCGGCCGACGTCCTCCCTGAGCTTGATCAGCTCGCCGCTGGCGGTGAACAGGCCCGCGGCGTGCAGCCCGCCGGTCCGGCCGAACACGCCCTGGGCGGCTCTGAGCTTGGCCGGCAGACCGTAGAGCGTCTCGGCCGCGATCTCCACCGTGCTGTGCGTGACGGGTGTGCACTTGTCGCGCAGCGCGTCGAGGCTGGCCGCGCCGCACACGCCACACGCGCTCGATGTCACGAAATATCGGTCGAGACCGGGTAGGTCGGGCAGCGGGCCGCGCAGCCGGACCGTCACCGTGTTGAACCGCGCCTCCGGTGGCACGTCCTCGTCGGTGCAGTAGGCGATGGCGTCGATGCCGGTGATGCCCTCGCCGTTGAGGAACCCGGCCGCCAGCTCGAAGTCCGACCCCGGGGTCCGCATCGTGATCGCCAGCGTGCGCCGCTCGGACCCCGAGGTGATGCGGATCTCCAGTGGCTCCTCGGTGGCCACCTCGTCGGCGCGGTCGCGGAAACCGGATCCGGCCACCGACCGGACCCGGTAACGCGCGACCGGCCGATCACCCATGGCGGGTCAGCGTGGCGTAGGCGTTGTAGTCGGGGATCTTGGCGTCGGGGGAGCGGCGGGCCTTGTCGAGCAGCACGTTGCCCTCGGGCCAGTGGACCTGGATGTTCCCCGGCGTCAGCGGCGCCCGCAGCACCTTCCCGACCAGCGAACCCGTGGCCGTGGTCAGCTCGATCTCGGTGCCGTCGGGCAGGCCGAGCCGGTCGGCGTCGTGCGGGCTCATCAGCACGGCCTCGCGGGTGGCGCCGTTGAAGCCGTCGACCCGCTCGTGGACCATGCTGTTGAACTGCTTGCCGCGCCGGGTCGCGACCAGGAACGTTCCGTCGGGCCGGTGCAGCACCGGCAGCTCCACGGGGGCGAAGTGCGCGGTGCCGAAGGGGAGATGACGGCCGCCGTACTGCACGTTGTCGCCGAACTTGGCCAGTTTCGCGATGCCCTCGTAGAAGGGCACGGCCTTCTCGATGTCGCGCCGGATCTCGGCGGTGCCCGAATAACGGAGTTTGTCGGCCAGTTCCGGCTTCGCGCGGGCGGCGAGCTCGGTGAAGATCTTCCATTCGGGCCGGGCCTCGCCGATGCGCGGGCCCCTGACCTCGGGGGAGTAGATGATCCGCCGCTCGGTCGAGGTCTCGGTGACCCCGCCCTCCATCTCGTAGCGCGTCTGGGCCGGAAGGAGGATCACGGTCTCTCCCGGTACGAGCATCTGCGACGACAGCACGATGTCGATGTGCACCCGCAGCGAGGGCCGTTCCAGCGCCTCGCGGCAGTAGCGGGGGTCGGGCAGCACCTCGAGGAAGTTGCCGCCACTGGAGATGAGGACGTCGAGCGAGCCGTCGTGGGCGGCGTCGATCATGTCGGTCGCCGTCATCCCCGGCGCCAGCGGCAGGTCGAAGCCCCACAGGTCGGCGAACTTCTTCGCGTTCTCCTCGGTGATCGGCAGGCCGCCCGGCAGACCCGTGGCGTAGGCGCCCATCTCGGCGCCGCCCTGCACGCCGCTGTGCCCCCGGATCGGCATCAGGCCGCAGTGGTCACGGCCGAGGAAACCCCTGGCCAGCGCCAGGTTGACGATCGCCCGGACGTTGTCCTCACCGTAGGTGTGCTGGGTGACGCCCATCGACCAGACCAGTACCGCCGACTTCGCCTCGCCGAGGAGCCGCGCCAGGTCGTACATGTCGGACTTCGTGGAGCCCGAGAGGGCCTCCAGGTCCTCCCACGACTGCGCCTTGACCGCGGCCAGTGCGTCTTCGAAGCCCTCGGTCCGCTCGTCGATGAACGTCTTGTCGAGCCAGTCGTTCTCGGCCAGATGCTTCAGCACGCCGTTCAGGAAGCCGATGTCCCCGCCGATGTTGACCGGGAAGAAGTGGTCGGTGATCTTCGTACCGAAGACGGCCGACTCGACGTTCGAGGGCACCCAGTACTTCTGCATGCCCGGTTCGCGATAGGTGTTGACCATCGCGATCTTCGTCCCGGCCTTCTTCGCGTGGTAGAGGTACTTCATCGCGACCGGCTGGTTGTTGCTCGGGTTGCTGCCGACGAAGACGATCAGGTCCGAACCGATCCAGTCGGTGTACGAACAGGTCGTCGCCGCCGACCCGATGGCCTGCTTCAGCGCCACGGTCGAGGGCGAGTGGCAGATCCGGGCCGCGTTGTCGACCGAGTTGGTGCCCAGCGCCCGCACCGCCTTCTGGGCGGCGAAGTAGTTCTCGTTCGGCACGCCCCGGCTGGTCAGATATACGCCGATATTTCCCCCAAGTCGGGGCGCGATGGTGTCGAGCGCCTCGTCCCAGGAGATCCGCGTGAAGCCCTTGTCCCCGGCGTGCCTGATCATCGGGTACGGCAACCGGCCCAGATCCCGCAGCTCCGCGCTCTTGGCCGGGAGCGCCGACACGTCGGCCAGCAGGGCCGGATCGAGCGCCGGGGCCGTGTTCAGCGGGAGCAGCCGCAGGCGGATGTTGCACAGGTGGACCTCGTCCATGGTCCAGTCGCGCATGCCCTTGGTGCCGAGGGCGCAGCCGTCGCAGGTGCCCTGGTTGAGCAGGCGCCAGGCGTACCGGCGGTTGCCCTTGACCGCGCGGAAGGCCTTCCACAACTCCAGGTAGTTGTTGGGTTTACGCTCGCCGATGCCGAAGGGCTTCCAGCTGGCCCAAGTTCTCATAACGGACAGATTATGCCGAAGGTTTGGGTCCAAGGGTAGGCGTCACTACATGGGGTAGTAATCCCAGGTCATCGACTGTTCGTCGAACAGTGCGGTGTTCGGAAGGGAGAATGGCAGTCGTGCCCGAACCCTCGTATCCCGATTTGGACCGTCCCCAGCTGTCCCAGGCCGCCCTCAGGGCCGAGCTGGTCAGACCCGGATCGCTGTGGTCGTCCCTCACCGTCGTCGAGCGCACCGGCTCCACCAACGCCGATCTCTCGCAGGCCGTCCGCGACGGCGTCCGCGAGGGCGCCGTCCTGGTCGCCGAGTCCCAGTACGCCGGGCGGGGCCGCCTCGGCCGCGTCTGGATCGCCCCGCCGCGATCGGGGCTCACCTTCTCCGTGCTGCTGCGGCCCGAGGTCCCCGTGGCCCGGCAGGGCTGGCTGCCGCTGCTGTTCGGCCTGGCCGCCGCCACGGCGATCCGCCAGGTCGGCGAGGTCGACGTGCGGCTCAAATGGCCCAACGACCTGCTCCACGACGAGAGCAAGCTGGCCGGCATCCTGGCCGAGCGCATCGACTCGGCCGTCGTCATCGGCATGGGTCTCAACGTCAGCCTCCGCGACACCGAGCTCCCCGTCGGCCACGCCACCTCGCTCGCGCTGGCCGGGGCGGTCTGCCTCGACCGCGACCGGCTGCTCGCCGGGGTGCTGCGGGAGCTCGAACGCCTCTATCGCGACTGGACCATGGCGGGCGGCGACGCCGACGTGTCCGGCCTGCGGGCCGCCTACCTCGCCTCCAGCGCGACCGTGGGGCAGGAGGTCAGGGTGGAGCTCCCCGGCGAACGGCTGCTCACCGGCCGGGCGACCGGCATCAGCGAATCAGGCCAGCTGATCGTCAGGAGCGGGGGTGTCGACCATCCCCTGAGCGCGGGTGATGTCGTCCACGCGCGTCTCTGAAACACAGGGCCCGGAACGGACCGGTACGTGCCACGATGTGGCCCATGGGTCTCCCCGATCACCACCTGACCGACGGTGAGCGAGTCGTGCACTCGTTCCACCCGCACTGGAAGCGCCTTGTCGGTCCGTTCCTCGCGCTCGTTCTCGTCGTGGCCGCCTCGTCGGCCGCGATCTACTTCATTCCCAGCGACTACGAATACTCGGGCATCGCCCGCGTCGCGGTCGCCGTGGTCTCCGTCGTCGCCCTCGTTCTCCTGACCTTCATCCCCTACCTGCGGTGGAAGACCACGGGGTACACCCTGACCACCCACCGGTTCACGATCAGCACCGGCGTCCTGTCCAAGTCACAGGACGACATCCCGCTCGCCAAGGTCAACTCGGTCAGCTCCGACCAGTCCCTGATGGAGCGCGTGCTGGGCAGCGGAACCCTGAAGGTAGAGTCGGCGTCCGAACGCGGGGTCATCGACTACCGCGACATCCCCAAGATCCAGACCATCCGTGCCGACCTGTTCCGGCTGGTCGAGGACGCCTCCGACGGAGTGGTGGACGGTCACTGATCTGTGGCGGTACTCACATAGGCAAGCCTTACCTTCATCGGCTACCTTAGGAGAGCCTTACCTTTGCATCTCTGAAGGGTCCCCTGGATGTACGCCTGTGTGTGCCGAGCCGTCACCGAGAACGAGGTGCACGACTGCATCGCCAACGGCGCCCGGTCCATGCGGCAGATCCGCGACACCACCGGCGCCGGGGGCGACTGCGCCTCTTGTGTCAGGAAGATCTGTGCCATTCTGAAGCGGTCAGAAGATCTGATCACGACCGCTTAGATGTGAGGTGCCCATGCAGGGCGACAAGGACATCATCGCGCTGCTCAACGAGCAGCTGACGTCTGAACTCACCGCCATCAACCAGTACTTCCTGCACGCCAAGATGCAGGAGAACTGGGGTTTCACCAAGCTCGCCAGCTTCACCCGGGCCGAGTCGATCGACGAGATGCGCCACGCCGAGGCGCTGACCGACCGCATCCTCTTCCTGGAAGGCCTGCCCAACTACCAGAAGCTCTTCACGCTCCACGTCGGCCAGACGGTCAAGGAGCAGATCCAGAGCGACCTCGAACTCGAGATCGGCGTCGTCAAGCGCCTCAAGCCGGGCATCGCCCTGATGCGCGAGCGCGGCGACATCGTCTCGGCGCTGCTCTTCGAGGAGATCCTCAAGGACGAGGAGCACCACATCGACTACCTGGAGACCGAGTTGTCCCTCATGGAGACGCTCGGTGACGCTCTGTACCTCCAGCGGTACGCCGAGCCGCCGTCCGCGTCCTGACGCAGTCATGATGCAGGGCCGCGAGAAACGCCCGTCGGACTCCGGCGGGCGTTCGCTTTTGAGAACCAGATTCCTGGCCCCCAGCCCGCCCGGACATGCCGCTGCAAAACTGGCTTTGTCCATGTTTGCCCAGGTCAATTGATGGGTCAACGTGGAGTCAAACCGCGCGCTGTGCCCGGGAAACGATCGCCTAAGGTCCTACGATCGCTTCCATGACCTGCGTACTTCTCGCCGAGGATGACACCTCGATCTCCGAGCCGCTTGCGCGCGCCCTGCGCCGGGAGGGCTACCAAGTCGAGGTGAGTCCCGACGGCCCGCAGGCCCTGGAAAGGGCACTCTCGGGAGGCGTCGACCTCATCGTTCTCGACCTCGGCCTCCCGGAGATGGACGGCCTGGAGGTCGCCCGCCGTATCAGGGCCGAGGGCCACGGCACTCCCGTGCTGATCCTGACCGCTCGCGTCGACGAGGTCGACACCGTGGTCGGTCTCGACGCCGGGGCCGACGACTACGTGACCAAGCCGTTCCGCCTCGCCGAACTGCTCGCCCGGGTCCGGGCCCTGCTGCGGCGGGGGACCTCCGAGACCCCGGTCGTCCAGGGGGTGCGGATCGACGCCGACTCCCGCCGGGCCTGGATGGGCGACAAGGAGCTCCACCTGACCACCAAGGAGTTCGACCTGCTCCGCGTGCTCGTGCGCGACGCCGGCAAGGTCGTGACCCGGGAGCAGATCATGCGGGAGGTCTGGGACACCAACTGGTGGGGTTCCACCAAGACCCTCGACATGCACATCTCCTGGCTGCGGCGCAAGCTCGGTGACGACGCGGCGAAGCCGCGGTACATCACGACCGTCCGAGGGGTCGGCTTCCGCTTCGAACGCGAGTAAGGGGCATGCGGAGGCGTCTGCTCTCCTCGATGCTGCTCGTCGCGGTCATCGCGGTGCTGCTGCTCGGAGTTCCCCTCGGTGTTGTCGTCGTACGTCTCATCAACGACGAGGCCGCTCAGGAGCTCCGGGCAGAGGCCACGCGCGTCCTGATCAGCGTCGAGTACGCCATAAGCCAGGAGCAGCCGGTCGATCCCAAGCAACTTGAGCGCAACTACCCCAACCGGTTCATTCAGGTCGCGTTCCGCGGCATCGAGCCCATAACGGTCGGCGTCGAACCTCCCGTGAGCCGGTCGCTGACCGAAGACGCCCGCTCCGAGAACGGGGTCGTCCGGCTCAGCCGCGACACGGCGGAGATCGACCGTGACATAAGGGCCCGGTTGCTGCTGACCATCGCCCTGGCGGTCGCCGCGCTCGTCGTGGCCATCGGCCTGGCGGTCGTGACCTCACGCAGGCTCACTTTGCCGCTCCTCGATCTGGCGAAGATCGCGGAGCGGCTCGGCTCGGGCGACGCGCGCCCGAGCAAACACCGCTACGGCATCCCCGAGCTCGACCGGGTCGCCGAGGTGCTCGACCGCAGCGCGATCCGCATCTCCGAGCTGCTCGGGCGGGAGCGCGAGTTCGCCACCGACGCGTCCCACCAGCTCCGCACGCCCCTCACCGGGCTGACCATGCGCCTGGAGGAGATCGTCGCGGCGGCGTCCCAGCCGGCGATCGTGCGTGAGGAGGGGGAGGCGGCGATCGTCCAGGCCGAACGGCTGACGGCGGTGATCGACGAACTGCTCAACGCGGCCCGGCGCCAGCGTCACTCCCAGGCCGAGCCGATCGACGTCGACGAGGTGCTCGTGCAGCAGATCACCGAGTGGGATCCGGCGTTCCGGCGCTCCCGCCGGTCGATCCAGCTCACCGGGAGCCGGGGCCTGCGGGCGCTGGCCACCACGGGCGGCCTCAGCCAGGTCGTGGCCACGCTGCTCGACAACTCCCTGCACCACGGCGGCGGCATCGTCTCGATCACCACGACGAGCTCCGAGAAGTCCATCGTCATCGAGGTCTCCGACCAGGGCGAAGGCGTGCCCGAGAAGATCCGCGCACGGATCTTCGAACGCAGTGTCACCGGGGGTAGCGGCACCGGGCTCGGGCTCACGCTGGCGCGGTCGCTGGTCGCCGCCGACGGCGGGCGGCTGGAGCTGGTGAAACCCCGGCCGGCCACCTTCGCGATCTTCCTGCGGAAGGTCGGCGACGAAGAGCTCGGCTACCGCGTGGTGAGCGGCCCCGCCTGACCCTCTTCGGGGACCACCGGTTCCTCGACCACGGGCGGGGCCAGGAACACCCAGCGCTTGTACGACCAGAACCGGAACAGTGTGCCGAAGCCGGTGCCGATCACGAGGCCGATGTTGTTGGCCAGCAGGCTGTCGAGGCCGAGCGTGTAGCGGATGAAGCCGAGGCAGATCAGCTCGATCAGCAGGCCGACCCCGTTGAACACGAAGAACAGGATGTATTCGCGGGCCAGGCCGCTCTGCTCACGGTGGCGGAAGGTCCAGAACCGGTTGCCGAAGTAGGCGAACGTGGTGGCGACCACCGTCGCGATGACGTTGGCGATCAGCGTGCCCTCGGAGCCCCATGTGGTCCAGAGGATGTTCACCAGGCCGAACTTGATCACGGCGGCGATGGCGCCGACGGCACCGAACTTGATCAGCTCGCGGAGGAGGGTGGCGAATCGCGCATAAGCGCCGCGGATGAGTTGCTGCACGAGCCGCACAGTCCTTCCTGGTGGGGCGGGGTCGTCTCAGATTACCGGTTGGACCTGTGGAGCGGGCTGAAAGCTTCCTCTGAGTCCCTTTCTGCCCAGGTCGTCCAAGAACATTTCAAGAAATGTCAGACTTTGCGGCCCGATCGAGGCCGATACGGGCTACGTTGGCGCCCGACGTCACACCCGCGCGCACATTTGGGAGAGGTGCGGGCATCTCCATGGGCCGACTGAGCCGGATGCTGATCATCGGTACCGTGCTGGGCCTGCTCGCCGCCTGCGGCGGGCTGCCGGCGGAGACCACGGCCGGGGAGACCGACACCCCTTCCCGCACGGCCGACGTCCTCACCCTGGCCGCCGCCGAACGCGCCTTCGACAGCCTCCAGGCGCTGGACGCCGCCTGGGAGGACAGCGACTGCGCCGAAGTGGCCGACCTGATCGCGCCCCCCATCGCCGAGCTGGCCGGCGACACCTGCGAGGCCACCGCCCTCGGCCACGAGATGTCCCGGTTCGACTACACGGAACCCGAGTTCTACCTGCCCAGCCGGGGCGCCACCGGCACCCCCTGGTTCGCCGCCCTGGCCCGCGTGCCCGAACCGGCCTATTTCGTCTTCACCCACGCCAAGGGCCGCTGGCGGCTCGCGCTGGGGCCGGTCCCGGTGCCGGACGAGGCCCCCGAGGTGCACGTCACCGACGCCGTCGTGCCCACGGGCGACGACAACCCCCAGGTCACCGCCAGCCTGGTGTCCCAGCGCTGCCTGACGTACCTGACCGACCCGACGGGCGTGAACGGCATCCGCGTCCCGGCCGGCGACGCCATGCGCGCGCTGCGCGACGAGATCAGCCGGAGCGCGGCCGGATACCGTCCCGACAAGGTCTCCGTCGACGTACGTCTCATAGCGGACGCACCCTCCCACGCGCTGGCCCTCCCCGAGGGCGCGTCGCTGGTGTTCCACACGCTGCGGCTGGTCACCACCCAGACCCCCGGCGCCGGACGCGGCGAACTGTCCAAGCCGGCCTTCAGCGACCAGGAGATCCGCGCCTTCGCCGGGCACGGCCGCCTCGGCGAGGTGACCGCCGAGGAGTTGCTCTTCCTGGCGACCAAGGTGGACGCGGCGGGCCGGATGACCACGGTCGGCATGGGCCGTCAGCTGGCCTCCATGACGAACGTCTGACCCGGGCTGGGTAAACTTCGCGTTCGTGAACAGCCCTTTCATCGTCGGCATGGTCGGCGCCGGGCAGCTGGCCCGGATGACCCAGCAGGCCGCCATCGCCCTCGGCGTCGACCTCCGGGTGCTGGCCGGCTCCCGCGACGAGAGCGCCGCCAAGGTCGTCGTCGACACCCGGCTCGGTGACCACCGGGACCAGGGCGACCTGGCCGAGTTCGCCAAGGGCTGCGACGTCGTGACGTTCGACCACGAACACGTGCCGACCGACCTCATCGAGTCGCTGGGCGTCCCGGCCCGGCCGGGCGCCGCGGCCCTGGTCCACGCCCAGGACAAGCGCGTGATGCGCGAGCGGCTGACCGCCATGGGCGTGCCCTGCCCCAAGTGGAGCTCCACCGATTTCACCGCGCCGGTGGTCCTGAAGGCGGTCCGGGGCGGTTACGACGGTCGCGGCGTGTGGGTGGCCCGCACCCAGGCCGAGGTCGACGAGGTGGTCGCCACCGGCATCGACCTGATCGGCGAGGAGATCGTGCCGTTCGAGCGGGAGCTCGCGGTGCTGGTGGCGCGGTCGCCCCATGGGCAGGGTGTCGCATATCCGGTGGTGGAGACCGTCCAGGAAGACGGGATCTGCGTCGAGGTCCTGGCGCCCGCCCCCGGCCTCGACCCCGAACTGGCCGCCGAGGCGCAGCGGATCGCCCTGTCGATCGCCGAGGAACTGGGCGTGACCGGCCTGCTGGCCGTCGAGATGTTCCAGACCTCCACGGGCCTGCTGGTCAACGAGCTGGCCATGCGCCCCCACAACTCCGGCCACTGGACGATCGAGGGCGCCCGCACCTCCCAGTTCGAACAGCACCTCCGCGCCGTGCTCGACCTGCCGCTGGGCTCCCCCGAGATGGCCGCCCCGGTCGTGGTGATGGCCAACCTGCTGGGCGGCCCCGACCCCGACGTGTACTCGCGCTACGAGCACGTGATGGCCAACGACCCCGGCATCAAAATCCACTTCTACGGCAAGGACGTCCGTCCCGGCCGCAAGATCGGCCACGTGACGGCCCTGGGCTCCGACCTCGACGAGGTCCGGGCAAGGGCACGCCACGCGGTCACCTGTCTGAGAGGACCTGTCAGTGCCTGAGGTCGGCGTGGTCATGGGCAGCGACTCCGACTGGCCCGTCATGGGCCTGGCCGCCGAGGCGCTGCGCGAGTTCGACGTGTCCTTCGAGGCCGACGTGGTCTCGGCCCACCGCATGCCCGAAGAGATGATCGCCTATGGCAAGTCGGCGGCTTCACGTGGCCTGAAGGTGATCGTGGCCGGGGCCGGGGGCGCGGCCCACCTGCCCGGGATGCTGGCGTCGGTGACCCCGCTGCCGGTGATCGGGGTGCCGGTGCCGCTGAAGTACCTCGACGGGATGGACTCGCTGCTGTCGATCGTCCAGATGCCGGCGGGGGTGCCGGTCGCGACGGTGGCGGTGGGCGGGGCCCGGAACGCGGGGCTGCTGGCGGTCCGGATCCTGGCGGCCTCCGACCCGGCGCTTCAGCAGCGGATGATCGAGTTCCAGGCGGAACTGAAGAAGTCGGCCCACGCCAAGGGCGAGGCCCTCCGCAAGGCGGCAGCTGAGGGGTCCGCTTCCTAGGGAGATGGCAACCAGCGCCAGGCCTCGCCGGGGCCTCCCGCTGAGCGCTGCAATCGCTTGCCCATACAGCCGGAGTGGCCAATCGAGTGGGGCTACTTCTTCGGCGTGCGCCCGGTTCCGCCGCAACGACGGCAGTTGACCCATTTGCGGGTGGTCACGGTGGAGCCGGATGAGGTTTTGAACTCGACGACCTCATTCCAGCCTCCGACCCCCTGGCACTGGCCGCAGGTCTCGTTCTCGCTTGTGGTGAGTTCGCGGGTCGGGCCCGGGTGGAGGGCGGCGACGACGGCGTTCATCTGCTGCTCGGTGAGGAACGGGAGGGTGATCACGCTGCCCCGTGGGGTCGTGTACGTCATGAAGTAGTCATTCGCCATGCCTACGAGCGTATATAAGGGTCTACCGCTCGTATATGCTGGTTTGGTGACGGTTTACTGCGGGCGGCCCAGGGCTCGGTAGTTCCAGCCGGCGTTTCGCCAGGTGGTGGCGTCGAGGGCGTTGCGGCCGTCGACGATGTTGCGGACGTGGACCACCTCGCCCAACGCGTTGGGGTCGAGGTCGACGAACTCCTGCCATTCCGTCAGCAGCAGGACCACATCGGCCTCGCGGCAGGCGTCCAGGGCCGACTGCGCGTAGCTCAGGGTGGGCTGGGCCTTTTTCGCGTTGTCCAAGGCCACGGGGTCGTAGACCGTGACGGCGCCGCCCTCTTGGCCGATCGTCGCGGCCACGTCCAGGGCGGGGGAGTCGCGGATGTCGTCGCTGTTCGGCTTGAAGGCGGCGCCCAGGACGCCGACCACGCGGTTGCGGAATGAGCCGCCGACCATGTCGCGGGCCAGGTCGACCATTCTGGCGCGGCGGCGCATGTTGATGGCGTCGACCTCGCGGAGGAAGGTCAACGCCTGGTCGGCGCCCAGCTCCCCGGCTCGGGCCATGAAGGCGCGGATGTCCTTCGGGAGGCAGCCGCCGCCGAAACCCAGGCCGGGGTTGAGGAAGCGGCCGCCGATGCGTTCGTCGTACGAGAGGGCCTTGGAGAGCAGTTTCACGTCGGCCTGGGTGGCTTCGCAGACTTCGGCCATGGCGTTGATGAACGAGATCTTGGTGGCCAGGAAGGCGTTGGCGGCCGATTTGACCAGTTCGGCGGTGGGGAAGTCGGTGACCACGATCGGGATGTCGCCGAGGGGGGCGTACACCTCCCTGAGCATGGTCTCGGCTTTTGCGGAGGTGATGCCGAGGACGATGCGGTCGGGGTGGAGGGTGTCGTCGACGGCGAAGCCCTCGCGGAGGAATTCGGGGTTCCAGGCCAGTTCGGCGCGGTCGCCGGCCAGTTCGCGGAGCCGGGTGGCCAGCCGCTGGGCGGTGCCGACGGGGACGGTCGACTTGCCCACGACCAGGACGTCCCTGGTGATGTACGGCCCGAGCGACTCGACGACCTCGTCCAGGTAGGAGACGTCGGCGGCGAACTCGCCCTTCTTCTGGGGTGTGCCGACGCAGATGAAGTGGACGTCCCCGAACGCGGCGGCCTCCTCGTAGGAGGTGGTGAAGCGGAGTCGTCCACTTTTGACGTGTTTTTTGAGCAGGGCTTCGAGGCCGGGTTCGTAGATCGGCGACTCGCCACGCTGAAGGCGGGCGATCTTGTCGGGGTCGACGTCGAGGCCGAGGACGTCGAAGCCGAGCTCCGCCATGCACGCGGCATGGGTCGCCCCCAGGTAGCCGGTCCCCAGGACCGTGAGTCGGTACGCCACGCCGTGCTCCCCTCATGACCTGCTCATATCAGGGTGTGTGATGTTACATGAGGCTATAAGGGCCCACTGGTAGGCCGATAGTTGGACGTCCTAGAATCCGTGCATGAGCTTTCCTCTGTACGCGCCGGCGGAGGAGCACGAGATGCTCCGCGAGGCTATCCGGGCCCTGGCCGAAGAGAAGATCGCCCCGCGCGCCGCCGCGGCCGACGAGAACGAGGAGTTCCCCGAGGACTCCTACAAGGATCTCGTCGCGGCCGACTTCCACGCGGTCCACGTCCCCGAGGAGTACGGCGGCGCGGGCGCCGACGCGCTCGCGGCGGTGATCGTGATCGAAGAGGTGGCCCGGGTCTGCGCGTCGACCTCGCTGATCCCGGCGGTCAACAAGCTCGGCACGGTGCCGCTGCTGCTGTCGGCCTCCGATGAGCTCAAGGCGGCCTACCTGCCCGCGGTGGCGCGGGGAGAGGGCATGTTCTCCTACGCGCTCTCCGAGGCCGAGGCGGGTTCCGACGCCGCCGCGATGCGCACGCGTGCGGTGGCCGACGGCGACTCCTACGTGCTCAACGGCACCAAGATGTGGATCACCAACGCCGGGGTGTCGGAGTACTACACGGTCATGGCGGTGACCGATCCCTCTGCCGGGGCGCGGGGGATCTCGGCGTTCGTCGTGGAGAAGTCGGACGAAGGGGTGTCGTTCGGGCCCAAAGAGAAGAAGCTCGGCATCCGGGCGTCGCCGACGCGGACGGTGATCCTGGAGAACGTGCGGATTCCGGCGTCCCGGATGATCGGCGCTCCTGGCACGGGGTTCAAGACGGCTCTGGGGACCCTCGACCACACGCGGATCACCATCGCGGCCCAGGCGCTGGGCATCGCCCAGGGGGCGCTCGACTTCGCCATCGGTTACGTCAAGGAGCGCAAGCAGTTCGGGAAGGCGATCGGGGACTTCCAGGGTGTCCAGTTCATGATCGCCGACATGGCGGTGAAGCTGGAGGCGGCCCGGCAGCTGACGTATGCGGCGGCGGCCAAGTCGGAGCTGGCCATGCACGGCACGCCGGTGAAGGACCTGACCTTCTTCTCCTCGGCGGCCAAGACGGCCGCTTCCGATGCGGCGATGGAGATCACTACCGAGGCGGTGCAGCTGCTCGGCGGGTATGGGTACACGCGGGATTACCCGGTGGAGCGCATGATGCGCGACGCCAAGATCACCCAGATTTACGAGGGGACCAACCAGATCCAGCGCATGGTGATGGCTCGGCAGCTCCTCAAGTAGGGCCTGAACCCGGAGACCGCAGTTCGCGCATGATGTGCTCGCTCACGTTGCGCAGCACGATCAGGCGCATGAGGTCGACTCTGTTGGGCACCTTCATGCCCGCGACCTGCATCGTGGCCGCGCTCGCCGCCTCGGCGGGCTCGGGCCACAGGGTCCCGTGCAGGACGGCCAGGGCGTTGGCGGTCAGCCTCACCCGGTCGGCCTCGGGGCCGTCTCCGAGTGACTTCGCCTGGACGATCGCCGCGTCGGACTCCCGGATCAACCGGTCTCTCAGTTCCTGGCGCTCGCCCGGGAGGCGTTCGCCGGTGTCGAGCAGGCGCAGGACCTCGCCCGCGATCGGGTCTTCGATTCCGGCGATCGAGATGACGGTGGTCGCGATCTCGCGGTTGACGGCCGGTGCCATCGCGGGTGAGGGGTCGGCGATGATGCGGGCGAACCCCGGGTCGTCCAGGAAGGGCGCCCGGGGGTCGAGGTAGGCGGGTGGGACGATCGCGTCGGGCAGCGGGTCGACGATCTTGAAGACGTGGTGAGAAGAGGTCAGCCACTCGGGCGGGAAGAGGGCTCCGCTGAGTTTCTCCCCCAGGGCCAGACAGCGGGCCTGGAGCTCGGGCAGGCTCAGCTCATCGCTCACGCCCAGCTCCGCCAGGAGCGGGTCGAGCGCTGAGGGGTCGGCGCCCGTCCGATGGTCCACCTCGGCGAGGTCGAACTCGGTCTGGACCACGCCGTCGACGGCGTAGGTGACGGCGCTGTCCATGGCGAGGTTCCAGAAGACGGTGAAAGCCCGTCCTCGGGCCGACAGGGACTCCATGACCTCGGTCCGGGATCCCTGGTGGCCGTTGGGCGCGAGCGCGAGCGTCCAGCCGCCGATCGTGACGAGGTGGATCAGTTCGGCCCGGTAGTCCTCCTCGAGTTCCGCGATGGCGTCCTCGTCGGCCCACTGCTTGGAGTCGAGGTCGGCCCCGAACCGGCGGGCGACCTCGTCGATGTCGGGTTCCTGGACCCAGGTGAGGCAGAGCTGGTCCGGGAGGCCGGCCTCCATCAGCTCGGCGTACTTCGTGTCGGCGGGGTGCACCTTTTTCCTTTCGGGGCATCGTGGCCCGTCCGAGTACCGGGCGGGCCACGATGTTAGTCGTCAGCGGACCGGAGGCTGGTCACGGTCCTGGGCGCGCGGGTTGGCGGCGACGTAGAAGGGGTCGTTGCCGAGCCTGCGCGTCTGCTGGTAGAAGACGCCGAGCTGGCTGCCGGAACTGCGGTTGTCGGACGCGTTGATGTAGCGCACCGAGAAGTTGCCGTTGGCCGAGAGCGAGCCTTCCTTCGTGCTGGCGAAGGGGAACTCGTCGCAGTCCAGCTTCTCTTCCTTCGGTTTCACGTCCGGCCATTCCTTGCGGCAGATGCCGATCGAATGGGCGCGGTTCTTCTTGATGGTCCCGGTGGGCGCCAAGTCGGGGTCGACCAGATCCGCGGTGGCTCCTTCGACCTCACGGTGCAGAGGCCCGTAAGGGGCGTGTCCGGGGACCTTCTTGGGCTTGTCGATCTCCGGTTTCGTCCACTTGTCGGCGTTGAAGTACGCATCCCACACGTGCTTGGCCGACTCCTTCACCCCGTCGTCCTTGACGGCGTCGAAGGTCAGTACCGGCGCGACGTCGGCCAGGACGCATCCGCCGGTGTAGTTCTTGATCAGCGGGGAGGTGTCACACTTGACCACCGGCCTCTGCAGGGGGACGGCGCCCGTGATGTCCCCGCCGGGAGTGGCGGGGGTCCGGGGCGAGTCGAAGCCGATAGTCGGCATGATCTTGCAGGTGCTCACCAGGTCCTTGCCCGCTCCCATGCTCTTGGGCGAGTGGATCGTCCACTCCGCCTCAGGCTGGGTGGTCCAGGTGGGCAGAGTGGCGTTCTTGGCGAACCGTGCGCCATCTCGCGGACCGCCGTCCTGGATCTGGCACTGCGACGTCGTCACCACGCCCGCCCGGATCTTCATCGGGGAGAAGTAGGTCAGGTCGCTGCCGACGACGAATCTGGGCTTCTCGAAGCGCCAGGTGAAGACGGTGTCACGGCCGTGCTTCCCCGACGACGCGTCGATCTCGGCGTTGCTGGTGCCCTTCTTGCCGCCGACGTAGGTGTAGGCGCGCAGTCTGGCCGTGATGACCGCCTGCCCCTTCCACACCCGGGTCATCTTCGGGGGCCTCGTTCGGTAGTCGGTCTCTTCCTCATAGGCGGGCACTGTCCAGACGAATTGGGCGCACCAGTTGTACGGATTGCTGGAGTGACCGATCTTCTTCGTCCCGTCCGGTCTCGGACGCGGCCCGGTCGCGAGCGCATCGTTGGCGCAGTCGTCCCAGTCCACACGGTGGTAGGGGAAGCCGACAGGCGCGGCCGCCGCCGCGACGCCGGTGTGCGTCACCGTCGCGCTCTCCCAGCCGGACCAGGACCCGACGATATCGCCCGCCGTGGCGCGGGCCCGCCAGCGCACCTTCCAGCCGTCGGCCAGCTTGCCGGCCGGTGGCCGGACCGATCCCACCGCTCCCGAGGACACATCGGAGGTGGATCCGGACCAGATCAGGCCCCGGCCCTGGGAGTCCGCCCCCGGTTCGTGCTCCAGCTGGAACTCGACAGTCGACGGGCGGTGCAGCGGATCGGCCACCTTGGCCATGAGCTCGGGGGACGCGGTGTGGACGACCTCGCCGTTGTCACGGGTGACCGAACGGGTCCACACCTGGCTGACCGCCGGTGTGACGTCGGTGGTCGCCGAGGCCGAGCCGGCCTTCGCCCGCGCGCTCATCCATTCGTAGACGGCGAAGGACCAGGAGAACGGCTGCATCACGTTGCCCGCGGCGTCTCTGGCACCGCTGACCGTCGCCTCATAGATGAAGTCGAGGGGCTGGGACGGGGTGAAGGTCAGGACCGTTCCGGTGCCGTCCATCGACGAACTGCCGGGAACCGTCTCCTCGAAGAACAGGTCCGTCAGCGTCAGCTTCGCACCGGTCACCCGCTCGCTGAAGGTCACCCGGACCTTCGCGTTGGACGCCACGCCCTCCGCTCCGTCGGCCGGGCTCACACTGACGACGGTGGGTCGGGTGGTGTCCGGCGTGCCGGTCGGCGTCGGCGTGGGCGTCGGGGTGGGGCTGGGGCTGGGGCCCGTGGTGGTTCCGTCGAGGTAGGTCACCTTGAGTACGGGAGCGTGCCCGGTTTCGGAGGAGGCCCAGCCACGATCGAATTCGGGTGCCGAGAAGGACTCGTTGGCGCCGCGCAGCACCAGGCCCTGGTTGGGCTGCCCGGCCGCCCAGTCGCGCACGATGGAGGTCAGCGGCCAGGTCCAGGTGAGGGGCATTCCGTTCGGCTGATCGGCCGAGCAGCCGCCGGGATCCGTCGCCGAGGCCTCGCCGGTCGTCGTCGCGGCCGGCTGGTTGGCCCAGGAGAGCGCGCTGGTGCTCCACGAGCCGGTCACGCGTCGCGCCTTGATGCTCGATGCGCTGTCACCGCACCCGTAACCGTCGTTGTTCCACGCCTCCAGCTTCGCGTCCGTGATGGTCTTCCCCGCCAGGACCGAGGTGTCGAACTTCAGGTAGGTGCGCTCCGTCACCAGGAAGGAGAAGCCGCCGTAGGTGCCTGCCCACAGCGAGGTGTCACCGGTTTCGATCGACCCCTGGTTGTCGAGCCACAGGTCCGTCTGCAGGGGCAGGGAGACCGTGCGCTCGACGGGCGTCGGGGAGGGGGACGGCGAGGGGGTCGGTGTGGGCGTGGGGGTTGGGGTGGGCGTGCCGCCTCCGATGGTGAACGACCAGGAGTACGGGCCCGCCATGGCGTTGCCGGCGAGGTCCTGGGCTCCGGTCACCTCGACGGTGTAGGTCGCGCCCGCCGTCAAAGGCTGGGCCGGGGTGAAGTCGGCGGCCGTGTCCTCGCCGGTCGCTTCCGTCTCACCCACCACGACCGCCCCGCCGGGATCCTTTACGGTCACGATCGCCCCGGTCACCGGCTCGTCGAACACCGCCACGACGCTGGTGGCCGCATCGACGTTCTGCGCGGCGGTGGACGGACTCGTCTCGACGACCGACGGAGGGGTCTCGTCCGGCCCCTCGGGCTCCTCCTCCGGCAGGATCAGGTCGGCGGGGTCGACCTCGTAGGTGTCGATGGCCTGCTCGGTCATCGCCTGCGCCTCTTCCAGCGTGATCTCGGGAAGAGACGGAGTGTCGGATGCGACCTCGAACCGGTTCGCCGCCGCGCTCTCGTAAGCCAGCGGCTCGTCGGAGTCCGGATCGTCGATCAGGGTCGGGATCACCACGTCCTGCTTGGTGATGGCCGGGATGTAGTTGACGATCAGGACCGGGCCACGCGGCTGGTCCTCGGATGCGTAGTTGCCGTACTCGGAGGAGCGGTACCAGCGCCAGTTGGTGGCTTCCGACTCGCTCGCGGAGCTGAGCTGCACGCCGTAGTCGGGCTGGCCGTCCATCCAGTCCTGGACCATCTGCTCGATGGAGTACCAGAGTTCGCCTTCACCACGGGAGCAGTCGTCGGTGTAGGCGCCCTTGAGACCGACCTGGCCGGTCGTGGTCACCGACGGCTGCCTGCTCCAGGTGAGAGTGGACATGTCCCACGACGAGGTGACGCGCCGGGCGACGATCCCGGAGCCGATCTCCGACTGGCAGAGGTTGGAGCGGTAGTTCCACAGGCGCAGGTCGGAGTTGACGACCTCGCCGCCCTCAAGAGGGGTGTCCTTGACGTTGAAGCGGATGTACCCGCGCCAGGTGACGCTGCCGCTGTTGGATTTGCCGACCTGGATGCGGTCGAGGCTGTTGTTCGAGGCGCCGTTCTGGTAGGTCGAGTTGTTGACGAAGGTGTCGCCGTCGATCCCCGTGCCGGTCCAGTCCTCCGCCGGGACGGCGAGGGTCACCGGAAAGGTGACTGCGGGGTCGGCCAGGAATCCGGCGTCCGGGGCCACCGTCAGGACCGGAGCGTCGGTGGCCTGGTCGATCGTGGCGGGTGCCGATGCGGTGTGCCCCGACTCGGGTCGTTCCAGCGCCGCCGCGTCGAGCATCAGGGCCGGCGCGATGGGAGCGATCTTCTTCTTGCCGTCGTCACCCAGCAGGGCGGGCGCCCCGGCGGTGTCCTTGCCATAGCGCAGACCCTTCGGCAGTCCGACCGGGAACCGTAGCTTCAGCTTTCCGGTGGGCCGTTGCCGGATGACCACCTCCTGGCGGAAACCCGTGGGGGTCGCGGTGACGACCAGGTCGAGGCCCTCGCCGTACGCAGATCGGTAGGTGGCGGTGCTGCCGCGCAGTTCGGGCCGCAGAAGGTCGGCGGGCGCGTGGACGGACACCTCGCCCGCGTCGCCCGCGGTCTTCAGGACGGCGGTGTCGCCACCGGACGAAAGCGTGAGGTCGCCCTTCGTCACCTTCGGGCGGATGACGCCGTCGGCCTCCACCAGCGTGGTGTCGATCGGCTGCCACTGTCCGTCCTGCCGGATCCGGATCGGCGTGGTGTGGAGTTCGGTGTGGAGCGTCGTGCCATCGGGGTTCGCGTACGTGGTCGTGGTCTCCGACCGGAGCGAGGGGATCTCGATGAGCCTGTTCTGCTTCTTGGCCTCGGACTGTGCGCTGAACAGCGGATTCCCGGTGGCCGAGGCGGGAGCGGGTTAGGGTTCGGCCACGGCCGGGGGCTGCGTGACCGCCAAAGACGTCGTCAACCCTAAGAGGGCGACCACGACGCTACGGCGAGATGTCTGCGATCTGGACAAAGTGTTACTTTACTCCTGTCTTACTACGTACCATGCAAAACAGGTCAGATATTGACATGTGTCAGATCTCAGGAGCAAACCAGACATAAGGCAACCGGTCCGCCGGGTTTGTACGTTTTTGGCAGCCCCCTTCCCCGGACCAAGGCCGGTCCGTGGGCAGCATGGAAGCATGCTCATCGCTGGACTGGGGATCCCCGACACGGCCTCCACCGCCGAGGCGACCAGAGTGGCCGAGAAGACCGGCCCACTCCTCTACCACCACTCCCGGCGGGTCTACCTCTTCGGCCTGATCCACGCCGAGCAGCTCGGCGTCAAACCCGACCCCGAACTGCTATACCTGGCCGCCATGTTCCACGACACCGGCCTCAACACCCCGTTCTCCGACGTCGTGCAGCGCTTCGAGGTCGACGGCGCCGACCATGCCCGGAAGTTCCTGCTCGACCACGGCTTCCCCGCCACTGCGGCCGACACCGTCTGGACGGCCATCGCACTCCACACCACCCCGGGCATCCCCGCCCGCATGGCCCCGGAGATCGCGGCCACACATCTCGGGGTGCTGACCGACATCGTCGGCTACGGGCTCGACCGGCTCGACCGCGATCGGGTCGACGAGATCGTGGCCGTCCACCCGCGAGGGGATTTCAAGAACGCGTTCCTGCGGACCTACTTCGAGGGGCAGAAGGACCGGCCCGACACGACCAACGGCACGGTCAACTCCGACGTTCTGGAGCATTTCATGCCGGGGTTCCGGCGGACGACGACGGTCGAGCGTGTGCTCGGTTCGTCTTGGCCGAGCTGAGGGGGGAAGATGCGGGCGATCATCGTACAAGACCGGAACGCGGGGGTCGGGGGGCTCGACCTGACCGAGCGGCCTCATCCGCGCGCCGCGGAGAACGACGTCGTCGTGCGGGTGCACGCCGCCGGTTTCACCCCCGGTGAGCTCGACTGGCCGTCGACGTGGACCGACCGGGCCGGGCGTGATCGGGCTCCGTCCATTCCGGGGCACGAGCTGTCGGGGGTGGTGGCGGAGCTCGGGTACGGGACCACCGGGCTCACCGTCGGGCAGCGGGTGTTCGGGCTGGCCGACTGGGCGCGGGACGGGACGCTGGCGGAATACGTCGCGGTGGAGGCGCGCAATCTCGCTCCGCTCGCCGCCGACATCGGGCACACGGTGGCGGCCGCGCTGCCGATCTCGGGGCTGACCGCGTGGCAGGGGCTGTTCGACCACGCCCGGCTCACGACCGGGCAGACCGTTCTGGTGCACGGCGCCGCCGGTGGGGTCGGGTCGATCGCGGTGCAGCTCGCGCGGGAGGCGGGGGCCTATGTGATCGGCACCGGCCGTGAGGACGACCGTGAGGTGGCGCTCGGCCTCGGGGCGCGGGAGTTCCTCGACCTGGGCGCCGGCGACTGGCACCACATCGGCGAGGTGGACGTGGTCTTCGACGTCGTCGGCGGCGAGGTCTGCGCGCGGTCGGCCGAGCTGGTCCGGCCCGGTGGCACGCTCGTCACCATCGCCGAGCCGCCCAAAGCGCAGCCCCGGGGTGGCAGGGCGGTCTTCTTCGTGGTCGAGCCCGACCGGGTCCGGCTGGCCGACCTCGCCGAGCGGGTCAGGGCCGGGCGGCTGAAACCGCTGGTCGGTGATGTACGCCCACTCTCCGAGACGGCCGCCGCGTTCGCCCGGCACCGGCGGACACCGGGCAAGACGGTCATCCGGGTGGTCGAAGAGTAAATCTTTACCTCGTGGAAGCCCGCTGTGGCGGGGATTCGCGTCTTCCCAGGTGGTGGAGGTTTTGGCCAGGCAAGTTCCCCGCCATAGTCTCAATGGATAAGGAGGGTGTCCGCCTCCCCGGAGTTCGGCCCGGACCCCCGTACGACGATACGAAGGTCCTTGGATGACGCAAGCCTTCCGAGTCAGGAGGACGGTCGCCACCGCCCTCGTCACCACTCTGGTGTGCATCGGGGTCAGCCTGCTCTTCCTGCTGTTCGCGGGCTACAAGGAGAACGACAGCGTGATGGCGCAGGCCGTCTCGGCGTGGGACCGGGTGGTCCCGCAGATCCGGGAGGGCCCCCTTCCGCCGACCCTGCACGAAACCTCGGTCAAAGCCGTCCAGGTCGTGGACGCCCGGGGCCACGTCGTGTCGTCCACCCCCGAACTCGTCGGGATGGGGCCGATCGCGCACTTCCACGCGGACAAGGCGAACGTCCGCGCCGAAAGGGTGCTGTGCCCGCCGGCGGGGCTGAGGGGGTGCGAGAACGTCCTGTCGTTCAAGGTCTACCAGCCCGGCGGATTCTGGACGCTCTACCTGGCGATCCCCGTGGTCGCCTGGTACGGCAGCGGCCAGTCCGTCCTTCTCGCGGTCGGCACGTCGCTGCTGGTGATCACGGTCATCACCGCCTGGACGTTCCGCGACCTCACCAAGGCGCTGGCCCCCGTGAACGCCATCCGCTCGCGCATGGCCGAGATCACCGCCTCCGGCCTCGACCGCCGCGTACCCGTGTCGGAGAAGTACGAGGAGATCCGCCTCCTCGCCGAGACCGTGAACGCCACCCTCGACCGCCTCGAAGTCGCCTACCAGCAGCTCCGCCGCTTCACCCAGGACGCCTCCCACGACCTGCGCACCCCCATCACGGCCATGCGGGCCCAGCTGGAGGAGGCGCTGATGCACCCCGAGGACACCGACTGGCCGGTGATGAGCACGGAGGTGCTCGCCGGGGTCGAACGCCTCCAGGCCATCGTCACCGACCTGCTGACCCTGGCCCGCCTCGACGCCCGCGCCCCCCTCGACCGGTCGCCGACCGACCTGGCCGCGCTGGTCGACGGGGAGCTGAAACGCCGCAACGCCAGGAAGGAGTTCGTCGGCGACCTGACCCAGGACGTCCACGTCGACTGCGACCGGCTGCGGATCCTGCGGGTGCTCGGCAACCTGCTCGACAACGCCGAACGCCACGCGGTCTCACGGATCACGGTGGTCGTGCGTCGCGACGGTCCGACGGCCATTCTGGAGGTCATCGACGACGGGGCGGGTATCGCACCCGAACACCGGGAGGTCGTCTTCGACCGCTTCACCCGGCTCGACGCCTCACGGGCGCGCGACGCCGGTGGGACGGGGCTGGGATTGGCCATCGCGAGGGAGATCGCCGAAGCGCACGGTGGGACACTGACGATCGAGGACAGCGAACGGGGAGCGCGGTTCGTCTTGCGCATTCCGTCGGTCTGAAATGGGGGAGACCAACTCCCCTCCATTAACAACCTATAGCGCACCCCCGGGCTTGCCACAAGCCCCCCGTCATGCCGCACAATCGTCCGGCCAAGCACACAACCTGCGAAAACGGGGGACGCAGACGTGAATCCGCTGACTACCAGCGCGTTCCACCTTCCCGACCATCTCGCGCCCAAGGCCGATCCGGCTCTGATCGCCCGGGACGAGAAGCACTTCGCCGCCATCTCCGAGAGCCTCCAGCGGTCGATCGCCGATCTGTCCGCGCGCCTCGACGCCGAGCGCAAGGCCCCCGGCGGCCAGGGGCGGGCCGCGTTCGACCGCGACCAGGAGGTCCACCGGCTGACCGCCCGGCTCCGGGCGCTGCGCCGCTTCGGGCTGGACCTGTGCCTGGGGCACATGGTCGCCGACGGCGGCGAGCCCGTCTACATCGGGCGGCTCGGGCTCACCGACGGTGACGGGGAGCGGCTGCTGCTCGACTGGCGGTCGCCCGCCGCCGAGCCGTTCTTCGGGGCCACCCACGCCAATCCGATGGGGCTGGCCAGCCGCCGCCGCTACCGCTGGACGGCCGGGCGCATCAGCGACTACTGGGACGAGGTCTTCACCCAGGACGGGTTCGAGGGCCACGCCGCCGCGCTCGACGACCAGTCGGCGTTCATCGCCAGCCTCGGCGGCAACCGGTCGGGGCGCATGCTGGACGTCCTCGGCACCATCCAGGCCGACCAGGACGCCATCATCCGGGCCGGGAGCCGGGGCGCGCTCGTCGTCGACGGCGGTCCGGGCACGGGTAAGACGGTCGTGGCGCTGCACCGGTCGGCCTACCTGCTCTACTCCGACCCGCGGCTCGGCCACCACAAGGGCGGGGTGCTCTTCGTGGGGCCCCACCAGCACTATCTGGCCTATGTGGCCGACGTACTGCCCAGTCTGGGCGAAGAAGGGGTGCGGACCTGCACCCTGCGCGACCTGGTCAAAGAGGGGGCGGCGGCCTCCGTCGAGAGCGACGCCGAGGTGGCGCGGCTGAAGGCGTCGGCCGAGATGGTCAAGGCCATCGAGCCCGCCGTGCGGTTCTACGAGAACCGGCCGAAGACGGGCATGGAGGTCACCGACGCGAAGATCCACCTGAGCCCGGACGACTGGGCCGACGCCTTCGACGCGCCCGACCCCGACACCCCGCACAACGAGGCGCGCGACGTCATCTGGCAGGAGCTGCTGACGATCCTGACCGACAAGTACGAGGGTGACGCCTCGCGCGACATGGTCCGGCGGTCGCTGCTCCAGGACCGGGAGCTGGTCACCACGTTCAACCGGGCGTGGCCGCTGATCGAGGCGGCCGATTTGGTCGGCGACCTGTGGACGGTCCCGGCCTACCTGCGCCTGTGCGCGCCCTGGCTGACCATCGAGCAGATCCGCCTGCTCCAGCGCCAGGACGCCCAGGCCTGGACCACCGCCGACCTGCCGCTCCTGGACGCCGCCCGCCAGCGGCTCGGCGACCCGGAGGCCGCGGCGGTCAAGCGCCGCCGGCAGGCGGCCATCGCTCAGGAGCGCGAGCGGACCGACCACGTCATCGACCGCCTGCTCGACACCGACGACGACGGTGAGGGCCTGATCACGATGTTCCACAACCAGGACATGCGCGACGCACTGGTCGACGAGAACGTCGCCCCCGGCGTCGAGCCCGACGTGCTGGCGGGCCCGTTCGCCCACGTCGTGGTCGACGAGGCCCAGGAACTCACCGACGCCGAGTGGCAGATGCTGCTGCTGCGCTGCCCGTCGCGGAGCTTCACCATCGTCGGCGACCGGGCCCAGGCCAGGCACGGCTTCACCGAGACGTGGCAGGAGCGCCTGGAGCGCATCGGCCTCGACCGGGTCACCCTGGCCCAGCTGACCGTCAACTACCGCACCCCCGAAGAGATCATGTCCGAGGCCGAGCCGGTGATCAGGGCCGCCCTGCCCGACGCCAACGTGCCCACCTCGATCCGCACCGGCGGCGTCCCGGTCCGCCACGGCTCGGTCTCCGAGCTCGCTTCGGTCCTGGAGGCGTGGCAGGGCGACGGCATCGCCTGCGTGATCGGCGACCCGTCCTTCCGGCCGACGGCCCGGGTGCGGTCGCTGACACCGGAGCTGTCGAAGGGCCTGGAGTTCGACCTGGTCGTCCTGATCGACCCCGAGAAGTTCGGCGAGGGGATCGAAGGAGCTGTCGACCGGTACGTCGCCATGACCCGCGCCACTCAGGAACTGGTGATCCTCACGGGCTGAAGGATCGCCTGGAACTCGTAGGAGGCCACGTCGGTGCGGGACAGGTCGCCCGCCTCGAAGATCGTCGTCGAGGTCACGGTCAGGGTGATGACGGGCTGGTCGCCGCTGTGGTCGAAGGTGCCGCCGACGGTGACCTTGGCGTCGTCGTCGGCGCGTTCGCCCGACACCACGTAGACCCGGTCGGTGCCGGTGATCGTGCCCTCGACCGGGTAGACGTCGGTGCGGGAGTCGGCCGGGGCGTAGACGAAGTCGCCGCCGTCGCGGTCGCCGATGACGAAAACCGCTCCGGCGATGCGGGCGCGGATGCTGTCGAGGTGGTCGGGGTCGCCCTGGAGCTGGTTCAGCGAGACCACGGTCTCCACCGAGTAGCGGGTGCCCTCGGCGTCCGGTGGGGTCACGTTCGTGCCGGTCGGTTCGGGGTCGACGGGGGAGGAGATCAGGGCCTCGGGGTCGTCGGAGATCTGGTCGGCGTCCAATTTGGCGGTGAAGACGCCGCGTTCGGTGTCGCCGACGCCCTGGAGGCTGATGGCGCCGTCGAGGCGGGAGCCTTCGGCGGTGAAGCGGATCTCGCCGCGGTCGGGGGTGTACGCCGTGGCCGTCACGCCCGAGGTCACGGTGAAGAAGTTGATGTCCTTGAGGGTCTGGGCGGCCGGGGTGAGCACGGTCTCGGCGCCGTCGGTCTCCCATTGGGCGTAGAGGTCGTCTTCGCTGCCGCCGAGGCAGCTCGCGTTGGTCGCGAACCAGATGGCGCCGGGGGCGGGGGTGCCGACCGGGTTGCCGACGCGCAGGCACCAGTCGAACGGCTGAGGACCGGCCGACGGCCTGATCCGTAATTCGCCCTGCCGGGTGAACGGGGCGCCCCCGGCGGCGCTGCCCTCGAGGACGACCGTGTAAGTGCCGGGGCGGATGCCCTGGACGGCGGCGACGGGGGTTTCGGGCGCCTTTTCCTCGTCGTCGTTCAGGAGCAGGAATATCGTCGCCGCGCCCATGACGACCAGAACCAGTAGAACGATCCAAATAAAAGGCCCGTTCGGCAGCGGCGGTTTGACGATGACCCGGTTGCCGTCGCCCGTGACCTCGACGTTGATCTCGGATTTGTCCACCGGATGCTCCGTTTTATTGGGCGGCCCGAAAAAAGAAATGAAGAAAGGCATCGCCACTTTACGGAAAAGGCCGGGTCAGGGCCAGGAGATCTCGCCGTTCCGCAGGTCGCCGAGCAGAAGGCGAACATAATCCGCCTCGGCGGTGACGGCCGCCCGCTGGAATTCGGTCTCGACCAGGAACACCCGGGGCAGGAAGGTCGCGCCGTCGGTGAGTTCGGCGTCGAGGGCGGCCAAGCGGATCTCCAGCGCGGTCAGCCGTTCGGTCAGCGCCTCGACGACTTCGGTGGTCGTCAGCACCGGGAGGAAGGCCAGGGCGGCCGGGAACTCCGGATATTCGCTCTTGGGGGTGGAGAGCATCGTCCGCATCCACGCGCGGAGCGTGTCGCGGCCGGTGGCGGTGGGTTCGTAGACGGTGCGCTCGGGGCGGTTCTCGTCGCGGGTGGTGGTCTGCACGGCGATCAGGCCGTCGCGGAGCAGGCGCTCGATCGTCTGGTAGACGCTGTTGCGCTGCGCGACGTTGACGACGTCGTCCTTGTGGCGCTCCTTGATCAGTCGCTGCATCCGGTAGGCGTGCATCGGGGCCTCCACGACCAGGGAGAGCACCGCCATCGCCAGAGGAGATCGCCGGGGTGTCATGGCGGCCATCGTATGTAATAGTCATTTTATGTATAGTCATAGTATGACCAAGGAAGCGTTGATCATCGGTGGCGGTATCGCGGGGCCGGTCACGGCCATGGCACTCCGGAAGGCCGGGCTCGGAGTGCGACTGTTCGAGGCGTACGACCGGGGCTCCGACGGCGTCGGTGCGTTCCTGACCCTGGCGGAGAACGGGCTGGAGGCGCTGCGCGTCCTCGACCTGCGCGACCTCGTGATCGACCTGGGGATGGACACGCCCGAGGGCGTCATGGTCAACGCGAAGGGCCGGGAGCTGGCCTCCATCCCGCAGCCGAGCCGGTCGCTCCGCCGGGGCGACCTCTACCTCGCCCTCCGCGACGAGGCCACCCGGCGGGGCGTGACCGTCGAATACGGCAAACGGCTGGTCGACGCGGTCGCCGGGAGCGGGGGCGTACAGGCGGAGTTCGCCGACGGGACCACGGCCGATGGCGCGCTGCTCATCGGCGCCGACGGGCTGCGGTCGCGCACGCGGCAGATCATCGACCCCGGCGCGCCCCGGCCCCGGCACCTGGGGCTGCTCAACACGGGCGGGTTCGCCGAGGGGCTGCGGCTGCCGGGGCGGCCCGGCGTCAGCCACTTCGTGTTCGGGCGGCGCTGCTTCTTCGGCTACCTCATCCACCCAGACGGCGGCGTGTGGTGGTTCGCCAACCCGGCCAGCCCCAAGGAACCCACCGCCGCCGACCTGGCGGCCGTCACGCCCGAGGCGCTGACGAACCTGTTCCGGGACGACGCCGGGCCGATGCGCGACATCATCGCGGCCACCCCGCACATGCTGCCGGCCTGGAACACCTACGACCTGCCGACCGTGCCGACCTGGTCGAACTCTCACATGGTGATCGTCGGCGACGCCGCCCACGCGACCTCGCCCTCCTCGGGGCAGGGCGCGTCGATGGCGATCGAGGACGCCGTCGTCCTGGCGAAATGCCTGCGCGACCGGGAGACGCCGGCCGCGGCCTTCGCCGTCTACGAACGGCTGCGCCGGGGGCGGGTGGAGCGGGTCGTCGCGCAGGGCAAGCGCAACGGCGACGGCAAGGCGCCGGGGCCTTTCGGGGCCTTCGTCCGCGACCTGTTCCTGCCGGTGGTGCTCCGGCAGGTGGCCAAACGGGGGTCGCTGTCGTGGATGTTCGACCACCGCATTGTCTGGGACGAACCGGTCTAGACGGAGTGCTGCGAGGCCGCCGCCTCGGGGCGCAGGTCGCGCAGGCTCATCTGGTGGCGGGGCGGGTCGGGCAGGATGATCTTCCTGTGGACGCGCTGGGCCCCGTCCACATGGAGGAGTTCGCCGGGTTCCATCAGGCGCCAGCCGGGGTCGTCGTCCATGCGTTCGCTGGCGACCACGACGCAGGGCATGGTGGCCAGGTCGGAGCTGTGCACGCGGATCCGGCCGTCGGTGCCCTCGTGGCGGAGGTGGGCCGGGGGGCGCTCCAGGGCGTACAGGCGATGGGTTTCGGGATAGCGCAGCGCCCACAGTTCGCGGTCGGAGATGAGCAGCACGTTGAGCGCGAACAGCGGGAGCTGTTCGGCGATCCAGCGGGCCGTGGTGGTGATGGCGGCGGTGACGTCGCCGCCGTTGGCGCGGATCTCACCGGTGATGAGGGCGAACACGCGCTCCGAGTCGGTGTCGCCCCTGACGAGTGAGCGGTCGGGGCCGAGACGGGCGTCCATCCGGTCGAGCCCCTCGACGACGCCGTTGTGCGCGAACAGGCGGTTGTCCTGCCTGAAGGGGTGGGTGTTCTTCATGTCCAGGCCGCCGGTCGAGGCGTAGCGCACGTGCGCGATGAAGGTCGTCGAGCTCACCTGCTTGGCCTCCTCGGCGAAGCAGCGGTCCTCGTAGGCGGCGATCGGGGCCTTGTGCACGCGGGCCTCTCCGTCGTCGGTGAAGAAGCCCAGCCCCGCCCCCTCGGGGTCGCGGTGACTCTGGGCGGTGAGCGAGTCGGGGGCGTCCAGCAGCCAGAACGTCGCTTTGGTGCGGTGCGGGGCGGCGGTCAACCCGAAGAGGCGGCACATGACGTCGTTATCCCCGCAGCCGCAAACCGGCACAGATCGGCAGGGACAACGGTTTGTCCAGCTGGGATCATGGGCGTGGTCAAGTGCGGCCATACGGCGGATATACGTGGGCTATACAGCCGCCTTCTACGTTGGAACGTATGTCGCGGATGACCATGGATGATCACCTGATGGCACGCATTGTCACGTATATCGACCGCCGCCTCGGCGACCCCGACCTGTGCCCGCCCACCATCGCCTCGGCGCACTACCTGTCGATTCGAGGGCTCTACCGCATGTTCGAGGCCAGGGGGCTCTCGGCCGCGCGGTTCATCAGGTCGCGCCGGCTGGAGCGCTGCCGGGCCGAACTGGTCTCACCGTCCATGACGGGGGTGCCGGTGGGAGTGATCGCGCAGCGGTGGGGGTTCCGCTCGTGCTCGCACTTCTCCCGGGTCTTTCTCGAGGAGTACGGGGAGTCGCCGGCCGCCTACCGGAAACGGTGGTCGGAGAGCGCCGCCGCCTGATCAGGTGCCCAGCGGCGGCACATTCCATTCGGCCCGTTCCTCGTCGGTGGTGGCCGGGTCGACGTCCCACAGCCGGAACCCCGTGACGTCCTCCACGTATTGCGTGCCGTAGTGCTGCGGCAGGCCCTGGTCCATCAGCCAGCGGTCCATCGCCGCGGCGGCCAGCCATTTCGAGGGCCCGTAGCCCGCCAGCGCGCTCAGGCGTGCCAGCACATGGGCCAGGTGGTGGTGTTCGACCAGCCCAGAATGCTGGAGCACGACCGCCACGTTGTAGTAGTCGCGGGGCGATCGCACATGCCCGCTCCCCAGCAGCCGCATCGCCTTGGAGCGGCGGGCGAGATCGCGGTCGAGGTGCCCGTCGGCGAGTTCACCGCCGGCCCGATCCGCCTGGTCTTCGGCGAACAGGCGGATCAGCACGGGATTGTCCGGGGAATGGGCGTCGGGGGCGGACAACCGGTCGAGGACCAACGGAAGGTTGAATCGTTCTCCGACCAACCGTGGGCTCGCCATGCCCTCAGTGTGAATCTTGGATCAGGTGGCGTCGAGAGCGTCAGTCGTCGTAGTCGCGCTTGAATTTGATGATGCGGCCGTTGGACACGGCGACGTACACGTCGTACTCCCAGTTGCCCTTCTCGAGTTCGATTTTCCACGTCTTGTGGCCGTGCTCGTATTCGCGTTCGACATCGCTCACGTACGCGCCGGGGACCTTCTTCTTCGCGATTTTCACCGCCTGCGCTTTGGTGACCGAAGTGGTGCCGGCTGTTGTGGCGGCGACGGCGGGGGTGGCGGCGGCGGTCAGGCCGAGAACGGTGACCGCGGCGGCTACCGCGTAGCGGATTCTCATGCCCTCAGATTCGTGGAACTCCCGATAGCGCCACGCTAAGACGTCACTAACGTCAGCACCACGCGCGCGCCGCCGTGGGCCGAGCTCTCCAACCGCATGTCCTGTACGGTCCTGCGCACGATGTCCAGACCGAGTCCGGTCGACCCTGCCCCGCTCCGCCCGCGCTCCAGGGCCGACGGGCCGAAGCCCGGGCCGTCGTCCTCGACTACGAGGTCGGTGGCGGAGAGACGTACCGAAAAAGGAACCCCTTCGTCGGTGTGGGCGAACACGTTCTCGAAGAGGGCGTCCAAGGCGGCGGCGAGGTCGGGGGCGGAGACGGGCACCTCGACCGCGAACGGCGGCACCGACACCGCGAACGCGCGCTCCTGCTCCTCGGCCAGCACCGACCAGAACTCCGCCCGCTCGCGCACCACGAGGGCCGCGTCACACGACCCCTTCTCTTGTGTACGCCGCCGCGCGTCGAGGATCACCGAGGTCACGGCCTTCTCCAGCGCGTCGACCCGGGCGGCGATGCGCTCGGCCTCCGCGGGGTCGCGCAGCGACTCGGCCTCCAGCCGGAGCCCGGTCAGCGGGGTGCGCAGCCGGTGGGAGATGTCGGCGACCGTCTCGCGCTCCTCGGCCAGTAGTTCGCCGATGCGTCCGGCCAGATGGTTGAGCGCGAGCCCGGCCGATCTGACCTCCGGCGGCCCGCCCGGCACCGCACGCGCGTCGAGATCGCCTCCCGCCAGCCGGTGGGACACCCGGGCCAGCGCGGTCGTCGGCCGCGTGATCGCCACCGCCAGCCGATCGGCGAGCGCCACCCCGAGCCCGATCAGCACGATCCCGAGCAGCAGCAGCCCGAGCCAGGTCTCACTCACGCCCCGCATCAGATCGTCCGGAGTGAGCCTGACCTGGACCACGCTCGTCCCATCGGGCCCCTGCACCGCGACGAGCACCTCCCGGCCGCCGTCGGGGGAGACGGCGGTGAAACTGCGTCCCCGGCGGGCCAGCTCGACGGCCTCCGAGATGGGTTTGGCCTGGGGGAGGAAGACGGCGATGTCATGCCCACCGGTCGCCTCGCCCCTCCTGATGGTGAGGTCCAGCGTCGCCTGGTCGACGGTGCCGATCACCGCCCCGACCGACTGCGCCTCGGCCGTGGCCTGCGTGATCGCGCCGTTCTCAGCCGTCGCCCTGACCAGAAGGGCCAGCGGAACCAGCATGGCCACCAGAACGAGCGAGGTCGTGGCCGCCACCAGCAGCGCAAGCCGCCGCCTCACGGCGACACCAGCTTCACCCCTACGCCGCGCATCGTGTGGAGGTAGCGCGGCTCCTGGGCCGTTTCGCCGAGTTTGCGCCGCAGCCACGACAGGTGCACGTCGACCGTCTTGTCGGTACCGCCGTAGGGGAGTTGCCAGACCTCGATGAGGAGTTCGCGTTTCGTCACGACATGTCCGGCGCGTGAGGCCAGATAAAGGAGCAGGTCGAACTCGCGGGGGGTCAGGTCGAGCACGCGCCCGTCAAGGGAGGCTTCGCGGCCTCGGGGGTCGACGCGCAGGCCGCCGACCGTCACCGTCGGGTCGCCGGAGACCGAGCCGGTGCGGCGCAGGACCGCGCGCACCCGCGCGTCGAGCTGCGCCGCCGTGAACGGTTTCACCAGATAGTCGTCGGCGCCCGCGTCGAGGACCCGGACCGACTCGGCGTCGCCGTCACGCGCGGTGGCCACGATCACCGGGACCGAGGACACCGCCCGCAGCATCCGGAGCAGTTCGGCCCCGTCGAGGTCGGGCAGGCCCAGGTCGAGCACGACGAGGTCGGGCCGGTCGTCGAGGGCCATCCGCAGCCCTTCGAGGGCGGCCGACGCCGAGGCGACGGCGTGGCCCTTGTCGCGGAGGGCCCGGACCAGCGCGGTCCGGATCGTCACGTCGTCTTCGATGAGCAACAGGCTGGCCATGGTGCCCGTCAGGCTAGCCAATGTCCGATTCTGAAGCGAAGGGCCTTATCGTCGCGTTAACCCGGCCTTAGCCCAGCGAAGGGGAAGGTGGCTCCATGGATCGGCGTCTCGTCTTCGCGGTCGCGGGCTGGCTCGTCGCGGCACTCGCCGCGACCGTGGCCGGTCTGGTCGTCATCGGCTCCTTCGGCGGCGCGTTCCGGGGTCCGGGCGACCAGGCGCTCTCGGCGGAGGCGGTCCGCCGCGAACTCGCCCTCCCGCCCCCACCTGTTACCTCGATGACCCCCCGCCCGTCGGCCGCGGCGACCGCGAGCCGGGTCGAGTCGACCGAAGGGGGCACACTCGTCGTGTCCTGTACGGCAGGCCGCGCGCAACTCACCTCCTGGACCCCCGCCCAGGGCTGGCAGACCGACGACGTCGAGCCGGGCCCGGCGGGCAGGACCAAGGTCAAGTTCGAGTCGGGCGACCGCGAGATAGAGATCGAGACCCACTGCGAGGGCGACGTCCCCCGCAGCGTCATCGAAAACGACTGAGCCAGAGCGGCGAAGCGGTCCTGCGGCGCCGTCGAGAACGACCGGGTCCTTGAAGCGCCTCGTCGGTCAGGTGCCCAGCTTGAGAACCACGGCGAGGCCGGTGCGGTCCTGCCGCGACCAGGTCAGAGCAACCCCTCGACCAGGGCCTCCACCACTTCGTCGGTCGGGGTGCCGGGGTCGATCGGGATGGTGAGGCGGTCGAGCATCAGGCCGTCGACCGCGTAGTGGAACAGGGCGATCTCCGCCGCACCGCCTGGCAGCCCGGCCGCCTCGTTGTAGGCGACGTCGGCGCGGAACCCCTCTTGGAGGACGCCCCGCATCAGGTCGGCCACCTCGGGCCGCCGGGCCGCCTCCAGCCGCAGCTCGAACCAGGCCAGCGTGACCTCCGGATGGGCGCTCAGCCGGCGCACGATGTCGCGCAGATGCCGGGTGAACGACGCCCGGTCGGGCGGGTGGGAGCCGAGCTCGGCCAGCACCTCGGGCGTGGGGGCGAAGCGTTCGAGGATCCGGGCGACCAGGCCTTCGAGCAGGTCGGTGCGGGAGCGGAAGTAGTTGGACGCGGTGCCGGTCGGCACGCCGCACTCGGCGTCGACGGCCCGGTGGGTCAGACCTCGCGAGCCCTCCCGCGCCAGCACCCTGATGCCGGCGTCCGCCAGCTCCGTCCGTCGTCCCGCGTTCCGCGCCATGGAAAAGAGCGTAGCGCAACCACGACATCTGTAGTAGTTTCCAGACTAACCACTACACCTGCCGTGGATGGAGAAACCCCAGATGCGAGAACTCACCTACTACGTCGCCGTGTCGCTCGACGGCCGGATCTCCGGCCCCGCCCACGATTTCTCGGCCTTCCTGTTCGAGGGCGACCACGCGGAGATGATCATGCGGGACTACCGCGACACCCTGCCCGACGTGGGCCTGAAAGCCCTCGGCCTCACCGCCGACGGCTCCCGCTTCGACACGACGCTGATGGGCTGGAACACCTACGCCTCCGGCCTCGCCCAGACCGACGACCCCTACCCGCACACCCGCCAGTACGTCTTCTCCCGCACCCGAGCCCAGAGCGACGTCCCCGACGGCATCACGCTCACCGGTGACGACCCGGTCGAGGTGGTCAGGAGGCTCAAGAAGGAGGAGGGCACCGGCATCTGGCTCTGCGGCGGCGGCCTGCTCGCCAGTGCCCTCGTCGACGAGATCGACCGGCTGGTCGTCAAGGTCAACCCGGTCGTGTTCCAGGAGGGGCCGTCGCTGTTCGCGGCCCCCTACGCCCCGCACACCTTCCGGCTGGAGCGCAGCACTCCCTACCGGTCAGGCGTCGTGGTCAACGAATATGTTCACGTCTGAGGCTTGCAGATGTTCTGCGTGGCGGTGCGGGCCGCCGGGGTGGCCGCCGCAGACGGGGTCGGGGTCGAGGTCGGCACGGTCACCTTCTCGACCGCGTTGTCCTTGGTCCCGACGATGACCTCGATGCCCTCGACGTCGGCCTGCCGCATCTCCGAGCCGGGGATCGCGGCGGCGACGGTCCGGGCCGAGTCTTCGCGCCCGGCGGCGTAGCGCACGTAGGTCGTGGTGTAGTCGCGCTTCGCGGTGTCACCGGCGATCTGCGGGACCAGGAAACCGGCGTCGAGCAGGGCGTCGCGGGTGCGGGCGCCGAGGCCGGTCTGGAGGGTGCCGTTGAGGACCCTGATCTGGATGCGGTTCGGCGGCACCGACAGCGGGGTCGACCGGCTCAGCGTCGGGGTGGGCGACGCGGTGGTCGAGGGCTTGGCCGACGGCGACGGCTTGGCCGGCTTGGCGAGGTCTTCGTCTTTGTCGATGCGGCGGAACATCTCGGCGGCGGCCGTCTTGTCCCACAGCACCGCCGACTCGCCGGTCGGCGTCGTGTAGTCGACGTCGGCGATCGGGACGGTCGCGAACGACACGTCGTCGGTCGACACGTCTTTGAGCTGGGTGGCCAGGTCGAGCATGTTGCTCGACAGCTCGTCGTCGACCGTGAGGGTGTTCAGGCTCGAGTTGACCAGGGCGCTCAGCTTGACCGGGTTGGTGAGCGTGCCGCCGCTGAGGGCCTGGGCGAGCATGGCCGAGACGACCTGCTGCTGGCGGTCGATGCGGTCGAGGTCGGAACGCGCGGTCGCGCGCGTGCGCGCGTAGGCGAGCGCCCTGATGCCGTCGAGGTTGTGGGTGCCGGCCGGGAGCACGAGCTTGGTCTTGTCGTCGTTGATGGCGACCGGGGTGCACACCGTGACGCCGCCGATCGAGTCGACGACGTCGATGAAGCCGAGCACGTTGACCTCGACGTAGTGGTTGATGCGCATGCCGGTGGCCGCCTGGACCGTGCGGACGGCGAGCTTGGCGCCGCCGAACTGGTAGGCGCTGTTGATCTTGTGGTCGCCCCGGCCGGGGACGTCGGTCCACGTGTCACGCGGGAGCGAGACCACCGTCACCTTCTTGTGGTCCTCCGATACGTGGACGACCATCATCGTGTCGGTGCGCTGGCCGACCTCGCGGCCCAGGTGGAGCTGGTTCTGCTGGCGGCGCGAGAGGTTGTCGCGCTTGTCGACGCCGACCAGGAGGATGTTCATCGCGCCCCGGGAGGCCGACCCGGCGGTGCCGGCGTCGACCGAGGTGATGCGGCCCGACACGTAGTTGGGCAGCGCCCACGCGAACCCCGAACCGACGAGCACCAGACTCGACAGGGCACCGGTCACGGCGATCGACCGCATGCTCGCCCGGCGGTGCCGGCGGCCCTTGCGGGGTGCTGCTACTCGGACCCCTCCGTAGGCGTCCCCGCCCACGTGAACACCCGAGTCCTCCACGCGCTCCCCCTTTGAGGTTGCCGTCCACGCCCCCTCGTACAGTAGCGTGAGCGCAGCCATGAACCCCTTCCTCGACGCGCCCCCCGCGGTCTCCGTCATCATGCCGGTGCTCAACGAAGAACGGCATCTACGCGAAGCGGTCCAGCAGGTCCTCGATCAGGACTATGCGGGCCCGATCGACGTCGTCCTGGCCGTCGGGCCCTCCCGTGACCGCACTCAGGAGGTCGCCGAGTCGATCGCCGCGGCCGACTCGCGGGTGACCCTGGTGCCCAATCCGACGGGCCGCACGCCTCATGCGCTCAACGCCGCGATCAACGCCTCCAAGGGCGAGGTGGTGGCCCGCTGCGACGGCCACGCCATGCTCCCGCGCGACTACGTCCGCACCGCCGTGGAGACCCTCCAGCAGACCGGGGCCGACAACGTCGGCGGCATCATGGCCGCCGAGGGCGTCAGCCCGTTCGAGAAGGCCGTCGCGCGGGCGATGACCTCGAAGATCGGGGTCGGCAACGCCGCCTTCCACGTCGGTGGCGAGGGCGGCCCGGCCGACACGGTCTATCTGGGCGTCTTCCGGCGCACCGCTCTTGAGCGGGTCGGCGGCTACGACGAACACTTCCAGCGCGCGCAAGATTGGGAGATGAACCACCGCATCCGGGCGACCGGCGGCCTGGTCTGGTTCCAGCCGAAGATGCGGGTCTCCTACCGGCCGCGCGCCACCGTCGGCGCCCTGGCCAGTCAGTACTTCCACTACGGCCGCTGGCGCCGGGTGGTGGCCCGCACCCACCAGGGCACCATCAACCTGCGCTACCTCGCGCCGCCGATCGCGGTCACGCTGTTCGCGCTCGGGCTGGTCGCCGGGGTCTTCTGGCCGCCCGCGCTGATCATCCCGGTCGGCTACGTGCTGGCGATCGCCGCCGGTTCGTTCCTCACCGGCAAGGATCTCGAACCGGCCGCGCTGCTGCGCCTGCCGGTCGTCTACGCCACCATGCACATGTCGTGGGGCACCGGCTTCATCACCAGCCCGAAGCGGCTGCGCAAGAAGCAGGAGACGATCGGGTTACAGGACCTGTTTAGCTAGCCCCTGCCGGTAGGCCTCGTCGACGGCCGCGGCGAACCGGGCCATCGGTTCGCCGTCGCCGAGCAGGTAGCCGCGCAGGCCGAGGCGGGCGTCGGCCAGTTCGTCCTCGCCGGGGTCCTTGGCGAGCTGGGCCAGGATCTCGGGGAGCTCCCGCAGGTCCTTCGACAGCAGGTAGGCCGCCCCGGCCGACGGATAGCGGGCGACGAACTCGGCGCGCTCCTTGCCGGTGACGTTGGTGACCACATAGGGCTTGCCCGACGCCATGAAGTCGGCGACCACACTCGAGATGTCGCTGATGAGCAGGTCGGCGTCGTTGAAGCAGTCGTACAGGCTCGGGCTCGAACCCAGCACCACCGCGCCCGCGTCGGGGTGTTCGCGGCGCAGCCGTTCCATGATCGCGCCGTGCGCGCGGCGGAAGGCCATCGACCGGTGCCCGGTCAGCGGGTGGGGCTTGTAGACGACCCTGACCCCCTCGGCGAGCAGGGCGTCGATCAGGTATGGGCCCATCGCGGCCACCGAGCTGTGGAACAGGTCGTCGGTCCAGCCCTCCCAGGTGGGGGCGTAGAGAACCGAGCGGGTGCGCGGCCCCTTCTCGCTGATCCCGGCCAGCTGCGGGCGGCCCACCTCGACGATCGCGTCGTCGCGCACCCCGACGTCGGCGCGCCGGTAGCGGTCGCGCCCGGCGGGACCGGCCACCCAGACCTGGTCATAGACCTTCGTGTACGGATTGAACGACGCCTCCTTGTCACTGTCGCCGTGGCCGACGAACACGCTCACCACACCCGGCACCCGCAGCATGTGGATGTTGTTGCCGACGTTGGAGGCGAACAGCGCCACCCGCGCGCTGTCGAGCCCGCGGAAGTTCATCATGTCCACGGCCGACGGGATGCACAGCACCGGCAGTGACGTCGGCGCCAGCGCCGCGAACAGCGGCCGCTCCCGCAGCACGACCAGCGCCCGCCGGGGCAGCGCCTCCAGCACGGGCAGCCACATCGACGCCTGGTAGATCGCGTTGGCCGACCCGGAGAAGTAGAGGATCACCTCGGGGTCGTAGGCGCCGACCCTCTCGTCGACCGTGTGGATGACCCGGCGGCGGTCGGCTATCGGCGCGGCCCGCCGCAGCTGCAGCCCGAGCACCGCCGTCACCACCGCCATGCAGGCCAGCGTCGCGGCCATCCCGGCGCCGGTCGGCCAGACCACCCCGGTCAGCCCCGACGCCGCCGCCAGCGCGACCGGCGGGACGTCGAAGTAGAGCAGGCGGGTGCCGCGCTGGCCGAGCAGCCGCTCCGGCGGCGCCTTCGGCAGCGCGACCTGGAGGTTGCGCGACTCGACCGGCCGCAGGTGGTGCCACCGGTGCAGGAACAGCGCCAGCCCGGTCTGGGTCGCGCGCATCGCGTGGAAGATGAACAGCCCGCCCGCGAGCGGCGCGAACGGCATCCCGAGCCGGGCCAGCAGCAGCACCGCCGCCATCTCCCTGGCCAGGAACCGGACCGTCACCCCCAGGTGCACCCGGCTGAGCTGGTCGGCCGCCGCCTTCGGCAGCGCCAGTTCCGCGATGTACGAAACCAGCACCGCCACCGCGAACACCCACGGCACCGGGGCGAGCGCCGCCGCCACCAACACCGGATACGACCCCAGCACAATGCCTGTGACCAGGACTTTCTTCCCCATAGGGGGGACTTACCCGGTCAGCCGCACATCGATCACCTGTCCGGTCAAAGGGGACACCAGCACATCGATGCTGGTCGCCGCGACGGCGTAAGGAGAAAGAAGGGAGGTCGGCGGTTCGTCGCCGAACGCGCGCTGCCGCATCGGCGTGGCGGTGCGCTCGGGGTTCACGCAGTTGACCCGGATGCCGTGGGGCGCCCACTCGTCGGCCAGCGCTTGCGTCAGGTTGACGACGGCGGCCTTGGTGGACGAGTAGAGGCTGTAGTCGGCCCGGCCGCGCGTGTAGGAGGAGGAGGTGTAGAGCAGCAGGTGACCCCGCGTCTCGGCGAGGTATTTGAACGCGGCCCTGGCCACGTTGACCGGGCCCATGTAGTTGACCCCGATCGCCTCGCCGACGGTCGTCAGGTCGGTGTCGGCCAGCTTGCCCATGTGGAGCACGGCCGCGGTGTTGACGACGTAGTCGATGCGCCCGGTGGTGGCGTACACCCCCTGGAGGGCCTCGGCCACCGCGACCGGATCCTGCACCGCGACCGCGCCGTGGGAGCGGGAGAAGACGTGGGTGTCGGCGCCGTGCTTGCGGGCCAGGTCGACGACGTCGGCGCCGATGCCGTAGGAGCCGCCGAAGACGACCATCACCTTGCCGGTGAGGTTGAGGTCGGGCTGCGGCTCGGGCGGGGTGGCGGCGGCGAGCTGGAACAGCTTGTCGGCGATGTAGACGTCGACCGGGTGGGTCACCTTCATGTTGTGCTCGCTGCCGGGCACGATCGAGATCGGCACGTCGGGGCGGTAGCGCAGCATGACGCCGCAGTCGTCGGTGGCGGGCCTCTTGTCGAAATCGGGATCGGCCATCGCCCGCCGGTAGGCGTCGCGGATCAGCGACAGCCGGAAGCACTGGGGCGTCTGCCCCCGGCGCAGCCACGAACGGTCGGGGATGTCGCGGATGATCTCCCCCGAAGGACCCTGGACCGCCACCACGACGGTGTCGCTCGACGGGATCGCGACGTCGACCGCCTGGAACTCCTGCAACTTCCTGACGCACTCGGCGATGATGCGCGGCTCGATCAGGGGGCGCACGGCGTCGTGGAGCAGGACGTCACATTCCTCCTCACCCAGGGCCGAAAGGGCCCGCCAGGTCGACTCGGTGCGGCTCGAACCTCCGTCGATCACCTTGCTGACCTTCGTGAAACCGTTACGCTCCACGAGCGCCCGCACCTCGTCACCGAACCCCGGGGTCATCAGAACGACGACCTCGTCGATGTCGGGGTGGCCGTCGAAGACGGCGAGGGTGTGCTCCAGGATGGTCCGCCCCGCGATCTTGAGGAGCTGCTTCGGCGTGCCCAGCCCGACCCGCTGGCCGACACCTCCGGCCAGGACGACACCGACCGTGCGCAACCGTGATTCGATCATCTTGATCCTCCCCGCCCGCACCATACCCCCGGCGGTGATTGCCCATTAGTGATCACTCGGTTACTTTTCGGGTTACGGCGGGCGTCGAGCGAAGTGGGGTCTGACATGCGGGTTCAGCCCGACACGATCACGCAGACCATGGCGGTCGTGCTCGCCAACACCCCTGCGGCCAGGCTGGCCTGCGACGGGGGCACCGTGCTCGGACGGCTCACCGAGCAGCTCACCTCCATTCCGGTCGCGGTCAGGGTGGTCGGCCGCGCGGGCGGTCACCTCGCCGACGACCTCGGGGAGATCGCCGTCGTGGCCGGTGCCGCGTCCGCGCCGCTGGCCATCATCTCAGGTGACGTCGTCGCCCACACCGAGGCCATCGCCGGCCTGCTGGAACACCCGGCCAGGGGGACGGGCGCGCTGGTCGGCGCCGAGGAACCCGGCATGAGCCCGGTCCGGGCGGAAGGCGACCGGGTCATCGCCGCGGGGAACTCCTTCCACCAGCTCGTCGGGGCCAACGCGACCTTCCGGGGCGTGCTCCAGGTCGGCGTCGGCGACCTGCCGTCGCTGGCCGCCGTCGCGGCCGAGCTGAGCGACCTGGCCAGAGACGGCCTGCTCGGTGACGCCCGCGACGACGAGGCCGCCGACCTGCTGCTGGCCGGGCTGGTGCGCTCGGGGGTGCCGGTCGCCGCCGTGTCCCTCGGGCGGCTGCACGCCGAACGGGTGGCCGGGCAGGAGGCCGCCGACGCCGCGTTCGGCCGTCTCGGCGCGGTCGACGAGGAGCGCGCCCGCCTCGACGCCGCCGTCAAACAGGATGACGGCTTCTTCGCCACCTACGCCGTCAGCACCTGGTCGCGTCACGTCGTGAAGGCGGCGGCGTGGCTGCGGGTGACGCCCAACGGGGTCACCGGCATCTCGGTCGGCCTGGCCGTGATGGCGGCGGTCTGGTTCTCCATGGGCACCCGTCCCGCGCAGCTCGCCGGGGCGGTCGCGCTCTACCTGTCGTTCGTGCTCGACTGCGTCGACGGGCAGCTCGCCCGCTACACGCGGCGCTTCTCGCCGATCGGGGCGTGGCTCGACGCCACGTTCGACCGGGTCAAGGAATACGTCGTCTACGTCGGGCTGGCCATCGGCTACAGCGGGGGAGCGGTCGGCGGGCTCACCGGGCCGGACAACATCTGGGCCCTCGCGGTCGCCGCGATGCTGCTCCAGGCGATCCGGCACATGATCGACTTCTCGTACGCCGGTGCGGTGGCCGACGCCGCCAAGGTGGGCTCGGCCTGGGGGAACTCCCGCCGGTCGCTGGCCGTGGCCGCCGACGGCGCCCGGCTGGTGCAGCTGGCCGGGAGGTTCGAGAAGGGCACCGCCACCCGATGGGCCAAGAAGATCGTCGTGCTGCCGATCGGTGAGCGCATGGCGCTGATCGCGATCACGGCCGCGTTCTTCAACGCCCACGTCACGTTCGTCGCACTGCTGGTCTGGGGCGGGATCGCCGCCCTCTACACGCTCACCGGGCGGATCGCGAGGTCACTTTGACGACGACGGTTCAGATCGTCCCGGTGCCCGCCGGGCACGTGGTCGCCTACCGCGACGACGGCCCGCTCTCCGGCGCGATGGGCACGATGGTCTCCGGCCAGATCCCGCCGCTGCCGCCCGCCATCGTCGGCATGGTCATCACCGGGGTGCTGCTGGCCCTCGGCATCGCGGGCACCGACGGCCCGGCGGTCTTCGCCCCGGCGGTCGCGCTGCTGCTGGCCGGGCCCGGCTCCTCCCACCGCCACGACGGGCGGCTCGACTGGCTGGTGCCGCCGATCCTGCGGATCACCGAATACGGCTTCATCGCGATGGTCGGGTTCGCCCACGGGGTGCCCCCGGTGATCATCTTCCTGCTCCTCGGCGCTATTCTCTTCCACCATTACGACCTCGTTTACCGGGTCCGTCAGCACGTCTACCCCCCTGCCTGGCTCGCGGCGGCCGGATTCGGCTGGGAGGGCCGGATGCTCGTGATCGCCGCGGGCGCCTGGTTCGACGGCGTCACCGTGGTCTTCGTGCTCCTGGCGCTCTACCTCTGGGGAATGTTCGGCTGGGAGAGCGTGACCTGCTGGCTGGCGGCCCCGCGTTCCGGGACAGAGGCCGCCAATCTCGGCATCAACGATTAATCTGAACAACAGCCCTCAACCTGATGACACCTTCGGGTCCGGTTGGCAACTAACCTGTGGGGTTACACGCAGTTCGACCTCAAGGAGCGCACGTTGCTGGGAATGGTGCTGGCCGCCGGAGCCGGCCGCCGTCTAAGGCCCTACACCGACACTCTGCCCAAGGCGCTGGTGCCGGTCGACGGGGAGACGACGATCCTGGACATCGCGCTGGGCAACCTCGCCGCGGTGGACCTCCGCGAGGTCGTGGTGATCGTGGGCTACCAGGCGCAGGCCGTCGTCGAGCGGAAGGCCGCTTTGGAAGACCGTCACGGGGTGAACCTGACGCTGGTCTTCAACGACAAGGCCGAAGAGTGGAACAACGCCTACTCGCTGTGGTGCGCCCGTGACTACTTCTCCCATGGCGTGCTGCTGGTGAACGGCGACACCGTCCACCCCGTCTCGGTGGAGCACACCCTGCTGAACGCCCCCGAGACCAGTGACATCCTGCTCGCGGTCGACGACGTGAAGACGCTCGGCGACGAGGAGATGAAGGTCACGCTCGGCGGTGAGCAGCTCAAGCGCATCACCAAGCTGATGGAACCTTCCGACGCCTACGGCGAGTACATCGGCGCCACCCTCATCCGGCCCGGCGCCGCCGAACGCCTGGCCGACGCGCTGCGTACCACCTTCGAGCGCGATCCCCAGCTCTACTACGAAGACGGCTACCAGGAGATGGTCGAGCGCGGCGAGTCCATCCACGTCGCGCCGATCGGCGACGTGCGCTGGGTCGAGGTCGACAACCACGACGACCTGGCCAAGGCCCGCGTCATCGCCACGACCTACTGAGAGGGGGGCACATGCCGATTCTGGCGAGGATGCTCCCCGCACCCATCACCATGGACGTGCGCCGGGGCGCCATCGCGCAGCTCGGGTCGCTGCTGGCCGACAGCCGGGTGGCGACCTCCGGGCGGGTGGCGGTCGCCGTGGGCGCCGGCCTGGGCGACCGCATCACCAAGGTCATCGCTCCCTCCCTCGGCGACGCCGAGGTCTTCCGGGTGCCCGACGGCTCGGTCGACGCCGCCATCACCCTGGGCGCCGACCTCCGCAAGGGCGCCTACGAGGCGCTGGTCGGCATCGGTGGCGGCAAGACCATCGACGCCACCAAATACGCCGCCTCGCTGGCCGGCATACCGATGGTCGCCGTGGCGACCAACCTGGCCCACGACGGCATCTGCTCGCCGACCGCCTCGCTCACCCATGAGAGCGGCAAGGGCTCGTTCGGTGTCCCGATGCCGGTGGCGATCATGGTCGACCTCGACTTCGTCCACGACGCCCCCCAGGCGCTCGTGCGGTCGGGCATCGGCGACGTCATCAGCAACCTGTCGGCGATCGACGACTGGCAGCTCGGCAACACCGAGCGCGGCGAGCCGATCGACGGGCTGGCCTGCTCGATGGCGCGCACGGCCGCCGAGGCCGTTCTGGGAAGGCGCGACTCCATCGAGTCCGACGCGTTCCTGACCGTCTTGGCGGAGGCTTTGATTCTTTCCGGCATGTCGATGGTCATCGCAGGGTCAAGCCGTCCGGCCAGTGGCGGCGACCATGAGATCCTCCATGCCGTGGACCAGCTCTTCCCCGGTACCTCCAACCACGGTGAGCTGGCCGGAATCGGCGCCGCGTTCTGTTTCTACCTGCGCGACGACGAGGCCCGGCTGGCGCAGCTCGCCGAGTGCCTCCGGCGGCACGAACTGCCGGTCACCCACCTCGACGTGGGCCTGACCGGTGAGCAGTTCACCGAGGCCGTCATGCTGGCGCCGTCCACCCGGCCGGGCCGTTACACCATCCTTGAGCACCTGCGCCTCACCGAGGCCGAGGTCCGCGATCGAGTTGAGGGATATGTCCACGCCGTCGGTCGCTGAGGTACGCGCCAAGGCGCAGCCCGAGATGACCCTGGAGCGCCGCAACGGTGAACACTGGGCCGGGCTGCTCTACATGCGCAAGTTGTCCATCTACGTCACCTGGGCGCTGGCCAAGACCCCCATCACCCCCAACCAGGTCACCGGTCTGATGATCGTGACCGGGGTGGGGGCGGGCGCGGTGCTGCTGCTCCCGGGGCTGGCGGCGGCCGTGCTGGCGGCCCTGCTGGTGCAGGTCTACCTGCTGCTCGACTGCTCCGACGGCGAGCTCGCCCGGTGGACCGGCCGCACCTCCCTGACCGGGGTCTACCTCGACCGGGTCGGCCACTACTTCGCCGAGGCCGCGATCCTCATCGGGCTCGGCTTCCGGGCCTCCGAGACCTGGCCCGACTGGTATACCGTGCTCGGGTTCGCCGCCGCCCTCGGCGCGATCCTCATCAAGGCCGAGACCGACCTGGTCGACGTCGCACGGGCCCGGTCGGGGCTGATCGCGGCGACCGAGTCGTCGGCCACCCAGTTCCAGTCGCGCAAGCTCGCGATGGCCCGCCGGGCCGCCGCGGCGCTGCGGTTCCACCGGGTGATCCAGGCGGTCGAGTTGTCACTCATCGTGGTGGTGGCGGCCGTTCTCGACTTCTGGTTCCCGGCGACGAGGATTCTCGTCGTGGCGTGCGCGATCATCGCGGGGGTGCAACTTATTCTGCACTTGGTGAGCATTCTCGCCTCACGGCGGCTCGCTTGATTTTTGCGGCGATCTCTCTTGTCCGGACACTTCGTGTTTGGTGGGTGTTCGCCGCTGGTTCCGATACGCTTAGTCCGGATTTGCCCACCCAAAAAGACTCGGTGATCATGAAATCGTGTGTCTCCCACCTCGTGACGGGGCGATGACGCATGAAGATTTCCTGTGTCATCCTCACGATGGGTAATCGCATTCCGGAGCTCGACCGCGCCGTCGAATCGGCGTTGACGCAGGTCGACGGCGATATCGAAGTCGTGGTCGTGGGCAACGGGGTCGACGTCCCGCCGCTGGGCGTCGAGCCTCTGCCGGGCTCCTCGGCCGTGGTGAAGACCGTGCGCCTCGACCACAACGTCGGCATCCCCGAAGGACGCAACCGGGGCACCCAGGAGTGCTCCGGCGACGTCGTGCTCTTCCTCGACGACGACGGCTGGTACGCCAACGACAAGGTCGCCGCCCACATCCGTGAGCGGTTCGCGGCCGAGCCCGACCTGGCCGTGATCTCCTTCCGGGTCATGGACCCCGACGGCGGCATCGTGCAGCGCCGCCACGTCCCCCGCCTGCGGGCCGGCGATCCCGAGAGGTCGTCGCCCGTGACGACGTTCCTCGGCGGCGCCTGCGCCATCAGGCGGTCGGCCTTCCTCCAGGTCGGCGGCCTGCCGGAGAAGTTCTTCTACGCCCACGAGGAGACCGACCTCGCGTGGCGCCTGCTCGGTGAGGGCTACCGCATCGAATACGACGCCGAGACGGTCATGTTCCACCCGCTCGTGCTGCCCACCCGCCACGCCGACTTCTACCGGCTCAACGCGCGCAACCGCGTGTGGCTGGCCCGGCGCAACCTGCCGTGGCCGCTGGTGCTGCTCTACCTGGGCAACTGGATGCTGCTGACGCTGCTGCGCGACCGCTCGCCGTTCGCGCTGCGCGCCTGGTTCCGCGGCTTCGCCGAAGGCTGGCGCGAACCCGCGGGCGAACGCCGCCCGATGGCGTGGCGGACGGCCTGGCACATGCTCATGCTCGGCCGCCCACCCATCGTCTAGAGGGTCGTCTAGAACGCTTCCCCGAAGCTCATGGCCACGTGTGCGGCCGTCATGCTGGTCAGCGCCCGCTTCGGCAGCCCGAGCTCACTGAGCTCCTTGGCGATCGGGTGGTTGCCCAGCCGGATCAGCGCGCCGCCCGGCCTGGCCCGCACCCCGCTCGCCTTCACGCTCCAGCCCGTGCGCCGGGTCAGGCCGTCGCGCTGCGCGAACGCCTCCAGCGCCGGCATCCCCACGTTCGGCAGCGGCATGCCGGGCCGCAGCAGGATGTCGAGCACCAGCCGCCCGTCCTTGCGCAGCACGCACCGCTTGTAGGGCGTCTTCTGCCGGACGTCGATGTCGGCCAGCTCCTTCGGGAAGCCCCAGATCTCCCGGCCCGCCTCCAGCGTGAACATCTGGTCGACCGGCAGCCAGTGGACGAACGCCGCCGACCCGCTGGCCCGGATGTCGAGCACCCCGGCCCGCGCCGACCGGCGGGGCGGTGGCCCGGCCTCCGGTGGACGCACCCAGAAGATGACCCCGAACTCGTGGTAGGACCCCAGGTCGGAGTCCTTGTACTCGGCGAAGACGAGCGTGCACAGCGCCTTCCCCGGGAGGATCTCGGTCACGTCGAGCCCCGAGTAGGCGATCACCGCACGGGCCGCGTCGGCCCGCACGAGATAGGTCGCCGCGCCCGCCGCCGCGTCCCTGACCTCCACCGGAAGGTCCACCCGGCGGCCCTGGATGAGATGGCTAGCCATGAACCCAGTACATCAACGCGGGGCCATGGCCGTACAGTCTCAGACCGCCACGGCGCGGTGCCCGCCGCGGACCGTCACCCGGTCGCGGGCCGAGGCCCAGTTCTCCAGCAGGCCGACGAAGTCGGGCGCGCGGTCGGGCCAGTGGTAGGAGGCGCGGGCCTCGGCGTGACCCTCGGCGGCCACCTTCGCCCGGCGGGCGGGGTCGTCGCGCAGCTCCAGCACCGCCCGGTAGGCCGCCTGCACGTCGCCGAACGGCACGACCGTGCCGCAGCCCTTCATGACCTCGACCGCCTTGGGCAGCGGCGTCGTGATCACCGGCACGCCCTGGGCCATGTACTCGATCACCTTGGTCGGCATCGACTCGCGGTAGTTCGGCACGTCGTGCAGCAGCGACAGGCCCGCCAGGGCGCCCTGGGTCATCCGCAGGGCGTGGCGGTTGGGGACGTACCCGAACCAGTCGAGCAGACCGGTGCGCTGAGCGTCACGGAGCATCGGGCGCACGCCCGCGTCGGCGGGGCCGATCAGGTCGAGGCGGATGCCGTGGGGCCGCAGCAGCCCGGCCAGTTCGATCATCTCGGCCGCGCCGCGCGCCTCGGAGATGTGGCCGACGTACACGATCCTGGACTCGCCCGGCGGAGGCGGGGCGATCTCGGCGACGTAGGTGTGGTTGGGCACCACCGGGTGGTCCTTGGCGAACCGGCCCCGGTAGGACTCCTCGGCCAGGATCAGGTGCAGGCGCCGCTCGGCGCGCGCCTCCAGGTTCCGCAGCAGCGGCGGCAGCGTGGAGCGCGCGAGGTCGGGCAGGTACGGCTTCGCGTCGAGCGCGGCGACCGTGTCCTCGTGGACGTCCCACACCGTCACCGGGCGCCGCCTCGGCAGCGCGAGGAGCAGCTCGATGTCGTGCACCAGCAGAAGGTCGGCGTCGGCGCAGCCACGCTTCAGCGCCTTACGCGCCGCCCGCAGCGCCTTGGCCCGGTGCAGGCCGACGGCGCGGGGCACGTCGATCGCCCGGATCTCCGGCTGCGGGGTCACGTTGCAGTGCGTGAACGGCGCCACGTACGTGACCTCGTGACCCGCGTCCAGCAGCGCCCGGATCTGCCGGTGCATGATCCTGGCGTCCTCCGGATGGTGGACGACCGTCCCGACACATACCTTCATGCAGCGAGGCTGACCGGCAGGTCCGACATGCCCGGATGCGGGGCGTGAACCGCAGCCGAACTACGGTTGAACTTCCGACTGCGGTTTCCGGTAGAGCCAGGTCAGGCGTGGTTCCAGCACCCACCTGAAGACGGCCCGGGTGACCGGCAGGCACAGGATGATGGCCAGCACGAACGAGCTCGCGATGATCGCCAGCGTGCCGAGCGGCCCCTCCAGCCACGTCAGTTTCAGTAATCCGAAGTCCTTGAGGATCAGGATCGGGATGCCGTGGAGGAGGTAGGCGTAGAGGGTCCGGGTGCCGAGGTCGCTGAACCAGGTCTCCCGCTTGGGGATGATCGACAGCACCGCGAAGCACAGCGCCAGCACGCCGATCATCCAGGCCAGGCGGAAGCCGAGGGCGTACACCCACTGCTGGTTGAGGTCGGCGTAGCTGAACCGGTTGTAGAAGACCTTCAGGCCGAGCTCGGGCGCCAGCACGACCGCCGCGGCGGTCCAGGCCGCCAGGACGAAGGCGCTGACCATCCGGACCCACGACTTCTGGAGCCACTCGAAGTGGTGCGGCTGGAGGATCATGCCGAGCACGAAGAACGGCAGCAGGCCGAAGAACCGGTCCATGCTGAAGTCCTGTTCGAGCTGGGAGAAGCCCGAGATCAGATAGACGGCCACCGCCACCGGGAACGGCCAGCGCAGCCGCTTCCACACCGGGACCGTGATCCGCCACAGCAGCAGCGCGACCAGATACCAGTTCATCCAGGCCGGGTCGGTGATGGTCAGCGTCCACTTGCCGCCGAGGCCCCAGCGCAGCGCGGCGTAGCCCAGCTCCACGACCACATACGGGATGAGGATCGTGTCGACGAGCTTGTTGACCTTGCCCTTGGAGTCCCAGAAGTTCCGCGACAGGTAGCCGCTGATCATGACGAACAGCGGCATGTGGAACGCGAACGCCCAGATGTACCCGGCCTTGTTGACGTCGTCGGCGTTGATCGTGTCACGCAGGGCGTGGCTGGAGATGACCAGCGCGATCAGGACGAACTTGACGTTGTCGAGGTGGGGCGAGCGCGGCTTCTTGGCCGGGCGGGGCTCCTCGTCGTCGCCGTAGCCCGGGACCGCCGCCGTCGGCGGGGTCGCCGCCCAGGCCGGGAGCGGCATGGACGGGGACTCGGGGAAGCCCCCGGTGTTGTGGGCGCCGACGGCGGCGAAGCTGTCGGTCTGGAAGTTCTCGAACCCGGGCGGCTGCGTGGGCAGCGGAGACGACGGCGGGTCGTAGGGGGAGCGGCGGCGCTGCTGCCACGGGCTCCAGTCGCCTTGCTGTTCCGGCGCGTTCGGGCCACCCGGAGGGCCCGCCGGGGGACCGCTCGGGGAAGCGTTCAACGGCCCGTTCATGGGGCCGGCCTGGGCGGCGGCGTGCGGGATGCGCTGGTCGGGGGTGTGCGGGATGCGCTGCCCCGCCGGGGCGCCGGACTGCTGGGCGCGGGGGTCGTCCTTGGGGGCGCCGCCGCCGAAGTAGTCGAACCCCTCGGGAGGGGCGTCGGCCGAGCGGCCGCCACGCGGCTTGCGCTGGGGCAGCGGCTCGGCGGTGGCGTTGGTGGGCGCGGAGAGCGGGCCTGAGGGGATTCCGCCCGGTCTCACCCCGGGAAAACCACCGGGGGAGCCTGGGAAGGAACCGGCCTGATTGGCGCCGGGGAAGGGACCGGAAGCGCCGGTCTCGGATGCTCCGGGAAACCCGGCCGGGTTCGCGCCGGGGAAGGGGCCCGCCTGGCCGGGCTGGTTCGCGCCGGGGAAGGGGTGCTGGCCGGTGCCGGAGGGGGAGCCGTCTAATGCGGGCGACGGGTGTCCGGGCGGGGCGAAGGAGTCGGCGAGCTGGCCGCCCGAGGCGTAGGGGTTGGGCGGGAGCTGCTGCGGGCCGGTCGAGTGGACCCCGTGGTGCTCGTTGGCCTGCGTGCGCTGGGGGCCGGTGCCGAAACCGCCGTGGTCGGGGGCCGTACCGAAAGAGTGGCGGTTGTCGCCCTGGCCCGGGCCGAAGGCGCCGGGCTGCTGGTGGGCGCCGGTGCCGAAGCCGCGGTCGTCCTGCGGGAAGCCGTACGCGCCGCTGTGGTCGGCGGGCTCGTAGTCGCCGACCGGCTGGCCGGGGGCCAGAGGGTCGGCCGGGATGACGGGGAGGTCGAGGTGGGTGTCGTCGGTGATCCGGCCCATCACTCCCGTGGGTGCGTCTTCAGCGTCCGGATTCGGAACCGGGGGGCGGTTTCGGATGTCGCTCACGTGTCACTCACGGAAGAACGCTCAGCTATCTGTCGGCGGGCGGAATCAGACGGAATACGACAAGGCCTGACAACGCCCCCACAGTGGCGTAAAGGAGACCGGGGCGCCCAGGCCGGACACCCCACCTTAACGTTCTTGTCGCCGGGATGTCGCAGGAGGGCGGAATCTCCAGGAAATCCGGATTTACGCCCTCCAGGGCCGGAAAGGCTCCTGGAGGGTGGCCGAAAGGCCGGTGGAAACCGTGGATCAGGTGGCGCAGATGTCGGTGTTCGAGTCGACCGTCGACTCGTCTTCGGCCGCCGAGAGCGGGACCTTGACGCCCTCGAAGTCCTTGCCGATGACGAGCTGGATGATCGGGCCGACGGCCTTCTTCGGCCCGTTCGGCGGCGGGGTGGTCGCCGTGAACGGCTTGACGTTGGCCACCGGCATCAGCGTCGTCGACGCCTCCACCTGCTTCAGCAGCGACTCGATGAGCATCTTCGAGCCCTCCCAGCCGGCGCCCTTGTAGGCGACCGAGCTGGTCTCCTGGTCGCTGCCGTCGGCCTTGCGGCCGTCGCCGATCTGGGTGACCCGGAAGCCCTGCGCGGTCAGCGCCTCGGCGACCTCGCTGGCCTTGCCGGTGGTGTTGGTGCCGTTCACGACCTGGACCCGCACCTGCGCAGGCTCGGTGGGCTTCGGCGCCGGGGGAGCCGACGGCTTGGCCTCGCCGCCGCCTTCGGCGGGCGGGGCCGACGACGCGGGCGGGGTCGGGGCGGTCGTGGCGATCTCGCTGTCGGTGCGGATGGCCGCGAACAGGTTGTTGGCCTGCGGCTGGCGCCACTGCACCCGGTTGGCGTCGGCCACGTAGGCCTCGACCGGGACGGTCATCGCCTTGAAGCCCCTGGCGGTGAGCTTCTGGGCGCTCTGCGCGACCTGGATCAGGGTCTCGGTGTTGAGCTGGTCGTCCATCTCGACGGACTTGGTCGCGGCGCCGACGACCTCGAGCAGCTTCGACGGGTTGCTGATCAGGTCGCTGCTGGTGGCCTTCTTCACGACCTGCGAGAGGAAGACCTGCTGGCGCTTGATCCGCTCCAGGTCGCTGCCGTTGCCGATCTTGCGGATGCGGACGTAGCCGAGCGCGGCCTCGCCTCGCACGACCTGGCGACCGGCCGGGAGCGTGAGCTTGGAGGCGCGGTCGTCGACCGCCTGGGGCAGGCAGATCTCGATGCCGCCGAGCGCGTTGACGATGTTCTTGAACCCGGTGAAGTCGACCTTGATGTAGTGGTCGACGCGGATCTGGGTGAGCGACTCGATGGTCTGGATCGTGCAGACGATGCCGCCCAGGTTGAACGCCGAGTTGATCATCCCGAGCTGGGCGGGCATCTCGGCCTTGGTCTGCGCGTTGGTGCACGCCGGGATCTGCACCATCGAGTCACGCGGGAAGCTGATCAGGCGCGCCTGGTCACGCTGCGGCGACACGTGCAGCAGCATGATCGTGTCGGTGCGCTCGCTGTGGTCTTCGCGGGCGGCCTTCTGGCCGTAGCGGGCGTTGTCGCCCTGCCGGGTGTCCGAGCCGACCAGCAGCACGTTGATGGCGCCGGTCTGGTTCTCGGGACGGTTGGCGCCCAGGGCGTCGTTGACGTTGACCTGGCGGATGTTGCCGAGCGTGCGCCGGTAGACGGTGTAAGCGGTGAGGCTGCCCGCCACCATCACGGTGGTGAGCACCACGCTCACCCAGCCCAGCGCGCCCAGACCGGCCTTGGGCCGGCCACCTCCTCCGCCTTTCTTCGCGGCCTTCGGCGGCTTCCCGGGGGGCGGCCCGCCGATCGGCGCCGAGAGCGGCACGGCCGCGGCGACCGGGACGGGGGGCGGCGGAGGCGCGGCGACCGGGACGTCGTCGCCCTCGTCCTCCTCGTCGTTCTTGCGGCGCTTCAGCCAGCGGAACCGGCGCGGCTCATCGTCGTCGTCGTCCCAGCGGTCGCCGACGCCCCAGCGGTGCTCGTCGAAATCGGGGTCGCCCTCGGTCTCGCGCCGGCGCGCGGGCTGCGGTGGCGGCTCGGCGTACATCGGCGGCGGTTCGAAGGCGGGCTGCTGCTGTGGGGGACCACCGGGGTTCGCCGGGTTGGCGGCGCCAAAGGACCACGCGCCGCTGCCCCACCCGGGCTGTTCGCCGGGGGGGAGGTTCCGGTGGTCGCTCATACCGTCTCCTCGACTGAAAACGTGTCGAAGGCGGGGGCGTCGTGAATGATTCGCTCGCTCATTGCGCCTTCGAGATTAGGTCACGATGCGGTCGACCGGCCCAGCGATCTCCTATTTGGGCTGGCGGACAGCATACTCATTACTGGACATTTCACGGTATGCGGTTGTGCTGAGCGCTACTTGCATTTCGCTGACGTCGCAGGTGAGAGAGCTAGTGCGGCGGCCAGGAACGCCAGGGGGGCGGCGGGCAGGACGTACCGGTAGTCGAAGACCGCCGTGGCGGCCGGGACCACCAGGAGCGCCCATGCGACCGCCCACGGAATGAGGACGTCCGAACGACGCACCGCGATGACGGGACCGAGCAGAACGAGCAGGAGCAGCGGCCCCGGTAGTGCCAGCACACTCTGATAGTTACGGAGCCAGGCCGCCACAGGTTCGATCACTTGCGTGGATATGGGGCCGTTTTCATATCGGCGGGCGAGTTCGACCCCAAGTGTGTCCCGGGTCTGCGGCTCCGCCGGGACCGTCACGGGGAACTCGTAGGCGGCGTACACCTCGGCGTTGGGGTAGACCGGCCGGCCCGGCTCGAACGCCCTGACCAGATCCCGCGCGACGGCGGCCAGGTAGTCGCCCGGCTGGCTGGTGATCGCGAGGAGCGCGAACCGCTGCGCGAGGGCGTCGTTCTCGGCGGTGAACGTCTCTCCCGGCAGCCTGACCAGGGGAGACGTGGGATCCCAGACGTAGTCCTGGGCGGGCGGCCGGACCGCCCGGTCGTCGCAGAGCACCGCGAGGTCGGCGGGGGGCTTCATGATCGAGCAGTCGGCGAAGGGCATGACGCGGACGTAGAGGAACGCCCCGTTCGCCCCGACCAGTCCGATCCGGTCGTGGGCGGCGTGGAACCAGATCCCGTAGGCCAGAACCGGCACCAGCGCCCCGGCGGCGAACACGCCCGTGAGCTTGCGGGCGCGCCATCCGTACAGGACCAGGAAGACGAGGATCAGCGGCAGCCCGACGGTCCGCGTGATCGTGGCCGCCGCCAGCAGCAGCCCGATCGCCAGAGCTCGGCGCCACGTGGGCGGCTTGAGCGCCAGCACGGTGGCGGCCACGACGAGGAACAGGAAGAGCGTGTCCGAGACGAGCAGGTGTTCGAGCTGGATCTGGTACGCGTCCAGCAGCACCACCGCCGCCGCGATCACCCCGAGGACCTTCCGCCGGACCGCGCCGTAGATCAGCACGGCGACCGCCAGCCCCATGAGGTGCTGGACGACCACCACCAGCCCGAAGCTGTGGAACGGCTCCAGCAACCGCAGGAAGAACGAGTATCCGGCGGGCCGCACGAGATCGGGCCGGGGCCGGATGGCCGTCACGACATAGGTGTAGGTGTCGGGAAACCAGAGCGCGGGCTGGTAGCCCACGACGGCCAGCACCCGCAGCACCACCCCGACCGCGAACACCCCGGTGAACCAGGGGTTCTCCCGCACCCAGGCGCTGCCCCGCGCCACCTTCGACCCGGCCACGGGAACGGTTCGTTCCTCTTCGAGCGGTGCGGTCTCCGGCTCTCTGCTCGACGCGGTCATGTGGGCGAGCTCCCGGCGGTGCTCTTCCGGCCCATGGCCGATGAGCACGGCCCGCTCACGGTTCTGCAACCGGTGGTGGTGGCGTGGTCGGTCATCGGGCTCCAGGTCAAGGGCCTATCGCGGGGCGCGTCGCCCGGTCACGCTACACCGCTAGGCTCTGGCCCATTCGTGCGCTGAGGATGGACCTGTCACCCGGGCGGCTGCTGGCCGTCTCCGCCGCGCTGCCCGCGCTCGCGCTGTCGGGCTGGCTGCTGGCCGGGCTGCTGCTGGTGTTCCTGGGCTGGTTCGGGGTCTGGCAGATGATCCTGCTGGGGGTTCCGGCGGCGGCGTTTCTCGTCTGGGCGGGGTGGCCGAAGGACTCCCTTGAGGCGAGTTGGCTCCAGACCGGATCGGTCTTTCTGATCGCCCTCGGCTCGGGGGTGTTCAACACCGTCTACGCCGCGCAGCAGTACATCGTGCGGCGCGACCCTGCCACCTACGAGCAGTACGCCATCTGGCTGCGCGAGCACGGCTCGCTGCCCATCGCGCCGAGCGTCGAGGCGTTCGGGGGGAACGACCCGGCGCTCAGGTTCGCGAGCATGGGGTTCTACGCCCACGACGGCGCGATCACGCCGCAGTTCATGCCGGGGGCGCCGATCCTCTACGCCTCCGGGTTCACCCCGGCGATCCTCGGCGCGCTGGCCGTGCTCACCATCGGCGGGGTCACCGCCCGGCTGACCCACGCGCGGTTCGCCTGGATCGGGGCGCTGGCGTTCGCGGTGGCGCTGCCGATCCTCTACACCTCGCGGACCACGTTCAGCGAGATCCCGTCGCTGGTCCTGCTGTTCGGCGGGATCGCGCTGGTGCTGGCCGGGCGGCGGATGTTCGTGGCGGGGCTGGTGTTCGGGCTGGCCCTGCTGATCAGGATCGACGGGCTGCGCGACATCCTGCCCGTGCTGGTCTTCGGGATCCTCGCGCAGCGCAAGTTGCTGGCGGGGGTGCTGGTCGGGGGCGGGATCGGGTTCGGGGCGGGGTTCCTGCTGTCGCGGCCCTACTTCGACTACCTGAGCGGTTCGCTGCTCCCGCTGCTGGCGATCTGCGCGGTCGTGCTGGTCGTGGCGCCGTTCGTGCCTAGGAGGATCCCGCGCTGGGCGCCCAACGTGGCGGCGGCCGGCGTGGTTCTGGGGGTGCTGGCCTTCGCGGTCAGGCCACTCGTCGAGACCGTGAAGAGACCGGTGACCAACCCCGACGACGAGCTCACCGCCCAGCTGATCGCGGCGGTGCAGAAGGCCAACGGGCTGCCGATCGACCGCACCCGCCTCTACTACGAGGACTCGCTCTACTGGGTCATCTGGTACATCGGCCTCCCCGCCCTCCTGCTCGCCGTGTTCGCGGCGTTCACGCTGATGCGGAAGATGGAGAAGGCCTGGATCCTGCCGACGGCGATCATCCTGTGGACGACGGTCACCACGCTCTACCGCCCGGCGATCACCGCCGACCATCCGTTCGCCGCCCGCCGGCTGGTCCCGGTGATCGTCCCCGGGTTGATCCTGCTGGCGGTGTGGGGGGCGCGGAAGCTCCCCATCTGGGCCGTGGCGGGCCTGCTGGTCATCCCGCCGACCATCACTTCGATCGGCACCGCGTTCAGCCCGATCGAAAGGGGCGAGCTGGCCGCCGTACAGAAGATGTGCGACGCGATCCCGGAGGGATCGACGGTGCTGATCGTCGAGCGGGTCACCGGTGACCGGCTCACCCAGGTGGTCAGGGGCCAGTGCGGGTTCCCGACGGCCAGAGTCGCCTATCCCGAGGGGACGGACATCCCTCGTGAAGAAGATGTCAGGCGCATCATCGCCAAAACGCATGATCCCGTGTTGCTCGCGGCCGAGCCCGGCCAGCTCACCGCCTACGGCGCGCCCAGGCAGGTCATGGCCCTGCGGACCCGCCAGGACGAGCGTTCCCTTGTCAAAGCCCCTGACGGAACGTGGTCGCTGAGCGTCGACGTCTGGCTCGCCGTGCCCTGATGTGCGGTCGGCGCGCGACTGGGCAGAGTACCCTCTTCCGACGTGGACATGCCCCCGGAGAGTGGACCAGTGGTGAGCGAGAATCCCTACGTCACGATCGTGCTGCCCTGCTACAACGAGCAGGACCATGTGATCGACGAGGTCGAGCGGATCAGCACCGCCATGGACTCCTCGGGTTACACCTACGAGCTGGTCGCCGTCGACGACTGCTCGACCGACGCGACGCTGGAGCGCCTCCGCGAGGCCGCGCCGAGGTTCCCGAACATGCGCATCCGCGCCTTCCACCGCAACGGCGGCGCGGGCACGGTCCGGCGCATCGGGTCGCAGGAGGCCCGCGGCGAGATCGTCGTGTGGACCGACGCCGACATGACCTACCCCAACGAGCGCATCCCCGAGCTCGTCCAGATCCTCGAGAAGGACGCCACGATCGACCAGGTCGTCGGCGCCCGCACCTCGGAGGAGGGCTCCCACAAGCTGCTGCGGGTGCCGGCCAAGTTCGTGATCAGGAAGGTCGCCGAGCGGCTGGCCGGGCAGAAGATCCCCGACCTCAACTCGGGCCTGCGGGCGTTCCGGCGCACGGTCGCCAAGCCCTACCTGCGGCTGCTGCCGCCCGGGTTCTCGTGTGTCACGACGATCACGCTGGCGTTCCTGTCGAACCAGCACGACGTCTACTACCTGCCGATCGACTACGCCAAGCGGGCCGGGAAGTCGAAGTTCAGCTTCTTCGGCGACGCCTACCGGTACATCCTCCAGGTGCTCCGCATGATCATGTACTTCAACCCGCTCAAGGTGCTGATGCCGCCCGCGCTGTGGCTGGTCGGCATCGGGCTGGTCAAGGGCACCTACGACGTCGTCAGCCAGGGCTTCTACATCACGAGCAACGCCATCGTGATCTTCCTGTCGGGCATGCTCATCGGCTCCGTCGCGCTCCTGGCCGACCTGATCGTGCGGTCGCGCGGCAACGAGTGATGAGAGTCGTCATCGTCGGGCCGACGTTCCCCTACAAGGGCGGCGGCGCCCAGCACACCACCGAACTCGCCCACCGCCTCGCGCGGGCCGGGCACGACGTCGTGATCGAGTCGTGGCTGGCGCAGTATCCGTCGTTCCTCTACCCGGGCGTGCAGACCATCGACACCCCCGAGGGCGAGCCGTTCTCCCAGGTGAGACGCCTGCTCGACTGGCGCCGTCCCGACGGGTGGGTCGCCTGCGGCCGTCGCCTGCGCGACGCCGACCTCGTGATCCTGACTGTCCTGTCGCCGGTGCAGGTCCCGCCCTATTTGGGGATTCTGTACGGCCTGGGCAAGCAGGCCCGGGTGATCGCGCTCTGCCACAACGTCCTGCCCCACGAGACCAAGCCCTACGACAAGCCGCTGATGAAGGCCCTGCTCAAGCGGGTCGACGGCGTGCTCGCCCACTCCGAGGCCCAGGCCACGCTGGCCCGCGAACTGGGGCAGCCGTTCGTGAAGGTGGCGTCACTGCCGCCCCACCTGCCCTCGGTCGGGACCTCCGGTGCGGGGTCGCTGAACCGGCGGCTGCTGTTCTTCGGGATCGTCCGGCCGTACAAGGGCCTCGATCTGCTGCTCCGCGCTCTGGCGCAGGTGCCCGACGTGCGGCTGACCGTGGCGGGGGAGTTCTGGGGCGGGACCGAGACCACGGCGGCGCTGATCCACGAGCTCGACCTGGCCGAGCGGGTGGACCTGCGGCCGGGCTACGTCCCCGCCGACGACGTGCCGAAGCTGTTCGCCGAGGCCGACGCGCTCGTGCTGCCCTACCGGTCGGCGACCGCGTCGCAGAACGTCTGGCTCGGCCACGAACACGGCGTACCCGTCATCGCCACACGTGTCGGCGCGCTGGCGGACAATGTGACCGACGACGTCGACGGCCTGCTGGTCGAACCCGGTTCGGTCGACGCCCTCGCCGCCGCCCTGCGCCGGTTCTACGAACCCGGCACCCCCGAACGCCTCCGCGCCGGGGTCAAGGCGGTCGACCCCGAGCCATATTGGTCCGCCTACCTGGCAGCCCTCTGACTTTTCGGCAATAGGGAAGGACGCCCCGTGGGCACCGAACGCGCCGCGCAACTGGAGTACTCCGAGTTCCAGTCGGCGATGCTGGACGAGGCCAAACGCCGCCGCAAGGCCGCCAAGATCATCGCAGTGCTGGCCCACTTCCTGGGCCGGGGCGACCGGCCGTTGGAGGGCCTGACCGTCGCCGACATCGGCTGCTCGGCCGGCTTCATCGCCGACGAACTCGCCCTGGCCGGGGCCCGCCACACGTTCGGGATCGACATCGACGTCCCGGGCCTGCGCAAGGCCGCCGGGCGGTTCGGCGAGCGGGTGGCGTTCGTGTGCGGCGACGGCACCGCCCTGCCCTTCCCCGACGGCTCGGTCGACGTGCTCGTCTTCAACCACATCTACGAACACGTGGTCGACCCCGACGCGGTGATCGCCGACATGCACCGGGTGCTGGCCGACGATGGCGTGCTCTACCTGGGCCTGGGCAACCGCCTGGGGATCATGGAACCCCACTACAAGCTGCCCTTCCTGTCCTACCTTGGCCCCCGCGCCGCCGACCGCTACGTCCGCGCGTTCGGCCGGGCCGACAACTACTACGAACGCTTCCGTACGCGCGGTGGACTCCAGCGCATGCTGGGCGACTTCTACGTGTGGGACTACACCTTCCCGGTCCTGGCCACCCCGGAGGAGTTCGCCGGCGGCGAGCTGTTCGCCGGAACGGCCGGCAAGGCGGCGAAGGCCGCCCTGGAGAAGACACCGCGCCCCGCGCTCCGCGCCCTGCTGCCGATCGTGCCCACCTACATCTGGGTCGCGACCAAGACCCCACGCCGCCCGTCGGGCATCACGCTGCCCCAACCGCCCGAGGCGGTCCTGACCCGCAGGCAGGCAGCTCAGGCGTCGTGAAAAACGGGGAAAAATCCGCCGGAGAGCTCGCCGAACCTGACGAGGTGGTCGCACCTCCTCGTAAGTCCCTTCTGAAGAGGGCAGTCCGGTTCGGGTTTCTGGCCGTTGCCCTCGGGTTCGGGGTGTGGGCGGTCGTCTCTCAGTGGGAGGCGATCAGTGCGGGGCTGGCCCGGCTCTCGTGGGCGGTGCTCGGGTTGTCGCTGGTGGCGGTCGTCGGGGCGTTGCTGGCCGGGATGCTCATGTGGCGGGCGCTGCTCGCCGATCTCGGGTCGCCGCTGCGGCTCAGGGACGCGGCGAAGATCTTCTTCATCGGGCAGCTCGGGAAGTACATCCCGGGGTCGGTCTGGCCCGTCCTCGCGCAGATGGAGATGGGGAAGGACCACGGCATCCCGCGAGCACGAAGCGCGGCGGCCTTCTTCTTGACGTACCCGATCTATCTCGCGACCGGGCTCCTGGTCGCCGTCGCGACGCTGCCCGCCTTCGCCGGTGACTCCGTCGCCGGGTACGCCTGGTTGCTGCTTCTGCTGCCGATCCTCGCGGTCGGGCTGCATCCCAAAGTCGTCAACGGGGTGCTCAATCTCGGGTTCCGGCTGCTCAGAAGACCTCCGTTGGAGCGGCCGCTCACCGCTCGGGGGGTGCTGACCTCTACCGGGTGGGCCTTCGCGGGGTGGGTCGCCTACGGGGCCCAGCTCGCGGTGATCGTTCATGGGTTGGGGGCGACCGGGCCCCGGGCGGTGCTGCTCAGCTTCGGGGCGTTCTCGCTCGCGTGGTGTCTCGGGTTCGTGTTCGTGCTGGCTCCGGCCGGGGCGGGGGTGCGGGAGGTCGCGATGGTCGCGGCGCTGGCGCCGGTGCTCGACCAGGGGTCGGCGATCGCGGCGGCGCTGGTCTCACGGGTCGTCGTTTCGATCGGTGATCTGGTGTGTGCGGCGTTCGCGGGTTGGCGAGCGAACAAAACGGAAAAACCCGTGGAATAGCTACGGAATCCGTTTCTGGAACGTGGTCATTCGTGTGATTTCACTCACGATTGGCGTTCCAGGCGGCCTACAGTGGGACACAAGGGCGAAGGAATCGGGGCCTTCCGTCACGGTCTACCTTCGCCTTGCGTTGAGGGGAGCGACCGCGTTGACACCTCGAGTTCTCGTAGACGCCGCGGCTGTACCGGCCGACCGAGGTGCCCTGATCCGCTACGTCGACGGGCTGCTCGCCGCCCTCGACCAGCAGGGCGCCGATCTCGTCATCGTCTGCCAGCGGGCCGACGCCGAAAGGTACGCCCATCTCGCGCCCGGCGCGAAGATCGTGCCCGGCCCCCACGCCATCGCCAACCGGGGCGCCCGGCTCGTCTGGGAGCAGACCGGGGTGCCGCTGCTGGCCCAGCAGGTCGGCGCCGACGTCATCCACGCGCCCTTCTACTCGGTGCCGCTGCGCTCCGAGGTGCCGAGCGTGGTGACGATCCACGACGTCGCCTGCTTCACCGAGGCCGACCAGTACGCATCCGACCGCGCCGCCTTCTTCCGCTCCGCCACCAAGACCGCCGCGCGGGCCGCCCGCCGGGTGATCACCCCCTCGAAGGCGACCCGCGACGAGCTCATCCGGGTCGTCGGCGCCGACCCCACGCGCATCGACGTCGCCTACCACGGCGTCGACCTCGACCTGTTCCACCCGCCGGGCGAGGCCGAGGTACGCAGGGTGACCAGCCGCCTGGGCATCCACGGCCGTCCCTACGTCGCTTTCGTCGGCCCGGCCGAGCCGCGCAAGAACGCGCCCAACCTGATCAGGGGCTTCGCCAGGGCCGTCGAGGGCATGGAGAACCCGCCCGCGCTGGTCATCGCCGGGCCCGCCGAGAGCGGCCGCGAGGTCGAGGCGGCCATGCGCGCGCTGCCCGACGGCGTGACGGTCGTACGGACCGGTTATCTGCCCTTCGGCGACCTGGCCGGTTTCTACGGCGGCGCGCTGGTGGCGGCGTTCCCCTCGCGGTGCGAGGGGTTCGGGATGCCGGTGCTGGAGGCGATGGCGTGTGGCGCCCCGGTTCTCACGACCCGGCGCACGTCGCTGCCCGAGGTCGGGGGCGACGCGGTGGCGTACACGGAACCCGATTCCGGCAGCATCGGGGTGGCGCTGCGGGCGCTGCTCGATTCACCCGGCAGACGGGTGGAATTGGGTGCTGCGGGGCTGGCCAGAAGCCGCGAATTCACCTGGAAAATGTCCGCGCACGCACATCTCGTTTCCTATCAGCGTGCGACGGAACATTGAGTTAGCCTCGCCCATGTGACGCAGCCTTCTTTGCCCCAACCCGGTCATCTTGAGGCGATTCTCCTGGTGGGAGGGCAGGGGACGCGGCTCCGCCCGCTGACCCTATTCACCCCCAAACCGCTGCTTCCCACGGCGGGAGTGCCTTTTCTCGCCCACCAGCTCGCCAAGGCGCGGGCCTGCGGAGTGACCCGGATCGTCTTCGCGACCTCGTACAAAGCGGAGATGTTCGCCGAAGCCTTCGGCGACGGGTCGGCATTCGATCTCGAGATCGTCTACATGACGGAGGAGACCCCTCTCGGCACCGGCGGCGCGATCCGCAACGCGGCCGAAGGGCTGACCGTCTCCGGTGACGCGCCCGTGCTGGTGCTCAACGGCGACATCCTGTCGGGCCACGACATCCCCGCCCAGATCGCCCGCCACGTCGAACGCGACGCGGCCGTCACGCTCCACCTCACCGAGGTCGACGACCCGTCGCGGTTCGGCTGTGTGCCGACCGACGACCACGACCGGGTGACGGCGTTCCTGGAGAAGACCCCCAATCCCGTGACGAACCGGATCAACGCCGGGTGCTACGTCTTCAAACGGTCGGTCATCGACACGATCCCGTTCGGCGAGGTCGTCTCCGTCGAACGGCAGACCTTCCCCGGCCTCATCGAGTCGGGCCACACCGTGCTGGGCTTCGCCGACTCGACCTACTGGCTGGATGTGGGCACTCCGGCGGCCTTCGTCCAGGGTTCCTCTGATCTTGTACGAGGCCGGCTCGCCTCCCCCGCCCTCCCCGGTGTCCCCGGAGAGGCGCTGGTGCTCCAGGGCGCGACCGTCTCGCCCGAGGCCAAGGTCACCGGCGGTTCGGTCATCGGGGCCGGGGCGACCGTGGGGGCCGGGGCGATCGTGCAAGGTAGCGTGGTCGCCGATGACGCCCGTATCGCCCCCGGCGCTACGGTGATCGACTCCGTCGTCGGGGCGGGCGCCTCGATCGCCGAGGGGGCCGTGGTGCGAGAATCGGTCATCGGCGACAGAGCGTCCATCGGGGCGCGCAACGAACTGACGGCGGGAGCCCGGGTCTGGCCCGGGATCGACCTGCCGGAATGCGCGGTGAGATTCTCCAGCGATGGTTGATGCCTGAACGAAGCTGGCGTCCAGACGGCCCCCTCGACGTGGGGCTCACGCTGGCGCCCCACCGGCACGGCTCGGGTGACCCCGTCTGGCAGACCACTCCGGACGGGGCGCTCTGGCGCGCCTGCCGCACCCCTGAAGGGCCGGGAACGCTCCGGATCTCCGTCGTCGCAGGTCAGGTCCACGGTCTGGCCTGGGGTCTGGGCGCAGAATGGCTCCTGGAGACGATGCCCGACCTGCTGGGGGCCGCCGACCCGTCCGAGGAGTTCGGCGCCCTGCTCGACGCGATGGGCGACGACCCCGTCGCCGCCTTCCTCAAGGGGCTGCACCTGCGGGCGGCCGGGATGCGCATCGGCAGGGCCGGGCGGGTGTTCGAGGCGCTGGTGCCCGCCGTGCTGGAGCAGAAGGTCGTCGGCCGGGAGGCGTTCCGGGCCTGGCGCTGGCTGGTCCGCAAATACGGCGACCCCGCCCCGGGCCCCGGCCCCGAAGGGCTGAGGGTGCCTCCGTCGCCCGACACCTGGCGGCTCGTGCCGTCGTGGGACTGGCACCGGGCGGGGGCGGAGGCCGTACGGGCCAGGACGATCATCAACGCGGCCCGCCACGAGGGAAAGCTGGAGACGGCGGCCACCACCTGGGAGGCCGACCGGCTGCTGCGCGCCCTGCCCGGCATCGGCGTCTGGACCTCCGCCGAGATCCGCCAGCGTGCCCTCGGCGACGCCGACGCCCCGAGCGTGGGCGACTTCCACATCCCCGGCCTGGTCGGCTTCGCCTTCACCGGCGCGAAGACCGACGACGAGGGCATGCTCCGCCTGCTCGAACCCTTCGCCGGGCACCGCCACCGGGTGGTCCGCCTCATCGAGCTGAGCGGACGCCGCCCGCCCGGCCGGGGCCCGCGCATGGCGCCCCGCGACTATCGCGCGTTCTGATCAACGTAATGTGCAGGGTATGACGGCAGGAATGCGGCGGGCGCTGGCACGCGCACGCGACGGGAAGACGATCGACGTCGCCGAGGCGGCCATCCTCCTGGAGGCCCGCGGCGCCGACCTCGACACCCTCCTCGACCACGCCTCCCGGATCCGCGACGCGGGCCTGGAGGCGGCCGGACGCCCCGGTGTGATCACCTACAGCCGCAAGGTCTTCATCCCGCTGACCCGCCTGTGCCGCGACCGCTGCGGCTACTGCACCTTCGCGACCGCCCCCGCGAAACTCCCGAGCGCCTTCCTGTCGCCCGACGAGGTGCTGGCCATCGCCCGCGAGGGCGCCGCGATGGGCTGCAAGGAGGCGCTGTTCACCCTGGGCGACCGCCCGGAGGACCGCTGGCCGGCCGCGCGCGAGTGGCTCGACTCCCATGGTTACGACGACACGCTCTCCTACGTACGCGCCATGGCGATCCGCGTGCTGGAGGAGACCGGCCTGCTGCCCCACCTCAACCCGGGTGTGCTGACCTGGCGTGACTTCCAGCGGCTCAAGCCGGTCGCGCCGTCGATGGGCATGATGCTGGAGACCACCTCGACGGCCCTGTTCACCGAGAAGGGCGGCGCCCACTACGGCTCGCCCGACAAGGACCCCGCGGTGCGGCTGCGCGTCCTGGAAGACGCCGGACGCTCCAACGTGCCGTTCACGACCGGCATCCTCATCGGCATCGGCGAGACCATCCTCGACCGGGCCGAGTCGATCTTCGCGATCCGCCGGGTGGCGCGCGAATACGGCGGGATCCAGGAGGTGATCGTCCAGAACTTCCGGGCGAAGCCCGACACGGCGATGCGCGGCATGCCCGACGCCGACCTCCAGGAACTGGCCGCCACGATCGCGGTGACCCGCCTGGTGCTGGGCCCGCGCATGCGTGTGCAGGCCCCGCCGAACCTGATCGGCGACGAATACGGCCTGATGATCCGCGCGGGCATCGACGACTGGGGCGGCGTGTCCCCGCTGACCCCCGACCACGTGAACCCGGAACGGCCGTGGCCCGCCATCGACGCACTCGCGGGCATGACCTCTTCAGCGGGTTTCGACCTGCGGGAACGCCTGACCATCTACCCCGAGTACATCCGCGCCGGGGAGCCCTGGCTCGACCCCCGCCTGCTGGCCCACGTCTCGGCCCTCGCCGGTCCCGACGGCATGGCCCTCGACGTGAACCCGGAAGGCCGCCCCTGGCAGGAGCCCGACGGCGGTTTCGCCGCGTCGGGCCGCGTCGACCTGCACACCGAGGTCGACACCACGGGCCGCACGAACGACCGCCGCGACGACTTCGACAACGTCTACGGCGACTGGGACGCCCTGAAAGACCGCCTCCCCACGGCGGTGTCGATCACGGGAGACGGCGCCGAGGCGCTGCGCCAGGCCGCCCGCGACCCTCTGGCCCTCACCGACGCCCAGGCCGAAGCGCTACTGAGCCTGACCGGCGACGCCCTCGACGAGCTGTGCGCCCTGGCCGACGGCCTGCGCCGCGAGGTCAACGGCGACGACGTGACCTACGTGGTGAACAGGAACATCAACTTCACCAACGTCTGCTACACCGGCTGCCGCTTCTGCGCCTTCGCCCAGCGGCGCACCGACGCCGACGCGTACACCCTGAGCCTCGACCAGGTCGCCGACCGCGCCGAGGAGGCGTGGGCGGCCGGGGCCACCGAGGTCTGCATGCAGGGCGGCATCCACCCCGACCTGCCCGGCACCGCCTACTTCGACATCGCTCGTGCGGTGAAGGCCCGCGTGCCGGACATCCACGTGCACGCCTTCTCGCCGATGGAGGTCATCAACGGCGCCAGCCGCACCAACCTGTCCATCGAAGACTGGCTGGTGGGTGCCCGCGAGGCGGGCGTCGACTCCCTGCCCGGCACGGCCGCCGAGATCCTCGACGACGACGTGCGCTGGGTGCTGACCAAGGGCAAACTCCCCACCCGCGAGTGGATCGACGTCATCACGACGGCCCACCGGGTGGGCATCCCCACGACCTCCACGATGATGTACGGCCACGTCGACAACCACTCCCACTGGATCAAGCACATCCGCCTGATCCGCCGTCTCCAGGAGGAGACCGGAGGGTTCAGCGAGTTCGTCCTGCTGCCGTTCGTCCACCACAGCGCCCCCATCTACCTGGCCGGGATCGCCCGCCCGGGGCCGACGGCTGAGGAGAACCGCGCCGTCCACGCGGTGTCCCGGCTGCTGCTGCACGGCGCGATCCACAACATCCAGTGCTCGTGGGTGAAGCTCCAGGACGACCTGTGCCGGCAGGTGCTGGCCGGTGGGGTCAACGACATCGGCGGGACCCTGATGGAGGAGACCATCTCCCGGATGGCGGGGTCGGAGAACGGGTCGTACAAGACCATTTCGGAACTGCGGCAGATGGTCGAGGTCAGCGGACGGCCCCTGCGCCAGCGGACGACCGAATACGGCACCCCGTCACCCGATCGCGTGACCGCGGCGGAGGCGAGTGACGGGGTGTGCGCGAGCGTGCGGAGAGTGCTGCCGGTGATCGGTTAGACGATCGGGGTGTTCATGTCCTCGACGATCTGGTCGGGCGTGAGCGCCTTGTCGTAGACGCGGACCTCGTCGATGACGCCGTGGAAGAACTCGTCGGCCGCGCTGCCGCCGATGCGGAGCTTGCCCGAGCCGTACATCAGATAGCCGCCCGCGCCGTCGGAGTGTGATCCGGTCCGTACGCCGTTGACGTACAGCCGGCCGCCCTCGGGGCCGAAGGTGTAGGCGAGGTGGCTCCACTCGCCGAGCGGCAGGGCGGGGCCGCCGGCGCCCGTGCAGAACGTGGGGGAGGTGCAGCTCATGCCCAGGGGGATGTTGTCGAAGCTGGGCTGCATGGAGGCGTACAGGACGTAGTCGAACCGGCCGCCCGCGCTGGAGTCCCTGGCCACCACGGCGTCCTTGAAGTTGAGCCGTCCGTAGGAGGCGGGCTTCACCCACGCCTCGATCGTCAGCTGGTAACCGACGTTGAGGGCCTCACTGGACGGCACCTCCACCTGGCTGCGGAACCCGTCGAAGGACAGCCCGTCGCCGTGTCTGCCCTCTGTCGACGTGGTGAAGTGGCCGACGCCGGTGTGGCCGCGGCCGGAGGAGTCGGGCACGTGGGTGTCACCCGCCTCCATGCCCCAAGCCGCGACCGCCACGGGCCGGGGTGGTCTCGGCCGCCCGGAGACCTCGGCGCTCACCGGTCCCGCCTGGCCCGAGCTGTCGATCGGCACCACGCGGTAGTAGGAGGGGAAGCTGGGCCGGTTCGGGTCGGTGAACGCGTTCGTGGTGGCCGTCGCGATCGGGAGCAGGTTCTGGAGCGAGAATCCGGGGGAACCGCCCCGATAGATGTCGTATCCGTGGATTCCCCGGTCGTCCGGTGAGGCGTCCCAGGTGAGCCGGATGTTCCCCGTGCTCCCGCCCGACGGGATGTACTCACCCGTGGCGGTCAGACCGCCGATGGGGCCGGGCGGGGCGTCGGGGGCGGTGTGCCCGTTCACGGAGGTAGCCATGTTCGCGCTGATCTGGGCGGCGTCGAGTGCCGTGCCGTAGACGCGCACCTCGTCGATGTGGCTGTCGGGAGGGTTCGTGGCCTGGGCCGGATAGGGGTAGACCAGCAGGGGGCTGGCGTCGTAGGAGACGACGACGGGGTTCTCACGGGCGCCCACCTGGACACCGTTGGTGAAGACCCGCATCGTGGTCCCGTCGTAGGTGCCGGCGATGTGGGTCCAGCGGTCGCTCGCGAACTTCGGGCCGTTGCCCGTGATGATCGCGGCGCCGATGCGGAGCTGCGGCTGTCCCCCGCTGTAGGCCAGGGCGTACGACCACGACGTGCCGGCCTTCTTCCACACGACCATCCCCGTCGGCGACGTCTGCGACCTCGGGTTGACCCAGGCCTCCAGAGTCAACTGGTTCCCCGTGCGCAGCGACGGCGCGTCGGGGACGGTGATCCCGTTCGCCGTCGTCGTGAAGTGCGGCGACCGCCCGAACCGGCCGTCCCGCCAGATCGTCTCGGCGGCCGTGCCGTGGTTGCCGTGGCCCGAGCCGTCGGCCACGGTCGTGCCCTCGCCCTCGTCGAACCCGTAGGCCGCGACCGGCACGGGGGTGGCGTCGGCCCGGGCCGGTAACGCGAGCAGGCTCGCCACGATCGCCCCCGCGACCGCGATCTTCGTGAATCTCATCCCCGTCGTCCCCCTGTTCTAGGCACCTGAGGGGGACGATAACGATCACCTATACAGATGACGTATATGCGCTATCGGGTGACGTAGAAGTCCTCTGCCGACCTCGGCGCCCGGTCCCGAGGCGGCTCGGCCGCGTGGCCGATGGCGACCGCGCCCATCGGGTCCCAGGTGTCCGGCAGGCCGAGCACCTCGCGCACCACCGGGCGGCAGAACATCGTGGACGACACCCACGCCGACCCCAGCCCCTCGACCGCCAGCTGCACCAGGAAGTTCTGCACCCCGGCGCCCGTCGCGACCACGAACATCTCCCGCTCCGACGCGTTGCGCCGGTCGTCGCGGTAGGTGTGCGAGCCGTCCATGACCAGGCAGGGCACCGCCAGATAGGGCGCGTCGCGCAGCACGTCGCCCCGCCTGATCCGCTTGGCGATCGACTCCTCGGTGAACCCGTCGCCGCGCAGGTCGGCGATCCACGCCTCGCGCATCGCGTCGACCAGCTCCCGCCGAGCGGAGGCGGTCTCCAGGAGGACGAACCGCCACGGCGTCGTGTGGTGCGGCGCGGGCGCCGCGATGGCCGCCGCGACCGCGCGCCGGACCGCCTCGCCGTCGACCGCCGCGTCGGAGAACCGGCGGATGGTCCGCCGCGCGAACACCACGTCGGCTGAGCCGTAGCGGAACATGTCCTGGTCGGCGGGGCGGATCAGCGCCGCACCCCCGGGCCCGTCGTCGTCGCTCACCAGATGCCCGAGACCGGTCACCACGGCCACCGGCACGCCGGAGAGCTTCCCCTTCACCAGCTCGGCCGCCGCCGCGATCTCGTCGATCAGCGCGGTCACGGTCGCGTTCAGCGGGTTGCCGTAGGTGTCGGTCGTCCCGCGCAGGTCTTCGAGCGGCTGGACACCCGAGGCCCCCAGCGCGACATCGGTCAGGCCGTGCCGCCAGGGTCGTCCGAACGTGTCGGAGACGATCACGCCGACGCGCACCCCTGCGACCTCGAAGAGCCGCCGCCGGATCGCCGAGGCCGACGCGTCGGGGTCCTCCGGCAGGAGCAGAACGGTCCCGGGCGCGGTGTTGGACGCGTCCACCCCGGCCGCCGCCATCACGAACCCGTGCCGCGTCTGCGAGATCACCGTGTCACCCCGCCGCGCCACCACCCGGGCGGTCTCGGCCGCGATGGCCGCCGCCCGGTCGTCGCCGCGCACCACCCGTCCCTCGGCCTTGCTGACGATCTTCGACGTCACCACGACCACATCGCCGTCGGCCAGCCCCGGTGCCGCCTTCGCGATCAGAGTGGCGATGTCGTCGCCATAGCCGACCTCGGGCAATCCGGGAACCCCGCCAATGGTGATCACGCCGCCACCTTCTTCGCGAGTTCCAGCGCCGCCGCCGCCAGGTCGCGCGTCGCCTCCGGGGAGGACATCAGCAGCGGCCGGGCCTCCACCGCCACCCCGTCGAGGGAGGTCGCGGCGTCCTCCTCGGCCACCAGCCAGCCGTCGAGCAGTTCGGCGCCGTACAGCTCCAGCACGCCCTGGGCCGACGTCTCCACGCCGATCGCCGTCAGGCAGGCGTCGGCCATGCCGCGCACCGGCGCGCCGCCGATGATGGGCGACACGCCGACCACGGTCTTCGCCGTCACAGCCGCGCGGATGCCGGGGATCTGCAGGATCGTCCCGATGCTCACCACCGGGTTGGACGGCGGCAGGATCACCACGTCGGCCGCGTCGATGGCCTCCAGCACGCCGGGCGCGGGGGAGGACGAATCGACGCCGAGCAGGGCGAACTCCTGGGCCGGCTCCGAGGCGCGCATGCGTACCCACCACTCCTGGAAGTGGACCGCCCGCCGGGCGTGCTCCTCGCCGACCACCACGTGGGTCTCCACCTGGTCGTCGGTCATCGGGATCAGCCGGACCCCGGGCTGCCAGCGGTGGCACAACGCTTCGGTCACGGCCGACAGGGGATAGCCCGCCGCGAGCATCTGGGAGCGCACGATGTGGGTGGCGAAGTCGCGGTCGCCGAGGCCGAACCACTGGGGTTCCATGCCGTAGGCGGCCAGCTCCTCCTTCACGGTGAACGTTTCAGCGGCGCGGCCCCAGCCCTGCTCCTCGTTGATGCCGCCACCCAGCGTGTACATGACGGTGTCGAGGTCGGGGCATACTCGGAGGCCGAAAAGCGTGATGTCGTCGCCGGTGTTGCCGATGACGGTGACGTCGGATTCCGGAGCCGCCGCCTTGAGGCCGCGGAGGAACCGGGCGCCGCCGATTCCGCCCGCCAGGGACACGATGCGCATGCCTGACAGTCTGGCATTCCTTGTGAAACGTGAGATTGATGGGTCGCCGGGCATCCATGTCAGGCATATGCAAAACTCAGTTCCCATAAGCCGCATGAAATCCTGGGGGTAACTGTGGTGAAGCTTGACCCGGCGAGGCTGCGTGAGCCCGCCGCGTGGCTGCTCATGGCGGCCGCGGCGGCGACCGTTCTGGTGGCGGTCTTCCGGCTCTTCTTCAGCGGGTCGTCGTCGTCCGGCGGGACCATCGAGTTCGGCATGCGCGCGATCACGGGGCTGACCACGCTCACCTCCCCGGTCAACACCGCCCTCGCGGTCGGTGCGGTTCTCCTCTGTACGAAACTGGGTGCCCCCACCCCCAAGAGCCGCCTCATCACCATGGGCGCCGCCGGCACCCTCGCCCTGGCCGTGCTCGTCGGCGCGATCAGCCTGCTCGGCGTGCTCTTCAACGGCCTCGGGTTCGGCGACAAGCTCCGCTACCTGTTGCCCGGCATCCCCACCTTCGCGCTCGCCGGCCTGGCGCTGGTCTTCCTGCTGACGATGGTGTCCCCGGCGGCGGCGGCGGGCGCGGCCCGGCCGAAGAAGTCGCGGCGGCTCTCCTCCGTCCCCGCCGTCATCCCGTTCCCCCAGACGGGCGACGCGCACGCCGCACCGGACTATCAGGACTATCCGGTCGAGCAGGACTACTCGTCCTACCCGCAGGGCCCCGTCTTCGACCAGAACGGCTACGCTGGCCAGCAGGTGGCCGAGGAGCCCCCGCTGGAGCCGGTCAAGCCGCAGCCCGAGCGCTACTCCTACCCCGAGCCGGTCTACAACGACGACGACGCCCCGGCCGCCTGGGACTCCTCGCCGTTCTCCGGTTTCTCGGGCCCGCAGTACGCCCGCCAGGCCTACGAAGCCCCCGCCCTCGAAGAGGCGGCGCCCCGCCGCGCCCGCCCGGCCATCGAGACGCCCTTCGACAGCTCGGTCCGCGAGGTCGCCTTCGGAAGCCAGGAACGCGAGTCGGGCTACGAGGCCCCGGCGCGTGAAAAGGCCTACGAAGCCCCGGCCCGCGAGGTGACCCCGATCCGTGAGACGGCCTACGAAACCCCGGCCAGGGAAAGTTCCGTCCGCGACTCGGTCTACGACACCCCCGCCTACGAGCCCCCGGTCCGCGAGGCCACTTATGAAAGTTCCGGCCGTGATTCGGTCTACGGAACACCGGCCCGCGAAACCACCTATGAGGGCACCCGCCGCGACTCGAGCTATGACGGCACCTACGCCCCGCCGCCGCCCCCCGTCTACGGCGCTCCCTACGAGCCCGGCTACGAGGGCGACATAAGGGAGCAGCAGCTCGCGCAGGCCTACCAGCAGGCGCAGAGCTACCAGCAGCAGCCGCCCGCCTACCGCCAGAGCAACCCCTTCGGCTACTCGCAGGCAGGGCCCCCGGCCCAGCCGCCGGTCCAGCCGCAGCGCTACCAGGGCGACCCGCTGAGCGACCCGCTGCTCCCCGAAGACCTGATCGACCCGATCGACCCGGTCGCGATCTACCGCCCGGCAAAGTCCGGGGAAGGTCTTCCTGTCGATCCGGCATCGACGGATTCGGACGTCACCGCCCGTTGGTACAGTCCGGACCGCCGGGATCGCTGACTCTGTCAGGGCCAGACAAGCCCTGCCCTTTCCCCCGGTATCCCCATGGCGCTTGACGGGGCACGACTTACACGCGTGTAATTACAGCCATGTTGTTACGCCTTCTCCGAGGTGGGTAAGGGGAGGGCGTCCATAGGGGGGCACCAACTTTCGGGGTTGGTGACGGGCGGGCGACAGGGAGGTGTGCCGTGACCGAGCTGGTCATCGCACAGGCGCTCGACGGTGAAGATCTGGGTTGGCAGGAGCGGGCATTGTGCGCTCAGACCGACCCGGAGGCGTTCTTTCCAGAAAAGGGCGGCTCCACCCGAGAGGCGAAGAAGGTGTGCCGCGCGTGTGAAGTGCGCGCGGAGTGCCTGGAGTACGCATTGGAACACGACGAACGATTCGGCATCTGGGGTGGGCTGTCGGAGCGCGAGCGCCGACGCATGAAGCGCCAGGCCGTCTAACCGATAAGCGCAACCGACAGGCGGAGGTCACAGTTGTGACCTCCGCCTGTCATTTGGGTCAGGGGCCAGGTCGGCGTGCCGTAGTGTTGGCGCGCAAAAGCCGCAGATACCCCCAAGGATCCCCGTGCACTCGGTCACCGCGATCGTGGTCGCCCATGATGGTTCCCGTTGGCTGAAGGACACCCTCCGGGCGGTGCTGGCGCAGACCCGGCCGATCGACCGGGGTGTCGGGGTCGACAACGGCAGCCGCGACGGCAGCGGTGGCCTGCTGGGTGAGGCGTTCGGCAAGCACAGCGTGGTCCACATGCCGCGCAGCACCGGCTTCGCCGAGGCGGTCGACGAGGTCGTCCGGCGACTACCGACGACGCCCGGTGAGACCGAGTGGCTGTGGGTGATCCACGACGACTGCGCCCCCGACACCCGGGCGCTGGAAATCCTGCTGCACGCCGCCGACGAGTATCCCGAGACCGGCATCCTCGGTCCGAAACTGCGCGACTGGCTCGACCGGAAGCTGCTGCTGGAGGTCGGGGTCACCGTCGCCCGCTCGGGCCGCCGGGAGACCGGGCTGGAGGCCCGCGAATACGACCAGGGCCAGCACGACGCCGAACCTCGCGGGGTGCGCGACGTCCTGGCGGTGTCGACGGCCGGGATGCTGATCCGCCGCGACGTCTGGGACGAGGTCGGCGGGCTCGACCCCCGGCTTCCCCTCTTCCGCGACGACCTCGACTTCTGCTGGCGGGCCCGTGCCGCCGGGCACCGGGTGCTCGCGGTGACCGGCGCGGTGGCCTGGCACGCCGAGGCGTCGTCCAAACGACGGCGCCGGATCGCGGCCAGCGACGACCACCCCCGGCGGCTGGCCCGGCGCTATTCGCTGTTCGTGATGATGGCGAACCTGCCGTTCTGGACGATGCTGTGGTCGCTGTTCCGCAACACGATCGGCTCGCTGATCCGGACGTTCCTGTTCCTGGTCGCCAAACAGCCCGCCCACGCCGTCGACGAACTCGCCGCCATCAGCTCGCTGCTGCTGCATCCCCTGCGGCTGCGCCGGGCGAGAAAGGCGCGGAAAGCCAGCCGGGCCGGATACGCCCTGGTCAAACCCATGTTCAGCCCGCCGAGCCTGGCGTTCCGGCGGGCCTGGGAGATGGTGCAGAACCAGCTCGCGGGTGGCGGGCCGATGGATTCGGCCGGGCGGCACCACGCCGTCCAGCTGCCCGGCGCCGAAGAGGGCGACGAGCTGCTCAACGACGACGACGGGTTCCTGCGGCGGGCCTTCGCCAGTCCGGGGGTGCGGCTGTTCGTGCTGCTCACTGCGGTCGCCCTGGTGGCCGAACGCGACCTGCTGTCCGGCGGGATGCTGGGCGGCGGCGCGCTGGTGCCGGTCGCGGGCGGCGCGTCCGACCTGTGGGCGCTCTACACCGGTGAGTGGGCGCCGCCCTACGTCGCGGTGCTGGCGGTGCTGTCGACGATCGCCTTCGGCAAGACCTGGCTGGCGGTGTCGATACTGCTGCTGGGCTGCGTACCGCTGTCGGGGCTGAGCGCCTACCTCGCGACCAGGAGTTTCGTCGGCTACCGGCCCGCGCGGGTGTGGCTGGCGGCGACGTACGCGCTGCTTCCGGTGGCGACCGGCGTGGTGGCGTCCGGGCGGATCGGCTCGGCGGTGGTGTTCATCCTGCTGCCGGTCTACGCCTCGCTCGCCACGAAGGTGCTGGCCGACACCCACAAACCGGCCCGGCGCGCGGCCTGGGGGCTCGGCCTGCTGCTGGCCGTCGGAACCGCCTTCGCCCCGATCCTGTACGTGTTCGTCGCCGTCCTCGGCCTGCTCGCCGCCGTGTCGTTCGGGGGAGTGCGCCGAGGAGTGGGCGGGAACCTGCTCATCTCACTGGGCGTCCCGCTGATCCTGCTCGGGCCCTGGCTGGCCACGATCGTCGAAGACCCGGTCCGCATCCTGCGGGAGGCCGGGCTGCCGATGACGTCGGCCCCGACGCTGGCGCCCGAGGCGCTGCTCACCCTGAACCCCGGCGGGCCCGGCTCGCCGCCGATCTGGGTCACCGCCGGGCTGCTCGCGGTCGCGCTGGGAGCGCTGCTGCTGCGCCGCCACCAGTTCATCGTGGCGGTCGGGTGGGGCGTGGCGATCGTCGGCGTGCTGGCCGCGACCGTGGTCAGCCGCCTGTCGACCTGGCCCGGGGTGCCGCTGGCGTTCGCCGCGACCGGGCTGCTGGTGTCGACCGCGCTGGCCGCCCACCGGGTCGCCGAGTTCCGCAAGGCCGGCGGGCTGCGGCGGGTCGGCGCGGCGCTGATCGTGCTGGTCGCCTTCGCCACCCCGGTCGCCGCCGCCACCCTGTGGATCATGGACAGAGCCGACCAGCCGCTCCGCCGCGACGTGCGCTCGCCGCTCCCGGCCATCGCCGCGGCCTACTCCAAACCCGGCGAGGGGACGCTCCTCATCCGCACCGCCGACACCGGTCTCAGCTACACGGTCCTGCACGGACGCACCCCCGTCATCGGCGAGTCCGAGCGGGCCGCCTACGGCTCCGAGTTCACCGACGCGGTGGCCGGGCTGGCCTCCGGGCGCGGCGGCACCGACGCCACGAGGCTGGCCGCCCGGGGGATCGCGTTCGTCAGCGTGCCCGGCCCCATCGACCCGTCGATCCGGCGGGCCCTCGACTCCGACCCGGCCGTCGCCCGGGTCACCCTCACGGACCGGGCCGGACTCTGGCGGATGACCGGCACGGTCACCCCCGCCCCCGAGCCGACCGCTGACAGCTGGCACCGCTACTGGCTGTACGGTCAGGGCGCCCTCGTCGTGATCGTGCTCATCCTGTCGGCGCCCGGGGCGCGTCCGGCCGAGCCCGAGACCCACGAGGAGATCCCGGCCGAACGGGAGCGGGTGGCGGTGTGAGACGCCTCATCGAGAACCGGTTCGGCATGCTGGCCCTGGTGCTGATCGCGCTGGCCGCCGTCTACGGCGTCGCCTTCGCCACCCGGCCCGCGCCCGTCGCCCCCGTGAAGGCCGAACCGGTGCGGGCGCCCATCGCGGCCGTCTCCACGGTCTGCCCCGACCCCGGCGGCGCCCTGGTCACCGCCGTCACCCCGCCGAACGCGAGCGGCTCCGGCGAGACGGTCATCGAGGCCGGCGACGAGCCCTTCACCATGGACGAACCCGGCAAGCTCTGGCAGAAGACCATGCCCTCCGGCACCGACCCGATCCGGGTGCACGCCACCGGCGCGATGGCCACCGGCCTGGAGGCCGCCCAGACCAGGCGCGCCCTGTCGGGCGAGACCAGGGGCCTGGCGGGGGTGCGCTGCGTCGATCCCGGCGCCGCCGCCTGGTTCATCGGGCCGGGCCCGGCCGCGGGCGACCTCAAGCTCCACCTGGCCAACGTCGAGTCGGCCCCGGCCGCCGTGGCGCTGGTCGTCTACTCGGGCGAGGGCCAGGTCATCGCCGACCGGGCCAGCGGCCTGCTCCTCAAGCCGGGCGAGCACCGCGTCGTCGACCTGAAGAAGGTCGCGCCGTCGCCGCTGGTCATGGCGCTGAACGTGTCGACGGGCCGGGGCCGGGTCGCGGCCGCCGTCGAGGCGACCACCCCCGAGGGCGTCGACTGGCTCCCGCAGGCCGTCGAGCCGTCGAAGCGGGTCGTGGTCCCGGGCGTGCCGGGCAGCGCCGGACGCCGCGAGCTCTACGTCGCCGCCCCCGGCGACCAGGACGCCGTCGTCCAGATCAAGGCCGTGCTCAAAGACGGCTCGTACGCCCTGGAGAACCGCGAGGAGGTCGAGGTGCCCGCGGGTTCGGTCGTCACCGTCGACCTGTCGACCGGGGTGACCGGCCAGCCCGCCGCGATCATGGTGACCTCGGAGGTCCCGGTGGTCGCCGGGCTGAAGATCGTCGGCACCGGGACCAGGACCGACGTCGCCTACACCGCCGGGGCGCCCTCGATCGACCTCGGCAGCGTCGTCGCCGACGCCCGCTCCACCAAGGGCGTCACCTCACGGCTGATCCTCAGCGCGCCCGACAAGGCCGCCGAGGTCACCGTGACCCTGCTGCCGCGCGAAGGAGAGGCGCCGCAGCCGATCGAGGTGGCGATCCCGGCACAACGTACAAAAGAGATCATCCTGAAGGGATCGGCCAAGGGCTTCAGCGTGGTCGTCACGCCGAAGGCCGGTTCCGGGCCCGTCTACGGCGGCCGGGTGATCGAGGAGCGCACGTCGAGCGGCCAGCTCGTCACCGCGCAGCCGCTGGCCGTGGCCCGCACCTGGACGCTGGTGCCGAAGGCCGGAGAGGCGCCCTCGGCGGTGCTGCCGCCCTATTCGTCGTAGCCGGGGTCGACCTGCTCGGGCGTCAGCCCCAGCAACGTCGAGACCTGCTCGACGACCACGGTGTGGACCAGGGCGGCCAGGCTCTCGCGGTCGCGGGCGCGCGCCTCCAGCGGGCGCCGGTAGACCACGACCATCGCCGACTCGCCGCGCGCCGCCGGTTCGGCCCGGCCGAACGGGATCGGGTCTGAGGTCAGCCGCGCCGGGCCGTCGATCAGCTCGGCGACCGGCGGCACCTCTTCGACGCCGAAGTCGACGGAGGCGAGCTCCTTGGACCACCGCACGCGCAGCCGGTCGACGGCGTCGAGCACGAGGTCGTCGAACCGCTCGCCACGCGACTTGGCGATCGGCACGTGAGGAGGCGCCAGCGGCCCCCGCATGCCCCGCCCGTGGCGGTCCCGCCGTCGAGGAGTCATCAGATCAGCTTAGAGGTCGGGCCCCTGTGCATGTCGTGTCCGGATTGTGGCGACACGCTCGTTAAGAGGGGCGGGGTGGTGGCAATGTGCGGGCCAACCGGATACGGTCCCTCCGTGAGCCCCGTCCGCAGCTGTTCCCGTACCGCCTGCAGGCAGCCTGCCGTCTTCACACTCACGTACGTTTACGCCGACTCGACCGCGGTTCTTGGCCCCCTGGCGACGTACGTCGAGCCGCACTGCTATGACCTGTGCGCGGAGCACGCAGAGCGGCTCACCGCGCCCCGTGGCTGGGAGGTCGTCCGGCTTCCCTACGAGCCGGGTGCCCCGTCCGGAGACGACCTCGAGGCCCTGGCCAACGCCGTCCGCGAGGCCGCCCGTCCGGCGCCCGCGCCGGGTGAGCCGACCGGGCAGGCCGTCGAGGTCGGCCGCCGTGGTCACCTCCGGGTCCTGAAGTCCAATCGCGACCGCTGAAGGCGCGCGCCCACTAGGCTGCGAATCCTAGGGATCTGCGACATATAGGGGCGGAATTGGGCGACCTCGCCAAGATCTTCAAGGCGTATGACGTACGCGGTGTCGTACCGGATGAGTTCGACGAGGAGATCGCCGAGGCCGTGGGGGCGGCCTTCGCGGAGGTGGTAGGGGCGGATCGCATCGTGATCGCCCATGACATGCGGGAGTCCTCCGGCCCGCTCGCGGCGGCCTTCGCCCGCGGCGCGACCTCCCGGGGCGCCGATGTGATCAACGCCGGACTGGGCTCCACCGACCTGCTCTACTACGCCAGCGGCACCCTGAACCTGCCGGGCGTGATGTTCACCGCCAGCCACAACCCCGCCCAGTACAACGGCATGAAGATGTGCCGGGCCGGGGCGGTTCCCATCGGGTCCGAGACCGGCATGACCGAGATCCGCGACCGCGCGGCCGGGCTGCTCGGGGTGCCGGTGGCCGATCCGACCGGGAGCGTCACCCACCAGGACATGCTCACCGGTTACTCCGACCACCTGAAGTCGCTCGTCGACCTGTCGGCCATCCGGCCGCTGAAGGTCGTCGTCGACGCCGGCAACGGCATGGGCGGCCACACCGTGCCCGAGGTGTTCGCCGGGTTGCCGATCGACCTCGTGCCGCTCTACTTCGAGCTCGACGGCTCGTTCCCCAACCACGAGGCCAACCCGATCGAGCCCGCCAACCTGGTCGACCTACAGAAGGCCGTCCTGGAGCACAGGGCCGACCTGGGCATCGCGTTCGACGGCGACGCCGACCGCTGCTGGGTGATCGACGAGAAGGGCGCCTCGGTCTCCCCGTCGACGATCACCGCGCTGGTGGCCGCCCGCGAGCTGGCCAAGAACCCCGGCGCCACGATCATCCACAACCTGATCACCTCGCGGGGCGTCCCCGAGATCATCAAGGAGAACGGCGGCCTGCCGGTCCGCACCCGCGTCGGCCACTCGTTCATCAAGGCCGAGATGGCCAAGTCGGGCGCCGTCTTCGGCGGCGAACACTCGGCCCACTACTACTTCCGCGACTTCTGGTACGCCGACTCGGGCATGCTGGCCGCCCTCCACGTGCTGGCCGCCCTCGGCGAACAGGACCGCCCGCTGTCGGAGGTGCTGGCCTCCTACGCCCGCTACGCCGCGTCCGGCGAGATCAACAGCACCGTCGCCGACCAGGCCGCCGCGACCGCCAAGGTGCGCGCGCTGTTCGGGTCCCGCGAGGGTGTTACCTTCGATGAGCTGGACGGCCTGACCGTCACCGGTCCGACCTGGTGGTTCAACCTGCGCCCGTCCAACACCGAACCGTTGCTCCGGCTCAACGCCGAGGGCGACGACGAGGTGATCATGGCCGGAGTGCGCGACGACGTTCTGAGAGAGGTTCGAGGGGTTTGAAGATCGACGACTGGCTGCTGGAGATCCTGGCCTGCCCGGCGTGCAAGTCCCCGCTCCGGGCCGAGGCCGACGAGCTGGCCTGCACCTCCGAGAGCTGCGGCCTGGTCTACCCGGTCCGCGACGACATTCCCGTGCTGCTGGTCGACGAGGCTCGGAAGGCATGATCTGGGAGCCTGAGCTGCTCGACGACCAGGGCCACCTGGTCGCGGCCGATCCCTCGGGCATGCTTCCCGCGGTCGCGTCCGCCGCCGCCCAGATCCGCACCGGGCGCCGGCTGGCCGCCGAGGCGGGCGTCGGGGCGGTGGCCGCCGAAGGGCGTCCCCGGGCGATCGTGACGCTCGGCATGGGCGTCAGCGGGGTCGCCGGGGAGATCCTGAAGGCGATCTGCGGCAACGGAGCGCCCATCCCCATCACGACCGCGAGCGGTCACCGGCTGCCCGGCTGGATCGGCGCCAACGACCTGGTGTTCGCCGTGTCCGCCTCCGGGGCCACCGAGGAGACCCTCGGCCTGGCCTGGGAGGCGGCTCGTCGTGGCTGCCGCCTGGTCGGCGTCGGCCGTCCCGGCTCGCCGCTCCAGTCGCTGTGCACGCAGCGCGGGGCGCCGTTCGTCCCGGTCGAGGCCGCCTCCGGCCACGCCAGGGCGGCGCTGTGGGCGCTGACGGTCCCACTCATCGTGGCGGCGTCGTCGCTGGGTCTGGCCGACGTCCCCGAGCCGGTGTACGAATCCACCGCCACCCTGCTCGAAGACATCGCCCACCGGTGCCGTCCGTCGAGCGACACGTTCATCAACCCCGGCAAGACGCTGGCGATGGAGCTGGCCGAGTCGGTGCCGATGGTGTGGGGTTCGTCGGCGCTGCCGATCGTGGCGGCCCACCGGCTGGTCCACCAGCTCTACGAGAACGCCAAATATCCGGCGATCTTCGGTGAGCTGCCCGAGGCGGCCCACAACCAGGTGGCCGCCTTCGACGGCCCGCTCGCCGAGCGGGACATCTTCGCCGACACGCAGGGCCGCCAGCTCCGGCTGTTCGTGCTCCGCGACACCGACGAAGACGAGCGCGAGGCCCGCACCCGCGGCACCACGGTCCGGCTGGCCGAAAACCGTGACGTCCGGGTGTCCGAGCTGATGGCCGAGGGGCGTCACCCGCTTGAACGGCTGGCGACGCTGGTCGGGCTGGCCGATTTCGCGAGCGTCTATCTGGCACTTGGTTATGGAATCGATCCCACTCCGGTGAGCGCGGTCCGGGAGATGAAGGCCAGAATTGCCCATTGATATCCCACTGGGGATCTTCCCGGCCGAAATCCTAGGAGTGTCATCGTGAGCGCCAGTGGCGGAACGAAGGCGATCGTCGCGGCGCTGGTCGCCAACCTGTCGATCGCTGTGGCGAAGTTCGTCGCCTTCCTGTTCACCGGATCGTCGTCCATGATCGCCGAGTCGGTCCACTCCGTGGCCGACTCGGGGAACCAGGCGCTGCTGCTGCTCGGCGGCAAGCGGGCGGCCCGCGAACGCACCGAACAGCACCCCTTCGGCTACGGCCGCGAGCGCTACTTCTACTCGTTCGTGGTGGCGGTCGTGCTGTTCACGATCGGTGCCCTGTTCTCGCTGTACGAAGGCATCCACAAGATCCAGGCGCCCGAAGACCTGAGCTCCCCGCAGTGGGCGTTCGGCGTGCTGATCTTCGCGATCATCGCCGAGTCGTTCTCGTTCCGTACCGCGATCAAGGAGTCGCTGCCGCACAAGGGCAACCTCACCTGGTGGCAGTTCATCCGCCGGTCGAAGTCGCCCGAGCTGCCCGTCATCGTGCTCGAAGACCTGGGCGCCCTGCTCGGCCTGATCTTCGCGCTGTTCGGCGTGACGATGGCCGTGGTCACCGGCGAGGGCATCTGGGACGGCATCGGCACGATCATGATCGGTGTCCTGCTCGGCGCCATCGCGATCATCCTGGCCATCGAGACCAAGTCGCTGCTCATCGGTGAGAGCGCCGGCCCCGAGGTCGACGCCCAGATCCGCGAGGCCCTGGAGAGCGCGCCCGAGGTGACCCGGGTCATCCACATGCGCACCCTCCACGTCGGCCCCGAAGAGCTGCTGGTGGCCGCCAAGATCGCCGTACAGCACGACGACACCGCCGCCGAGGTGGCCCGGGGCATCGACGAGGCCGAGCAGCGCATCCGCGCGGCCGTGCCGATCGCCCGGATCATCTATCTCGAACCGGCCATCGAGGCGTCGACCTCCTCAGCGCCCGCGCAGCAGGCGTAGCGCCTTCTCCTTCTCGAAGTCCAGCGCCCTGCGGGGCGCCTGGATGCGCCCGATCCGTACGCCCAGGTCCCTCACGGCCTGGGCGACGGCGGGTTCCGACAGCGCCCGCAGGGCGAACGCGAGTTCGCCGGGCGAGACGTCGAACCTCTTCTCCAGCTCCATCGCCTGGGTGACGGCGGCGAGCTCCTCCTCGCCGAACCGGCGATGGGACCCCAGGTCACGGATGTGCGGGAGCAGCCCGAGGGCCTCCCGATATCGCAGCATTCTGGGCGACATGCCGAGCTTCGCCGCGGCCTCAGTGATGCGCATGAACCTATTCTTACATTCTTGTGTCAGGTTCGGCTCTGAGTGGCCGTCTTCGGCCTTAAAGTGGCTGAGGACGCTACGAGAGGGGACACCCCAAGATGGACTTCAAGGTCGCCGACCTGTCGCTCGCCGACTTCGGTCGCAAGGAGATCCGGCTCGCCGAGCACGAGATGCCCGGCCTGATGGCGACGCGCAAGGAGTTCGCCGCCTCCCAGCCGCTCCGGGGCGCGAAGATCATGGGCTCGCTCCACATGACCATCCAGACCGCCGTCCTGATCGAGACGCTGGTCGCGCTCGGCGCCGAGGTGCGCTGGGTCTCGTGCAACATCTTCTCCACCCAGGACCACGCCGCCGCCGCCGTCGCGGTCGGCCCCGAGGGCACCGTCGAGGAGCCCAAGGGCGTCCCGGTGTTCGCGTGGAAGGGCGAGACGCTGGAGGAGTACTGGTGGTGCACCGACCAGGCCCTCCAGTGGCCTGACGGCTCCGGCCCGAACATGATCCTCGACGACGGTGGCGACGCCACCCTGCTCGTCCACAAGGGCGCCGAGTTCGAGAAGGCCGGCGGCGTCGTGCCGACCGCCTCCGAAGACGACCCCGAAGAGTGGGGCATCATCCTCGACCTGCTCCGCCGCACGGTCGGCGACGACCAGCGCTGGACCAAGACCGCCGAGGCGATCAAGGGTGTCACCGAGGAGACCACCACCGGTGTCCACCGCCTCTACGAGATGTTCAACAACGGCCAGCTGCTCTTCCCGGCCATCAACGTGAACGACTCGGTCACCAAGTCGAAGTTCGACAACAAGTACGGCTGCCGCCACTCGGTGATCGACGGCCTCAACCGCGCCACCGACGTGCTGATCGGCGGCAAGGTGGCCGTGGTCGCCGGCTACGGCGACGTCGGCAAGGGCTGCGCCGACGCGCTCCGCGGCCAGGGCGCCCGCGTCATCGTGACCGAGATCGACCCCATCTGCGCCCTCCAGGCCGCGATGGACGGCTTCCAGGTCACCACCCTGGAGGACGTCGTCGGCATCGCCGACATCTTCGTCACCACGACCGGCAACTTCAGCATCATCACCGCCGACCACATGGCGCAGATGAAGCACAACGCGATCGTGTCCAACATCGGCCACTTCGACAACGAGATCGACATGGCCGGCCTGGCCCGCATCCCGGGCATCGAGAAGGAAGAGGTCAAGCCCCAGGTCCACACCTGGCGCTTCCCCGACGGCAAGCAGATCATCGTGCTGGCCGAGGGCCGTCTGATGAACCTGGGCTGCGCCACCGGCCACCCCTCGTTCGTCATGTCGAACTCCTTCACCAACCAGGTGATCGCGCAGATCGAGCTGTTCACCAAGACCGACGCCTACCCGATCGGCGTGTACGTGCTGCCCAAGCACCTCGACGAGAAGGTCGCCCGCCTCCACCTCGACGCGCTCGGCGTGAAGCTGACCACGCTGTCGAAGAAGCAGGCCGAGTACATCGGCGTCGACGTCGAGGGCCCCTACAAGCCCGACCACTACCGCTACTGATCGCGTATGGATCATTCGCTGGCCGAGGCCGGTGAGCGCCGGATCGGGTGGGCATCGCGCGCCATGCCGGTGCTCACCGCGATCGGCGCGGGGTTCGGCGGCGACCGCCCTCTCGAAGGGTTGAAGGTCGCCGCCTGTCTCCATGTCACCGCCGAGACGGCGGTGCTGATGGGGGCGCTGAAGGCGGGCGGCGCGGAGATCGCGCTGGCCGCCTCCAACCCGCTCTCGACGCAAGACGACGTCGCCGCCGCACTGGCCGACTACGGCATCGCCGTGCACGCCAGAGCGGGGGTCGACCGCGACACCTACTACCGGCACATCCACCGGGCGCTCGACATCGGGCCCGACATCGTCCTCGACGACGGCTGCGATCTGGTCAACATCCTGCACACCGAACGGGGTTCGCAAAAAGTCCTGGGCGGCTGCGAGGAGACCACCACCGGGATCATCCGGCTGCGCCAGATGGCCGCCGAGGGCGCGCTCAAGTTCCCGATGGTGGCCGTGAACGACACCCGTACCAAGCGGATGTTCGACAATCGCTACGGCACCGGCCAGTCGACCCTCGACGGGATCATGCGGGCCACCAACACCCTGATCGCGGGCCGGACGGTCGTGGTGGCCGGGTTCGGCTTCTGCGGGCGCGGGGTGGCCGAGCGGGCGCGCGGCATGGGGGCCAGGGTCATCGTGACGGAGATCGACCCGGTGAAGGCGCTCGACGCCTCACTCCACGGCTACGGCGTGGCCACGATGGCCGAGGCGGCCGAGATCGGCGACGTCTTCGTGACCGTCACCGGCAACCGCGACGTCATCAGGGCCGAGCACCTGGCCGTCATGAAGGACGGCGCGATCCTGGCCAACGCGGGCCACTTCGACGTCGAGATCGACGTACGCGCGCTCGAATCCATGGCCGAAGAGGTCCACTACCAGGTCAGGCCCAACACCGACGAGTTCGTGGTGAACGGCCGGCGGCTGCTGCTCCTGGCCGAGGGCCGTCTGGTGAACCTGGCGGCGGCCGAGGGCCATCCGGCGGCGGTGATGGACATGTCGTTCTCGGCCCAGGCGCTCGCGGTGGCCTGGCTGGCGGCCGAACACGCCACCCTCAAGCCGGGGGTGTACGACGTCCCCGACGGCATCGACGCGCGGGTGGCGGGGCTGAAACTGGCGGCGGCCGGGATCACGATAGATGGGCTTACTTCCGACCAAGAGGCATATCTTCACTCTTGGCGCACAGGATCGTGACAAAATCCCTACAAACGGATCTATGACCCCATGGCTACCCTGGGCTTGCCGTACTACGGTCATAGACACTCGGCTCGTTCAAGGCCAGTCACCTGAGCCGAGATGACGGGCGGGTACGACCGGTTCGCCTCTCCCTCTGCGCGCCGGACGTACCCGCCCAACCCCACTGCAGGCGTGCCCCATGCCTGCGATCGTCACAACTGCCCCTGGCGTCCACCGCTAAACCTCGCGATGTCGCGGCGGCGGCGTTCGGCGAGCACGGCGGCCAGGTAGGCGTAGGGCGGAACCCCTGGTGGCGGCGGCGGTTGCACCCGCGCGGACACCTGTGAGGCGATGCGGTAACCCATCTGGTCGGCGGTGATCGGCGAGAGCTGCGGCAGCCGGGTCAGATACTGCCGCGCCACGGTGGCCAGGTCGTCGGTGAGGCCGGTCAGCTCCAGAGTGGCCGCCCAGGCGGCGAGCTGCGGCGGCATCTCGGGCGGCGGCCCGGAATCCTTCGGCGGGCGCTCCGAGATGACGACGGTGCCGGTGAACAGGTCGCCCAGCCGCTTGCCCTTCTGGTTGATCAGCGAGCAGATCACCGCGGGGGCGCCGGTCAGCAGGTAGATCTCGACGATCGCGGTCAGGCCGCGGAAGAACGCCTGCCGGAACCGCTCGGGCCCGCCGTCGTCGGCGACCACCCGCAGGCCGAACACGATCTTGCCCAGGCTGCGGCCCCGCGACAGGCTCTCGAAGATCACCGGATAGCCGACCAGGATCGCCACGAGCGACACGATGACCAGCGCGGTCGCCAGCGACTCGTCGATGTCGCCGGTCGCGAACGCGATCAGCAGGAAGGCCCCGACGAGCAGCACGATCTGCACCAGCAGGTCGATCAGGAACGCGGCCACCCGGATCGGCAGCTGGGCCAGCGGCACGTCGAGCGCCACGGCGTCGCCGGTCACGACGTCAGGGCGCGGCACTTCGGACATGTCCCGACCCTACTAGGCTCGCGATCGTGGACATCGACGCCTTCCGAGCCGCCCACCAGCCCACCTGGGACCGGCTCGACGACCTGGTGAAGCGGCGCCGCAAACTGACCGGCCCCGAGGTCGACGAACTGGTCGAGCTCTACCAGCGGGTGTCCACCCACCTGTCGATCGCCCGCTCGGTCTCCCGCGACGGCGTGCTGACCGGCCGCCTGTCGGCCCTGGTCGCCCGCTCGCGGTCGGCCGTCACCGGCGCCCACGCGCCCGCTTGGCGGGAGTTCCTCCGCTTCTGGACGGTCTCGTTCCCCGTGGTCTGCTACCGGTCGTGGCGGTGGTGGCTGGGCGCGACCGTGGCGTCGTTGATCGTCGCGGTGGCCGTGGGGGCGTGGGTGGCGGCCAACCCCGACGTGCGGGCCGCGATGGGCACCCCCGAGGAGATCAGGCAGCTCGTCGAGCACGACTTCGCCGACTACTACAGCGAGAACCCCGCCGGGTCGTTCGCCGCGCACGTGTGGGTGAACAACGCGTGGGTGGCGGCCCAGTGCATCGCCTCGTCGGTGATCGGGGGCGTGCTGATTCCGTACATCCTCTTTCAGAACGCCGCCAATGTCGGCCTGACCGGCGGGATCATGATCGACGCGGGCCGGGGCGACGTGTTCTTCGGCCTGATCACCCCCCACGGCCTGCTGGAACTCACGGCGGTCTTCCTCGCGGCCGGCGCGGGCATGCGGGTCGGCTGGTCGCTGATCGCCCCGGGCCCGCGCCCCCGCGCCCAGGTGCTCGCCGAACAGGGCCGCGCGGTGGTCGCGGTGGTCCTCGGCCTCGCGGTCGTCCTGCTGGTCTCGGGCCTCATCGAGGCCCTCGTCACCCCGTCCCCGCTGCCGACCTGGGCCCGCATCGGCATCGGCGCCACCGCCGAACTCCTCTTCCTCCTGTACGTGTTCGTCTACGGCCGCCGAGCCGCCAGAGCAGGCGAAACGGGCGACATCACCGACGCCCCGGATCACGTGCCGACCGCCTAGAGCCGTCCGGCGGCTTTCAGGCTGAGGTAGGCGTCGGCCAGGGCCGAGGCGAGGTCTTCCGGGAGGGCGTCGACGACCTCTGCGCCGTGGCGGCGCAGTCGCGCGGTCACCTGGCGGCGTTCGACCCGCTGGCGTTCGGCCGCAGCCGCGTCGAAGACCTCCTCGGCGCCGTTCCGCCCGGCGGCCAGCGCGGCCACGCGGGGGTCGGCCACGGCGGCCAGCAGCACCAGGTGCTTGGAGGCGAGCTGGGGGAGGAGCGGGATCAGGCCCTCGTCGAGGGCGGTCGCGTTGAGGTCGGTCAGGATGACCACCAGGCTGCGGCGCCGCATCCGCGCCAGCACGGCGGCCACCATCCCGTGGGCGTCGGCCTCCACGAGCTCCGGCTCCAGCGGCGCCATCGCCGTCACCAGGCCGGGCAGCAGGTCGCCCCGGCCGCCACCCGTGACCTGGGCCCGCACCGCGCGGTCGTAGGCGAGGAAGTCGACCCGGTCACCGGCCCGCGCGCAGAGGGCGGCCAGCAGCAGGGCGGCGTCCATGCCCCAGTCGAGCCGGGGCCAGCCGTTCGGGTCGCCCGACGCGGGGTCGACGCCCACCCGCCCGGCCGAGGTGCGGCCGGTGTCGAGCACGATCAGCACCCGCCGGTCGCGCTCGGGCCGCCAGGTGCGCACCACGACGTCGGCGCGGCGCGCGGTGGCCCGCCAGTCGATCGAGCGCACGTCGTCGCCCACCACGTATTCGCGCAGTGAGTCGAACTCGGTGCCCTGCCCCCGGATCTGCACCGGGTTGAGCCCGTCGATGGCCCGCAGCCGCGCCAGCTTGGCGGGCAGGTGACGCCGGGACAGGAACGGCGGCAGCACCCTGATCCGGCCCCCGACCTGATGCGACCCCTGCCGGGCCGCCACCCCGAGCGGCCCCAGCGCCCGGACCGTGACCCCCGCGGCCGTGAAGTCGCCCCTGCGGACCGGACGCAGCGTGGTGGTCACCCGACGCCGTTCTCCGGCCGGAATGTCGACGTCGTGCTCTCTGGGGGCCGGACGGGTGCTCGGCGGCCACGCGTCCCGCAGCAGGCCACGCACCCGCCGCCCACCCGGGTTGGCCACCAGCAGAGTGATCTCGGCGGCCTCCCCGAGTCGTACACGCGGATCTTCCGACCGCTCGAACCGCAGCGCCCGCACGCTCCCCGCCAGTGCCAGATCGACCGCGATCACCGCGACGATCACCGCGACGACCAGCCAGAACGCGAAGGCGGGCGCGGGCGCGACGAGCACGACCAGCGCCCCCACGACCGCGAGCAGCGCGGCCCGCCCGGTCAGCGCCATCAGCGCGGCACGGGGACGGACGCCAGGATGCCGTCGAGCACCCCGTCGGCGGTCGCTCCTTCGAGCTCGGCCTCGGGCCGCAGCTGCACCCGGTGCCGCAACGCGGGCCGGGCCAGCGCCTTCACGTCGTCGGGCGTCACGTAGTCGCGCCCCGACAGCCAGCCCCAGGCGCGGGCCGCCGCCAGCAGCGCGGTCGCCCCACGGGGCGAGACGCCGAGCTGGAGCGACGGCGACTGCCGGGTCGCGCGGGCCAGGTCGACGATGTAGGCGAGCACCTCGGGCGACACGTGGGTCTCGGCGACCGCCTTGCGGCCCGCCGCGAGGTCCTGGGCACTGGCCACCGGCTTCACGTGGGACAGGTCGCGCGGGTCGAACCCCTCGGCGTGCCTCCTGAGCACCGCGATCTCGTCGTCGCGCCCCGGCAGCGGCACGGTCAGCTTCAGCATGAATCGGTCGAGCTGCGCCTCGGGGAGCTGGTAGGTCCCTTCGTACTCGACCGGGTTCTGGGTGGCCGCCACGATGAACGGGTCGGGCAGCGCCCGGGGCGTTCCGTCGACGCTGACCTGGCGTTCCTCCATGGCCTCCAGCAGCGAGGCCTGGGTCTTCGGCGGGGTGCGGTTGATCTCGTCGGCCAGCAGCAGGTTCGTGAAGACCGGCCCGGCGCGGAACTCGAACTCGGCGGTACGCGCGTCGTAGACCAGCGAGCCCGTCACGTCTCCCGGCATCAGGTCGGGGGTGAACTGCACCCGCTTGAAGTCGACCGACAGCGCCTGCGCGAGGGTCCGCACAAGGAGGGTCTTGGCCACACCCGGCACGCCTTCGAGCAGCACGTGGCCCCTGCACAGCAACGCGATCACCAGACCGGAGACCACCGCGTCCTGCCCCACCACGGCCTTCGCGACCTCCGCCCGGAGCGCGGCCAGCGCCTCGCGGGCGGCGTCAGGTGTCGTCACGAGTCTCGTACCTGCCTTTCGATGGTGTCGAGGTCGCGTGCCAGGGCGACCAGGGCGGCGTCGCCCGCCGGGGCGTCGCCGTAGAGGGTCTGGCGGACCTGCCCGCCATCCTGCCCGGTCCGGGCGGTCACCGCCGTAACGATCTCGTCGGGGCCGGCCGTCGCGGTGAGGCCGAGCCGGGGCGTCAGCCGGGCCAGCGCGGCCTCGCGCAGCGCCAGGGCGGCCCGGTCGCGGGCGCCGCGGGCGCGGTAGAGGCGGCCCCGGCCCTCGACGGTCTCGGCGGCCCGGACGACCACCGGCAGCCGCTCCTCGACCACGGGACCGAGGCGGCGGCCCCGCCACAGGGCGGTGAGCAGCACCGCCAGGACCAGCGCCCAGACGAACCAGCCGATGTTCGCCGGGATCAGCTGGTCGATCGTCTTCGCGCCACCCTCGGGCACGCCGAGCGGGAACCGGGGCGCGAACCAGGTGACCCGCTGGTGGGTGCCCGCCAGGTTCATCGCCAGCGCGGCGTTGCCGTTCTCGGCCAGCCTTCCGTTGGTCATGAACGTGCCCGACCCGACCACGGTGACCTCGCCGGTGACGGCGAGCGTGCCGCCGTAGCAGGTCGCCTTCGCGAAGACCGGGCCACCGGTCAGGGCGTCTCCGGCCAGCGTGGCCGCCCTGAGCCCGCAGCCGGGCCCGCGCACCTCCTCGGAGGCGCCGGAGGTGGACGTCACCCCGGGCGCCAGCGCCGCCAGCACCGGCCCGGTCGGCCCGATCAGCAGCCGGGCGCCCGGCCGCCCGGCGAGCTCGGCCAGCCGGGCGGCGTCGACCAGGAACTCGGGCCTGGCCACCACCAGCAGCGACCCTTCGGCCTGCGCGATGGCGTCGTCGAAGGTCGTCACCTGGTTGACCTCGACGCCCTGCCCGCGCAGCAGCTCGGCCAGCGCGCGGGCGCCGGGGCCGGTGGTCGCCTCGATGTCGAGCCGCCCGCCGGCGCGGGTTCCGGAGGCCAGCACGACCAGCGTGGCCGCGGCGACGATCAGCCCGAACACGCCCAGCACGCCGCGCCACGACCGCCACCGCTCGGTGATCGTAGGGGTGGTGGACGTCATCGCAGCGCCGCCTTCTCCCGCCGGACCGCCCCGTCGAGGTCGGTCAGCAGGGCGTAGCCCTCGGGGGTGCCGGGACGCTCGCCGTAGGTGACGTCGGAGAACGTGCGGGCGCCACGGTCGAGGTCGGCGGCCAGCGCGGGCAGCGCCCGGCCCGCCTCGGCGGCCAGTTCGGTGGCGGTACGGCCGGGCATGGGCTCCACGATCGTGCGTTCCTCCAGCTCACGGGCGATGGCCCGCAGACGCTCCCGGATCGCCTGGGCCCACTCCCCGGCCTCGGCGTGGCGCTCGGCCAGCACCCGGTGCTCGGCGGCCCCCAGCAGGGTCTCCCCGAACAGGCCGCCGCCCGCCGCCCGCCCGGAGCCGGACGCCTTCCTCGCCGCCCGCACCAGCGCGACCACGACGACGGCCAGGATCAGCACGAGCACCAGCAGCGTCAGCCAGCCCCCGGGCACACCCGAGGCGCGGTCGAGCAGTTCGCGGATCAGCTCCCAGACCCGGTCGACCAGCCGGTCGAGCCACGACGGCTTCGGGTAGGCGGGGTCGGCGAGCTCACGGAGGGCGGCCTCTCGGGCGGCCTCGCGGCCGATCTCGACCGGGACGTCTAGGACCATGGGTTGCGCGGGCGCCACAGGTTGTCGTGGCCGGCGCCGGGGGCGCCCTGCTGACGCTCCACGGCCTCGGTCTGGAGGACCAGGTCGAACGCTTCGGCGCGCATGCGGCGGTCGGCGTACAGGAGGGTGGTGACCGCGGCCGTGAACGGGTTGGTGATGGTGCCGGCGATGATGGCGCCGACGCCCCCGAGGATGGCGGCGATGTAGAACTGCGTGGTGTCCAGCGCCGTGGCCGGGTCGCCGACCGAGCCGAAGAGCGAGAACGGCGCCGACACGGCGGCGGCCACCAGGCCGACCACGACCGAGGTCAGCAGCAGGATGCCGAAGACCCGCCAGAAGTCGCCCTTGACCAGCCGGAACGATCGGCTCATCGCGGCGCCGACGCCGATGCCCTCCAGCACGATCGCCGAGCTCGCCATGCTCAGCTTGGTGTAGAAGAACACCGCGAGGCAGACGCCGCCGACGATCAGGAACAGCCCCAGCAGCACCGACGGCCCGGTCGGCAGGCCCCCGGCGATCAGGAAGAGCAGCAGGGCGAGCGGCACCAGGAAGATGCCGAACACGATCAGGACCTGGAGCAGCGCCAGCCCGATCAGCGGCACCACCCGGCCCTTGACCAGGTTCCAGGCCGTGCCGATCGAGATCTTCTCGCCGAAGACGGCCCGCCCGACGATCCCGGTGAGCATGCCGGTCAGCACGACCATGGCCACGGAGGTCACCACCAGACCCAGCATCGTGCTGCCCAGGAACGACAGCATGGGGCCGATGATGAGCTCGGGGTTCTCGGCCAGCGCCTGCTCGTTGAGCGTCGCGGCGCCGACGAAGGCACCGAACGCGGGCAGCTGGATCGCCAGCGTGATGATCTCGGCGACCGTCACCACCAGAGCCGACAGCCCGAGCGTCGCCTTCGGGTTGGCCCGGATGACCGCCACCGCGCCGTTGTAGAGGTCGCCCAGCTGCAGCGGACGCAACGGGATGATGCCCGGCTTGAGGACCGGAGCCCCATAGTGGTGGCCGGGCGGCGGGTAGTAGCCGCCGCCGGGCGGGGGCGGCGGAGGCGGCGGATAGGAGCCCTGGTCGTGGGGTGCGGCCCAGGGACCGGGCGCGCCGTATGCGGGCGGTTGCGTGGGGGACCAGCCGGGAGGCGGCTGCTCACGATCGCCGGGGCCGTCTGTCATGTCCCAATCCTGGCATGGTGCGGCCACCGCCGCAGGGCCGCATGAAGCACACTTGGAACGTGGCCTGTTCTTGGGATTCTCGTTACGGTAGCGGCACGCCCTGCCATTTGGGCCTAAACTTCGTCCTTTGTCACGGTCGTGTTTCATCTACCGCAGGGTCACGGGTAACCTTCCGATAAATCGCCCAAATACCTCCTTAGCTGCGCCGAAGAACGAATGAGGGGCCATGAAAGGACGCGTGCTGGTCGTCGACGACGACGCCGCTCTCGCCGAGATGCTCGGCATCGTCTTGCGCGGGGAGGGTTTCGAACCGTCCTTCGTGTCAGACGGCGACAAGGCGCTCGACGCGTTCCGCGACACCCGCCCCGATCTCGTGCTGCTCGACCTGATGCTGCCCGGGGCCGACGGCATCGACGTGTGCCGGCGCATCCGCGCCGAGTCGGGCGTGCCGATCGTCATGCTCACCGCCAAGAGCGACACGATCGACGTCGTGCTGGGCCTCGAATCGGGCGCCGACGACTACATCGTCAAGCCGTTCAAGCCCAAGGAACTGGTGGCCCGGGTGCGGGCGCGGCTGCGCCGTACCGACGAGCCCACCCCCGAGATCCTGCAGATCGGCGACATCACGATCGACGTCGCGGGCCACTCGGTCAAGCGGTTCGACGAGACCATCAACCTCACGCCGCTGGAGTTCGACCTGCTGGTCGCGCTCGCCCGCAAGCCGCGTCAGGTCTTCACCCGGGAAGTACTGCTCGAGCAGGTCTGGGGCTACCGCCACGCCGCCGACACGCGGCTGGTCAACGTCCACGTGCAGCGGCTCCGCGCGAAGATAGAGAAAGACCCCGAACACCCCGAGATCGTCGTGACGGTCCGCGGTGTCGGGTACAAAGCCGGTCCCGCCTAATCCAGATGGCCAAGAAGCGCCCCCGACGGACTCCCCGGCAGATCGCCCGGGGGGTCCGTCGTCGTGCTCGGCGCTACGCCGGGCGGGCGCGTTCGGCCTGGCGGCGGTCCCTCCAGATGCGGGTGGTGACGTCCACCCTGCTGATCTCGATGGTCGTCGTGGCCGTGCTGGGCGTCTTCCTGTTCCAGTCGATCAACCGGACCATGCTGGCCGGACGGACCGACGCGGCCACCGCCGAGGCCCGCGCCAACGTGCTGACGATCACCGACTACCTGGCCAACGCCGCCGTGACGGTTCCGGCCGACGACGAAGACCCGGCCGCCTCGCCGCCGCCCGACCCCGCCGACCAGGCGATCAACGTGCTGGCCCAGCGCGCCGGGGCGCGCTACGCGGTGGTCATCTTCAACCAGGACGCCGTCGGCCAGGACCGGGCCACCCTCAACATCGACGCCGCCAAGAGCGTGCCGCCGAAGTTCCGCCAGCAGGTGCGCGACGACACCAGCGACCAGACGCTCCCGCGCTACAGCCCGCTGCGCTACCTGAGCGGCGAGAGCGTGTCGGGGCTGGTCATCGGCAAGCGGGTCTACAGCCCCACCAACGGCTACTACGAGGTCTACCACCTGTTCCCGCTCAACGAGGAGGAGGAGACCCTCAGCTCGGTCCTCCAGCTCCTCGTGCTGGTCGGGGCCGGTCTGGTGCTGCTGCTGGCCGCGATCGCCTCACTCGTCACGCGTCAGGTCGTCACGCCCGTGCGGCTGACCCGCCAGGCCGCCGAGCGGCTGGCCTCCGGCCGCCTCGAGGAGCGGCTGAAGGTCCGCGGCGAAGACGACCTGGCCCGCCTCGCCGCCTCGTTCAACGAGATGGCCTCCAACCTCGCGCTCAAGATCCACCAGCTCGAGGAGCTCTCCCAGGTGCAGCGCCAGTTCGTCTCCGACGTCTCCCACGAGCTGCGCACCCCGCTCACCACCGTCCGGATGGCCGCCGACCTGCTCTACGACGCCCGCGAGGACTTCGAGCCCATGGCCTCCCGCTCGGCCGAGCTCATGCAGGCCCAGCTCGAACGGTTCGAGTCGATGCTCGCCGACCTGCTGGAGATCAGCCGCTACGACGCAGGCGCCGCCACCCTCGACCTCGAGTCGATCGACATGCGCGACACCGTGCTGCGGGCCGTCGGCGACTCCGAGGCGCTGGCCGAACGCCACGCCACCCGGTTCGAGCTGCGCCTGCCGACCGATCCGTGCATGGCCGAGTGCGACTCGCGCCGCATCGAGCGCATCCTGCGCAACCTGCTGTTCAACGCGATCGAGCACGGCGAGGGCAAGGACATCGTGGTCACTCTCGGGGCCGACCGCGACGCGGTGGCCATCGCCGTCCGCGACCACGGCGTGGGCCTGCGGGCGGGCGAGGAGAACATGGTCTTCGACCGCTTCTGGCGGGCCGACCCGTCCCGGGCCCGCACGATCGGCGGCACCGGCCTGGGCCTGGCCATCTCCCGTGAAGACGCGATCCTGCACGGCGGCTGGCTGCAGGCCTGGGGCGCCCCGGGTGAGGGCACCCAGTTCCGGCTCTCGCTGCCCCGCACGGCCGGGACCGTCCTGAAGGGGTCGCCGCTGCCGCTGGTGCCGCCCGAGGTCGAGATGCGGCGCACGTGGCGCGGCCACGTGACGCCGGTGCTGTCGGCCGCAGTGGGGGAATCGGGGGTGTTCGATGTCGACTAAACGTGTCTTCGCGCTGGTGGCGACGGCGGTCACCCTCACGGGCTGCACGATCGTGCCCTCCAGCGGCAACCCGCCGACGGCCAGCGAGGAGGAGCGCGGCGGCGACATCCTCAGCCAGACGTACGTGCGCATCCTGGCCCAGCCGCCCCGGCCCGACGCGACCGCCGTGGAGATCGTGCGCGGCTTCCAGGCCGCGATGGCCAGCTTCGACGACCCCGAACGCAAGATCGCCCGGCAATATCTGACCGGCACGGCGGCGACCGGCTGGAAGCCGTGGGCCACCGCGACGACGGTCTGCGACTGCCGCTTCGCCGACGACCTGCCGGAAGAGGACGCCGACAAGTTCGCCGTCTCGTTCAAGGGCAAGAAGGTCGCCACGCTGGAGAAGGGCGGCCGCTACCGCGCGGCCTCCTCCGACGAGGCGGTTGACGAGTCGTTCACGCTGATCAGGGTCAACGGCGAGTGGCGCATCTCCGAGGCCCCGGCGGGCCTGATCCTGCTCCGCAGCGACCTCCTGAGGGCCTACGCCCCCGTCGAGATCTACTTCCCGAACCTGTCGTTCACCGGTCTGGTGGCCGACCGGGTGCGGGTGCCGATCGACCCCAGCAAGGGCCTGCCCGAGTCGCTCATCCGCACGCTCCTGGAAGGCCCGTCGGGCCCGCTGGCGGGCGCGGTCGAGAACGTCTACCCCAAGGGCACCGAGCTCAACGGGATCAAGGTCGAGGGCGACACGCTCTACGTCGACTTCTCCCACGAGATCTCCGGCCTGCGCAGCAGCCCCGACCGGATCAAGGCGATGCAGGCCCAGCTGGCCTGGTCGCTCGGCACCGACCGCATCGGCGGCCGGACGATCGAGATCCTGGTCGACGGCGAGACCTTCCCCGGCGGCGGCATCCGCTTCAAGCCGACCGACTTCCCGGCCTACGACCCGACCGTGGTCACCGGCGACGTCCCCGGCTACTTCGTCCGCGACGGCATGATGTACCGGGCCGCCAAGGACGGCGAGCAGTCCACCCCCGTGCTGGGCGCGGCCGGGCAGGCGACCCGGCCGTTCAACCACGCCGCCGTCTCCGCCGGCGACCGCGACCAGGTGGCCGCGCTGATGGGCGACGAGACGGGCATCTGGGCCACCCAGCTGGTCGACGGCAGCCCGTGGCAGCGCTGGATCAACGCCCAGGGCCGCCTCACGCCGCCCTCGTGGGACCGCAACGGCGAGGTCTGGTCGGTCGAGTCGGCCGGCGGCAAGTCGCAGGTCTGGCGGTCGTCGACGGTCGGCAGTCAGTCGCCGGTGCTGGCCGCCGAGCTCGAGAACGCCGACGTCTCGGCGTTCCGGGTGGCCCGCGACGGTGTCAGGGTCGCGGTCGTCGCCGACACCGGCTCTGGGCAGACCGTCCAGATAGGCTCCATCGTGCGCGGCCGGACCTACCGGGTCGGTGCGCTGGAGACGCTGGTGCCCTCGGAGGAGGGGCAGAAGATCAAGGACGTCGCCTGGAAGGACGCCACCACCCTGCTGGTGCTGACGGAGAAGGACTCTCCGAACGGCCCTCAGCAGGCTCTGGCAGCCTACCCGATCTTGGACGGCGACGAGAAGACCCCGATCGAGCTGTCCAAGCGGCTCACGTCCATCACGAGCACCGATTCGCGCATCCTGGCCAGCGACGAGAACGGCGCCCTCACGGTGTGGGACGGCAAGAAGTGGAACCTCCTGGTGAAGGACGGCTCCAGCTTCCCCGCCTACCCTCTTGGGTGAGCTTCACAAATTGTCGGCAGGGAGTGTCATGGTGGTCCGCGTGCTCGACGCGGTGCTCGATCTGCTCGTCCCCCCTCGGTGCGCCGGTTGCGGCGGCCGGGGGTCTCTGGTCTGCCCCCGGTGCGCGGCCGAGCTGACCGCCCCGCCCCGCCGTCACGCCCCCGAGGCGCCCCCTGAGGGCCTGCCCGAGTGCTGGGCCGCCGCCGGTTACGACGGGGTGGCGCGGCGGGTGCTGATCGCGTACAAGGAGCGAGGCCGCACCGCCCTCGGCGCCGCGCTGGGCACCTGCCTGGCCGGCGCGATGGCGCACCTCCCGCTGGAGGGCCCGCTGGTGCTGGTGCCGGTGCCCAGCACCCGCCGGTCGAGAAGAGCCAAAGGCCATGATCCGGTACGCCGCATCGCCGAGGTCGCGGCCAGACGGCTGCGGGCCACAGGCGCCCAGGTCACGGTCGCGCCCGTGTTGCGGCCCGCCCGGAAGGTCGCCGACCAGTCGGGCCTGACCTCCGCGCAGCGGGCCGCCAACCTGGCCGGGGCGTTCACCTCGAAGCCCGTGCCCCGGGGCCGGGTCGTGCTGGTCGACGACGTGGTCACGACCGGCGCCACCCTCGCAGAGGCGGCCCGCGCGCTGCGGGCGGCGGGCGCCGAGACCACCTGCGCGGTCACCGTTGCGGCCACCCGTAAACGGGTGCCGGTTATGCGACACGCCCGGCGGTCGCAAATTCGCTGAGATGACTGTAGGTAAAGAAACAGTCAAATAACGACCTGGCTTCCAAGTGACATCCGGGTGTCGACGACCATATGAACTCCCAGATCAGGAGACCCTTGACGGGATCGCGTGCGGGTGAGCCCATGACGCCCCGGCCCATGGGTGGCTCCCGCGCGCCTGCCGAAAAATCACCGAAAGTGATCCTTTGGCGTGGCTCGCGGCTGACATTCGGCCGGGCAGCGACTAGCGTTCAGGACATGGCACCCGTTCGGGTCCGTGGTTGCGCCGGACCGAGTCCCCTCGGGGGTTCGGCCTGGCTAGCCGATGCCAGCCGCAGGCGAAACGGTCCACGTAAGGCGACTCTTGGTCGACCGATCACGGTGCGGCTTAGAGGTAAGTCCTGCCTCCCCGGGAGTCCAGATGTCTCCCGCCAGGAGAGAAGGGCAGTAGTGGCTCAGAGCCGCGAACCCCTCAGCAGGCGGATGTGGGGACGAAGACCAGGTCGGCCGAACGGGTGCTCCTTCATGTCAGTCGAGAGGCGAAGGGGGCTTTTGCGTGGACATCATCGTCAAGGGACGGCACACAGGAGTGAGCGACCGTTTCCGTGATCACGTGACTTCCAAGCTGGCCAAAATCGAGCGACTGGACAACCGTCTCATCCGCGTCGACGTAGAGGTCTCTACGGAGAAGAACCCGCGGCTGAGCGACCAGAGGGAGCGGGTGGAGCTCACCATCCACTCCAAGGGCCCGGCGGTCCGGGCCGAGGCGGCGGCCGACGACAGGTTCGCGGCGCTCGACATCGCTCTGGGAAAGCTGGAATCACGCCTGCGGCGGCTGAGCGACCGCCGCAAGATCCATCACGGCAAGAACTGCCCTCCTTCGGTCGCGGAGTTCACCGCGTCCCTGGCCGACAACGGCCTCGGCGAACCGGTGGCGACGCTGCCCGAGCCCGACCTGCTCCACGACGACTACCTCCCGCCGCAGAAGCCGAAGAACGGCTACACCGAACCGATCATCCCGATAGAGCAGGACGGCGACGGCCCCCTCGTCGTCCGCGAGAAGTTCCACCAGGCCGACGCCATCACCATCGAGCAGGCCCTCCTCGAGATGGAACTGGTCGGCCACGACTTCTTCCTGTTCCGTGACAAAGAATGCGGCCACCCGAGCGTCGTATATCGGCGTCGCGGATACGACTACGGCGTGTTGCGGCTCGTCGAAGGCTGAACCCGCGCCACCCCTTTCACCGTTTTGTCTGTAGACAGAGACGAAGCGCGAACCATGCGCCCCGCCCGTGTGCGGGGCGCATGGCGCGTGCGAGATCCTCGCCAGAACTGGAACCCATGTCATGATGGCGATCCGGCTACCTGGCCCCCCGACGAGGAGGAGCTGTGAGCGACCGCAGCGTACGAGACGACTCGAGCCGTGCCACGGGGCGCGGTGAGCCGATCCGTGTGCTGATCGTCGATGATCACTCGCTGATCCGCCGCAGCCTGGTGCTCGCTCTCCAGGCCGAGGCCGACATCGAGGTCGCCGGAGAGGCGAGCGACGGTCAGGAGGCCGTGGTCCTCGCCGAGAAGCTGCTGCCCGACGTCGTGCTGATGGACGTGCGCATGCCCAGGCGCGACGGCATCGAGGCGACCAGGGCGATCAAAGAGAGCATGCCGACGACCCGCATCATCATGCTCACCGCCAGCGACGAGGAGGAAGACCTCTTCGAGGCCTTCAAGGCCGGCGCGACGGGCTACCTCCTGAAAGACGTGCAGATCGACGAGGTCCCCGACGCCGTGCGCGGCGTCCACAGCGGGCAGTCGTTCATCAACCCCGCCATGGCGACCAAACTGATCACCGAGTTCGCCAGCATCAGCCGCAAAGAGGCCGAGCGGCCCCCGCAGCTTCCCGTCCCGCGCCTGACCGAGCGCGAGATGGAAGTGCTCCGGCTGGTGGCGAAGGGGATGAACAACCGCGAAATCGCGAAGGAACTCTTCATCTCCGAGAACACGGTGAAGAACCACGTGCGCAACATCCTGGAGAAGCTCCAACTGCACAGCCGCATGGAAGCGGTCGTCTACGCAGTGCGCGAGCGCCTCCTGGAGATCACCTGACCTGAGGGGCCCATCGATCGGGCCCTGACCTGTGTGACGCGAGATGGTAGCGATAACGCGGGGGCTGACGAGGATTCCGGCGGCGTTTCGCGGCTGCCAAGGGCTCTCTGCGCTCGACGCGGGCGATTTCGGGCCCCGCTGCGGCTCCCGAGCCGGTGGGTGTTATCGGGGAGGGACGCCGCTGTCACTTTGGTCGTGGGCAAGCCGGGGTGGCTACCGGATCTCTTCGATGCGCACTCCCGTGCAGCCGACCCAGGTCGCCGCTTCCCTGAGCGCTTCCTCGACCGCGTCGAGCTTGGTCACGCCGGGCTGGAGGGTCACTCGTTTGGCCACCAGCGTCGTGCCCTCTCGGGCCGGGTCGACGCGGGCGATCAGTTTGCCGCCGTGGAGGACCGGCATCGCGAAGTAGCCGTGGATGCGCTTGTCCTTCGGGACGTAGGCCTCCAGGCGGTGGGCCATGCCGAAGATACGCTCGGCCCTCGCCCGCTCCCAGATCAGGGAGTCGAACGGGCTGAGCAGAGTGGTGCGGTGGCGGCCACGGGCCTCGCCCAGGGCCAGCGCCTCCGGGTCGGCCCAGGCGTTGGGGCCGCCCCTGCGGGCCGGGGGCCAGCCTGAAACGTGCACGGGGACCAGCCCGCTGGCGCCACTGAGCAGCGCGTCGTCGAGCATGGCGGCGTGTTTGTCCTTGACCCGGGTGTAGTCGACCAGGTCGGCCCGGGTCGCCACGGCCAGCGAGCGGCCGGCGATCGTGGTCAGCCGGGTCACGCCCTCTTCGTCGGTGAGGTCGACCTCGCGGTGTTCGGCGGGGATCGCGCGTTCGGCCAGGTCGTAGACCCGCCGCCAGCCCACCCGCTGGACGCAGACGACGTCACCGACGTCGAGCAGGAACTCGATGGAAATCTTGGAGTCGGACCAGTCCCACCACGGCCCGCCCTTCTTGGCGCCGCCGATGTCGCCGGTCGTCAGCGGCCCGTCGCGGCGGACCCGGTCGAGGATCTCACCGACCGTCGCTGGCACCTCGTGCCACCGGAACTTGCGATCACGGTAGGCGCGGCGCCGGAACGAGTAAACCGGCCAGTGCTCGACGGGCAGGATGCAGGCCGCGTGACACCAGTATTCGAAGGCCCCGCCACCCCAGTAGGCCTTCTCGACCGCGGGCCGCTCCACCGCCCCGAGCCGGGAATAGGCCACCAGCTCATGGGAACGCGCCAGCACCGAGATCGTGTCGAGCTGCACCGCACCGAGGCGGCGCAGCATCCCTGCGGTGCCGCCTTTACGCCCGGCCGCCCCCAGAAATCCCTGAGCGCGCAGGATGATCCGTCGTGCCTCGTCGGCCGTGAGGTCCATCCGCCCGAGAGTAATCCCGGCCACCGACAGTTCGAGACACGAGACCCGGCCGCCCGAAGGGAGGACGGGTCCCGCTTTGAATCTGCCCGATCAAACTAGTGCTCGAAGGGGGAGTGGTGTTGGTTGGCGTCCATGACGCGGGGGGCGTCGATGACGACGTCGGAGAAGACGTCGAAGACCAGCGCGAGGACCGCGCCGACGGCCGACACGCCGACGCCGACCCAGACCATGGTCCAGTTGGCGGTGTCGCCACCCAGCCCGGTGAGGGCCGCGCCGCTGATGATCGTGCCGATCAGGATGGTCGTCACCGCCACCCACGACTTCGCGCTGCCCGCGTGGCTTCCCTGGTGTGAGGTCTCTGCCATACCGCCCTACCCGACTCGCGTCTGTTGTTGCCCCGGTCTGGAACACCAGACGGTCTTCCTACGTTTGACAGGGTTGAGCCTATCGACCTTGTCCCCCGGCCCGCCGCGCCACTCCCCGTCAAGAACTCGTGGTGGCTGTGTCAGGTGGTCGAACGGCCTACCATGGCACAGGGGAAGTGTGTCTCGTCCTCAGACCTGCGAGGAGCTTTAGCAAAGTGGCAGCCATTCTCGACCGAATTCTCCGCGCCGGCGAAGGTAAGACGCTGCGCAAGCTGAAGCGCATCGCCGAGCAGGTCAACTCCATTGAAGAAGACTTCAAGAGTCTTTCCGACGAGGAGTTGCGGGCACAGACCCAGGAGTTCCGTGATCGCCACGCCGAGGGTGAGTCCCTCGACGATCTGTTGCCCGAGGCTTTCGCCGCGGTCCGTGAGGCGGCCCGCCGGGTGCTCGGCCAGCGTCACTTCGACGTGCAGATCATGGGCGGCGCCAACCTCCACATGGGCAACATCTCCGAGATGCGCACCGGTGAGGGCAAGACCCTGACCTGTACTCTCCCGGCCTATCTGAACGCCATCTCCGGCAAGGGCGTCCACGTCGTCACGGTCAACGACTACCTGGCCAAGCGTGACTCCGAGACCATGGGCCGGGTCCACCGGTTCCTCGGCCTCGAGGTGGGCTGCATCCTGGCCAACATGCCGTCCGACGAGCGCCGCCGGCAGTACGCCGCCGACATCACCTACGGCACCAACAACGAGTTCGGCTTCGACTACCTGCGCGACAACATGGCGTGGTCGCTCGAGGAGCTCGTGCAGCGCGGTCACAACTTCGCCGTGGTCGACGAGGTCGACTCGATCCTCATCGACGAGGCCCGCACCCCGCTGATCATCTCTGGTCCGGGTGAGCAGTCCGGCAAGTGGTACTCCGAGTTCGCCAAGATCGTCCCCCGCCTCCGCAAGGGCGTCGAGGGCAAAGACGGCACCGAGAGCACCGGCGACTACGTCGTCGACGAGAAGAAGCGCACGGTCGGCATCCTCGAGGCCGGCGTCGAGAAGGTCGAAGACCTGCTGGGCATCGACAACCTCTACAAGCCGGAGCACACCCACCTCGTCCAATACCTGAACAACGCCCTCAAGGCGAAGGAACTGTTCAAGAAGGACAAGGACTACATCGTCGTCGACGGCGAGGTCCTGATCGTCGACGAGTTCACCGGCCGAGTGCTCCACGGCCGCCGCTACAACGAGGGCATGCACCAGGCCATCGAGGCCAAGGAAGCCGTGAAGATCAAGGACGAGAACCAGACTCTCGCCACGATCACCCTCCAGAACTACTTCCGCCTCTACACCACGCTGTCCGGCATGACCGGCACGGCCACGACCGAGGCCAACGAGTTCCACCAGACCTACAAGCTGGGCGTCGTGCCGATCCCGACGAACCGGCCCATGGTCCGTAAAGACCAGTCCGACATGGTCTACAAGTCGGAAGACGCCAAGTTCATGGCGTGCGTCAACGACATCAAGGAGCGCTACGAGGCCGGTCAGCCGGTCCTCGTCGGCACCACCTCCGTCGAGAAGTCCGAGCGGCTGTCGCGGATGCTCAAGCACAAGGGCGTCCGCCACGAGGTCCTCAACGCGAAGAACCACGCGCGTGAGGCCGCGATCATCGCCGAGGCGGGCCGCAAGAGCGCCGTCACCGTCGCCACCAACATGGCCGGTCGAGGCACCGACATCATGCTCGGCGGCAACCCCGAGTTCCGCGCCGACCTCGAGCTCCGCAACCGCGGCCTCGACCCGGTCGAGACCGCCGAGGAATACACGAAGGCCTACCCCGAGGCGCTGGAGAAGGCGAAGGAAGCGGTCAAGGCCGAACACGAGGAGGTCACCGAGCTCGGTGGTCTCTACGTCCTCGGCACCGAGCGCCACGAGTCCCGCCGCATCGACAACCAGCTGCGCGGTCGTTCCGGCCGTCAGGGTGACCCCGGCGAGTCGCGCTTCTACCTGTCGCTCGAAGACGACCTGATGCGCCTGTTCAACTCGGCCCGGGTCGAGATGATCATGACGCGGCTGAACATCCCCGAAGAGCAGCCGATCGAGTCGGGCATCGTGTCCAAGGCGATCGCCTCGGCCCAGCACCAGGTCGAGCAGCAGAACTTCGAGATCCGCAAGAACGTCCTCAAGTACGACGAGGTCATGAACCGCCAGCGCAAGGTGATCTACGCCGAGCGCCAGAAGGTCCTCGAGGGCGCCGACCTGCACGGCCAGGTCACCTCCTTCGTCGAAGACGTCGTCGACGGCTACGTGAAGGGCGCCACCGCCGACGGCTTCGCCGAAGAGTGGGACCTCGACAAGCTCTGGAACGCCTTCCGCCAGCTCTACCCGATCTCCGTCAAGATCGACGAACTGGCCGAAGAAGCCGGTGGCCGCGAGGGCATCGACGCCTCCCTGCTCGACGAGAAGATCAAGGCCGACGCGCTGGCCGCCTACAAGAAGCGCGAAGAGGACTTCGGCGCCGAGACCATGCGTGACCTCGAGCGCCGCGTCGTCCTCGAGGTCCTCGACCGCAAGTGGCGCGAGCACCTCTACGAGATGGACTACCTCCAGGAGGGCATCGCCCTCCGCGCCTACGCCCAGCGCGACCCGCTGATCGAATACCAGCGTGAGGGCTACGACATGTTCGCCGCGATGCTCGAGGGCATCAAGGAGAACTCGGTCAACATGCTGTTCCGCGTCCAGCCGCCGCAGCAGGTCGAGGAGAGCCCGATCTCCTACGAGGCGGGCGCCGAGCCCAACTCGGCCGTCGCCGAGGCCGGCTCGATCATCGCCAACGCCCTGCGCCGCCCGCAGCGCGAGATGATCTACACCGCCCCGGGCGAAGACGGCGAGGTCGAGGTCCGCCGCTCCTCGCCGGAGCAGCGCGCCAACTACGGCAACGTCGAGCGCAACGCCCCGTGCCCCTGCGGCTCAGGCAAGAAGTACAAGCGCTGCCACGGCGACCCGAAGAACGCCACGGCCTAACCGCCGCAAACCGAAGCCCTCTCCTCACCATCGAGGAGAGGGCTTCGTTTTTTCTGTACGACCTGAGCCCGCCCCACGCTGAATCGATTGTCCGGGCGGCCTACGGGTTCTGTGCCGAGTCCTTGCCTGGCGTTGCATCCTTGCCCGGCCTCGCTGAACCCCGTGAGTGCGCATCGGCGCCCAGCGGTCCTTGCCCGGCCCCGCTGAGCGCCGCGAGTGCGCAATCGGTGCTCAGCGGGGCGCATGCTCCTGCCGCATGGTCGTCACGGCAGACCTGCGACGGACAAGGAAGTAGGGGAGCGGGTGCTGCTGCCCCAGAACTGGGTGAGCGGAACCGTCACCAGACTCGGAAGCACCTACCGAGGGGGCGCCCATAGAACCTCCCGTGCTCGGCTCCAGCTGGGCGGAGAGGGGGTCAGGCGGTTTCGAACTCCGTCAGTACCCATTGGACGCCGTGGCGCTCCAGGCGGGCCGCCAGGACGTGGCAGCGGGGTGTGCAGCGGACGAGGGCGCACATTTCCACGATGTCGTCCTTCGGGTGCTGAACGCGGGGCACTCCTACCCATGGCGGGCGGGTGGTGTTGATCATCTTTCCGGCCCGCAGGAGGCTGGCGTAGGCCCGGCCGCTGAGGCGGTCCTGGATCGTCTGGGGTGGGCGGCGTCCGGCCAGGATCTCGGCCAGCGCCTGGGCCAGGGCGCGCAGGCGGCGCTCGTCGGGGACCGGGCCGGGCGCGGGTGCCGTCTCCGGCTCGTGGGCCAGCGCCAGGGAGCCGTGTGTCCGGGGGATCGGACGGCGGATCCGGTGGATCTCGGCCAGGGGTTCCTCCCTGCCGTCGGCCGGGGAGCCTTGCGCGTGGACTGAGGTCAGGAGACGGTCGTGGGCGTACACGGGGTCGGGGGTGGGGATCGGGGCGAGGCGGGGGAGAGGCATCGAGGGCTCCGGGGGAAGTCGGAGTGATAGGGACACCGGTAAGAGGTTTCGGACGTCCAGGCCGGATACGCGGCCGTAGGTTTCCGTTGTCATTGGACAGGGCCGGATCGGCATACATGCCGATAGAAGCGACCGGGTTGGTATGGACCGCAGGGCACTCGGCCCACCGTCACTTCAACTGAGAGTGCGAGCCCGAAGCTCCAGTTGGCAGAGCGGCGCGCTCGCTGCCGGTGCCGAGAGGCCGACAAGGGGCCGACGTTGGGTGCGGCTCAGTTGGCCGGGTCGAGGTCGGAGTCGGGTTCGCGGCCTGGGGTCATGATGTTGAGGCGTTTGATGAGGAACGTGAAGACCGCGTAGTAGACGACGAAGTAGACGACACCGATCGCCATGATGAGGGCGAAGTTGTGGGTGTTGTCCTTGGTCGCGTTCAGGGTCGCGTCGATGGCGCCGCCGGAGAAGCCGAAGCCCAGGCGCCCGCCCAGACCCGCCACCAAGGCCATCGACAGGCCTGTCAGCAGGGCGTGGACCACGAACAGCACCGGCGCCACGAAGATGAAGGCGAACTCGATCGGCTCGGTGATGCCGGTCACGAACGACACCAGGGCCGCCGAGATCATGATGGAGCCGACCGCGTTGCGGCGGTGCGGGGGAGCGGCGCGCCAGATCGCGATGGCCGCCGCCGGGAGGCCGAACATCATCACCGGGAAGAATCCGGCCATGAAGGCTCCGGCGCCGTCCTGGCCGGCGAAGTAGCAGTTCAGGTCTCCGGCGGTGTGGACGCCGTTCACGGCGCAGTCGGGCACGGTGAACCACACGATCGAGTTGACGAAGTGGTGCATGCCCAACGGGATCAGGGCCCGGTTCACCACCCCGTAGATCCCGGCGCCCAGCGTCGAGTGGGTCGCCAGCCAGTCGCCGAACGACGACAGCCCCTGGCCGATCGGCGGCCAGATCAGGCCGAAGACCACGCCCAGGATCAGTCCGGCCAGGGCGGTCAGAATGGGGACGAACCGGCGCCCGCCGAAGAACGCCAGCCACGCCGGGAGCTTGATCCGGTGGTAGCGCTGCCACAGGATCCCCGCCGCCAGGCCCATCAATATCCCGCCGAGCACGCCGGTCGGGTTGGCGGCGGCCAGGTTCAGGGCCTCGGCGGGGGTTCCGGCGGTGACGACCGTCTGGGCGACCCGGGGGCGCAGCGAGGAGTCGAAGAACATCAGGTGGGTGACCCGGTCCCAGACCAGGTAGCCGACCACGGCGGCCAGGGCCGTCGAGCCGTCGGACTTGCGGGCGAAGCCGACTGCCACGCCGATCGCGAAGAGCAGCGGCAGCGCGTCGAACAGGGCGCCGCCCGCTCCGCCGACGATCCGGGCCACCTTGTCGAGGGTGGCGTTGTCGGTCCGGCCGAGCAGGTCGTCCTGGCCGACCCTCAGCAGGATCGCCGCCGCGGGGAGGGCCGCGATCGGCAGCATGAGGGAGCGCCCGATCCGCGACATCACGGTCATCGCAGCGGTCATCGTCCCTCCCGAGTCTGCCGGGGTGTCTAGGCCCGCCGTGGCTCCAGGAGCGTACGGAGCTGGTAGCGGTCGGCCCGGTAGGTCGACACGCCCAACTCAGCGCAGACTCCGCCCGCGTAGGACCGGCGCGAGAGCAGCAGCACGGCCCCGCCGCGGGAGAGTTTCAGCAGGTCGGCGTCGCTGGGGTCGGCGATGCCGCCGTCGATGGTGAGTTCCCCTGCGTCGAGGATCAGACCGTATCGGGACTCCAGGAGCGCGTACAGAGATCGGCCTGAGAGGTCGTAGCTCTCCAGGTCGGGGGCCAGGGCCAGCGGGATGTGGGCGCGCTCGATCGCCAGGGGCTCGCCGTCGGCGGTGCGGAGGCGTTCGATGAAGTGAACTTCGTCACCCGGGGCGATGCCGAGCTCGCGGGCCAGGTGGGCGCTGGCGCGGACCACGCGGCGGTCGAGGTCGCGGCTGCCGGGCTCCAGGCCGCGGGCGCGCATGTCGTCGCTGAACGAGGTGAGCTGGAGGGCCAGCTCGATCTTCGGCCTCGCGACGAAGGTCCCTTTTCCCGGTACGCGGTGCAGCCTGCCCTCGCTGACCAGGTGGTCGACAGCCTGGCGCACGGTCATGCGGGACAGCCCGAAGCGCTGGCACAGCTCGCGTTCCGACGGGATCGCCGCGCCGATGGGCAGCTCGTTGTTCTCGATGAGATCGAGGATGATCTCGCGGAGCTGGAAGTACTTCGGGACAGGGCTGTCCGGGTCGATGGTGGCGCCGCTTCCCCGGGTGTCGATGCCGGCCACTGTCGCCTCCCCTCTCCGCTTTGTTATGGTTCGTACTGGTCTAGTCCGGACTAGACCACACCGCCGAAATGTCTGTCAACGTACGGACCGATTACAGGATGGGCACGTGACGACGACGAAGATGCGCAGTGAGATCGCCGAACAGCCGGCCGCCCTGCGCGCCACGCTGGACGCCCTGCTCCCCCGAATCCCCGATGTCACCTCTCTCGCCGGACAGACCCGCCACCTGCTGTTCATCGCCCGTGGCACCTCGGACAACGCCGCGATCTACGGCCGCTACCTGATCGAGTCACACGCCGGGCGGATGGCGGCGCTGGCCGCGCCGTCCATCGCCACAACCTACCGCCGCAAGATTGACCTCGACGGTGTGCTCGCCGTGGCCGTCTCCCAGTCGGGACGCACCGAGGAGATCGTCGAGACCCTCGACTGGGCCCGCGACTGCGGCGCCAAGACGGTGGCCATCACCAACGGCGGCGAGGAGAGCCCGCTGGCGCGCGCCGCCGATCTCGCCCTGTGCACGGTCGCCGGGGAGGAGAAGGCGGTGCCCGCGACCAAGACGTACACGACCCAATTGGCGGCCATGGCGGTGCTGGCGCTGGGCCTCGGAGCCGACGTCCACCAGGACGATCTTCAGAGGGTCCCGGACGCCATCCAGAAGCTCATCGAGGACCCGGGCGACATCGACGCCCTGGTCGAGGGGCTGGCCGACAAGCCGGGCGTGGTCGTGTCGGGGCGCGGGCTGGCCTTCTCGACCGCGCTCGAACTCGCGCTGAAGCTCAAGGAGGCCTGCTACCTGCACGCCATGGGCCTGTCCTACGCCGACCTGCTGCACGGGCCGATCGCCGTGGTCGACGCCGACACCCCGGCGATCCTGGTCGCCGCCGGTGAGGGGCCGACCCTGGCCGGCACGATCGCGCTGGCCGAGCGGGTGACCGGCGCGGGCGCGGCCTCCTACGGCGTCGGCGGGGGCGCGGCTCTGCAGAACGTCTCCACCGCCTCGCTCAACGGTCCCGACCTGCCCGAATGGGTGGCACCGCTGGGGCTGATCGTGCCCGGCCAGCTGCTCACCGAGGCGCTGGCGCGCAGGCTCGGGTACGACCCCGACGCGCCCCGCGGCCTCAACAAGGTGACCCAGACCGACGAGTAGGGTTCGGCCAAAAGATCCAGAGGAGGCGTCATGGCGGATGCGCGCAAGATCATTGCGGCCCTGGGCGGGCCGGGCAACATCATCGAGATCGAGCCCTGCATCACCCGGCTCCGGACCGAGGTGCACGACGCCTCCAAGATCAACCAAGCCGCGTTGAAGGCCGCGGGCGCGCACGGTGTCATGGTCACCGGGAACATCGTCCAGGTCGTCGTCGGGCCGGAGGCCGACACGATCGCCAGCGACATCGACGACCTGCTGGACTTCGCTTGACGACCGTCCACTCTCCGGTGAGCGGCCGGGCGATCGGGCTCCCGGCCGTGCCCGATCCCGTGTTCTCGCAGGCCATGGTGGGTCCGGGCGCGGCCGTCGACCCGGCCCGAGGGCCGCAGGTCGCGGTCGCGCCGATCGCCGGGCGGCTGGTGAAGCTCCACCCGCACGCCTACATCGTGGTCGGCGACGACGGCCGGGGGGTGCTGACCCACCTCGGCGTCGACACCGTGAAGCTGCGCGGCGTGGGTTTCGAGACCCTCGCCGCGGAAGGCGACCTCGTCACGGCCGGGCAACCGGTCGTCGCCTGGCATCCGCATGCCGTCGACGAGGAGGGGTATTCGCCGGTGTGCCCGGTGATCGCCCTGGACGCCGGGCCGGAGAGCGTCTCCGGCGTGGTGAGCGGACCGGTCGAAGCGGGCGATCCCCTCTTCGACTGGCATTGACCCCGAACCGGGTGTTGGATGAGTGGTCCGGACCGCCGGACCCGAAGGAGGCAGCGTGCCGCAACGAAGGCTCATCGTCGAGGCGGAGGTGGGGTTGCACGCCCGTCCCGCCGCCACGTTCGTGCAGACCGCGACCAGATCGGCCGGCAGCGTGACCCTCGCCAAGGGCGACGGCGCGCCGGTCGACGCCAAGAGCATCCTGGCGGTGCTGGCCCTCGACGTGAAGAAGGGCGACGCCATCACCATCAGCACCGACGGCGACGACGACCTGCTCGAAGAGCTCGTCTCGATCGCCGGAGCGCCCTGATGGCGACCGTCCTGAAGGGCTCCGGAGTCAGCCCCGGCACCGGCTACGCCGCCGCCCACCTGCTCATCGGCTCGATCCCCGAACCTGCTGAAAACCTCAAGCACGCGGGCGACGCCGAGGCCGAGAAGGCCCGCACGACGGCCGCGCTCGAAGACGTCGCCGCCGACCTCGACGCGCGCGGTGAGCGGGCCGGGGGAGAGGCCGCCGAGGTCCTGTCGGCCCAGGCGATGATGGCCCGCGACCCGGGCCTGGCCGACGGGGTCGACGAGCTGATCGACCAGGGGGTCTCCGGTGAGAGGGCCGTGTACGAGGCCTTCGGGGCCTACCGCGAGCTGCTCGCCGCCGCCGGGGGATACCTCGGTGAGCGCGTGGCCGACCTCGACGACATCCGCGACCGGGCCATCTCCCGGCTGACCGGCGCGCCGATGCCGGGGGTGCCGGTCGACGCGACCGAGCCGTACATCCTGGTGGCCCGTGACCTCGCGCCCGCCGACACCGCGCTGCTCGACCGGAACCTGGTGGCCGCCTTCGTCACCGAAGACGGCGGGCCGACCAGTCACACCGCGATCCTGGCCCGCGCGATGGGCGTGCCCGCCGTCGTGGGCTGCGCGGGCGCGACCGCGCTGGTTCAGGGCACGCTGCTGCTGGTCGACGGCGCGACCGGCGAGGTCGTCATCGAGCCCGAACCCGAGGCCGCCCGCGCCGCCGTCGAGACCGCACGGGCCCGCGCCGAGGTCCTTTCCGGTACGACCGGACCCGGCGCCACCGCCGACGGCCACCCCGTGCCGCTGCTCGCCAACATCGGCGGCCCGAAGGACCTGGAGTCGGCGCTGGCCAACGGCGCCGAGGGCGTCGGCCTCTACCGCACCGAGTTCCTCTTCCTCGACCGCGCCGACGCGCCCACCGAAGACGAGCAGGAGGCCGCCTACCGGGCCGTCTTCGAGGCGTTCCCCGGCGGCCGGGTGGTGGTGCGCACCCTCGACGCGGGCGCCGACAAACCGCTGACGTTCCTGCCGCCGCCCGGCGAGGAGCCCAACCCGGCCCTGGGCGAACGCGGCCTGCGCATGTTCAAGCGCTACCCCGACATGATGGCCGCCCAGCTCGGCGCGCTGGCCCGCGCCGCCGAGGGCACCGAGACGATCCCCTATGTCATGGCCCCGATGGTGGCCACGGTGGCGGAGGCGGCCTGGTTCGCCGACGCCTGCCACGCGGCCGGGCTGGAGACCGCCGGGATCATGATCGAGGTGCCGTCGGCCGCGCTGCGCGCCCGCCATCTGGCCGAGGTGGTCGACTTCTTCTCGATCGGCACCAACGACCTCACCCAGTACGCCATGGCCGCCGACCGCCAGGTCGCCGGGGTCTCCGACCTGCAGGATCCGTGGCATCCGGCCGTCCTCGACCTGATCGCGCTGGCCGCCGAGGCGGCGGGCGCGGCCGGGAAGAGCTGCGGCGTGTGCGGCGAGGCGGGGGCCGATCCGGTGCTGGCGTGCGTGCTCGTCGGCCTGGGCGTGACGTCGCTGTCGATGGGGTCTCCGGCGCTGCCGTGGGTGCGCGCGTCGCTGGCGCGGCACACGCTCGGCCAGTGTCGTGCGGCGGCCGACGCCGCCCGATCCGCACCGGGCGCGTCCGAGGCGAAGGAGGCGGCCCGCGCCCACCTGACCGGCCTCGTTGATCTGGGGCTCTAACCGCTACGGTGTCGGGGTGTCCCTCCACAGGGCGCTGTTCGGCGCCGGCCTGCTCGTCGTGGTGGCGGGGTGTTCGAGCACTCCGCCACGCACCGCACTCCCCACCCCCGCCACCTCGACCGTCGTGGCGCCGCCACCTCCGTCACCGTCGCCTTCGCCGTCCCCGACGCTGGACATGACGGTCGAGGAGAAGGTCGGCCAGCTCTTCATGCCGGTGCTCTACGGTTCGGCCGCCGACACCGTGCACCAGGAGAACCAGGCCCGCTACGGCGTCGGCACCCCCGCCGAGGTCATCGAGAAATACCACCTCGGCGGCGTGATCCTGTTCCCCGGCACGGGCAACATCGAGAACGCCCGGCAGGTCGCCCAGCTCACCGCCGGGCTGCGCGCGGCCTCCCCGGAGGTGCCGCTGCTCATCGGCGTCGACCAGGAGAACGGGCTCGTCTCCCGGCTCGACGGCATCGTCACCGACCTGCCCGGCGCCTCGGTCATCGGCCAGACCGGTGACACGCGTAACGCCCGCGACGCCGCCCGGGTCACCGCCGAAGAGCTGAACGCGCTCGGCATCTCGCTCGACTTCGCGCCGGTCGCCGACGTGAACGTCAACCCGAACAACCCGGTCATCGGCCCGCGCGCCTACGGGAACGATCCCGAGGAGGTCGCCGACATGGTCGGCGCGGCCGTCCAGGGCTTCCACGACGGCGGTGTCGCGGCGACGGTGAAGCACTTCCCGGGCCACGGCGACACCAACGTCGACAGCCACACCTCGCTGCCGGTCATCGACCACACCCGCGCCGAGTGGGAGAAGCTCGACGCGCCGCCGTTCAAAGAGGCCATCGCCAACGACGTCGACGCCATCATGAGCGCCCACATCGTGATGCCCGCGCTCGACCCGTCGGGCGACCCGGCCACCCTGTCGAAGAAGATCCTCACCGGGGTGCTGCGCGGCGAACTCGGCTTCAAGGGGGTCGTCTTCACCGACGCGCTCAACATGGAGGGCGTGCGCAAGAAGTACGGCGACGGCGAGGTGGCCGTCCGGGCGATCCTGGCCGGGGTCGACATCCTGCTCATGCCGCCCGACTTCGACGTCGCGCGTGACGCCGTCCTGGCGGCGATCGCGTCGGGGCGCATCACCGCGACCCGGCTGAACGCCTCCGTCGAACGCGTGCTGGCGCTGAAGGAGGACTGGGGGCTGAGCCACCCGCGCGCCTTCCCCGACCCGTCGGCGGCGGCCAGGATGCTCAAGACCGCCGAGCACCGCGCGGTCGCCCGGCGCATCACCACGGGCGCGCGATGACTACCCTTTGACCACATGACGGTCAAAGGGGTGCTTATCGATTGGGCCGGGGTGCTCACCACGAGCATGGCCGAGTCCATCAACACGTGGCTGGTCGCCGACCGCATCGACGCCGCGCACTACACCGACGTGATGCGCGGCATGATCGCGGCGGCGTACGGCGGGGACGGCGCCGAGAACCCGATCCACACGCTGGAGCGCGGGGAGATCACCGCTCTGGCCTTCGAGACGGCGCTGGCCGCCGAGCTGCTCACGCACAACGGGGTGCCACCGGTCGCCGAGGGCCTGCTGACCCGGATGTTCGCCGGGTTCCTGCCGGTCGAGGCGATGTTCGAGATGCTCCGGCACGCGCGCAAGGCCGGTTACAAGACGTGCCTGGTGTCGAACTCGTGGGGCAACGAATACGACCGCACCGGCTGGGACGACGCGTTCGACGCCGTCGTCATCTCGGGCGAGGTCGGCATGCGCAAGCCCGAGCCGCGCATCTTCGCCCACGCCGTCGGCCTGGTCGGGCTCGAACCCGATGAGTGCGTCTTCATCGACGACATCGAGGCCAACATCGTGGCCGCCCGCGAACTGGGCTTCACCGGCATCCACCACACCCACGCCGAGACGACCATCACCGAGCTCGAGGCGTTGCTCAAGGTGCCTCTGAGGCCGGCGTGATGGGACACTCGTCACCATGCGTGTCTACCTTCCGTGCACACTCCCCGCGCTGGCCCGCACGGCCGCCGCGGGTGAGCTGGGCCCCGCTCCGCTGACCGGCTTCGCCGTGACGCCCGCTCTCGTGGAGTGGTACGTCTCGGGAGACACCGAGGAGCTCGAATACGTGGCCCTCTCGGAGGCGGCGCGCGCGTCGCTGCGGATGATCGCGGCCGACCTGGCCGACGGCGTGACCGCCCCGGCCCGCCGGGTGGTCATCGCCGCCGACATCCCCGACGCCGACGTCCAGGTGAGCCCCGACGTCGCCGAGCGCGGCCGGGTCAGGCTCGGCGCGGCCGTCCCGATGCGGCTGATCCGGGCCGCCCACGTCGACGAGGTGTCGGCGGTGCCCGACGTCGAAGCCGCCGCGCTCGCGCTGAAGGCCGCCGACGCCGGAGACGACGACGCCCGCTTCACCGTCGACGGCGCCGAGGCCCACGAGCTGCTCTGGTATGCCACTCAGGAGATCCCCGACGTGCTCGGCTAGCCTTGAGAGCGCTATGACACACATCGTCTGGGACTGGAACGGGACGCTCTTTCACGACTCCGACGCGGTCGTGAGCGCCACCAACGAGATCTTCCGCCCCTACGGGCTGCCGCCGATCGACCTCGACGGCTTCCGGGGCGTCTACTGCCGGCCCATCTGGGTCGCATACGAGAAAATCATCGGCCGGGCCCTCGAAGAGGGCGAATGGGAGCGCCTCGACCAGGGCTTCCACGACCACTACCACCGGCTGATGGAGGCCTGCCTGCTGTCCGACGGCGCGGTGGCCAGCCTCACCGCGTGGGGCGACTCGGGCCGCAGCCAGTCGCTGCTGTCGATGTGGCAGCACGAACGGCTGGTCCCCAAGATCGCCGAGTTCGGCATCGACCACCACTTCACCCGGGTCGACGGCCTGCGCCCGTCCGGCCGCGCCGACCACAAGGCCGACCACATGGAAGCCCATGTGAAGGCGCTCGACCTCGATCCCGCGAAGGTCGTGGTGATCGGCGACAGCGTCGACGACGGCATCGCCGCGCAGCACGTCGGCGCGCGGGCGGTCCTCTACACCGGCGGCATGACCAGCCGCGCCGAACTGGCCGCCCTCGGGTTCCCCGTCGTCGACTCGCTTTCAGACGCGATGGATCTGATCTGACCTGATCGTCACCAGTGGGCCTTACCCTGGGCGAAGTCACCCTTATCGACCCGGAGGCCCCCCATCGACCGCCGACTCGTCCTCTGGAACATCGACCTGACCCTGGTCGACGTCACGATCGTCACGCGGGACGCCTTCGCCGAGGCGTTCCGCGCGGTCACCGGGCGACCCCTCGTGAAGCTGGTCCCGGCCAAGGGGCGCCCCGACTCGGAGATCATCTTCGAGACGCTGGCGACCAACGGCATCACGGTCGACGACAACCACCTTCCGGCGTTCATCGACGCCCTGGCCCGCTCGTTCGGCGACCGGCGCGACCGGCTCACCAAGCAGGGCCGGGCGATGCCCGGCGCGAAGGACGCGCTGCGGGCGGTCTCCCGTCTCGACGGGACGGTCCAGTCGGTGCTGACCGGCACGATCACGCCCAACGCGGTGCACAAACTGACCGCGTTCGGCCTGAACAAGTACATCGACTTCACGATCGGCGGCTTCGGCGAGGAGGTCTACCCGAAGGCGAGCCTGCTCCAGGTCGCCCAGGGCCGGGCCAAGGAGAAGTACGGCGCGGCCTTCTCGACCGTGCTGATCGGCGACTCGACCCGCGACGTGCAGGCGGCCCGCATCGCCGGAGCGGCGATGATCGCGGTCGCGTCGGGCGGTTCGACCGCCGCCGAACTCACCGAGGCGGGCGCCGACATGGTGCTGCCCGACCTGTCGAACCCCTCGGAAGTGGTCGCCGCGGTGGCCCGCCTCACCGACCGTTATGTGGGGGGCCGACACTGACAGGCCGGTGACGTAACAGCACTATGGATCCATGGTCAATGAAGGTGACGTGCTCTGGGTCCCGTCGGCCGAGGTCATCCGGGACGCCCGGATCACCCGTTTCCAGGAAGCGGTGGGCAGGCCCGGCTCCTACGACGCGCTGTGGTCGTGGTCGGTCGAGGAACCGGCGGCTTTCTGGACGTCGGTCTGGGATTACTTCGGCGTCATCGGCGACCGTGCCGACGGGCCGGTCATTGACGGTGGCATGCCCGGAACGCAGTGGTTCTCCGGCAGCCTCATCAATTACGCAGAAAACGCACTAAAAGGCCCTTCTGGCCGTCTTGCGGTTATTTTTCGGGATGAAACGGGCGTGCGGCGGACGTACACCCTCGGGCAGTTGCGCGACGAAGTCGCGAAAGCGCGGGCCGGGCTCGTCGCACTCGGGGTGAAAAGGGGAGACCGGGTCGCCGGATATCTCCCGAACATCCCGGAAGCGCTCATCGCGTTCCTCGCCACGGCGTCGCTCGGGGCGATCTGGTCGTCGTGCTCGCCCGACTTCGGGGCGCCCTCGGTCATCGACCGGCTGACCCAGATCGAGCCGAAGGTCCTGATCGCGGTCGACGGCTACACCTACAACGGGAAGTACTTCGACCGCCGCGAGGTCGTCGCCGACATCGCCGCCCGGCTGCCCTCGCTGAACGCGACCGTCTGGGTGTCCGAGTGGGAGGCGTTCGTCCGGCCCGGTGACCTGGCCTTCGACCGGGTGCCGTTCGGTCACCCGCTCTGGATCCTCTATTCGTCGGGGACGACCGGGCTCCCGAAGCCCATCGTGCACGGCCACGGCGGGATCGTCGTGGAGCACCTGAAGTCGCTGACCTTTCACCAGGACCTCGGCGAGGACGACCTGTTCTTCTGGTACACCACCACCGGCTGGATGATGTGGAACTACCTCATCGGCGGCCTGCTGGTCGGCGCGACGATCGTCCTGTACGACGGCTCGGCCGCCCACCCTTCCACGAGCGCCCTGTGGGACGTCGTCGCCGAGGAGGGCGTGACCTACTTCGGCACCGGCGCCCCCTACATCGTCGCCTCGATGAAGGCCGGCCTGAAGCCTGAGGGGCTCGGCAGGCTGAAGGGCATCGGCTCGACCGGCTCCCCGCTCCCGCCCGAGGGCTTCGCCTGGATCTACTCCGACGTGTCGGCGGAGGTCCAGCTCGGCTCGTTCTCCGGCGGCACCGACGTCTGCACCGGCTTCGTCGGCGCGGTGCGCACGCTGCCCGTGCACGCCGGCGTCATCCCGTGCCGTTCCCTGGGCGCCCGCGTCGAGGCGTTCGACCCCGCCGGGCACCCCGTCACCGACGAGGTCGGCGAACTGGTCGTCACCGCGCCGATGCCCTCGATGCCGGTGATGTTCTGGAACGACCCCGACGGCCACCGCTACCGCGAGTCGTACTTCGAGGAGTATCCGGGCGTCTGGCGGCACGGCGACTGGATCAAGATCCTCCCCGGCGGGGGCAGCGTCATCTACGGCCGGTCCGACTCGACCCTCAACCGGGGCGGCGTCCGCATGGGCACCAGCGAGTTCTACCGCGTGGTCGAACGCTTCGACGCGATCGCCGACAGCCTCGTCATCGACACCGGCCGCCTCGGTCAGGAGGGCCGTCTTCTCCTGTACGTCGCCCTCACCGACGGAGGCGAACTCGACGAGACCTTCGTCAAGGAGCTGAGAACGGCGCTCCGCACGGAACTGTCACCCCGCCACGTGCCCGACGAGATCGTCGCCGTGCCCGGGATCCCGCGCACCCTCTCGGGCAAGAAGCTCGAAGTGCCGGTGCGCAAGATCCTTCAGGGGGTCCCGGTCGAGAAGGCCGCCAACCCCGACGCCATGGCCAACCCGGAGGTGCTGGCGTTCTTCACACCCCTTGCGGATGCCTGAAGAACCCCGTGGGGTCGTAGGTCTTCTTCACTTGGGCCAGCCGGGCGGCATTGGAGCCCCAGTACTGGTCCTTATAGTCATTTATGCCTACATCGGGGTAGTTAATGTAGGCATGCGCTCCGAGCCGTGGAGTCATCGAATCGCGGGCCGAGCGCACCCACGGACTTGCGTTCTCGAAGTGCGCGTAGTACTGGACGCTGAACAACGCATTGCGATGAGGAAAAGCGGTCGCGCCGGGAGCCACCCGGCCGACCGCGCCGCGCAACGCGTCGATGAGAACGATGTGCCGCCCCGGCCGCTCGACTTGGGCGATAAGTGCCCGAATGGTCGAATCGCTCATTCCCGTGTACGCGAAATGCGAACTGGCGCTGAACCGGTCGCGCGGCCCGTTGTGGCAGGACGCCGAATTCGTACATCCGGCCATGAAATACATCGCCTGGAGATAACCCATCGTTCTGACAGTCCGTGTCGGAGCGGTGAAACCCTTCAGGAGGGCCTCACAACGCGATCTGGAGCCCAAATAGAGCCCGGTGACACGGACAGACCTCCCCGGGTCCTGAGAGAGGTGCAAATTGGCCCACAGCGCGTCGGGTGCCGCGGGAGCCCATTTCTGCCACTTCTTCACCACATTGAACGCCTGGGACCATGGCCAGCTCATCGTGAAGACGGTGACGTCCTGGATGGGGTGGGTCTGGTAGGTGAACGAGGTCGCGATGCCGAAGTTTCCGCCGCCGCCTCCCCTTAACGCCCAGAAGAGGTCGGGATGACTGTTCGCGGAGGCGGTGATGAGCTTCCCGGCCGCGGTGACCAGGGAGACCGACCTGAGGACGTCGATGGTCAGGCCGTAGCGCCGGGAGACGACCCCGATCCCGCCGCCCAGCGTGAGGCCGGCCACCCCGACCGTCGGGCACGAGCCCGCAGGGATGCTGACGCCGCTCTTGGCGAGGGTCGAGTAGACGTCGATGAGCTTGGCCCCGGAACCCACGGTCGCCAGCCCGCCGGTGTGCCGCACGCTCTTGAGCTGCGAGACGTCGACGATCAGGCCCGGGCCGGTCGACCACCCGGCATAGGAGTGGCCGCCCGACCTCGGGTGCACCGCCAGGCCGTTGCGGCGGGCGAACCCCACGCACGCGGCCACGTCGGCGGCGGTGGCGCAATAGGCGACGGCCCGGGGGGCCGCGTTGTCGAAGGCCACGTTGAAGACCCGCTTCGCGGTGGCGTAGGAGGCGTCGCCGGGCCGTACGAGACGGCCCTTCAACGTCTTGTCCAGTGCGCGCCAGTCGGGCGCCGAGCCCGCGAACGGCGCGAGCGCCGCCGCGGACAGGAATTCACGACGATCCACTGCTGATCACTCCCCGAGGGTTGGTACTACCTCGTGAGACGATCGCGAACATTACGAAACGGTCACCGTCGCGCGTCGACTCGCAGGGCGAGGGCCGGGCACATCTCGACGGCGCGCTGGGCCTCGCTCTTCGCCCAGGTCGGAACCGGTGCGTCCATGAACACCGGGAACCCGTGGTGGTCGAGCTTGACCAGGTCGGGCATGAGGTGGGCGCACAGGCCGTGACCCTGGCAGCGGGTCCAGTCGACCACCAGCCGCACGTCGCTGGCCTCGGTGATCGGCATCGGCAGGGTGTTCTTCACACCCCGGCCGCACGAGCCGTTGATGATGTGCTCGTCGACGTCCTCGGCGAAGGCCTCCAGCGCCGACAGCACGAACCGCGTGGTGCCGTCGGGGTGGAAGCAGGCGCCGCGGCCCTTGACCGCCGTGGCGGCCGATTTCACCAGGTCGTGGGCCTGCGGGTCGCCCATCGTGAGGTCGGAGAGCGCCCTGGCCAGCGCCGGCAGGCCGATGCGGCACGGGCCGCACTGCCCCGACGACTGCTGGGCCAGGTACGCCGCGACCCGGACCGTCTCCCCGAGGGGACACGTGTCCGGGCCCAGCGGAACGATGATGCCCGCGCCGAGCTCACCGCCCGCCTGCTGCATGCCCCGGCGCGAGACGATCGCGCCGTAGGCGTCGGCCGCGCTGAGCCACTTGCCGTGGTAGCCGCCGATCAGGACGCCGTCGCCGACGTCCGCCTCGCACATGTCGAGCACCTGGGCCAGCGGCACCCCGGGCGTGACCTCCACGACCGAGGGTGCCTTGACCGACCCGCTCACGCTGAGGAGGGTGGTGCCGGGTTCCTGCACGGTGCCGACGGAGCCGTACTCCTCCGGGCCCAGCTCAGCCAGAAGCGCCAGCTGGGCGAAGGTCTCGGTGTTCGAGAGCAGAGTGGGCAGGCCGCGGACACCCGCGTCGCTGGTCCGGACCTTGCGGCCGGACGGCTGGCCCAGCTCGCCGTTCACCGCCCGGACGAGGGACCCGCCCTCGCCCGAGATGAACCGCTCCTGGATGCCGGCCACCCGGACGTACCCGATGAGCCCGCGCTCGGCCACGGCCGCGCGCATCGAGCCCTCCGCCAGCTCGCCCGCGGGGGTCGCGATGACCACCTCTTTGGCGTCCAGCGCACTGGCCGCCAGGAGCGCGCCCTCGAGAACGAGGTGCGGCTTGCGGGTGAGCAGCATCTTGTCCTTCATGCTGGCGGGCTCGCCTTCGGCGGCGTTGACCAGCACGACGGTGTCGGAGTTGCGCGCGTTGGCCTGGACGGCCCTGAGTTTGCGCGCGAACGGGAAGGCCGCCCCACCGCGTCCCCGCAGGTCGACCTCTTCAGCCAGCGAGATCAGTGAGTCGACGGTCTGGCCGTCGAGTTTGCCGTGGATCTCGTAGTGAGTGTCGAGATCCATCCGGCGGTGCTCGTCGAGACCGGCGGTGAGCCGGGCCGGGCCGAGCCTGCGGATCTTGGAGACGCGGTAGGGAATCATGTCTTAGACAACCCTCCTTAGCTTCTGTGGCTGGGCGACCTGCTCACGCTCGGCCTCCCTGATCTTCTTGCGCTTCGCGTCCTCCTGCGGCATCGGCAGCTCTTCCATCTCGTCCTGCATGGTCGTCTTCGGCCTGAGCGAGACGATCGCGCGGATCATGAGAGCGGTACCGACGGCCACGATGCAGAGGATGTAGCTCCACGCGACCCAGGCGGCGGGGGTACGTCCGGCCGCCAGGCCGTGCAGGATCGATACGGGCCAGGCCAGGTAGGCGAGGTCGTGCAGGCCGCGCCAGACCCAGGGGTGCACGGCCATGGCGAACCGGCCGCGCATGACCCCGGTGGCGATGATCACGATGAACAGGTCCGACGCCACGGCGCCGGCTCCGACCGCCAGGTTGGTGGTGGGAATCACCGACCCGTACGACGGGACCAGCCCGGCCGCGATCTTCATGCCGATGTGGACCACCAGGAACCCGACGCCGATCAGCGCGGAGCCCCGGTGCACCAGCTGGGCCCGGACCCGCCACTTGATCGGCAGGATCATCCGCTCGGACGTGAGCAGCCCGAGCCCGACGGTCATCGTGAGAGCCACGAGCGAGAAGACGCCCGCGTAGAACGTGAGGAACTCTTGCGCCATCGCGAGGACCTGGGTACTCAGGCCCAGACGGGCTCCGAGCAGGGAGCCGGCCATGATGGTGAACGCGAGAGAGCCCAGGACGATCCGAACGCCCCGCTTCTGAAGATCGAAGCGCTCGGATCGCCGATGAGCCCGCCTTTTTGACACTGATTCCTCCGGTTAAGGGGGGATCTGCCGAGGGCCCTGAGCCGCCGGTCAGCAGCGGCGATTACGGTTGATGCAGTTGACCATGAAGTTCATGAGGTTGTTGGGCATGACGTTGTGGAAGTCGGCGTGGTCGGTGATCGGGTTGTGCTTCTGCTCGGGGAACGCGTCCACGGCGAAGCTGGCCCCCTGAGGCACCGCGTACACCAGCGTCATGCGCAGCTGGGGAACGGCCCGGGTGCCCTGGGGGCAGCGGCCGCTCTGGTCGGGGAACACGATGTGCGTCCGGTGGTTGGCGCTGTCGGTGTTCGCACCGTCCCAGCAACTCGGGAAGTCCAGGATGCGCACCACACCGCTGCCTCTCGGGCAGATCGGATACTTGTCGGAGCTGGCCCGGTTGGTGAAACCGGTGCAGGTCCACTGGGCTCGGGCGTTGGTCGGGCCGTTCGTGGCCGCCTTGGCGTCACCGGTGATCACCCGCAGGAAGCGGGGCATCGCGACGACCCGGCTGAACCGGTTGCCGCGGAACTGGAGACTGACCTGACGAGGAGTCAGGATCCGGCCGACGTTGCCGTCGAGGAAGCCGCCGATCTCCGAACCGTCCTGGCCGGGACGCGGGGGCTGACCGGTCTGCTGCGGCTGGGGCTGCTGGCCGCCGTTCTGGCCGCCGTTGTTCCCGTTGTTGTTACCGCCGTTGTTGTTGCCGTTGTTGCCGCGGCGGGAGTTGGTCTGGGGCTGCGGCTGCTGCTGGCGGCTGAAGGACTGAGCCACGGGCTGCTGGTTCTGCTGCTGGCCCTGCTGTTGCTGCTGCTGACCGCTCTGGTCCTGCTGCTGTTGCTGCTGGTTGGGATCCTGCTGCTGTTGCTGGTCCTGCTGTTGCTGGTTGGGGTCCTGCTGCTGACCGCTCTGGTCCTGCTGCTGCTGGTTGGGATCCTGCTGCTGGGCGTTCGGGTCCTGCTGCTGTTGCTGGTTGGGGTCCTGCTGCTGCTGACGCTGCTGCTGTTGCTGCTGCTGACCCTGCTTCACGATGTCCTGGCGGATACGGAGGATGGGCCAGAAGTAGGCCGACTTGTCGCCGTTCCGGCAGGTGGTGCCACCGGCGGCCAGGGACTGGTCGGTGGAGAAGCCGTTCGTGGTCAGGTTGCCCACGTAGTCGTGGACGTGGTGGGCGCCGTTGGTGACACCCGGGGCGACGATGTGGTTGTCGGAGTTGTGGTGCCGGTTCTCGTTCCGGCCACAGGACGACGTGAACGATCCGCCACCTGCGACGACGCCTTGCGCGCGGCCGACTCGACGGATGTCGACGAAGTCGGCCAGGGCCGGGCCGAGTGCATCGCACTCGGCGCCGCCGATCGCTGGATCACAGGCCGCGAGGGCCGGGGTGGGATACGTGGTCAGGGCCACCAGAGACCCCGCCAGCAGTGCTCCCGCCACCGCGATGGCGCGTTTACGCATGTTCTTGTTCCTCCTGGTTAAACCGGCGGGACCGGAAGCGCGGAGTAGTCCACCAGTCCGGTCTCCTCAAGCACGCGCATGTGCTTCATGACGACCGTGTTGGCCTCTGCGGCGAAGGCACGGATCTTGTCGTTCCTCGTCCCCGCGCGGATGGCGGCGACGACGGAGAAGACCTTGCCGTGCGCGGCGCGCAGCCGGTCGGCGAAGATCTGGTCGAACTGCGCGCCTGTCGCGTTCGACATCTCACCCAGCCAGCGCTGCTGGTCAGGGTTGGGTTCGTTGGGCAGCAGCACGCCGAGGGCGGCGGCTTCCGCCCGCACCTGCTCGTCGAGCTTCGCGTGGTCAGTCATCAGATGCTGACCGGCGATCTTGACCTTCTCGTTCTGCGAGCGCTCCTGGGCCCAGCGGCCGGCGGGGATCTCCCAGAGCCCCGCCCACCGCACCTTCACGAGAAAGTCCTTGTCGGCAGGGCTCAAAGGGCCCCACCGGGTCGACGTGAATCCCTGACTCGCCGTCGCCTGCTCCTGCGGCACGACGACGATGACGGCCACGGCCGCCGCGAACAGGAATACCGCGAAGACCACGAGCTCCCCGAACCGGAACCGCATGGCGTCTCCTCTCTTTCGGGGGGAGGTACGCGGCCTTGGGGCGGATGGTTCAGGAATAGTTAGAAATGACGAGAGTTGTCAGAGTTGTGTACAGGCCACAAAGCCTGATGCAAATATGTGGCCTGTGCGCCGACAACTCGACAGCCGGTTCGAGCGTCTGGACCCCGACACAGACCCTGATTGGGATGATCGCCTCATCAGGGAGCTCTATAACGAGTTCGGTGGTCCGTTGCTCCGTCAGGTCAGGCAGACGACCGGCAACGACCTTCAGTGGGCGGAGGACGTCGTTCAGGAGACGTTGCTTCGTGCCTGGCGTAACGCGGCGAAACTGACATGGGAGAGGGGACTGCTTTGGGCATGGCTCCTCACCGTCTCTCGCCGCATCGTGATCGACGGCCGCCGCCGCCGCGGTGTCCGTCCTCGGGAGGTGGAACCTCCCGAAGCGGACAGCATCGCGGTACCGGACGGTGCCGACAAGACCTTGGCGGCGATCGTCGTCGCTGATGCCTTGCGCGGTCTAAGCGCCGATCACCGAGAAGTTATCGAACAGACATACTTACGGGACCGTACGGTTAACGAGGCCGCAGTGATACTGGGGATTCCTCCGGGTACTGTGAAATCGAGGCTGTACTACGCTCTGCGTTCCCTCCGCGGGGTCCTGAAGGAGAGGGGAGTGGCCAGCTGATGTCCGAGTCGTCACACTTCGAAGTGGCGGCCTACGCCCTCGGGGTGCTTGACGACGGCGACGTCGAGGCCTTCGAACGCCACCTCGACTCGTGTGAGCGGTGCCAGCAGGAGCTGAAGACGATGTCCGAGCTCCCCGGCCTGCTCGATGATGCCAAGTTCTCATCGGAGCGAACCAACTAATCCGCGTGACTTGTTAACGCAGTAGCCGTCGACCTTGAGTTGACGGCTACTGCGTTTTCGGCTGTTATCGGAGGCGATGGGCCTGTGCCGCCGGTCAACGGAGACCGGCAGGCGTCCCGCCCCAGAGGTCGCGTCCCCGTGTCGTGGATCTATCACCGCTTCACGGGAAGCGCTGTGCGATGCTGACACGACCGCCCTCCTCTCCGCGGCTGACGTGAGGGCCCTCACACAACTCGCAAGCTCACAAAGGAGTGAGGACCGCGATGCCGCTCGACCCGGCCGGGGAACTCGACGACCTGCTCCGCGCGGCCGCCGCCGCGTGTGGCGACCAGAACGCCGACACCCTTGACTTCCTGCGGGACTTCTACCGCAACGTCCCTCTGGACGACCTCGCCGACCGCGACCCGATGAACATCTACGGGCCCGCCCTCGCCCATCGCAAGCTGGCCGCCGTGCGGCCACAGGGCAGGGCGCTGGTCAGGGTGACGGCGCCGACGCTCGACGAGCACGGCTGCGACCCGGCCACCTCGGTGGTTCAGATCGTCACCGACGACATGCCCTATCTGGTCGACTCGGTCACCAACGAGATCGAACGCCACGAGCTCGGCACCCGCCTGATCGTGCACCCCCAGATGAGGGTGCGCCGCGACATGACGGGCAGGCTCCTCGGCCCCGACGAGATGGACGTCACCGGCCTGACCCTGGCCGAGTCGTGGATGTACATGGAGATCGACCGCCAGGCCGACCCGACCGCGCGCACTCTTCTGGAGGCCGACCTCGTCCGCGTCCTCGACGACGTGCGCGGCGCGGTCGAAGACCAGGCGAAGATGCGCGCCCTGGCCGTCTCCACCGCCGACGACCTCGCGGTCAACCCGCCGCCGCTCGACCCGGCCGAGGTCGAAGACAGCCTGGAGCTGCTCCACTGGCTGGCCGACGGCCACTTCACCTTCCTCGGCTACCGCGAATACCGGCTGGAGGAAGACGACACGCTCACCTCCCAGCCGGGCACCGGCCTCGGTGTGCTGCGCCCCGACCGGGCCGGTTCGGGCAGCTTCGCCGCGATGCCGCCGGAGCTGCGCGCCAAGGCCCGCGAGAAGCAGGTGCTGATCGTCACCAAGGCCAACAGCCGGGCCACCGTCTCGCGCCCCGCCTACCTCGACTACGTCGGGGTCAAGCTCTTCTCGCCCGAGGGCGAGGTGGTGGGGGAGCGCCGCTTCCTCGGCCTGTTCACCCACGTCGCGTACAACGAGTCGATCTCCCGGGTGCCGCTGCTGCGCCGCAAGCTGGCCGCCGTGCTGGAGAAGGCAGGGCTCCTGCCCGACAGCCACGACGGCAAGGACCTCATCGAGATCCTGGAGACCTACCCGCGCGCCGAGCTGTTCCAGATCTCCGCCGACGAGCTCCTGCCGATCGCCCTCGGCGTGCTGCGGCTGCGCGAGCGCAAGCAGGTCAAGCTGTTCCTGCGCCGCGACGACTACGGCCGCTACATCTCCTGCCTCATCTACCTGCCGCGCGACCGCTACACCACCAAGGTCCGGCTGCTGATCCAGGACCTGCTGATGAAGGCGCTCGGCGGGCGCACCCTCGACTACAGCGCGATGATCGGCGAGTCGGCGCTGGCCCGGCTCCACGTCGTCATCCGAGGTGAGCGCGGGCTGCCGCTGACCACCGAGGGAGTCGACGTCGACGCCCTCGAGGCCAAGGTCACCGCCGCCACCCGCACCTGGGAGGACGACCTCGCCGCCGCCATCGGCGACCTCTGCGACGAGGCCGACGTGCCCGGCCTGATCCGCCGCTACAGCGTCGCCTTCCCCGAGGGGTACAAGGCCGACTTTCCGGCCCGCGCCGCCGTCGCCGACCTCAAGCGCCTCGAACAGCTCAGCGACGACGACGCCGACGACATCGGGATGAACCTCTACGAACCGCTCGACGCCCTGGAGGGCGAGCGCCGGTTCAAGCTCTACCGCCTCGGCGCGGCCATCTCGCTGTCCCACGTGCTGCCGCTGCTGGCGCGCATGGGCGTCGAGGTCGTCGACGAGCGCCCCTACCAGGTCGACCGCGACAACGACCCGCGCACCAAAGACGCGTGGATCTACGACTTCGGCCTGCGCTACACCCCGCCCGCGGCGCTGCCGCCCGACGACTTCAAGCGCCTCTTCCAAGACGCCTTCTCGGCGCTGTGGAAGGGCCAGGTCGAGAACGACGGCTTCAACGCGCTCGTGCTCGCCGCCGGGATGACCTGGGAACAGGCCGAGGTGCTGCGCGCCTACGCCAAGTACCTCCGCCAGGCCGGGGCCACCTTCTCGCAGGACTACATCGAGAAGACCCTGCTCGGGAACCTGCGGCTGGCCCGCCTGCTGGTGCGCCTGTTCGAGGCCCGGCTCGACCCGCGCCTGCCCGAGAGCTCCCGCGTCGACCTGTCGGCGGCCCTCAAGGAAGAGGTGCTGGCCGCCCTCGACGAGGTCGCCTCGCTCGACGAGGACCGCATCCTGCGGGCCTACCTCGAATGCGTCTGCGCGACGCTGCGCACCAACTTCTTCCAACGTGACGCCGAGGGCCGGCGCAAGCCGTACACCTCACTGAAGTTCGACCCTCAGGCGATCAGTGTGCTGCCCCTCCCGAGGCCCAAGTTCGAGATCTTCGTGTACGGCCGCCGCGTCGAGGGCGTCCACCTGCGGTTCGGCGCCGTGGCCCGAGGCGGGCTGCGCTGGTCCGACCGCATGGAGGACTTCCGGACCGAGGTGCTCGGCCTGGTCAAGGCGCAGATGGTGAAGAACACCGTGATCGTGCCGACCGGGTCGAAGGGCGGCTTCGTCGTCAAGCACCCGCCGCAGGGCGGGCGCGACGAGTTCCTCGCCGAGGGCGTCGCCTGCTACAAGCAGTTCATCTCGGGTCTGCTCGACGTGACCGACAACCTGGTCCACGGCCAGGTCGTGCCGCCCGCCGACGTGGTCCGCCACGACGGTGACGACACCTATCTCGTGGTCGCCGCCGACAAGGGCACCGCGACGTTCTCCGACATCGCCAACGGCGTGGCCAAGGACTACGGCTTCTGGCTGGGAGACGCGTTCGCCTCCGGTGGCTCGGTCGGCTACGACCACAAGGCCATGGGCATCACCGCCCGGGGCGCCTGGGAATCGGTCAAATACCACTTCCGCACCCTCGGGCTCGACACCCAGACCACCGACTTCACCGTCGCCGGCGTCGGCGACATGTCGGGCGACGTGTTCGGCAACGGCATGCTGCTCTCGCCGCACATCCGCCTGGTGGCCGCCTTCGACCACCGTCACGTCTTCGTCGACCCCGACCCCGACGCCGCCAGGGGCTTCGCCGAGCGCGAGCGCCTGTTCGCCCTGCCGCGCAGCTCATGGGACGACTACGACAAGGGCCTGATCTCCGCCGGGGGAGGGGTGTGGCCGCGTACCGCCAAATCCATCCCGGTCACCGCGCAGATGCGGGCCGCGCTCGGGATCGTCGACGGCGTCACCTCGCTGGCCCCCAACGACCTGATCAGCGCGATCCTCAAGGCGCCGGTCGACCTGCTGTGGAACGGCGGCATCGGCACCTACGCCAAGGCCACCTCCGAGTCGAACGCCGACGTCGGCGACAAGGCCAACGACGGGCTGCGGGTCAACGCCGCCGACCTGCGCTGCAAGGTCATCGGCGAGGGCGGCAACCTCGGCTTCACCCAGCTCGCCCGCATCGAGTTCGCCCTGCACGGCGGCCTGGTCAACACCGACTTCATCGACAACTCCGCCGGGGTCGACACCTCCGACCACGAGGTCAACATCAAGATCCTCCTCGACGAGGCGGTCCGCGACGGCGAGCTGACCGAGAAGCAGCGCAATCAGCTCCTCGCCGAGATGACCGGCGAGGTCGGCGACCTGGTGCTGCGCGACAACCTCGCCCAGAACGTGGTGCTCGCCGCCGCCCGCAAGCAGGCCGGCGACATGCTCCACATCCACACCCGCTACCTGCGCAGGCTGGAGCGGCAGGGCCGCCTCAACCGGGCGCTGGAGTTCCTGCCCTCCGACAAGGCGCTGGCCGAACGCCGCCAGACCGGGCTCGGGCTGACCGCGCCGGAGTTCTCGGTGCTGCTGGCCTACACCAAGCTCGTGGTCGACCAGGAGGTGCTGGCCAGCGACCTGCCCGACGACCCGGCGCTGCGCGAATGGCTGGTCTCCTACTTCCCGTCGGCGCTGCGGGGGTCGTACACCACCTATATGGACAATCACCCGCTGCGGCGGGAGATCATCACCACCGGCGTCACCAACGACCTGGTCAACAACGGTGGCACCAGCTTCGTCTTCCGGTTCCACGAGGAGCTCGGGGCCTCCACGGCCGACATCGCGCGGGCCTATCTGGCGGCCCGGCAGATCTTCGACCTGCCCGCCTTCCGCCGCCAGGTCGAGGGGCTCGACAACCGGGTCGACATCGACACCCAGCTCGCGCTGCTGCTCGAAGGGCGCAAGCTGTCCGAGCGCGGCACCCGCTGGCTGCTCAACAACCGGCGCCCGCCGCTCGACCTGGCCGCCTCGGCGCGGTTCTTCGCCGACGGCGCCGCCGCCCTGCTGCCCCACCTGCCCAAACTCCTGAGCGGTCCCGACCTGACCGCCTTCGAGGAGCGCCGCGACCAGTTCATCGGCCGGGGCGTGCCCGACGAGCTGGCCGAACGGGTGGCCGCGATGGTGCCCGCCTACTCGACCTTCGACCTGGTCGAGATCGCGGTCGCCACCGACCGTCCGGTCGGCGAGGTGGCCGAGGTCTACTTCGACCTGGCCGACCGCATCCAGCTCGCCCGCCTGCGCGAACGCGTGATAGCGCTGCCGCGCGACAGCCGCTGGAACACGATGGCCCGCTCGGCGCTGCGCGACGACCTCTACTCGGCGCACGCGAGCCTGACCCGCGACGTGCTGATCCACAGCAAGCCGGGCGAGGCGCCCGAGGAGCGGCTGGCCCGCTGGTCGGAGGCCAACGAGGCGGCGGTGACCCGGTCACGGCAGACCCTGTCGGAGATCTGGGAGAGCGACGTCTTCGACCTGGCGACCCTGTCGGTGGCCCTGCGCGCGATCCGGACCCTGGTCGCGACGAGCGGCCTCCCGCACCGAGGCTGACCTGGGTTTTCGTTGTCGGCGGCGCCCTTGCGGGGGTGCCGCCGATGGCATTTGTGCGGCATTCCGGGCATCGTTCGTGGGCCTGGGCCTTGTCGGGGTGAAAGCGGCCTGGCCTGGGCTTTGCCGGGGTGGCGTGGGCCGGGTTTGCCTTATTCGGTGGCGCTGGCCTGGGTGATGCGGCCGTCGTAGGCGATGATCTCGGCCGGGGCCTTGGAGGTGCGGGGCGGGACCACGGCCAGGAACTGCTGGGTCTCCTGGATACGGCGGTCCTTGAGGATCTCGGTGGTGGTCAGGTCCCACTTGGCGTCGGGGGGGATCGGCAGGTGGCCGCCCACCGCGTTGGGTAGCACCGGGATCCACTGGGTGGTGCGGGTCAGGGTGTAGGAGAGCAGGCCGCCGCCGTCGGCGGTGCGGACGGCCTGCACCGGGTAGGACGCCGCCGCCGCGAAGATCGAGATGTAGTCGTAGCCGGCCTTCTCGTAGATCTTCTTCTGCGCGCCGATGTCGTCGAAGAACCCCTTGGTCAGCGGGCCTTCCTTGATCAAGGCCGAGGTGAACCCGCCGGGGCCCTCTTCGGCGACCGTCGCGTGGAGCGGGCCCAGCAGGTTGGGGCTGATCGCGATCGACTGGTCGCGGGCGTCGAGCAGGGTGGCGTAGCCCTCGGCGTCCTTCTCGATCTCCGGCAGGACGGCGCCGTCGTTCAGCAGGGTGGTGAACCCCCGCTGCCACGACTGGCCCTCCTTCATGAAGGTCATGATCGCGGTCTGCCGCTCGTCGCCGTTGGTCCGCTCGGCCACCGCCGCGAACCACGGCGTGACGCCCTTCGGGAGGCGCGGGACGATCAGTGTTCGCGGCCCCCACGAGTATCGGATGGGCCTGTTTTCGGATGACCGATATTCGGCCAGCACGAGCGGATCCTGGCCGTCCCTGGCGCGTTCGAGGGCCATCCGGCCGTCGCCCATGGAGCGGATCACGTCGTCGGTGCCGAGGAAGACGTCGGCCGCCGCGGTCGCCTCGTCGATCGTGAGGGCGGGCGGCGCCGGAGTGGGGGAGGGCTTCGAGGTGGCGGCGACCGGGCTCGGCTTCGGCACCGGGGCCTGGCTCGTGCAGCCCGCGAGCACCAGGATCGCCATGGGAAAGGTCAGCGCGCGGCGCATGTGAACCCCCCTCCCTTGTGCAAAAGGGACCGTACCTGAGTCGGTCCGGTGTTCGCGTACCCTTTAGAAACGTGGCAGCCATCGATCCAGCAGAAGAGATCAACGAGCTTACCGGCACCCTGAACAGCATTCAGGACGTGCTCGACCTCGAGAGCCTGCGCAAGCAGATCGCCGAGCTCGGCGAACAGGCCGCGGCTCCAGATCTGTGGAACGACCCCGAGGCCGCCCAGAAGGTGACGAGCAAGCTCTCCCACCTCCAGAGCGAGGTCAACAGGGTCGAGGCCCTGACCGCGCGCATGGAAGATCTCAAGGTTCTCTACGAACTGGCCGCCGAAGAGGGCGACGACGACACGCTGGCCGAGGCCGACAAAGAGCTGGTCTCCCTGCGGTCCGACATCGGCGCCCTGGAGGTCCGCACCCTCCTGTCGGGCGAATACGACGCCCGCGAGGCCCTGGTGACGATCAACTCCCAGGCCGGCGGCGTCGACGCGGCCGACTGGGCCGAGATGCTCCTGCGCATGTACCTGCGCTGGGCCGAGCGCAAGGGCTACGGCACCGAGGTCTACGACACCTCCTACGCCGAAGAGGCCGGCATCAAGAGCGCCACCTTCACGGTCAAGGCGCCCTACGCCTACGGCACCCTCCGCGGCGAACACGGCACCCACCGCTTGGTCCGCATCAGCCCGTTCGACAACCAGGGCCGCCGCCAGACCTCCTTCGCCGGTGTCGACATCGTCCCGGTGGTCGAGCAGACCGACCACATCGACATCGTGGAAGACGACCTCCGCATCGACGTCTACCGGTCGTCGGGCCCCGGCGGCCAGGGCGTCAACACCACCGACTCGGCGGTCCGCATCACCCACCTGCCGACCGGCATCGTGGTGTCGTGCCAGAACGAGCGCTCCCAGCTCCAGAACCGCGCCTCGGCGATGACCGTGCTCCAGGCCAAGCTCCTGGAGCGCAAGCGCCAGGAGGAGGCCGCCACGATGAGCGAGCTCCGCGGTGAGGCCACCAGCTCGTGGGGCACCCAGATCCGCAACTACGTGCTGCACCCCTACCAGATCGTCAAAGACCTGCGCACGGGGGTCGAGGCCGGCAACCCGACGGCGGTCCTCGACGGCGACCTCGACGGCTTCATCGAAGGCGAGATCCGCTGGATGCGCCGCCAGGAGTCGGGTCAGGAGTAGCGCCTCAGCTGTAGGCGACCTTCAGCGCCGTCAAAGCCAGGGCGAGCGTTATCACAAGGGCCACCAGAAGTGGTGGCAAACCCAGGAATCCGTGGAAGTGAATCTTCTCCCTGGTGGCGCGGCAGGAGGGGCACCGACCCTCCACCACTGGCCGGGCGCACGCGGCGCAGATCAAGTGTTCGCAGCTCATCGGCCCTTTACCTATGCCCTAATCGTTTTGTTTCCGTTATGGACGTTCCATGCCAGTGTTACCCCTAGACTGAGCTCTGGCCAACCGGAACGTCGATCTGGAGCAAAGAGACCGGCGCCCCCCGGTATGGATGTCCCCCGCCCCCTAGACTGGCATGCCGTGATGCGCCCGTGATCCATTTCGATAATGTCACCAAGGTCTATGTGAACCAGAATCGCCCTGCGCTCGACCACATCTCGGTCGACGTCGACAAGGGCGAGTTCGTGTTTCTCGTAGGGCCGTCGGGCTCGGGAAAGTCGACGTTCCTCCGTCTGGTTCTCAAAGAGGAGAGGCCCAACTCCGGCGCCATCCATGTGGCCGGCAAGGACCTCGCCAAACTCTCCAACTTCAAGGTGCCCCACCTCCGGCGCCGCATCGGATGCGTCTTCCAGGACTTCCGGCTGCTGCCCAACAAGAACGTCTATGAGAACGTGGCCTTCGCCCTCGAGGTCATCGGCAAGCCGCGCCGCTTCATCCGCAAGGTCGTGCCCGAGGTCATCGAACTGGTGGGCCTCGAAGGCAAGGCGCACCGGATGCCCGACGAGCTGTCGGGTGGCGAGCAGCAGCGAGTGGCCATGGCGAGGGCCTTCGTCAACCGACCGATGATCCTGCTGGCCGACGAGCCAACGGGAAACATCGACCCCGCGACGAGCATCGGCATCATGAAGGTGCTCGACCGCATCAACAGGACCGGCACCACCGTCCTCATGGCGACGCACGACGCCGCCATCGTGGACTCCATGCGCAAGCGTGTGGTGGAGCTGGAGGATGGCAAGATCGTCCGCGACCAGTCGCGGGGTGTCTACGGCCAGGCTTACTAAGAAGGAAGCATGCGGGCGAATTTCATCTTCTCCGAGGTCTGGATCGGCCTCCGTCGCAACCTCACGATGACCATCGCGGTCATCGTGACCGTTGCTGTCGGCATGGCGCTGCTCGGCATCGGGCTGATGATCAACTCACAGGTCTCGAGCATGACCAGCTTCTGGAGCGACAAGGTCGAGCTGTCGGTCTACCTGTGTAAGGAGAACTCCCCCTTCGAGCCGTGCACCGACAAGAAGGGGATCTCCGAAGAGCAGAAGGTCGCGCTCGAGGACGTCATCAAGGGCATTCCGCAGGTCGAGGGCGTGACCTTCGAAGACTCCGCCACGGCCTACAAGAACTTCCTCGACAACCAGTCCAACAACGTCTTCGCCTCGTTCCTCAAGGCCGAAGACATGCCCGAGTCGTTCCGGGTGAAGCTGCGCGATCCCAACCAGGCGACGGCGGTGGTCGAAGAGCTCTCCGGCCAGACCGGCGTCTCCAACGTCATGAACGAGCGTGAGCTGCTCGACGACTACTTCGGGTTCATGGACAAGCTCCAGTGGATGGCCCTGTCGGTCGCCTTCGCGATGGTCTTCGCCGCCACCCTGCTGATCGGCAACACGGTGCGGCTGTCGGCCTTCAACCGCCGCCGGGAGACCGGCATCATGCGGCTCGTGGGCGCGTCCAACGTCTACATCCAGTTGCCGTTCGTTCTCGAAGGTGTCATCGCCGGTCTGATCGGCGGTGTCCTGGCGGCTGTCATGCTGATCACCAGCAAGATTCTCATCTTCGACAGCATCCAGGCCTTCCTGCCCGAAGCGCTCGGATGGAACACGGTCGCCGCGATCATCTCCGGCACCATGGCCATCGGTGTGATCATCTGTATCCTCGCGTCCTTCATCACGCTCCGCCGCTATCTGCGGGTGTGACGAGCCGCCGGTAGGCTCTTGCCATGCCTCGTGAGACCGGGCGCAAGGTCATCGCCCAGAACAAGCGTGCCCGCCACGAATACTTCATCGAAGACACCTACGAGGCCGGTCTGGTCCTGACCGGCACCGAGGTGAAGTCGTTGCGTGAGGGCCGAGCCAACCTGACCGACGGCTTCGCCGCCGTAGAGAACGACGAGGCGTGGCTCTACAACGTCCACATCCCCGAATACACCCAGGGGACCTGGACGAACCACTCCGCCAAGCGGAAGCGCAAGATGCTCCTGCACCGCAAGGAGATCGCCAAGATCTACGCCACATTGCGGGAGAAGGGTCTGACCCTGATCCCGCTGGCCCTCTACTTCAAAGATGGCCGGGCCAAGATCGAAGTCGGCATCGGGCGCGGTAAGAAGGACTACGACAAACGCCAGACCCTCCGTGAGAAGCAGGACAACCGGGATATGCGACGGGCCATGTCGGGCGCCATCAGGCGCAAGGGGGGCCGCTAGGCCGTGGTGCACCGTCGTCCCCTTCGGCTGGCGTTGACCCTGGCGCTCATGGCGCCGGTGCTCACCGCCTGCTTCGAGGAGCCGTCCCCCCACGAGGCGGTCCGAGACTTCCTCGTGGGCTGGCAGAGCGGCGACTTCGAGATGGCCGCCCGCCGGGCCGACGCCGACCAGGCCAGTGTGGTCAAGGCGCTCGGCGATGTCGGGCTCCACCTCGACGCCGCCTCGATCCGGTTCGCGCTGGGCACCATCAGCCGCGACGGCGACACCGCGGCGGCCAACTTCTCCGCCGAGGTCAACCTGGGCGAGAACAACCCGCTGTGGACGTACAACAGCGTGCTCCCGCTGCGCCTGATCGACGGCCGGTGGAAGGTGCACTGGTCTCCGGAGGTCGTCCACCCCGATCTGCACGCGGGTCAGCGGCTCGCGGTGAAGATCGACCCCGAGGGCCGCCAGCCGATCATCGACCGCAACGGTGACACGCTCCAGGAAGACGACACCCAGTTCGTCGCCCAGGTGGTCCCCGCCAACCTGACCGACCCGGCCAAGGTGTGCGAGGAGCTCTCCAAGATCACCGGGTTCGCGCAAGACCGGCTGCTCAGCCGGATCCTGTCGGCCCCGCCGACCGACGCGGTGCAGCTCGCCACGTTCGGGCCCAACAAATACCGTGAGCTGGCCGCCAAGCTGAAGGCGATCCCCGGGCTCACCATCGCCGAGGTCCACCCGCCGGTCGCCCCCAAGTCGCCCGCGCAGATCGTCGGCCGGGTCAACGCCGTCACCCCCGAGAGTGAGCAGCAGCTCGGCGGCCCTCAGCGGGCCGGTGACACCGTCGGCCGCGACGGCCTCCAGAAGGCCTACCAGGATCAGCTCACCGGCTCCACCGAGACCCGCGTCGTCATCCTCGACACCAAGACGTGGGAGCAGGTCAAGGAGCTCAAGTCGTGGCCCGGCCGGAAGAACACCCCCGTCCGCACCACCCTCGACACCGCCCTCCAGCACGCCGCCGACCTGGCCGTCGCCGGAACCCAGCCGGCCGCGCTGGTCGCGGTCCAGGCCTCCACCGGCGAGATCCGCGCGATCTCCACCAAGGGCCTCCACCAGCAGAAAGACGCCCTGGCCGGCAAATTCCCGCCCGGCACCGCGTTCTCCATCGTCTCCACCGACGCCCTGCTGAAGGCCGACCTCGACACCCAGGAGAAGGTGCCCTGCACCGCCGACCGCACCGTCGGCGGCGCCCGGTTCCAGCAGGTCGGCGTCACCGCCGCCGCCCCCACCTTCGAGGCCGACTTCGCCCACGGCTGCGTCACCGCGCTGGCCTCCCTGGCCCGCCTGGTCAAGAGCGACGACCTGCTCCTGAGCGCCCAGCAGTTCGGCATCGGCGCCGGTTACACCCTGCCGCTCCCCGGCCACAGCGGCCACGTGCCCGCCCCCGCCACCGACGCCACCCGAGCCAAGGTCATCGCCGGGACGACCGTGCAGGTCAGCCCTCTCGCCATGGCCCTGGTCGCCGCGGCCGTCCAGTCGGGCACCTGGCGGCCGCCCGTCCTCGTCACCAGCCCCGCCCTGCCCGACTCCAACACCGAGATCGTCACCCCCGCCGTCGCCCCCAAGCCCATCAACCTCGACCCCGGCCGCGTCGCCACCCTCCGCACCCTCATGAGGGCCGGCGTGACCAGCGGCTCCGCCAAGGCCGCCTCCGTCGCCGGTTCCGAGGTCTACGGTGTCGCCTCCCACGTCGGCTACGTCGAGAAGAAGCAGCGCAAGCAGCTCTCCTGGTTCGTCGGCTGGCAGGGCGACATCGCCATCGCCGTCATGGTCGAGACCACCGTCCCCGGCGCCGCGCCCGCCGTCGCGGGCTCGTTCTTCGGCGCGCTGGCGCCGTAGCGGGAATACATGTTCGCGGCAGGGTGGTTGTACGGGTAAAGTTGCGGTGTCCGGGAGCTTGCGCGCCCGGGTTTGACAACTTCACATGGGGGTGACCGGTTTCGACTTTGGCATTACAAGGCAGGGGAAGCGGGTCGAGGACGGCGGACATAACCTCGTTAACACTGTGACCGCAAACAAATAAGTGCCAATACCAAGGCCACTTCGGTTAGCCAGGGTTCCCTGGCTCTCGCTGCCTAAGCAGACGAGTTAAACCGTGTCAGCCCGAGACCGCCTCCGGCTCGGGATCTGGCATTGCTAGGAGGCTCCACCATCTTCGCCGGCCGCGGGGGGAGATGGGAAAACAAACAGCGGATGAGCCTGTCGGCGACTCGCCTGTGAGAGCGCCGGGGCTGAGAAAACGTTAAACAGGCTGCACCCGGAGAAGCCCTGGCTCGGTGCTGAAGGACGCGGGTTCGATTCCCGCCACCTCCACGCTCGGAATGGCTCGTGGTTGACGCCCCTTTGGGGCGGCTGTCACGGGCCATTCCTCGTTCTACGGGGGGACGACCCCCCGAACCCCCCGATACGAGAGGGCTGGCGCCCCCTCGCGCTCCCCCTGGTGCGCTTACGCGCCCCCGTCCGTCGCTTTCGCTCCGGGGTCGCTGCGCTCCTAGCGAAGGGCTCCGCCCCTCGCGCTCCTTGGCAGGGCCTCGCTTCGCTCGGGTCGAGCTCGCTTCGCTCGAATGATGGACTCCAAGCCGCACCACAAGGTTTGAACAGGCCCGGTGAAGGCTGGCGTTGCTCGTCCTGAATGTCATGAGACGGCGCAACGTCGGCGTTCGCATGGCTGGCCTCGCTTCGCGCGGATGACCGATCTCCAGATCCGGGGCCGCTGCGAAGCGGTTGCTTCTCCTTGGGGTGACGCGACCACCGTCGGCGGGTTTAATTGTTACCGTGGTACGGGGTGGTACGGAGGGAGGGTGATTGATGAGCGGGAAGTCTCAGCCGGTGGACGTCAGCGTGCGGCAATTCGTCAATGACTCGGGGAGCGTGACGCGAGGACTGCGGCGAGGGCAGCGGTATGTGCTGACCATCAATGGCGAGCCGCTCGCAGATGTTGTTCCCATCAAACGTCGGCGTGCTGTGCCCATGACGGAGGTGCTGGCGATCTTCGCTGGCGCGCCTGCCCTCGATGTCGATGAGCTACGCGCGGATCTGGACGCCGGTATCGATCAAGGGTTGCCTGACGATCCGCTGGAGGGGACCGGTCTGTGAGACATGCGGAAGGCGTACTGGACACGAACATCGTGGCTGTGCTGTCTCTCTACGAAGCAGCTGAACTTCCGCAGGCGGGTCTCATCACTGCGGTGACCCTCGGTGAGCTGTCAGATGCGCCGCATGCGACTGCCGATCCGATCAGGCGTGCTCGACGTATGGCGGTTCTTCAGCATGTAGAGGCCACATTCGACGCGCTGCCCTATGACGACGAAGCCGCGCGTATGTACGGCCAGATCTGTGCGGCCGTCCGCGCGGCCGGCCGGCAGCCGCGCGGTAGGGCGGCCGATCTGATGATCGCTGCGATCGCCGCGAGCAATGGGCTTCCCCTGTATACAGCCAACCCGAAGGACTTCGCCGGGCTCGACGGCATGGTGGAAATCGTGGCTGTGTCGCGGCCTCCGGATGCCACCGCGTGATCCCCGAAGCCAGCACGAATCGGCTGGTTCGCGCAGGCTTTCACGGCCGGGAGTCTTGTTGATCGGCCCCTGCACGCGAACGGCGTACCCCGATGAGGTACGCCGTTCCGAAGAGTCGAGCGTGGGGGCGCTGCGGTTTCGTCAGGGCTTGTGCTGGTCGATTCCGTAGCCGTTGCACTGGCGGCCGCCGTTGATGCAGTGCTTCACCAGTTCGGCCTGCCGGTTGCCCGACCACGCCTCCATGAAGTCGTAGTGGAAGGAGTAGCTCGCGCCGGAGGAGTAGGCGAGGCCGTCGGTCTTCCCGCCGGGAAGCTTGTAGGGGACCTTGATCTCCAGCATCGGCAGCGGGACCGGGAACGCCGCCGGGCAGACACCCTTCACCGGGAAGGCCATGTGGCTCTTGTGGTCGGACGAGTCCAGGTCGCGCCCGTTCCAGCAGCTCGGGGCCTTCAGGCGGACGATCAGCGAGCTGCCCGACGGGCAGGACTTCGGGAACGTGGTGAACGTGCCGCCGCCGCAGGTCCAGGTGCCCTGGAAGTCCGCGGCCGAAGCCGTGCGCATGTCGCCGACGATCAGCCGGAAGCCGGCCGGGAAGGGCTGGACCGTCCGGTAGTCCTTGACGCCCGACTTGTAGTAGGTCGTCACGATCGTCGGGTCCACCACCTTGCCGTTCTGGTACAGCGTGGGGATCCAGTAGGCGGACTTGTCCATGGTGTCCTGGCAGCTCGACCCGCCCGCCAGCAGGGACGTCCTGGTCGACTTGGCGTTCGTGGTCGGGTTCCCGGCGAAGGTGTGGTTGTGGGCCGCGCCCGGGAGGCCCGGATAGACGATCGGGTCGTCGGACAGGTGGTGGGTGACCTTGCAGTTCGCGTGGATCTCGCGGTACTGGGCGAACGGCGGCGGCCCGGAGAACGTCGGGACCGGGAGCGGCTTCGCCGTGGGGAACGGCGAGGCCACCGCCGCCGGAACCGACTGGTGCGAGGCGTGCGAGGTGGCGGCCGAGGCCGGGATCAGGAACGGGCGCGCGGCCAGCAGCAGGCCCGCGGCAAGCAGAACCGTCCCCGCCGCCCGGCTCCAGTGGACCCGCCGGGTGTGGTCTGACATCGATTTCCCTTCACGGTGGAACAACGTGAGCGGGTCGAACGCTAGTCACCCGGCCGCCTGCGGATTTAGGCAGAAAGTCCCGTATGGGTTGAGCGTCATGGCCCAATTCCCGGGTCAGGCGTTTCCGGTCCAGAAAAGGACGGCCTCGGTCCTGCTGCTCACGTTGAGTTTGCCGAAGACGCTGTTGAGGTGGTTCTTCACGGTCTTCTCCGTCAGGCCCAGCCGGATGGCGATGGACGCGTTGCTCAGCCCCTGGGCCAGGAGGTTCAGCACCTCGCGCTCGCGCCTGGTGATCCCGAACCTCGTCTGCACGGTGTGCCGCCGCTCGGCCCGTTCGCGCTGCTCCTGGTCACGCTCGGCCTGACCCCGTACGAGCGAGGTCGCCACCGACGCGGCCACCGGCGAGAGCCAGCCCCGGCCCTCGGCGACGGCCAGCACGGCGCGCAGCAGCTCCGGCGGGTCGAACTGGCCGTGGACGAGATATCCGCGCACCCCGCCGCGCAGCATCGAGGCGATCACGTCTTCGGTGTAGTCGCTGGTCAGCGCCAGCACCTTCGTGTAGAGGCCCAGCTCGCCCACGACCGAGAGCCCGTCGGCGATGGGCATGCGATGGTCCAGCAGGGTCACCGCGGGACGCAGGCGGCGTGCGGCCGCGAGCCCCTCGTGCCCGTTGCTCGCCTCGCCGACCACCCGGACCCGGTCGTCGGCGTCCAGGAACGCGGACATGGCGGCGCGGACGATCGGGTTGTCGTCGACGATCAGGACGTCGATCATCCATCACTCCAGTGGATCGAGCGGCACGCAGACCGTGACCACGGTGCCCGCCCCGGGGTAGGACCTCACCCGCAGGTGGCCGCCGACGGCCCGCGCCCGTTCCGTCATGCCGACAAGGCCGAAATGTCCCTGCGACTGTAGCCGTCCGAGCTCCTCGGGAACGACGAAGCCGATGCCGTCGTCGCCGACGATCAGCTCCAGGAGGCCGCCCGACTGGATCAGGCGGATGGTGACGTGGGAGGCGAAGGCGTGCCGCTGCACGTTGGTCAGCGCCTCCTGGAGCACGCGGACGATCTCGTACCGGACGGCGACCCCGGGCTCGGCGCACGCCACCGTCACCCGTGTGGCGACGCCCGCGTCGTGCTGCCAGGATCGCGCGACCTCGTGGACGGTGTCCTCGAAGGACCGGTCCGGTACGTCCCCGCGCAGCCCCTCCAGCAGTTGCCTGGCCTCCCGCGCGGCCACCTCGGCGCCCCGGGAGACGGTCTCGGCGAGCTGCTCGGCCAGAGCGGGCTGACGGCGCAGCGACGACGGGAGCGCCAGGGCGGCGAACGACACCCCGCGCAGGGTCTTGCTGACGGAGTCGTGCAGCTCGCGGGCGAGCCGGGCCCGCTCGTCGGCCGCCGCGGACCGCTGCGCGGAGGCCGTCACCTCCACCGTCAGATCGAAGTAGCGCACCAGCGCGGAGGTGGCCACCGCCCCGCCCATGCCCGCGAGCACGCTGAGCATCGGAAACGCCATCACGAACGCGGCGACGTCCGGCGAGTACGGTCCCGCCCGCAGCGCCCAGGCCGCGGCGGCGAACCCGAAGGCGGCCTGGACGGCCCAGATCCCCAGGGCGCGCATGCCGAGCAACGCCCCGGCCAGCGCCGCCGACCCGGCCGCGAAGCAGAAGTACGCCATGCCGCCCTTGCTCAGCAGCAGGATGCCCGTGGCCGCCAGCCAGTCGGCTCCGATGACGGGCAGCGCGCGACGGACCACGGCCGGGTGCCGGGTGAGCACCGTCACCTCGGCGACCGTGGCGAGCACGGTCACGGCGATCACCGACAGCACCCGCCAGAGGTCGGCCACCAGCAGCAGCCCGGCCCCGGCGGAGGTGAGCACGACCGCGGCCCTGCCCAGCATCACCGCACGGCAGATGGCGGCCGGCGCGACCAGCGGATCCACGGCGTAGACCCGCAGACGCCCCACGGCCATCTCACCTCCCCAGGACGATGTCGTCGAGGTAGAACTCGTACGCCTGCGGGAGCTGCTCGCTGGCGATGGCGAGGTCGATCCGGCGCAGGCGGCCGGGCGACAGGGTGCCCACGTGCACCACGAAGGACGTCCAGCGCTCCGGGGGCGCGTGGAGCGTCACGGTCGTGGCGCCCGCCCGTCCCGCCGAGGGTGAGGCGGACAGCCGGAGGATGGTGCCGTACTGCCGGCCGCCGTACACGCGCAGGCGCAGCCGGGTGTTCGCGCCGGTCAGCACGGGTGAGCCCGCCAGCAGGGTCACGGTCGCGGGATCATCGCGGCTCTTCACCCGTCGCTGGATCCTGACGGCCGCCTCTTCGCCGTCGGGCACCGGGCGGCCGGGGTCGACGTTCGTCCCGATTCCGGACGCCCGCCATCCCGTCCCGAGCGCCGACGCGTAGATCGAGCAGGCCGGGACGGGCGTGACCTCCACGATCCCCGAGCCCCGCGAGGTGGCGCAGGAGGGCACGCGCGGGCGTACGGGCGTGGCGGTCGGACGCGTCCGGGTCGGACGCGGGGTGCCCGTGCTCTTGGGGGTCGCTGTCGGGGGTGCGGTGGTCGGCACCCGGCTGGACACCGGGCTCGCCTGCGCGCCCGAAGCCTGCGAGCCCGAGGCCTCCGCGCGGTCGTCCTGCCGGGGGATCAGCAGGGGCGGGACGGCGACGGCGACACAGATCACCACGGTGACGAGCAGGGCGTACCGGGTCCGCTGGCCGAGGCGGCGCGCGGGGCCGCTGATCGGCCGCCGGCCGGCGCTCATCGCCGACCTCCTGCCCCGACATCTCCAGGAGTCACATCCACGTCCTTGCCGCACACATCTGAGTAGTGACATCTTCCGCCACAAACCGCTCATCGTGTACGGGCAACCGCCCCGATTCGGCAGGTGAGCGCGCCCGTCCCGGAAACTGGGCCCACCCGCCGCCGACTTCTGGGACTTTCGGCCCAGCCCGCAGGGATGAAGTGATCGCCAATTTTTCCAGACGCGGGATTTCGGCGTGGCGATCTTGCTCCGTGTGCATGCGTGGCTACTTTTTGTTGCCGTGCGTCGCGTGGACGCATTGTTTATCGGATAAATCGCCGAAAGAAGAACATGCCTGTTTTTCGTCTGCCTGGCGTCGTCGCCTTGCTCACTGTGACATCGGCGGCCGTCGTCGCATGTGTCCTCACCCCGGCCGCCGGGGCGACGACCATGTCGGGGCCCCAAGTCGTACAGGAAGATCCGAAAGAAGAGGAGAAGTGCCCCGACGGCGAGCCGAAGCCCTGCGCGGCGTCGGACAAGGACCGCGAGAGCGTCGACTCCGACCGTGAGGACGCCGAGAAGGACATCGCCGCCGCGAAGGAGGACATCGCCGCGGCCAAGGACAAGGCCGACGACTGCCCGCCCGGGACGGCCGAGGGCAAAGAGTGCATGAAGAACCTCATCGGCGACGGCGCCGAGCAGCAGGAGGGGCTGGACAAGGTCCAGGCCGAACTCGACTCCTTCCAGGCGGCGCCGACGGACAACGCCGCCTCGGCCCTGGCCTCCACCTGCGACGCGTTCGCCGCCGATCTGCCCGCCATCTTCAAAGTCGACGACGGCTCGTCGTCGCTGACCGGCCTCTGCGAGTTGATGAACCAGTGAAGTACGTTCTGCCGGCCGCCGCTCTCGCGCTGTTCTCCCCGGTCGCGGCCTCGGCCGCGCCGGAGCCCGCGCCGCCCGTCGCGCGGGCCTTCGACGGCGAGAGGCCACTGCCCTCTGTACGTCCGGTCGCCGAGCACTGCGCCAAGGAGGCCAGCGGTTGCCGGTTCACGGTCGACAAGGCCGCCTCGGGCGACTTCTACAGCGCCGTGAAATCGCTCGGCAACGCCGCCGTCAACTGCACCGACGACCCGATCAGGGTCGATCGCCAGATCACCCTGAAAACCGGGAGCAGCGACAACCTCGGCGGCGACATCACCGGCAACATCACGACCGAGGGCCAGCTCAACGGCTCCGGCGAGGTCACGGCCGGAGTGAACGCCGAGGGCAGCGGCAGCTTCGACACACCCGACAAGCAGAAGGGCCCGACCGCCACCGTCGGCGGCAAGGCGGGCGCCAACGGCTCGGGCAAGCTCGGCGGAGCCCTCGGGCTCAAGGGCGCGTTCCAGGGGGCCTTCAAGCTGGCGTACCAGCGCACCTGGAACCGCGAGCACACCGAGACCACCACTTACAGCACCACCGTGCGCCCGGGTGACGCCCTGGTGTTCGGCGCCAGCGCCGCCATGCAGCGGGTGGCCGGGAGCATCGGTTCTCCCGGTGGGCTGTCGATCCGGAACATCGTGGTGACCGGGCCGTCGTCGGTGAACACCAGCACCTTCTACGCCGAGACGTTCGTCGTGGGCGGGAGCAACTGCGAGCAGGTCGTACCGAACAAGAAGGTCGCGCCCGACGACAACGTCAATCCGTCCACGCGGATGGCCGACGGGCTGACCTTCGTGTCCACGCTGCCGTCGGGGTCCCGGCTCCGCGAGCGCACCGTGATCCGGCCCTCCTGACCTCCGCCACACCACCCTCTCCGTGGAGAAATACGTGAACACCATGAAAAGCGGCGTCACCGCGGCGCTGTGCCTCGGCCTGCTCGCACCCGCCCAGCTCGCCCACGCCGAGGCGCCGGGCAGCCGCCCGGTCGCGGTCATCAACGGCGACTTCGCCCTGCCCGCCTTCAAGGCGGGAAGCGTGAACGTGACCACGCCGACCGGCTGGTCGGTGGGGTCGACCAACGGAGCCGGCACCTACAACGGGGTCGGCCGCGTCGCGCCCGCCGACAACGGCCACCCGGACGGGAAGACCGCCGTCCTGCTCCGCCAGCCCCTCCCGGCGAACGCCTTCAAACAACGGCTCCGTGGGGTACGGGCCGGGGCCAAGGTCACCGTCACCTTCGACGACAGCCCGTCGGTCGCCGCCGTCTGCACTCCGGCGGCCCTCGCCGACGGCCAGGGGTACACGGTCGAGGCGACCGGAGGCGCGGTCAGCGACCGGACCACCGCCCCCGACCCGGACAAGAAGGTGAGAGTGGCCGGTCAGGGCGTCTGGCGTACCGGGCAGACCTACAGCTTCACCGCCTCCGAGCACGAGCCGCTGCTGACCTTCACCTCCAAGGTGCCGGCGACCGAGAACGTCGGCGGCAACTGCGGCCCGATGATCGCCGATGTACGCGCGGTCCAGACGCCGCCGCCGCTCGACAAGACCATCCCCAAGACGGCGCTGCCGTCTTCGGTGGCCTTCCGCGGCAACGACAGCCGGTCGGTGGCCGACGCCGTGAGTCACTGCAACGGGGACCTCGGCCGGTGCGTCTTCCTCCCGGAGCGCGACTACTCGTTCGCCTACTACGAGCCCGCCGAGGTCACCGGGGACACCTACATCAACTGCACCCGGAACGCGCTGAACCGCACCCGTCCCGTCGCCGCGGGCGGGCAGTCCTTCGGCGATCTGCCCGCCGCCGCGAAACTGCCCGGCACCGGGGACAGGCCGAGCAACATGGCCCAGCAGTTCACGGCCGGAACCGGGACCAGCCCGGCGTGGACGGTCACGGGCACCCGCCAGGTGACCGAGGTGGTCCAGCCGTCCGAGGTGTCGTGGATCGAGACCCAGGCGGGCCGGCGGCGTACGGAGGGCTGGTTCGTCTCCAGCCCCACCCCGGCGGAGCCCCACGACGAGTGGCGCCTTTACACCGTTCTGGACCACCCGGCGACCGAGCTGTCCGACCGCATGTACCAGCGCACCGGCCCGATGACCGCTTCGGAGAAGCAGCGCTGCCGCAGCGACCGCCCGACGACGTCCACGCCGGTCGGCGCGGCCTCTCCCGCGGGCACCAACCGCGGATGACCGTGTTCACACTTGACGGGCGGAGAATGCGAACCCGAAAGTAGTCACCGAGATCCGCGCGTAGACGGGCAATGTGGGTGGAAACCGGCATGGACAGTTCAGTGCCTTCGGTCCGTGCCGGAGGTGACCTGCGCCTGCAGATTCTCGGGCCGTTGCGGGTGTGGCGCGACGGCGTCGAACTGGACACCGGGCCCCGGCAGCAGACCCACCTGCTCGCCCTGCTCCTCGCCCGCGCGGGCCGGCCGATCGGCACGAGCGAACTGATCGACCTGATCTGGGGCCCCGACGCGCCGGCCTCGGCGCTCAACATCCTGCAGAAGTACGTCGGCGGGGTCCGCCGGGTGCTGGAACCGGAGCTGCCGGCCCGCAGCCCGGGGCGGTACCTCCAGCGCCGCGGCAGCGGTTACCTGTTCGCCGCCGCCCCCGGCATGCTGGACCTCGTCACCTTCCGGGAACTCGTCGAGGCCGCCAAGGCATGCCTCGTGGAGAAGCGCTTCGACGACGCGCTCGACCGCTATGCGGAGGCGCTGCCGCTCTGGCAGGGCGCGGCCGGTGGCGGGCTGGCGAACGCGACCGTGACCTCGATATTCAGCGCGCTGGACGGTGAGTTCTTCGACGCCTGCGTGGCCGCGGCCGAGCTCGCGGTCTCCCGGCGGCAGGCCGAGCGGGTTCTCCAGCCCTTACGGCTCGCCGCCGGGATCGGGCCGTTGCACGAGGCCGTCCAGGCGGGTCTCGTCTCCGCCCTCACCGTCGCCGACCGCCAGGCGGAGGCGCTGGAGGTGCTCCGGGCGGTGCGCGTCCGGCTGGCCGAGGAGCTCGGCATCGATCCCGGCCCGGAGCTGCTCGCCGCGCACCAGCGGATCCTGAGCCCGGCCGTGCCCCGATCCGACAGCACGATCTCTCCCGGCCCGCCACCGGCCGACGGCCTGGTCGGCCGGGCCGACGAGCTCGCGGTGCTGCGGCAGGGGGTGGGGTCGGCGCTCGCCGGGGAGACGGGGCTCGCCATCGTCGAGGGTGAACCCGGGGTGGGCAAGACCCGCCTGGTCGAGGAGGCCTGCGCCGAAGGGCGGCGGCGCGGGGCCATGGTCGTCTGGGGACGCTGCCTGGAGGGGGACGGCACGCCGTCGATGTGGCCCTGGGTGCAGGTGGTCGGCGCGTTCCTCGACGGGCTGCCCGACGCGGCGAGGGAGGAGTGGCACGCCGGTGAGCTCGGCCGCCTGGCGGGACCGCGCGGCGGTGTCCCGGAGACGCCGGTGTTACCGGACGGCGGCGCCCAGTTCCGCCTCTTCGAGCAGGCCGTCGCGCTCGTCGGCCGGGTGTCGGCGCGGCGGCCGGTGGTGCTCGTCGTCGACGACCTGCAGTGGGCCGACGCCGCCTCGCTGGATCTGTTCGGTCACCTGGCGGCCCGGCTGCCGGGAGGCACCGTGGTCATCGGGGCGCTCCGCGACCGCGCGCCGACACCCGGCCCCGAGCTGGCCCGGATGCTCGCCGCGGCGAGCCGGGTGCCCCGGCACCGCCGGATCCGGCTGGGGCCGCTCGGCCCGTCCGAGGTGGCCGAGCTCGTCCGCCGCGAGACCGGCCGGACGCCCGGCCCGGACGCCGCTCAGGGCATCCACGCGCGGACCGCCGGCAACCCCTTCTTCGTACGGGAACTGTCCCGTCTCCTCGGCGACGGGGACGCCCTCGCGCGGGTCGGGTTGCCGACCACCGTGCGGGACGTCGTCCAGGACCGGATCGCCGTCCTCGACGACGACGCGACGGACCTGCTCCAGATCGCCGCGCTCATCGGCCGTGACGTCGACCTCGCCCTGCTCGCCCGCGCGGCGGACATCGACGGTCCGACCTGCCTCGACCGCCTGGAGCCGCTGGAGGCGCTCGGCCTGCTCGGCCCCATGCCCGACGACCCTTACTCGAACCGCTTCGCGCACGACCTGGTCCGCGAGTCGGTCATCGACATCACCTCGCGGTGGCGGGCCACCCAGCTGCACCTGCGCATCGCGGACGCGCTGGAGCACCCGGCCGAGGACGACGAGCCGCTGGCCGAACGCCTCGCCCATCACCTGCGGGCCGCCGGCCCACTCGTGGAACCGGCCAGGACCGTGGACGCGTTGATGCGCGCGGGCCGCCACGCGGCGAACAAGTCGGCGTACGAGGCCGCCGAGCGGCACCTGCGGTCGGCCGCACACTTGGCGCGGACGGCGGGCCTGGCGGAACTGGAGCTGTCCGCGCTGTCGCAACTCACCGTGGTCGTCGGGCGATCCGGATACGTGGGGCTGGCCCGCGAACCGCTGGAGCGGGCCGAGCAGCTGGCCCGCGAACTCGGCAGGGAACGCGAGGCCACCGGTTTCCTGCTGTCCCTCTGGGTCTCCTACTCCCAGGGCATCGAGCTCGACCGTGCCGGCCGGCTGGCCCGCCGCCTGCTCGACCAGGGCGAGGCCTCCGCCGACCCGACCCTGCGCGTCTACGGCTGGAACGCCTGGGGTTTCCACCAGTGGGACCTCGGCAACATCGGCGAGGCGTTCCGCCACCTGACCCGGGCCGACCCTGCCGTCCTCGAACAGATGGCCCAGAGCGAGCGCGACCCGCTCCGGCGCGACCTGTGGCTGCTCTGGCCCGTCATGCACGCGCTGATGACGGCCCTGCACGGTGACGTCGACACGGCACGCGCGCTCCTGGACGCCATGGAGGCCGACGCCGGGGACGACCCCTACGTGATCACGGTCTGGGCCTCCTTCGCCGTCACGGTCGCGGCCCTGGCCGGAGACCCGGTGTGGGCGCTGCGCGCGGCGGAACGCGGGATCGCCCTGGACCCCGACTTCTCCTTCGTCTGGCTCGGCAGCTACCAGCGGCTGGCCCGCTGCTGGGCACGCGCCGTGACCGGCGAGAACCCGGCCGAAGCCGCGACGGAGGCGGATCGGCTCATCGCCGTGGCCCTGGCCGACCCGCCGCGTTCGGGCCTGGCCACCTGGTCCGCGCTGCTCGGCGAGATGTGGCTGGCCGCCGGCCGGCTGGACGAGGCCGCTGCCGCCCTCGACCGGGCGGATTCCTACCTCGACACGTACGGCCAGCGCTATGCCGAAGGCCTGGTGCTCCTGCTGCGCGCCCGGCTCCTGCGGGCGCGCGGCGCGGATCCCGCCGCCGTCCGGGAGGCCGCCGAACGGGCGCGGGCGCTGTCCACCGAACGGGAGGCGTACCTGTTCGCCCACCGCGCGGAACGCCTGCTCGCCTGCCCGGCCGAGGCGCCGACGGTCCGATAGGCCTTCGAAGGAGTGAAGCAGGCGTTGGTGGGACGAGACGCGGAACTGCGCGCCCTGCTGGAACTGCTGGACGGCGCGGAAGAAGGCGGCGGGGGCGCCCTGGTGCTGAGCGGCGCGCCGGGTGTCGGCAAGTCGGCGCTGCTCGGTGCCGCCGTCGGCGAGGCGGCGGCCAGGGGTGCGCGCGTGCTGACCGTGACCGGCGTGCCCGCCGAGGGCCAGGTCCCCTACGAAGGACTCCGCAGGCTGTTCGCCCAGGCCGGTCTGGATCCGGACGATCTGGACGGCGGGCCGTTGCGCGCCGCCGTGTCCGTGCTGCACCGGCTGTCCGCGCTGGCGGGGGAGACGCCGGTTGTGCTCGCCGTCGAGGACGCCCAGTGGCTGGACGAGCCCAGCTGGGAGGCGCTCGCCTTCGCCGGACGCCGCCTGGGCTCGGACGCCGTCGCCCTGCTGGTGACCCTGCGGGACGACGCCCGAGGGCGGGCCAGACTCGCCGCGTCGGACCTGCCCGTGCTGACCGTGCCGCCGCTGGACGGCCGGGCCGCCGCGGAACTGCTCGCGCGGTTCGCGCCCGAGCTGGGCCTGGCGCTGCGCACCCGCGTGCTGGCCGAAGCGGCGGGCAACCCCCTCGCGTTGAGGGAGTTCGCCGAGATGGCCCTGCGGCAGGACACCGAGATGCTCGCGTCGAGCAGGCTGCCGCTGACGGAACGGCTGGAGCGGGCGTTCGCCCAGTCGCTCACCACGCTGCCCGCCGACACTCGGACCCTGCTGCTGGTCGCCGCCGTCAACGACGACGACGCGATCGAGGCGAACACGCGGGCGGCGGGGGTGCTGGGGAACACGGAGATCCAGGCGTCGGCGACGGTCCCGGCGGTTCAGGCGGGGCTGCTCGTCGGGGGCGCCGCGCGCATCACGTTCCGCCATCCGCTGATCAGGTCGGCGATCCTCCAGGAGGCGGGGGCCGACCTGGTCCGCCGGGCGCACGCCGCACTCGCCGCCATCCTGCCCGATGACGACGACCGGATCTGGCACCTGGCCGCCGCCGCCTCCTCCACCGACGACGACATGGCGGCCGAACTCGCCGCCGCCGCGCTGCGCGCCGAGACCAACGGTGATTCGGGGCGGGCGCTGGAGCTGCAGGAGCGGGCCGCCGTCCTCACCGCCGACCCGGTGCCGCGCGGGGCACGGCTGGTGGACGCGGCCCTCATGGCCTTCGAGCTCGGTGACCGCGCCGTCCTGGAACGTCTCGTCGGCCGCGCCGAGGACACCGCACTCGCGCCGATCGACCGGTCGAGGCTCGCCTACCTGCGCACCCTCTCCCTGCACTACGTGTGGACCGGCGTCGACCGGCTGTCCGGCCTCGGCGACCTCGTCGACGAGATGCGGGTCCGCGACGGTTCGGCGTTCGCGCTGCGCTGGCTGGCCGGGGTCAGCATGCGGTGGTACTTCTCCAACCCCACGCCCGGCAGCCGGGCCCCCGTACTCGCCGCGATCGAACGCCTGGACGTACCGGATGACGACCCGCAACTCGTCGCGGCGCAGGCGTTGATCGCCCCCATCGAGCACGGCCGGCGGTCGCTCCGCCGGCTCGACGCCCTGAGCAGGGCGAGCTGGGTCAGCCCGAACAACCTGACGACGCTGGGCGCGGCGGCGTCCGCGATCGGGGCCTTCCCTCTGAGCGCCCGGCTGTACGCCGAGTCGACCGCCGGGATGCGGGCGCGGGGACCGTTCGGGTCACTCGCGCATTCGCTCGTCGGGCAGGCGAGCACGGCGGCCCGGCTCGCCGACACCCGGTTCGGCGCCGTCGCCGCCGCCGAGGCCCGGCAACTCGCCCAGGAGACCAGGCAGCCGCAGTGGGTGCTCACCGCGGACGCCGCCGCGGCGGAGATCCACGCGCTGCGCGGCGCGACCGATGAGGCCCGCGATCTCGCCGCGACGGTGGAGCAGGGGTTCCTGTCGGCGGGCGCCCACCCGATGCTGTCGCTGGTACGGCTCGCGCGGGGCGCCGCCGAACTGGCCGACGGCGCCTTCGGCACCGCCTGGGACGCGCTGCGCCCGATCCTCGACCCGAGCGAGGCCGGATACCACCAGTACATCCGCCTGTGGGCGCTGCCCCACCTGGCGGAGGCGGCGCTGTTCAGCGGACGTCAGGCGGAACTGCGCGCGGTCGCGGCCGAGCTGGAACCACTCGTCGAACAGAGCGGCTCACCCGTCGGCTACGTGGCGCTCGCCTACATCAGGGCCGTCACCGCGCCCGACGAGAGCGCGGAAGAGCTGTTCGCCCGGGCGCTGCGCGATGATCTGGTCGGCTGGCCGTTCGAACGGGCCCGGCTGCGCCACGCCTGGGGCGTGTGGCTGCGGCGGCAGCGCCGGGCCGCCGAGGCGAGGGCCCCGTTGCGGGCGGCGGCCGAGTCCTTCGACGCCCTCGGCGCGGTGCCCTGGGCGGAGCGGGCGCTGCGCGAACTGCGCGCCAGCGGCGAGCGCATCCGCCGCAGGAACGACGCCCGCGACCGGCTCACCGCCCAGGAACTCCAGATCGCGCAGCTCGTCGCCGACGGTTTCACCAACCGGGACATCGGCCTGCGGCTGTTCGTCTCACCCCGCACGGTCAGCACGCACCTGGCCCGCATCTTCCCCAAACTCGGCATCACCTCGCGCGGCGAGCTGAGCCGCCTCATGAACGCCCGGCCGGGCGAATACACCATTTGACGTACGCGAGCGCGGCCGTCCGATTCCTACCGTGAGGACATGATCAAAAACATCGTGCTCGTCCACGGCGGCTTCGTCGACGGCTCCGGCTGGCAGGCGGTCTACGACCTGCTCGTCGCCGACGGCTACCGTGTGGCGGTCGTCCAGAACCCGACCCTGTCCCTGGCGGGCGACGTCGCAGCCACCCACCAGGTCCTCGACGCCCTCGACGGCCCGGCCGTCCTGGTCGGCCACTCCTACGGCGGCGTCGTCATCAGCGAGGCCGGCACCCACCCCAACGTCGCGGCGCTGGCCTACATCGCGGCGTTCGCCCCGGACAAGGGTGAATCGGTCAACACCCTCATCGCCGACCCGCCCCCTGGCGCGCCGGTGCCGCCGATCCTCCCCCCGGTCAACGGCTTCCTGTTCCTCGACCGGGAGAAGTTCGCCGCGTCGTTCGCCGGGGACCTGCCCGCGCAGGAGGCGGCGTTCATGGCCGACTCGCAGGTCCCGTGGGGTGTGGACGCCCTCGGCGGCACGGTCACCGAACCCGCCTGGCGGGTCAGGCCGTCGTGGTACCTGGTGGCCGCCGACGACCGCATGATCCCGCCGCCCGCCCAGCAGGCCATGGCCCAGCGCGCCGGAGCCACCGTCGCGGAGACGCCCGGCAGCCACTCCGTCTACCTGTCCCAGCCCGCCGCGGTCGCCGACCTCATCCGCCGGGCCGCCCAAGGCTAGAACGGACGGGGTCTCTCCTAGGCGCACCTGCCGAACATCTGCACGTAAGCGACGGCCGGGTCGCCCGAGCTGACGGGGTTCGGGCTTCCGTAGGCGACCTGGGTGTACGACGAGGTGAAGGCGGTGCCCAGGATGTTGGCGCGGTGCCCGTCGCTCTCCATCCACGCGGCGACGGCGGCCCTCGGCGTGACCTCCTCCCGGCCGACGCCCCAGTAGGTGTTCTCGGCGAGGGCCGCGATGGCGGTGCTCTTGCAGTAGCCGACGGCCTGCGCTCTCGCCCGGGGATCGGTCCTGGTCACCGGGTTGACGTGATAGTCGCACTCGGACGGCTTGTCCCTGCGCGGGACACAGTCGCCGACCTCGGCCACGGTTCCCCACCACTTGATCCGGACCGCGTCCGCCGCGTGCCGGGCCGCGGCGACGCGGAGCGGGAGGGGGTTCCCGAGCGCGGTGCCGCCGGTGACGATCCGCAGTCCGCGGGCCGTGCGTTCGGCGTTGACCAGGCACAGGACCGAACGCTCGATGGTGCTCCGCTGCCTCATGAAGTCGGAGCGACCCCGGGGCGTGTCGGGGAAGGCCGACAGGGGCCGGATGACGAAATCGGCGTTGGCGCAGGTGGCGGCCTGTGCGGGCGAGGCGGGAACGGTGACGACGGCGGCCGAGAGGGCGGCCGCCCCGAGCAGGAGCAGGCGTTTCATGCGCTCATCGTGCGGCGGGGCCCCTGCCGGGGGCTTGAGTAGGCCGGTACTCAAGCCTCGCGTTCCAGACCGGACCCCGGCGTGAGGGCGGCCCGAACCGGTGAGTAGTCTCGTCGGGATTCCCCGTCGCTCGGAGGTTGCCCCGGTATGACGAACGCGCCGAACGCCCTCTGCATCGGCGGCCCGCGTCACGGGATGCTCACCCGTGTCGGCCAGGACATCGGCGTCGTGCACGTGCCGACGGGAGAGCCCTACCGGATCACCAAGCGGCGCAGCCACCACCCGTCGAGCGAGATCCCCTTCGTGGTGCTGGAGTGGGCGGGGGAGGAGCCGGAGTGGGATGAGCGAGAACCTGCGCGACCTGCTGCGATCCCTTCCGGTCTTCCAGGCTGACCTTCCCACGCTCGACCTGGCGCCGGACGAGCCTTTCTCCCTGTTCGTACGCTGGCTCCACGACGCCATCGACGCAGGCGCGCCCGGCCCCCACGCCATGACCCTGTCGACGGCGGACGCCGCCGGGCGTCCGTCGGCACGCGTGCTGATCTGCAAGGACGTGACGGCGGACGGCCACTGGTACTTCGCGTCCGGCTCGGCCAGCGTGAAGGGCCGCGACCTGGCCGCCAACCCCAACGCCGCCCTGACCTTCTACTGGCCGCGGCTCGGCAGGCAGATCCGGGTCACCGGCGAGGTGACCCAGGCCGGTCCCGAGGCGAGCGCCGCCGATTTCCTCGCCCGGCCGCCGGCCTCGCGTGCCGAGGCCATGATCGGCCGTCAGTCCCAGCGACTGGACGACCCGGCCGATCTGGACGCCGCCTTCGATCAGGCCCTGGCCCGGGTCACCGCCGATCCCGATCTGGTGGCCCCCGCCTGGACCCTCTACGACCTCACCGCCCACGGTGTGGAGTTCTGGCAGGCGGATCACCAGCGCCGCCACACCCGCCTGCTGTACTCGCGGTCGGGCGACGCGTGGCATCGCACCCGTCTGTGGCCCTGACGCGTTCACGGAGGGTTCTTTCTGCTGGGAGGGCGGGCCGCCGAACCACGTTCGCCGCGGAGTCAGATCAGGTCGCGAGCGGACTCGGCCCAGCAACTGATCCGCTCGCCGACAAAGGACATCTTTTCGACAGCGACGATGATCTTTCTGATGGGCATGCGCAAGTGTTTGCTCATTCTTCGCATCTCTTCGGCGACAGTTCCGAAAGTAGCGAACTGTCCGATGCTTTCTGACGATACCTGATCCAGGTCGATCAGCGTGTGGAGGAAGGAATCGGTCATGTCCGGCCGGTTTTCTCGTGGCCGACCGGCGATGAATGCCAGGATGCCTCGCACGTTCTCGTCGGTTGTCTGCATGCGTTCAGCCAGGCGGATGCTCGCGGCCTCCATTTCTCCCGCTGGGCTGGAGAGCGCTTTCGAGTACCGCACGATCGCGGCCAGGCGAATCGCGTTGGGGGCCTTCTCCTGAGTTAGTCGCTCGAATTCAGATCTGGCGGCGTTGGTTACTTCCATGAAACTGTGGAGCGCGACCGTAATCTCCCCGAGGTCGACGGCCATCGCTTCCATCTCGGTCTCTATTTGGAAGACTCCGTCCAGGAATCCCGGCAATTCTTCTTCTTCGGCGAGCACGAGATCAGTCGGCATCGGCTGGCTGGGTAGTCTCCGGATGATCCGTGCCGGGGTCAGCAGCTCGAAGCCGCTGTCCATGCCTGCCTGAATGGCGCTTTCGAGCGCTCTCCGAGCCTTGATCAGCCCGTTCGGTGAGCGGGTGAACTGGATGGTTCTGATGATCGAGATGTCGAACGGCAGTCTGCCGTGCTCGCCGAGTTGCACGGTGGGCTTGCCGATGGCATGGCGTATGCCCAGCTCGTACATCACATTGGGGTTGCCCCCATCCAGATCGGCGATCACGATGTCGGCATCGACGATCTGGCGGCAGACCTGTTCGTTGATCTCACCCGAGCCGGGGAGTTCGTCCGCTCGTACAGTCACTATCGCGAACCTGCGACAGGCGGCGAGGATGACCTGCTCGTACACCTCGAGTGCACGTTCGTAGATGCCTCGTTCGGGGCTGTCGTCGGGTGCCAGATGATCGCCGATCGGGCCGATGGCGAAGCATGTCCACACCTTCGGTTCCGGCGGTTCCGCGAGGGTTGTGGCTACCAGGATGCTCAAGGAGTTTCCTCCACTTCTCGGGCCGCGTATTCGGCGCCGGTTTTGAGGTCATCGGCATCGACCGGGATCTGGTCGATGCCGAGTGCGGTTATCAGACACGCAGTCGGGACGCGGTAGTGGCGGCCGACCCGGATCACCACGCAGGGGAATGCCCCGGAGTGGATCAACCGGTAGGCAGTGCCACGGCAGATCCCCAGGGCGCGGGCGGCCGTGGGCAGGTCGACCGCCAGCGGTAGGTCGAAGATCTCCGTGAATGTCATCGGGCGCGTGATCACTTGGCGGCTCCTACCTTGCGCAGGAACACGTTCCCGATGGGGTCACCCTCGGTAGGCCGTCGTGCCCGGTAAACGATGTCGGCCAGCCCGAAGTGGTGGGCGAGCATCCCGAGCCGTTCACCCTCTGCTTGTCTGGACGTGCCGGTGAATCGGATCGGGGCGGACAGACCGTCCGTGCGCGGCGGAGGACTGATGCTCAGTTCCCAGGCCGCGTCGAAGTGCACCTGCTCCGGATAGGCCGAGGTGTCGGGAACGGGGATCTCCCGAACACCTGCGCGGGCCGACGCCCAAGCCTTCCGGGCCGTCCATTGGAGGAGCCGATCGCCGGCCCCGGGCAGGTCGGGATTCGTGTTCGGCAGCTCCTCCAGGAGCGCGGTGGTCATCTCGGCTTCCACGTCCTCGGGATCGGCGCGGATTCTGGAGCCGATGAAGGCGACGACCCGGCTGATCCACGGTTGGGCCAGCCAGAGCGCGAACAACAGGGCGAGATCTCCATGCTCTTCCTGCTGGGCCGCGAAGATGGCCTCTCGCCAGACGGCATCGCGCAACTCGATGTTCCGGCGCACAGCCTCTTGGGCCTCCCCAGGCGAGAGATGGATCCGTCCGGCGGCAGAGTGGATCCAGATGCCCGGATGTTCCGCTGAGGCGATGCGCTCATCGAGCGCGAGGGAAAGCGCGCTTCGCGATGGTGATGTCATGAGTCCTCCTCAGGAGTGCGGTTGACCGCGTTCAGGAAACGCCGGACATGGGGATGCGGATCGGTGGAGAGGGCCTGCAAGATTGCATCGACCGTTGAGGCGTGATCTGCGTTCCACGACGCGACGCGTTGCCACGTCAACACCGCGTCGTAGAGAGGACCGGCAGGCCCGCGTGCTCGCAGGGTGCGTTTGAACAGCAGGATGACTAGTCGGAATGTGTCCTCGTCCGAGGTGGTCGTGGCGAACCAGGACAGATCGCACCGGAGAAGTTTCGGAAAGATCCGGGTCGCCCACGCGGCCTCCGCGCCCCCGTACTCGGTCCAATCGAGCAAGGAGTGGAGCAGGACGTGACGATCGCTGTGGAGGAACAGAGCGAGCAGTGCGTGATCAACGGCTCGATCGACGGCGGGGTGCGGCTCGTTTTCCGCGGCTCGCACGAGTCGGCGCAGCATGGGCAACGCCACCCCTGGAGGAGTCGTGTCGGCGTTAAAGCCGGCGGTGATGGCGACGACGCAGCGCAGACGCCAGTCCGGGCTCTGCGCCCAACCACCCAATTGGCCTGCGATTTCCCGCCACGAATGTTCGTCTTTGAGCAGCACGCGTAGGGCGCTCGCGGCCAGCGCACGTTCAGTCACGCCGCCCGACATCGCACAGGCGCGAACACGACTCAACCGTCCGCTGCCACCCTTGCAGGATGCCGATAGTGCCAGCGCCCGCGCCGCTTGCTCGACGAGGTCGTCGTCCACTGTTCCCCGAAGCCATAGGGCCACCGCATCGGCCAGCGGACCACGCCACACATGCCGCAGGATTGCTTCCGGCCATTGAGTACGGGAAAAGAAGACGCGGTACTCGGGCTGCCGACCGGGACGCTGGACCAGATCGGAGCGAATGCCGAGCGGGCGCAGGAGCCGGACAGAGCTTTGTTCATGGCGGGCGAGAGCATCTTCGCCGGCAAAGGAGCCGGCGATCGTCGAAGCCAGCCGATCGGCCTGATCCATGATCGTTCCGAGCCTGGAGCCCTCGAACACCGCGGCCGAGATGAGCAACCCGCAGGTTTTCGGATCACGTAGCCAGCACATGAGTCGCTCGGCGATCTCGCTGTCGGCGACGGCCCATAGCCCGGCCCTGATGTCGGTCGCCGATCCCGCTTTGACCACCGCCTCCACCACGTCCAGCGCGTCCGAAGGGGAGGCGCCGAGCGGCAGGAGGTCTGGCAGCAGGTCTCCGGGAAGCTCAGCGAGGAGCCGCAGCCGTTGCTGCTGATCGGGTACGGCCAGGGCAAGTTTTGCGTGGAAGACTCGTTCGGCGTCGGGTGGAGTACATCGGATCGGTGACAGTCCGGAGAAGGTGTCCAGCCGAGCCGCCATCTCCGGCTCGTCGGGCAGGATGACCACCATCACCGCCCCTGCTTTCAGCAGGCGCGAGCGAAGGGCGGTGAGGGCGGCATGATTTTCGACCAGGCCACCGAGACTGCCCTCGACCACGTATCCATAGGCCTCGCCCTTGGCCGGGCCCCAGGCGCCGAAGTCGAGGTCATCGCGCAGATGGCGAATGACACCTGCTGAGCCGTACAGGCCGGAGAGCAGGTTCAGCGCGGCAGTCCAGCGGCCGGTTCCGGCGCCGCCGGCCAAAAGCACGATGCCATCGCTGCTGCGTTTTCTCGCACGGGTCATCCAACTGGGCGTGATGAAACCTTCCGCCGCCTCGAGGAGAGAGGCGGCGGGCAGTTCGCAGCCGGAACTTCCACCACCAATACGGCCAGACGGGGACCCGAAGACGGTTTGGTCGCCGCCGATCTGGCCGGTGTTCACCTGGTGACCGAAGATGACGGACAGAACGGGCGGCTGGGGCTCGCCTTCAAACATGGTCACCCCCACAGTGGGGGGTGAGCATCAGGGCAACGCGCACCACCTGTTGCGTGAACCTTGAGAACCTGTGCACGACGAACCTCCTCGGCTTCGGGACGAACCAGGGCCGTTTGACGGCCCTGGTCTCTCTGTCGCCTTGAGTGTTCGACGAAGCTGAAAAGCCTTCTGCACTGGCAGTGCACAGCGCCTGTGGTGTGGGTCACATATCGCGGAGAACGCGATCAGGCGTAGTGGCTGCTGGTCTGGTCACCGTGGATGACACCGGTGTTCAGGTTGCCTCCGGAGACCCAATTCGTCGCCGAGCGGGCTTGGGGGTACGGAGGCGTGCGGCCGGGTGACTCGACATCTGGAGTCGGTGATCGGCTCAAGAGGGGGTCGAAGAGACTGCCGGACGGAGTCGGAACGTAGATCCACGCTTGCTGTTTGAACTGCTTGCCCCGAACCGTTGCCGACACTTCGACGAAGTGGTCGGGGTGCAGTGTTCGGCCGCTGAGAACCGCATCCTCATAGCAACGACTGGAGAGGATGGATACCACCCTGGTCACATGCGGGCTCGCCCTATCGAGGACGGCCCTGAGTTGGTCGGCGTTGACTAGGCGGTGGACGTCGTTTCTGGGGGTACCATTTCCGTCGTACGCGAGGCCTTCGACAGGAATCGGGCCGATGTGCAGACTCACCCGAAATCGTATCGGCGCCGGCGGTGTTGCGAGCTCGAAGAGTACGTCTTCGAGCACTCCGAGCCATGGATGAATAACGGATGGCATCTCATCCGGAGCGAATCCGAAAACGTATCCATCCCCTCGCTCGTGGGGAAACTTGCGGCTCTGCCAGACGGCTGAAAGCCCTGCCCTATCGAATGATGATTCGAGGATTTCTGGAATGGCCGCCGAGATGATCTCCTGCTCGGTGGAAGGCCGGTCGGTGTAATTTTCCGCGTCCACAACGACGATGCCTCGATAGCCGGGAATCTGTGCTCTCTTTTGCGGTGAGCTCCCTGATGTTCGGCGCATAACGGCTCCTTTGTGTCAGATTTCCGGCTTTCCGGCTCTCCGGCGAAGTGCTGGAAGGTCGGTGATGATGATCTTTTTTCGGCTTACGACGATGCCATGCTGCTCCAGGGCCCGGAGGGATTCGGACACCGAGTTACGCCCGACTTTGAGATGGTCGGCCAGTTCGGACCGGGTCACGTGCAAGACGACCTGGGTGCTCGACCCAACCCCCTGCGGACTGCATTCGATGTGGTGGGCCAGGATGAACGCGAGCTTCTCTTCGAGCTTTTCGCCCTCTGGCGTGACCGTCGATTCCATGAATCGTTCGTGGGCGTGTTGAGATACCTGTTCTCGGAGGGAGTTGGCGGCGGTCAGCTGCCTATATACGCTCGCTGGGACGAATGCCACCTTGCACGGTTCGAGCGTCACAACGTTGGCGAAACGAGGTCGGCCGTACAGTACGGCGGTCCTTCCCAGGATCTCGCGAGGTCCACGAAACGCCAGGATCTTCCTTTCTCCTTCCCGATATACCTTTACTTGGCCTTCGAGAATCATGACCACGCGGTCGCCGGGCTCATCTTGTTTGAGGAGAAGTGTTCCGGTGGGCAGACTGGCGCGTCGAGAATTTTTCAGCAACTCGTGCCAGATCGTCTGCTCGGGGTGGGATTTCATGGGAGAACAATAGAAGAGATCGAAAACGTCGTGCAGTGAGGATCGGGTTCTCAAAAATATAAACATCTGGGTATGGGGAGTTAGCTGTGCGGCAGATTGCCGTGCTTACCCGAGGTGGCCGTGCCCTAATTGTCGTTAATCAACGACTACGGCAAGGACGATTGCGTGCGGCTCCCAAGGTGAGATCGTCCCCGCGCTTCGGCTACTCGGCTCGCCGCTCATCTCTGCCGAGAGCGTCGGTCCGCGAGGGCTGAGCCGGGTTCGGTCAGGGGATGCGGACCGCGAGCAGGGCGATGTCGTCGGTCGGGTGCGGGCCGGGGATGCGGGTCGCGAGGGTGTGCAGCAACTCGTCCAGAGGGCGATCCTGGTGGTCGGCCAGGAGGCGCATGGCGAGGGCGATGTCGTGGTCCACGTCGCTGCCGGGACGGTCGATGAGGCCGTCGCTGTAGAGCAGCAGCGTCGAGCCCGGTGGCAGGGGGCGCCGGTGGTCGGTGCGGGGGTTCGGGTGGAGTTTGGGGAAGATCAGCAGGCCGTATTCGAGGAGCTGGTCGACCGTGCCGTCCGGGTGGAGCAGCAGGGGGCGGGGGTGGCCGGCGTTCGTCCAGGTGAAGGTCCATGATCCGGACGGGTCGCGGTCGAGCTGGCCCTGGACGAGCGTGCCCGAGGCGGTGATCGGCAGGTTGTCGCAGGCGTATTCGAGCGCGGTCACGGCCGCCGCCGGGCCCTGGCCGGGATGGTCGAGGACGGCCTGGCGGAGCATGTTGCGGAGCTGGCCCATCAGTGCCGCCGCGTGGATGTCGTGGCCGGTGATGTCGCCGATCGTCACCGCCAGCGAAAGGTCGGCCGACGGGATGAGGAAGGCGTCGTACCAGTCGCCTCCGACCAGGTCCTTGGCGGCGGCGGGCTGGTAGAGGGCGGCCATGGTCAGGCCGGGCACGTCGGGGAGGTCGGTCAGCATCGCGGTCTGGAGGTTGAGCGCGGTGTCGTGCTCGTGCTCGAAGCGGGTGGCGTTGCCCAGGGCCGCTGCGGCCCGGTCGACGACCTCGGTGAGGAAGGGGCGTTCCAGCTGCGCGCGGGCGGCGGAGGTCAGGCCGCTCAGCTCCACGGCGCCGATCTGCTCGCCGCCGTGGTTCAGCGGCAGGGTGAGGCGGTCGCCGGGGTGGGTCGCTCCCGTGCGGTGCAGGAAGCGGCGGGTGGAGCCGGGGGTCTTCTCGTGCAGCCAGACGCTGATCGCCTCGCCGTAGGCGGGGGTCAGGTGGCGGGCCAGGGTGGCGGCGATGGCGACCGGTTCGAGGCCGGTGTTGAGCTGGTGGGTGATGTCGCCGAGCAGCCTGATGCGGGTGGCGGCGGCGCGGCGCTGGCGGGCGGTGGTCAGCTGCGTCCGTACGCGGGCCAGGAGCTCGGCCGTGGTGAAGGGTTTGACGAGGTAGTCGTCGGCGCCTTCGTCCAGCCCCTCGATGATGGCTTCGGTGCCGGCGCGGGCCGACACCATGACCACGGGGACGTCACTGGTGGCCGGGTGTTGTCTGAGGGCTTTGAGCAGGCCGAAGCCGTCGAGCCTCGGCATCATCACGTCGGTCAGGATCAGCTCGGGCGGGCGGCGCAGCGCGGTCTCCAAAGCCGCCTGGCCGTCGCCGACGGCGCGGACCCGCCAGTGCGGGGACAGGGCCCTGACCAGGAGTGCGCGCATGTCGGCGTTGTCGTCGACGACCAGCACCTCGATCGGGTCGGCTGAGTCGTCGGGCGGAACGGCGCCGTCGACCCAGCCGAAGGCCTCGGTGACGTAGGCGGCGGCCCCGGGTTCGTCGTGGGCGGGGGCGATCGGCGCGGGCGACGACGCGGGGGTGCGGAAGGGGAGCAGGGCGGTGAAGGTGCTGCCCAGGCCCGGCTCGCTGGTCACCTCGATGGTGCCCTCGTGGCGGTGGAGCAGGTCTCTGACCAGGGAGAGGCCGATGCCGCTGCCTTCGACACTGCGGGAGGCGCCGTCCTCCACGCGGTGGAAGCGGTCGAAGATGAGGGGGAGCTCCTCGGCGGGGATGCCCACGCCGGTGTCGGTGACGCGCAGGCGGGCGTGGCCGTCGTGGACGTCCACGGTGAGGGTGATCCGGCCGCTGAGCGTGAACTTGAAGGCGTTCGACAGCAGATTGAGGACGATCTTGTCCCAGGCCTGCCGGTCGACCCAGACCGGTTCGGGCAGTGGACGGCAGTCGAGCACCAGCGCCACCCCGCCGTGCTCCAGGGCGGGGCCGAACAGCGCGCCCAGTTCGGCGGTGTAGGCGGCCAGGTCGACGGGCTCGAACCTGAGCTGGTCGGCGTGGTCGCCGCTGGTGACGTCGAGCAGGGTGTTGACGTGGCGGAGCAGCCGCAGCGCGTTGCGGTGGATCATCTCGACCTGCTCGCGCTCCGGCGTGTCCGGGTCGGCCAGCAGGCCCTCCAGCGGGCCGAGCATCAGGGTCAGCGGGGTGCGCAGTTCGTGGCTGACGTTGGCGAAGAAGGTGGTCTTGGCGCGGTCGAGCGCGGCCAGGCGCTCGGCCCGGTGGCGGGCGGCGTCCAGGGCCGAGGCGTCGGTGATGGCGGCCGCGATCTGGCCGGTCAGCAGCTGGAGGAAGGTGCGGTAGTCGGCGTCGAGCGGGCGCCCCGGGTCGATCCCGGCGACCAGGAAACCCGCGGGCCGCTCGGCCGCCGTGATCGGCAGGATCACCGCCTGGGACGGCGGCGGGAACTGATCGCGGGCCATCCGGCCGAGCCTCGGGTCGGGCGGGCAGTCGACCTCGACCGGGCCGTCGCGGGCTTCGTCCAGGGGCCAGGAGAAGCCGTCGTCCGAGGTCAGACCTGCCGCCGCGGCCAAGACCGCCTGGTCGCCGTCGAGGAGGTAGAGCAGCGCGAACGGGACGTCGACCGGATGGCGGGCGAACACCTGAGCGGCCCGCTCGCACGCCTCGGCCGCCGATCCGGCGGTGCGGGTGCGCTCGCTCAGCTCGGCCTGGACGGCGGTCCGGCGCGCGCCCACCACCTCGCCCGTGGTCTCGGTGACGGTCGCGAACACGCCGCCGACCTCGCCCGTCTCGGTGATGATCGGGCTGTAGCAGAAGGTGAAGTAGCACTCCTCGGCGAACCTGCCCCGCTCCAGCAGGACCGGCAGGTCTTCGAAGAACGCCGACTCGCGGTCGGCCACGACGCCCGCGAGCATCGGGCCGACCAGGTCCCACGTCTCCGACCAGACCTCACGCGCGGGCCGCCCCAGAGCGGCCGGGTGCTTGGAGCCCAGGACGGGGATGAAGGCGTCGTTGGTGAGCTGGATCAGCTCAGGCCCCCAGAAGACGAAGCACGGGAACCGCGACACCAGGCAGAGGCCCACCGCGCTGCGCAGCGACTGCGGCCACTCCGCCATCGGGCCGATCGGCGAGCCCGCCCAGTCGTGGGCGGCGATCATCCCGCCCATGGCGCCGCCCGCCGCCAGCACGGCTCTCATCGCCGCGGGCGGTTCCTCGAAGCGTTCCGCCGAAGGCCCGGTCACCCCGCCATCATCCCAGGATCATGTCCCCATTTGTCGGTCGGCCGAGGCGCCGGGCGTACGCGCGGATCCGCTCGCGGTCCTCGGGGAAGACGCTCTTCCACGTGGATTCCAGGCTGAACCACGCCACGGGCTGGCCCGGTTCTCCGGCGAGCACCGCGTCCAGGCCGACGACGGCGACATAGGTCAGGCCCAGGGACGGTTCCCAGTCGGACCGGTAGGAGCGGACCGTCACGGCGGCCGGTTCCGGCAGTACGTCGAGCCGCAGCCCGGTCTCCTCCGCGCACTCGCGGACCGCAGCCGCGCGGGGCGCCTCGCCCGGCTCGACCCTGCCCCCGGGCGGCACCCAGCCACGCCAGGGGTGGTCGACCAGCAGGACGTGCCCGAAGGCGGGGTCGAAGACCCACACCTCGGCGGCCAGCGGATCCATCGGATGGTGGCGGGCCTCGTCGAACCAGGATCGGGCGTCGTCGAACTCCAGAATCGCGCGGTGGGCGTCGGCCGCGACCTCGTCCAGGATCTCCCGGCTGATGTTCATCGGCCCACGCTAGGCGATCAGGTCAAGGCGCCCAATTCGTGATCAAGATGGGCATCGCGGGCGGGTGCTCCTGTATTACGCTGCCCGAGCCCGGAACGACAGTGATCACTTACCTGTGTTGGAAGGACCACCCCATGGCGGCCCACCTCGGTCGTGCGTTCACATTAGGCCTGGTCATGGCCACCGCGGTCATGACGACCGGGGCGCCCGCCCTCGCGGCGCCGCCCACCGCCGGTGCCGCCGGCTTCGGCCCGAACGTCACCGTCTTCGACCCGGGTACGCCGGTCGCCACCATCCAGTCCGCCCTCGACACGGCGTTCACCGCCCAGGACACGGGCGAGGGGGTCACCGGACGGCGCGCGTTCCTCTTCAAGCCGGGCACGTACGGCACCGCCGAGCAGCCGCTCCAGTTCAAGCTCGGCTACTACACCGAGGTCGCCGGGCTCGGCGCCTCCCCGGGCGACGTCGTCATCAACGGCAAGGTCGAGGTGCTCAACCGCTGCACGGCCTACGGATGCGTCGCCACCTCCAACCACTGGCGCACCCTGTCGAACCTGTCGATCAAGGTGACCGGCGGGCCGGACGAGGGCTGCCGGGCGAACACGAACTTCTGGGCCGTCGCCCAGGCGGCGTCCCTGCGCCGCGTCAACGTCGACGGCGGGTTCTCGCTCATGGACTACTGCTCCGCCGGGCCGCAGTACGCCGGTGGCGGCTTCATCGCCGACTCCAAGCTGCCGAACGTCGTCAACGGGTCGCAGCAGCAGTGGTTCACCCGCGACAGCGAGATCGCCGGATGGTCGAACGGCGTGTGGAACCAGGTGTTCTCGGGCGTCGTGGGCGCTCCCGCCGAGTCGGCGTTCCCGAACCCGCCGTACACCACTCTGGAGAAGACCCCGGCCAGCCGGGAGAAGCCCTATCTGTTCGTGGACGCCAAGGGCGCCTACAACGTCCGGGTGCCGTCCGCGCGGCGGGGTTCCCGGGGCGTCACCTGGGCCACCGGCCAGGCGCCCGGCCGCACGATCCCGATCCGCGACTTCTACGTCGCCAAGCCGTCCGATTCGGTGCAGGTCATCAACTTCCAGCTGGCCCGGGGCAAGCACCTGCTGCTCACCCCCGGTGTGTACGACGTCGCGCGGACCATCGCGGTCCGGCGGCCGAACACGGTGGTCCTCGGCCTCGGGCACGCCACGCTCACCGCCGTCAACGGCTCGACCCCGCTGGCCGTCGACGACGTGCCCGGTGTCGTCGTGGCCGGGGTGACCGTCGACGCGGGGCCGCGGCGCTCCGGCGTCCTGCTCCAGGTGGGCGGCGGCTTCTCCCGCGGCTCGGCGGCCAACCCGACGACCCTGTCCGACGTGTACCTCCGCGTCGGCGGCCCGCACCCCGGCAAGGTCGACACCGCCCTGCGGATCGACAGCGACCACGTGATCCTCGACAACACCCGCGTGTGGCGCGCCGACGACCAGGGCTGGACGACCACCGTCGGCCGCTACGGCGTCGTCGTCAACGGCGACGACGTCACCGCGACCGGCCTGTCCGTCGAGCACTTCCAGCGGCACAACACGCTGTGGAACGGCCAGGGCGGCACCACGGTCATGTACCAGAGCGAACTGCCCGGCGACGTGCCGTCCCAGGCCGACTGGATGAGCGGCCGGACCAAGGGCTGGGCCGGCTACAAGGTCGGCGACCGCGTCAGAACCCACAGGCTCTTCGGAGCGGGGGTGTACGTCGGCAGCCGGGTGAACGCCGCCGTCCACACCGCGAACGGCTTCGAGGTGCCGAAGACGCGCGGCGTCAGGCTGCACCACGTCCTGACCGTCAGCCTCCGGGGCATCGGCGCGATCGACCACGTCGTCAACGGCGTGGGCGGCCCGGTCGGCGAGACCAATGTCGACCGGCCCGTGTTCGTCAGCGACTACCCGGCTATGTAGCCATCCCGAGGACATCCATGCGGCGACGTCGGCGGTCTCCTGCCACGGCGCACAGAATCTCGAAGCGTTCCCAGTCCACTATACGAGTGGGCTTGCTTGCCCTATGGAAAATAGCTTTAAACAGTATGTTGTTTAGTGTTGCGTATATCATTTGTTTCCGAGTGGATCGGTCTCTCGTTCCATTTGAATGGGTTCGGTCGCCGGCTTCAGTAAGGTGCTAGCTGTGTAAGTGGCCATTTATCGAGCTGGAACCGGCCTTGATTGTCAACGGTCTTCGGTGGTTGGAAATTGATGAGATTGAGTTGACGCTCTGCCCGGGCGGCTCGGGCAGAGCGTCAGATTACATCAACTAATCCGTGTTCAGTAGTCTGCGATGGTCCATGTGTAACTCCCATCGCCATGCGCGTAGAAGCGGATCTCGAATGTGTCGTATAGCTCTCCGCCCGGCATGCTGCCGCCGCCAACGTTGCCGGGGCCGGTAATTCCGCCGCCAGGCTGCTTCAGGCCGACGTGCACCAATCTCTTGGAGAGGTATCCGCTCTTTGTGCCCCACGAGCTGAAGTTGTAATAGCCTTCCTGGCGGATGGGAGAGGACGCGACTAGACCGTTACGTAAACCCTTGACGTAGGGGGTGAACTTCTTCCACCCGGTGACCTTTTTGGTCTTCTTGTTGAAGGTAAAGCTAAAGGACTGGCCCACCGTGTAGGCGGGCCATACGCCTACTTTCATGTTAACATCTGCGTAACAAGGGCTGCTGGGGCACTTGCCGCTGCCTGACAACCCGCGGCCGCTGATGTCATGGCGATTTACCGGGTTTCCGATTCCGTATTCGTAAGGGTTGGCGTTTCCGCCAACAATCGAATCGACGGAGAGAAATCGGCCGGTGGCCGGGTTGTACAACCTCGCACCCATAAGGAGGATGCCGCCCATGGCTTCTCCGGATCGCTGGGAGCCGCCCAGCCAGCCGTACCGAGCGGGATCAGTGAGATTATCGCTTCGAGGTGCACCGTATTCGGTCTGCTCAAAGTAGTTGTTGATGCTGGAACTCAGCCGGTCGGCAGTGGCAACAACATCCCCGTGCGGGTTTGTCAGCTGCAGGAGGAGAGTTCCACTGCTGCTCAGCGTTGCGCTCAGGCCGCCGAAGGAGGGGATGTTCCGGGTCCAGGTCCCGTCGGCCTCGTCGATCCAGGCAGGGCTGTCCCCGCTGTCGGCATAGTGATTAGTAGTGCTGCCGGAAGCGAACTGACCGCTCGTGGTGGTGGACATGATGCGACCGAGCGGGTCGATCGTGAAACTCTTGGTGGTGAACTCCTGGGCTAACTCTGCCACCATGTCATTGGCGTAGTAGTTGACGGACAAGTCGGCGCCGGTCGTGTGCGAACCGGGTACCGAAGTGCTACGGCCGAAGTCGTCGTAAACGTATCCCGCGTTGGTGAGCCGGTCGGCGGCGTCGTAGGTATACGACTTCACTGCCGGGGTGGTCGTGGTTGAGCAGCTCTTGTCCGCTGCAGCGGGGTAGGTGGTGAGGCTCGTCCGGTCGGTATTGGCGTTGAAGCTGTAGGTCCGGGTGGTACAGGACCCCGCATACGTGTCGGAGACCTTGGTAATTCGGTCGGCGCCGTCATACCCGAATATCTGGTCACCTGCCGGGCCTGCCTGCCTTGCGATCTGCCCAGTGACGCCATAACCAATCGTGTAGTCGAGCCACGTGGAGGTGTTCCGGGTGTAGGTCAGCTTGGTCTGCTGGCTAGCTGTGTTGTACCGGCTCGAAGCGGTGAGTCCGCCCGGATAGACCTGCTTGATCAACTGCCCGTCAGCGTCGTAGGCCGCGAAGTACACGTGTGTGCTGGCGGTGAGACTCGTCGGCAGGCCACGCCGCTCTGCCCGTCCTTCGGCGTCGTTGCCGTCATACCCGTAGGTTGTCGTACCCTTGCCATCCGTGGTCGAAGAGACCCGGCTGGCGGCGTCATACGTGGTTGTGGCGATGTTTCCGGTCGCGTCGGTCTGAGACGTGATTCGGCCGAGGGAGTCGTAGGCTGTGGTGGTCGATTGTGCGCCGGCGGTAACTGCCGTCAGTAGACCATTGGTAGTGCTGTAGGTGTAGCTGGTATTCGGAATCGCAACCCCGCCCGCAGCCGCCGGAGAGACCGATATAGCGCTGATGACCGGACGTCCGGCGGCGTCGTGAGTCGTCGTTCTGGTGCGGGCGGCGGTGCCGTTGTCCTCGACAGTCTGCTTCAACTGGCCGTAGTGGTCGTATGCATAGGTTGTGATCGGCAGTGCCTTGCCAGCTGGCTGGCCCGCCGGTGCCGTTCGGCATAGGAGCCCGGCCCACTGAGGCTTGCTCCCGCACACCGCGACGCTATTGGTGCCCGCAGTGTAGTAAGACGACACCGTGGTACCGCCGTCGGTACCGTTGGACATCGGCATACGCTGCTCGAACTGTCGGCCTGCGCTGTCATAGCGCGTCTTACGAACGATGTTGGTGCCGCCCGGTACAACCTTGGTTTGACTGGTCGGAAGATACAACTGCCAGCCAGTCGTGTCTCCGGCGACGATCGCGTCGTAGCCGGCCTTGGTGACCTGGGTGTCCGCGCTGCCGGGAGTGGTCGAACCGTCCAAAACGATCGGCTTGGTCGTAGTTGTGGTCGCAAGACCCGCGCCGACGCGATCAGCGGGCGCGCCCTCGTCGTAGGTGTGCTCCGACCGCAACCGCGCGGAGTACACCACCTGGCCGGAGGCGAGGGTGAGCTGGTGTGCCGGTCCGGTTGAGGTCAGGATGTTGCCCGTATCGTCGTACGTGATCGAGGTGGCCAAGGCGTCAGCCCGGTCCGCCGAGTTGGACATTCCAGAGACCACGGCGTCGGTATCGATGGTGGGCACCAACGCTTGCGCACGGTTACCCGGCGACAGTTGCCACACATTGTTGCCGTCGTCGTCGTAGCGGGTAGCCGAGATCTGCCATGCTCCCGCCCCGTAGCTGGCGGTGTTCACCGCCCTGCCGTTGACGTCGAGATATGCCAGCGTTGCATAGGGGTAGTCGGTGGCACTTGGAATGTAGGCGCCCGATCCGTTCCTCGACGGAACCCGTGACGGCGGGAAGAGCGCGGTGCCGATGCGAGGCAGATCATCGGTTTGAGCCCAGGTCGCAGTCGTGGCGTTGGTCAGGTCGATGGGTGCGCCGCTGCCTCCAATGGGCACATCGTAGGCGACAGACTGGGTGAGCTCGCCTTGAGGGCTTGTCCTGCTTACGTGCGCGAGCCTGCCGGTGGTGTCGTACGCGATGGTCCAAGGCGTTAACCCCGGAGGGGTTATCTGGGAGATACGGCCCTGGGCTGTGTAGTAATAGGTCGTGACCAGATTCGTTCGCGGGTCGGTGGCTGTACGCAAATGGCCTGTCGAGTCATAGGAGTACGAAGCCTGGACCGAGGTTTTCATTGCGAACGTGGCAGGGTCGTAGGCGGTGAACGAAATCGAAGAAATCTGGCCCGCGAAGTCGCCCCAGCCGGAACCCACACCCGTGGCGGTCGTGGTGGAAGCGTAGGCGATGTTGAGAGCTTTGCAGCCGGCGAGCAGAGTGGGGGAGCAGCTAACTCCCGCAGGGACGGGGGCAAGCATCCGGACGACCCGGCCCTGTCCGTCAAAGGTGTAACTAGTGGTGTTGTCGGTGCCTGGCTCGTCGATCGAACTGACATTCCAGATGCCGTTAGCCAAGGTGAAGACCGTCTTCACACCCAAGCTGTTGACGTGGGTGAACTGGGTAGCGGAATCCTTGATGACAGCCGACCCGTTGGCTGCGTCGCCGGTTCCTACGTAGCTGCCGTCGCCCCTGATCGTGTAAGTCAGCTGAGTACCGTCAGCGCCCATGAACAAGACGTATCCGTCTGCTGAGTGTTCGGCGAACCGCATCGCGGAGACCTCCGACGAGGCGACCGGAAGAGCCGCCGACCAGCCGGGGCCGAACACTCCAGATGCCGCGGGTGCCAGTGTCGTGTGGCCACGGCCGACGGACAGCGCGAATGCCGACACATCAGTGGCAGACAGTGAGTAGTCTCCGGTCAACAGCGACACCTCGCCGGGACCGACCTGCTCACTTGCGTAGGAGGAGCCGAAGGCCGCTCGCTCAAGTACGAGCTGGACCTCCTCGGAGCATTGCGTGTTTGCGCCCACGAAGCACGCGCGCACTTGGACGGGCCCGTCTCCGCGGAGAGCCAGCGTCTGAGCCGCGTTCCAGATGAGATCTGGGAAGTGCTGATTGGTGTCGGCACGGGTTTGCGGCCAACTGGAAATCGGACTTGGCGAGCCCGGTACGTTCACATGGGCAACAGGAATGTCTGTCCAAGCGCCATCACCACTGAGATCAGCCAAGTACTGGTAGCGCACGGACGTGAACTCGGGCTTCGCCTGCGATGCCAGGGTAACCGCAGCCTGTGTGCGGTCCGAGTCGGCAGGTTTGGTCACCTGCCCGACACCAACACCGAAGGCGTAGATGGAGTCTGCGGAGGATGTGCCAGAGGAACCGTTGGCGTGGGCTTTCAGCATGTGCCAGCCCTCCGCTGGGTCGATGCTGATCGTTGCCGGATCACCGGTGGCGGCGGTGGGTCCGTCCCCGAGTTGCCACGTATACCCGGTTACGTTCGCTGACGGGGAGTCCAGCGTGCAGGTGGTCGGTGCGGTCTGTTTGGCCGTCCACGCTCCTGCCGGATATCCGACACAGGAGATGGTGGGAGGTTGCGGGACGCTGGTATCGACAGTCAGGGCCTGCCAGGCCGAGTATGCCGAGTAGGTCGTGCCATCGAAGGTACGAACTCGCCAGTTGATTTGCTGGCCGTTAGCCAGCGTGCCCGCCGGGATGACCGCAGCAGCCTCGCTACCCGCGGTGACGTTGGTCGCTGAGCCAGTCCAGATCGTGCTGCCGTTCCGCTGCACCTCGAATTCGGCAGTAAGGACGCCGCCGTCGGCGTCCTTCACCTGAGCGCGCAAGCTTGGGCTGAGTGAATTGGTGCGGCCCGAGACAGATGGGACGACGGACAGAGTCCCGACCGTTGGCGGAACGGTGTAGGTCACTGACAGTTTGGGAGGGAAGTTGAACTCCACCGTCTCCTCTGAGGTGGAGTAGACCCAATAGCTGGAGGTCGAACCTTCGGTCGGAGCCCGGAGCACCAAGCCATGATTGGCGGTGCCAGTAGCCCATTTCTTGACGATGTTGGTGACGTCCCAGTTCATGAACCCCGAGCCGCATGCTCCGGCGAAGTAACCTTGCGAGCCTTCCTTGGACAACACGGCATCGGTTGTGGTGTTGGTCGGCTGCGCCGCCCAGGTGATCGTATTCGGATCCCACGCGCTGGTGATCATCCGGGCCTGAATGCCGCCGCCCACATTGGTTCCGCAGGAGGGCGCATCCATGTTTCGCATGGTGAGCTTGGCCGCAGTAACCGTGGACGGTAGGCCGCTGGCGTTGAACTTCAGGTAGCCGCGGGCCTTTTCGCTGCCGATATCGGTGCCGACCTTCATGAACGGACCGGTCGCGTTGCCCCCGAAGACGCTGTTGACGTCGGCGTCGGTATTAATCGGCAGTACGACCGTAGGGTCCACTGTGACGGGGTATACCGTCGCGGGATCGGCCAGGAACGCGGCGTCTGGGCTGAGCACCAGAGCCTGGTTGCCATCCTTGGTCACGATCTCGTGCTTGATCGTACCGAGTTTGCCGCGCTCTCCCCGTCGGCTGTGGAAGCCAGCCTTTCCGGGGGTGCCGGCGCTCCACATGACCGGACGGCTTGCCTGAGCACGGACCTTGCCTGACTCGCCGGACATTTCCAGACGGCCGTCGGCCGTTTTGCCCAGCGCCAGCCCTTCGGTCGTAATCGGGATTGTGAAGGAGACTGGACCAGTGGGTCGGCTTCTCAGCACAATGTCGTGACGGACACTGGTCGGGGACGCTGTCACGACAAGATCGATACCGGGACCACCAGCGTCGACGTAGGTGGCAGTGTTGTCCTTGACGGTTGGTTTCGGGAGCGTGGAGCTCCAGGAGAAGGCTACCGATTCACCTTCGCTGCGGGAGAGTTTCGCGAAGGGACGGTTACCTCCCCCTGACACCTCGATGTCGGCCTTAGCCACGTGGGGCTTGAACACACCGTTGACTTCCCTCAGGCGGGAATCGACTGCAAGCCATTTTCCATCCCGCATGATGCGGGCGACGCCGCTGGTTGACTCGGTGGTGTACGTGCCATCGGCGTTGGCGTAGGTGACGCTTGACTCAGTCGTCTCCTCACTGATCAGTACAGGACTCTTCTGCAAGCGCGCTGCCAAAGCTGCCGACACCCGATCTGGGCGCTCGACAACCTTCTCCTCCATCGAGGTGGCGCTCGGGGCTGTCATCGCCGTGGCTGCTGAAGGGATCACTGAGACCGTTGACAGAGCTGTGACAAATGCCACAGCTACTGCCCCTGACCGCAGAAGCCCCCGTTGGGGCTTCCCGGGTAACAACGTCATTGCCGCTCCACAGTTCGCGAAATCGGACGTTTCGTGGAGGACCGTAGGACGCGGGAGCACACCCGTAGCACATTCGCGGCATATCGGAAATATGCCTAAGATCGCGTGATGCGTATTGCTTAGCCCATAAAGATCGCATAAGTTCCCCTTGTTGGATCAAGGGACCTGATCTCACAACCATGCATCTTCACAACGGGGGAACGTTGCTGATCCGTATGCTTGGAACACTCACGGTAATCGACGACAGTGGCCGGCCCATCGAGATGCCTCAGCGCAAAGTCCGACATCTGCTCGCGATTCTCGTGACCCACAGAAACACTGCTGTCTCCAGTGGGCGTCTCATCGAACGGCTGTGGCGGGGAGATCCACCGGCGTCCGCCAGGAGCAACCTCAATACCTACCTTGCGCGCCTACGACGTCTCCTGCCGAACCTACAAGTCCGCACCATGCCCAGTGGCTACGTGTTCGGCGTCATGGATCACGAACTGGACGCCGCAATATTCACCAGTAGAACCGCTCGAGCTGCTGACGCGAGCCGAAGAGGCCTACAGTACAACGCGATCGCCGAACTTGAGCAGGCTCTGCAACTGTGGTCCGGCGATCCTTTCGAAGGGCTCGATCTCGATTGCGACACTTCCGCTCTGGTCGAACAACTAAACGAAGAATATCGCAGGGCTACTGAAGATCTCTTTGATCTCCGGCTCACACTCGGTAGGCACACCGAGATCATTGGGGGACTACGGTCCTGGGCCGACAGGCACCCGCTGCGAGAACGTGCGCACTCACAGCTCATGGTGGCCCTTCACCGGGACGGCCGCCAATCTGAAGCCCTTCATGTCTATGAGCAGCTTCGACGTCGGCTAATCGAACAGATCGGCGCCGAACCCACCTTGGCGGTGCGCGAACTGTATATCCGGATGCTTGGTTCGGATCCCGATTCTGACTCATCGACCTCTGATCTGATTGTCCAGAATTCCCGTTATGCACTCCCTCCTCCAAGCGTGGACTGCTCTTGCGCAAAAGGTGTAAAGCGGCCACAAGAATCGCAGTGGGGTATGGCTGCCTCTTGACCATTCGTCTTTGCGTCGGATCTTACCCAAAGAGTTCATCTCCACGAAGCCGTGGATCGCCGAAGTCTGCGGCAGATCTTGCCGTTCCCCTCCACCTTCGCTCGGATCTCGATCGCGCTGAAATCGTAGTTTTCGTCCATCGGCTTGTTGTCGTGACCCAGAACGTCCAGTTCGCGACGCCGAAGCTGCGTTCGGTGGACATGTGGCAGCCAGGGCGACGATGCTCGGATCCTTCTTGAGTTGGCCACCGCCATGGCCCATCAGGATGAGCGGGCGACGGCTGGCCACGTGCTTCGGGTCCAGAGAACGGTGAGCGGGTCGCACGGTGGCGCCGAACCAATTACACCAATGGGAAGCGGCCTCGCCGCCGTTGCCAAACGCGCGGGCCCGTATGCGTCGACTGCCTCCGGGTCATCGAACCTAACTGTGGGATGTGCAGTTCGAGGGTGGAGCCGCTGCGATAGTGGTGCGAGCGGCCCAGTTAGTAGTTGGTGCCGCGGGCGTGCAAAGTCAGCCCAACTTGTATACCAGCCCGCCTGCACCATTCATCCGCCGGTCGATGGTCAGGTAGGTAGGCATAGAGGTGGTGCCAAGCGGGGCCGCGGTCCTGGGGGGAATTCCTGGCCGGGTGCCAGGCAGCTGTGGCCCAGAGGTCGGCGCGGTCAGAGCGATCGAGCGGTCAAAGAACTAGCGAGCCCGGGAGTCCACAGGTCGGAGTCTGGGCGGGCTAGCCTGGCATGATCTCGGCGTCGTGTCGTACGGCCAGCCTGTCGAGGATTCTGAGGGGCGGCCAGCGGGGCCGATGGGTGGTCGACGGCCAGTTGGTGGACGCGCTCGACGTCTTCGACGGGGACGGCGGGGCGGGAGGCTTTTTCGTCCAGATCCACGCCGCCGATCATACTTAACGTTCCCCGCGGTTCTCCCTGTGGCCGCAGCAGCACTCCAACCTTGCGGCCGTGCGTGCCCCGTACCGGGCTCGAACCGGTGTTCTCTCGGGTGAAAGCCGAGCGTCCTGACCGCTAGACCAACGGGGCGTACTTTCTGTCGTGACCCGTACCGGATTCGAACCGGTGACCTCCTGAGTGAGAGTCAGGCGTCCTGAACCACTAGACCAACGGGCCCTGCGTGCCGCCCCGGGGATTCGAACCCCGACTGCCCGTGTCCTGAGCACGGTGCCTCCTGCCGTTGGGCTAGAGCGGCCTGGTACGTCCGGTGGGAGTCGAACCCACAACCTCCGGCTCCTCGGGCCGGTGCCTCTTCCGTTGGGCCACGGACGTTCGCGCTGCCAGAGCACGATTCGAACGTGCATTTTCCCGGTTCAAAGCCGGGCGTCCTGCCGTTAGACGATCTGGCATGGGAATGGACCGATGTGATTCCTTTTCGCCATCAGCCCATGGGAAATGAAAAAGCCGCCGGGAACTCCCTGGCGGCTTCGCGGTTCTACCCCGGTCTAGCTGGGGAGATGCCGATGCCGCAGGATCAGGGCGCGCAGGGAGAGCGATTCTTGTGAGCTTAGGCTGCGGGCCTGTTCCTGCCGGGCTTCGTACGTCACGGGAATCTCCTCCTCCTGTTGTTGAGAACCGTATCCGCTCCATTTGCCGGATGCGAGGTATTTAATTTCACCGGGGATGGGTGGCGGTGATGGCGATGATGTCGTCGAGGCGGCCAAGGGCCGTTCGGAGGCGGGTCACCTGGTCGTCGATGCGGGTGCGTTCGCGCTGGAGGAGGTGGCGCTGGGCTTCGTCGGTGTGGCCCGAGTCGACGCAGGGGAGGAGGGCGGCGATGGTGCGGCTGGTCAGGCCGGCGGCGTACATGTCCTGGAAGAAGCGCACCCTGTCGACGGCCTCCTCCGGATAGTGGCGCTGGCCCGAGGCGCTGCGCTCAGGACTCAGGAGGCCCTGTTCCTCGTAGTAGCGCAGGGCGCGGACGCTCACTCCCGATCGGGTGGCCAGTTCGCCGATGCGCATGGAAATCCGCCCTTGCCTCTGACGTCAACGTCAGGTTTTAGGTTACCCGGCATGGACATCAACGGATCCGTCGCACTGGTCACCGGGGCCAACCGAGGGCTGGGCCGGGCCTTCACCCAGGGGCTGCTCGACCGGGGAGCACGCAAGGTCTACGCCGCCGCGCGGCGTACCGAAGACATCGATCTCGGTTCAGGGCGGGTGGAGGCGATCACCCTCGACATCACCGACCCCGGCCAGGTCGGCCGGGCGGTGGAGGCGGCCCGGGACCTCACCCTGCTGATCAACAACGCCGGGACCAACACCTTCACCGACCTCGTCACCGGCGACCTGGACGGGATCAGGCTCGACCTCGACACCCACTTCCACGGCACGCTCGCCATGGTGCGGGGGTTCGCGCCGACCCTGGCGGCCGGTGGGGGCGGCGCGATCGTGAACGTGCTCTCGGCGATGTCGTGGTTCGCCCATCCGGGCGCCAACTCCTATCACGTCGCCAAGGCCGCCGAATGGGCGCTGACCAACGCGGTGCGCCTCGAACTCGCGGCGCAGGGCACGCTGGTGACCGGCGTCCACCTCGGGCTGGCCGACACCGACATGACCGACGGCTTCGACGGCGACAAGCTCCCGCCCGACGAGGTCGTGCGGGCCGCCCTGGACGGGGTCGAGGCCGGCACGTGGGAGGTCCTCGTCGACGACTGGAGTGCCCGGATCAAGAAGGCGCTCGCAGAAGACCCGCAGGCTCAGCCGTAGGTCGGATACTGCGGCCAGCCCTCCGGCGAGTCCTCCCAGTCCTCCTGGCGGCCCCACGGGGTGAGGTCGAGGAAGCTGTGGGTGAAGACCAGGCGGTCGACGCCCCGCGAGGTCGTGCTGTAGGTGCGGTAGACCTTCTCGCCGTCGCGCAGGAAGACGCTCAGCAGGAAGCCGCCCCCGGCGCCGCAGTCGTCGGAGAACGTGGTGCCCTGCGACGACAGGAACGGCATCGTCCAGCCGCGCTCGGCCTTGTAGGGCAGGCTCTGCGACAGCGGCATGTTGGAGATCGTCGCCCAGCTCACGCCCTTCGCCGCCAGGGCGGGCAGGGCCCCCGCCGGGACGTTGTCGGTGAACTTGGTGCAGCCGGGGCAGAAGCGGCGGGGGCCGGTGTCCATGAACTGGTAGACGATCAGCTGGTCGCGGCCCTCGAAGAGGTCGAGGAGGGTGCGGGGGCCGTCGGGGCCCTCGAAGACGTAGTCGCCGCGGAACTCGACCATGGGCAGGCGGCGGCGCCGGGCCGCGAGGGCGTCTTCGGCCCGTGTGGCCTCCTTTTCCGCTTTCAGGAGCTCCTCGCGGGCCGCTTGCCACTCTTCTGGTGATACGACTGGTGGTTTGGTCATAGGCGGATACTGCCCGGTGGGTATGACAGAAACCGGGGTTGCCCAGGTCAAGGGGGATGCACATGGAACTGGACGGACAGCGGGTGGTCCTCCTCGGAGGCACCTCCGGCATCGGGCTGGGGGCGGCCAAGTGCGCGGCGGCGCACGGAGCCGAGGTGGTCGTGGTCTCCTCGCGCGAGGAGAACGTGCGCGAGACGCTCCAGATGCTGCCCGACTCGGCGTCGGGTGAGGTCGCCGACTTCAGCGACCCGGCCGCCATCGAGGCGGTCATCGGGCGGATCGGGCGGCTCGACCATCTGATCTACACGGCCGGTGAGCCCCTCTACATCTCGCCGGTCGAGTACCTCGACGTCGCGACCGCCCGGGAGTACTTCCAGATCCGCTTCTTCGGAGCGCTGGCCGCGGCGAAGGCGGCCCGCAGCCGGATGCCCGACAGCGGCAGCATCATCGTCACCGCCGGGGTGGCCAAAGACCGCCCGGGGTACGGCTGGGCGGGGCCGGCGTCCATCTCGGGGGCCCTGGAGGCGCTGACCAAGGCGCTCGCGGTGGAGTTCGCGCCGGTGCGGGTCAACTGCGTGGCGCCCGGGGTGATCCGGTCGCCGCTGTGGCAGGGGACGCTGCACGTCGAGGAGATGTACCAGCAGATCGCCGACACGAGCCTGGCCGGGCGGGTCGGCGAGGTCGAGGACGTCGCGAAGGCCTACCTCTACCTGATGACGCAGGAGTACTCGACCGGGATCGTGCTGACCGTCGATGGGGGCATCACCCTCGTCTGAGAGGCTGTGCGGCATGACGGTCGAAGAGGTCTGGCGGGGGCTGGGGCTGCCGGGCCTCGTGGATGTTCATACACACTTCATGCCGCAGCGGGTGCTCGACAAGGTGCAGGCCTATTTCGCCGGCGCGGAGTCCTATCTCGGTTTCCCTTGGCCGATTTTCCACGGCAACGACCCCGGAGAACACGTAGGGAAACTGCGGGAGTTCGGGGTGGTGCTCTTCACCTCGATGGTCTATCCGCACAAACCCGATATGGCGGCGTGGCTGAATGCGTGGGCGCGGGAATTCGCCGCCGCCACTCCTGACTGCGCGCTCACGGCGACCTTCTTTCCCGAGGAAAGCGCTCGGGAATACGTACGGGAAGCGCTCGAAAAGAACACCCGGGTGTTCAAGGCGCATCTGCAGGTGGGGGACTACGACCCCCGTGACCCGCTGCTCGACCAGGTCTGGGGGATGATCGCCGACGCGGGGGTGCCGGTGGTGACGCACTGCGGGTCGGGGCCGGTGCCGGGGCGGTTCACCGGGATCGATCCCATTTCGGCGGTGCTGGAGAGGCATCCGGGGCTGAAGATCGTGGTGGCGCACATGGGCCTGCCGGAATACGGCCGATTCCTCGATCTCGCCGACCGTTTTCCCGGCGTTCACCTCGACACGACCATGGCGTTCACGGCGTTCACGGAGAAGGCGTGGCCCTTTCCGCCCGCGGAACGGCCACGCCTTCTCGGTAAACAAGATCGAATTCTTTTCGGGAGCGACTTCCCCAACATCCCGTATGACTATGCGGAGGCCGTCGCCGCGCTGGTCCGGCTGGACCTCGGCGACGACTGGCTCCGCGCCGTGCTCTACGGCAACGGGGCTCAGCTCTTGCGGCCGACCACGCCGTAGGCGCCGTCGGCGCGCTCGGGGGCCTGCGACGGGTCCTCGTCGGGGCGCCACTGAGACACCGCGACGATGCCGGGCTCGACGATGTCGAAGCCCTCGAAGTACTCGCTGATCTGCGCCTTCGTCCTCGGGGTGAAGCCCAGGGCGTCGGAGTTGTACGCGTTGACGGCCCCCTCGATCACCTTCGGGAAGAAGTCGGCCGTCACGTGGCTGCACGCGAAGTAGGAGCCGGGGGCCAGCGCCTCGGTGTACTGGCGGACCAGCCCGAGCGGGTCCTCCTCGTCCTTGATGAACATCAGCGTGCCGATGATGATCAGGCCGAGGGGCTGGTCGAAGTCGATGACCCGGCCGATCTCCGGGTGCTCCAGGAGCGTCTTCGGGTCGCGCAGGTCGGCCTCGACATAGGTCGTCTTGCCCTCCCGGCTGCTGCGGAGCAGGGCGCGGGCGTGCGTCATCACGATCGGGTCGTTGTCGACGTACGCGATCCTGGCCGCCGGGTTGATCCGCTGGGCGACCTCGTGGGTGTTGCCCTGGGTCGGGATGCCGGTGCCGATGTCGAGGAACTGGCTGATGCCCTGTTCGGCGAGGAACTGCACGGCCCGGCCCAGGAAGGCGCGGTTGTCACGGGCGCCCTGCACCACTCCCGGCGCGGCGGCGGCGGTCGCCTCGGCCACCTTGCGGTCGGCCTCGAAGTTGTCCTTGCCACCCAGCCAATAGTCGTACACGCGAGCCGAATGAGGGATCGACGTGTCGATCTTCGGGGCGTTCTCGTCACGCGAGGACGCCCACGGCAGCGGATTCTTCGGCTCCGACATGGGGACTCCAAGGGGGTCGCGGCTTCGAGTCAGCTTAGACCCAATGATCGTCTTGAAAGCCTAAGAATCCGTTATTTTCCGACGGGATCCTTTAAAGACGGGCGTAGTCTGCTATTTCGGCCAGCAATGAGCGCTTGCTCGGCTCGTCCATGAATGACGCCTTGACCGCATTTCCGGCCAGGTCGGCCAGGCCCGCCCGGTCGAGGCCCAGCAGCCCGGCGGCGACGGCGTACTCCTTGTTCAGGGAGGTGCCGAACATCGGCGGGTCGTCGGAGTTGATCGTGACGAACACGCCGGCCTTCACCAGTTCGGCCAGCGGGTGCTCCTCCAGCGAGGCGACGGCCCTGGTGCAGACGTTGGACGTCGGGCAGACCTCCAGCGGGATCCGCTGCTCGGCCAGGTGCTCCATCAGCGCCCGGTCGCGGGCGCTGCCGATGCCGTGGCCGATGCGCTCGGCCTTGAGCTCGCGCAGCGCCTCCCACACGGTCTCGGGGCCGGTGGTCTCGCCCGCGTGCGGGAGCGAGTGGAGGCCCGCGGCGCGGGCGGCGTCGAAGTAGGGCGCGAACTGCTTCCTCGGTACGCCGACCTCCGGCCCGCCCAGGCCGAAGCCGATGAGGCCGTCGGGGCGCTGGTCGAGGGCGATCCGCAGGGTGCTCTCGGCGGCCGGGAGGCCCAGCTCGCCGGGGATGTCGAAGATCCACTTGAAGGTGAGCCCGAAGTCCTTGAACACCGAGGTGCGGGCGTCCTCGATGATCTCGCAGAACTGCTCCGGGGCGAAGCCGTTGATCAGGTGGGTGTACGGCGTCACGGTCAGCTCGACGTAGCGCGCGTTCTGCGCCGCCAGGTCCCGGCCGACCCCGTGGATCAGCTGCCACAGGTCCTCGGGGTCGCGGATCAGGTTGAGCACCGCGACGTACACCTCGATGAAGTGGCCGAAGTCGCGGAAGGTGAAGAAGTCGGCCAGCCGCTCGGGGTCGGCGGGCACCGGGGTGCTGCCCTCGTGGCGGGCGGCGAGCTCGGCCACGACCCGGGGGGACGCGGAGCCGACGTGGTGGACGTGCAGCTCCGCCTTGGGCAGACCGGCGATGAAGGTATCCAGATCTGATGTCACGAGCCCGACCGTAGCGCCGGGCCGTTCGTCGGGGCCAACTTCTTACACGGAATTGTCAGCTTCCGGCGGCGAGCTCGCCCAGCGTGACCTGCACGGTCGTCTGGCTGCCGTCGGGCCGCTTCACCACGACGGGCACCTTCTGGCCGGGCTTCAGCGTCGCCAGCACCTCGCTCAGGGTCGCGGTGTCCTCGGTGGCCTGGCCGTTCACGCTGGTGATGACGTCGCCGGGCCGGATTCCGGCCTTCGCGCTCGGGCCGTTCCTGGTGACCGCGCCGACCTGCACGCCGATCGGCTCACCGTTGTCGCCGATGGCCGTGCCCACCTGGACGCCCAGGGCCGCCCGCCGCGTGTTGACCACACGGCCGTTCTGGATGATCTGCTTGCCGATGTCGGTGGCGGTCGCGCTCGGGATGGCGAAGCCGATGCCGTCGGCGGGGCCCTGCTCCGGGTTGTTGGCGCCCAGGGTCGGGATGCCGATCACCTCGCCGCGCAGGTCGACCAGGGCGCCGCCGCTGTTGCCCGGGTTGATCGGGGCCGAGGTCTGGACGGCGTTGGTGATGGTGCTGCCCTGCGAGCCGCGCTCCGCGGGGCCGAGCACGGTCCGGCCGAGGGCCGACACGATGCCCGAGGTGACCGTGCCGGAGAAGCCGAGCGGGTTGCCCATCGCCAGCACGATCTGGCCCACCCGCAGCTTGGTCGAGTCGCCGAACGTCGCGGGGGTGAGGCCGCGCGGGTCGTCCACCTTGATGATGGCCAGGTCGCCGGCCGGGAACGACCCGACGAGGGTGGCCTTGCGGGCCGGGCCGCCCGTCGGCAGGGTGACCTCGAAGTTCCGGGAATCGCCCACGACGTGGGCGTTGGTCACGATGTGTCCCTGGGCGTCGAAGACGATGCCCGACCCGAGGGCGTTGCCGGTGGTGATCTGCACGATCGACGGCAGCACCCGGTGGATGACGTCTTCGTAGGCCGACTCCAGGGTGAGCGCCTGCTGGTTGGGCGTCACGGGCGTCGAAGGGGCGATGCTCTTGGTGGGCGCGGGGGTCGCCGTGGTCGTACCGGATGTCGTGTTCGAGCAGCCGGGCACTGCGGCGAGGCAGGCGAGGACGGCGATCCGGGTGATGACCGGCGAGAATTCCATGCGACCCTGTCTACCCAGGTAGATCACCGGATTCCAGTACCGTCGAACAAAGTATTGGACCGTGCCATCGTCCGGCTTCGATCATGACTTCTGACGTAATCTGCCGTCATGGCGGACGAACTCGGCACCCCGTCCCGGCCGTCGGCACGCTCCTACGACGCGCCAACCACCCCACTTCCGATCTATCGCCCACCCGTCGACGAGACCCCGGCCCCGCCGCCCCCACCCCCGGAGACCGGCGGCAACCGGATGCGGATCCTGTGGACGATCTTCGCCGCGCTCGTCATGGTGGCCGCGGTGGTGTTCGCCTTCTCGGCGTTCTCCGCCGACGAGCCGGTCCGCGAGGTGGCGGTGCTGCCCGCCGCCGAGTCGCAGGCCACGGCGCCGACCCCGAAACCGTCGCGCACCGCGCTCTCGCTCCCCAGACCCCCGGCCCAGAAGACCCTGGCCACCTACTCGGGCACCGGCACCGCGATGGCGGGCCTCATCGACGACCGCCGCTCCGGGATCGTGTACGCCGCCTTCGCCGACCCCTGGGAGCAGGTCAAGCCCGACCCCTTCCAGTTCCGCCAGCGCGCCGGCCAGGCGATCATCGCCTCCAGCCCGATCCCCGGCGCGAACCCCGGCACCCCGAAGACCGCCGCCACGTGGCGCGACCTGACCGTCAAGGCGGCCCGCTGGACGGTCACCCGCTACCAGCCCAAAGAGTCGACCTTCCAGTGGACGGCCTCCCAGAAGATCCCCGGTGGCACCGGCTGGATGCTCGGCTACCGCGTGGCCTGGGAGACCGGCGGCAGGAGGCACACCGCCGAGGCGATCGTGGTGCTCGTGCGGACATCGGGAAAGCCCGGGATGCTGTTCGCCTCGGTGCCCGATTCGCGGAAAGAGCTGCGAAAGGACCTGAACACACTGCTTGAGACGGTACGCCCCCGGTAGCCTCGAAGCTTCTTCTAGAATATGATTCTGTCCACATTGCCGAGTGTGGAGGGGTCATATGGCGATCGGGCTGAGCGAGGAGCACGAGGCACTGCGCGAGTCGGTGACCGGCTGGGCGGGCCGGTTCGTCACGCCGCAGGTCGTGCGGGCCGAATCGGACGGGCGACCCTCCTTCTGGTCCGGCCTCGCCGATCAGGGGCTGCTCGGCCTGCACCTGCCCGAAGACGTGGGCGGCTCCGGCTACGGCCTGCTGGAGGCGGCGGTGGCGGTCGAGGCGCTGGCGGAGAAGATCGCCCCTGGCCCCTATGTGCCGACCGTGCTGGCCAGTGCCGCGATCCACGCCGCCGACCCCAAGTCCGACCTGCTGGCAGGGCTGGCCGACGGTTCGCTGACCGGTGCGCTCGCGCTCGACGGCGCTTTCACCGCGACGAGCGAGGGGGCCGTCTCCGGGGTGGCCGAGCAGGTGCTCGGCGCCGCCCAGGCCGACATCCTGGTGCTCCCGGCCGGTGACACGTGGGTCGCCGTCGAGGCCTCGGCCGCGACCATCACCGCGATCCCGGCGCTCGACCTCACCCGGGGCGTCGCCCGCGTCGAGCTGTCCGGGGCCGAAGGGCGGGTCCTCGACGGCCTGACCGCCGAGACCGTGCGCCACCTGGCCGCCGTGCTGCTCGGCGCCGACGCCATCGGCGTGGCCTCCTGGTGCGTGTCCGCCGCCGCCGACTACGCGAAGGTGCGGGAGCAGTTCGGCCGTCCGATCGGCCAGTTCCAGGGGATCAAGCACAAGCTCTCGCGCATGCTCGTCGCGCTGGAGCAGGCCCGCGCGACCGTCTGGGACGCCACCCGCGCCACCGGCGACGAACGCGACTACGCCGCCGCGATCGCCGGAGTCGTCGCCCCCGACGCCGCCGTGCAGTGCGCCAAGGACGCCATCCAGACCTTCGGCGGCATCGGCTACACCTTCGAGCACGACGCCCACCTCTACTTCCGCCGCGCCCTGACGATCCGGGCGCTCATGGGGTCGTCGGCCGACTGGAAGGAGCGCGTCGCCGAGCGGAGCCTGGCCGGGGTGAGCCGGGAGATGCGGCTCGACCTGCCCGAAGACGCCGAGCCGCTGCGCGAGCGCATCCGCGGCGAGCTGGCCGAGATCGTCCCGCTCGAAGGGGCCGAGCAGAAGCGCGCGCTGGCCGCCTCCGGGTTCGTGATGCCCCACCTGCCGCAGCCGTGGGGGCGGAACGCCTCGCCGCTGGAGCAGGTGCTCATCCAGCAGGAGATCAAGGCGGCCGGGCTCAAGCTGCCGCAGATGATCATCGGCGCCTGGGTGGTGCCCTCGATCGCCGTGTACGGCACCGAGGAGCAGCAGCAGAGGTTCCTGCCGCGCACGCTCAGCGGCGAGCTCGTCTGGTGCCAGCTGTTCTCCGAGCCGGGGGCCGGGTCCGACCTGGCCAACGTCCAGATGAAGGCCGAGCGGGTCGAGGGCGGCTGGCGGCTCAACGGGCAGAAGATCTGGACCAGCGTGGCCCACGTCGCCGAGTGGGGCATCCTCATCGCCCGCACGTCCAGCGAGGGCTCCAAGCACGACGGCATCACCTACTTCATCGTCGACATGAAGACCGACGGCGTGACGGTCCGGCCGCTGACCGAGATGACCGGCGAGAACCTGTTCAACGAGGTCTTCTTCGACGACGTGTTCGTGCCCGACGAGCTCGTGGTCGGCCAGGTGAACCAAGGCTGGAAGGTGGCCCGCAACACGCTGTCCAACGAGCGCGTCTCGCTGTCGTCGGGCGCGGGCGGCACCGGTTCTTCGGTCCCCGACCTGCTGGGGCTGGCCGGGCGGCTCGGCCGGGAGCTGACGCCGGTCGAGCGGCAGGAGCTCGCCGACGTCGTCTGCGAGGGCCACTCGATCAACGCGCTGTCGCTGCGGGTCACCCTGAAGCAGCTGGCCGGCACCGAGCCGGGCGCCGACGCGTCGGTGCGCAAGCTGCTGTCGACCTCGCACGCGCAGCACGTCTCGGAATGCGCGGTGAATCTGCTGGGCCCGGCGGCGGTCACGGCGGCAGACTGGAAGCTCGGCGACGCCGGCTACTGGAACCGCGCGATCCTGGCCACCCGGGCCATGACGATCTACGGCGGCACCACCGAGGTGCAGCTCAACATCATCGGTGAGCGGATGCTCGGACTGCCCCGCGACCCGGAGCCGGGCAAGTAAAGAACATGTTTCATAAACCTGTTCCGGGGCTGATTCAAGACCTGGAACAGGTTGCAGTTCAGTTGTAGCGTCGGGGCATGCGGACGCGCGCGGCCGACATGTTCGGCATCGAGTTCCCGATCTTCGCCTTCAGCCACTGCCGCGATGTCGTCGCGGCGGTCAGCAGGGCCGGGGGCATGGGCGTCCTGGGCGCCCTCTACTTCACGCCGGAGGAGCTCGAGACCGAGCTCACCTGGATCGACGAGCACGTCGACGGCAAGCCCTACGGCGTCGACGTGGTCATGCCCGCCTCCTACGAGGGCGCCGACTTCGCCCCGGAAGAGCTGGTCGGGCGGCTCCAGGGGATGATCCCCGAGGGCCACCGCAAGTTCGTCAACGACCTGCTCGCCAAGCACGGCGTGGCCGAGTCGGAGAGCGCGGCGGGGCGGGTGCTGCTCGGCTGGACCGACGCCACCGCCCGTCCCCAGGTCGAGACCGCGCTCAAGCACCCGATCGCCCTGCTCGCCAACGCGCTCGGCCCGCCGCCCGCCGACGTGGTCGACCTCGCCCATGCCAAGGGCGTGAAGGTCGCGGCGCTCGCGTCCACGCCCCGCCACGCGATCAAGCAGGTCGAGGTCGGCGTCGACCTCGTGGTGGCACAGGGCACCGAGGCGGGCGGGCACACCGGCGAGATCTCCACGATGGTGCTGATCCCGCAGGTCGTCGACGCGGTCGACGTGCCGGTGCTGGCCGCCGGGGGCATCGGCGACGGGCGCCAGGTCGCCGCCGGGCTCGCGCTCGGCGCGGAAGGGGTGTGGACGGGCTCGATCTGGCTGACCGTCGAGGAGGCCGACACCCCCGAGATGGCCAGGCGCCGGATCCTTTCGGCGACCTCGCGCGACACCGTCAGGTCGCGGTCGTGGACGGGCAAACCGGCCCGGCTGCTCAGGAACGAGTGGACCGACGCCTGGGAGGCCGCCGACTCGCCCGGCACCCTGCCGATGCCGCTCCAGTTCATGCTGGTCAGCGACGCGCTGCGGCGCATCGGCCGGTCGGACGCCAGCGAGCTGGCCACCTTCCCGGCCGGTCAGATCATCGGCACGATGAACGACGTCAAACCGGCCAGGCAGGTGATCTTCGACCTCGTCGAGGGCTATGTCGAGGCCATGGAGCGGCTCCGGGGCATCAGTGACCGGTGAACCGGGCCGGCCGCTTCTCCCGGAAGGCGAGGGCTCCCTCCTTGGCGTCCTCGCTGCCGATGACCGGCCAGCCCAGGGCGTCGGAGATCTTCAGCGCCTCCTCCTCCGGGAGCCCGACCGTGTCGCGGTGGGCCCGCAGGATCGCCTGGACCGCGAGCGGTCCGCTGGCGGCCACGGCGTCGGCGAGTTCGCGGGCCTTTTCCAACGCGGTTCCGTCGGGCACGACCTGGTTGACCAGGCCCATGCGCTGCGCCTCGTGGGCGCCGACCGGCCGGCCGGTGAGCAACAGGTCCATCGCGAAGGCGTAGGGGATCTGGCGGGTGAGCCTGATCGCGCTGCCGCCCATCGGGAACAGCGCCCGCCTGGCCTCGAACAGGCCGAGCGTGGCGCTCTCGGCGACCACCCTCAGGTCGGTGCCGACGAGCAGTTCGGTGCCGCCCGCGACGGCGTAGCCCTCGACGGCGCAGACGATCGGTTTGGTCGGCATGGCCTCGCGGAGCAGGCCGCGCCAGTGGTAGTTGGGGATCTCGGCCGCCCGCTGACGGACGCGTTCGTCCTGGCTGGGGCTGGCCATGGCCTTGAGGTCGGCGCCGGCGCAGAACGTGCCGCCCGCGCCGGTCAGGATGCCGACCCTGACGTCCTTCTGGTCGGAGATGTACGCCCAGGCGTCCGCCAGCCCGACGAGCATGTCGGTGGAGAGGGCGTTGCGCGCCTCCTGGCGGTCCATGGTCACGATCACGACGTGGCCGTCGCGGTCGACTCGGCAGTGCGGGGTGCTGATCGGCAAGCGTTCCACCTACGTACTGTCCGACGCCGACTTCTGGAGATCAAGCGCTTGCTTGGAAGGAACGCCCATGGGATCACTCGGATTCTGGCGCCTGGCGCAGGCCGACCCCACCTGGATCGCCGCGATCGACCCCGACGGGACCGAGCACACCGCCGGTGACCTGCTCGCCCGCGCCAACCGGCTCGTCCACGGCCTGCGCGACCTCGGTCTGCGGCCCGGCGACGGGATCTGCGGGCTGGTGCCCAACGGCGCCGACGGGCTGGTGCTCTACCTCGCCGCACTCCAGGCCGGGTGGTACTACACGCCGGTCAACTGGCACCTGACCGGGCCGGAGATCGCGTACATCGTCGAGGACAGCGAGGCCAAGGCCTACTTCGTGGACGAGAGGTTCGCCGCGGAAGGGATCAGGGGCAGGGCGGGGCTCGGGCCGGAGCGCTGCTTCGCGTTCGGTGAGGTGGAGGGATTCTCACCGATCCCCGAGGGCTCGCCCGAGCTCCCGGCCGACCGGACCGCGGGCGCGACCATGCACTACACGTCCGGGACGACCGGCCGCCCCAAAGGGGTCAGACGCGGACTGACCGGCCTCGACCCCGACGACATGGCCGAGCTCATGACCGCGCTGCTCAGGATGTTCGGCATCACGGAAGGGCAGCCGAACGCCCACCTGGTCACCGCGCCCGCCTACCACACGGCCGTCACCCAGTTCGGCGGCAGCGCGCTGCACATGGGCCACACGCTGGTGCTGATGGACAAGTGGGAGGCCGAGGAGACGCTGCGGCTGTGTGAGCGCTACCGCGTGACCAACTCCCACCTGGTCCCGACGCACTTCAAGCGGCTGTTGTCGCTCCCGGAGGAGGTGCGGGAGCGCTACGACCTGTCGTCGCTGCGGTGGATGATCCACGCCGCCGCGCCCTGCCCGGTGCCGGTGAAGTCGGCGATGCTCGACTGGTGGGGCGACGTCGTCTGGGAGTACTACGCCGCGACCGAGGGCGGCGGCACCATCGCCTCGCCGGAGGACTGGAAGAAGCACCCCGGCACGGTCGGCAAGGCGTGGCCCATCAGCCAACTCCTGATCGTGGACGACTCATCGGAGCCCGTCGAGCAGGGCACCCCCGGGACCATCTACATGAAGATGGGCGCCGCCGCGTTCGAGTACAAGGGCGACCCCGAGAAGACCAGGGCCAACCGGCTCGACGACTTCTTCACCGTCGGCGACATCGGCTATCTCGACGCCGACGGGTTCCTGTTCCTGTGTGACCGCAAGGCCGACCTGATCATCTCGGGCGGGGCCAACATCTACCCGGCCGAGATCGAGAACGAGCTGCTCGTCCACCCGAAGGTCGCCGACGTCGCCGTGTTCGGCATCCCCGACGACGACTGGGGCGAGCAGATCAAGGCCGTCGTCGAACCCGCTCCCGGCGTGACACCGGGCCCTGAGCTGGCCGAGGAGCTGCTGGCCTCGCTCCAGGGACGGCTGTCGACGATGAAGTGGCCCAAGACCATCGACTTCATCGCCGAGATGCCCCGCGAACCCAACGGCAAGCTGCTGAAACGCAAACTCCGGGCGCCTTACTGGGAGGGCCGGTCCAGTGCCATCTGAACCGAACCACATATTGGAGTTCCCCGGCGGCTACACCCGGTCGACCGGGCCGGTGATCGGCCGCTTCCTCACCGAACTGCGGGCCGGCCGGATCGTCGGAGTACGGACCGCCGCGAGAAAAGTCCTGGTCCCGCCACTGGAGTACGATCCGCTGACCGGCGAGCCGACCCTCACGACCCCCGACCAGACGGGCCCGACCCGCGACCCCGTCCGCGACCCGGTGCTCTCCTACGACTTCGTCGAGGTCGGGCCCGCGGGGACCGTGCGCGAGTGGACCTGGGTGGACACCCCGCGCAAGAACCATCCGCTCGACCGGCCGTTCGCGTTCGCGCTGATCAGGCTCGACGGCGCCGACACCTCTCTGGTGCACGCGGTCGACGCGGGGACCGTCAAGGCGATGCGGACCGGGCTGCGGGTGTGGCCGCGCTGGCGTCATGACCGGGTCGGTTCGATCACCGACATCGAGTGCTTCGTGCCCGAGGTGACCACGATCGTGGCGAACGTGCGGACCGAGTACACCGTGACGCCCGGTGCCGCGCTCGCCCGCTATCTCGACGCGCTGACCAGGAACGTCTTCCTGGCGGGCCGGTGCCCGTCGTGCCGGAGCGTCTACGTGCCCTACCGGCTGTCGTGCCCGCAGTGCGGGTCGGTCATCGAGGAGGAACTGGAGGTCGGGCCGTCGGGCACGGTCACCACGTTCGCGATCAACAACCTGCCCGATCCCCGGGCGCCGCAGGTGCCGTTCGTGTCGGCGTACATCCTGCTCGACGGAGCCGACATCCCGATCATCGCGCTGCTGGCCGAGATCCCGGCCGCCGAGGTGGTCGAGGGGATGCGGGTGCGGGCCGTGTTCGAGGGCGGGACCGTGAAGTGGTTCGCGCCGGAACGGGAGGCGTGATGAGACCGGTCGCCGTCGCGGCGTTCGCGCAGACCACGCACACCGGCCACGACACCGGCCTCGGCGAGGCGGAGCTGATCCTTCCCCTGATCCGCTCTGTACGAGAACAGTCGGGCCTGCGCGAATTCGGCTTCACCTGCTCGGGGAGCTGCGACTACCTGGCCGGGGCGCCGTTCTCGTTCGTGTCGGCCCTCGACGCGCTCGGCGCCTGGCCGCCCATCCAGGAGAGCCACGTCGAGATGGACGCGGCCTTCGCCCTCTACGAGGCGTGGGTGCGATTACAGCACGGCGACCTCGACTCGGCCCTCGTGTACGGCTTCGGCAAGTCGTCGATGGGCGACCTGCGCGAGATCATGACCCTCCAGCTCGACCCCTACTACCTGGCGCCCCTGGGCCTCGACCAGCTCTCGTACTCGGGTCTCCAGGGCAGCGCCGTCAGCAGCGACGTGAAAAAGATCGCCCAGCGGAGCTGGGAATCCGCTCGATCCAACGAGTACGCGCTCAAGCTCCCCGAACCCGTCGAAACGGCCCCTATCACCGACGGAGCCGCCGCGATCGTGCTGGTCGCGGGCGATCTCCTCAAGGGCCGCACGGACCTCGCGTACATCAATGGCATCGCCCATCGCATAGACCCGCACTATCCGGGCATGAGGGACCTCGCCCTGTCGGCCTCCGCCGCCGCTGCCGCAACGGCGGCGGGGGTCGGCAAGGGCCACGTCGACGTCGCCGAGCTGCACGTCCAGTTCGCCCACGAGGAGACGATCCTCGTGAAGGCGCTGGGCCTCGGGGCCGGCACCGACATCAACCCCTCCGGCGGGCCGCTGGCCGCCAACCCGGTCATGGCGACCGGGCTCATCCGCATCGGCGAGGCCGCCCGGCGGGTCATGGACGGCACCGCCGCCAGGGCCGTCGCCCACGCCACGAGCGGGCCCTGCCTGCAGCAGAACCTGGTCGCCGTCCTGTCCCGGGAGTCGTGATGGGCAATCGTTGCGCGGTCATCGGGGTCGGCCAGACCCACTACACGACCCGGCGCCGGGACGTCTCCATGGCGGGCCTGGTCCGCGAGGCGGCGCTGCGCGCGCTGGAGGACGCCGGGCTGACCTTCGCCGACATCGACGCCGTGGTCGTCGGCAAGGCGCCCGACCTGTTCGAGGGCGTGATGATGCCGGAGGCCTACCTCGCCGACGCGCTCGGCGCCGCTGGGAAACCCATGACGCGGGTGCACACGGCCGGCAGCGTCGGCGGGTCGACCGCGCTGGTCGGGGCCTCGCTCATCCAGGGCGGCGTGCACGACCGGGTGCTGGTGGTGGCGTACGAGAAACAGAGCGAGTCGAACGCCACGTGGGCCCTGTCGACCCATCTCCCCTTCACGTCGTCGCTGGTCGTGGGGGCGGGCGGCTACTTCGCGCCGCACATCCGCGACTACATGCGCCGGTCGGGCGCCCCCGATCACATCGGCGCGCTGGTCGCGGTCAAGGACCGGCTGAACGCGCTGAAGAACCCCTACGCCCACCTGAAGATCCCCGGCATCGACCGGGCCATGGTCGAGTCGACGCCCATGCTGTGGGAGCCGATCCGCTACCTGGAGACCTGTCCCTCCTCCGACGGGGCCTGCGCGATGGTGCTGTCCTCGGAGAAGGCGGTGACCGGCACGCCCGCGTGGGTGCACGGCGGCGCGATGCGCTCGGAACCGATCTTCCGCGTCGGCCGCGACACGGTCAGCCCCCAGGCCGGCATCGACTGCGCCGCCGACGTCTACCGCCAGGCCGGGGTGACCGACCCCCGCCGGGATCTGGACGTGGCCGAGGTCTACGTGCCCTTCAGCTGGTACGAGCCCATGTGGCTGGAGAACCTCGGCTTCGCCGGGGTCAACGAGGGCTGGAAGCTCACCGAGTCGGGCGCCACCGCGCTCGACGGCGACATCCCGTGGAACGCCTCCGGCGGCGTGCTGTCGAGCAACCCGATCGGCGCCTCCGGCCTCATCCGGTTCGCCGAGGCGGCGCTCCAGGTCCGGGGCATGGCCGGAGAACACCAGGTCGAGGGGGCGCGCAAGGCCCTCGGGCACGCGTACGGCGGAGGCGCGCAGTTCTTCGCCATGTGGATCGTCGGAGCGGAGAAGCCATGAGGTTCCACCACGCCGACCTCTTCGAAGGCATCGCCGACGCGATCGGTGACCGGACGGCCGTGGTCTGCGGCGACGACCGGATGACCTACGCCGAACTCGACGCCGCCGCGACCCGCCTCGGCAACCACCTCGCCGCGCACGTCGCGCCGGGGGAGCACGTCGGGATCCACCTGTACAACGGCCTCGAATACGTGACCGCGCTGCTGGCCGTGCTCAAGATCCGCGCCGTGCCGGTGAACGTCAACTACCGCTACGTCGCCGAGGAACTCCGCTATCTGTACGACGACTCGGACATGGTCGCCCTGGTCTACTCCGCCGAGTTCGACGACCGGGTCACCGCCGCGCGCACCGGCCGGATGCGGCACCTGATCGCGGTGGGGGATTCGGCCATCGCGGACGCGGTGCCGTACACCACCGCTCTGGAAGGCTCTTCGGAGCGGAACTTCGCCGAGCGCGACGGCTCCGACCTCTACATCATCTACACCGGCGGGACCACGGGCCTGCCCAAAGGCGTGATGTGGACCCACGAGGACCTGTTCATGGCCTTCGGCGGCGGCAACCCCTACGGCCCTCCGCATGTCTCTCCGGAGGCGGTGGTCGAGCAGGCCCGCAGCGGCGGCCCGCTCACCATGATGGCGGCGGCGCCGCTCATGCACGGCGCCGCCCAGATGGGCACGTTCATCGCCTTCTGGATGGGCGCCACGATGGTGTACGTCCCCCGCTTCGACGCCGACGCGGTGCTGCGCGCGATCGGGCGAGAGAAGGTGATGTCGATCAACATCACCGGCGACGCGATGGCGGTCCCGCTGGCCGACGCGCTGGAGACCGGCACCTACGACGTGTCGTCGCTGTTCGTGTTCAGCTCGACCGGCGCGATCCTCACCGGAACGGTCCGCGACCGCCTCCAGACGCTGCTGCCCACCGTCATGATCATGGACAGCTTCGGCTCGACCGAATCGGGCTACACCGCCTCGGCCGTCGCCGGTTCGTCGCCGGAGGCGGGCCTGAAATACCAGCCCAACCCCAACGCCACGATGGCCGTCTTGGACGGCGCGCTGCGCCCGGTCGCCCCCGGCGAGATGGGCGTCGTCGCCAAGAGCGGCCGCATCGCCCACGGCTACTACAAGGACGCCGCCAAGTCGGCCGAGACCTTCGTCACCGACGCCGACGGCGTGAAGTGGCTGCTCACCGGCGACCTGGCCAAGGTCGAGACCGACGGCACCATCAGGGTGTACGGCCGGGGCTCCCAGTGCATCAACACCGGCGGCGAGAAGGTCTTCCCCGAAGAGGTCGAAGCCGTGCTGAAAGGCCATCCCGGCGTCTTCGACGCCGTGGTGACGGGCTTACCCGACGACCGCTGGGGCCATCGCGTCGCCGCCGTCATCGAGCCCCGGACCAAGGACCTGACCGAATCGGACCTCGACGCCCACTGCCGCGAACGCCTGTCGGGCTACAAGGTCCCCAGACAGTACGCCTTCGTCGACGAACTGGTCCGCTCACCCGCGGGCAAAGCCGACTACCGCTGGGCCCGCGAGCAGTTCAGCGCCTGACGTCGTAGGTCAGGTGGGTCGCCAGCGGCGAGTGGCGGCAGTCGACCAGGTCGAGATCGGCCTGGAAGGTGCCGTCGAACAGGGGAGTGCCCGCGCCGAGGATCAGCGGCGCGATGTGGATGCCGAGACGGTCGACCACGCCCATGCGCAGATACTGCCTGATCACGTCGGCGCCCCCGCCGATCGAGATCGCCCTGCCGCCGGCCGTCGCCCGCGCCCGCTCCAGCGCTTCTTCCGCGCCGGTGACGTAGGTGAAGCCCGGCGGCAGGTCGTCGGTGACGCGATGGGTCAGCACGAAGACCGGGCTGTCGAACGGGTTCTCACCGCCCCATCGGCCGGCCGCCTCGAACATGCCCCGGCCGACGATGCTGGCGCCCGCGTCGTGGAACCCGGCGAGCACCTCGGCGTCGACGGGATGGCGTTCACCGTCGTAGGACGGCTTCTCGTAGCTCCACGGCCCGCCGAACACCCAGTAGTGAAGGCGTTCGCCGCCCTCGCCGAGCCCCCGGCCGGGGGCCCAGTCGGGACCGGCGACGAAACCGTCGAGCGAGATCGTGATGTCCGCGTGAATCATGCCGTCATCGTGCCGGACGGCACCGACAGAACCGCTACTTCGACGGCTCCCCGGTGAACGCGGCCACCGCGCCCAGCCCGATGTAGACCACGCCGCTGCCCACGTCGAGACGTCGCCGCGCCCTGGCCGAACCGCGGATGCGCCCGGCGAGGGCGGAGGCGGCGAAGGCGTAGGTGCCGTCGCTGGCCATGCCGAGGACGATCCAGATCATGCCGAGCAGCACGATCTGCGGCGCCAGCGGCCCGGCGTGCGGGTCGGCGAACTGCGGCAGGAAGGCCAGGAAGAAGATGGCGGTCTTCGGGTTGAGGACGTTCACCACGAAGCCCTCGCCGAACAGGCGGCTCTTCGGGGTGTTCTCCACGACGGCCTCTTCGGCCGAACTCCTGTCCATGAGCTTGCGGACGCCCAGGTAGACGAGGTAGGCGGCGCCGGCGTACTTGACGATGGTGAACGCGGTCGCCGAGGCGGCCAGGATCGCGCTGATGCCGAGCGCGGCTGCGGCGATGTGGACGAGCGAACCGGTGTGCACGCCGAGGACCGACACCAGCCCCGCCGCGCGGCCCTGGGCGACGCTGCGGGTGACGATGTAGACCACGGCGGGTCCGGGGACGAGCAGCAGCGCCAGGGTGGCGACGGAGAAGACGGCTAGCGTCGGCAAATCGGGCATGCGGTGAGGATAGGGATTTACGTCGCTGTCAGGCCAGCGGTTTTGACAGCGCTTCCAGCAGTGCTTGGGTGGCCGGGGGGTCGGGCGGGGCGCCGTAGGTGGCGGCGTACACGTGCCTGACCGAGCCCGGCAGTTCGACGGTCCGCACCTTCGGATGGCGGTGGGCGCGCAGCGCCAGCGACGGCAGTAACGCCGCGCCGAGCCCGGCGGCCACCATCGCCTGGACGGCGACGTAGTCGTCGGTGGTGAAGGTGATGTTCGGGGTGAAGCCCTCTTTCGCGCACACGTCGAGCAGGTGGCGGCGGCAGCGCTCGCATCCGGCGATCCACTGCCCGTCCTTGTGGTCCTTCAACGTGGGGCCGGTGAGGTAGACCAGGTGACCGGGGTCGTCGAAGAGGTGGCGGGTGCGGATGTCGGGCTCCTCGCCCAGGCCGTAGCCGAAGACGACCGCGACGTCGGCCTCGCCCGACCTGATCATGTTCAGCGCCTCGGGCGGCTCGGCCTCGACGATGTGCAGCTCCACGCCCGGATACGACTCCGCGAGCCGGACCCCGGCCTCGGGGACGAACGTGCCCATGGCCGAAGGGAACGCGGCCAGCCTGACCCGACCGGCCCTGAGCTGGATCAACGCCTCGAGTTCGCTGGCCGCGGAGTCGAGCCGGCCGAGGATCTCGGCGGCGCGTTCGGCCAGCAGCCGGCCGGCGTCGGTCAGCCTGACCCCGCGCCCCACACGTTGCAGCAGCTTGGCGCCGGTCTCGGCTTCGAGGCGGGCGAGGTGGTGGCTGACGGAGGGCTGGGCGTAGTGGAGTTCCTTGGCGGCCGCGGTGAGCGAACCGGTGCGGGCGACGGCGACGAGGACGCGGAGACGAACGGGGTCCAGCACCTCATCGATGCTACCCGCGAGGAATCCATCGACGCGGTCTATGGATTTTTCCGGGAATCCCTATTGGACCTATCAATGCGGGCGGGTTCAGTCTGGTCGTCATGACGGACATGCGTGACATCCTCCGGGCCGCCTCCCTGCTCGCCCGGCACATCCCGCCGACGCCGATGTGGAGCTACCCCGTGCTCAACACGGTGGCCGGGGCGGAGCTCTGGGTCAAGCACGAGAACACCCAGCCGATCGGCGCCTTCAAGGTGCGCGGCGGCATCACCCTCCTCGCCGCCCTGCCCGGCCGGGAACGCGGGGTGGTGGCCTGGTCGACGGGCAACCACGCCCAGTCGATCGCCTTCGCGGCCCGGCTGTTCGGGGTGCCGTGCGCGATCGTCATGCCGGAGAACCCGAACCCGTCGAAGGTCGCCGCGGTCGAGGCGCTCGGCGCGACGGTCGTCGTCGGGGGAGCGACCATGGTCGAGGCCGCCGACGTGGCCCGCTCGGAGGCCGACCGCCTGGGGCGGCGCCTCGTCAGCCCCGCCGACGAGCCCGAGATCATCGCCGGGGTCGGAACCCTCTACCTGGAGATCCTCCGCGACCAGCCCGACCTCGACGCGATCGTGGTCCCGGTCGGGAGCGGTACCGGCGCCGCCGCCGCGTGCCTGGTGGCGCGGGCGCTCGCGCCCGGGTGTCAGGTGATCGGCGTGCAGTCGTCCGCCGCTCCGGCGGCGCACGACTCGTGGCGGCTCGGCGAGATGGTGCTCCGCCCGATGAAGACGAAGGTGGACGGCCTCGCCACCGGTTCGGCCTACACGATGCCCCAGGCGGTGATGCGCGACCTCCTGACCGACTTCCTCCTGGTCACCGACGACGAGATCCGCTCCGCGCAGCGCCTCCTGCTGACCCACGCCCACACCTTGGCCGAAGGCGCGGGGGCGGCTGCCCTTGCGGGGGTGCTGTCGCGGCGCGAGGAGTTCGCGGGCAAGAAGATCGCCATCGTCGTGTCGGGCGGCAACGCGGGACCGGCGGAACTGGAGGCGGTGCTGCGGTAGGTCAGGGGAGGTCGTCGTCCAGGTCGTGGAGGCTCTGGCGGGTGAGTTCCAGGTCGGCCGTCAGGGCGTCGAGGGCGTGGGAGGTGTCGGTGCCGCTGGTCACGTCCATCGCGGACAGTTCGACCACGCGGGCCACCAGGCCCTCCAGGATGATCACGGTCGACTCCAGCCGTACCAGCAGCCGTTCCCGCGTCGTGGACAGCCGGGCGTGGACCTGTTCCTGCGCGGTCAGGGCGCTGATCGCGCGGTCGAGTTCGTCGGCGATCTCCGGCCGGGCCGACTCCCGCGCATGGGTCAGCCGCAGTCGTTCCTGGCGCAGGAAGTCGGCGTCGAGGCGGCCGAGCGCCGCCGTCGTCACCGAGGTGTGCGCGGCTAGGCGGCGCAGGGTGGCCACGGTGTCGTCGACCTGCGGTTTCATCGCCGCCACCGGGTCCATCAGCAACCGGCCGCGCATCGACTCGGTCAGGTCGGCGAAGGTGGCCGCCGCGCGCTCGGCCCGGACGAGCGCCCGATCCTCCGGGCTGCCGCCGGTGACCGGTGCCTGCTTCACCGGTTCGTCGGCGTCGCGGGAGATCAGGAGGGCGGCCGTCAGCCAGCCCAGCAGAGTGACGGCCACGACGGCCGGAAGGGACAGGCGCAAGGCCAGCGCGGCGACGCCCACGGCGACGGCGAGGAGGAGCGCCCAGGGGTTCGCGAACCTAGAAATTGGCGATCACCTCCGTGAAGATCCGGTCGATCACGCCGGCGTCGCGCGAGTCGTAGGAGGCCGCGTTGGTCGTCTCGGAGATGGTCTTCAGGGTGGTCAGGTCGGCGTCGGAGCCGTAGGCGATGGTGAAGACGCGCACCGGGTCGTCGCCGCGCAGGCCGCTCAGCAGCTTGTCGAGGGTGATCGACTGCTGGACCTCGTTGCGGCCGTCGGTGAGCAGGACCACGGCGTTGATGGTGTCCTTCCGAGCCTTCTCCTGTACGTGTTCGACCGCCGCCAGCGCCGTGTCATAGAGGCCGGTCGCCCCCTGGGGGCGCAGCCGGTCGATCTCGGTGCGCAGCTCGTCGCGGGTGCCCGTGGCGAGGAGGACGCGCTCGTCGTAGGTCGTCGAGAACGACCACAGGCCCACCCGGTCACGCGGCCCGAAGTCGCCGACGGCCCGCTTGGCCGCCGACTGGGCCAGGGAGAGTTTCGACCTGCCGGTGTCGGAGGCGGCGGCCTCCATCGAGCCGGAGACGTCCATGACCATCAGCACGTTGGCCGGTTTGCGCAGCTCGGCCCAGCTCTTCAGCACCGCGTCGAGCACCTTCGGCGCTGGGACCTGGAGGATCTTCGCCGGGATCTCGTCGTCGAAGCCCTGGAAGCCGTGGTCGGTGAAGACCTTCTGCTGGGAGGGCGCCCGCAGGTACGCCAAAAAGTCGGCCGCCACCTTGCGCTTCGCGGCCGAGGCCCAGGTCAGCACGGCGTAGGGGTTGTCGGACAAGAGCGTGCCCTCTTTGGGATGGATGGCGACGAGTGGCACCTTCGGTGCGTCGTGCTGCCCCAGCGTGGCCGGGTCACCCGTCGGATTGCCCTGGTTGTAGTCCCAGACCGACTTCTCTTCGACGGTTACAGCGGAAATGTACGACATGGCCGCCCCCGCGTCGTCGGCCCGCTGCAGATTCGACAGAAAGGTGAGCGTCGTGTCTCCGTAGTGGACGATCGACCGCTCCACCCCCTGCACGAACCGCCGCACCGCCGGAGAGGCGACGTCGCGGGTGGTCAGATCGCCGGACATCCCGGTGGCCGCGACGTACGCCCCGATGGTCGCGTTCAGCCCCGACGTGGAGAACCCGGGATGGGTCTTGCCGAGCCGGAAGTCGCCCCACTCGGGGTGCCCGTGCCGCGCCCACCCCTTCTCGTCGGTGGCCAGTTTCAGCACGTCGGCCCACCCGAGGGCCTTCGACGGCCACCCCAACGCCTGGGCCATCGGCTCGGGCATCGCGATCACCAGGGGCGTCTTCGCGATCGACGGGTTGGCCGCCGCGACGGGCGCCGACGCCGAACGCTGCCGCAGCAGGGTCAGCCACCCGGACGCAGCCGGGCTCCACACGTCGGGCCGGGCGCCGTCGCTCTTGGACCATCCGTCGGCGATGGCGTCCAGGGCGGCTCCGGACGCCATCGTCACCACGGTCACCTCGCCGCAGCCCCTGGCCGAGTAGTCGGCGGCCATCCGGCGTAACAGCTCGGCCTTCTCGCTCGACGCCGCGATCCGCAGCCCGGCCTTCGACGGGGTGCACCCGGGCTCGGCGTTGATCGTCCAGACCACCACGATGAACGCGCCCGCCACGATGGCGGCGACGAGTAAAGCCGAGTAGCGGGATCGACGGCGCACACGGGCCTCCCACGAGTGTGTCGGTATATATCCCGACGAACGGGGGCCCGCCAAAGTTCTTACGCGGTGCCGTACTCCAGCAGGAACAGGGCCTCGCTGGTGGCGACCTGGCGGAGCTCCTCGATCACGACCCGCTCGTTGGGGGCGTGGATGCGGGCGGCCTCGTCTTCGCAGCCGAAGAGGAGGAGCTCGGCGTCGGGGAACTGGCGCTGGAGCGTGGCGACCAGCGGGATGCCGCCGCCCTGGCCGACGTCGCGCGGCTCTCGGCCGAACGCCCGCGTCATCGCCCGGTCGAGCGCCTTGCGCGCCGGGCCGCCCGCCGGGGCCTGGAAGCCCGAGCCGACCGAGACGTCCGAGAAGGTCACGTGAGCGCCCCACGGCGTCTGGGACTCCAGGAACGAGGTCACGTCGGACAGGGCCGTCTTCGGGTCGTTGGCCGCGGGGACGCGGATGGTCACCCGGGCCCGCGCGACCGCCTGGATCGCGTTGACCGCGCCCGAGACCGTCGGCACGTCGAGGCCGGTCACGGTGATCGCGTAGGAACCCCAGACGCGGTCGGCGATCGAGCCGGTGCCGACCAGGGAGACGCCGTCGAGCACCCCGGCGCCCGCGCGGAACTCCTCGTCGGTGCCGGCGTCGCCGTCGAAGACGCCCTTGGCCAGGCCGGGGACGCGCACGTCGCCGTTGTCGTCGTGGAGGGCGACCAGCATCCGCATCAGCGCCGACAGCGCGTCGGGGGCCGGGCCGCCGAACGAGCCGCTGTGCAGCGCGTCTTCAAGAGTGCGGACCTCGACGGTGAACGCGGCCATGCCGCGCAGCGAGGTGGTCACCGCCGGGTCGCCCACGGCGGGGTTGCCGCAGTCGGCCACGATGATCGCGTCGGCCCTGACCAGCTCGGGGTTCTCCTCGACGAACGCCTCCAGGCGCTCACCGGCGTACTCCTCCTGGCCCTCGATGATTACCCGCACACCCACGGGGAAGCGGCCGTCGAAGGCGCGCAGCGCGAGGAGGTGGGTGATGATGCCCGACTTGTCGTCGGCGGCGCCACGGCCGTGGATCGCGCCGTCGATCTCGGTGGGCTCGAAGGCCGGGGTGTTCCAGAGGGCGGGGTCGCCGGGGGGCTGGACGTCGTAATGGGCGTACAGCAGAACGGTGGGCGCGCCCTCGGGCGCGGGGGCCTCGGCGTAGACGGCCGGGAAGCTGCCCTCGACCGGGATCTGCCGCACGGTCGGCAGCCCGGCGTCGCGGAGCAGCGACTCCACGGCCGACGCGGCCCGCAGCACGGCCTCCTCGGGATGGCCCGGGAAGGCGACCGACGGAACAGAGACCAGCGCCTTGAGGTCCTCCACCGCGCGGGGCATGCCGGCGGCGACGGCGTCTTCGATGTCACCAGGAGTCATGCGCCCCATCGAACCACAAACCAGGCACGGTCCAGATGTCCGACGAATTTCGTTGTCTTTACACGTAGGTATCGCGGAATCCGAAGCTCTTTCAATTTGGTACCACGTTTTCGCTTGGCAGATGTCCGGGAGGCAATGCACACTGAAGCGGAGCTCAGACACCTAGGGAAGTAGCAGATGACGCACCCGGAAGACCTGCAGAGAGCGGCTCACGACAACCTCTGGATGCACTTCACCCGCCACGGCGCATATGAGAACGCCGAGGTCCCCATGATCGTCCGGGGTGAGGGTTCCTACATCTACGACGTCAACGGAAAGCGCTACCTCGACGGCCTCGCGGGCCTCTTCGTCGTGCAGGCCGGTCACGGCCGCAGCGAACTCGCCGAGGCGGCCGCCAAGCAGGCCCAGGAACTGGCCTTCTTTCCGCTCTGGTCCTACGCCCACCCCAAGGCGGTGGAGCTCGCCGCCCGGCTGGTCGAGCACACCCCGGGCGACCTCAACCGGGTGTTCTTCACCACAGGCGGCGGCGAAGCGGTCGAGACCGCCTGGAAGCTGGCCAAACAGTACTTCAAGCTGACCGGCAAGCCGCTCAAGCACAAGGTCATCAGCCGCCAGATCGCCTACCACGGCACCCCGCAGGGTGCCCTGTCGATCACCGGCATCCCCCTGTTCAAGCAGATGTTCGAGCCCCTCGTGCCGGGCTCGGTCCGGGTGCCGAACACCAACCACTACCGGGCCGACGAGATCACCGGCGTCCCCGGCATGACCCCCGAGCAGTACGGCATCTGGGCCGCCGACCGCGTCGCCCGCGCGATCGAGATGGAGGGCCCCGACACGGTGGCCGCCGTCTTCGTCGAGCCGGTGCAGAACGCCGGCGGCTGTTTCCCGCCCCCTCCCGGCTACTTCCAGCGGCTGCGCGAGATCTGCGACGAATACGACGTTCTGCTCGTCTCGGACGAGGTCATCTGCGCCTACGGTCGCCTCGGCACCATGTTCGCCGGGGAGAAATTTGACTACGTACCGGACATCATCACGTCCGCGAAGGGTCTGACCAGCGGGTATTCTCCACTTGGAGCGATGATCTGCTCCGACAGGCTCTTCGAGCCGTTCAAGTCGGGCACCGAGATGTTCGCCCACGGCTACACCTTCGGCGGTCATCCCGTCTCGGCGGCCGTGGCACTCGCCAACCTCGACCTGTTCGAGCGTGAAGACCTGCTGGGTCACGTGACCCGCAACGAGGGCGCGTTCCGCGCCACCCTGGAACGGCTGCACGACCTGCCCATCGTGGGCGATGTGCGCGGCAGCGGGTTCTTCTGGGGCGTCGAGCTCGTGAAAGACAAAAACACCAAAGAGACCTTCAGTGCCGACGAGTCGGAGCGCCTGATCCGGGGCTTCCTCTCCAAGGCGCTGTTCGAGGCAGGACTTTACTGCCGGGCGGACGACCGCGGCGATCCCGTGGTCCAGCTCGCCCCGCCGCTCATTTGCGGTCAGAAGGAGTTCGACGAAATCGAATCCATCCTTCGCGGAGTCCTCACCGAAGCCTGGGCTCTGCTCTGAGAAAGGAACCGGGAAGATGAAGATCGGCGTGCCCGCCGAGGTCAAGAACCACGAATATCGTGTCGCCGCCACCCCCGCGGGCGTCCATGAGCTGGTCCGCCACGGCCATGACGTCCACGTGCAGCGTGGCGCGGGCCTCGGCTCGCACATCCCCGACGAGGAGTACCTCGCGGCCGGCGCGAAGATCGTCGAGACGGCCGACGAGGTGTGGGCCGAGTCGGAGATGGTCCTGAAGGTCAAGGAGCCGATCGCCGAGGAGTACCACCGGCTCCGCGAGGGCCAGGTGCTCTTCACCTACCTCCACCTGGCCGCCTCCCGGCCGTGCACCGACGCTCTCCTCGAAAGCCGCACCACGGCCATCGCCTACGAGACGGTCCAGGTCGGCGGCGCGCTGCCGCTGCTGGCCCCGATGTCGGAGGTGGCCGGGCGGCTCGCGCCGCAGGTGGGGGCGTACAACCTGATGCGCTTCAACGGCGGCCGGGGTGTTCTTCCCGGTGGCGTGCCCGGCGTGGCCCCGGCGAAGGTCGTCGTCATCGGCGGCGGTGTGTCGGGTCTCCACGCGGCGCAGATCGCGGTCGGCATGGGCGCCGAGGTGACCATCCTCGACGTCAACATCGACCGGCTGCGCTTCATCGACGCGATCTACCAGGGCCGCCTCAAGACCCTGGTGTCGACGTCGTACGCGATCGAGAAGGCCTGTCTCGAGGCCGACATGGTGATCGGCGCGGTGCTGATCCCCGGAGCGAAGGCCCCGACGCTGGTGCCCAACTCGCTCGTCGCGCGCATGAAGCCGGGCTCGGTGCTCGTCGACATCGCCATCGACCAGGGCGGCTGCTTCGAGGACTCCCGGCCGACCACGCACGCCGATCCGACCTTCACGGTCCACAACTCGATCTTCTACTGCGTGGCCAACATGCCGGGCTCGGTGGCCAACACCTCCACCTACGCCCTCACCAACGCCACCCTGCCCTACGCGGTCAAGCTGGCCGACCAGGGCTGGAAGAAGGCGCTGGCGGGCGACGCCGGGCTCGCGCTCGGGTTGAACACCCACGAGGGCCTGGTCACCAACGAGCCGGTCGCGGTGGCCCACCAGCTGCCGTACACCCCGGTCGGCCAGGTCATCGCCGCCTAGCTCAGACCCAGGCGTTTTCGCAGTTCCCGGGCCGTCTCCAGGACCCGCTCCACTTCGATGGGCGCGGGCCAGGGGGCGGTCCCCGGTCGTAGAAGGGTGGCCCGCACCGCCGCGAGGTGCTCGATCGCGGTGGCGTGGAGGCCGCTCTTGTCGGTCAGCCAGGTGATGGGGTCGATGGGCTCGCGCAGCCGCCGGGTGACCATGTCCCAGGTGCCCAGGATCTCGCTCAGCTCCGCCACGTCGAGGGTGGTCTCGCCGCGGCGTCCGGCCGCCGCGACGGCGAGCTCCGCCCGCGCGGCCAGCTCGGGCTCGGCGGGCCGGTCCCAGCCGGGGGTCTTCGGCAACCGGCTCCACCGTTCGGCCTCCATGGCCCGGTCGGTGGCGGTCAGCAGGTTGGCCAGCTCCAGCGCGGCCCGATAGTGGCCCTGCACGGCCGCCTGCCGCAGCCAGTGCTCGCCGCCGCTCATGTCGGAGTGCTCGGCGATCAGCAACAGCCCGAAGTTGTACGCCGCCTCGGCGTCACCCGAAGCCGCCGCGCGGCCGAACCAGTGGGAGGCGGCGCGCGGGTCGTCGAGCTCCACGCAGACGAACCCGGCCATCCGCTGGTCGTCGACCCGGCCCGTGCCGGCCGCGCGCTCGAACCAGGCGCGGGCGGCCCGCAGGTCCCGTCTGGCCAGGGCGAGGTTGCCCAGCTGGGAGGCCGAGCCGGGGTGGTCGTGCTGGGAGGCCAGCCGGTAGAGGACCTCGGCGCCCTCGGGGTCGCGCTGGGCGTGCAGCAGCAGGCCCAGGTGGTAGGCGGCCTCGGCGTGGCCGCCTCGTGCGGCGAACTCCCACCAGTGGCGGGCGTCGCCCTCCTCGCCGCCCGAATAGCCGAGGAAGCCCAGGTCGTGGGCGCTGGTCAGGTCGCCGTCGAGGGCGGCCCTGCGGTGCCAGTCGCGGGCCCGGGTCAGGTCTCCGGCGTCTTCGCAGAGGAGGGCCAGCCGCCGCGACGCGCGACGGGATCCGGCGGTGGCGGCCGTTTCGTACCAGTGGAAGGCCGCGGTGGCGTCGCCCTTCTGCTCCAGCAGCAGGGTGGCCAGGTTGGCGGCGGCCTCGGCGTCGCCGGTGCCGGCGGCCAGTTCATACCAGCGCAGGGACTCGTCGAGGGAGCCGTGCTTCTCGTGCCACTTGCCGAGGTTGAAGGCGCTGTCGACGTTTCCGGCCCCGGCCGCGCGCTCCCACCAGTGGCGGGCCGCCGAGCGGTCGCCGCGCTGGGCGTAGAGGCGGCCGAGCAGGTGGGCCGCGCGGGCGTCCCCCGCCTGAGCGGCGGCGTGCAGGTCGTCGCCCTCGCCGTCGGCGGCGGGGCGGGGCGGCGGGACCTGTGCGGTCCTGGCCGACACCTCAGGCCACATTGTCATGGCGGACAGAGTCGCATGTAACAGTCCGGTCACGGAGGGTGATTACCAGTTTCTTACTTCATGTGATCCGGATGAATCCCGAGAACATGCCCATGCCGCACGAGTATCTGATCGTCCCTGGGGCTTTTGCCGTCAGGCGCACCGTGACCTGGCCGGTCTCCGGCAGGGCGACGTCTCGTCCGTCGATCGCGACCGTCGTGGTGCAGCTTCTGTTGCCTTCTGTACGGAAGATCACCGTGATCTCCCGATGCGCCGGAGCGGTGATCACGGCGGGCCGGAAGCCGGCAGGCGTCGCCAGCACCACGTTTCCGGCCGAAGCGGCGACGGCCGGGCTGGTGGGGAGCCAGCCGCCGAGGCGTACACCGGAGAAGACCGTGAACAGCCCCGCCGCGATCACCAGCACCCCCGCCCACCGGGCGAGCTTCTTCAGCACGACCCCCACCACGGCGAACGCCGGGGACGACCCGAGCACGAACCCGCCCATCAGCACCGCCCCGGCGAGCGCCGACCCGGTCGAGACCGCCCCGAGCTCGGTGCTCAGCGTCACCCCGCACGGCACCAGGATCGTGGCGGCCCCCCGCGCGAACGGCGACCCCTTCAACGGCCGGCAGGCCATCGGCTTACGCAGCAGCGCGACCCCCGCGACCACCACTCCGATCCCGGCGGCGACCAGGATCAGGGCTCTGACCTGCGGCGCGATCACCAGCACCCCGCCGACCAGGCCCAGCAGCACCCCGAGCAGCACATGGGTGACCGCCCGGCCGAGCAGGAAGGCCCAGATGCGGTCGACCCCCGCGATCAGCCCACCCTGGACGGCCGTGCACGACACGGAGCCCGCGAGCAGCCCGGCGCCCACCCCGCCGGCGAACAAGGCCATCACCAGCGCAACCTAACGTGACCGGCCGGACGCGAGAAGTGGCGCGGATGCCACTCCCTCCGCACCTGGCCGTGGCACGGAAAGCGCTTACCGGGCTATTCCATCACGTCCACCCCGGCCTGACCAGGCCGGACTCGTAGGCGATCACCACGAGCTGGGCCCGGTCGCGGGCCCGCAGCTTCATCATCGCCCGGCTGACATGGGTCTTCGCCGTCGCGGGCGACATGAACAGCTTCCCGGCGATCTCGTCGTTGGTCAGCCCGTTGCCCACCAGCGCGAGCACCTCGCGCTCGCGCTCGGTGAGGGACCCCAGCTCCTTCGGTACGACCGGCGCCTTCGCCCGCGACGCGTATTCGGCGATCAGCCGCCGGGTCACGCCGGGCGAGAGCAGCGCCGCCCCGCCCGCCACCACCCTGACCGCCTGGATGAGCTCGGCCGGTTCGGTGTCCTTGACCAGGAACCCGCTGGCCCCGCTGCGGAGCGCCTCGAAGACGTATTCGTCGAGCTCGAACGTGGTGAGCATGACGACCCGGGGCCCCTGGGGCATCAGCCGCACGGCGGTCAGCCCGTCGGTCCCCGGCATCCGGATGTCCATCAGCACCACGTCGGGCTGGTGCACCCCGGCCAGCCGCACCGCCTCGGCGCCGTCACCGGCCTCGGCGACCACCTCCATGCCCTCCTGGGCGTCGAGCAGCGCCCGGAACCCCGCCCGGACGAGCGCCTGGTCGTCGGCGAGCAGGATCCTGATCATGGGGACTCCTTTGCGGAGATCGAGGGCGCGGGGATGGGGAGGGTCGCGGCCACCCGGAAGCCGGGGCCGTAGGGGCCCGCGGTCAGCGAGCCGCCCAGGGCCGAGGCGCGTTCGCGCATGCCGGGGATGCCGTTGCCGCCGCCGAGGTCGGTCACCGCGTCGGGCCTGCCGGTGCCGTCGTCGGTGATCGTCACGCTCATCTGGACGTGGCCGTAGTCGAGCGAGACGAGCACGGAGGAGCCGGGGGCGTGCCGGGTGACGTTGGTGAGCGACTCCTGGACGATCCGGTAGGCCGCCCGGTCGGGCCCGTGGGGCACCGGCCTGACGTCGCCGGTGCGGACCAGCTTCACGTCCTGGCAGCTGCGTTCGACCAGGTCGTCGAGGCGGTCGAGTCCGGCGGTCGGATTGCGGGGCGCGCCCTCGCGCAGGACGTCGAGGACGCCGCGCATCTCGCTCAGGACGTCCTTGGACGCGGTCTTGATCGTCGCCAGCGCGCTGCGGGCCTGCTCGGGGTGGCTCTCGATCAGGTGCAGCGCGGTCGACGCCTGCACGTGGATGAGCGAGATGTTGTGCGCCAGCACGTCGTGGAGCTCCTGGGCCATGCTCAGCCGTTCCTCGCTGGCCTGCCGCCGTTCCTCCTCGGCCGCCTTCTGCCGGTTCTCGGCCCGGCGTTCGCGGATGGCCCGGATCCACTCGGCGCAGACCATCACCAGCAGCAGGAACGCGCCGATGGCGGCCTGGTGGAGCCAGCCGCTCGGGGCCGGGATCAGCCACGTCGTGTAGGCGATCATGAACGCCAGCGTGGCCAGGCCCCCTGCCCACGCCGGGCGCCGGTGCCCGGAGACCAGGGTGTAGACGATCATGATGATCGGCGTCAGGAACGCCGGGCCGTAGGGGAAGCCGAGCCAGACGTAGACCCAGGTCGCGACCAGGGTGACGACCATCGGCACGACCGGCAGCCGCCGCATCCACAGGATCATCGCCGGCCCGACGAGCAGCAGCAGATAGCCCCGCCAGTCGAGCGGGGTGCGGTCGGGCTGGCCCCACTGGGCGCCCTGGGACGCGACGACCTGCACCACCGCGGCCACGGCGGCGTGCACGACGTCTCTGCGCTCCATCACCCGTCCACGCTAGGTGACCTCAGAGGGCATGACATCCGTCCGAGGGGGAAGCCCGGGGTACACCTCAAGGCGTAGCGGGTCTTGACATGTCCGGTCATCCTTGGATGATCACAAAGTGGAGGTGGCCATGAGACGCGTCACAGGCGCCGCGCTCGGGATCGTCGTGATGGGCGCGCTCGTCGCGCCCCCCGCCCAGGCACGGCCCCAAGTGGAGAAGAAACCGGTCGCGGAGGGGTACGGCGGCGCCGTGGCCACCGTCGACCTCGACGCCAGCAAGATCGCGCTGGACGTCCTGAAGAACGGCGGCAACGCCATGGACGCCGTGGTCGCCGGAGCCGCCGCCCTCGGCGTGACCGAGCCCTACTCGGCAGGTCTGGCCGGAGGCGGCTTCATCGTCTACTACGACTCCCGCTCCCGGCGGGTGATCAACATCGACGGCCGCGAGACCGCCCCCGCGAAGATGGTCTCGACGACCTTCGAGGGCATCCCCTTCGACCAGGCCGTCACCAGCGGCCTCTCGGTCGGAGTGCCCGGCAGCGTCGCCCAGTGGGATCTGGCGCTGCGCCGCTACGGCACGCTGTCGCTGAAGAAGGCCCTCAAGCCCGCCGCCGACCTGGCCCGCAAGGGCTTCGTCGTCGACCAGACCTTCTACGACCAGACCGCCGCCAACGCGGCCCGCTTCGCCGACTTCACCTCCACGGCCTCGTTGTACCTCCCGAACGGCGCCCCGCCCCCGGTCGGCTCGACGTTCAGGAACCCCGACCTGGCCCGCACCTACCAGGAACTCGCCGACAAGGGCCCCTCGTGGCTGTACGGCGGCAGGCTCGGCCAGGAGATCGTCGCCACCGTCAAGACCCCGCCCGTCACCCCCGGCTCGACCCGGAACGTCCGGCCCGGCCTGATGGAGGTCTCCGACCTGCGGTCCTACAAGGCGCTCACCCCCGAGCCGACCAAGGTCCGCTGGAACGGCCTCGACGTCTACGGCATGGCCCCGCCGTCGTCCGGCGGGTCGACGGTCGGTGAGGCGCTCAACATCCTGGAGAACGTCGGCCCGGCCGACCTGGGCGACTACCTGAACGCCAGCCGCCTGGCCTTCGCCGACCGCAACGCCTACGTGGGCGACCCCAACTTCGTGCGGGTGCCGCTGAAGGAGATCCTCTCGGAGGGCTTCGGCAAGGAGCGCGCCTGTCTCATCGGTGACACCGCGCTGCCCCACCCGGCCGCCCCCGGCCAGCCCGACGGCGCCTACGGCCCCTGCGCCGCACCGGCTCCCGCGCCGGAATCCAAGGAGCAGCAGCCGGAAGGCCCCGAGACCACGCATCTGGTCGCCACCGACCGGTGGGGCAACGTGGCGGCGTACAACATCACCATCGAGCAGACCGGCGGCGCCGGGATCGTCGTCCCCAACCGGGGGATCCTGCTCAACAACGAGCTGACCGACTTCACCTTCGGCCCGGCCCCCGCCGACCCGAACCTGCCCGCCCCCGGCAAGCGCCCGCGTTCCTCGATGGCGCCGACGATCGTGCTGAAGGACGGAAAGCCGCTGCTCGCGGTCGGTTCACCCGGCGGCGCGACGATCATCACGACCGTGCTGCAGATCCTGCTCAACCGCTTCACGTTCGGCATGTCGCTGCCCGACGCCCTGGCCGCCCCGCGCGCCTCGCAGCGCAACATCGCGGCGACCCAGGCCGAACAGGCCTTCATCGACAAATACGGCGCCGAGCTGACCGCCAAGGGTCACACGTTCGCGCTCACTCCGGAGATCGGCGCCGCGACCGCGCTGGAGTTCCTCCGGCACGGCAAGATCCAGGCCGTCGCCGAGCCCACCCGCCGTGGCGGGGGCAGCGCGCTGGTCGTGAAGGACTAGCTACAAGGGCATGTCAAAACCGCCGGCGGGCGCGGTCGCCGGCGGTTCTGCATGTGGAGGCTGGCCTCAGGCGAGGAAGAAGTAGCCGACGACAGCCACCACGATCACCAGGGCGACGCCCAGGGCGATGTAGAGGGGCAGGCGCGACGACTCCTGCTTTTCAACCTGCTGCGCGGCCTCTTCCTGGTTACGGGCGAAGGCCCGGAAGGCCTGCGTGTTCCCGGCCGGGTCAACCTGTGGGTCAGACATGTCACGAACTCTAGCGACACACCATGCCCACGAGACACCAATATGTCGTTATTGCTAGTTTTGCCGAATCCGGCCCCATGGCCGGGACCGGTGTGCATGACGGATACCTTGTGAGTCATGCTGCGCACCCTGTTCTCCCCCCGGCTGGTGGGCCTCCACCTGCTGGTGATCGGGGTTCTGGTGGCCTTCATCCTGCTCGGCCGCTGGCAGCTCGGCGTCTTCACCGACTCCGGGCGACCCCGGGCCGCCGCCGACCCGGCTCCCGTCGCGCTGACCGAGCTCAGCGCCCCGGGCGAGCGCGTCACCACCGACGAGATCGGCCGCAGGGTCACCGCCACCGGCACCTACGACTCCACCGCGCAGTTGCTGGTCGCCGACCGCGAGCCCGACGTGGCCGCCCCCGGCGGCCGGGCCTCGGCCGGAGCCGGGTTCTGGCTGCTCACCCCGCTGACCCTCACCGACGGCTCGACCATGCCGGTCGTCCGCGGCTGGGTGGCCTCGCCCGACGATCCGGGGGCGGCCGTCCCCGCCGGTCAGGTGAACGTCACCGGCCGCCTGCGGGCCCCCGACCAGTCGGACGCGGTGCAGCGCGGCGGCGTGTTGCCCACCGGGCAGGTCGCGACCGTCTCGACGGCCGAGCTGCTCAACCTGTGGAGCGGCGACCTGCGCGACGGCTTCGTGGTGGCCACCGAACAGACGCCCGCCCTGTCGGCCACCCCGGTGGCCGTGCCCGCCCCCGCCGTGGGGGCCGCGCTGACCTGGCGCAACCTGGCCTACGCGGCCCAGTGGTGGATCTTCGCGGCGTTCGCCGTCTACATGTGGTTCCACTTCGTCCGCGACGCCGTACGATCTGATGACCCCGAACCCGATCCGGAGACGTGACCGTGGAATCCGCCCTCAAGCCGTTTCGAGTCATGGCCTACATCGTGGGCTGCATGCTGCTCGTGCTCGTGACCGGAATGGTCCTGCGCTACGGGTTCGACATCCCCGGGCCTTCGCAGATCATCTCGCCGATCCACGGCTTCCTCTACATGATCTATCTGGTCGCCACCATCAACCTGGGCCTGAAGGCCCGCTGGTCGTGGGGCTACATCCTGGGCGTGATGCTCGCCGGAACGGTGCCGTTCCTGTCGTTCTACTTCGAACGACGGGTCACCGACCGGGTTCACGCCCAGGTGGCCACGGCCTGAGTTAGCGGCCGATGCCCTTGCGCCGGAGCCGCAGGATCCGGCGCCGCTGCGATTCGTCGAGCATGAACCAGGCGACGACGGGCGCCCCGAGGAGCCCTGCCACCACCAAGAAGGCGATCAGGTTGGGCAGCAGCCAGATGGCGATGAGCGAGCCGATGCCCGCACCGATGTAGTACTTGGCAAGTGGCGACATTGGGGCCCCTTCGGATCATTCGCGATACATCTCAATACTGGACGATGGATCCTCAACGCGCGCCCAGAGCCCGCAGTTCCCTGAGCGTTGTGGCGCCCCCCGGGTCGTTGTCCGTGCTCACGGGCACCACGGCTATCTCGTCGACCCCGGCGTCACGGTATTCGGCCTGCCTCTTCTCGATGGTGTCGCCGAGCAGTCCCACCGATTCGAGCAGCTCGTCGGGGATTCTGGCAAGCAGCTCACGCGGGTGCGGCCGGGTCCGCGCGAACGCGACGACGTCGCCGAACCCGGCTTCGGCGAACATCTCGCCGTAGCCCGGGGCGGCCAGATAGCCGACGACGGCCCGGCGGAGCTGCTCGATCGCGGCCGCGTCCTTGTGCACGGAGGCGGTCACCCAGGCGGTCACCCGCTTGCCGCCGGCGGCCCGGAAGTCACTGATCAGACGGGCGGCCGAGGCCGGGGTGATCAGGTTGAGCACCATGCGGTCGGCCGTGGCGGCAATTCTTACAGCCTGGGGGCCGAAGGCCGCCACGGTGATCGTCGATCGCGGTGCGTTCAGCCTCAGGCGGTAGCCGTCGGAGCGAGCATGTCCCGATTTTTCGCCATTAAGGAGCCCGCGCAGCACCTCGACCTGGTCGGCCAGCGCTTTCGCGGAACCCGCATGGGGGCGCCCATGCCACTTCTCCACCACGAGAGGGCTCGACGTGCCGATCGCCACGTTGATTTCTCTCTGGACGAGATCCGCGACCGAGGCCACGCCCATCGCGATCATCATCGGATCGCGGACCGCGACGGCGAAGGGTCCGAGGGTCAGCCCGATCCGCTCGGTGGCCAGGCCGATGGCGGTGCCGAGCGCGAAGGCGTCGTAGGTGGCCATCTCGCCCACCCAGAGCTCGGGATAGCCGAGCTCGTCGGCGGCCTTGGCGGTGAGCAGGGCCTCGGAAGCCGGCCGGTCCTGCCAAAGGCCGAGGGAAACGCTGAGCATGTGGTGCCGATCTCCTCAAACAGGTGCGGGTTCAGAGCTGGTCTGCCCGCACCCAGGTGGCGTGGAAGCCGAGGGGCACGCGCTGCGGGAGCAGTACCCGTGCCACCGGGCCCTTGGTGATGTCGGATGCGTCGAGGATCTGCACCTCTGACTTCCCCTCGCGCTCGTCGGTGACGAAGGAGACGAGGTAGCCGTCGTCTTCGCCCTTGGAGTTGTCGCGGGGGGCGAAGGGGGCCTCGCTGCCGTAGCGGTGGTCGCCGTAGTAATAGGTCTGTTTCGCGCCGGTGAGGTTGTCGTACTTCACCAGGCCGTCGAACAGGTTGGTGGGGGCCTGCTTCACCGAGACGTTGTAGGCGTAGCGCGACTTCCGCCCGACCAGGCGCTGGTCGATCGACGGGAACTCGGTGTTGTGGTCGCCGTCGACGTAGGTCTCCGACGTCGCGCCGGTGAGCAGGTTGAAGCGGTAGCGGTACATCCGCGCGTCGAGCTTCAGGTAGCTGATCATGCGGGCCAGCGCGCTGCCGGAGCCCGCGGGAGCGGGGCGGCCGACGCGGCAGACGTCCATGACGATCTCGTCGCCCTCCTCCCACGCGTTGACCACGTGGTAGATGTAGCACGGCTTCGCCTCGAACCATCTGATCTGGTCGGCCCGGCCGCGCTTGGGGATCACGCCGAACCGCGACGGCAGCGACCGGTCGAAGGTCAGCTTGTAGCGGCCCTGGCGGGCGGCGTCGAGGTCCTGGAACAGCGGCAGGTCCATCAGGACCGCGTAATTGTCGGTGATCGCCATGTCGTGGGGGAGCCGGGCGCCCGGCAGGTCGAGGTCGACCACGTGCTCGACGGTGCCCTGGGGGCCGACCACTCCGTACCGGAGATAGGGCGGTTTGGGCCCGTAGTCGAACCAGAACAGCTCGCCGGTCCGCTCGTCGACCTTCGGATGGGCCATGACGTCGCCGGTCAGCGTGTCGAGGAAGGTCTGGGTGCCGAGCGTCTCAAGGGAGAGGGGGTCCATCGTGTACGGCGTCCCGCACAGGTACCACGTCGTGAGCAGGCGGCCCTGGTGGAACACGATGTCGGTGTTCGAGGAGTCCTTCAGGTTGAGGCCGCGCGTGTTGCCGAACGGGTTGGCCTTGGGGTTCTCCATGACCCCGGTCCACAGCGAGCGCCCGGCCGCGCTCTCGGCCTCGAACGCCTTCGTGCGCACCCACCGGTTGCGGTAGCGGGCGGTGCCGTTCTCGAAGTGGACGGCGTGGACCATGCCGTCGCCGTCGAACCAGTGGTAGCGGCCGGCCATCGGGAACCGCGCGTTCGGACCGTTCCGCAGGTAGACCCCGTTGAGGTCGGACGGGATCTCGCCGATCACCGTGAGCTGGTCGGCGGTGAGCTCCTCATGGACGGGCGCGTACACCCCGAGGAGGTATGGGTTGTCTTCGCCGGATTCGTCCAGAACTTTCATACACGGACGCTACGGAAAGAGAAGTCAGCTCGTCAATGTGCCCTTAGAGTGGGATATTCGGGTTCATCCAGTAAGCGCGGGGAAACATGCACAGCACCACCTGTCAGGAATCTCATGCCTGAGGCCACCCTGACGGTCGCACCACCTTCGGCCTCGGTCGAAGAGCGGCTCACCCCGATCGGTCAGGCACTCACGATCCTCGGTGACCGATGGGTCCTGATGATCCTCCAGCGGGCCTTCCTGCTCCACGTCCGCACCTTCGCCGGGTGGCGCGACGAACTGGGCATCAGCGAGTCGGTGCTGGCCTCCCGCCTCAAGGAACTCGTGGCCTGCGGCATCTTCGAGACCGCCGCCTACCGCAACGGCCGCCTCCGTTACGAATACCGCCTCACGCAGCGCGGCCTCGACCTGTGGTCGCTGCTGGTCGCCATCTATTCGTGGGAACGCGACTGGACCGACCGCGAGCTGCCCCCGCTGATCCACGACTCCTGCGGCTACGAATCGCGGCCCGTGCTCGGCTGCGGCCACTGCCTCCAGGTGATGACCGCCCGCGCGACCCACACCGTGCGGGGCCCGAACGCCACCTTCGCCAGCGCCCACGCGCCCCGGCAGCACCGCCGCACCAGCGCCCCCCGGCCCGACTACCTCGGCTACTGCCCCGACGCCATGGAGATCCTCGGCGACCGGTGGTCCACCCACGTGCTGGCCGCCGCCTTCCTCGGGGTGAAGCGCTTCGGCGACTTCCAGGCCGAGATGGGCATCGCGCCCTCGGTGCTGACCGACCGGCTGCGCCGCTTCGTGGACCTCGGCGTCTTCCGCCCGTGCGAGACCGGCTACCGCCTCACCGACAAGGGGCTGGCCTTCTTCGAGGTCTTCGCGTTCCTCGTCGACTGGGCCCAGCGCGAGCTGCCGACGCCGCCGGGCTCCAGACTCGACATCACCCACAAGTCCTGCGGCGCCGGGCTCGCTCCCGTGTTGCTCTGCACCGCCTGCGGCGGCGTGCTGGCCCGCCGCGAGGTGCACTTCGACATCAGTGCCTGAAGGTCTCCCTCACCTTTTCGGCCATCGCGTGCCGCTCGGCCGCGCTGGTCATCGAGTCGAGTGCGGCGTACTCGTACCTCTCCTCCGCGGTCACGTGCGCGAACACCCACGCCCGGAGTACCTCTAAGTCACGTGTGAAGTCGGGCGAATCGGGGTCCAGGCTCGCCAGCAGTTCCCTGATCTTCCGCGTCTCCGCCTTCCGGCTCCCGACGATCTCCGCCCCGCCGTTCAGGCGGGACAGCGCGACCGGATGGACGACGGTCTCCTCGGCCTCCTCATGTACGGCCAGCAGCCGACCCAGCCGTCCGAAGGTCTCCCTGCGGTCGGCCGGCAGACTGCGCTCCACTTCATCGAACAGATCCCTGATCAGGGCGTGCTGGCGGGTCAGCACGATGATCACGTCCAGGTCCTGATCCGGCTCGACGGTGGTGCGGCGGTCCATGTGTCGCCTCCTTTCTGATCTCTTCCGCCTAACCCACATGAATCAGACGAAACTCGTTGACCCTGGAGACGGGGTTGCCTAATGTTCCGGGCACAATCAAAGACCCGGGAGTCCGGTATGAGGCTGCACGCGAAAGACGTCGTCGAGCGCTACACCTCCGCCGGGTGGTGGACTGACGACACCATTGACGGAATGTTGCGGGCCCGGGTTGCCGAGCGGCCCGACGCCTTGGCCGTGGCCGACCCGCCCAACAAGGCCGCTCTCATGGGGGGTTCCGCCCCCAAACGGCTGACGTGGGCCGAGCTCGACGCCGAGGTCGACCGGGTTGCGGCCGTCCTTGTCGACCGTGGAGTTGCGGCGTCCGACGTGGTGGCGGTGCAGCTCCCGAACTCGGTCGAGCTGGCCGTGACGGTTCTGGCCGTGGTGCGCATCGGGGCGATCGTCACGCCGTTCCCGGTGCAATATCGGCGCTACGAACTGGCGCAGCTGACCCCTCTTGCCGCCGCCTCGGTGTTCGTGACGTCCGCCGACCGGGCGGAGGTCGTCCACGAGATCGGTGTGGAGACGGTCCTTGAGTGGGGCGGCGACCTGGAGACCGCGACCGGCGACGCCGGGAAGCTGGCCGGGCACCTCGCCGGGCTGACGGTCGACCCCAACGACTGCGTGACCATCTGCTGGACCTCCGGCACCGAGGCCACCCCCAAGGGCGTGCCGCGCTGCCACTACGACTGGGGCGCCGTCGGCTGGACCTGCGCCGACGCGGTCGGGCTCGACGCCGCCGACGTCGTGCTCAACCCGTTCCCGATGGTCAACATGGCCGGCATCGGCGGCGTCTTCATGCCGTGGCTGCGCACCGGCTTCGCGCTCATCCAGCACCACCCGTTCGACCTGCCCGTCTACCTCACGCAGGTCTCCACCGAGCGGGTCACCTACACCCTCGCGCCGCCCGCGCTGCTGACGATGCTGCTGCACAAGCCCGAGGTGCTCGGCCAGTTCGACATCTCCTCGCTCACCCGGATCGGCTCGGGCTCGGCGCCGCTGCCACCACCGATGGTGCGCGGCTGGCAGGAGAAATACGGCATCGCGATCATCAACTTCTTCGGCTCGAACGAGGGCATCGCGCTCCTGTCGGACCCCGAGACGATGCCCGACCCCGACGACCGCGCCCGCTACTTTCCCCGCCCCGACGCCCCCGGCACCTCCTGGCCCGGCACGCTCGGCGGCACCTCGGTCAAGCTCTTCTCCCACGACGGCGTCGAGGTCACCGAAGAGGGCATCCCGGGCGAGCTGCGCCTGTCGGGCCCGACGGTCTTCGCCGGATACCTCGCCGGGACCGCCGAGGCCGACCCGTTCGACGACGAGGGCTACCTGATCACCGGCGACGTCTTCGAGCTCGCCCAGGGCCGCTACCTGCGCTATGTCGACCGGGCCAAGGATCTGATCATCCGCGGCGGGATGAACATCGCGCCCGCCGAGGTCGAGGCGCTGCTGGCCGGACATCCCTCGATCGCCGAGGTCGCCGTCGTCGGCTACCCCGACGCGGTGCTGAGCGAGAAGGCCTGCGCGATGGTGGTCGTCAAGCCGGAGTCGACGATCACCCTGGAGTCGGTGGTCTCGTTCCTTCAGGACGCCGGAATCGCGTCGTACAAACTGCCGGAGCGTTTGGAAGTCGTCGAGGCGCTGCCCCGGAACGCGGTCGGGAAGATTCTCAAGCGGGAGCTGCGCGAGACGCTCTAGAGCTCGGGGACGCCGTATTTCTCGCGCATCGCCCGGAAGGCCGCTGCCTTGTCTTCGCCGAAACGCCTGATGCGGGCTTCGTAGTCGTCGGCGGAGACGAAGCGGGGTGGGCTGGATTTGCTGTGGAAATTGTCGGCGTACATGACGAGTTCCTCCTCGGGTGACTCGGCCAGATAATCGGCCACCGGAATCGGGAGGTTCTGTTTCCGCACGTCATCGCAGGTGAGGCCGACGCCGGTGTGATGGGAGCAGAAGCGGCAGAGGACTTCGGGGAAGCCTTCGGCTTTAAGGAGTTCGTGGCCGAGAATTCCGTGCTGGATATAGGGCGCCCCATTGAGGCGGTAGACGCCGATGTCATGGAGGAGGGCGCCGACGCGCACCAGCTCCGCATCGTGGACCTCGGGGATGAGAAGCCGCCGCGCGATGTCCGACACGATGACGCAGTGGGTGTAGACGAGGTCGAAGGCTTCTTGTGTCGGCGCGTATTTCTCGTGCAGCGCGCGGATTTCTTCGTCGGTGGGCAGCATGTCAGGCCGGATACCGGATCAGCAGGCTCGCCTGGACGTCTTCCGCGCCCGCCGAGTAGAGGTGCGGCGTGCTCGCGGTGAACACCAAGTGATCTCCCGGGCCTCCCCGGAGCGGGGATCCGACGGGCCCGACCTCCGCCGAGCCGGTGAAGATGGTCAGGTGTTCGGTCACCTCGGCTCCGTGGGCGGGTGACACCTGCGAGCCGCCCGCCTTGATCACCAGGCGGTAGAGCTCATAGGTCGCCCCCGCCTCGGTGAACGATTCGAGCAGCCTGCCTTCGACGGCGACGTCGGGAAGGACGGCCGGTGACGACAGCAGCGCGGTCAGCGGGACCTCCAGGGCCGCCGCGACCTTCCACAGCGTCTCCATGGTCGGGTTGCGGGTGCCCGTCTCCAGGCCGGACATCGTCGCCTTGCCCACCCCCGCCGACCGGGCCAGGGCGGACAGCGACACGCCCTTCGCCTCGCGGAGGTCTCTGAGGCGGCGGGCTATCCCTTGGGCGTCCACGCGGGCTATCCTCCCTCACATCGCAGGCGTTCCGTTTATGGAACGGGGAGGTGTGGCCCATGGTTCAGCCGATCGTCGCGGGGATCGTCACCGCCGTCGTGGGGTTCGCGAGTTCGTTCGCGATCCTGCTCGCCGGGTTCCAGGCGGTGGGGGCCACGCCGGTCCAGGCCGCCTCGGGGCTGCTGGCGGCGTGCCTGGCCGTGGGGGCGGGGTCGATCTGGCTGTCGCTGCGGTATCGGATGCCGATCGTCATCGCCTGGTCGACGCCGGGGGCCGCGCTGCTCGCCTCGACCGGGGCGGTCGAGGGTGGGTTCGCGGTCGCGGTGGGGGCGTTCCTCGTCTCGGCGGCGCTCATCGTCGTGGCCGGGCTGTTCACGCCGCTGGGGCGGTGGATCGCGGCGATTCCGCAGCCCATCGCCGCCGCGATGCTGGCGGGGGTGCTGCTCGATCTGTGCCTGGCGCCGGTCAGGGCCGTCGTGGAGGTGCCCGCGCTGGCGGTGCCGGTCGTGCTGGTCTGGCTGGTGCTCATGCGGTTCGCCCGCACGTGGGCGGTGCCGGCCGCGCTGATCGTGGCGATCGTGCTCATCGCGGCGCCCGTTGACGCGGGGTGGCCGCAGCCCGTCTTCACCGCGCCGCAGTTCACGGTGCAGGGGGTCGTGTCGATCGCGCTGCCGCTGTTCCTGGTGACCATGGCGTCGCAGAACGTCCCGGGGATGGCGGTGATGGCGGGGTTCGGCTACCAGGTGCCGTTCTCGGCGGCGCTGCGGGTCACCGGGGTCGCGTCCGCCGTGGCGGCGCCGTTCGGGGGGCACGCGGTGAACCTCGCGGCCATTTCGGCGGCGCTGTCGGCGGGGCCCGACGCCGAGCCCGATCCCGCGCGGCGGTGGATCGCGTCGACCACTTCGGGGGGCGGGATGATCGGGCTGGGGCTGTCGGCCGCCGTGGCGACCTCGTTCGTGGTGCAGTCGCCGCCGGTGCTGATCCAGGGGGTCGCGGGGCTGGCGCTGCTAGGGGCGCTCACCTCGGCGATCAGGAACATCCAGGGGGAGGCGGCCATCATCACGTTCCTGGTGACCGCCTCAGGGGTGAGCTTCCTCGGGGTGGGGGCCGCGTTCTGGGGGCTGCTCGCGGGTGGGGTCGTTCACGTGTTCTTGAACGCTTCGAGGACGAAGGAGAAGATCTCCGCCTCGTAGTGCAGGTGGGCGTAGCGGCCGGGTGGGCCCGAGTGGCCGCCGTCCTCGACCTCCACGCGGAACAGGGGGTCGGCTCCCTGCGCACGCAGGGCGGCCACCCATTTGGCCGGTTCGTGGACCAGGACGCGGGGGTCGTTGACGGCTCCCGTCACCAGGAGCGGGGGCAGGTCGCCGGTCGGGATGTTGTCGTAGGGGGAGTAGGCGAGCATCCACGTGAAGTCCTCGACGTGGCGGGGGTCGCCCCATTCGTCCCACTCGTTGACGGTCAGGGGGATGGTGTCGTCGAGCATGGTGGTGACGACGTCCACGAACGGGACCTCGGCCACGACTGCTGACCAGAGGTCGGGGCGCATTCCGTACACGGCGGCCTGGAGAAGGCCCCCGGCCGACAGTCCCCGGGTGGCGATCTTCGAGACGTGGCCGTCGAGCAGGTGTTCGGCGGCGGCGATGTGGTCGGTGAAGGTCGTGGTCTTGCGGGACAGTCTCCCGGCCTGCCACCAGGCACGGCCCATCTCGCCGCCGCCCCGGATGTGGGCGTGGGCGAAGACGGCGCCCTGGTCGAGGAAGGCCGACAGTGCGGCGTCCCAGGTCGGGTCGAAGACCGCCTCGTAGGCGCCGTAGCCGTAGAGGAGGCACGGGACCGTTCCGTCGAGGGGCGTGTCGGTGCGGCGGACGACCGTGACGGGGATGGCGGCGCCGTCGTCGGCGGGGGCCCAGAGGCGTTCGCTGACGTAGCCGTCGTGGCGGTCGTTCTCTTTGATGAGCTCGCGCGCGCCGGTCGCGAGGGTCAGCCGCCACCACTGCGTGGGTTCGCTGTACGACCCCGTCTCGAAGATCACCGTCTCGGTCGCGTAGTCGTGGTTGTGCACGAGGGCGATCCGCCCGCACGGCACCGGGGGATGCACCTCGTAGGACGTGCCGTCGTCGCCGAGGACCCGCAGTAACGGGTCGCCGCCCCGGCGCAGCGTCAGCACCTTGTGGCCGTCGAAGCAGTCGACCTGGTGGATCCGCTCCCCGGGCAGCGGCGGCACGCCGACCACGCGGAACTCCGGGTGGCCGTCGTCGGTCCAGGTCACCAGGCCGTCGAGGGTCGCGTCGCAGCGGTATTCGATGCCCGGACGCCGCCCGCCGACCGACTCGGGCAGGCCGTCGACGACCGACCACACCTCGGTCGTGTCACGGTTGGCGGCGGTGATCAGCAGGTGGGTGCCCGACCGGGTCGCGTTGACGGTCAGCTCGAAGCGGCGGTCGCCCTCGCGCAGCACCAGTTCGTCGGTGCCCGTCTCCAGGTCGTATCGCCGCACCTCACACGGGCGGTACACCGCGTCGACCACCGTGTAGTAGAACCAGCCGTCGGCCCAGCCGCCCGTGTAGTAGGTGCCGCCGATGGTGACGGGCAGGTCCTCCATCGTGTCGAGATTCCGGAAGCGCAGGTCGTAGACCTCGTCGCCGGTCACGTCGACCGAATAGGCCAGCCACCGCCCGTCGGGGGACACCTCGCGCACACCCAGTTCGACGTACTCGCCGAAGGAGTCGAGGTCGAGGATCAGCTGGTCGGCACCATCACGCTTTCGTCTGAATTCACCGAACTCTCTTCCGGTGACAATTCGCGTGTAGTAGACAAAGGCCCCATGGCGCCAACTGACTGAGGACTCAGTCTCAGGCGTCCGTCCAGCCATTATGGCTGCGAGATGCTGCCGAAAGGGGGCGGTGTGGGCGATCCGGGACTCGTAGCGCCGCCGCTCGGAGACGAGCGCATCTCGTACCGCCTCGGGGTCTCTCATCCAGGCGTGGTCGTCGATGCGCTCGATGCCGTGCAGTTTGTGCACTACCGGGTGTGTCATGGCAGGACAGTACCGATTTGGAGCCACTCCCGCCCCCGGAGGACGATATGCACCATTTCGTCGTTAAAGTACTGACCTTCGCACTGGCCGGAGGGCTCCTATCGACCCCGATCAGCCCGGCGCCCGCCCCGAAGACGACCTTCACCATCGGCATCCAGTCGGACGTCGACTCCACGAACCCGTTCACGGGCATCGTCGTGGAGGCGTATGAGACCTACGCGCTCATGTACGACTACCTCACCACCTCCAGCGCCAAGGACGTCTCCCCGCAGCCGTCCCTCGCCGAGTCCTACAGCGAGGCGCCGGACAAGAAGTCGTGGACGTACAAGATCAGAGCCGGGGTGAAGTGGTCGGACGGGCAGCCGCTGACCGCCCGCGACGCGGCGTACACCTTCAACCGGATCATCGACGGCGACTTCGAGCAGACCAACTACGGCAACTATGTCGCCAACATCGACAAGGCCGAGGCGACCGACGACACCACGCTCGTCCTGCACGTCAAACAGCCGACCCCGATCATGGAACGGCTGGCCGTGCCGATCCTCCCCGAACACGTCTGGAAGGACGTCGACGGCGACGAGGTCAAGTCGTACGCGAACGAGCCTTTGAACGGTCAGCCGGTCGTCGGCTCAGGGCCCTTCCAACTGGTCGAGCGGCGCAAGGGGCAGTACATCCGGTTCGCCGCGAACAAGAACTACTGGCAGGGCGCGCCGAAGTTCGACGAACTGGTCTTCCGGGTGTTCACCAACGCCGACGCCGAGGCGCAGGCCCTGGTCAGAGGCGAGATCGACTTCGCCTACGACCTCCAGAGCAACGTCTTCAACTCGCTGAACGGCAAGCCGGGCGTGACGACCCGCAGCTCCAAGTACTCCGGGTTCAACGAGATCGCGTTCAACACCGGCGCGGCCCTGGCCGACGGCACCGCGATCGGCGACGGCCACGAGGCGCTGAAGAACAAGCAGGTGCGGCTGGCCATCTCGCACGCCATCGACCGGCAGACCCTCGTCGACCGGGTGCTCAACGGGCACGGCTCGCCCGGTGACTCGTTCATCCCGCCGGTCTATCCGCTGCTGCACTACACGCCCCCCGCGCCGCAGAACTTCGACCTGGCCAAGGCGAACCAGCTGCTCGACGAGGCCGGGTTCCCGAAGAAGGCCGACGGCACCCGGTTCGGGCTGCGGCTGTTCGCCCGGCAGGAGTCGCAGGACTCGCAGAGCACCGCCGAGTTCGTGAAGAGCTGGCTGAAGGAGATCGGCATCGACGTCACCGTCAAGGTGATGTCGGAGGACACGCTGACCGAGGTCATCGGCCAGGGGAACTACGACATGTTCGAGTGGGGCTGGGTCGTCGAACCCGACCCCGACTACCAGATGTCGGTCTTCACCTGCGGCAAGCGCAGCTACCAGGACGGCGACGCGATCTACGCCGACCTGTCCGACTCGTTCTACTGCAACGACGCCTACGACAAGCTCTACGAGGAGCAGGCCGGCGAGACCGACCGGACCAAGCGGGCCGAACTCGCCAAGCAGATGCAGCAGCTCGTGTACGACGACGCCGCCTACGCGATCACCTATTACTACGACGACCTGGTCGCCTACCGCAGCGACCGCTGGACCGGCTTCACCGCCCAGCCCTCACCGGACGGGTCACTGCTGTTCCAGTACGGCATCCACTCGTATCTGACGATGGCTCCGAACACGGCGACCGAAGAGCAGACGGCCGTTTCGTCTGATTCGGGTACCAGTGTCGGGCTGATCGTCGCGATCGTCATCGGGGTGCTCGTCATCGGCGGCGCCGGGTTCCTGGTGCTGCGGCGGCGGTCCACCGTCTCCGCCGACGACCGGGAGTGAGGCGGTGCGCGGCTACGTCCTGAAGAAGGTCGGCTGGTCGGTCGGCACGCTGCTGTTCGTCGTGGTCTTCAACTTCTTCCTGTTCCGGCTGCTGCCGGGCGACCCGATCGGCCTCTACACCCGCGGCCGGAACATGTCGCCCGACCAGCTCATCAGGCTGCGTCAGCAGCTCAACCGGCCCATCGGCGAGCAGTTCGTGGAGTATCTGGGGAACCCCTTCGCCTCGACGATCAACTCGACCCGGTTCAACCGGCCCGTCTGGGACATCATCGGCGAACGGGTCTGGCCTACCGTGCTGCTCGTCGGGACCGCTGTGCTGGTGGCGGCGCTCGCGGGGGTGTGGCTGGGGATCCGGAGCGGGTGGCGGCGGGGGTCGCGGTTCGACCGGATCACGACCGGGGCGACCAACACGCTCTACGCGATGCCGGAGTTCTGGGTCGGCATGATGCTGATCATGTGGCTGCCGTTCTTCCCGAGCGGCGGCATCAACTCGGTCGGCGTGACCGGCTTCTTCGCCGTCGCGGCGGACACACTCTGGCATCTGGTGCTGCCGGTGACCGCTCTGGCCATCGTCTACCTGGCCGAATACACCTCGATCATGCGGGCGTCGCTGGTCGACGAGCTGCGGCAGGACTACCTCACGCTCGCCCGCGCGAAAGGTCTGCGTGAGGACCTGGTGCGGCGGCGGCACGCGGTGCCCAACGCGCTGCTGCCGACCATGACGCTCATCTTCCTCAACCTCGGTTTCGTGATCGGCGGGGCCATCACGGTCGAGTACGTGTTCTCGTGGCCGGGTCTGGGACTGCTCACCGCAGAGGCGCTGCGCGGGCCCGACATCCCCTTGTTGCAGGCGGTGTTCCTGCTCTTCTCCCTAGGGGTGATCGTGTTCACACTGATGGCCGACCTGCTGTACGCGGTCCTGGATCCTCGGGTGAGCACCCAATGAGCGGCTTGTGCGGCTCAAGCGACCCGGAGGTGAGTGCCTGATGACCGCGATCGCTTGGCAGCGGCGACGCGCTACTGCTACTCGCTTTTGGGCTGATTTTCGCTCACACCGGTCGGCTATGGTCGGAATGGGCATCTTGGTTTTCTTCGGACTTGTCGCCATATTCGCCTCGGTCCTGGCTGACCCCGCCGGGCTCGATGTCACCAAGGCCACTGCTCCGGCGCATGCCTCGCCTTCCGGTGACTACTGGCTCGGGACCGATCAGAACGGGCGTTCCGTGCTCACGCTGCTCATCCACGGCACGCGCGTCTCGCTGATCGTCGGGCTGGCCGCCACCGCCATCGCGATCGTCATCGGGACGGTCATCGGGATCATGGCCGGGTTCTACGGCGGCTGGGCGCGGTCGACGCTGATGGGGCTGACCGACTGGTTCCTGGTCATCCCGTTCCTGCCGCTGGCCATCGTCATGGCCACCGTGCTCGGGGCGTCGCTGCTGAACATCATCATCGTCATCGGGGTCACCTCGTGGCCCGGCACCGCCCGGCTGGTCTGCGCGCAGACGCTGAGCGTGCGCGAGAGGCCGTACATGGAAAGGGCGCGGGCGCTCGGCGGCGGCGACTGGCACCAGATGACCCGGCACATCCTCCCCAACGTGATGCCGCTCGTGCTGGCCCATGTGGTGCTGACCGTCTCGGTGGCGATCCTGTCGGAGACGACGCTGTCGTTCCTCGGGCTGGGCGACCCGACCCGGCCGTCGTGGGGGTACATCCTCGACAACGCCTACGGGACCGGCGCCATGTCGAACGGCGAATGGTGGTTCGTGCTGCCGCCGGGGCTGTGCGTGGTGCTCGTCGTGCTGGCGTTCACGCTGGTCGGGCGGGCCCTGGAGGCCGTGCTCAACCCACGGCTGCGGGAGGGGTCATGAGCCTGCTGGAGCTGCGCGACCTGTCGGTCACCTATGCCGGAGACGTCCCGGCCGTGCGCGGCGTCTCGCTGTCGGTCGCGCCGGGCGAGGTGCTGGGCGTCGCGGGCGAGTCGGGCTGCGGCAAGTCGACGATCGGTAACGCCGTGCTGCGGCTGCTGCCGAAATCCGCCCAGGTCGGCGGCTCGGTGCTGCTCGACGGGGAAGACGTGTACGGCATGTCGTTCGGCCGCCTGCGCGCGGTGCGCTGGGCCACGGCGTCCATCGTGTTCCAGGGCGCGCTCCACTCGCTGAACGCGGTGCGCACCATCGGCCGCCAGATCGCCGAGCCCATCCTGCTGCACGAGCCGAAGACCACCAGGAAGGCCGCCGACCTGCGCGTCGGCGAACTGCTGGAACAGGTCGGCCTGCCCGCCCGGCGGGCCCGCGACTACCCCCACCAGCTCTCCGGCGGGCAGCGGCAGCGGGTGATGATCGCGCTGGCCCTGGCGTGCAGGCCACGGCTGGTGATCGCCGACGAGCCGACGACCGCGCTCGACGTGATGGTCCAGGCGCAGGTGCTCGAACTGCTGTCCGGCCTGGTCAGGGACCTCGGGCTGGCGCTGGTGCTGATCTCGCACGACCTGTCGGTGCTCGGCACGACCTGCGACCGGGCCGCGGTCATGTACGCCGGGAAGGTCGTCGAGGAGGGCCCGGCCTCGGTGGTGTTCGACGACTCGCGGCACCCGTACAGCGGCGCTTTGGCCGGGGCCTTCCCCCGGGTCGGCGACCCCCGGTTCCGCTACGCGCCCGCCGGTCTCGCGGGAGATCCTCCGTATCCGGGAGACCTGCCGGCGGGATGCCCCTTCCATCCCCGGTGCCCGGTCGCCTTCGACCGGTGTTCGGTCGAAGAGGTCGAGCTGCTGGATCTAGGTGGGGACCGGCGGGCCGCCTGTCTTCGTGCCGGGGAGGGCTCGTGAGCGCACTCGCCGCACGCGGCGTGCAGGTCAGGTTCGGGGCGGCGCGGGCCGTCGACGGCGTCGACCTGGAGATCGGTTCCGGCGAGATCGTCGCGCTGGTCGGCGAGTCCGGGTGCGGCAAGTCGTCGCTGGCCAGAGCACTACTGGGTCTTGTACGACCTGCGCAGGGCACTGTCGAACACGCCGGCAGGCCGCTCGACCACCGGCGCCTGAAGGAGTTCCGGCGGCACGTCCAGCTCGTGCTCCAGGACCCGAGCGGATCGCTCAACCCCCGGCACACCGTCTACGAGGCCGTGGCCGAAGGGCTCAGGATCCACAAGGTCCCCGGCGACGAGCGCGAACTCGTCGCGGCGGCGCTGGCCAAGGCCGGGCTGCGGCCTCCCGAGCGGTTCTTCCTGCGCTATCCGCACGAACTGTCCGGCGGCCAGCGTCAGCGCGTGGTGATCGCGGGCGCACTCGTCCTGGAACCCGACGTGCTGGTCGCCGACGAGCCGGTGTCGTCGCTCGACGCGTCCGTGCGCGGCGAGATCCTGGCCCTGCTGCTCAAACTGCGCACAGAACTCGGCCTGTCGATGCTGGTGGTGACGCATGACCTGGGGCTGGCGTGGAACATCGCCGACCGGGTCGCGGTCATGTACCTGGGCCGCATCGTCGAGACCGGCGACACCGAAGAGGTGCTGACCGCGCCGCGACATCCGTACACGAAAGCGCTTCTGTCGGTTGTTCCGGAGATAGCCAGACAGGAGCCGATCGTCCTGAAAGGCGAGGCGCCCGACCCCTCCCGGATCCCGGCCGGATGCCGCTTCCGCCCCCGATGCCCCGCCTACGCCGCCGGACTCCCCGCCGGCCTGGCGGAACGCTGCGAGAAGGAGACCCTGCCCGTGCTCCCAGCCGACCGCGGCCACCACGCCGCCTGTGTCCTGCCATGAGCGGCGTCGGGACGATCTGCTCCGACCTGATCAGAATCGACACCACCAACGAGGGCGACAACCGGGGCCGCGGCGAACGCGGCGCCGCCGAATACGTGGCGACCCTGCTCACCGACGCCGGAGTCCCCGCGACGATCCTGGAGACCTCGCGCGGCCGCTCCAACGTGGTCGCGCGGGTGCGCGGTTCGTCCGACGACGACCCTTTCCTGATCCACGGTCACCTCGACGTGGTCCCGGCGGCCGCCGCCGACTGGGCGGTCCACCCCTTCTCCGGCGAGATCATCGACGGCGTCGTGTGGGGCCGTGGCGCCGTCGACATGAAGGGCACCTGCGCGATGACGCTCGCGCTGGTCCAGGAGTGGGCGGCGCGCGGGGTGCGGCCGTCGCGCGACATCGTCCTCGCCTTCACCGCCGACGAGGAGGCCACCGGCGAATACGGCTCCTACTACCTGGCCCGTTCGCATGGAGCCCTGTTCGAGGGGGTCCGAGAGGCGATCAGCGAGGACGGCGGCTACTGCGTCATCCATGAGGGACGCCGCATCTACCCCGTGGCCGTCGGCGAACAGGGCATGGCGTGGATGCGCCTGACCGCCCGCGGGGTGGCCCAGCACGGCTCGCTCCGCGCGGTCGACAACCCGGTGGCCGAGATGTGCCACGCGATGTCCCGCCTGGCCTCTTATGAGTGGCCGCTGCAGCTCACGCCGGGTGTGGTGAGCATGCTCGACGGGATCTCCCGCGCGCTCGGCCGTCCCCTGGACATGTCCGACCTCGACGGCGAGGCTCGGCGCCTCGGCCAGGTAGGCGAACTGTTCGCGCACGTCCTGCGGAACTCGGCGAACGTGACGATGCTGGACGCCGGATACAAGGTCAACGTCATCCCCGGCTCGGCCACCGCCCAGGTCGACGGCCGCTTCGTGCCGGGTTCCCGGGACGACTTCCTCACGACCATCGACACCCTGCTCGGCCCCAGGATCAGCCGCGAGTTCGTCTGCTTCGAAGACGCCCCCGAAGCCGATCCGGGCGGCCCGACCTTCGACGCGCTGTGCGCTTCACTGGTGGCCGAGGACCCTGCGGCGTTGCCTGTTCCGTACGTGATGAGCGGCGGCACCGACGCCAAAGCCTTCCACGAACTGGGCATCGTGACCTACGGCTTCGCGCCGCTGGCACTGCCGGAGGGCTTCGACTACAACGCCATGTTCCACGGGATCGACGAGAGGGTGCCGGTCAGCGCGCTGGAATTCGGCGTACGGGTGCTCGACCGCTTCTTCCGCCCATGATCGGCATCTGGTCTCCCGAGACGATCCTGCACGACCCCGTGGCGGAGATCTGGATCGGCCTGCGCACCGTGGGAACGGAGACGCCGTCCCGGGTCTTCCACCTCCGGGACACCGTGCCGGCCACCTGGGTCGAAGCCGCGGAAGTGCCGTGGCGGGTGCTGACCAAGGTCCACTCCGAGGGACTGCTGCGACATCTGCGCGGCGTATACGCCGAATGGGCGGCCACCGGATACCCACAGGACCGGGTGGTGCCCTACGTGTTCCCCACTCCGGCGATGCTCGGCGGCCTCCCCGCGAGGGTCCCGGCCGCCGTGCACGGCAGGGCGGGCCTGTACGCCTACGACACCATGACCCTCATCGGCCCCGGCACCTGGGAGGCGGCGTACATGTCGGCCGGCGCCGCCTGGACCGCCGCCCGGAGCGCTGCCGCCAACGGGCTGACCTACGCGCTGTGCCGCCCGCCGGGCCACCACGCGACCCGCGACGGATACGGCGGTTCGTGCTACCTGAACAACGCCGCGGTGGCGGCCGAGACCCTGCTGGCCGAGGGGGCGTCGAAGGTCGCGGTCCTTGACGTGGACGCCCACCACGGCAACGGCACCCAGGCCATCTTCTGGGAACGGGAGGACGTGTTCTACGGGAGCGTCCACGTGGATCCGGGCGCGGGCTGGTTCCCCCACTACGTGGGCTTCGCCGACGAGACGGGCGGCGGCACGAACCTGAACATCCCGCTGGCTCCGGAGTCGGGGGACGGGGTCTGGCTGGACGGGGTGTCGCGGCTGTGCGAGGCGGCTGCGGCCTGGGGCGCCGACGCGCTCGTGGTGTCTCTGGGCGTGGACGCCGCCGCCGACGATCCGGAGAGCCCGCTGCGGGTCACGCGGGAGGGCTACTTCGAGACGGGCCGATTGCTTGGCGGGCTGGGCCTGCCGACGGTCGCGGTCCAGGAGGGCGGCTACCACCTGGAGACTCTCGGATCTCTGGTCGCCGCCACCCTGCGCGGTATCGAAGGCTGATCATTCCAGAGCTTGCTCGGGAGCGTCAGTCGACACGGATCACATCGCCATGGACTCGGCGCAAATATTCAACGGCGTGTTCGGTCGCCGGATCGTGATTCAGGCGTTCCCGGTAGAAGTGCAGCCGGTCCTCACAGTCCTCAATGATCTCGCCCCATGTGCGCGCCCAGATACGGACTCCGCTCGCCCACTCTGCGATACATCCCGGCGGGCGGTTCGGTGCGCTGGCGTCCAGTCGGACAACGTCTGACATCTTTGTCGAAACGACCCAGAAGTCCCAGCGCACCCCGGCCTCGCGGAACTGGGGATCGTTGGCGATGGCCTCCGCATAGCTCTTGATCTGGGCGACTTCCGTCTGTCCGATGCGGACCCCGGGCGCCTTCAGTTCGACGACCAGATGTTCCCGGCCTGTGCTCGCACGATGCGCCCGCCCGAGAAGCAGATCGACGATGCCGGTACGGCCGTCTTCGCGGCGGACCGGGTTCAGCCCTTCCGAGGGGTCTCGGCCGAGTTCCTTCAGATGGCGAAGCAGAACGGCGTCCAGGCTCTGGTCGCTGACCATGAGCGCATACGCGTCACCGAAGATCCAGGTCTCGCGCTCCAGGATTTTGTGAAGCTCGCTGCGCTCCTTCACCGTCTGGCTGACTTCAGGGTCGAAGACGAGGCGCTTGAGCGCGGCCAGGAAGTCGAGTCGATCACTGACGTGTCCCGTTGCCTTGATGACCTCCGACAGGCTGGTTCGCTGAAGGATGCGTTTCAGCTCCTCCTGCTCCGATTGCGGGAGACGGAACAATTCGTCCAGGACGGGATAGAGGCCGCTGGGGTCCCGGGAGAGCACTTCGCGGAGTAGCCGCAGAGTCGTCTTCTTGCTCTGGGTCGCACCCGGCAGACGGCGCGAAATCCTGGTCGCGACCTCGTCGAACATCTCCTGCTCGACCGCCTGGGCCGGTTCCGCAGGGCTCTCGGTGTAGGGGTAGACGCCTTCGGACTTCCAGTCATGGATGAGCCTGGCGCGGCGTTCCTGGTCCCGCTTTCTTACGTGGGTGCGGAGGGTCTCCCTGGCGAGGGCGAGGAGGGCGCTGAGCTCATCCAGTTCGGCGAGGGGCAGGTCGTCGCGGCGCTCGACGAATCCGTTCCACAGAAGGTAGGCGGTGAAGTGGTAGCCTGGAGCCTGAATACCGGGCGACAGTTCGTCGAGAACGACACCGTTCGCATCGCACAGAGCCAGCACCCGGCCGACGTCCTTGGGCCACTCGATGACACGAAGAACGGGCTCCGGGTGATCGTCGGCGTCGGGCCATCTCACGGGATACTCGGCCATGTCCGTCCACACCGTCGACGGATCGAGAGTGATGCCCTGGTAGACGATCCGGACGTCTTGGTTGGCCGCGAGGAAGGGCGCGAAAACGGAGGCGAGCTGCTGGGCGGTGTCGTCCTGGGTCAGTCGGTTGACGAAGTCGGCGGGTACGGACGCCTCGACTTTCGTGCCGCATTTCCCCTCTGACGGTTCAGGCTCGGAGATATCGAAATCGGCGGGTCGGTCGACGGCGCCACTGATCACCGTGCGTTCTCTTGCACCTTCGATGTTTTCCGCCACGGTCACCCAACGGACCTGCTCACCAAGGGCGAAAGCGCGAAGGCGGCCCTGGCCGCTGCGGCCGTGGAGACCTCGCTTCAATGTCGGTGAGACCTTGGCGGTCGTCTTCCATGAGCCGCCCAGCCCGCCGAAGTAGGTGGAGCACGAGTCATGCGGCATTCCGTGGCCGTCGTCGACGACACGGACCGACTCCACCCCGTTGAGATCATTGATCTCGAGGTCGACCTTGACAACGTGCGCTTCCGCGTCGAGTGCGTTCCAGATGATCTCGACAAGAGCACCGACCGGGTCTCTCTGCCTGGCCAGCCTCAGCAGATGATCTGGTTTGGCCTCGATGTGAACGGTGCGCACTCGGTCACTATCCCAGACGATGTTCTCCCGAGACGGTCGTGAGCCACTTCTCGTGGCTCGCCACCAGCTTCGGCCAGAGGATCGCGCGTTCCTCGGTCGTCAGGTGAAGGTCGAAGACGTCGGCCAGCGCCGCGAAGTAGTCGTCTTCGCGGTCAAGAGTGGTCGACGTCGACGCGTTGCCAATTCGGGTCAGCACCAGCCCCCGCAGCGCGTCGACCCCCGTCGCATCCCGTCGCTGGATCGAGAACACCCGCACGAACCCCGACTCCGGCGACGTCGACAGCCGTACATGCTCCGACTCGAACGCCGTCATCTCGGTCGGCACCTTGCGGAAGTCCATCCCCACGAAGCTCCCGCGCGCGTCGTGGTCGAGACGCCACCCGCCCGGCTCCGCCTCCGACGGCCGCAGCCGGTAAGTAAAAGGCCCCTGCTCGTAAAGCCCCTCGACCAGGGGAAGCGGCGAGTGGATCGCGTCGCCCAGCCCAGTGTCGACCAGCCATTCGCCCGACGGGTTGTCGTCGGTCGGGAGGCCGTCGACGGTCAGGACAAGGTGGTTGCCCCGCGCCCCGGCCGGGTCGGTCGCCGAGCCCTGGACACCGCCATAGTGGCGGGTGACCGAGTAGCCGAGAGCCGCCAGCAGTTCGGAGAACGCCCCGTTGAGGTGGAAGCAGTAGCCGCCCCGGCCCGCGACGATGCGCGCCGCCGACTCGGACGGGTCGACCGTGGTGGAGCGGGCCAGCCAGATGGCGGTCGTCTCGTAGGGGACCCGCTCGACATGGGCCCGCTGGAGGGCGAAAAGGCCCGCCACGCCGGGGGGTTCGGGGGTGAGGCGGAGTCGCCGGAGATACGCGTCAACGTCGATCACACCCTCACGCTAACCCCCGCCACCGACAGAACCGCCTGCACGAAAGCTCCACAAAAAGCCACGATTGCTCTGCACGTCCGGCCTCTACGCTGCCCCCATGGCTTATCCCCAGCAGCGCCGGGTGCTGGTCGTCGAGGACGACGACACCATCGCGAGAGCGGTGGCGACCCGGCTGACGGCGGAAGGGTTCGACGTTCGGGTCGCCGGTGACGGCGAAGGGGCGTTGGTGGCGTACGCGCGCTTCGAACCGGACCTGGTGGTGCTCGACCGGCTTCTTCCCGGACTGGACGGGTTGGAGGTGTGCCGGCGGATCCAGGCGGCCCGGCCGGTTCCCGTGCTCATGCTGACCGCGCTCGGTGAGGAGACCGACGTGCTGGTCGGGCTCGGGGTGGGGGCCGACGACTACATCACCAAGCCGTTCAGCATGCGGGAGCTCGTGGCGCGCATCCACGCGCTCCTGCGGCGGGTCGACCGGGCGGCGCAGCTCGCCTCCGAGGAGACGGTGCTGCGGGTCGGGGAGATCGAGATCAACCTGGCCGAACGGCGGGTGTTCGTGCGGGGCGCGGAGGCGCAGCTCACCCGCACCGAGTTCGACCTGCTCAGACGGCTCGCCGAGCGTCCCGGGCAGGTCTATGAGCGGGAGCGGCTGCTCGCCGACATCTGGGGGTTCTCGGAGGCGGCGGCGACCCGGACCGTCGACAGTCACGTGCGGGCGCTGCGGCGCAAGCTCGGGTCCGAAGTGGTGCGGACCGTTCATGGGGTCGGGTACGCCCTGGTGCGCCCATGAGGCCGCTCGACTTCCTCGGCCGCATCAAGGTCAAACTCGGGATCGTCATCGTCGGCGCCGTGGTGACCGCGTTCATCGTGAACGAAGTGGGGATCAACGGGGGCGTCCCCCGTGACCTGCGGATCGCCTTCGCGGTGTTCCTGGCGCTCATCCTGGTGCAGGTGCTGGCCGGCGGCATGACCAAGCCGTTACGCGAGATGGCCGCCGCCGCGCAGACCATCGCCAAGGGTTCGTACGGCCTGCGGGTCACCGCCACCAGCCGCGACGAGGTCGGCGAGCTGGCCAGGGCCTTCAACGCGATGGCCGCCGACCTGGCGGAGGTCGACCGGCAGCGCCGCGAACTGGTCGCCAACGTGAGCCACGAGCTCCGGACCCCGATCACCGGGGTGCAGGCCGTTTTGGAGAACGTGGTCGACGGCGTCTCCCCGCCCGAACCCGAGATCCTCGGCACCGCCCTCGCCCAGACCCAGCGCCTCGGGCGTCTGGTGGCGCAGCTCCTCGACCTGTCCCGGCTGGACTCGGGGGCCCGGCCGATCGAGATGGAGGAGTTCGACCTCGCAGACCTCGGAGGTCAGGCCGTACGGGAGGCGTCGCTGGCCCGCGACGACGTGACCGTCGCCAGCGCGATCGAACCCGGCCGTCATCTGACTACGGCCGACCCGGTCCTGCTCGCCCAGGTACTGGCCAACCTGCTCGACAACGCCGTCCGGCACAGCCCCTCAGGTGGAACCGTCACCCTGACCTCCCGCGCCTCGTCCGACGGGACCGTGGAGATCGAGGTCGCCGACGAGGGGCCCGGAATTCCCCTGGACGATCGCCAGCGCGTTTTCGAGCGCTTCTCCCGGCTCGACGCGGCGCGCGCGGCCGACGCGGGGGGAGCGGGGCTCGGCCTGGCCATCGCCAAGGAGATAGCCGAACTCCACGGAGGGACCATCGGGGTCGGTGACGGTACGGGATGCCACATGGTCCTGACCCTGCCCAGGGCGGCCCGGGACCTTCCGGCCGCACCGGCGGCCCGGACCTTCGCGGCGGGCCGGGGCCCCACGGGGGCGGTCCATGCCCGCTTCGGCACCCGCGTGAAGTCGGCCGGTCGATCAGAGACCGATACGGAGGTCGGTGCTGTGAAATATCCGGATGTGAGGGCGGCCGCTCATAACGGCGCGACCCGGGTCCCCGCTGAGACGGGAAAGACGGCAGCCGCCTCGACCGAGTCGACGTCGTCCGTCGGCTCGCATGGCCAGACGGCGTCGGGGGCCTCACCGGTCGGCGCGCCGACGTCGTTGGGTGAAGGCACAGGTTCACCTTCCGAGTTCACGCCTGGGATGCCCGCCGCCGGAAGTTTCATGACATCGACACCGGCCGATGCGCAGGCCCCTCGACCAGATACAGCCCCGGAGGCGACCGCAGGGAGCCCAGCTCCGATGCCGGGTTCACCCGTGAGTCCGAGCCGGGCCGCATCCACCACTCCGGAGGATTTCGTCACACCAGCCGTGTCCTCTGCCGGCCTGGCCGTGTCCGCCACGTTGGCTGAGCCTTCCGCGCAGGCAGAGTCCGCTGCGCCGACCGTGTCCACCACGCAAGCCGAGCCTGCCCCATCGACTGAGCTCACTCGCGGGGCCGGGTCGGCTTCATCGGCCGAACCCACTCTCTGGGCCGAGCCGGCCACATTGGGGGAGGTCGTCACGTCGACCGTGTCCGCTGGGTCGGTCGAGCCTGGCGCGCAAGCCCAGTCCGCTACACCGGATGAGTCCGCTCAATGGGCCGAATCCGTCACGGCAGGTGACCCGGGCGCACCGGCCAGGCTTGCGGGTTCGATCGTGTCCGCCGCAACGGCCGAGCCCACCACGCAAGCCGAGTTTGCTCCACCGGCTGAGCCGACTCGCGCGGCCGAGTCCGCCACCTCGGGGGAGCTCGTCACATCGGGCACCTCGGCGGGTGCGCCCCTGCCCGCCGCATTGGCCGATTCCACTCACTCGACCGAGTCCGCCATCGCAGGCGAGCCTGGCGCACCGGCCCAAACCACAGCCTCTGTCGGCTCCGTCACGCCCGCCGAACTCGTCGCAGTGGCCAGCCCCGCGATGGCCGCCGACCCTGTCATGTCTGCCGAGCTCGGCGCTCCGGCCAAGCCCGCGGTACCTGCCGACCCTGCCACGCCCGCGATGCACGCCGACTCCGTCACCCCCGCCAATCTCGCCGCACCGGCCAATCCCGCGATGTCTGCCGAGACTGTCCCGCCCGCCAAGCTCGGCGCATCGTCCCAGCCCGTCGCATCGGCCAAGGTCGGCACCCCCTCCGACCCCACCATCCCCGCAGCATCCGTCCGGACCGCCGTCACCTCACCCCACCCCGTCGTAGCCTCCCCCGACAGCACAGGCCGTTCGTCCGCCCAGGTGGCGCCCGGTCACGGCGGTCCGTCGCGGCCGTCCGGGCGCTCGCCGTACCTGGTCGACGAACCGCCGCCCAACCGTTCTCTCGGTGGCGCCATCCTCGGCGGGGTCGTCGGGGCGTTCGCGGGGCTGATCGGTGGGTCCATGGCGGCCGCCTTCCTCGGGAGCGGGAGCGGTACCGAGACCCAGGCCGCCGGGGTCTTCCTGCTGCTCCTCTGCGTGGGCATCACGATCGGCGCCTCCCTGGGAGGAAGGGTCAAAGCCGTCCGCGACCCCTCAAGTGGCGAGTTCGACGCGTACACCCCCCCACCGCTCTTCCCGCGCCCCGCCCTCCCGGACACCCCCCGCTGGCTCCTCCCCGCCGCGACGGCGACGGGCCTGGTTGCGGCGGTCTGTTTCCCCTACGCGCCGACCGGTGTCGGGGTCGTGCTGACCGCCACGGCGCTCACCCTCGCCGTGCTCCCCGCCGTCAGGCATCGGATCAACGCGTGGAGTGTCGCCTACTCCGTCGTCGCCTACGGCCTCGTCTTCGTCGCGCTCTTCCGGGACGCCGACTGGCTGGTCGGGCTCAGCCTGCTGGCCGCCTTCGTCGTCGCCTCGCTGGCCGTGTCCGGTGGGCGCGGCTGGGCGGGGACGATCAGGGGGTTGCTGTCGGTCGGGCTGGCGGTGTTCCCGGTGCCGTGGTTCCTCGCCGGGCCGGTCAGGAAGGTTCTCAAGAGGCGCAGCATCGTCCCGGTTCTCATCTCGCTGGGGATCACGGCGTTCCTGATCGCCCTGTTCGGGGTGCTGTTCATCTCGGCCGACGCCGTGTTCTCCTCGTTCGCCCGGGATCTGCTCTCGGCGCCGGCCTGGGCCGACACGCTCCCGGTACGGATCTTCCTGTTCGCCGTCTTCGCGGTGATCACCGCGGCCGCGATCCTGGTCGCGCTGCGGCCGGTGGCCGAGCCGCGGGTCGACTATGCCCCGCTCAACGTGGCCCGGACCCTGTGGATCATCCCGCTGGTCGGGGTGAACCTGCTGTTCGCGCTGTTCGTCGGGGTGCAGGTCTCGGTGCTGTTCGGTGGCAGCAGGAGGGTGCTGGAGACGGCGGGGCTGACGTTCGCCGAATACGCCAGGTCGGGGTTCTTCGAGCTGATCACCGTCAGCGTGTTCGTACTGATCATCGTCGCCTTCTGCAGCACGATGATCAGGGGCGACCGCTGGATCATGGCCACCCTCCTCGGCCTGCTCTGCGCCCTGACGCTCGTCATCCTGGCCTCGGCGCTGCACCGGCTCGGCCTCTACACGGCCGCCTACGGCTTCACCCGCCTGCGGGCCTCGGTCGGCGCCACGATCTGGTGGATCGCTGCCGTGTTCGTGCTGGTGCTGATAGGTGGGCTGGTGAAGCGGACCCGCTGGCTGCCGAAGGCGCTGGTCCTGCTCACGGCGGTGTCGCTGCTGGTCTTCGCCGTCTGGAACCCCGACGCCCAGGTGGCGGAGACCCAGGTCTCTGTACGCGGCGTCGACCGCCTCGACGAGCACTACCTGGGCCGGTTGAGCGCCGACGCCGTCCCGTGGCTCGACAAGCTGCCCGAACCGAAGCGGAGCTGCGTGCTCCTCCAGGTGGTCGGCGAACAGGGGCTCTACGCGCCCGATCCGTGGAACGGCTGGAACGTGTCCCGGCAGAAGGCGGCGGAAATCCTCGCGGCGCGCCCGATCGACCGGTCGGTGACGTGTGACGACGACTACCGGTCTTCATACTGATCATGTGACCTTCGATGTGGTGATCGCGAACGGCCGGGTCGTCGACGGAACCGGTGCCCCGCCGTTCCGCGCCGACGTCGGGATCTCGGGCGGGGTGATCACGGCGGTCGGGCGGCTGCCCCACGAGAACGCCGTCGACGCCACCGGCCGCTACGTCCTCCCGGGGATGGTCGACTGTCACTCCCACGGTGACGCGCTCGTCCACGACGAGGGGTTCCAGCTCGCCAACCTGCGCCAGGGCGTCACCACCGTCGTCCTGGGCCAGGACGGCCTCTCGTTCGCCCCGACCACCACGAAAGCCGCCTTCGACTACGCCACCCGCTATTTCGCCGCCATCAACGGCGCCTTCCCCGCGCCGGGCCCGCTCTCGGTGGCGGAGATCCGGGCGAGCCACGACAGAGCGGCCCTGAACAGCGTCTTCCTGCTCCCGCACGGAACCATCCGCTACGACGTGCTCGGACCCGCACAGAAGACCGCGTCCCCGGACGACACCCGGAAAATGCGCTCGATCGTGGAGAAGGGCCTCGAAGAGGGCGCCGTGGGTCTGTCGACCGGGCTCGAATACGTCCCCGGCCGCTACGCCGACGTCGCCGAACTCGCCGCCCTGTGCGCGCCTCTCCAGGGTCTTCCGTACGTCACCCACATGCGCGGCTACGGCCAGTCGGCGCCCGTAGGGATGAAGGAGGCGCTCGCCATCACGAGGAAGGCGGGGGTCCCCCTCCACGTCTCCCACTTCCACGGCCCGGCCGACGTGCTGCTCCCGCTGCTCGACGGCGACACGACCTTCGACACCTACCCCTACCTGCGCGGCAGCACGATCCTGGCGATGATCGTGCTGCCCGGGAACGTGCCCGCCGCCGACCCGGCCACGGCCCTGCCGATGATCGAGCACCTCGACCTCGACTACGCCTGGGAGCGGCTCACCATCGCCCACGCCCCCGGCCTCGAATGGTCAGAAGGCATGACGATTCCGGACGCCGCCGCTCAGAACGGGGAAACCCCCGCACTCTTCGCCCGCCGCCTGCTCATCGAGACGAACCTTGAGGCCGGTTGCGTCAGCGCCCGCCCCGACGAGGGCCCGGCCGGGGAGGAGTCGGTCCGCCGGATCCTGCGCCACCCCGCCCACACCGGCGGATCCGACGGCCTGCACGTCGGCGGCCACCCTCACCCGCGCGCCTACGGCGCCTTCGCCCGGTTCCTCGGCCACCACGTGCGGGAGAAGGGGGATCTGAGCTGGTCGGAGGCCGCGACGCATCTCGCCGCGCATCCGGCCCGCCGGTTCCGGCTGTTCGATCGAGGTCTGGTACGCCCCGGGCAGGCCGCCGACCTCGTCCTCGTCGACCCGGCCGAGGTCACCGACACCGCCACCTACGCGAACCCCCGGGAACTCGCCCAGGGCATCGACGACGTCTGGATCAACGGCACCCAGGTCCTCAAAGACGGACAACTCACAACAGCTCGCCCCGGCCGGGCCCTGCGACCGGCGTAGTCTCCTATACGATCCACGAGTGCTCATTTCCGGCATGACCCTCGACTGGCGTACACGGGGATTCGTCCAGCCGGAGCCGGTCACGGCGGAGGAGTTCCTCGCGGCGCGGCACAACCTGTTCGAAGGGCCGTTCACGTGGCCGCTCATGGTCGCCCGTGAGAGCGCCCTCGACCACAACGTGGCGGTGCTGGCGCAACACGTACAGGAAAACGGCCTTTTTCACGCCCCCCATGGCAAAACGACCATGTCACCGCAGCTCTTCGCCAAACAGCTCGCGGCGGGCGCCTGGGGCCTGACCGCCGCCACGGCCAGTCAGGTCATGATCTATCGGCACCTGGGAGTCGAAAAGGTGCTGCTGGCGAACGAGATCTACGACGAACGCGCGGTCGAGTGGATGGCGGGGCAGGACTTCGAAGAACTGCTCGTCTACGCCGACTCCCCGCGCGGGGTCGAACTGCTGGCCGGGAAGGGCTTCCGGATCCTGGTCGAACTGGGGCATCCCGGTGGCCGGACCGGCTGCCGCACGCCCGACGAGGCGAAAACGCTCAAAGCCCTCATCGACGCCACCGACGGCGTCGAGTTCGCGGGCGTGTCCGGATATGAGGGCACCCAGCCCGATCGCGCAGGTGTCACCAGCTATCTGAAGGATCTCCGCAGGCTCGCGGAGGACCTCAGCGCCCCGATCGTCTCGGCCGGCGGGAGCTCCTACTTCGACCTGGTCACCGAGGAACTCGCGGGTATGGACGCCCAGGTCATCGTGCGCCCCGGCGCCTACATCGGGCACGACGAGGGCTTCTACGCCCGCATGAGCCCCTTCGCCGACCGCCTGAAACCCGCTCTCGAGGTGTACGCCCAGGTCATCTCCACCCCGGAACCCGGCCTGGCCGTCGTCGGCCTCGGCAAGCGCGACATCCCCTACGACCTCGACCTCCCGCTGGCGCCCGACGGCCTGACGACCAAGGCGATCCAGGACCAGCACACCTACCTCGCCGACCCCGAGGGCAGGCTCAGCCCCGGAGACGTGCTGAGGTTCGGCATCTCCCACCCCTGCACCGCCTTCGACAAGTGGCGGGTCATCCCGGTCATCGACGACGACCACATCGTGGTCGATCTGCTCACCACGTACTTCTGAGGAGAGAACTTGAAGAAAGAGCTGCGGACCACCGACGGCGCCGCCCCGGTCGGCGCCTACTCGCAGGGGCTCGTGGTCGGCGACTTCGTCTACACCTCCGGGATGGGGCCGCTCGACCCGGTCACCGGTGAAGTCGTCGGCGAGGATGTGGCCGCGCAGACCCACCGGACCATGCAGAACCTGGGCGCGGTGCTGGCCGCCCACGGCCTGGGCTTCGACGACGTGATCAAGTCGACCGTCCACCTCCAGAACCTGAAGGAGGACTTCGCCGCCTACAACGAGGTGTACAAGTCCTACTTCACCCAGCCCTATCCGGTCAGGACCACCGTAGGATCGCAGCTCATGAACATCCTGGTGGAAATCGACTTCGTGGCCTACAAGGGGCGTTAGTGGATTCTTCGGTGTACGTCTTCGTCGAGGACCTGCGCGACGAGGGAGTCGACGCTGTCCTCGACCGGATCACGGACCTCGGCGTGGCCGGGGTGACCGTGGCCGCGGCCGTCCACCAGATCACGGACGTCACCCCCCACGGCGCCGGCCGCGTCACGATCCGGCACGACGGGGTGCACTTCCCGCCGCCCCCCGACCTGTTCGGCCGCCTGTCGCCGCCGGTCCAGGCGGGCGCCGAGGACAAGATCCTCGACGACCTGCGGGCCGCCTGCACCTCGCGCGGCCTGGCCTTCCACGGCTGGGCGGTGTTCCTGCGCAGCCCGACCCTGGGGGCGCGGCACCCCGAGGTGACGGTCCGCAACTGCTTCGGCGACCGCGGCGCCCCCGCCGATCTCTGCCCGGCCCATCCCGACGTGCGCGCCTACGCCGTCGGGCTGGCCCGCGCGGTGGCCCGGCAGGGCGTCGACAGCGTCGTGGCCGACTCGCTCCACTTCGCCGCGTTCACGGCGGGCCGCTCCTACATCCCGTTCGGCCCGATGGACACCTTCCTGCTGGGCCTGTGCTTCTGCCACCACTGCCTGCTGCGCGCCACCCAACTGGGCGTCAACGCCGAGGTGGCCCGCGAGGAGTGCGCCAGGATCGTCGGCGGCGTCCTCGACGGCGACCCGCCCGCCCAGGGCCAGGTCACCCGGGCCGCGCTGACCGCCTACGCGGGCCCCGAGGTGGTCGCCTACGCCCGCGCCCGCTCCGAGACGGTGACCACCCTGGTCGCCGAGGTCTCGGCGGCCGTCACCGAAGAGGGCTCCCAGCTCACCTTCATGGACGCCACCGGCGCGCTGAAGGGCGCCGCCGACGGCCTCCCCACGGCGGGTCTGGCCGCCCACGACGCCTGGCAGATCGGCGTCGACCTGATGGCGCTCGGCGACCTGGTCCCGTCGTTCGCCGTGCTCGCCTACGCCCGCGACGCCGCCCGGATCGCCGACGACCTGGCGGCCTACTCGCGCTCGGTCGGCAAGGACCGCGAACTGCGCGCGATCCTGCGTCCGGGCATGCCCGACATCGAGGGCTGGGGCGAACGCCGCCGCGACGTCGACTCGACCGAACGCCTGGCCGCCAAGGTCAGAGCCGCCAAGGCGGCCGGGGCGGCGGGCGTCGACTTCTTCGCGTACGGCCTGGTCTCCCGCAAGGTCCTCAGCAGGATCGACGGCGCCCTGTCCGGCTGACATCGATATGTGTCAATATTGATGCATGTCGAATCAGTCGGACTGTGGCGTCGCCCCCCTGGCCCGTGAGCCCATCAGCGGGGACGACGCCGCCGAGATGGCCCGCGTCCTCAAGGCGGTCGCCGACCCGGTGCGGCTCCGGCTGCTGTCGCTCATCGCGGCCCGCGACGACGACACCTGCGTCTGCGACCTCCTGCCCGAATTCGACCTCTCCCAGCCGACGATCTCCCACCACCTGAAGATCCTCAGGGAGGCCGGGCTGATCGGCTCCGAGCGCCGGGGCACCTGGGTCTACTCCTGGGTCGTCCCCGAGACCCTCGACCGCCTGGCGGCGCTGTTCGCCACGTCCAAGGTGCCGGGGTGACCTCGCTGGCCCGGCGCGCGACGGCCGAATTCGTCGGCACCGGCCTGCTCGTCACGATCGTGGTCGGGTCGGGCATCGCCGCCTCCCGGCTGTCCCCGCACGACGCCGGTCTCCGGCTGGCCGAGAACGCCGCCGCGACCGCCGCCGGGCTCGCGGTGATCATCCTGATGGTGGGGCCCACCTCGGGCGCGCATCTCAACCCGGTCGTCTCCCTCGTCGACTGGGCGCTGGGCCGCCGCGACACGACCGCGCTGGGGGTGTACGCGCTGGCCCAGACCTCGGGCGCCATCGGGGGCGCGATGCTGGCCAACCTCATGTTCGGGCTGCCCGCCGTCACGATCGCCGAGACCGTCCGCACCGGGCCGCCCCTGTGGCTGGCCGAGGTGGTCGCCACCACCGGTCTGGTCGCCCTGGTGTTCAGCCTGAGCCGCACCGGCCGCGCCCATCTGGCCGCGCCGGCGGTCGGCGCCTACATCGGGTCGGCCTACTGGTTCACCTCGTCGACCTCGTTCGCCAACCCCGCCGTGACCGTCGGGCGCGTCTTCAGCGACACCTTCGCCGGGATCGCGCCGGAGTCGGTCGCGCCCTTCGTCGTGGCCCAGGTGGTCGGCGCGGTCGCCGGGGCCGCGCTGGTGCTGGTCCTCCACCCCGCTCCCGCTCTCAAGGAGTCCGTATGACCGACGTGCTCTTCGTCTGTGTCCACAACGCCGGGCGTTCGCAGATGGCCGCCGCCCTGCTCGACCATCACGCCAAGGGGCGCGTGGTGGTCAGGTCGGCTGGGTCGGTGCCCGCCGCCACGCTCAACCCCGCCGTCGTGGCGGCGATGGCGGAGATCGGGCTCGACCTGTCCGCGGCGTATCCGAAACCGCTCACCGACGAGGCCGTCCAGGCGTCCGACGTCGTGATCACCATGGGGTGTGGTGACACGTGCGCGTTCTATCCGGGCAAGCGGTATCTCGACTGGGAGCTGCCCGACCCGGCGGGGCAGGGGATCGAGGCCGTGCGGCCGATCCGCGACGACATCGAGCGGCGGGTGCTGCGCCTGCTGGGGGAGCTCGACGCCGGGGTGGTCGTCCGGGCGATGCGGGACGACGACGCCGACCAGGTGCTGGCGATCTACCAGGCGGGGCTCGACGGTGGCGAGGCCAGCTTCGAGACCGCCGCGCCCACCTGGGAGGCGTTCAGCGCGGCCCGGCTCCCGGAGCACCGGTTCGTCGCGGTCGACCGGGGGACGGTCGCCGGGTGGGTGGCGGTGTCGGCCGTGTCCAGCAGGTGCGTCTACGCGGGAGTGGTCGAGCACTCCGTGTACGTCTCCCCGGCGCACCAGGGGAGGGGGATCGGGACCGTGCTCCTGAACGCGGTGATCGACTCGACCGAGGCCGGTGGGATCTGGACCATCCAGGCCGGGATCTTCCCCGAGAACACCGCCAGCCTGCGCCTGCACGAGAAGGCCGGGTTCCGGCCGGTCGGCGTCCGGGAACGGGTCGGCCGCCACCACGATCGGTGGCGGGACGTCGTGTTCCTCGAACGCCGCAGCCGGGTCGCCGGGCTCTAGGCCGACTCGCGGACGACCAGTTCGGTCGAAAGTATCACCGGGTCGGCCACCGTCTCGTCGCGCTCCAGCAGGCTGAGCAGCAGCTTCACCATCGCCGCCGCCTGCTCGATGATCGGGTGACGGACCGTCGTCAAAGGCGGGTCGGTGTAGCGGGCCGCCTCGATGTCGTCGAAGCCGACGATCGCCACGTCGTCGGGGACGCTGCGGCCGGCCTGGCGCAGCGCCTGCATCGCGCCGATCGCCATCAGGTCGTTGGCGATGAAGACCGCGTCGAGCTGCGGGTCGTCTTCGAGGAGCTGGCGCATCGCGATCGCGCCCGACTCCCGGGTGAAGTCGCCGACCGCGACGATCGAGCGGCGGTCGCTGTCGCGCAGCGCGGTGCGGTAGCCGGTCAGCCGGTCTTGCCCGCCGATCATGTCCTGTGGCCCGGCGATCGTGGCGATGCGCCGGCGACCCCGCTCCAGCAGGTGTTTCACGGCCTTCTCGGCACCGCCCACGTTGTCGTTGTCGACGTAGGGCAGCGCCACCGGGACGGCGGGACGGCCGTAGGACACCGCCGGGACGCCCATGCGGGTGATCGCGGCGGGCAGCGGGTCGGCGCCGTGCATCGAGATCAGCATGACGCCGTCGACGTGGCCGCTGGCGATGTACCGCTCCACACGGGCGTGGGACTGGGCCGAGCCGCTGAGCATCAGCACGACCTGCTTGTCGGCCGCTTCCAGTTCGACGCTGGCCGAGCGGATGACGGTGGAGAACATGGGGTCGTCGGAGAACACCCGCGTCGTCGGCTCCGACACCACCAGGGCGATCGAGTCGGTCCGCTGGGTGACGAGGCTGCGCGCCGCCGAGTTGGGCACATAGCCCAGCTCTCGGACGGCGCGCAGCACCACGTCGCGGATCTCGGGACCGACGGTGGCCTGGCCGTTGACGACCCTGGAGACGGTCGCCCGGGAAACCCCGGCTCTAGCGGCGACGGCCTCCAAGGTGGGGCGCTTCATCGACAGGTCCCTCCCACGGGGCTCGGGTTGAGGACGATAACGATATCGCCCCTAGCCCTTCACACTTCCGGCCAAGAGGCCGCGTACGAAGTAACGCTGCATCGACAGGAACACGATCAACGGAATGATCATGGAAACGAACGCGCCCGAGGTGAGGCGCTGCCACTCGTTTCCTCTGGTCCCGGCCATCTGCGCCAGCCGTACCGTCATCGGGGCCGTCTCGGCGGTACCGCCCGAGAAGATCAGCGCGACCAGCAGGTCGTTCCAGACCCACAGGAACTGGAAGATGCCGAACGCCGCCAGAGCGGGGGCCACCAGCGGCAGGACGACCTTGCGCAGGATCGTGCCGTGGGTGGCGCCGTCGACGCGGGCCGCCTCCATCAGTTCGCCGGGCAGTTCCGACATGAAGTTGTGGATCAGGAACACGCCCAGCGGCAGCGCGAAGCAGGTGTGCGCGAACCAGACCTGGATGAACTGGGCCGAGCCTTCGAGGTTCCAGGCCGGCATCAGGGTGATGCCGAAGACCTCCACGCCCTGCGAGAAGAACGACAGCAGCGGCACCAGGGCCATCTGCAGCGGCACGACCTGGAGGGCGAAGATCCCGATGTAGACCCAGTCGCGGCCCCGGAACTTCGTCCACGAGAGCGCGTAGGCCGCGAAGGTGGCCAGCGCCAGCGGGAACAGCACCGACGGGATCGTGATGACGATCGAGTTGATCAGGAAGCTGGCGAGGCGGCCCGACGAGGAGGAACTGCCGAACAGCACCTCCTTGTAGTTGTCGAGCGTCAGCGCGGGGTTGCTGAAGAACGTCCACCAGCCGGAGCCCTTGATGTCGTCTTCCGGACGGAACGACGACAGGAACAGGCCGAACGTGGGGGTCGTCCAGAGCACCGCGATGACGATCGCGACCAGGCTCGCGGTGCGGCTGGTCAGCCTCTTGCGGACCCGGCCGACGGAGGTCTTCGGCTGGGTCTTGGCGGCCACGCCAGGGGCGATGGTGGTCATCTCAGGCCTCCCGGCGCTGCCGCAACGAGCGGATCTGGTAGACGACGATGGGCGTCACGAGCACGAAGAGGAACACGGCCAGCGCCGCGCCCTTGCCCGCCTCGCCGTAGCGGAACGCCTGGTTGTACATCTCGTTGGCGATGACGCTGGTGTCGAACTGGCCGCCGGTCATCGTGCGGACGATGTCGAACAGTTTCAGCGTGCCGATCGACTGGGTCACCAGCACCACCACGAGGGCGGGGCGGATCGAGGGGAGCGTGACCCGGAAGAACATCTGCATCGGGCTGGCGCCGTCGAGGCGGGCGGCCTCGACGATCTCGGCCGGGATGCCCTTGATCGCGGCCGAGAGGACCACGGTCGCGAAGCCGGCCTGGATCCAGACCACCACGAGGATCAGGAACAGTGTGTTCGTCGGGGCGTTCTGCAGCCACTGCTGCGGCTCGCCGCCGAGCCACACCACGAACTGGTTGAGCAGGCCGATCTGGTCGGCCTCCACGGGACGGTAGGCGTACACGAACCGCCAGATGATGCCCGCGCCGACGAACGAGATCGCCATCGGCAGGAACACCAGCGACTTGGCCACCGCCTCGAAGCGGGACTTGTCGACCACCACGGCGTAGACGAGACCGATGGCCGTGACCAGAGCCGGCACCAGCAGCACCCAGATCAGGGTGTTGCGCAGGACCGTGAGCGACTCCGGCTGGGTGAACATCCAGGCGTAGTTCTCGAGGCCGACGAACTCGCTGCTGTCACCGTTCATGAACGACAACAGGGTGGTCCGGATCCCGGGGACCACCAGGCCGATCGCGAGCAGCACCAGCGCGGGGCCGAGCAGCAGGAGTGAGTGCCCCCACGAGCGTTCCTTCATGGGAGCGCGGTCGAGGAGCAGGAGCATGAGGCCGACGAAGGCCAGGAACGCGATGACGCCGATCAGCAGCTGGAGGAGTTTGGGCGCCTCGGCGGAGAAATCGAAGAAGAAGTCCATGAGGAAGGTCTCCCGGGTGCGGATGTGCCCGGCCCCGGAGCTCGTGGCTCCGGGGCCGGGCAGGGGTCCTCAGGTCAGTTCTTCGGCCAGGAGGCCTCGATGAAGTCGAGGGTCGACTTCGTGTCCTTGCCGTTGATCCAGTCGGTCATGCCCTTCCAGAAGGTGCCCGCGCCGACCGCGGCCGGCATCAGGTCGGAACCGTCGAAGCGGAAGACCGTGCTCGGGTCCTGCAGCATCTCCATGGAGAGCTTGTCGATCGGGTTGGCGGCCTTGCTCACGTCGACCTTCTTGTTGGCCGAGACGTAGGTGCCGAGCGCCATGCGGCGGTTCGGGAAGTCGCCACCGGCCAGGTAGGCCTGGACGGCCTGGACCTCGGGACGGTCGGCGAACGCGGCCACGAACTCACCGGCGCCGAGCACCGGCTTGGTCGAGGCGTCGTTGCCGGGCAGGTAGAACGCGAAGACGTCGCCGTCCTCGGCCACCTTGGTGCCCTCGGGCCAGAAGTTGGCGTAGAAGGAGGCCTGGCGGTGCAGGGCGCACTGGCCCTCGGTGATCGGCACGCCGCCCTCCTGGAAGGCGGTCGAGGCGATCGACTTCACGGGGCCGTAGCCGCCGTTGACGTACTTCTCGTTCTTCAGGATCGCGCCGACCTTGTCGACGGCGGTGACCAGCTTGGGGTCGTTGAAGGGGATGTCGTGGCCGACCCACTGGTCGTAGCCCTCGGGGCCGAGGTCGCGGAGGACGACGTCCTCGATCCAGTCGGTCGCGGGCCAGCCGGTGGCGTCGCCCGACTCGATGCCGGCGCACCAGGGCTTGATGCCGGAGGCGGCGATCGTCTCGGTCAGGGTCATCAGGTCGGCCCACGTGGTGGGGACGGTCCAGCCCTTCTCGGCGAACATCGAGGGGGAGTACCACACGAACGACTTCACGCTGGCGCCGAGCGGGGCGCCGTAGAAGACGTTGTCGACGGTGCCGTACTTGACCCAGTCGGGCGACCAGTTCTCGTTGGCCAGGCCCTTGACCTTGTCGGTGGCGGGCTTCAGCTTGCCGGCCTTGGCGAAGCGCTCAAGGAGGCCGGGCTGCGGGAAGAAGGCGATGTCCGGCGGGTTGCCCGCGTCGGCACGCACCTGGATCTGGGCCTCGAACTCGCCGGTGCCCTCATAGGAGATCTTGATGCCGGTGCAGTCGGCGAAGGGCTTCCAGGCCTGCTCGAACAGGTCGGCCTCCGCGTCGCGGATCGGGGAGTAGATGCTCACCGTCGTGCCGTCGAACTTGCCGTATTCGGTGAACGGCGCGCACTCCGCGGAGGCGGCTTCGCCACCACCGGCCGCGCTCGCGCTCGGTGCGGCGGTGTCGCCGCCGTCAGAACTCCCGCAGCCGGTGGCCACGAGTGCCAAGCCCAAACCTGCCGCGATGGCGGACAAACGGGCGGGTCGTGAGAGGAGCGACATGGACCCTTCCTCCAAAGTTCTTCCATGAACTCTCATCAGAGAGCGATTCCGGAAGCTTCACCCCGGTTACGACGGCGTGTCAATCCATGTGAGATTACGGTTACCTCATTGTGAATTGGACAGTTCCGATAATCGGGAGAGCGCTCTCTATCGACGTCGCTGCCGGTGACCGGGAGGGTGGCCGAACGTCACATTCCCGGCGATCAGCGCCCTACGCCTCATCGGAGGACACGTTATGAGGACGGTGGTGGGAGCGCGACCACGGTTGTGTTCCGATTCGGTCACCCCGCCGTGAGTACGAATTTCTCCGCATGGATAAACAAATAGATGCGGCGCTGAGGATCGATGGTTTTCGTTCCGGCGCTGCTTCCGGACGGTCCCTCCGGAACGTCGGCCGCCCGGTGGACCCCGATGATCTTGATCGCGGTGTCCCGCCGGGCGGTAGGGATCGGCGCCCTGGGCCGCCCTGGAGCGCGGCCGGAGGGGCGGGTTCCCGCCCGGCCGGGATCGCCGCCGGTGCCGGTGCGAGGGGCCGCTTTAGAGAGCGCTCTCAGGTGTCGGCCGCTAACTCGGAGTTAAGTCCGAGTCAATGGACCATCACCCGTCACCGGAGAAACGTGTGATAAACCCCTCGCGTTGACATGGGGGCCGACTTGCCGGGATGCTTGCTGAGAGCGCTCTCACAACGGGGGCCGGATGGGTGGGGGCGACAGCATGGCTGTGTCGGCGGATCTGGCCAGGGAGGCCGAGGTCCTGGAATTCCCGCAGGGGTTCGTCTGGGGCACCGCGACCGCCGCGTACCAGATCGAGGGAGCCGTCCGCGACGGGGGTCGCGGGCCGAGCATCTGGGACACGTTCAGCGCCACCCCCGGCAAGGTCTTCCAGGGGCACACCGGCGAGGTCGCCTGCGACCACTACCACCGCCACCGCGACGACGTCGCGCTGATGTCCTCGCTCGGCATGGCCGCCTACCGCTTCTCGGTCGCCTGGCCGCGCATCCAGCCCAGCGGCAGCGGCCCGGTCAACCCGCGCGGCCTCGACTTCTACGACCGCCTCGTCGACGACCTCCACGAGGCCGGCATCACCCCCTACGTCACCCTCTACCACTGGGACCTGCCACAGGCCCTGGAGGATCGCGGCGGCTGGACCAACCGCGAGACCGCCGAGCGGTTCGCCGAATACTCGGCCGCCGTCTACCGCCGCCTCGGCGACCGCATCGAGAACTGGACGACCCTGAACGAGCCGTGGTGCTCGGCCTTCCTCGGCTACGCGGCCGGCATCCACGCGCCGGGGCGTACCGACATCGGCGCCTCCTTCGCGGCGGCCCACCACCTGCTCCTCGGCCACGGGCTCGCGGTGCGGGAACTGCGCGCGCTCGGCGCGAAGCAGATCAGCATCACCCACGCCCTCTCCCCGATCCGGGGTGAGGACCCCGACGCCGTGGCGGTGCCCGACGGCATCATGAACCGGATCTTCCTCGACCCGGTGCTGCGCGGCGTCTACCCGGCCGACGTGGTCGCGCGGGCCTCCCGCTTCACCGACTGGTCGTTCGTCCACGAGGGCGACCTGGCGCTGATCGGGCAGCCGATCGACGTGCTGGGCGTCAACTACTACAACCCGACCTACACGGAACCCCGCCCCGGCGAGCCCGCCAACCCGGTCTTCCCGGGCAGCGAGGGCATCGGGTTCCCCGTTCCCGACGGTCCGAAGACCGCCATGGGCTGGCCGATCGAGGCCGCGGGCCTCACCGAACTCCTGGTGAGCCTGTCCCGCGACTACCCCGGCGTGCCGCTCATGATCACCGAGAACGGCGCCGCCTTCGACGACACGCTCATCGGGGGCCGAGTCGACGACAGGCGGCGCACCGAATTCCTCGACGCCCACTTCCGGGCCGCCCACGACGCCATCGCCCAGGGCGTCGACCTGCGCGGATACCTGGTGTGGAGCTTCCTGGACAACTACGAGTGGGCCTGGGGCTACGACAAGCGCTTCGGCCTGGTCTACATCGACTACGCCACGATGGAGCGGGTGCCCAAAGACAGCGCCAAGTGGTACTCCGAGGTGATCCGCCGGAACGGGCTGGCGTGAGCAGACCCACCCTGGAGAAGGTCGCCGCCCGGGCCGGTGTGTCCCGGGCGACGGTCTCCCGCGTCGTCAACGGCTCGACGACCGTGGCCGAGCACATCCGGGTGGCCGTGCAGCGGGCGGTCGAGGAGCTCGGCTACGTGCCGAACCAGGCGGCCCGCTCGCTGGTGACCCAGCGGGCCGACTCGATCGCGCTGGTCTTCTCCGAGCCGCCGATCCGCGTCTTCTCCGACGACCCGACGTTCGCCGGGATCATCCGCGGGGTCTCGCTGGAGGCCGACGCCGCCGACAAACAGGTCGTGCTGATGCTGGCCGGATCGTCGCGCGGCCACGAACGCGTGGAGCGGTACACGACGTCAGGTCACGTCGACGGGGTGATCGTCGCCTCGATGCACGGCGCCGACCCGCTGCCCGCCGCGCTGGCCCGCCGGGGCATCCCGGTCGTGTGCAGCGGGCGGCCCCTGACGGGTTCCTCTCTTCCGTACGTGGACATCGACAACGTCGGAGGCGCCGAGTCGGCGGTCCGGCACCTGCTCGACTCGGGCCGCAGGCGGATCGCGACCATCGCCGGGCCGCCCGACATGGTGGCCGGCATCGACCGCCTCACCGGCTACCGCACCATGCTGCGTGACTCGGGGCGGCGGTCGATCATCGCGATCGGCGACTTCACCCGCGACAGCGGCTTCGACGGCATGAACCAGCTCCTCGAAGACGACCCCGCGCTCGACGCGGTGTTCGCGGCCTCCGACATGATGGCGCTCGGCGCGCTCCAGGCGCTCCGCAAGGCCGGTCGCCGGGTGCCCGACGACGTGGCGGTGATCGGCTACGACGACATCCCGTCGGCGCCCTACGCCGACCCGCCGCTGACGACCGTCCGGCAGCCGACGCTGCGGATGGGGCGGGAGCTCGCCAAGCTGCTGCTGACCTCGGGGGAGTCGTCGGTGATCCTGCCGACCGAACTGGTGATCAGGGAGTCGGCGTAGCGCCCTCGATCGCGGTCTTCATCTCGGCGGCGCCGTAGCGCATCCGGATCTCGACCTCACCTGCGGCGGTGTCGGGCAGGATGTCGGCCGTCCAGACCAGGGTGCCGTCGGGCCGGACCTCGAACGAGGCGTGGTGGTGGACCAAAGGGGGCCGGGCGCCGTCGATCACCGCGTAGGCGAACCGGCGGGCGTCGTCGTCGAGGGAGACGATCAACTCGGTGACGACGTTGCCGTCGGGGAAGGTGAGGTAGCGGCGGCCGTCTTCGATCTTCGTGTCGGCGACCCGGCCGGGCAGCAGCCTCTCGTGGACGGCGCCGACGTCGCGGATGACGTCCCAGATGAGCTCGGGTGAAGCGGACACGGACGTCTCGACGCGGATGAAGGCCACGGGCGGACCCTACCGCTTCAGATGATCGTGCCGTCCACACCCCAGAGTGTGGCGACGCGGTCGAGGTGTTCCTGGAACACGCCGTCGACGCCGGTCGCGACCCATCCGTCGGGGATGGCGTGATCGGCCGGACAGAGGGAGTAGTTCCCCTCTCCATCCATGATGACCTTGAACGTGCGCGGGGCCATATCTGCCCCTTTCCACCGAGTGAGAGCGCTCTCTGTTCAGAAAACACCCGTTCCATGTGAACGTCAAGAGGTGTACGTTCAATCCCTGAACAAGGGAGATCATTTGATGGCCAACTCGCTGACGGCCCTTCGGGAGACCAACCGCCGCCTGATCACGGAGACGGTGCGCAAATCCGGCTCCCTCACCCAGGCCCAGCTCGCCCGCCAGACGGGCCTGTCCCCGGCGACCGTCTCGACCATCGTCAGGGAGCTGCGCGACGCCGGGCTGGTGGAGATCTCCCAGGCCGGCGGCCGTCGCCACCTCATCACCCCGGCCCGCCAGACCGGCCTCGTGGCAGGCGTCGACTTCGGGCACTCGCACCTGCGGGTGGCGCTGGCCGAGCGGTCGCACCGCGTGCTGGCCGAGGAGGCGATCCCGTTCGACATGGGCGCCAGGGCCAACGAGGGGCTGTCGGCGGCCGAACGGCTGATCATCGGACTGCTGGGGCGCGCGGGAGTGGGCCGTACCGAGATCAAGGCTGTCGGGCTCGGTTTACCGGGCCCCATCGACCCGCAGACGGGGATCATGGGGTCGAGCACCATACTGCCCGGCTGGGCCGGCGTCGATCCGGCCGCCGAGCTGGGGAAACGTCTCGGGGTGCCGGTCGTGGTCGACAACGACGCCAACCTCGGAGCCCTGGCCGAGGCCACGTGGGGCGCGGCCAAGGGGCGGGGCGAGGTGGCGTACATGAAGATCGGCACGGGGGTCGGGGCGAGCATCCTGATCAACGGACGGCTCTACCGCGGCGCGACCGGCACGGCCGGGGAGCTCGGCCACATCACGATCGACGAGAACGGGCGGCTGTGCCGCTGCGGCAACCGCGGCTGCCTGGAGACGCTCGCGGGCGGCCAGCAGCTCATCGACCTGGTCCGGCCCACTCATGGGCAGGTCACGGTGTCGCGGCTGGTCGAACTGGCCCACGGCGGCGACATCGGCTGCCGCCGGGTGATCGCCGACGCTGGGCGTCACCTGGGCGTGGCGGTGGCCAGCCTGTGCAACATCCTCAACCCGGGCCTGGTGGTGATCGGCGGCGCGCTGGCCGAGGCGGGTCCGCTGCTGATCGAGCCGATCATGACCGTGGTCGGGCGGCTGGCCATCCCGAGCGCGGCCCGCGCGGTCACCGTGGTGAAGGGTGAACTGGGGGAACGCGCGGGGGTGCTCGGAGCGCTCGCGCGTGTTCAGAGTCCGAACGTTGAGAGCGCTCTCTAGAATCTTCACTCTGGGCCTTGACCGATGTGTGAAGCCGGGCGCACAGTAGCGGAAATCGACACGCGGCGCTGCGACTTCCCACCTCTCGAAAGGTTCCTGATGGCGACCCCACGAGTCGGAAAACGCTCTCTGATCGGGTGGATAGCCGCGTTACTGACGCCGGTGCTCTGCATCGGCGTCGCCAACGCCGCCGTCCCGGCGACCCCCTCGGGCTGGACTCTGGTCTGGTCCGACGACTTCAACGGCGCGGCGAACACCCTGCCCTCGTCGGCCAACTGGATCATCGACACCGGCCACGGCTATCCGGGCGGCCCCGGCAACTGGGGCACCGGGGAGATCCAGAACTACACGTCCAGCACCAGCAACCTCAGCCTCGACGGCGGCGGCAACCTCCGCATCACCCCGATCGGCAGCGGCACCAACTGGACCTCCGCCCGCATCGAGAGCCGCCGCGCCGACTTCAAGCCCGCCGCCGGACGCATCCTGCGCATCGAAGGCCGCATCCAGATGCCCAACGTGACCGGCAACGCCGCCCTCGGCTACTGGCCCGCGTTCTGGGCCCTCGGCGCCCCCTACCGGGGCAACTACTGGAACTGGCCCGGCATCGGCGAGTTCGACATCATGGAGAACGTCAACGGGATCAACCAGGTCTGGGGCGTCCTCCACTGCGGCGTCACCCCCGGCGGCAACTGCAACGAGACCAACGGCCTCGGCGCCTTCCGCACGTGCCCCGGATCCTCCTGCCAGTCGGCGTTCCACACGTACCGATTCGAATGGGACCGCTCGATCACGCCCAATCAGTTCCGCTGGTACGTCGACGGCGTCAACTACCACACCCTCAGCCAGAACCAGTTCGACGCGACGACCTGGAACAACATGACCAGCCACGCGGGCTACTTCCTGCTGCTCAACGTGGCGATGGGCGGCGGCTTCCCCAACGGCGTCGCCGGTTTCGGCACCCCGACCGCCGCCACCGTCAGCGGCCGTCCGATGGTCGTCGACTACGTCGCCGTCTACCAGAGCGGCGCCGGCACCACCCCGCCGCCCACGGGCGGCCAGATCCAGGCCGAGTCGTACAACGCCCAGCAGGGCACCCAGCTGGAGACCACCACCGACTCGGGCGGCGGCCAGAACGTCGCCTACATCTCCAACGGCGACTGGCTGCGCTACTCGGTCAACTTCACCGGCGAGACCCAGTTCAACGCCCGGGTGGCGTCGGGCGCGGCCGGGGGAGTCAGCGGGCTCGTCCAGGTCAGGCTCGGCAGCCCGACCGGCACCGTGATCGGGCAGCTCTCGGTCGGCAACACCGGCGGCTGGCAGTCGTGGACCACCGTCCCCGCGAACATCTCGGCCGTCTCGGGCACCCAGACCGTCTACATCACCTTCAGCAGCGGTCAGCCGGCCGACTTCGTGAACCTCAACTGGTTCACGTTCTCCCGATAGAGATCACGCAGAAGCGAAACCTCCGCACTGTGGTGGACGAACTCGCGGTTCTGCCACCACACGATCCCGATGAACGGCAGCGTGGGGTCCAGCCCCGCCGGGAACTGGCTGAACCCCACGGTGTCGAGCTGGCCCTCGGTCAGCCGGTCGACGTCCTCGATCCAGCGGTCGACGATCTCCCAGAGCCGCTTCTGGGCGTCGTCGGCCGTGTGGGGGATCTCCAGGTCGTCGAAGAGCAGCCTGCGGTCACCGAACGTCCAGTCCCACCGCAGCGTGAACCCCGCAATGAGATGGGCCATCCGCCAGGCGATGCTGGTGACGGGCGGCGGAAAGGGCTCGGGGAGCGCGAAGTCGGCGATCCAGTCGCCCTTGCCGTAGACGTTCCCGTCGCCGTCGAGCCTTCTCCGGACGGTCCAGGAGTTGCCCGGCGCCGGCTCCCAGAAATATTCGTCGTCGGTCAGGCCCTCAAGGCGGGCTTTGGTGATGGTGACGGAGTTCTCCAGCTGGTCGAGGAGCAGCCCGACCCGATCGGTACGCAGATCCATGCCCCGGGCACTACCCCCGGACCGTCCACTCATGAGCGTCCAGGAACGACCGGTCACCCACCAGATAGAGCAGAACGATCTTCCTGACCTCCGCCTTGTCGGTCGTGGTGGTACTCCTGATGACGCCCTGTTCCTTGAAGTCGACCTCGTAACCGGGGGAGACCTGGACGAAATGGTGCCCGTAGACGACCAGCGCCATGAACGGGTTCTCTGGCGAGAGCGTCTCCAGGACGTCGTTGACCAGGTTCAGATCGGGGTCGTGGACGACCATGCCGTCGCCGGTGTGAAGCTGGACGTCGCGGTAGGCGCCGAGGGGTTCGCGGTTGTGGATCAGGTGGCGCTGGGGGTCGTAGCAGACCAGGTTGTGCTCCCGGGCGAACGCGAACGCGGCGTTGCCGACCTCGTCGGTCAGGTCGTCGGGGGCGATCACGAAGGCGCCGTCGACGGTGGCGCCTGGGAGGGCGGCGGCGAGTTGGCGGCTGGTGTCCGGGGGGATCTGGGCCTTGGGGTAGAGGTCTCTGGCGTCTTCCCTGGAGATGGGTTCGGGTTCGTACCAGAGGGCCAGCTCGAAGGTCATGGCATCGACGATAGGGCCAGATCATCGATGGCCAGGGCTCGTAGCGAGGGCCCGGGGCCGCAGTTCTCCTGGGGACGGGCCTCGCGTGGTCTCTTGAAACCGAATTGACCTCGCATGGCCTCTCGGGACCTGATCAACCGGGGTGGCCTCCCGGGACCGGTTGACCGAAGGGCCAAGGGGTCTCAGGTCTCCCGGGAACGGGCCTCGAGTGGCCTCCTGGGACCGGTTGAGCGAGGGGCTCGCCTGGGAACGGGCCTCGCGTGGGCTCCCACGACCGAACCGGCCGGGAACGGCCTCCTGGAACCGGTTGACCGAGGAGGCCGGGGGTCACAGGTCTTCCGGGAACTGTGACCTCCTGGAACAGGGCCGACCGAGGGTCTCGGATCTCGCGAGACCGGACCGACCTCGTGTGGCCGGAGAGTCTCAGATCTCCTGGGACCTGGATCGGCTTCGGGCCGTCGCGGCCAGGTCTCTGACGACCTGGATCAGCTCGGCCGGGTCGAAGGGCTTGGTCAGGTAGGAGTCGACGCCGATGCCGAGACCTCTGCGCTTGTCGTCCTCCTGGGCCCTGGCCGTGATCAGGACGACCTTGATGTGGGTCGTGGCCGGGTCGGTGCGCAGCTTGGTGGCGGTCTCCCACCCGTCGAGCCGCGGCATCATGACATCGAGGGTGATCACATCAGGATCGACCTCTTTGACCCGATCAAGGCAGTCTTGTCCGTCGAAGGCTGTATAGACATCAAAGCCCTCCAACGTCAGATTGACCGCGATGAGCTGCCGGATGACCTCGTCGTCGTCCACGACCAGTACGCGTCCCAAAACCTCACCCACGGGCGCGAGGCTACCCGGGAGGGGCGGGTGGCGCGGGGTTTTCGGGGGATGTGTGCCCGGGCGCGTCGGATAACGGTGTGCGAAGAGGGGCTGGAGTACTGGTAACCTGAAGTCGTTCCTGAGCCCCCTTAGCTCAGGGGATAGAGCACCGGCCTCCGGAGCCGGGAGCGCAAGTTCGAATCTTGCAGGGGGCACCACAGAACCTCATTCGAACCCTCACCACCGCTAACGGTCGTGAGGGTTTTGGTTTCCCGCCCTAGACCTCGCTTTAGGTGTCTCTCCGGTCGGCTTTCGCGACCGAGGCGCCGCAGTAGGTGGCCACCGCCTCTACGACCGGCCAGTTGGGCACCCGCTGTCCGTCGAGTGAGCGAGAGATCCAGGAGCGGTCATAGGCCGGCACCCGCGCAAGCTGGGTGTAGGTCACACCGGACTCGTCCAAGCGGGCATGGATCCATGCGATCAGGGCTGCCAAGGACCTGTCCGTAGGCTCGACCCATTGCGTGGCCGACCCATGAAGCCTCCTCGAGATAAGGAGACGCGGCCTTGTGCCGTGTCACGCCAGGATCGTGCCGCGCTGAAATCCGCGCACATGCTTTGAGGCCCGACTGATGCCCTGTTCAGACGCGTGATCATCTTTGTGTGGGGTCTTTTCGTGCGGATCGTGCGAAGACCGGAGAAGGGCCCCGGATCTGGTCCGGAGCCCTTCGGTTCAGTTCTCGGGGAGCCAGAGGACCGCGTTCACTCCCCCGACGGTCAGTGTCATGACCGGGGCGACGGGCCCCCGAAGGGGCGGCGGCGCCAGGGCTTCGGGTATTTTCCCCGGACCTCCAGCGGAGGCGTGAGGGAGGCGTCCAGGGTCGGGACGTCGATGCTGGCCGGTCGGTACGACAGCGTGCGGAGCCGCTTCGCCATCACGCCGTGCGGCTGGTCGACCTTGTCCCTGCGTCCGCTGATGAAGGCCCATTCGTGTGCCGCCGATCCGAAGTAGACGACCGTGGGGAACGCGGCGATGAAGTTGTGCCACGAGCGGCGCAGGGTGGCCTGGCGCCACATCGTCGGGCATCCGGCCTGGGTGGAGATGACGCCACCCGGGGCGAGGGCCCGCGCGCACAGGTTGAGGAACGTGGAGCTGTAGAGGCGGTCGTGCTGGGCGTCACCGCCGTCGGTCTCGTCGGGGAGGTCGACGATGATGACGTCCCAGGTCCGGCCGGCTTCGACGGCGGCCTCGACGAAGGCGTAGCCGTCTTCGTAGTGGACGTGGATCGGTCCTTCACCGGTCTCGGCGGCCTTCAGCTCCTTCTCGGTGTAGCCGTACGGCAACCGGCTCGCGCACAGCTGCACGGCCTCCTCGTCGATGTCGACGTGGTCGACCACGGTCGCGCCGCAGGCGACGAGCATCTGGCAGGCGACGCCCTCGCTCGACCCGATCACCAGGCATCGGTCCACCCTGTCGGCCAGAAGCACCGGCGGGATGGTCAGCGCCTCGTGGTAGACCTCCTGGGTCTGCTCGCTGCTCTGCCGCTCGCCGTTGGCGAAGAGGGTGATGCCGTGGGCGGTGCGGGCGAAGTCGAGCGTCTGGAACGGCGTGCTCGCGCTGTGGATGACCTCGTCGACCCGCCAGAGGCGCTCCATGCCGTCGGCGATGGGCTCGGCGACCCAGGTGGTGCCGTTGATGGTGATCATGCGGTTACCTCCGGAGACGTGTTGCCCCGGTGGATCACCTGGACGGTGACCCTGCCGGGCTGGAGCTCGTGGGTGAGCAGCTCGACCGCGATGCGCGGGTCGGACGTGCCGCAGGTGAACACGTCGACGAAGACGGCGCCGTGCTCCGGGTAGCTGTGCAGGGAGGCGTGCGACTCGGCCAGCAGGGCCAGGATCGTGACCCCCTGCGGCTCGAACCGGTGGGAGGTCATGTCCAGGATGGTCGCGCCCGACGCGACGATCGCCCGTTTGAGGGTGACCTCCAGGTGCGCGAGGTCGTCGAGGAGGCCGGGTTCGACCCCTCTGAGTTCGGCCAGCACGTGGCATCCGGCGAACTCGCCCATGGCGACCGTCATCGCTCCTCCACGCAGAACGTCGGGAGCGCGGGCAGCCCGTTGACGGCGGCGCAGGAGTAGCTGGAGGTGTACGCCCCCGCGTCGAGGATCTCCACCACGTCGCCGGGCGCCAGCGACAGGGGAAGCTCGTAGCCGGTGCGCTGGTAGAGCACGTCGTCGCCGTCGCTGGTCGGGCCGGCCAGCACGACGGGGCCGGTGGGGCCGGTCACGCCGGGGGTGCGCAGCCGGTAGGCGATGGCCTCGCGTTCCGTCTCGACCAGGCCGTTGTAGCGGCCGACGTCCAGGAACACCCAGCGCCTGAGGTCGGCGGCCCGCCCTTCCCTGACGGTCACCACCTCCGCGCGGATGATCCCGGCCGCGCCGACCATCGCCCGTCCCGGTTCCAGGACGAGTCGCGGCCGGTTGCGGCTGCCGAAGTGACGGTTCATCGAGGCGTCGACCGCCTGCCCGAACATCTCGGTCACCGACCGGTTCCCGAAGGCCGTGCTGGGCCCGTACGAGATGGGCAGGCCGCCGCCGATATTGATCATCGGTAACGTGATGCCGGCCGGTTCGAGCTGCAGCGCGATCTTCGCCGCCGCCGCGATGCCGACGTCCCAGGCGTCGGGGTTGCACTGCTGCGACCCGACGTGCCAGGTGATGCCGAGGGGGCGCAGTCCCTGGGCGTGGGCGTCGGCGAGCAGCCCGGGGGCCGCGTCGGGGTCGCATCCGAACTTGCCGCCGAACGGCATGACCGCGTCGGGCGGGCTGACGGCGATCCGGCAGAACACGTTCGACCGGGGCGCCCCCCTCGCGATGTGGGCGAGGTCGCGGGGGTTGTCGAAGGCGAAGGTGCGCACCCCGAGCCGGTAGGCCGCGGCGATGTCCGAGGCCTTCTTCACGGGGTTGCTGTAACTCAGATAGCGGCCGGGTACACCGCGGGACAGACAGCGCTCGACCTCGCCGATACTGGCGACGTCGAAGCCCGACCCGAGTTCGGCGAGGGTGGAGATGATCTCTGGTGCGGCGTTGGCCTTGACCGCGTAGAGGATGCCGGCGCGGGGGAACGCTTCGGCGAGAGCCCGGTACGCCGCGGCGACCGTGGGGAGGTCGATCAGCAGTGCGGGGCTGGGCAGGGGGTGGGTGCTGGCGTACGCACGGCTGCGGAGAATGGCCGGCTCCGACTTCGGCGACGCGCTCATGGGGTTGACTCTGGGCGGGAGTACAGGTGCAGGGGTTCCATCGGGATTTTCTCCGATTCCGAAACCAATTCAGGCAGATCCGAGAGTAGTCAAGACACTTGACACAGATAGTTAACATCTCAACAAAGCATCGGTGTTACCGTTTCGTGACCATCGGAATGCGGTCGAATCCCGTCCGAATAGAGGGATGAAACCGCAGGTCACAGCCCTGCGAAACGGCTCCTACCGGCTGTCGGCGACGGCACTTCTCTAGACACGTTCGGGATCCGCCGAGAAAGTCAAGACTGGTGCTTTTGCCGCCCCCGCGCTGTGGGTAGGGCGAGCCGTTTGACTCGGGCTTGACAGAGGGCTTCTGGCAGTATCCGGGGATGCGTTTTCTCTACCTGGCCAGGCACGGCGAGGCGACCCCCGACGAGACCGCCCTGACCGAGAACGGCCGGCACCAGGCCCGGCTGCTCGGCGAACGGCTGCGCGATCTCCCCATCGACGTGATCCACCACGGCCCGCTGCCCAGGGCGGCGCAGACGGCGTCGATCGTGGCCGCGCACCTGCCCGGGGTGCCCGTGCACGTCTCGGAGGCGGCGGGCGACTACGTGCCCTGGTTCCCCGGCCCCGACGCCTTCCCCGAGGAGGACCGCGAGGTCGGCCCGGCGCTGGCCCGGGAGGCCGAGGCCGCTTTCACGGGGGTCACCGACGAACCGCGTACCGAGCTGGTGATCACCCACGGGTTCCTGATCGCCTGGCTCGTACGGGCGGCGCTGGAGGCCCCGAAGGCGCGCTGGATCGGCCTGAACTCCGGGAACACGGGGCTGACCTGCATCCGCTACGGCGCCGATCGTCCACCCGCGCTGTTGTTCTTCAACGACCTGGGCCACCTGCGGCCGGAACCGCGGCCTCGTTGAGGCTCGCCGCCAGCTCTCGCAGGGCCTGGTCCGAAGGGCTGTCCGGGTCGGCGGCCAGGACGACGAACTTCTGGCCGGTGCCGCTGACCGAGAGCACCTCCCACGAGAGGGTGAGGTCTCCCAACCGGGGATGGCGCAGTTCCTTGACCTCGTTGCCGCGCGTCTGCACCTCGTGCAGGGCCCAGATGCGGCGGAAGTCGGCGCTGTGGGCGGTGAGCTCCGCCACCAGGTCGAGCAGGTAGGGGTCGTCGGGGTCGGCGGCCACGGCGGTGCGCAGCTGGGCCGTCTTGGCGCGGGCGGCCTTCTCCCAGTCGGGGTAGAAGTCGGCGGCGTTCGTACCGAGGTAGATCATGCGCGTGCAGTTGTCGAGACATCCCATGCCCTCGTACAGGGCCTCGACCAGAGGATTGGCGGCCAGCACCTCGAAGCGGCGGCCCAGCACCAGCGCGGGCGCGTGCCGCGACAGGTTCACCAGGCGCAGCAGACTGGGGCTGACCTGCTCCATGACCCCGGTCACCACCTGCGGGCGCGCCCACGGGTGGGCGAGCGAGTAGAGGTAGGCGGTGGCGTCGGGGTCCAGCTGCAGCACCCGGGCCAGGGCGCTCAGCACCTGGGCGGAGGGGTTGCGCTCGCGCCCCTGCTCCAGCCGGACGTAATAGGAACCGCTCACCCCGGCGAGCATGGCCACCTCCTCGCGCCGGAGCCCCGGCGTCCGGCGCGAGGGGGCGTGCAGGAAGCCCGCCTGGGCTGGACTGGTGGCCTCACGTCGGGCGCGCAGGAAGTCGCCAAGGAGGTTGTTACTGTCCATTTCATCACCATATGAGTAGTTACTGCAGCACCATGATGCGCGATATCCGCAGGACGAACCGGGCGCCCACCGCCGAGTCCTCCAGGTCCAGGCTTCCGCCGTGGCGGCCGGCGATGTCGCGGGTGATCGCCAGGCCGAGGCCGCTGCCGCCCACGTCGAGGCGGCGGGCGTCCTCCAGACGGGTGAACCGCTCGAAGACGCGCTGACGGTCGGCGGGCGGAATCCCCGCGCCGTCGTCCGTCACGGCGATGACCGCCTCGTCGGCCGTGACGGTCAGACTGAGCCCGACCGAGGAGACGGCGTGCCGCCGGGCGTTCCCGACGAGATTGGCCAGCGCCCTTACGAGCTGGATGCGCGACCCGAAGATCCACACGTCGGGCGCGGCGTCGAGCCTGACCGGGATCGCGCCGATCACCCTGTTCATGCGGTCGGCCTCCTGGACGAGCAGGCCGGTCAGATCGATGAGCTCGTGCGGGGCGGTGCCGCCCGCGGCGTCCAGGCGGGCTTGAGCCAGGACGTCGGCCACGATCGTGTCCAGGCGGTCGACGGTGGCCAGGGCCGCGCGCAGACTGTGGGCCGGATCGGTGTCCTCGGGGTGGTCGAGGGCGTCCTCGAGCTCGGCCCGCAGACCGGCGATCGGATTACGCAGCTCGTGCGAGGCCATGGCCGCGAACCCCTGCTGCTGGACGACCGCCTCCTCCAGCCGGGCGAAGGTGAGATTGGCCGCCCGGGCCAGCTCGGCGAACTCGTCACCCCCCGAGGGGATGGGCAATCGGCACCCCAGGTCGTTCGCGGTGATCTTGTCGATGTGGGCCCGGAAGGCCCTGATCGGCCGCAGTGCGCGGCCGACGACCCACCAGGTGGCCACCCCCGCCCCGGCGGTCAGCACCAGGCCGAAGCCGATCAGCACGACCTCCAGGTCGTATTCCTGGAGCAGCCCCGCTTCCGCGACGGCCACCGTGATCAGCATGGCCAGAACGGTCAGGACCAAGAGTGAGGCGGTCGTGGTGCAACGTGTGCGGATGGATCGGGATGAGTGGGCGATGGTCACGGTCGACCTCCGGTTCTGGCGGCGAGGGTGCCCAAGAGGTGGAGCGCCTGCTCGGAAGGGCTGTCCGGTTCGGCCTGGAAGGCGAGGACGTGATGTCCGGGCAGGCGTACGACGTCGAGCACGTCGCAGAAGAGGGTCAGTTCGCCGACGAGGTGGTGGCGCAGGCGCTTGACCCGGCGGGCGTCCGACGACATGTCGTGCCCCGCCCAGATCCGCCGGAAGTCCTCACTCCGTTCGGAGAGTTCACGGAGCAGGGCGTCCAGGCCGGGATGATCCCCCTGGGCGACGATGGAGTGCAGGAGATCGGTCGCGGCGGCGGCGATGTGCGTCCACTCGGTGAAGAAGTAGCCCGCCTCGGGGTCGAGGAAGACCAGCCTGAACAGGTTGTCGTTGTACCGCAGCCCGCCCAGCAGCGCCGCCCCCAGGTCGTTGGCCGCGCGCACGTTCATCACCGGATCACAGAGCAGGACCGGCACGTCGTGCCATCCGTCCATGAGCCGCCGCAGACAGGTGTCCGCCTCGATGCTGCTGTTCATGGAATCGAACGTAGGACGGATCGCCCGAGCGAGGGTGGCCGTGGTACACCCAGCCATAAAACAGACATAACGGTCATAGAGTGGACGCGTGGACAACGACAGAAGGCTCGGCGAGTTCCTCCGGGCCCGGCGCGAGGCCACCCCTCCCGACCTCCCGGACGCCGGATCCCGCCGCACCCCCGGCCTCCGCCGCGAGGAGGTCGCGACCCTGATCGGCGTCAGCACCGACTACTACATCCGCCTGGAACAGGGCCGCGAACGGCATCCCTCAGACCAGGTGATCGCGGCTCTGGCGGAGGTGTTCGGCCTGGGCGCCGACGCCCTGACCCACCTCTACACGCTGGCGCATGGCGACCTCCCCGCCGACCCGGAGGACGCTTCGGCGGGGCAGATCAGCCCGAACCTGATCCGGCTGATGGACAGCTGGCACCGGACCCCCGCCTTCGTGATCGACCAGTTCATGGAGGTGGTGGCCCTGAACCCGTCGGCGACGGCCTTCTACTCGCACGGCCTGAAGCGGAGGACGAAGGTCGGCAACAACACCCTCCGCGCGATGTTCCTCGACCCGGTGGTCAAGGAGTTCTACGGCGACTGGGAGGCGACCGCGCGGACCAAGGTGGCCCATTTCCGTGCGATGGCCGGGCGGAACCTGCGTGATCCCCGGATCACGGGGTTGATCGAGGAGCTGTCGGACGAGAGCGCGGAGTTCCGGGAGGCGTGGGCTCGGTATGACGTGCAGGTCGAGCCCAGCCGGGCGCGGCGGTTCCGGCATGAGCTGGTGGGGGAACTGACGGTCAACTGCGAGGTGTTCGCGTTGGCGGGGTCGCCGGGGCAGCACCTGATCACTTTGCAGGCCGATCATGGGACGCACTCGGCGGAGGCGCTCGACGCGCTCTGCCGGGAGACCCTCTGAACGACACGATCGACCGCTTGTTCAACCCGATCGGGTCGGCAGCCTTTTGATGATCGGTGCGGTCGGCCACAGCCGGATGAACCCCCAGGCGATCAGCAGGCTCGGGAGCACCCCGGCCAGTGCGACCGCGACGCCGCCCAGTCGGCCGCCGCCGGTCCATCCGAGGGCGCCGATGTTGGCGACCGTGACCACGAGGGCCAGCCAGGAGACCCAATGGGCCGGGTCGGTTCGTGACCAGCCGAGGGCCGCGAGAAGGACGAGGACGCCGCCGATGACGATCGGCGCCGCGAAATCGGTCCAGTCGGTGAGGCGGGTGAGCCCGGCGTAGGCGAACGGAAGCCAGGCCAGCCAGCCTGCCCCGATGGCCACTGCAGCGGTGGTGCGTGACACGGTGAAGGCCTTCACGTCTTCGAGCGTGAAATGCGGAGGTGACGAGGTCAAGGCATCATCGGATAGCGGGCGCGAATGGGTCTGTCACGGCTTCGCGGAGGGCGATCACCAGCACACATGTTGCCGCGAATAGCGCGCTATATCCTGCGGTTGCCAGGTCGTGCCGTCACGGGGGGTTCGCTTGTCTGACCATCTGCTCTTCTCCTACGGGACCCTGCGCCTCCCGCAGGTCCAGCTCGCCCGGTTCGGTCGGGAGCTCGACGGGCGGTCCGACGCGCTGCTCGGGTTCCGCCTGGAGACGGTGAAGATCACCGACCCGTCGGTCGTCGCCGACAGCGGGAGCGACGAGCACCCCGTCGCCGTTCCGTCCGATGGAGCGGACGACGCCGTCGAGGGCATGGTGTTCGCGCTCACCGACCAGGATCTGGCTGCGGCCGACGCCTATGAGGTCGACGACTACCTGCGGGTCAAGGCCGACCTGCGGTCGGGGGAGAAGGCGTGGGTGTACGTCGACGCCGCCACCGCCGAGGAGTTCCGGGCCAAGCGGCTGCTGAACGCGCAGGCCAACGCGATCATCCTGTTCGACGAGATCGTCAAGCGTGACCTCATCCTCCCCGGCCTGACCGAGCGCGACATCAGCGACGCCATCCGCGACCTGGCCAACGAGCTGTTCGGGACCACCCGCCACTGGCACAAGCGGATCGTCCGGTCGGGGCCGAACACGCTGTTCCCCTACCGGGAGAATCCGCCCAACCGTGAGGTCGAGGCCGACGACATCCTGTTCTGCGACTTCGGGCCGATCTTCGAGGAGTTCGAGGCCGATCTCGGGCGCACCTACGTCCTCGGCGACGACCCGGTGAAGCACCGGCTCACCGGCGATCTGCCGGTCATCTTCGAGGCGGGGCGCGCGTTCTTCGCCGCCGATCCCGGCATGACCGGTGCCCGGCTGTTCGCCGAGGTCGACCGGCTGGCGCGTGAGCGCGGCTGGATCCTCGGGCACGTCCACGCCGGTCACCTCGTGGGGGAGTTCCCGCACGAGAAGATCGACGCCGACGACATCGAGTCGTACATCGCCGCGGGTAACTCGACTCCGATGCGGCGCACCGACAAGGCCGGGCGGGTCGCCCACTGGATCCTGGAGGTCCATCTGGTCGACGCCGAGCGCGGCTTCGGGGGCTTCTACGAACAGCTTCTTGACCTCGGCTGATCCGGCTCGGCGCGGTCAGGTCGTGCTGGCGCTGATCGCCGCGGCGGTGGCCGCGGTGGTCGTGACGGCACTGGTGACCCGGCTCGACCGGGACGACGGGCCCTCGTTCCGGATGGTGTCCGTGAGCGGGTTCGAGATCGTCGTGTTCCTCTGCGTGGAGGGTGCGCCCTGGGCCCGCTGCGACCAGGGCGACCCGGTCCTCGGCGGCCGGGGGGCCACCGAGGACGACAGGACGGCGATCGAGCGGGAGCTCGCGGCGATGCCGCAGGTGGCCGCGATGTGGTTCATTGATCGTCAGCGGGCCTACCGGGAGTTCGCCGGCGATTCTCCCGAGCTTGCCCACACCGCCGTGCCGGAGAGCATGGCCGAGTCGTTCGCCCTGCGGCTGAGGCCCGGCACCGACCGGAACGCCGTGATCGTCAAGGCCAGATCGCTGCGGGGCGTGGCCGAGGTCATCAGTGGCTAGGCGGCGCGTTCGGCGGCGATCGTGTCGTAGTCGGGGATGCGCGAGGAGATCTGGTCGCCGGTGAAGTCGCCGATCCAGCCGTCGTCGTCGTGGAAGAAGCGGATGGCGGTGAAGTGGGGGCTGGTGCCCATGTCGAACCAGTGGGTGGTGTTCTTCGGCACGCTCAGCAGGTCGCCCGGCTCGCAGAAGACGGCGTTCACTTTGCCGTCCACATGGAGGTAGAAGATGCCCGAGCCGGCCACGAAGAAGCGGACCTCGTCGTCGTCGTGGGTGTGCTCGTTAAGGAACTTCGCGCGGGCTCCGGCCGCCACGTCGGCGGGGGCGTCGGGGCCCAGTTTGGCGACGTCGACGAAGATGTAGCCCTCTTCGGCGACGACGGCGGCGATCTCGTCCTTGTAGGCGGCGAGGACCTCGTCCTGGGTGGCGTCGCCGAGGCCGTCGCGGATCTCCCAGTGGCGCAGGCGGACGCCGATCTCCTTCAGGGTGGTGGCGATCTCGGCCTGGTCTTCGGTCCGCAGGAGGGTCTCGGGGGCGGGTCCGTCGGAGTACACAGTGAGGTAGGTCATGGGCTTCGTCCCTCATCAACGGCTATTTGCTTAAATCCTACTTGAAAAGTAGACAATACTCTCGGGCCTGCCTAGCATCCGAGTGTGATTCATGTACGACTCCTCGGAGCCTCCCTTCTCCTGGGCGTCCTGGCGCTCGCGGGATGCTCCCAGGGAACCCCTGCCGCCCTTCCCGAAAACACTCCCGCGGCCGCGCCGGCCGCTTCTCCTACCGCTTCCGTTCCGGCGAAGTTCGCCGCCGGGGGAGTGCGGATCGCTCTGGTACGACAGCTCTCGTCCGGTGACTACTTCGAGCAGTGGCTCGCGGGGGCGCAGGCCGAGGCGCAGGCGCTCAAGGTCACGCTGGAGGTCTCCAGCGGCGACGGCAACAACGACAAGCAGGCGCTCAACCTGGAGCAGGCCGTCCAGCAGAAGGCCGACGCGATCATCGTCGACCACGGGTTCGCCGACACCGTCCAGCCCGCGATCAAGAAGGCCGCCGACGCCGGGATCCCGCTGGTCGCCTTCGACGTCGATCCGGGCACGCCCAAGGCCGTCGCGCTGACCCAGGACGACCACAAGATCGCCGAACTGGCGCTCGGCGCGCTGAAGGCCGACACCGGAGGCTCCGGCGACGTGCTCTACGTGTACGTCTCCGGCTTCGCCCCCCTCGACCGCCGCAACGAGGTGTGGACGACCTTCAAGAAGGACAACCCCGGCATCAAGGAGGTCGCCCAGATCGGCGTGGTCAACAACTCGACCGCCTCCGCCGTCGCCGACCAGGCCAAGGCCGCCCTCACCGCCAACCCCGACGTGAAGGCGATCTTCGCCCCCTACGACGAGTTCGCCAAGGGCGCCGCCATCGCGGTCAAGGAGCTCGGGCTCCAGGACAAGGTCAAGATCTACGGCGCCGACATCTCCACCGCCGACATCGGCGTCATCACCGAGCCGAACAGCCCGTGGGTGGCGACCGCCACGACCGACCCGTCGAACGTGGGCCGGATCGCGGTGCGGGCCGCCGCGCTGCTCGTCGGCGGGGCGCAGGTCGAGCCGGAGATCAAGATCCCGCCCACCCTGGTCACCCAGAAGCAGCTCCTCGACGGCAAGATCGCCAACATCGAGCAGCTCACGAGCGCCGTGCCCGAACTGACCACGCCCGACGTCGCCAAGGTCCCCTGGGCGGCTCCGTGACCCGAGCGGCCTACCGGTACGGCCTCCTGGTCGTACTGGCCGCCCTGATGGTCGTCTTCGCGGTGCTCCGCCCCGCTTTCGCCACCTACGGCAACGCGTTGATCGTGCTGCAGTCGGTGGCGATCGTCGGGGTGGTGGCGCTGGGCGTGACCGTGTCGATGACCACCGGCGGCTTCGACCTGTCGGCGGGGGCCAACGTCGGCGCCGTGGTCATGGTGACCGCGCTGACCATGGTCCGCTTCAACCTCACCGGCGGCACCGCCATCGTCGCCGGGCTGCTCACCGGGCTGCTCGTCGCGGGGGTGAACGCGCTGCTCACCGTGGTCGCGAAGATCCCCGACCTGGTGGCCACGCTGGGCACGATGTTCCTGTTCCAGGGGCTCGCCCTGATCCTCACCTCGGGCAGATCGGTCGCGCCGGGCATGACCGTCGACGGCGCGCCCGCGCCCGGCCGCTACACCGAGGGCTTCGCCTGGATCGGGAGCGGCAAGATCGGGTCGGTGCCGGTCCCGGTCGTGGTGTTCGCGCTGGTCGCGGTGGTCGTCTGGCTGTTCCTCGAACGCACCCGCTGGGGCATCGCCCTCTACGCCATCGGCGGCAACGCCGAGGCCGCGCGGCTGGCCGGGATCCGGGTGAAGCGCTACCGGGCCCTCGCCTACGCCGTCTCCGGGCTCTGCGCGGCGGTCGCCGGGATCATGCTGTCGGCCCGCCTCGGGCGCGGCGACGTCGGCGCGGGCGACCCCTACCTGCTCCAGTCGGTCGCGGCGGCGCTGATCGGTTACGCCGTGCTCGGCGCCAACCGGCCCAACGTGACCGGCACGGTCGTCGGCGCCGTCTTCATCGGCGTGGTCATCAACGGGATGACCATGCTGAACGCCCCCTACTACACCCAGACCTTCGTCCAGGGCGCCCTGCTGGCGGGCGCGCTCGTCGTGAGTTACACCCTCAGGAGTTCCGTTGACCGGCTATGAGCTGCTCACCGTCGACAACGTCGCCGACTACCTCGCGAGCAGGCCCGCCCTGGCGCGGTTCGCGAACCCGGTCTCGGTACGGGAGATCGGCGACGGCAACATGAACATCGTGTTCGCGGTGCAGGTCGCCGACGGGCCCGGCGTGGTGCTCAAGCAGTCGATGCCGTACGTGAGGGTCGACCCCACCTGGCCGATCACCCCCGACCGCAACCGCATCGAGGCCGCGGTGCTGGCCGAACACGGCCGGGTCGCGCCGGGCCTGGTGCCCGCGCTCTACGACGTCGACCACGACCGCCACGTCGTCGCGCTGGAGGACCTGTCGGACCACCAGGTCTGGCGCGGCCTGCTCAACGAGGGCGTCCGCACCGAAGGGGCCGCCGCCGACCTGGGGCGTTACGTCGCCAAGGTGGCGTTCGGGACCTCGGTGTTCGGGCTCGGCAACCACGCCCACAAAGACGCGCTGGCCGCCTCCATCAACCCCGAGCTGTGCGAGATCACCGAGGACCTGGTCTTCACCGAGCCGTACATCGAGCACGAGCACAACAAGATCCTCCCCGCCACCAAGGCCGACGTCGCCGCCTACGTCAACGACCCCGCCGTGCGGACCGCGATCGGGCTGGCCAAGCTCGCGTTCATGACGCACGGCGAGGCGCTGATCCACGGCGACCTGCACACGGGCTCCGTGCTGGTGGCGCCGGGGTCGACGCGGGCCTTCGACGTCGAGTTCGCCTTCTACGGGCCGGTCGGCTTCGACCTCGGCGCCCTGTGGGGGAACTACCTGCTGGCGGCGGCGCGCGGCTTCGTCCAGGGGAATGACGAGCACGCCCGATGGGCGCTCGGGCTGGCCGAGGAGACCTGGGCCGCCTTCGAGACCGAGTTCACCGCCCTGTGGCCGGAGCGGGTCGACCCCCGGATCTACGGCGACGGGGTGCTGACGGGATATCTGGCCAAGGTCAGGGCCGACGCGGCGGTGTTCGGCGCGGCCAAGGCGGCCCGGCGGATCATCGGCTTCGCCCGGGTCAGTGACATCGAGACGCTGCCCGAGCCGGAGCGGGCGGTGGCGATCAGGCGGGTGCTGCGCGCGGCGCGTCACCTGCTGACCGCCGAACCCGGCCGGGACCTGTTCGACCGGGTCGGCGAGTTCCTCAGCGAATAGCGATTCGGTAGGCCAGCAGCCACTCGACGCACTCGGTGATGTGCCTCGCCCGGTGCAGGGTGGGCGCCCACGTGTAGAGGCCGTGGTTGGCGACGATCACGGCGGGGGTCCTGGCGTCGTACACGGCCTCGAAACGGTCGCCCAGTTCGGTCATGTCCTGGCTGTTCTCGATGACGGGGATGACCACCTCGTCGTCGTGGGCCAGGCGGCCGATGCCCTTGAGGGTCTCGACGTCTTTCAACACGACCCCTTTGGGCCAGTGGTGGCCCGCGAGCACCGCGTTGAGCGCGTGGACGTGCACGATCGCGTCGGCGCCCGACACCGCGGCCACCCGCGCGTGCAAACCTGCCTCGGCCGACGGGGTCAGGGGTTCGACGCCCGCGACCTCGACCGGCTCACCCGCCGCGCCGACCACGGCGATGTCGGAGGCGACCAGTTCGCCCTTGTCGAGGCCGCTGGCGGTGACCGCGAGCCGCAGCGGATCGCGGGAGACCACCTCGGACAGGTTGCCCGAGGTGCCGCGCATCCAGCCCATGCCGGTGAACCTGGCCGCCTCGACGGCGAGCCGCGCTCCGGCCTCCAGCACGTGTTCCCGGTTCATCAGATCTCCTCGAAGCTCGTGGCCACACGGTGCGTGCCGAAGTCGGCGCGCTCGCTGGGCTCGCCCGGCCGCCTGATCCCGATCGCCTGCCAGCCGGCCGCCGCCGCGGCGTCCAGTTCCGCCGGTACGTCTGACAGGAACAGTAGGTCGTCGGTGCCGAGCGCGGCGGCGATGCGCTCGTAGGACGCGCTCTCGCGTTTCGGGCCCGCGTTGACGGTGTCGAAGTGGTGCTCGATCAGCTCCGACAGGTCGCCGTCGGGGGTGTGCCGGAACCACGGCCGCTGGCTGGAGACCGCGCCCGAGGAGAAGACGGCCAGGTGGCGGCCCTCGGAGTGCCACTTGCGCAGCCGGGGGGCGACGTCGGGGAAGAAGTGCGCGGTGAGCTCGCCGTCGGCGAACCCGGCCGCCCAGATCTGTCCTTGCAGGGTCTTCAGGGGGGTGGCCTTGACGTCGCCGTCCATCCACGCGTGCAGGATCGCGACGGTCTCGTCGGTGGTCTCACCGCCTGTTTCCCGTACGGCCTGCGCCACCTCGGGGTCGTCGCGGTGGGCGTCGATCCACGGGCCGAGGCGCGGGCGGGCGTAGGAGTAGAGGCCCACGTGCACCGACTCGGTCGAGCTCGTGGTCCCTTCGATGTCCAGCACGATCCAGCTCATCGGGTGAGCACCTCCACGAAGTCGGCGACGAAGCGGGCCGCGTCGACCTCGGTGATCACCTTGGTCGGCGGGGCGGGTTCGTAGGGGAAGGCGGGCGGCAGGCCGTCGTGGGTGCGCATCAGCCGCGCCCGCGACATGAAGCCGTCGGTCCGCACGTTGACCGGGCCGTCGGCCCAGGCGGTGGCGAACGTCGGGTCGAGCAGGATCGCGGCGGCCAGCGGGTCGTGCAGCGGGATGATCCGGCGGCCCCACTCGTTCTGGTAGAAGTCCATGTACGAGTCCAGGATCTCCGTCGCGAACCTCGCTGTGGGCGTTTTCGTCGCTCGCAGCGCGCCGATGGCGATCTCGTCGAGGATCGTGGTGGCGGTGACGTTCACGCCGACCATGACCAGTTCGTTCCGCGGCGCCGAGAAGACCGCGCTCGCCGCCACCGGGTCGTTGTTGACGTTGGCGTCGACCATCAGCAGCGTGCCGGGCGGGGCGTACGGGCCCGAACCGCCCATCAAGACGACTTTCCGGTAGCGGGTGAACAGGTCGGGGTCGAGACGCAGCGCCAGGCCCAGGTTCGTGAGCGGGCCGAGGGCCAGCAGGTCGAGCTCACCCGGCTGCTCCCGGCCGAGGCGGACCAGGAGTTCGGCCGCAGTCTCCGCGCCGGTCTCGGGCAGGGGACGGTCGTAGCCGACGTCGCCGAGGCCGTCCTTGCCGTGGACGGCGCTCGCGATGCGGGCGTCTCCGGTGAGCGGCGCGGTGGCGCCCCGGGCGATCGGGACCTCCAGGCCGAGCAGCCGGTTCACATAGGCGATGTTGCGGGCCGAGTCGGGCTCGACGCAGTTGCCGTACACCGAGGTGATCGCGACGATCTCGGCGTCGGGGCGGCCCGCCAGGTAGAGCAGGGTGTGGGCGTCGTCGATCCCCGTGTCGGTGTCGACGACGATGCGCCTGGTCATAGTGCTTCCTTAACGTTCTCCGGGCGGAAGGCGCCCTTCTCGGTGACGATGCGGGTGACCAGGTCAGGTGGTGTGGTGTCGAAGGCGGGGTAGTGGCCGACGACGCCTTCGGCGGCGGTGCGGGCGCCGAGGACGTGCAGCACCTCGTCGGGGTCGCGGTACTCGATGACCACGTCCGCCGGGGTGGGGGCCTGCGGGTCGGGGCGCTGGACGAGGGCGTGAAACGGGCGGCCGAACCTCGCCGCCGCCAGGGCGACGCCCAGGGTGCCGACCTTGTTGATCACGTGGCCGTCGAGGGTGACCCGGTCGGCGGCGACCAGCGCCACGTCGGCGACGCCGTTCGCGAGAGCGGCCGCGGCCATGCCGTCGGTGATCAGGGTCGGCTGGTAGCCCATCTCGACCAGGGTCGCGGCGGTGAGGCGGGCGCCCTGGAGGTAGGGGCGGGTCTCCGTACAGACGAATTCGAGGTATTTGCCCTGCTCCTGAGCGGCCTGGACGGTCGCGATCAGGTAGTAGTCGGCCCAGCAGTGCGTGAGCACGGTCGAGCCGTCGGGCAGCAGGTCGGCGGCGTGCCTGCCGAGGGCGGCTGATCTGTCCCGGTAGGCGGTGTCGTGGGCGGTGGCCGCCTGTTCCACTTCTTCGGCCAGGTCTCCACCGTTCAGGTCGGCGAGGATGGCGTGGACGGCGTCGCGGATGTGGTTGTTCGTTGGCCGGGTCGCGATGAGCCTGTCACCGGCTCTGCGCAGTTCCTCGATGGCCTGGTGGCGAGGCTGATGGCGTACAGAGCGAGCCGCCAGCACCATCGCGGCCGTGGTCGCGAACAGCGGGCCCGAGCTCTGTGTGACCATGTCCTTGATGGCCTGGGCGACCTCGTCGCTGGTGGTGCAGCGGACCCAGGTCTTCTCGAACGGGTAGACGCGGCGGTCGAGGATCTCCACGACGTCGCCGACCAGCCTGACCGAGTTCGCCAGCTCAGGCGTGTGCATGGGATCTCCTCCGCAAGAACGCGGCGACGACCAGCGCCACCAGGGTGATCACGTAGGGCGCCGCGTCGGCCGCCTGCTGCGGCAGGCCCGCGCCCTGGAGCCGGAAGCCGAACGCCTCGGCGACGCCGAACAGCAGGCAGGCCAGCAGCAACCGGTAGGGCAGCACCCCGCTGAGCATCACCGCGACCACGGCGATCCAGCCGCGTCCGGCGCTCATGCCCTCGCTGAACAGCGTCACGTTGCCGAGCGAGAGCTGCGCCCCCGCCAGCCCGCACAGCCCGCCCGCGACCAGCGTCACGCCGTGGCGGTAGGCGGCGACCGGCAGCCCGACCGCCTCGGCGGCCTCCAGATGCTGGCCCGCCGCGCGCAGCCGCAGCCCCGACCGGGTGCGGGTCAGCCAGGTCGCCATCACGACGACCAGCAGCAGCGCGACCGGCACGAGCGGCGACTGCTCTCTGATGACCGGTACGTCCAGACCCAGCTCGCCCAGAGTGGGGAGTCCGGCCAGGTCGGGGGAGCTGTAGGTGCCGCCGCTGCCGAAGATCTGCCGCATCAGGAACGCGGTCAGCCCGAGCGCGAGCAGGTTGAGCCCGACCGCGACCACGATCGGATCGGCCTTCAGCCCCACCGACGGCACCGACAGCAGCGCCGAGAACAGCACCGTCGCGGCGACCGCGCCGACCACCCCCGCCCACGCGCTGCCGGTCAGATCGCTGACCACGACCGCCACGAACGCGCCCCAGAGCAGCTGGCCCTCCAGCGCGATGTTGAACACGCCCGCGACCTGGCAGAGCAGCCCGCCGAGCGCGGCCAGCAGCACCGGCGCGGTGGCGGTGAGCACCCCGGCCAGGAACGACCACTCGAAGACGTTCACCGCCGCCTCCTCGACCGGACCGTCGCCAGCACCGCGACGATGACGATGATCAGCCCTTGGACGATCTGGGTGAGCTGGCTCGGCACTCCGGCCTCCCGTTCCATGCCCTGTCCGCCGACCTGGAGCAAGGTCAGCAGCGCCACCGCGACCGGGATCGCGACGGGCCGCGCGGAGGCCAGCAGCACCGCCGCGACGGCGGTGAAGGTGTAACCGGGCGCGGTCAGCGCGCCGTCGACGAACCGGTAGGGCGGTCCGAGCACGATCAGCGCGCCCGCGAGCCCCGCGAACGCTCCGCCTCCGGCCAGCGCGAGCGCGGCGACGCGGTCGACCTTGACGCCGCCGTAGCGGGCGAACTCGCGGTTCTGCCCGGTGGCGCGGATCTCGTAGCCGCTCCTGGTCCCGCCGTCGGCGTAGAGCCAGAGGCCGGTGAGCACCACGATCAGCGGCAGCCCGATCGTGACGTAGCCGCTGCCGCCCAGGAAGGGGAGGTGCGCGGCGTCCGGCAGGATCGGCGTCTGCGCGATGCCGGTGTTGGGCTCGGCCAGCGGGAACCTGACGAGATAGGAGGCCAGCGAGACGGCTGGAGCGCTGATCAGCAGCGTGCTGACGATGGCGGGGATCCTGAGCCGTGTGCTGAACGGCGCGGCGATCGCCGCCACCAGCCCACCCGCGAGCGCCCCCGCCACGAGCGGCAGCACGATGGCGACGACGGGCGGCAACGGCACCAGGAGCGCCAGCGCAGCGGCGGTCACCCCACCGATGGCGAGCTGCCCGTCGCCACCGAGGTTGAACTCGCCGGCGCGCAGCGGGAGGGCGAAGGCCAGCGCCATACCGAGCGTGGGCACGAACGCCGCGATCGTGTATTCGAGGTTGCCATCGGCGACGGCGCCCCGAACGAGCGCGGGGTAGGCCAGCGTGGGATCGACGCCCACGACGAGCATCACGAGCGTGGTCAGCACAAGCGCCCCGACCACGGCCACGACGGGCGCGGAAACGACCACCCGACGGGCGAGAGCGGTCGCGGTCATGTGGATGCCCTGCTTACGTGGTTGCCTGTCCCGGTCGGTCTCTGCGGTTTCGCCGAGATGCTCATTCGGCTGCTCCCGTCATGGCGCGGCCGAGTTCTGTCTCCGTGGCGTCGCCTGGGAACTCGGCGACGATGCGGCCCTCGTACAGGACCAGGATGCGGTCGGCGAGTTCGCGTAGCTCGGAGAGTTCGCTCGACTGGAGGAGGATGGCGGCGCCCTCGTCTCGGGCGGTCAGGAGCAGGGCGTGGACGCGTTCCCGCACGCCCACGTCCACGCCCTGGGTGGGTTCCTCGGCCACGACCACCTTCGACGGGCGGGTGAGTTCGCGGGCGAGGACCGCCTTCTGGGCGTTGCCGCCGGACAGGGCGCCGATCGGGACGTCGACCGAGGCGGCGCTGATGGAGAACCGCTCGACCAGGTCGCGGGCGCGCGCCCTGACGGCCTTTCTCGGCAGGCCCCACCGGGTGGACACCGTGTGCTGGGCGCCCATCAGGATGTTCTCGGCCACCGACATGCCGGGCGCGGTGGCCCGGCCGTGGCGGTCTTCCGGCACGTAGGCGACCCTCGGGTCGCGGCCGGCCAGGACGGGGGTGCCCGCCAGGAAGACTCCGGGGACCGCGCCGCGCAGGCCGGTCACCGAGTCGATGAGTTCCCGCTGGCCGCTGCCCGCCACGCCCGCGACGCCGACGATCTCGCCGGGGTGGACCTTCAGCGAGACCTCCGACAGCCGGGCGACGCCGTCGGCGTCGTGGATCGTCAGGTCGCGGACCTCCAGGACCGGGTTCTCCTGCGGAGGCAGGGGGCGCTTGGGGGCGGGTGGGGTCAGGGAGCGGCCGATCATGGCGTTGACCAGTTCGTTCGCGTTCGTCTCGCGGGTGGTGAAGCGGCCGGTCACGCGGCCGTGGCGCAGGACCGTAACCCGGTCGCCCACGGCCATGACCTCGGTGAGTTTGTGGGTGACCAGGAGGATGGAGACGCCCGTCGCGGCGACCGTTCTGAGGACCTCGAAGAGGCGGTCGGTCTCACCCGGGGTCAGGACGGCCGTCGGTTCGTCGAGGATGAGGACCTCGGCGTCGCGGTAGAGGGCGCGCAGGATCTCCACCCGCTGACGCACCCCGACCGGCAGGCCGCCGACCAGGGCCGACGGGTCGGCGCGCAGGCCGTACTTCTCCGAGAGGGCGGCCACCGCATCGTGCGCGGCGGCGCGGTCGAGGCGGCCTCCGCGCACGGGTTCGGCGCCGATGACGATGTTCTCGGCCACGGTCAGGTCGGGGAAGAGGCGGAAGCGCTGGTGGACCATGCCGAGGCCGTGGCGGATGGCGTCGGCGGGGGAGCGCGGGCTGATCGTGACCCCGTCGCGGCGGATCTCTCCGGCGTCGGGGCGGTGCAGGCCGTACAGGATCGACATCAGCGTGGACTTGCCGGCGCCGTTCTCGCCGACGACGGCGTGCACCTCGCCCCTGGCCACTGCCAGGTCGATGCCGTCGTTGGCGGTCACGGGGCCGAACCGCTTCGTCACTCCGACGAGCTCGGCGGCGTACATCAGCTTTGGAGCGGGTCCGCGACGGTGATCTTTCCGGCGACGATGTCGTCGCGGGTCTGCTTGACCTTGGCGACCACGTCGGGGCTGGCGGAGACCGTGCAGCCGGAGGAGGCCAGGTCGTCGGCGAGGGCGTTGACGCCGACGCCGCCCTCGGCCAGGCCGTAGACCTTCACACCGCCGGTCTTACCGCCGAAGATCTCCTTGATGGCGGCGCTCTCGGCGACGTCCACGTGCTTGAGGACGTTGTCGATCACGTTGCCTGGGCTCAGCGCGCACTGGTTGACGTCCACGCCGAACGCCTTGCCGCCCGAGGCCGCGACCGCCTCGAACACGCCCGGGTTGCCGCCGGAGGCCGCCGCCGCGATGACGTCGACGCCGCGTCCGGTGAGGGTCTGGGCCTGCGACTTGGCGCGGGCCGGGTCGCTGAACGGGTTGCTGCCGCCGACGTAGAGCGGGGTGCCCGTGCTCTCCGGCTTGACCGACTTGGCGCCTTCGAAGAACGGCTCGATCCAGCGGTGGATGAACGGGGTGTCGAGCGCGGCGACCACGCCGATCTGACCTGAGGTGGAGAGCAGGCCCGCCTCGACGCCGGCCAGGTAGGCGGCCTCGTGCTCCTTGAAGGAGACGCACGACAGGTTCGGCGCCTGGTCCTTGGCGCACGAGTCGACCTGGAGGAACTGCTGGCCCGGGTTGGCCTTCGGGACGGTGGTGAACACGTCGTCGAACGAGAAGCTGATGCCGACGATCACGGTCGGCTTGGCCCGGACGGCCGCGTCGACGTTCTGCGCGATCGAGGTGGGGTCCTTGCTCTCGTACAGCTTGAAGGAGGCGCCGAGCTCCTTGGCGGCGGCCTCGGCGCCCTTGACGCCGAGCTGCAGGAAGCTGTTGGTGCCGACCGGGTTGGGGGTGATCAGGATGATCGACTTGGCCGGAGGGGCCCCGGCCTCGGTCTCGGGCTCGTTCCCGCCACAGGCGGCGAGGCCGAAGAGGAGGAGGGTTGCGGCGGCGATCGTGGGGGCGTGTCTCATGGTTTCCCGGTTCCGAGCTGCGGAGATGGTGCACCGAGAGCATATCTACACTATTCCTACCGGAACAACCGGGTATGGCCTTGACGTGCGGCCAATTACATGGTTACTTAGTAGGAAATATAGGTAATTGAACCGGGTCTCCGTGGGGACGTCCGTGCCGACGAAGGTCCTGCGGCCGGGCACTGATCACTCTTCCGGCGGAGCGTCGTTATGGAATTAATGGATCGGCCGCTCGATTTGATTCGCCAGGTATTCGCGGACGCATCGGGAGACGAACAGATGAGGGCGAAAGTATCGGCCCTCGTCGACGAATGGCTCGGGCGCGACCGATTATCGTCGGAAACGCCGTGGACACATTTCCTGCGTGGACGTCCGCACGAGGCGCTCCGGGAAAATCCGGAGTTCGCCGACCGGGTCGCCTGCCTTTATCCGGGGCTCGTTCCCGCTCCTTCTCCGGCCGGGGTCGAGGTGACCACCGGGCTGGAGGGCACCCAGGTCCTCGCCGCCCTCTACGCCGGCCACGACGCCGCGACCGCGGTGGCCCGCGCGGAGCGGGTGCTGCGGCTGTGCCCGATGGGCGAGGCCGCCCTGCCCTCCCTCGTGGCGGCGCTCACCACGCTCGTCCACGCCGACCGCGCCGACCTGGCCGCCCGGTGGTGCGACCCCCTGCTCGAACAGACCACCACCCGCTGCGACCCGGCGTGGCTGGCCGTCTTCGCCGCGATCAGGGCCGAGGTCGCCATCAGGCAGGGCCGCTTCGCCGACGCCGAACGCTGCGCCAAAGACGCCCTCACCCACGCGCCCGCCGCCTCGTGGGGGGTCGCGCTCGGCCTGCCGCTGGCCGCCATGACGGCCGCCAAGACCGGGCTGGGCAAGCCCGAGGACGCCGCGCGTTACCTGGCCGTCCCGGTGCCGGAGGCGATGTTCCAGACCCCGGTCGCGCCGCACTACCTGACCGCGCGGGGCGACCACCTGCTGTCTCTCGGAGCGGCCGAGGAGGCGCTCGCCGACTTCCTGGCCTGCGGCGATCTGCTGCGAGGCTGGGGGATCGACCTGCCCGGCATCGCCGCCTGGCGCCTCGGCGCCGCCCGCGCCTGCCTGCGTCTGGGTCGTACGTCCGAGGCCCGCCGGTTCGCCGAGGAACAGCTGGACCTGCTCGGCCCCGAACCCACCCGGACCCGGGGATCGGCCCTGCGCCTGCGCGCCGCCGCGCTGCCTCTCGGGCGGCGGCCGGAGGAGCTCGAACAGGCCGTGGAGATCCTCCAGATCGCCCAGGATCCCTACGAACTGGCCCATGCCCTGGCCGACGCCGGGGCCGCCTACGCCGAACTCGGCGACGGCCCCAAGGCGCGGTCTGCGGGGCGCCGGGCGCGGTCACTGGCCCGCTCCTGCGGCGCCCGGCCCCGCGCCGCCGCTCGGCCCGGCGACGAGCAGGTGCCGCATCCGGTCGCCCGCGAGGCCGCCGCATCCGTCGTCGGGCCCGGTTCGGAGGTCCTCGGATCCGGCGTTCCCGAGCCTGTGGCGAGTCGGGGCGATCTGAGTGAGGCCGAACGGCGGGTCGCCACCCTGGCGGCCCAGGGGCAGACCAATCGGCAGATCTCGGGAAATCTCTTCGTTACGGTGAGCACCGTCGAACAACATCTCACCCGCATTTATCGGAAACTCGGCGTGACCCGTCGCGCCGATCTCCCGATATTTCTCGACTGATCCGCTTAGGGGTCGCTAGGGGTACTCCATAGGGGGCCGGTTCGCGAGGCTGGAAACAGCTTTCCGAGCAGGTTCGCATTATGGAGATAAAATGAGTCTCGGCGATTCCCCGTCGCAGGAACGAGTCGCGGTCGTCGGGATCGCCTGCCGGCTGCCGCAGGCCCCCGGCCCCGCCGCCTTCTGGGACCTGCTCCGGTCACAACGCTCCGCCATCACCGCCCCGCCTCCCGGCCGCTGGGACGAAGCCCCCGACGCCCCGCTCTACGGCGGCTTCCTCGACGACGTCGACGGGTTCGACCCGGAGTTCTTCGGCATCTCCCCGCGCGAGGCGGCGGAGATGGATCCCCAGCAACGCCTCGCCCTCGAACTCGCCTGGGAAGCGTTGGAGGACGCCCGCGTGGTACCGGGCGCGACGACCAGGACCACGAGCGGGCACGACAGTCCGGTTTCTAGCGGGTCCGCAACCGGTGACACGAACGGGGCCGACGGCCGGGGTTCCAGCGAGTCCGCGATCGAGGCCGTCGGACAGGGTTCCGCTGAGGTTGTCAGCGGGGCCGCCGGAAGAATCTCCACCGATGGTCCCACCGGGGTCTTCGTCGGGGCGATCGCTTCCGACTACGCGACTCTGGTCGCTCGGGGTGGGCCCGCCGCCGTCACGCGGCACACGCTCACGGGGCTCAACCGGGGGCTGATCGCGAACCGGATCTCCCACGCGCTCGGGCTGCGCGGACCGAGTCTCACGGTCGACTCGGCGCAGTCGTCGTCTCTGGTGGCGGTTCATCTGGCGGCCGAGAGTCTGCGGTCCGGGGAGTCGGCGCTGGCCATCGCGGCCGGGGTGCATCTGAACCTCGCCACCGACGGCGCGGTGGCCGCCGGTCGGTTCGGGGCGTTGTCGCCCGACGGGCGGTGCTACACGTTCGACGCGCGCGCCAACGGCTACGTTCGCGGCGAGGGCGGGGTGGCGCTGGTCCTGAAGACGCTCAGCCGGGCCCGCGCCGACGGCGACCGGATCTACGCCCTGATCAGCGGTGGCGCGGTCAACAACGACGGCCACACCGCCGGGCTGACCGTCCCCGACCCGGCCGCGCAGGCCGAGGTGATCGGGCTCGCTCTCGACCGCGCGGGGATCGGCCCCGAAGAGGTCCAGTACGTCGAACTCCACGGCACCGGCACCAAGGTCGGCGACCCCATCGAGGCCGCCGCGCTGGGCGCCTCCCTCGGGTCCCCCGGCCGGGTGCTGCGCGTCGGTTCGGTCAAGACCAACGTCGGCCACCTCGAAGGCGCCGCCGGCATCACGGGGCTGCTCAAGACGATCCTCAGCGTGGCCCACCGCGAACTCCCGGCCAGCCTCAACTACGAGACCCCCAACCCCGACATCTCTCTCGACGAACTGGGCCTCCAGGTGCACACCACCTCCGGAGCCTGGCCACGGCCGGAGTGTCCGCTGGTGGCGGGGGTGAGTTCGTTCGGGATGGGCGGGACCAACTGCCATCTCGTCGTCACCGAAGCGCCGGAGTCCCCGCTGCCCGAGGTCTGGGGGAAGGCGCCGGAGGTGCTGCCCTGGGTGCTGTCGGGAGCGAGTGAACAGGCGCTGCGCGAGCAGGCGTCCCGGCTGCTCGACCACCTGCACCGGCCATCGGGAGCTCGGCCATCCGATTCGTGGGCTTTCGAGGATGTGGCGCACTCGCTGGCGGTGACGCGGAAGGCGTTCCGGCATCGGGCCGTGCTGGCGGGGGACGCCGGTGAGGTCGAGGCCGGGTTGCGGGCTCTCGCGTTGGGAGGGCAGGCGGCCTCGCTCGTGCAGGGCGTGGCGGGAGCGCGGCGGAAGACCGTGTTCGTGTTCCCGGGGCAGGGGTCGCAGTGGGTCGGGATGGCCGCGGGGCTGCTGCGGGAGTCGCCCGTGTTCGCGCGGTCGATCGAGGAGTGCGCGGAGGCGCTCGACCCGTACACCGGGTGGTCGCTGGTCGATCTTCTGACGGGGACGGGCGCGCTGGAGCGGGTCGACGTCGTCCAGCCGGCGCTGTTCGCCGTGATGGTGTCGCTGGCCCGGCTGTGGGAGGCGGCGGGGGTGCGTCCGGATGCCGTGGTCGGGCATTCGCAGGGCGAGATCGCCGCCGCGCACATCGCGGGCGCGCTGTCGCTGGCGGACGCCGCCCGCGTGTCGGCGCTTCGGGCCAAAGCCATCGCCGGGATCGCGGGGCACGGCGGGATGGCGTCGGTACTGCTGCCCGCCGATCGCGTCGCGGAGCGGATCGCCCGGTGGGGCGACCGGCTGTCGGTCGCGGCGGTCAACGGGCCCGCCTCCACCGTCGTCTCGGGGGACGCGTCGGCGGTGGGGGAGTTGCTGGAGTCGTACAGGAATGAAGGCATCAGGGCCCGGGTGGTGCCGGTGGACTACGCCTCCCACTCGGCTCATGTCGAACCCCTGCAAGAACAGCTGCTCGACGAGTTGGCCCAGGTCACGCCCACGACCGCGCGGGTGGCGTTCTACTCCACGGTGACCGGGGGGCTCTTCGACACGGCCGGGCTGAGCGCCGACTACTGGTATCGGAATCTGCGCCAACCGGTCGAGTTCGACCGGGCGATCCGGGCCGCCGTAGCCGACGGGCACGACGTCGTGGTGGAGGCGAGTCCGCATCCGCTGCTCACCGAAGGGGTCCGGCTGGTCGACGCCGATGCCCTGGTCTCCGGGACGCTGCGGCGGGAGCACGGCGGGCTGCGGAACTTCCTGCTGGCGCTCGGCCGGGTGCACGCCGGAGGAGGTCTCGTCGACTGGCCGCAGGTGATCGGCCCGGCCCGGGTGGTCGACCTGCCGACCTATGCGTTCCAGCGACGGCGGCTCTGGCTCGGGTCCAGCGAAGTGCCGGGGCCTTCGCGGGAACTACGGGATCTGCGCGAGGCGGCGACCAAGGCCCTCGGCCGGGTGCCGGAGGCGGGGGACTTCCGCTCGGCGCTCGGCCTCGCGCCGGAGCCGCGGGATTTCCGCGCGGCGGTGGCGGACAGCGCGGCGATCGTCCTGGGGTACGCCTCGGGTGACCAGGTCGATCCGGACGTCACCTTCACCGACCTCGGGTTCGACTCGGCGGCGGCGGTCGAGTTCCAGGCCAGGCTCGCCGCTGCGACCGGGCTCACGCTGCCCGCCTCGCTGGTGTACGACCACCCGACCCTCAACGCGGTCAACGCCCACCTCTCCGGGGAGCAGGTCGAGACGGTCGTGGCCGCCCAAGTGGGGGAGCCGGTCGCGATCGTCGCGATGAGCGGGCGGTGGCCCGGTGGGGCCCACTCGCCCGAGGAGCTGTGGGAGGTCCTCGGTTCCGGAACCGACGTGATCAGCGACTTCCCCGCCAACCGGGGATGGGATCTGGCCGGGCTGCGACGTGGGTCGTCCACCGGTTCGGGCGGGTTCCTGCACGACGCCGACGAGTTCGACGCCGCGTTCTTCGGGCTCAGCCCGCGTGAGGCGACCGTCATGGACCCGCAGCAGCGGGTGCTGCTGGAGTCGGCCTGGGAACTGTACGAACGGGCCGGGCTCGACCCTTCGGCGCAGCGCGGCAGCCGGACCGGGGTGTTCGTCGGCGTCACCCCGCACGAATACGGCCCCCGCCTGCACGAGATCCCCGACGACCACCAGGGCCACGCCCTCACGGGCACCCTGACCAGCGCGGCGTCGGGACGCATCGCGTACACCCTCGGGCTCGAAGGGCCCGCCATCACGGTCGACACGGCCTGTTCGTCGTCGCTGGTGGCCATCCACCTGGCGGTCGAGGCGCTGCGGCGCGGCGAGTGCGACCTGGCGGTGGCGGGCGGGGCGGCCGTCATGTCGTCGCCGGGCATGTTCACCGAGTTCAGCCGCCAGGGCGGGCTCGCCGCCGACGGCCGCTGCAAGCCGTTCGCGGCCGCCGCCGACGGCACCGCGTGGGCCGAGGGAGCTGGGCTCGTCCTGCTGGAACCGCTGTCGGCGGCACGGCGCAACCGGCATCCGGTGCTGGCCGTGGTGCGCGGCAGCGCGGTCAACCAGGACGGCGCCTCCAACGGTTTCACCGCCCCGAGTGGCCCCGCGCAGCGGCGGGTGATCCGCGCCGCCCTGTCCGTGGCGGGGCTGACCCCCGGCGAGATCGACGCCGTCGAGGCCCACGGCACCGGCACGACCCTGGGTGACCCGATCGAGGCGGGGGCGGTACTGGCGACGTATGGCCGGGATCGGGAGCGGCCCGTCCTGCTGGGTTCGACGAAGTCCCATCTCGGCCACACGCAGGCCGCCGCAGGGGTGACGGGGCTGGTCGCGATGGTCCAGGCCATCCGGTACGGCACCCTCCCGGCGACCCTCCACATCGACGCGCCATCGCCCCATGTCGACTGGACCTCAGGCTCGGTCGGCCTCCTCACCGAACCCACCGCCTGGCCGTCAACCGGCCGGCCCCGGCGCGCGGCGGTCTCGTCGTTCGGCATCAGCGGCACCAACGCCCACCTGATCGTCGAACAGGCCCCTGACGACGTCGCGGAACCGGTCGGCGAGGCCGGGCCGACTGCGGACCTGGCCTTCGGCCGGGTTCCGGGGTCCGATGCGCCTCCTGCTCACCCGGCCGGCGCGCTGGTGCTTTCGGCCAAGTCGGAGGCCGCGCTGCGGGAGCAGGCGTTCTTCCTGCGGAAGCGGCTGGTAGACCGGCCCGACATCACGCTTGCGGACGCTGCCCGGACCCTGGTCACCGGGCGTGCCCTCTTCCCGCACCGGGCGATCGTTCTCGGCGATCATCTGACCGGGCTCGACGCCCTGAGCGCAGGTTCCGACCATCCCGCCGTGGTCAGTGGCGTCGCCACCCGGCGGGGTGGGCTGGCGTTCCTGCTGACCGGTCAGGGTAGTCAGCGTCCCGGGATGGGCCGGGAGCTGGCCGAGGCGTTCCCCGTCTTCGCCGACGCGCTGGACGAGGTCGCCGCCCACCTCGACGCGCACCTCGCCCACCCCATCCGCGAGGTCATGTTCACCGGCGCCGACGGCCTGCTCGACACCACCGCCTACACCCAGCCCGCCCTGTTCGCCTTCGAGGTCGCCCTCCACCGCCTGGCCGGGGAGTTCGGCCTGCACCCCACCCACCTCATCGGCCACTCGATCGGCGAACTCACCGCCGCCCACCTCGCCGGAGTCCTCTCCCTCCCCGACGCCGCCGCCCTGGTCACCGCAAGGGGACGCCTGATGCAGTCGGTCACGGAACAGGGCGCGATGGCGGCGCTGCGCGGCACCGAGGCCGACCTGGCCGACCTGGCCGGGCTCCTCGGCGACCGGGTCGACATCGCCGCGATCAACGGCCCCGACTCGCTGGTCGTCTCGGGCGACCGGGACGCCGTCGCGGAACTCGTCGCCCAGTGGCACCAGGCCAAAGAACTCAAGGTCAGCCACGCCTTCCACTCACCTCACATGGACGCGGTCCTGGACGAATTCCGTGAGATCGCCGCCGGAGTCTCCTACCACCCGCCCCGCCTCCCCGTGATCTCCAACGTCACCGGCCGCCTGGCCACCACCGAGCAGCTCACCGACCCCGGCTACTGGGCCGACCACATCCGCCGCGCGGTCCGCTTCCACGACGGCGTCACCACCCTCCGGGATCTCGGCGTGACCGACTTCGTGGAGATCGGCCCCGGCGGAGCCCTGGCCGCACTCGTGCAGGAGGGCGCGGTCGCCGCCGCCAGGAAGGACCGCCCGGAACCGGACGCCTTCCGCGCCGCGCTCGCCACCCTCCACACCACCGGAGTGCCGGTCGACTGGCGCCCCGACGTGGTGAAAGCGGGCCGTGCCGACCTGCCGACCTACCCGTTCCAGCGCCGCCGCTTCTGGGTGACCGCCGCGAGCCGGGCCGTGAACGCGCTGCTGAGCCCGGCCGTGGAACTGGCCGACGGTTCGGGCACCGTCCTGACCGGCTCACTCTCCGCCGACGCCCACCCTTGGCTGCTCGACCACACGATCGACCACAGCGTGTTCGCCGACCTGGCCGCCCGCGCCGCCCGGGAGACGGGTGGTCTGCGGCTGGCGGAACTGACCGTGGCCAGACCCTTCGCCGCGGCCGAGGCGGTCGACGTCCAGATCCTGGTGGGAACCGCCGACGGCGACGGCCGGCGGCCGATCGGCCTGCACGCCCGCCCGGCCGGAACCGGCCCCTGGACCAGGCACGCGACGGGCACCCTCGAACCGGCCGTGTCGGTGCGGCCCGGTTCGGAGTGGCCGTCGGCGGCCATGATCGCGCGCTGGGCGTCGGACGGCGGCGTGCCGCAACGCCAGGCCGAGGACCTCGGCGACCTGCTCGATCTCGTCAGGAGGACCGGGGCCGCCGTGCTCGGGCATGCCGACGTGGAGGCGGTGCCGCCCGACCGCGGGTTCCTCGACGGCGAGTTCGACTCGCTCAGCAGCGTCGAGCTGCGCAACCGGCTCGACCGGATCACCGGCCTGCGGCTGCCCTCGACGCTCGTCTTCGACCATCCCACGCCGGTGGCCGTGGCCGCCTACCTGCGGGAACGCCTGTTCCCGACGCAACCGGCCCCGGAACCCGAGGACGACCTCGACTTCGACCTCGACAGCGCCACCAACGACGAGCTCTTCGAGCTCATCGACAACGAACTGCGTCTTTCGTGAAGGGCACTCAGTCCATGGCAGACGAAGAGAAGCTGCGTACCTACCTGACCCGGGTGACCCACCAGCTCAGGCAGACCCGGCAACGGCTGGAGGAGGTCGAGTCGGCCGCCCGCGAGCCGATCGCGATCGTCGGCATGGCCTGCCGCCTCCCCGGCGGGGTCGACTCACCGTCCGGGCTGTGGGACCTGGTCGCCGAAGGGCGCGACGTCATCGGCCCGTTCCCCGCCGACCGGGGCTGGGATCTCGACGGCCTGTACGACCCCGACCCCGCCACCAGCGGCACCACCTACGTCCGTGAGGGCGGTTTCCTGTACGACGCCGCCGACTTCGACGCGGAGTTCTTCGGCGTCTCCCCGCGCGAGGCACTGGCGGCCGACCCGCAGCAGCGCATCCTGCTGGAGACCGCCTGGGAAGCTCTTGAAGACGCCCGCATCGACCCCGGCACCCTGCGCGGCTCCGACGTCGGCGTCTTCGCCGGGGTCATCTCCCAGGAGTACGGCCCCAGCCTCCACCACCGCCCCGACCGCGACACCGACGGTTACGTCCTGACCGGCACCACCACGAGCGTGGCGTCGGGCCGGATCGCGTACACCTTCGGCTTCGAAGGCCCGGCGGTGACCGTGGACACGGCCTGCTCGTCGTCGCTGGTCGCCCTGCACCTGGCGGTCCAGTCGCTGCGCCTGGGCGAGTGCTCCCTGGCCCTGGCGGGCGGCGCCACCGTGCTGGCCGCCCCCGGCATGTTCATCGAGTTCGCCCGCCAGCGCGGCCTCGCCCCCGACGGCCGGATCAAGGCCTTCGCCGGAGCCGCCGACGGCACCGCGTGGGCCGAGGGCGCCGGCCTCATCGCCCTGGAACGCCTCTCGGACGCCCGCCGCCACGGCCACCGCGTGCTGGCCCTGCTGCGCGGCACCGCCGTCAACCAGGACGGCCGCAGCAGCCAGCTCACCGCCCCCAACGGCACCTCCCAGCAGCGCGTCATCCGCCGCGCCCTCGAATCGGCGGGCCTGAAGCCCCACGACATCGGCCTGATGGAGGCCCACGGCACCGGCACCACCTTGGGCGACCCCGTCGAGGCCCACGCCCTCCTGGCTACTTACGGCCAGCACCGCCTCTCGGGCCACCCGCTTTTCCTCGGCTCGCTGAAGTCGAACATGGGCCACTCCCAGGCCGCCGCCGGCGTCCTCGGCGTGATCAAGGTCGTCGAGTCGATCCGCCGAGGCATCCTCCCCAAGACCCTGCACGTGGACGAACCGTCGTCCTACGTCGACTGGTCGTCTGGCTCCGTGGAACTCCTGACTGAGCCCCGCCCGTGGCCGGACAACGAGGTCCGCCGAGGCGCGGTCTCGGCCTTCGGCGTCAGCGGCACCAACGCCCACGCCATCGTCGAACAGGTCCCCGAAGAAGAGGCCGAAGAGAGAACGCCCGTTTCCGGCCCGGCGCCATGGGTGCTTTCGGCCCGTAACGCGGCAGGCCTACGCGGCCAGGCCGCCAAGCTGGCGAGTTGGCTCGATGCGGCCGACGGAATCGGCGCGGCTCCCGCTGCCGGTGGCGGCCATGTAGGTGCGGCTGTCCGAGGTGTGACTTCTGCCGAAGTCCGGGGCACGAGGTTGCCCGAGGCCGATGTGGCGTACTCGCTGGCCACCACCCGGGCCTTGCTCGACGAGCGGGCCGTGGTGGTGGGCGACGTCGAAGCGGGCCTGCGCGCGCTGGCCGCCGGTGAATCGTCACCGTGGGTCGTGACCGGCCGGGCGGGCCGAGGTCTGGCCTACCTCTTCACCGGCCAGGGCAGCCAGCGAGCGGGCATGGGCCGGGAGCTGTACGAGCGCTTCCCGGTGTTCGCACGAGCCTTCGACGCGGCGATCTCCGGCCCGGTGAAGGAGGTGGTGTTCGGCCGGACCAGCGCCCGCGATGCGCATCACGAAGAGGAGACGTCATCTGGTGCATCACACCGGCAAGCGGCCGAGCCCCAGGGCGAGGCCACGTCCGGCGGAGCCGCTGCTTCTCGCGGGCAAGTCGCCGAGCCGGATGGGCGGCTGGATCAGACGTTTTTCACGCAGTCGGGGTTGTTCGCGTTGCAGGTGGCGTTGTTCCGGTTGCTGGAGTCGTGGGGTGTGCGGCCCGACTACGTGGCCGGGCATTCGATCGGGGAGTTGGCCGCAGCGCATGTGGCCGGGGTCTGGTCGCTGGAAGACGCGTTCAAGGTGGTCGAAGCGCGTGGGCGGTTGATGCAGGCGCTGCCCGCCGGTGGCGCGATGGCCGCGATCGAGGGCACCGAGGACGAGATCCCCGGCACCGTCGAGATCGCTGCGATCAACGGCCCCTCGTCGATCGTGGTCACCGGCGAAGAGGAGGCGGTCGGCGCCGTCGTCGAAGAGTTCTCCGCCCGAGGGCGTCGCACGCGCCGGCTCACCGTCAGCCACGCGTTCCACTCCGCCCGGATGGAGCCGATGCTGGCCGAATACCGGCAGGTCCTCGAATCGGTCACCTTCCACGAGCAGCGCATCCCGCTGGTCTCCACGCTGACCGGCCGGATCACCGATGTCGGCACACCCGACTACTGGGTCCGTCAGGTGCGGGAACCCGTCAGGTTCGCCGACGCCGTCGGCACTCTGGAGGGCGCCGGAGTCACGACATTTCTGGAACTCGGCCCCGACGCGGTGCTCTCGGCGCTCGTCCCCGCCGACCACAAGGCCGTCCCGCTGTTGCGCAAGGACCGCCCCGAAGAGCTCACCACCCTGCTCGCCCTCGGCCAGGCCCACATCCACGGCAAGAAGGTCGACTGGGCGGAAGTCATCCCGGGCGCACGCCAGACCGACCTGCCCACCTACGCCTTCCAGCGCGAACGCTACTGGCTCGACGCCACCAAGCCCGTTGGCCAGGCCAGAGCGGTCGACGACTGGCGTCACCAGATCGTCTGGCGCCGCCTCCCCGACCCCGGCCAGACCCGGCTGAGCGGGAAGTGGCTGGTGGTCGTACCGGAAGGGGTCGAGACCACCGCCGTCGAGGCGGCGCTGAACAGCAGGGGAGCGCAGGCGACCCGCCTGGAGGTCTTCTCCGACGACCGGGACAAACTGGCCGCCGAGCTCGCGCAGGCCGGGCCGGTCGACGGGATCCTGTCTCTCCTCGCCTGGTCGGACGCGGAGTCGGATGAGGTCGTGCCCTGGTCGTACAGGGCGAATCTGGCCCTGCTCCAGGCCGCGCCCGACGCGCCCGTCTGGTGGGTGACCAGGAACGCCGTGGCGACGGGACCCGGGGACCTCGCGCCCGATCCGGGGCAGGCGCTGCTGTGGGGCCTGGGCGCGATCGCCGCCGTCGAGCGGCCGGAACGGTGGGGCGGCCTCGCCGACCTGCCCGGCGACGGCCACTGGGACGACCTCGCCGACGTGCTCGGCGGCAGGGAACCCGAGGTCGCCCTGCGGGGCTCGGGGCGCTATGCCCGGCGGCTGGTCCGCACCTCCCCGCCCGCCGGGAAGACGTGGACCGCGGAAGGAACCGTGCTGGTCACCGGTGGTACCGGTGCGATCGGCGGGCACGTCGCGGCCTGGCTGGCCGGACGCGGCGTGCGCGACCTCCTGCTCGTGGGCAGGCGGGGAGAGAACGCCCCGGGCGCGGGCGCCCTGCGCGACCGGCTGGCCGAGCTCGGCGCACGGGTCACCTTCGCCGCCGCCGACGTCGGTGACCGGGCCGCGCTCGAACGGGTGCTGGCCGGGATCCCGGCCGACCGGCCGCTGACCGCCGTCTTCCACGCCGCCGCCGACCTCGACGACGGGCTGATCGACACGCTCACCCCCGAGCGGGCCGAGCGGGTGCTGCGGGTGAAGGCGGGCGGCGCCCGGCACCTGCACGACCTCACCCGGGACCTCGATCTGACCGCTTTCGTGCTGTTCTCGTCGGTCTCCGGCGTCTGCGGGCTGCCCGGTCAGGGCAACTACGCGCCCGGCAACGCCTACCTCGACGCGCTGGCCGCCCGCCGCCGCGCCGAGGGGAAGCCGGCCACCGCCGTCGCCTGGGGCCGGTGGTCGGGCAAGGGCCTCGTCGACTCGGCCACCGCGAAAACCCTGTCCCGGTACGGCCTGCGGGGCATGGCCCCCGAATCCGCCATCACCGCCCTCGGCCTGGCCCTCGACCGCAACGAGACCAACGTCGTCGTGGCCGACGTCGACTGGAGCGCCCTCTTCCAGAACCGCCCGCGCACCCTCGTCTCCGAGTTCCTGGAACCGGCGGCGGAGCCCTCGGCGGGCCTCGACGAGGTGAACGCGAAGACCCTGCTGCGGCTGGTCCGCACCCAGGCCGCCGCCGTGCAGGCCCGCCCGTCGGCCGACGACGTCGACCCCCGGGCGCGCTTCCGCGACCAGGGCTTCGACTCGCTGACCTCGGTCGAACTGCGCAACCGCCTGTCGGCCGCGACCGGCCTGACGCTGCCGCCGTCGATCGTGTACGACCACCCGACCCCCGACGCGGTCGCCGCCTACCTCCTCGCCGAACTCAAACCGGAGGAGAAGGCCCCGACGATCGCGACCGTGCTCGAGCGCATCGAGGCGCTGGAACACGTCCTGGCCACCGCCGAGGTCACCGGCCGCGACCGGGAGACCGCCGCAGCGCGGCTCCGGAACCTGGCCACCACCTGGGACGACCGCCCCGACCTCGCATCGGCCGATGACGACGAACTCGTCGACTTCATCACCCGCACCCTCGGCATCTCCTGAGAGGCACCTCGACCATGAGTGACGACCAGATCCGGCATCTGCTCAAGCGGGTCTCGGCCGAGTTGCACGAGACCCGGCGGCAGCTCAAGCGGGTCCGCGACGAACAGACCGAACCGATCGCCGTGATCGGCATGGCCTGCCGCCTCCCCGGCGGTGTGAGCTCCCCGGAGGACCTGTGGGAGCTGGTCTCCGCCGAGCGCGACGCCGTCGGCGAGTTCCCCACCGACCGCGGCTGGGACCTCGGTTCCCTGTACGACCCCGACCCCGACCGCCCCGGCACCACCTACACCCGCCACGGCGGCTTCCTCGACGACGTGGCCGGTTTCGACGCCGAGTTCTTCGGCATCTCCCCTCGCGAGGCCCTGGCCACCGACCCGCAGCACCGCCTGCTCCTGGAGACGGCCTGGGAGGCGCTGGAGCGGGCCGGCGTCGACGTGACCACCCTGCGCGGGAGCCGTACGGGCGTCTTCGCCGGCATGAACGGCCAGGACTACGCGGCCCGTCTCCCCGGTGTCCCCGCGGCGGTCGACGGTTACCTGAGCATCGGCACCGCGATGAGCGTGGCGTCCGGGCGCGTCGCCTACACGTTCGGCTTCGAGGGCCCGGCGGTGACCGTGGACACGGCGTGCTCGTCGTCGCTGGTGGCGCTGCACCTGGCGGTCCGTTCGCTGCGCTCCGGCGAGTCGGACCTGGCCCTGGCGGGCGGCGTGACGGTGATGACCTCACCGGTCGGGTTCGTCGAGTTCTCCCGCCAGCGCGGCCTGGCCCCCGACGGGCGGGTCAAGGCCTTCGCCCGGGGCGCCGACGGCACCGGCTGGGCCGAGGGCGCCGGATTCCTCCTGGTCGAACGCCTCTCGGACGCCCAGAGGCTCGGCCACGAGGTCCTGGCCGTGATCACCGGCACCGCCGTCAACCAGGACGGCGCCTCCAACGGCCTCACCGCCCCGAACGGCCCCGCGCAACGGGCAGTCATCGAGAGCGCCCTGGAGTCGGCCGGTCTGTCGGGCGCCGACGTCGACCTCCTGGAAGCCCACGGCACCGGCACGACCCTGGGCGACCCGATCGAGGCCCACGCCCTGCTCGGCACCTACGGCCAGAACCGTTCCCGGCCGTTGTGGCTCGGCTCGGTCAAGTCGAACATCGGCCACACCCAGGCGGCCGCGGGCGTGGCCGGTGTCATCAAGGTCATCGAAGCGATCCGCCACGGCGTCCTCCCGAAAACCCTGCACGTGGACGAACCATCCCCTTACGTCGACTGGTCCACGGGCTCGGTAGAACTGCTGACCGAAACGAGGCCGTGGCCGGAGACGGAGGTCCGGCGAGCGGGAGTATCGGCCTTCGGCGTCAGCGGCACCAACGCCCACGTGATCGTCGAAGCAGCCCCCACGCCTACCGAGTCGGCGACCTCCACAGACACCGGCCCTTCAGCCTCCGAAGCGACAGGCCGGTCGGCCGCCGCCATCACGGGGTCACCGGCTGCCCCTGCCACAGGACCGTATGCCGTCGTTGCGCCGGTGCCGTTGGTGGTTTCGGCTCGCACCCCGGCCGCCCTCCGAGCTCAAGCGAGGCAGCTCGCCGGATACCTGGACAGAGCGGACCTCTCCGACATCGGGTATTCCCTGGCCACCGGCCGGGCCCTGCTCGACGAGCGTGCCGTGATCGTCGGCGACCCGGAGGCGGGCCTGCTCGCATTGGCGGCCGATGAACCCTCGCCGCACGTGGTCAGGGGTGTAGCGGGTGGCGAGCTGGCGTATTTGTTCACCGGCCAGGGGAGCCAGCGGGCGGGGATGGGCCGGGAGCTGTACGAGCGGTTCCCGGTGTTCGCCGAGGCTTTCGACGCGGCGTCGTCGGACCTGGTGAGGGAGGTGGTTTTCGGACGCGCGGCTCCTTCTCTTGGGCAGGCAGCCGAGCCGGATGGTGGTGCGGCGTCCGACGGGCGGTTGGATCAGACGTTTTTCACGCAGTCGGGGCTGTTCGCGTTGCAGGTGGCGCTGTTCAGGCTGCTGGAGTCATGGGGTGTCCGGCCTGACCACGTGGCGGGGCACTCGATTGGGGAGCTCGCCGCCGCGCATGTGGCCGGGGTGTGGTCGCTGGAGGACGCGGCCAAGGTGGTCGAGGCCCGTGGCCGGTTGATGCAGGCCCTTCCCACCGGTGGGGCGATGGCCGCGCTGGAGGCCACCGAGGGCGAGATCCCGTCCGGGGTCGAGATCGCCGCCATCAACGGGCCGACGTCGCTGGTCATCACCGGTGACGAGGATGCGGTCGACGCCGTTCTCAGGGAGTTCGCCGAGAAGGGGCGGCGCACGCGCAGGTTGACGGTCTCGCACGCGTTCCACTCCGCGCGGATGGAGCCGATGCTCGCCGAATACCGCCGGGTGCTGGAGTCGGTGACTTTCCACGAGCCGCGCATCCCGCTGGTCTCCACGCTCACCGGCCAGGTCAGCGATGTCACCACGCCCGACTACTGGGTCCGCCAGGTGCGGGAGCCCGTCAGGTTCGCGGATGCCATCGGCACTCTGGACGCCGCCGGAGTCACGACATTTCTGGAACTCGGCCCCGACGCGGTGCTCTCGGCGCTGGTCCCCGCCGGCCACACTGCAGCCCCGCTGCTGCGCAAGGACCGTCCGGAGGACGTCACCGCGCTGCTCGCCCTCGGCCAGGCCCACATCCACGGCGTCCAGGTCGACTGGCGGGAGGTCATCCCCGGCGGGCGCCGGACCGCGCTGCCCACCTACCCCTTCCAGCGCGAACGCTACTGGCTGGACCTCCCCGACGAACCGGTCACCGGCCCCCTGCACCTCGCCGACGGCAGACGCGTCCACACGACGAGACTCGCCACCCGCACCCACCCCTGGCTCTCCGACCACGTCATAGCGGGGGCGGTCGTGGTCCCCGGCACCGCCCTGCTGGACCTCGCACTGCGAGCCGCCGACGATCTCGACGAGCTGGTCATCGAGGCCCCCGTGGTCATCACCGGCGACGTGACCGCCGAGATCCAGGTCTCCGTGGACGGCGACGACCTCACCGTCCACTCCCGGATCGCCGACGGCGAATGGACCAGGAACGCGACCGGCCGGACCGCCACCACCGACCTGCCCCCGGCCGACCCCCCGGCCACGTGGCCGCCGCAGGCCGAACCGCTCGACACCGCCGGGCTCTACGAGCTGCTCGCCGAGGTCGGTCTCGGCTACGGCCCCGCCTTCCAGGGCGTCACCACCGCCTGGCGCGACGGCGAGACCCTCTACGCCGAGGTGGCGCTCCAGGAAGGTGAGGGTGCCGACACGTACACCGTGCATCCCGCCCTGCTCGACGCGGCCCTGCACCTGGCCGCCGACCCGGCGAGGCTGCTGCTGCCCTTCGCCTGGCGGGGCGTCCGCCACCACGCCTCAGGTGCGACAACAGCGAGGGTCACCCTGATCCCGGTCGGCCCCGACCGCTGGTCGGTCGCCCTGACCGACGAATCCGGCACACCGATCCTCTCCGTCGAGGCGCTCGACTCCCGCCCGATCGACCCCGCCGCCCTCCGAACGGCGGCCCTTCACCACGTCGAATGGGTCGAGAGCGACGCCGCGCCGGAAGCCCCGAGTAGGGTGATCGACGTCCCCGAAGCGGGTGACGACTGGCATGACCTGGTCAACCAGGTCCTCGCCGACCTGCGCGACGCCCAGGGCCCCGTGCTGGTCCGGGTCGCGAACGCGGTCGCCGTGCGCCCGGAGGACACGGTCGACCCCCGGCAGGCGGCGGTGTGGGGGCTGGTCAAGTCGGCGCAGGCCGAACAGCCCGACCGCTTCGTCCTCGCCGACGGTGACGCCGTCAGCGCCCCCGCCGGTGAGCCGGTGTTCGCGGTCCGGGACGGCAAGATCTACGTACCGCGCCTGAAGAGGATCGCCCCCCAGGACAGGCCCGCACCTCCCGGCGGAACCGTGCTGATCACCGGCGGTACCGGCGGCCTCGGCAAGATCTTGGCGCGCCACCTGGTGACCAGACACGGCGTCCGTCATCTGGTGCTCACCAGCCGTCGCGGTGAACAAGCGCCCGGGGCGCCGGAGCTGAAAGAGGAGCTGACCGCGCTCGGTGCCCAGGTCGACATCGTCGCGGGCGACGTCGCCGACCGCGCGTTCCTCGCCGAGGTCATCACCGGCCTCCCGGCGCTGACCGGCGTGATCCACACGGCCGGGGTCGTGGACGACGGCGTGCTCGCCGCCCTCACCCCCGAGCGGGTGTCCGGGGTGCTGCGCCCCAAGGCCGACGCCGCCCGCCACCTGCACGAACTCACCCGAGACCGCGACCTGGCCTGGTTCGTCCTCTACTCGTCGGTCGCGGGGGTTCTGGGCAGCGCGGGCCAGGCGAGCTACGCGGCGGCCAACGCCTACCTCGACGGGCTGGCCGTCCACCGCCACTCCCTCGGACTGCCCGCGGTGTCGCTGGCCTGGGGGCTCTGGGCCGAGCAGACCGGCATCACCGCCCACCTGCGGGAGGCCGACCTCGCGCGGGCCGCCAGGAACGGGGTCCGCCCCCTCGCCACCGACGACGCCCTGGAACTGTTCGACGCCGCGCTCGGCTCCGGCTTCCCGGTGCTGGTCCCGGGCGTGCTCGACCTCAAGCCCCGGCCGGTCCGCCGCGCGGACGCCCCCAGGGTGGGCGGACTGGCCGGTCTCACCACGGAGGCGCGCGCGGACGCGCTCCTCGCCCTGGTCAGGGCGGAGGCCGCCGCAGTCCTCGGCACCGGCACCGTCGCCGCCGGGCGCGCCTTCGGCGACCTCGGGCTCGACTCGCTGATGTCGGTCGAGCTCCGCAACCGCCTCGGCGCCGCCACGGGCCTGTCCCTCCCGGCCACCCTGACCTTCGACCACCCGACCGCCGCCGCCGTCGCCGCTCATCTGAACGGCCTGTTCCAACCGGCGCCGTCGCGCCCGGTGGAGAAGCCGGTCTCCGTACGTGTTGACGACGACCCCATCGCCATCGTCGGCATGGCCTGCCGACTCCCCGGAGGCGTCGCCAACCCCGACGACCTGTGGAGACTCGTCGAGTCGGGCGGCGACGCCGTCTCGGGTTTCCCGGACAACCGAGGCTGGGACCTCGACGGGCTCTACGACCCCGACCCGGACGTCCCAGGGAAGTCGTACACGAGATCGGGCGGTTTCCTGCACGAGGCCGCCGAGTTCGACGCGGGCTTCTTCGGCATCTCCCCGCGCGAGGCCCTGGCCACCGACCCGCAGCAGCGCCTCCTCCTGGAAACGGCGTGGGAGGCGTTCGAGCACGCCGGAATCGACCCTTCGGCGCTGCGCGGCAGCCGCACCGGCGTGTTCGCCGGGGTCATGTACCACGACTACGCGCCCAAGCTCGGCGAGGCGCCGGTGCCGCTGGAGGGATACCTCGCCAACGGCAACGCGGGCAGCGTGGCGTCCGGCCGCATCTCCTACGCCTTCGGCTTCGAGGGCCCGGCCGTCACGGTCGACACCGCCTGCTCGTCGTCGCTGGTCGCGCTGCACTTGGCCGCCCAGTCGCTCCGGACGGGAGAGTCCGACCTGGCCCTGGCGGGCGGCGTCGCGGTCATGGCCACACCCTCGGTGTTCGTCGAGTTCTCCCGCCAGCGCGGCCTCGCGGTCGACGGCCGCTGCAAGGCCTACGCTGCCGCCGCCGACGGCACCGGCTGGGCGGAGGGCGCGACCCTGCTCCTGGTCGAACGCCTCTCCGACGCCCGCCGCCTGGGCCACGAGGTCCTGGCCGTGGTCCGCGGCACGGCGGTCAACCAGGACGGCGCCTCCAACGGCCTCACCGCCCCCAACGGCCCGTCGCAACAGCGGGTCATCCGGCAGGCGCTGACCAACGCGGGCCTGACCCCGCAGGACGTCGACGTCGTCGAAGGCCACGGCACCGGCACCACCCTCGGGGACCCCATCGAGGCCCAGGCGTTGATCGCCGTCTACGGCCAGGACCGACCGGGCGACCCTCTGTGGCTCGGCAGCCTGAAGTCGAACATCGGCCACACCCAGGCGGCGGCGGGCGCGGCCGGCGTGATCAAAATGATCCAGGCCATGCGCCACGGCGTCCTCCCGAAGACCCTCCACGTCGACGAGCCCACCCCCCACGTCGACTGGTCGGACGGCACGGTCCGCCTGCTCACCGAACCCCGCGCATGGACCCCCGACCGCCCCCGCCGCGCCGCCGTCTCCTCGTTCGGCGTGAGCGGCACCAACGCCCACGTGGTCATCGAGGAACCCCCCACCCGAGAGACGCCAGGCCTCCACGAGGGGGCGCCGCCCGTGACACCACTCGTCTGGCCGATCTCCGCGCGGACTCCCGACGCCCTCGCGGGTCAGGCCGCCCGCTTCGCCGGCCTTGCCGCCAATCCCCATGTCCACCTCGCCGACGTCGGATTCTCGCTGGTCACCACTCGGTCCTCCTTCGAGCATCGGGCCGTGATCGTCGCTTCCGACCACGCCGGATTCGCCGACGGGGTCGGGGCGCTGGCTGACGGCACTTCGTCGAAGCGGGTGGTGAAGGGGACCGCCGATGCCGAGGGGAAGGTCGTGTTCGTCTTCCCCGGGCAGGGGTCGCAGTGGGCCGGGATGGCGGCCGGGCTGCTCGACGAGTCGCCCGTGTTCGCGGCCAGGCTCGCCGAGTGCGGGCGGGCGCTCTCTCCATATGTCGACTGGAAACCAGAGGAGCACCTGCGGGCCGGGACGGGACTGGACAGGGTCGACGTCGTCCAGCCGCTGCTCTGGGCGGTCATGGTGTCGCTGGCGGCGCTGTGGGAGTCGCACGGTGTGCGGCCGGACGCCGTCGTCGGGCACAGCCAGGGGGAGATCGCGGCGGCGGCCGTGGCGGGGCTGCTCAGCCTCGACGACGCCGCCCGCGTGGTGGCGTTGCGCAGCAGGGCGATCCTCGCTCTCGCGGGCAGTGGCGCGATGGCCTCCATCGCCCTGCCGCCCGGCGAGATCGAACTGCCCGACGGGGTCTCGATCGCGGCGGTCAACGGGCCCGCCCAGGTGGTGGTCGCCGGTGATCCGGACGCCGTCGAGGCGCTGGTGGAGGCGTTCAAGCAGCGGGACGTGCGGGCCCGGCTGATCCCCGTCGACTACGCCTCGCACTCGGCCCATGTCGAGCGGGTCGAGGCGGAGATCCGGGCCGACCTGGCTCCGGTCGTACCGGGAGAGGGCAGGGTGCCGTTCTTCTCGACGGTCACCGGCGACTGGCTCGGCGACACTCCGCTCGACGCCGGCTACTGGTACACCAACCTGCGCGAGCGGGTGCGGTTCCACGACGCCGTCCAGGCGCTCGAAGGCCAGGGATACGGGGTGTTCGTCGAGGTCAGCCCGCATCCCGTGCTGACCGGGCCGATCCAGGAGACGGCTCCGGGGCCCGTGGTGGCCGGGACGCTCCGCCGGGACCAGGGCGGGCCCGAGCGGTTCCTCACCTCGCTGGCCGAGCTGCACGTCAGGGGCGTGTCCGTCGACTGGCTGCCGGTCTTCCCCGGCGCCAGGAAGGTCGCGCTGCCCACCTACGCGTTCCACCGGCGGCGGTTCTGGCTCGACCAGATGCCGTCAGGGCCGCGTACGGAAGAGACCACCACCCCCGAACCGGTCACGCGCTCGCTCGCCGACCTGACCGGCGCCGACCTCGACGCCGCGGTGCTCGCGCTGGTCAGAGCCGAGTCGGCGATCGTGCTCGGGCACGACGACGCCGCCGCGGTCGAACTCGGGCGGCCCTACCGGGACGTCGGGCTCGACTCGCTTACGGCGGTCGACCTGCGCAACCGGCTCAACACGGCGACCGGGCTGCACCTGCCGCCCACGCTCGTCTTCGACCATCCGACCCCGGCGGCCATCGCCGCCTACCTCAAGGACGAACTGTCCGGCACGGCCGTCACCTTCCCGAACGCCGGGCCCGCCCTCGACTACCTGGAGACCGCGCTCGCCGCCGGGCCGGAACCCGACCTGATCGCCCGGATGCGGCGGCTGCTCGACCGATGGGACACCGGTCCCGGCACGGCGGTCGACCTCGACTCCGCCACCGACGAGGAGCTCTTCCGGCTCCTCGACCACGACCCGCTTTAGGAGCGACCTCCCATGGCTGACGACGCACAGCTTCGCGACTATCTGAAGCGCGCCATCGCCGACGTCCAGACCCTGCGGTCCCGGCTCCACGAGGTGGAGTCGGCGCGGCGGGAACCGATCGCGATCGTGGGCATGGCGTGCCGCTTCCCGGGTGGGGTCACCTCACCCGACGACCTGTGGAACCTGGTCGCCGCCGGGCGCGACGCCGTGAGCGAGTTCCCCGCCGACCGGGGCTGGGACCTCGACGGCCTGTACGACCCCGACCCCGACCACCAGGGCACCTCCTTCACCCGGCACGGCGGCTTCATCGACGCCGCCGGATTCGACGCCGGTTTCTTCGGCATCTCCCCACGAGAGGCGCTCGCGACCGACCCGCAGCACCGGCTCCTGCTGGAGACGGCCTGGGAGGCGTTCGAGCACGCCGGAATCGACCCTTCGGCGCTGCGCGGCAGCCGGACCGCCGTGTTCGCGGGCCTGGCCGGCGGAGACTACGGCGTCGGCGCGGGTCACCCGGTCGAGCTGGAGGGCCAGATCGGCATCGGCACCCTCCGCAGCGTCGCCTCGGGCCGCATCGCCTACGCCTTCGGCTTCGAGGGCCCGGCGGTGACGGTGGACACGGCGTGCTCGTCGTCGCTGGTCGCGCTGCACCTGGCCGCGCTGTCCCTGCGGTCGGGGGAGTCGGACCTGGCCTTGGCGGGCGGGGTGTCGGTGATGGCGACCCCGCAGGGCTTCGTCGAGTTCTCCCGCCAGCGCGGGTTGTCGGCCGACGGCCGGTGCAAGGCGTTCGCGGCCTCCGCCGACGGCACCGGGTGGGCGGAGGGTGTCGGCTTCCTCCTCGTCGAACGCCTCTCGGACGCCCAGCGGCTCGGCCACCCGATCCTCGCGGTGGTCCGCGGCTCGGCGATCAACCAGGACGGCACCTCCAACGGCCTCACCGCCCCCAGCGGTCCCGCACAGCAGCGCGTCATCCAGTCGGCCCTGGCCTCGGCCCGCCTGTCTTCCGCCGACGTCGACCTCATGGAGGCCCACGGCACCGGGACCAGCCTCGGCGACCCGATCGAGGCGACCGCCATCCTCGCCACGTATGGCCAAGGTCGTGCTCCTGGCCGCCCGCTGTGGCTGGGGTCGCTGAAGTCGAACATCGGGCACTCCCAGGCCGCCGCCGGGGTCGGTGGGGTCATCAAGGTCGTGCAGGCGATCCGGCACGGGCTGCTGCCCCGCACGCTGCACATCGACGAGCCTTCTCCGTACGTGAACTGGTCGTCGGGCGAGGTCGAACTCCTCACCAAGGCCCGGGAGTGGCCCGCGTCGGAAGGGCTGCGAAGGGCGGGCGTCTCGGCGTTCGGCGTGAGCGGCACCAACGCCCACGTGATCATCGAACAGGCCCCGGCCACCCCGGAACCGGTAAGGCCCACAGCGCCGGGCGAGCAGGCAGAGCCTGACCGGTCCTCGGGGGGCGCCAACCTCGGGGTGACCGGTCTGCTGCCCTGGGCGATTTCCGCCCGCACGCCTGAGGCGCTCCGCGCACAGGCGGCGCGGCTGGCCGATTTCGTGACGGCCGAGCATGACCTGGCGGTGGTGGCGTCGTCGCTGGTCCGGACCCGGGCGCTGCTCGACGAACGGGCCGTGGTCGTGGGTTCCACCCAGGCTGACCTGGTGGCGGGGCTGCGGGCGCTGGCGGCGGGGGAGTCGTCGGCCTCGGTGGTCACCGGCCGGTCGGGCGGAGGACTCGCCTACCTGTTCACCGGCCAAGGCAGCCAGCGAGTGGGCATGGGCCGGGAACTGTATGAGCGCTTCCCGGTCTTCGCCGAGGCCTTCGATGCGGCGTCGTCGGACCTGGTGAAGGAGGTGGTTTTCGGACGCGCGACTCCTTCTCACGGGCAGGCAGCCGAGCCGGATGGTGGCGCGGCGTCCGACGGGCGGCTGGGTCAGACGTTCTTCACGCAGTCGGGGCTGTTCGCGTTGCAGGTGGCGCTGTTCCGGTTGCTGGAGTCGTGGGGTGTGCGGCCCGACTATGTCGCCGGGCATTCGATCGGGGAGTTGGCCGCAGCGCATGTGGCCGGGGTGTGGTCGCTGGAAGACGCGTTCAAGGTGGTGGAGGCGCGGGGGCGGTTGATGCAGGCCCTTCCCTCCGGTGGGGCGATGGCCGCCATTGAGGCCGCCGAAGACGAGATTCCGTCGAGCGTCGAGATCGCGGCGATCAACGGCCCCTCGTCGATCGTGGTCACCGGGGAAGAGGACGCGGTCGAGGCCGTCGTCGCCGAGTTCGCCGGGAAGGGCCGGCGCACGCGGCGGCTCACCGTCAGCCACGCCTTCCACTCGGCGCGGATTGAGCCGATGCTCGCCGAATACCGGCGGGTGCTGGAGTCGGTGACCTTCCACGAGCCGGGCATCCCGCTGGTCTCCACGCTCACTGGCCAGGTCAGTGACGTCACCACACCCGATTACTGGGTCCGCCAAGTGCGGGAGCCCGTCAGGTTCGCGGATGCCATAGGCACTCTGGACGCCGCCGGTGTCACGACATTTCTGGAACTGGGCCCCGACGGGGTGCTGTCGGCGTTCGTTCCCCAGGGGCGCACGGCCTTCCCGCTGCTGCGCCGGAATCGTCCAGAGGAAGAAACCGCTCTGCTCGCGCTCGGCCAAGCCCATATCCATGGTCGTCCCGTCGGGTGGGATGCCGTCCTCCCGGAGGTGGGCAGGGTCGAGCTGCCGACCTACGCCTTCCGGCACGACCGCTACTGGCTGGCCCCCGCCACGCTGAACTCCGGCGACCCCGCCGGGCATCCGCTGCTCGGCGCCACCGCCGTGCTGGCCGATGCCGGTGGGGTGCTGCTGTCGGGGCGGCTGTCGCTGCGCACTCACCCCTGGCTGGCCGGGCACACCGTCATGGGCACCGTCATCGTGCCCGGCACCGCCCTGGTCGAGCTGGCCGTCAGGGCCGGCGACGAGGTCGGTCTCGGCAGCCTCGACGAGCTGGTCGTCGAGGCCCCGCTCGTGCTGCCGGAAGGGGGCGCGGTCGACGTCCAGGTCTCGGCGGGTGCCCTCGACGACGAGGGCCGGCGGCCCGTCACCATCCACTCCAGCACCGGCGACGGCTGGACCAGGAACGCGACCGGCACCCTCGGCGCGGCGGCGGAGGCCCCCGAGAACCCGGAGAACATCGGGACCTGGCCGCCGCCGGGCGCCGTCCCGCTGGAGATCGGCCACGTCTATGGGGAGCTCGCCGACGCGGGCCTCACCTACGGGCCGCCCTTTCAGGGGCTCCGCGCCGCCTGGCGGGACGGCGACGACCTGCTCGCCGAGGTCGAGCTCGGAGAGGAAGAGCAGGGCGACGCCGCCTGGTTCGGCGTGCACCCGGCGCTGCTCGACGCCGCCCTGCACATCGCCGCGCACCACGGGCTGACCGACAGCCCGCCCGGACAGAACCGCCTGCCGTTCGCCTACGCCGGGGTCCGGCTGCACGCCGCGGGCGCCGCCGCGCTGCGGGTCAGGCTGGTCCTGCACAGCGCCGACGAACTCTCCCTGTACGCCGCCGACGAGACCGGCGCCCCCGTCGTCTCGGTCACCTCGCTCCTGGCCCGACTGGTCTCGGCCGACCGGCTGCGCCCCGCCGACCACGACTCCCTGTTCACGGTCACCTGGCCCGAGGTGACGCCGGCCCCCTCGGGCCAGGAGGCCGACGTCCTCCGGGTCACCGGCGCGGAGTTCCGCGACCTGACCCCCGAGGCCGCCCTCCACGGTCACGTGCACCGGGTCCTCACCGAGATCCGGAAGTGGCTCGCGGAGGAGAGCGACCGGCCCCTGGTCGTGGTCACCCGGTACGCCGTCGCCGTCAACCCGAAGGAGAGCCCCAACCCGGTCGTCGCGCCGATCTGGGGGCTGGTCAGATCCGTCCAGGCCGAACACCCCGGCCGGATCTTCCTCGTGGACGCCGACGACGCGGTCGCCGCCGTCCCCGACTCGGGTGAGCCCCAGCTGGCCATCAGAAACGGGAAGTACTTCGTCCCACGACTGACCCGGGCCGCCGCATCCGACGGCGCCGAGCAGCGGGAGTGGGACCCCGAGGGCGCGGTGCTGATCACCGGCGGTACGGGTGCGCTGGCGGGGGAGCTGGCCCGGCATCTCGTGCGGACCGGCCTCACCCGGAACCTGGTGCTCCTCGGCCGCAGCGGGCGGCTCGAACCCGGCCTGGAAGACGAACTGACCGGCCTCGGGGCCCACGTCACCGTCGTCGCCGCCGATGTGGCCGATCGCGAAGCGGTCGCGGCGGTGCTGGACGCGATCCCTCGACGACTGACGGCGGTCGTGCACACGGCGGCCGTGGTCGACGACGGCCTCGTCGAGTCGCTCACCGAGGAGCGGGTCGACCGCGTGCTCGAAGCCAAGGCCGACGGCGCCTGGGTGCTGCACGAACTCACCCGTGGCCACGACCTGGCCGCCTTCGTGCTCTACTCGTCCGCGGCAGGGCTACTCGGCGGTCCGGGGCAGGCCTCCTACGCCGCCGCCAACGGGTTTCTCGACGCGCTCGTCGCGCACCGCCGCGCCCTCGGACTGCCGGGGCACTCCCTGGCGTGGGGGCTGTGGGAGCGTCCGACCGGGGCGACCGCCCACCTCACCGATGCCGACCGGGCCAGGGCGGCCCGTGCCGGGCTCGGTGCGCTCACCACCGAAGAAGGGCTGCGGCTCTTCGACGCGGCGATCGCCCGGGACGAACCCCTCCTGGTCCCGGCCCGGTTCGACCTCCGCCCCCGCGACGAGCAGCCGATCGCCCTCCTCAGAGGGCTGATCCGCCAGGTCAGGCGCAGCGCCGGGCCCCGCGCGGCGACCGGCCCGGTGCTCGCCCACCGCCTGGCCCGGCTCCCGGAGGAGAAGCGGCACGAGGCCGTGCTGGAGGCGGTCACCGCCGAGGTGGCGGGGGTGCTCGGCGCGGCGAGGGACTCCATCGCCCCCGACCGGCCGTTCAACGACCTCGGGCTCGACTCCCTGACCGCCGTCGAACTGCGCAACAGGCTCGACGCCCTCGCCGGGCTCAGGCTGCCCGCCACGGTCACCTTCGACCACGGCACCGCCGAGGCCCTCACCGCGTTCCTGCTGACCAAGATTCAGGACGTCCAGCCGGAAGAGCAGGAGCCTGCCACCCGCCAGGGCCCGCTGTCGGAGCTCTACCGCGCCCTCTACGCCAAGGGCCAGTACGCCGCCGCGGCCCAGCTGATCGGCGTCGCGTCGAGACTGCGCGGAAGCTTCGACGCCGCCCATAAAAATGACCACGTCCTGCCGCCGATCCGGCTCGCCGAAGGGCCAGCCCCGGTCGTCGTCATCTGCTTCCCCGCCGTCAGCGCCATCTCGGGACCGCACGAATACGCCCGCTTCGGCCAGGGGCTCAAGGGGCTGCGGGACGTCCACGTCCTCCCCTCACCCGGCTACGACCCGGACCACCTCCTCCCGGACACCGAGGAGACCTACATCCGGATGCACGCCGACACCGTGGCCGGCATCGTCGGGAACCGGCCCTATGTCATCGTCGGCCGGTCGATGGGCGGGGCCGTGGCCCATTCGGTCGCCGAGGAGCTGGAGAACCGGGGGCTGCCCGCCTCCGGGCTGGTGCTGATCGACTCGTACCCGATCGACAGCCCGGCCCAGGAGGCCTACCGCGACTGGTGGCTGAAGGCGATGCTCACCGGGATGCTCGAACGCATCGAGCGCTACCGCATGGTGTGGAGCGACGCCAGCCTCACCACCATGGGCGGCTACGGCGTCGTGCTGGCCGACTGGGAGCCCAAGCCGATCTCGGCACCCACCCTCATGCTCCGCGCCGCGGAACCGCTGCGCGGGACCGTCGTCGACCCGACGGGGCGGCTCGACTGGCGGCCCTCCTGGCCGCTGCCCCACGAGACCGCCGACGTTCCGGGCGACCACTTCACCGTGCTGGAGGAGCACTCCGACACCACGGTCGCGGCCGTCCGGGACTGGATCCAATCCATCGAGAAGAGGACCGCATGAGCGTAGAGGTCGTGGCCGTCACCGGCGCCGCCGGAGGGATCGGCCGGGCCATCGTCGGGCTGTTCGCCGAGCGGGGCGTGAAAGTCGTCGCCGTCGACGTCCACAAGCCCGATCTCACGGAGACCGACGACATCGCCGTCGTCGTCGGGGACGTCTCCACCGAGGAGACCAACGAGGCGTTCGCCGAACTGGCCCTGAGCCGGTTCGGGCGGCTCGACGCGGTCGTGCTGAACGCGGGCGTCGGCGGCGCCGGGCCGCTGGAGTCGCCCGGCGCGATCGACCGGTTCGACCACATCTGGGCGGTCAACGTGCGGGGGGTGGCGCTCGGCGTGAAGGCCGCGCTGCCCGCGCTGCGGGCCTCCGGCGGCGGTTCGATCGTGGTCACCTCGTCGATCTCGGGGCTGGGCGGCGACCCGGGGACGTGGGCGTACAACGCGACCAAGGCCGCCGTGATCAACCTGGTGCGCGGGCTCGCCCTCGACTACGCGGCCGACAACGTCAGGGTCAACGCCATCGCCCCCGGGGGTGTGTCGGTCGGGCTCAACGCCGGCGCCGCCGCCCACCCCGTGCTCGGCCCGGCCATCTTGGAGCGCATCCCGCAGCACCGCTGGTCGGAGGCGCGCGAGCAGGCCGAGGCGATCTGGTTCCTGACCTCGCCCGCCGCGTCGTACATCACCGGAATCACCCTGCCCGTCGACGGCGGGCTCTCCGCCAACAACGGCATCCTGTCCCCCCGATGAAGGAGCACCTTTGAGCATCGAGCAGAACAAGGAGACCGCGCGGCGGCTCTACGAAGAGCTGATCACGCTGCGCCGCCCCGAGCTCTTCGAGGAGCTGATCGCCGAGGACGCCGTCGACGAGACCATCGGCGGCGGCAACGGCCGCGACGACTTCCGCACCCACGTCGAGAACGTCTGGGCCACCGTCGAGGGCGTCAAGGCGACCGTCACCGACTCGGTCGGGGAGGGCGACCGGGTGGTGGTGTTCTGGCGCATCGAGGGCGTGCAGCGGCAGCCGCTCTTCGGCGCCCCCGCGAGCGGCCGCCATTTCACCGGGAACAGCGTCAGCACCATCACATTCCGGGACGGCCGGATCGTGCGATACAGCGTCCTGCCCGACCGGCTGGGTATTCTCCAGCAGATTTCCTGAGGCGCGAATGAGCGAATTATCCTACGAGGACGTTTCGGACATCCGGGCCCTGCTGGCCCTGTTCTCCCACGTTTTCGACAACCGCGAGCTCGACGACCTCCACCGCGTGTTCACCGACGACGCCGTGATCGAGCTCAAACGCGGCGCCGGACGCCTCGTCGAGGGACTCCCCGCCATCGCCGAATTCTCCGATGTGCTCGGCCCCGACGGCCCTGACCACCAGACTCTCGACATCCACGTCTACGTCGACGACACCGGAACGGTCAGAGGCCGCAGCCGCTACCTGGCGATCCTGGCCGACGGCAGCGTGCACAACGGCGACTACCTCGACGAACTGGCCCGCACCCCGGAAGGCTGGCGAATCCGCCGCCGAGTTTCGGTGCCGAGATATCCCAGGAATGGCGGCTAGGGGGTATTAGGGGTACCCCTGAAACGGGTCGGAAATTAGCCTCGCATCGAATAGACGAATACTGATTTCCGACCCGCCGGAGCGGTGAGAAGAATGCACGTCCCCAGAAGATATAAAGCCGCCCTGCTGGCGGTTTTCCTCGTCACCGCCTGCGGTGGGCAGACGCCGCAGAGCGTTTCCTCGGAACCGGTCAAAGGTGGCAGCCTGACCTTCGCCGCCGACACCGAGCCGGTCTCGTTCGACGCCCACGTCAGCTCGCAGGACATCACCGGGTCGATCGTGCGCAACGTCCTCGACTCGCTGATCGCGCTCGACGCCTCCGGGAAGTTCCACCCCTGGCTGGCCGAGTCGTGGGAGGCCGCGCCCGACCTGAAGAGCTACACCTTCAAGCTGCGCAAGGACGTCGTCTTCCACGACGGCACCCCCTTCGACGCCGAGGCCGTGAAGGTCAACTTCGACCGGATCCACGACCCGGCCACCAAGTCGCAGCTCGCCTCCAGCCTGCTGGGGCCGTACACGGGGACGAAGGTCGTCGACCCCCACACGGTGACCGTCGAGTTCGCGCAGCCGTTCGCGCCGTTCCTCCAGGCCGCCAGCACCGCCTACCTGGGCTTCTACTCGCCGAAGGCGATCGCGGCGGGCTCGGCGGCGATCGGTTCCGGCGGTCCGGCCGCCGTCGGCACCGGGCCCTTCACATTCGCCGAGTACACCAAGGGCCAGCAGGCGGTGTTCGCCCGCAACGACGCCTACAACTGGGCGCCGAAGACGGCCGGCCACGCCGGGAGCCCCTACCTCGACAAGCTGACGGTGCGGTTCCTGCCCGAGGCGTCGGTGCGGGTCGGGTCGCTGACCAGCAAGCAGATCGACGTCGCCGCCGCGATCCCGCCGGCCAGCGTCAAGACCGTCGAGGGCAACGCCGAGCTGGCCGTCGTCGCGGCCGACTATCCGGGCGGCAACTACAGCATCTACCTGAACACGTCCAAGGAGCCTCTCAACGACGAGAAGGTCCGCAAGGCGATCCAGCGCGGCATCGACATCGACACGAACATCAACGCGCTCTACTTCGGCCAGTTCAAGCGCGCCTGGAGCCCGCTCGCGCCGACCACCCCCGGCTACAACGCCGCCCTGGAGAACAGCTGGAAGTTCGACCAGGCCGAGTCGAACCGGCTGCTCGACGAGGCCGGCTGGACCACCAGGGACGCCGAGGGCTACCGCACCAAGAACGGCGAGCGCCTGGTCGTCGACTGGCCGCTGCTGCCCGCCCAGTACGTCCGCGACTCGCGTGACGTCCTCGGGCAGGCCTTCCAGGCCGACCTGAAGAAGATCGGTGTCGAGATCGTCCGCCCGCAGGCCGACATCGGCACCTACCTGGAGCGCGTCTACGGCGGCAAGGCCGACATGGCCGACTACAGCTGGTCGCGGGCCGAGCCCGACGTGCTGTGGCTGCTGCTCAACGGCGCCAGCAAGCCCCAGGAGGGCGGCCAGAACGCCACCTTCCTCGACGACCCCGACCTCACCAAGTGGACCAATGAGGGCAGGGCCACCCTCGACGAGGCCGTCCGCAAGGACGTCTACGGCAAGGTCCAGCAGCGCGCCATCGACCTGGCCATCACGATCCCGATCTACACCCAGTCGCAGGTGCTCGGCCTCGGCAGGAACGTCAAGGGCCTCACCCTCGACGCCAACGCGTGGCCGCTGTTCTACGACGTCTGGCTCGGCAAGGCCCAGTAGTGAGCCTGCTGAAAAGGGCCGGGGCGGGGCTCGCGGTGCTCTGGGGCGCCGCGACCCTCGCCTTCGTCTCCCTGCTGCTCATCCCGGGCGACCCGGTCTCCACGCTGCTCGGCCCGGCGACGATGGCCTCGGCGGAGGTCCGCGCCCAGATCGCCGCCGACTACGGCTTCGACCGGCCCGTGATCGTCCGCTACCTCGACTACCTGGGCACGCTGCTGACCGGCGACCTCGGGTCGTCCTACCAGCTGCAACGCCCGGTCGGGCAGCTCATCGCCGACCAGCTCGGGCCGACCGTCCAGCTCGCGCTCGCGGCCGTGGCCGCCGCCGTGGTGATCGCGGTGATCAGTGCGATCGCCACCGTGGGCCGTCCGGCGGCCGGGGTCTGGGAGCTGGTGGCGGTGTCGCTGCCGTCGTACTGGCTGGGGATCCTGCTGCTCACCGCGTTCAGCTTCCAGCTGCGGATCTTCCCGGTGATCGGCGCGCAGGACCTCGCCGCGCTGGTGCTCCCCGCGCTCACCCTCGCGCTGCCGATAGCGGGCGTCCTCGCGCAGGTCCTGCGCGAAGGGCTGGAGGCCGCGCTGGCGCAGCCGTTCGCGACCACCGCGCGGGCCCGCGGGTTAAGTCAGTTTTCTGTACGGCTCCGCCACGCGTTGCGCCATGCCGCGGCGTCGCTGGCCACCCTCACAGGCTGGCTGGTCGGTTCGCTGCTCGGCGGTGCGGTGCTGGTGGAGACCGTGTTCGGCCGGTCGGGCATCGGCGCCCTCGCGCTCCAGGCGGTGAGCAACAAGGACATGCCGGTCGTGATGGGCGTGGTGCTGCTGTCGGCCCTGGTCTTCGTCGTCATCTCCAACGTGGTCGACCTGCTCCACGTCGCCATCGACCCGAGGGTGCGGGCATGAGCGCCCGCTGGCCGACGGCGCTCGCGTGGCTGGCGCTGCTGCCGATCCTGGTCGCCGCCGTCGCCCCCGAACTGCTCACCTCGGCGTCGCCGATCCTCATCGACCCGATCCACGCGCTGCTGCCGCCCGGCGGCGACCACTGGTTCGGCACCGACCAGCTCGGCCGCGACCAGTTCACCAGGGTCGTGTACGGCGCCCGGCCCTCCCTCCTGCTCGGACTCGGCGCCACCGCGCTGGCCGTGGTCGCCGGGGCGCTGCTCGGCGTCGCGGCGGCCCTGGGCGGGAAGGCGGTCGACCAGGTGGTCACCCGGCTGCTCGACGTCCTGCTCTCGCTGCCGCAACTGCTGCTCGCGCTGCTGGTCATCACCGTGCTCGGCGGCGGGGTCGCCAACGTCGTCCTCGCCATCGCGCTGGCCTTCACCCCCGGTTACGCCCGCATGGTCAGGACCGAGGCGGTGGTCGTCCGGCGGTCGGGCTACGTCGAGGCCGCGCGCGGGCTCGGTCTCGCGCCGGGCGTGCTGGTGGCCCGGCACGTGCTGCCCAACGCGGTCGGGCCGCTGCTGGTGCTCGCGACGGTCGGCTTCGGCACCGCCCTGATCGCGGGGTCGGGGCTGAGCTTCCTCGGGTTCGGCGTCCAGCCGCCCGCCCCCGAGTGGGGCGCGATGCTCTCGGAGGGCCGCGACTTCCTGGCCGACGCCTGGTGGCTCGGGCTGTTCCCGGGCGCCGCGATCACCCTCACCGTGATCGCCGTCAACGTGCTCGGCCGTGCCGCCCAGCGCCGCTACACCCGGAGGACCGCGTGATCGACGTCGAAGGACTGACCGTGTCGTTCGCCGGTCTCGAAGCCGTGCGCGACGTGTCGTTCACGGTCGCGCCGGGGGAGTGCCTGGCGATCGTGGGCGAGTCGGGGTCGGGCAAGAGCGTCACCGCCCGCGCCCTGGTCGGCCTGGCCGGAGACCGCGCGAAGGTGACCTCACGGAGCTTCACCTTCGAGGGCGACGACCTGTCGAAGCTGACCGAGACCGGCTGGCGGGGGGTGCGCGGCCGCCGCATCGGCCTCATCCTCCAGGACGCCCTCGTCTCCCTCGACCCGCTCAGGACCGTCGGCGCCGAGGTGACCGAGACCCTGGCCACCCACCAACTCGGCGAGCGCCGCGACCGCCCGGCGAGGGTGCTGGACCTGCTGTCGGAGGCGGGCATCCCCGACCCGGACCAGCGCGCCCGCCAGCACCCGCACGAACTCTCCGGCGGCCTGCGCCAGCGCGCCCTGATCGCCTCGGTCGTGGCGGCCGGGCCCTCGCTGCTGGTCGCCGACGAACCGACGACCGCCCTCGACGCCACCGTGCAGGTGCAGATCCTCGACCTGCTCGGGCGCCTCAAGCGCGAGGGCGCCGCACTGCTGCTGATCAGCCACGACCTCGCCGCCGTCGCCCGCCTCGCGGACCGCGTGGCGGTCATGTACGCCGGGCGTTTCGTGGAGGAGGGCCCGGCGGAGGAACTGCTGGCGGCCCCCGCGCATCCGTACACGAGAGCCCTGATCGCGGCCGTCCCGGCCGCGCACGCCAAGGGCACCCGCCTGTCGGTCGTGCACCCGGGCCTGCCCGGCGCCTGCGCCTATGCCGCCCGCTGCGCTCTGGCCGACGAGCGCTGCCGGAAGGAGGACCCCTCGCCCACCGGACTCGGTGAGCGGCGGGTCCGCTGCCACCACCACGATCGGCGGCTTCCCGAGCTGCCGCCGATCAGCCTGGGGGAGAACCGCGCCCCCGGTCCGGTGGTCCTGTCGGCCGAGCACATCACCAAGCGCTTCGGCGTGCGGACCGCCGTCGACGACGTCTCCCTCGTGCTCAGGGCGGGGGAGACGCTCGGCGTCGTCGGCGAGTCGGGCTCGGGCAAGACCACGGTGGCCCGCATCGCGCTGGGCCTGCTCGACCCCGACGCCGGAACGGTCACGCTCGACGGCGAACCGTGGAGCGGCATCCGCGAACGCCACCGGCGACCGCGCAGAAGCCGCATCCAGGCCATCTACCAGGACCCTCTCGGCTCCTTCGACCCCCGTCACTCGGCCGGGCAGATCATCGGCGAGGCCGTCGCGGTGCCCCGCCGATCGAAGAAGGCCCGCGTGATCGAGCTCCTCGACCAGGTCGGCCTGCCCGCGACCCTGCTCACCCGCCGCCCGCTGGAGATGTCGGGCGGGCAGCGCCAGCGGGTCGCGATCGCCCGCGCCCTGGCCACCGGCCCCGACGTGCTCGTCTGCGACGAGCCGGTTTCGGCGCTCGACGTCAGTATCCAGGCCCAGATCCTCGACCTGCTCGCCACGCTCCAGCGCGACCTGGCCGTGGCCATGCTCTTCATCTCCCACGACCTCGGCGTCATCCACCACGTCAGCGACCGGATCGCGGTCATGAAGGACGGCCGGGTCGTGGAGAGCGGCACCACCGCGGAGGTGTTCGGGTCGCCGAAGGAGCCGTACACCAAGGAACTGCTCGCCGCGGTGCCCACCCTCGCGACGGAACGGAGCCCCCGATGACGATCACCCCCGAGCGGGTCGACCACCGCTCTCCCCTGGTCCGGCTGGCCGCGCTGTTCGACGAGGGCAGCGTGGTCCGCGACGGCGACCCCGAACGCAGCGGGGTCACCGTCGCGCACGGCCGCGTCGGCGGCTCGCCCGTCGTCGCCTACTGCACCGACGCCACGGTGATGGGCGGCGCGCTCGGCCTGCCCGGCGCGGTCAAGATCGCGGAGGCCATCGACGAGGCCGTGGTGCGCCGCAGGCCCGTCATCGGCCTGTGGCACTCGGGCGGCGCCCGCCTGGCCGACGGCGTCGAGTCGATGGACGGCGTCGGCCGCATGTTCCAGGCCATGATCAGGGCCTCCGGCCGGGTGCCGCAGATCTCGGTCGTGCTCGGCCCGGCGGCCGGCGCGGCCGCCTACGGTCCCGCCCTCACCGACATCGTGATCATGTCGGCGGACGCCCGGGTGTTCGTCACCGGCCCCGACGTCGTGCACACCGTCACCGGCGAGCGCATCGACATGGCCGGTCTGGGCGGTCCCGACGTCCACTCCCGCAAGTCGGGCGTGGTGCACGTCGTCACCGAGTCGGAGCCCGCCGCCTACCTGCGCGCCCGCCGCATCGCCGGCCTGCTGGCCCGGCCGGGCGCCTTCGACCCCGCCGAGGCGGGCGACGACGACCCCGGCCTCGGCGGCCTGCTCCCCGAGGAGCCCCGCCGCGCCTACGACGTGCGGCCGCTGCTGCGCCGCGTGCTCGACGGCGGCGGCGACGCGCTGGAGGAGCTCCAGCCCAAGTGGGCGGCCAACATGGTGGTCGGCTTCGGCCGCCTGGGCGGCCGGACGGTCGGCGTCGTCGCCAACAACCCGATCCGCAAGGGCGGCTGCCTCGACTCGCTGAGCGCCGAGAAGGCCGCCCGGTTCGTCCGCACCTGCGACGCGTTCGGGGTGCCGCTGCTGGTCGTCGTGGACGTCCCCGGCTACCTCCCCGGCGTCGGCCAGGAGTGGGACGGCGTGGTCCGCCGGGGCGCCAAACTGCTGCACGCCTTCGGCGAGGCCGTCGTGCCGCGCCTGACCCTGGTCACCCGCAAGTCGTACGGCGGCGCCTACATCGCCATGAACTCCCGCTCGCTGGGCGCCGACGGGGTGTTCGCCTGGCCGGGCGCGGAGGTCGCCGTGATGGCGGCGGAGCCCGCCGTCAACGTCCTGCACCGCAAGGCGCTGGCCGCGGCGTCCGACGAGGAGCGCGAACCCCTGCGCGCCGCCCTGGTCGAGGAGCACCAGCGCATCGCCGGCGGCGTCGACCGCGCCCTCGGCCTGGGCGTGATCGACGAGATCATCGACCCGGCCCGGACCAGGCGCCGCCTGATCGAGGCGTTCGCCGCCCTCCCGGAGACCCGGGGCAGGCACGGCAACATCCCGCTCTAGCCCGCCTGGTGGAGGGACCGCACGAGCAGCTTGGCGAACCTGTCGATGGTCGAGAACCCGGTCTTCGGCCCCGAGTAGTAGAGCCACATCTGCACGTTGGACGTGCGGACCACCAGCCTGGTCTGGTTGTACGCCCCGGCGTCCCGGGTCCAGCTGATGGCGGCGTCACCGACCGTCGCCCCGACCCGGAGCTTGGTCTTCGGCTCGCGCAGCGGCTCCTCTTCCTCGGTGGCGCGGCTCTGGTCGAAGGTGAGCCGGGCCGTGGTCTCGGAGTCGAGCTGGATCTTCTGGATCTGGAGGTACTCGCCGCCCGCGGTCTGCCACTGGCAGGCGTCCTTCGTCATGAACTGCTGCTTGGCCGCCGCCCCGAGCAGGCTCCGGATCTGTGCCTGGGTGACCAGGGAGCAGGCGATCGGGTTGCTGGTCAGCACCGCCTTCTTCGGCGTCTCCGGGCTCGCCTTCGCCGTGGCCGGGGCGGTCACGGGGGCGTTCGTGGGGCCGGCCGTCGCCGGGGCATCGTCGCGCGCGTTCAGCCACAGCGCCGTGCCCGCCCCGCCGACCAGCACCACGGCCAGCGCGGCCCCGGCGAACACGGGCGCCTTGCTCTTCTTCGGCGGGCGGGCCATGGCCGGCATCGTCGGCGGCGCGGTGCCTCCGGCGATGGCGTGCAGGCCCTCGATGGCGTGCCCGGCCGGGATCCGCCGGGCGGGGTCCTTGTCCAGCATCGCCATGAGCAGCGGGGCCAGCGGCCCGGCCAGCCGCATCGGCGCCGGTTCGTGCATGAGCACCGCCGCCATGGCCGCGGCGGGATTGTCGCGCTGGAACGGCGCCACGCCCTCGACCGCCGAGAAGAGCGTCGCGGCCAGCGACCACAGGTCGGACGGCGGCCCGTCGGGCTCCCCGCGCAGTCGCTCGGGCGCGATGTAACCGGGCGACCCCGACACCGCCCCCGTCTGCGTCAGGTTGACGTCACCCGCGACGCTGGCGATGCCGAAGTCGGTCAGCAGCACCCGCCCCTGGTCGGTGATCATCACGTTCCCGGGCTTCACGTCACGGTGCAGGATGCCCATCGCGTGGGCGGCGCCGAGCGCGTCGAGCACGGTCACGCCGATCGCGGCGACCCGCTGCGGCGGCAGCGGCCCCTCGTGCCGCACGACCGCCTGGAGCGACCGCCCCCGGACCAGCTCCATGATGATCCACGGCCGCCCGTCCTCCAGCACCACGTCGTGCACGGTCACGATCGACGGATGCGACCGCAGCCGCGCGGCGGCCCGCGCCTCCCGCAGCGTGCGCTCGCGCATCTCCGCCAGCCGGGGTTCGTCGAGGTCGCGCGGAAGCAGCACCTCTTTGACCGCGACCTCCTGGCGCAGGAGCTCGTCGACGGCGTGCCAGACGGCGCCCATGCCGCCCTGGCCGATGCGGGAGAGCAGCCGGTAGCGGCCGGCGAGTAGCGTCACGGCGCGCTCCTTCAAGCTGGGGTGCGGCACAAACCGTACTTCATCCGGCCCACCCCGCTCATCTCGATGATGAGCCACTTGCGTGATGGATGCGCTCGAACCCGTCCAGCAGAAGATCCAGAGCGAACTCGAACTCGAACTGGTCGTCGCAGCCCGACCCGACGATCGACTTCTCGTCGTGGGCCACCTGCAGCGCCATCTCGGCCAGCCACGGGAAGGTGTCCTTCATCGCGTGCGCCGCCGCCTCCTGGGTCTCCGGGTCGGTCGCCGTGTCGTCGAAGAGCTCCTGGCTGAAGCCCAGGATCCGGCTGCCCAGCGTGTGGATCACGTGGTGGCACAGGTCGACCGAGAACCCGCCGCCCCGGAGCAGGCCGATCACCGAGTTCATGTACGCCAGCACCGCCGGAGTCGGATTCTGGCGCGCCTCGATCACCCCCGACGCCCACGGGTGGGCGAGCAACGTCTGGCGCGCGGCCAGGATGCGGGCCCGGATGACCGGCTTCCACTCGCCCTCGGCCGGGCCCGGGTCGATCTCGGCGACCACGGTGTCGATGATCCCGTCGAGGAGTTCGTCCTTGTTCGCGACGTGCTTGTAGAGGGCCATCGGCACCACGCCGAGTTCGGTCGCGAGCCGACGCATGCTCAGCCCGTCGAGACCGGCCTCGTCGGCCAGGGCCACGGCGGCCTCCAGCACGCGTTCGCGACTGAGTCTGGCCAATCTTCCATCGCCTCCTTGACGAGTGTACGCCGTACACCTACTGTCCTAGGTGTACGGCGTACACCTAGCTGAGAGGAACTCCCGTGAAGGCGATTGTGCAGGACACCTACGGCCCGCCCGACATCCTGGAGTGCGGAGACGTCCCCACGCCCACCCCCGGCCCCGGCGAGGTGCTGGTCAAGGTCATGGCCGCCTCGCTCAACGCGCGCGACTGGCACGTGCTGCGCGGCGACCCCTATCTCTCCCGGCTGGCCTTCGGCCTCAGGAGGCCCAAGATGCCGATCCTGGGCACCGACTTCGCCGGAGTCGTCGTCTCGGGCGAGGGCTTCAAGCCCGGCGACGAGGTCTACGGCGAGTACAACGGCGCGTTCGCCGAGTACATTGCGGTCCCGGTGAAGGTCGTCGGGCCCAAGCCGGCGAGCCTCACCTTCGAGCAGGCCGCCGCCATGCCGCTCGCCGCCTGCACCGCCTTACAGGGCCTCGCGGGTGTCGAAAAGGGCTGGTCGGTGCTGATCAACGGGGCCTCCGGCGGGGTCGGCACGTTCGCCGTCCAGCTCGCCAAGGCGCGCGGCGCGCGGGTGACCGCGGTGTGCAGCGCCAGGAACGCCGACCTGGTGGCCGGACTGGGCGCCGACCGTGTCGTCGACTACCGCAAGGAGGACTTCGCCCTGCTGGGTGAGCGCCACGAGGTGGTCTTCGACCTCGTCGGCAACCGGTCGCTCCGTGACCTGCGCAAGGTCACCACCGAAGGTGGGACGGTGCTGATCTCCGGTGGCGGCGTCTACGAGGGCGGCAGCCTCTTCGGGCCGCTCGGGCTCATGATCCGGGCCCGGCTGGCCGCCACGTTCGGCCGGGGGAAGATCGTGATCCTCCAGGCGGTGCAGAGCCGGGCCTCCCTCGACGAACTGCGGGAGCTCGCCGACAGCGGTCGGATGGTCCCGGCCGTCGACCGCACCTATCCGCTGGCCGAGGCCGCCGACGCCATGCGCTACCTGGAGACCGAGCACGCCCGGGCCAAGGTCGTGCTCACCGTGAATGCGACACCTTGACCAACTCGGGGACGAAACGACGACCTCACCTCCCGGCCGGGGGAGGTCCGCTCCGAAGATCATCAAGGCATGTCCTCAATGCGCACGTGGCTCCTCGCCGGAGCACTCGCCGCCACCGTTCTCGCTCCGGTTCCGGCCTCGGCCGCCGCCGCGCCCGGCACCATCACCTGTTCGGGCGGTGAGATCACCGCCCTGTTCAACCCGGCCGTGACCATGTCGCCCAACACCCACTGGCTGACGCTCGCCGGTCCGACCGGCCACTGCTCGTCACCGCAGTATCCGTCGATCAGTTCGGGCATCCTGCGCGGCCACGGCGCGTTCACCGGCTTCTGTCCCGGGCCGTTCGTCCCGGCGACCATGGAAGTGTCCGTCCAATGGAACGACGGGTCGGTCAGCACCGTCGGCGGCGCGGTGTTCCAGGCGAGCCTGAGCGGATGGGTGCTGCTGCCCGGCACGATCACCTCGGGCCCGTTCACCGGCGACCGCATCTCCGCCGTCGCCCTGAGCGCCGGGCTCCCCGACCCGCCGACGCTGCCCTGCCTCATCGGCGGCCTCAACCAGCTCCACACCAAGGTCCAGGCCTTCGCCATCGCCTAGGGCGTGTGTACCATTTGGTACATGCGCTACGAATCGGCGGTGCTCATCGACGCCCCGCCCTCCCGGGTCTGGGAGATCTTCAGCGACGTCGCCCGCTGGCCCGAGTGGATGCCCACGATCGAGGCGCTCGACCTCCTCGATCCGGGCCCGCTGCGGGTCGGCGCCAGGGCCCGGATCCGGCAGCCGAGACTTCCCGTGGCCGTCTGGCGGGTCACCGAACTCGCCGACGGCCACCGGTTCACCTGGGCCAGCGGGGCGTTCGGGCTGCGTACAGAGGGAATCCACGTGGTCGAAGCCACGCCGGGCGGTACCCGGGCCCTGTCGGTGATCGACCAGACCGGATTCCTCGCGCCGATGGCGGATCTCCTGATGGGAAGACTGACCCGCCGATATCTCGCCCTGGAGGGCGAGAGCCTGAAGGCCAGAAGTGAACGCGCGTGACAGGTTGCTCGCCGAGGCGGTGGCCTACTTCGCCGCCCACGGCGTGGGCGACGCCAGCCTCCGCACCATCGCGACCGGCATCGGCACCAGCCACCGCATGCTCATCTACCACTTCGGCTCCCGCGAGGGCCTGCTGTCCGAGGTGGTGCGGGAGGTCGAGAGCCGCCAGCGCGTCGCCCTCACCGACGTCGGCTGGGAGGTCTACTGGGACCGCCTGGTCGCCCAGGCCCTCATCTACGGCCCGCTGTTCTTCGAACTCTCCGCCCACGCGATGCAGGGCCGCCCCCACACTGAAGGTCTGCGCGCCGACCTGATCGACGGCTGGCTGCCCCCGCTCGTCGAACTGTGCGTGGCCGCCGGAGTGCCGGAAGAGCAGGCGGCGGCCTACGCGCGGCTGAGCCTGGCCGCGACCCGGGGGCTGCTGTTCGACCTGATCCTGTCGGGCGACCGAGCGGGAGTGGACGAGGCGGCGGCCCTGCTCGCGTCGATGTTCCCGTGAGAAAGGACCCCGCCATGGTCGTCGCCCCCGACGGCGTGGAACTCTCCGTCACCGTGTCCGGCACCGGCCCCGCCCTCATCGTCATCGACGCCGCCGGGAACTACAGCGGCTTCCGCCCGCTCGCGGCCCCGGTCGACCTCCTGGCGGAGCACTTCTCGGTCGTCGTGTACGACCGTCGCGGGCGCGGCGCCAGCGGCGACGCCGAGGCGTACACGGTGGAGAAGGAGGTCGGCGACCTGGCCGCCCTGATCGACGCCACCGGCGGCCCCGCCTTCCTCTACGGCATGTCCTCCGGCTGCCTGCTCGCGATCCACGCGGCGGCGGCCGGACTCCCGGTGCGGAAGATCGCCCTGTTCGAGCCCCCGCTGTCCTTCGACCCGGACCCGGCCTTCACCGCGGAGGTCCGCGACGTCCTGGCCTCACGGGGGAAGAGGGCGGCGGTGGAGTTCTTCGGCCAGGCGATCGGCGCCCCGGGCGAACCGCCACCCGAGGCGTGGGAGATCGGCCACACGCTGGTGTACGACTGCCTCCTCCTGGAGACGGCCTCGCCCGAACTGCTCGGGGCGGTGGGGGTCCCGGCCCTGGTCCTGGACAGCACCGGCAGCGCGGGCCCGCTGGCCGACATGGCGGCCCTGGCGGCCGACCACCTCCCGAGGTCGACACGGCGGACACTGCCGGGGGAGTGGCACGGCGTGCCGGGAGAGGTCCTGGCCCCGGTGCTGCGCTCGTACTTCCTTACAGACGAGACATAATCCCGTTTTGGGATGTCCTCGTCATGCGGCAGCCCGGCGCTGCGGTGTTGATCGAAAGAATGGGCGTCCCCTACAGATCGAGGCCCCATGAATCCTGGTCGTGTCCGCGGTTGCCTCATCGGCGGCGCCATCGGTGACGCGCTCGGCGCCCCCGTCGAGTTCGACTTCCTGCGCGAGATCCGCGCCGAATTCGGCGCCCCCGGCATCACCGACCTCACCGACGGCCAGATCACCGACGACACCCAGATGACCCTGTTCACCGTCGAAGGCCTGATCCGCGGCAGCGTCCGAGGCCGCGAGCGCGGCATCGGCCACGTTCCCTCGGTGGTCCGCCACGCCTACCTGCGCTGGCTCGACACCCAGGACCACCCGACCCCGCCGCCGCAGGGCGACGTCTTCCACCGCACCGGCTGGCTCCGCGAGCAGACCTGGCTCTACTCCCGCCGCGCCCCCGGCAACGCCTGCCTGTCGGGCCTGCGCGGCAACGTGAACGAGGATTCCAAGGGCTGCGGCACGGTCATGCGCTCGGCCCCCTTCGGGCTCGGCCCGTGGCCCGCCGACCAGGCCTACGCGTGGGCCGCCGAATGCTCCCGGTTCACCCACGGCCACCCGACCGCGACCGCCTCCGCGGGCGCGCTGGCCGCGATCGTCCACCACCTCACGAACGACGCGACCGTGGAAGCCGCCGTGGCCGCCACCCTGCCCCTGGTCGACGACCCCGCGACGACGAAGGCGCTCCAGGAGGCCGTCGACCTCGCCCGCTCCGGCCCTCCGACGGCGGCGAAGGTCGAGTCACTGGGCGAGGCGTGGGTGGCCGAAGAGGCCCTGGCCATCGGCGTCTACTGCGCGCTGGTGGGAGGCACCTTCACCGACGCGCTGATCCTTTCCGTCAACCATTCGGGCGACAGCGATTCGACCGGCTCCATCTGCGGCAACCTCCTCGGCGCCGCCGGATGGGACATTCCCGCCCGCTGGGCCGACCGGATCGAAGGCCGCGAGACGATCGACGCACTGGCCGACGACTTCGTCGCCGAGATGACCCGGGGCGGCGCCCCCCGCGACCGCTACCCGGGAAACTGACGGCCTAGTAGGACTGCTGCTGCGGGGGCACCTGCTGGTGGTACCCCTGCGGCGGATACTGCGGCGCGGCCGCCCGGGGGATCGCCTGGAACTTGGTGATCCGGTTGACCACCATGATCGCCAGCACGCCCGCGACCAGCGTCAGCGGGAAGAAGAACATCTCCACCAGCGCCGCGCTCTGCAGGTCGGCCAGCTCGGTGCTGCCGAACACGAACCGCGCGACCAGGTTCGACCCGAACACCGTCAGCACCCAGGTGATCCACCAGGTCATCGCCAGGCCCCCGGGCTTACGCTGCTGCGGGTCGGAGGCGGTCCAGATGTCGTCCACGATCTGCTTCGGGAACCAGAACGAGATGATCGGGACGATCCACCCGAAGATCAGCCAGGGCCGCCCGAGCCGCTGCTTGACGTGGGGCGCCAGAGCCTCGGCGTTGGCCCTGACCCGGAACAGCCAGATCCAGTAGAAGATCCCGGCCAGGAGCAGGGTGCCGGCCTGGAGGATGCCGGTGAACGCGTACAGGCTGTCGCTGTCGGCGACCTCGGCGAGATCGACGCTCAGCGGGTCGGCGGCGACCTCCCCGATGAACGTGTAGCGGTCGTAGCTGACGAAGACGGCGGCGGCCTCGATGAGCAGATTGAACGCGATGAAGAGCGTGGCGAGCACGGCGAGCCCACGCGCGGGCCGGACGGGAACGGGATGCATTCGGGATCCTTGGAATAAGGGAGAGAGAAAGAGCGCATAACGCTAACTTTTTCGATCCCTCATATCGGAAATCCCTGCCGGAATTCATGGCTGAGTGGCCCATTCGTGCAGGTCATCGGGGAGTGTGAATGGGCCACTCGGCAAAAGGTGTTCCGTCCCGATCGTACAAATGAATTCCGTTCGTGGAACGGCGTGTCCGTGATGGAACGGCCCTGTCGGTCGGCTCTGCCATCATCTGGTGACGACCCGGCCTGTTTCGTTGTTTCCCGGGCAGAGGAGAGATCATGGGTGTACGCGAGGCCGACGACCTCTGCCGGATCGCCGAGCGGCTCACCGCCACCGCCCGCACCCTGCTCGCCGACCACGCCACCGTCCAGGGTCAGGCCCTTCACGCCCTCGACACCCTGCGCAAGCACACCGTCCGCGACGACCTCGCCCAGATGCCCGTCACCCGCCTCAGAGACGTCACCGGCGGACGTCTCCGCACGGCTCCGCTCGAACGGTCAGGTATCACCACCGTTCTCCAGGTGCACGACATGTCCGCCTACCGCCTCCAGGAACTCCCCGGTGTGGGCCCCCAGACCGCCAGGCAGATCAAGGCCGCCGCCGACCAGATCGAGGAGGCCGCGCGGCAGCTCGCCGGGGTGAAGATCGAGCACGACGACTGGATGTCCGAAGCCCTCGTCATCGCGCTCAAGCGGCTGCTCGACGCGGGAACGGAACTCCCGTTCCACATCCGGGCCGCACGCGACATCGACACCACCTTCACCCCGCTGCTGAAGGCCGCCCAGCCCGCCCGGTCCCGCTGGCGGCTCGTCACCGCCGGACGGAGGCGTCGCGAGGAGGCGCGGCAGGCGGTCGAGACGATCGACGGCCTGCTCGACGGCGCGACCCGGAAGAGCGAAGAGTTTCCCCAGGTCATCACCGATCTGCTCCGCCCGGCCTCGACCGGCTATGAGGCCTGGTCCGACTTCGAATACCGGTCGTCCGACTACTACTCGCTGCTGGCCGACCTCGCGGGGGAGCGGGTCACCGAGGGCATCCTGCCCGACGACGTGCTGGCCAGGGTCAACGCCCAGCCGCTCGACGACACCCATCGCCGTGTCTCGCTGCGCGGCTACCAGTCGTTCGGCGCGCGGTTCGCGCTCGCGCAGCGGCGGGTCATCATCGGCGACGAGATGGGGCTCGGCAAGTCGATCGAGGCCATCGCGGCCCTCGCGCATCTGGCGGCCGGAGGGGCGACGCACTTCCTGGTCGTCTGCCCGGCCAGTGTGGTGGTCAACTGGGTGCGGGAGATCGAGATGCGCAGCACGCTCAAAGCGCAGAAGATCCACGGCAACCGCCGGGAGGCCGCGCTCGACGAGTGGCACAAGCAGGGCGGCGTGGCCGTCGCCACGCTCGACGGGCTCCACCGGCTGACCCCCACGGCCACGGTGTCGATGCTGGTCGTCGACGAGGCCCACTACGTCAAGAATCCCGCCACCAAGCGGGCCAAAGCGGTCGCCGCCTGGTGTGCCACCGTCGACCGGGTGCTGTTCCTGACCGGGACGCCGATGGAGAACCGGGTCGAGGAGTTCCGGGCGCTCGTCGCGCACCTCGATCCCACGCTGGAGATCAGCCAGGGCGGGCCGCAGGCGTTCCGCAAGTCGGTCGCCGCCACCTACCTGCGCAGGAACCAGGAAGACGTGCTGCACGAACTACCCGACCGGGTCGAGGCCGACGAATGGGTCGAGTTCTCCGGCGACGACCTCGGCGCCTACCGCCAGGCGGTCGCCGACCGGCACTTCCCGAAGATGCGGCGGGCCGCGTTCGTCCACCCCGCCACGTCGGCCAAGCTCAAGCGGCTGACCGAGCTCGTCGAGGACGCCGAGGCCAACGGGCTGAAGGTCATCGTGTTCTCCTATTTCCGAGACGTCCTGAAGGTCGTCGGCGAGACGCTCGACACGCCCTACCAACTGACCGGCGATCTCGACCCGGAGAAGCGTCAGGAACTCGTCGACACGTTCTCGAAGAAACAGGGCCATGCCGTGCTGCTGAGCCAGATCGTCGCCGGGGGAGTCGGGCTCAACCTCCAGGCCGCCTCGGTCGTGATCCTCTGCGAGCCGCAGCTCAAGCCGAGCACGGAGACCCAGGCCATCGCGCGGGCCCACCGCATGGGGCAGACCAGGAAGGTCCAGGTGCACCGGCTGCTCGCGGTCGACTCGGTCGACCAGCGGCTGCTGGAGATCCTCGCGGCGAAGACCAGGAGGTTCGACGAATACGCCCGGCGCAGCGATCTGGCCGAGTCGAGCCCGGCCGCCGTCGACATCTCCGAACAGGCTCTCGCGCACCAGATCATCGAAGAGGAACAGCGGCGCCTTTTGGGTTAATGTTCTTGAGCGCTCCCCCGACAGATGGAGTCTTGGGATGCGCTCTTCCGTTCTTCTCTCCTACGCGACGTTCGTGCTCGTCGGGATCGGCGCCGCCGTCGGCGGCGTGCTGTTACCCGCGCAGATCGCCGACTACGACGTCGACAAGGCCCTGATCGGGCTGATCTTCTTCACCTCGTCGGCGGGCTTCCTGTTCGCCGGGCTCACCAACGGCGCGCTCATCGAGAGACTCGGCCTGCGGCTGGCGCTCGTCGCGGGCGCCGGAACCTTCGTCCTCGCCGCCGTGGTCACGGCCGCCCGGCCGCCGTTCTGGGTGTTCGTCGCCGTCCAAGGTCTGGTCGGTTACGGCACGGGCGTGCTCGAATCGGTGCTGAACGTGCACCTGGCGGCGCTGCCGAACGCGGCCACCCTGCTCAACCGGCTGCACGCCTTCTTCGGCGTCGGCGCGCTGGCCGGCCCGGTGATCGCCGCCTGGACGCTCACCTACGCCTCCTGGACCGCCGTCTGGTGGGGGCTGGCCCTGGTGACCGCCCTCATGGCGATCCCCTTCTTCACAAGGTTCCCGAAGAAGGTCGTACAGGAGGAGAAAGAAGAAAAGCAAAGGCTGACCAGCGCACTCAGGAATCGGTACGTCCTGCTCGCGTCGGCCTTCCTCACCGTCTACCTGGGCGTGGAGATCGGGGTGGGCAACTGGGCCTACTCCTACCTGCGCGAGGTCGACCTGGAGAGCCACCTCATCGCCGGGTACGCGGTGAGCGGCTACTGGGCCGGGCTCACGGCAGGCCGCTTCGTGATCAGTCCGATCGCGGCGAAGATCGGCCTCACTCCGGCGCGGGCCACGCTCTGGTGCTGCGCCGGGGTCGCGGCCACCACGGTCCTGATCTGGCTCGGCATCGTGCCGATCGCCGGGTTCGTGCTGCTCGGGTTCTTCCTCGGGCCGCTGTTCCCCACGACGATGGCGATGCTGCCCGACCTGCTGCCCGCGCGGCTCGTTCCGACCGCGATCGGGGTGCTGAACGGCGGTTCGGTGATCGGCGGGTCGGCGCTGCCGTGGCTGGCCGGGGCGCTGGGCCAGGGGGTCGGCATGTGGGCGCTGATGCCCTTCGCCCTCACGCTGGCCCTGGCCCAGCTCGCCCTCTGGTTCTACTTGTCGACCCCCTCGTTGGCCCCGCGCACGAAGTAGCGCTGGAACACCACGAAGATGATGGCCACCGGGATCGTGGCGAGCACCGCCGCGCCCAGTTTGAGCGGATATTGGTTCCCCGATCCCAGTGAGCCGCTGACCAGCACCGCCAGCCCTCGGGGGAGGGTGTAGAGGTCGGGCGACTGCACCGACACCAGGCTGTGCGGGAGCTCGTTCCACGAACTCTGGAACGAGATGATCGTCAGCGTGATCAGCGCGGGGCGGCCCATCGGGAGCACGACCGACCAGAAGATCCGCCACGGCCCGGCCCCGTCGATCCGGGCCGCCTCCTCGACGCTGCGCGGGATCGACTCGAAGAACTGCTTCATGATGAACACGCCGCCCGCGTCGGCGATGATCGGCAGGATCAGGGCCGTGTACGTGTCGTACATCCCGAACTGCTTCAGAACCAGGAACTTCGGGATGAACAGCACCACGCCCGGCACCGCCAGAATGGCGATCACGGCCGAGAACAGCGCCTTGCGGCCCTTGAAGCGCAGCCGCGCCAGCGCGTAACCGGCCATCGAGTCGAGCAGCACCCGGCCCAGCGTGATCGCGACCGTCACGACCAGCGAGTTGCCCAGCCAGAGCGGCATGTCCGTGCTGAGGAACACCTTGTGGTAGGCGTCGGTGGTGAACGGGTCGGGGAACGGGTTGAGCGGGTTGAGCGCCGCGTTCGGCTCGGTCTTGAACGAGGCCGAGAGCTGGATGACGAACGGGTAGATGAAGACCAGCGCGAAGAAGACGAGGATGAAGTAGCCGACGAACCTCGACGCCAGAGTGCGCGCGCCGTGGTCGGCGCGGACCGTCGCCATCACGCGTTCCTTTCCCGCAGCATCCACCGCTGCACGATGGTGAACAGCACGATGATCGCGAACAGCACGAACGAGATGGCCGTTCCGGTGCCGTACTCGAAGTTGTCGAACGCCTGGGTGTACGACAGGTACGCAGGGGTCAGCGTCGTCTTGCCGGGGGCGCCCTGGCTCATCACGTAGACCTGGTCGAAGACCTGCCAGGTCGAGATGATGCCCATGGTCAGCACCAGGAACAGGGTCGGCTTCAGCATCGGGATGGTGACGTACCAGAGCCGCTTCCAGCGGCCCGCGCCGTCGAGCATCGAGGCCTCTTCGAGCGTGACCGGGACGTCCTGCAGCGCCGCCAGGAACATCAGCATGAACGTGCCCGAGGTCGTCCAGATGACCAGCAGCATGATCGTCGACATCGCCACCGACGGGCCGGCCAGCCAGTCCCACCAGCTCAGCCCGAACGGGCCGCCGCTGGTCAGGAAGGCGGGCGGGCTGTCGGCGTCGACCAGGCCGACGCCGTCGAGGGCCAGGTGGAGCAGGCCGCGCGGGTCGGCGAACCACTGCGGTCCCGTCACCCCGAACACGGCCAGCAAATTGTTGACCGCGCCGGAGCTGGCGAAGATGAACAGGAACACCACGCTGATCGCGACCGAGCTCGTCACCGACGGGAAGAAGAACGCCGCCCGGAAGAACGACTTGCCCTTCAGCATCCGCGAGTTCACCACCAGCGCCAGCCCGAGGGCCAGGATCGTCTGGATCGGCACCACGATGCCCACGTAGTAGATGTTGTTCCGGACGCTGGTCATGAAGTCCTGGCGGGTCAGGCCGTCTTCGGCGAACAGCTTCGTGTAGTTGTCCAGCCCGACGAACGGGACGGTCGACTTGAACGGGCTGCCCTGGCCGTTCCAGTCGGTCACGCTGACCCACATCGCCATCAGGATGGGCAGCAGCATGAACAGACCCAGGATCAGGATCACCGGGGCGACGAACAACCAGCCCGCGATGTTCTCCCTGGCTTTCGCCGAGAGCCGCATGGGCGGTACCTCCTCTTACGGGGGAGACCCGCGCCCGGCACCATCCCCGAAGGTGCCGGACGCGGACGTCTTGCCTAGTTGCTGGCGAGCGCGGCTTCGGTGTTCTTCTGCACCCGCGCGAGGAGGGTCTTCGGGTCCATGGAGGACAGGCCCTGGATGCCGGTGTCGAAGTCGGCCAGCACGCTGTCCATCTTCGGAGCGTTCACCGGGCCGTGCGCGTAGTCGGCGCCGTTCACGAAGGGGGCGTCGTTCGGGAACTCGGTGGTGTACGCCTCCTTCGCCGACTGCCGCGAGGGCATGACGCCGAACGCCTTGGCGTAGGCCATCTGCTGGTCGGCGGTGGTCATCGCCTCGACGAAGCTGATGGCCGCCTCCTTGTTCTTCGACTTGGCGGCGATGCCCCAGCAGGTGGTGAACGACAGGGTGCCCTTGCCCGCCGGTCCGGCCGGGAGCTCGTGGACGCTGTACTTCACGTCGGGGTAGTCGTTGGTCATCGCGCCCTTGATCCAGTTGCCCTCGATCGTCATGGCCGCGCTGCCCTTGCCGAACGCCTCGCCGCCCCAGCCCGCGCTGAGCTGCTTGGGGTACTGCGCCGTCTTGTCCTTGACCAGCTTCTGCACGTACGACAGGGCGGTCAGGTTCTCGGGGGAGTCGGCGGTGGCCGTCTTGCCGTCGGGGCTGGTGACCCAGCCGCCCGCCTGCACCATGAACGCGCCCACCCGGTCACGCGTGTCGCCGATGGCCAGCGGGGTGATCTTCTCGGCCTTGAGCTTGTCGCCGACGGCGGTGAGCTGGTCCCACGAGGTGGGGATGTCGGCGTCGGTCAGCCCGGCCTTGCTCCACAGGTCGTCGTTGACGATGAGCGCCAGGGTCGAGAAGTCCTTGGGCGCGCAGTAGAACTTGCCGTCGAAGGTGAAGGTCGTGCGCAGGCTCTCGTAGAAGTCGGCCGAGTTGGTGATCTTGTCACCGTACGGCTCCAGCGCGCCGACGCTGGCGTAGTCGGCGAAGCGGCCGGCGTCGACGTAGAACACGTCGGGCGGGCTGTCGCCCGCGAAGGCCTGGCCGAGTTGCTGGCCGAGGTCCTGGGCCGGGGTGACGGTCGCGGTGTTGCCGGTGGCGGTGCCCCACGCGGTGGCGGCGTCGGTCACGGCCTTGGTCTCGGCGTCGCCGGAGGAGCCGATGAGGACCTGCAGCTGGGCGGGACCGGCCGAGGCCTGCGTCGGCTGCGCGGCCGGCTGGTCGGTCTCCTCGAAACCACTGCCACCGCCACAGGCGGCGGAGGACAACAGGACGGCGCCGGCGGCCGTCGACAGGGCCGCCTTCCGGACGTTGCTGCGCTTCATCGCGTTTCCTTTGTTTCTTTCTCAGGTGGTGACTGGATCAGCCCGACGCGCGGACGACCAGGGAGGGCGGAAGCAGGAGGTACTCCGGAGGCGCCCCCGCGCCTCCGTCGAGCTGGTGGGCCAGCTGCCGCAGGCAGCTCGAGGCCACCTCGCCGATCGGCTGGCGGACACTCGTGAGGCCGATCGCCTTGGCGACCGGGGTGTCGTCGAACCCGACGACGGCGACGGGACGGTGCGGATGCCCGCCCGCGTGCCAGGCCGGGCCGGGGGCGCGCGCCACGTGCAGGGCGCCGAGCGCGAGCGAGTCACTCGCGCAGACCAGAGCGGTGATCTCGGGGTCGTCGTCGAGGAGCCTGCGGGCGGCGTGTTCGCCGGGGGCGACGTCGTCCTCGGTCTCGGTGTACAGACCGGCGGTGCCGAGCCCGACCTCGGCCAGCGCGCGGCGCCAGCCTTCACGCCGGTCGTCGCCGACGCCGGAGCCGCTCGGCCAGCCGAGGAAACCGATCCGGCGGTGGCCGCGCGAGAGCAGGTGGCGGGTGGCGGCGTCGGTGCCGGCGGCGCCGTCGACGTCGACCCACGGGTGGCCCGCGCCCATCGGGTCGCTCCACGGGCGGCCGAACGTGACGAACGGCACGCCGCGCCCGGTCAGCCAGCTCGTGCGCCGGTCGCCGTGGTGGGTGGCCATCAGCACGAAGGCGTCGGGCTCGTGGGCGCCGAGCAGGTCGTCGAAGGCGGCGATCTCGCCGTCGTCGCCGTGGGCGGTGTAGAGCAGCACGCGGTAGCCCTCGGCGGCGGCCGTCTCGGTGAGGCCGTGCAGGAAGCGGTCGCCGACCGAGCCGTTGATGCCGTCCTGCTCGGGGTCGATGCGGGCGGCGATCAGGCGCGACCGGCCGGTGCGCATCTGGCGGGCCGCCAGGTTCACCCGGTAACCGAGCTCCTCGACCACGCCGAGGACCCGGAGGCGGGTCTCCTCACGGACCACCTCGGGGGTGTTCAGAGCGTTGGAGACCGTCTGGCGAGACACTCCCGCGGCACGCGCCACGTCGGCGATCGTCACCTTGTCGGCCATCTGTGCACCTTTCGGGGGGTTGAACGATCAAACCGAAGTAATGCATGATTTGATCGTTCAAGTTAAGGAATTGTTTCGCAATCTGGACCACTGCTCTTGATCTGTCAAGACACAACTTTGTGAAGGACCACCGCGTGCCTGCCGACTCCCCCGCCGCCACCGACGTCCGGTTGCAGCCGCTCCTGCACGACCTGGTCAGCACCGTGATGGCGCCCACGAGCGCGCTCAGCGGGGCCGACGGGCAGATACGGGCGGCCGGTGTGCAGGGCGCGTTCCACGCCGACCGGCGGGTGGTCTCGGAGGCGGTCCTGCTCATCGACGGCCGGGAGACCGAGCCGATCGCGCACGCCGCCGCGGGCCCCGGCCGCAGCCGGTTCACCTCGCTGGCGCGGTGGCTGGGCGACGTCCAGCCCGACCCGGTGGTCCGCGTCGACCGGCTGCGCGAGATCCGCGCCTACGGCATGGCCGAGGAGATCACCATCGCCTCGACCGCCACCATGCCCGTGACGATGACCGTCACGATGCGGGTGAACTGCGACTTCGCCGCCATCGAGACGGTGAAGTCGGGCGTCGCCGCCGAACCGGTGACCCCGGTCGACGGCACGCTCACGTGGGTGTCGGGCGCCGCCACGGTGGCGATGACCGGCGAAGGCGCTGAGGTGCACGACCACGCACTGCGCTGGGAGGTCGCCCTCAAACCCGGCGAGACCAAGTCGTTGTGCTGGCGCGTGATGGTGACCGACCCGGCCGCCGTCGTCGCGCCCCCGTCGGGGGCGGTCGAGTGGTCGGGTGTGGACGTCACCGCGACCGACCGCCGCATCCCGGCCCTGCTGAAGCAGAGCCTCGACGACCTCGCGGGCCTGCGCCTCACCGAGACCGGCCACCCCGCCGACACCTTCCTCGGCGCCGGGGTGCCGTGGTTCCTGACCGTGTTCGGCCGCGACAGCCTGTGGGCCGCCCGCATGCTGCTGCCGCTCGGCACTGACCTGGCGAGGGGCACCCTCCGGGTGCTGGCCCGGCGCCAGGGCGTCGCGCACGACCCGCTGACCGGGGAGGCCCCCGGCAAGATCATGCACGAGCTCCGGAGGGGTGAGTTCGTGGTGCCCGTACACGGAGGCCTGAGGTTGCCGGCCGCCTACTACGGCACGATCGACGCCACGCCACTGTGGATCAGCCTGCTGCACGACGCCTGGCGCTGGGGCCTGCCCGACGGAGACGTCCAGGCCCTGCTGCCCGCCCTGGAGGCGGCCCTGAACTGGCTCGCCACCGACGCCGACCCCGACGGTGACGGCTTCATCGAGTACATCGACTCCAGCGGTCGCGGCCTGGCCAACCAGGGCTGGAAGGACTCCGGCGACTCGGTCAGGTTCCGCGACGGCAGCCTGGCCAACCCGCCCATCGCCCTGGCCGAGGTCCAGGGCTACGCCTACGAGGCCGCCGTCAAGGGCGCCGCGCTCCTGGACGCCTTCGGCCGTCCCGGCGCCGACGCCTGGCGCGCGTACGCCGCCTCGATGGCCACCCGATTCCGCGAGCGCTTCTGGGTCGAGGGCGGCTACCCCGCTCTCGCGCTCGATCGCGACAAGCGGCCGGTCGATGCGCTGACCAGCAACATCGGCCACCTACTCGGGACCGGCATCCTCAACCACGAGGAGTCGGCCCGGGTAGCCACCTTCCTGGCCTCACCCGAGATGTCGGCCGGCTTCGGCCTGCGCACGATGTCGTCGGCCAACCAGGGCTTCAGCCCGCTGTCCTACCACTGCGGCTCGGTCTGGCCCCACGACACCGCGATCGTCATCGCAGGCCTGGCCCGCGACGGCTTCGGCGCCGAGGCCGCCGTGCTGGCCGAGGGGCTGCTCGCGGCGGCCGGTCCGTTCGAGAACCGGCTGCCCGAACTGTTCTCCGGCGACGCCCGCGACGCGGTCGGCCGCCCGGTGCCCTACCCGGCGTCGTGCCGCCCGCAGGCCTGGTCGGCGGCGGCCGCCGTGGTGATCACCCACGCCGCGCTCGGCCTCTATCCGGACGTCCCCGGCGGCACCGTCGAGGTGCGGCCGATGGCCGGGGCGCCGCTCGGCGCGGTGCGCGCTGACGGGTTCGTGGTCGCCGGGACACCGGTGTCCGTATCGGTCGACGTCACCGGCGCGGCACACATTGATCAGTTGCCGGACCGATTCAAGGTGGTAACCGGGAGTTAATCCACCCACCGGACACTGGGCAGTCCTGATCATCGACGCGCCCAGGAGCGTTCCATATGGCCGAGCCGGTGCACCCACCGCGCCCCGCGATGTTCTCCCTCACCGATGCGCGGGACGCGGAGGAGGTCTCGGTCAGGGGCCTGGTGCTCACCGGGTTCCTGCTGGCGGCGCTGGTGACGACGTCGTGGATCCTGCTGACGGTGCCGACCACGCTCACCGAGCAGTGGATCGTCGGCGCCACGGTCACGCTCACCGGCATCGTCGCGTTCTTCGGCCTCTACGCGTCGGTCCGGAAGGTGCGGGTCGCCCTGGCGGGCGCGCTGTTCGTGTCGTGGCTGCTGCTCAACACCTACGCGTTCGTCATCGGCCCGCTCGACGACCGCAAGGAGTTCTGGGACACGCTGCGCACCCTGACCACGGTCGCCGTCGCGTTCTTCTTCGGCTCGGAGACGATCGTGCAGGCCACGAAGGTCTTCCAGGCCGGGAAGATCACCTCGGAGACGATCCGCCGGACCGGGGTCGCGCCCGATCCGGCGGGGGTGCGGGCCGCGCTCAACGTGGACGCCGAGCGCGGCCGCCGCAAGGCCTAACGGAGGCCGTGGAACAGGTCGTCTTCGACCCCGTCGTGAGCCGGGACCGACGAGCTGACCAGCGTGAACGCCTCTTCGGAGAACATGAGGTGCTGCGTGTCGGGCGGCAGGCCCAGGAAGAACGCGCTGTCACCCTGGCTGGCGTGCGCGCCGATCGCCTTGGCCTTGTGCCCGACGTAGGCCGAGGTGTCGATGACCGCGTTCACCTTGTCGTCGGGCGTGCACCACTCTTCGAAGCCCTGCCACTCGCTGACGTCCATTCCGGCCGCGACCATGCCGTCGTAGGCGGCCTGCATCGAGCTGAGCGTGGTCGCGGCGTAGTAGAACTTCGCCGGTACGCCGCTCAGTTCGACCGCCCGCGCCGCCACCCGGTGAGCCTGGATGTGGTCGGGGTGGCCGTAGCCGCCGTTCTCGTCGTAGGTCACCACGACCTGCGGCCGATACTTCCGCATCAGCTCGGCCACCCGTTCGGCCGCCTCGTCGACGGGGACGTTGGCGAACGCGCGCTCGTGGCTGTTGCCGTCCCAGCCGTCCATGCCCGAGTCGCGGTAGCCGAGCGGCTCCACGTCGGAGATGCCCAGATGGGCCGCCGACTCGCGCAACTCGGTGAGGCGCAGTTTCGCCACCGCCTCTTCGTCGTGACCGGGCTGGCCCGGTTTGACCCCGCCGGGCCCATCACCCTGCTCTCCGTTCGTGCACGTGACCAGGACGGTCCGCACCCCCTGGGCGGCATAGTGGGCGAACACCCCGCCGGTGGTCATCACCTCGTCGTCGGGGTGGGCGTGCACGGCCATCAGTGTCAACATCTCGCTACCTCCACGAATTGCTAGAACATCCCGCCCCCATGGGCGATTCCAGTTGCGTCAAGGCACAAATGCATTTGAACTTGCACCGTCCTCGGCGAGTCTCACTCTCCGAACGACAAAACGGACGACCGACCACCCCCGGGGGAAAAACCGAATGACCCGCCCGCTCATCGCCACAGCCGTCGCCGCCCTGGCCGCGAGCACCCTGATCGCCACACCCGCCGCCGCCACCAGCGCGAAGACCCAGACCATCTACGGCTACGCCTGGGCCGACGGATCGAACCATCTGCTCATCACCCCGGCCAAGGCCAAGCTCGTCACCCAGAACGGGATCCGCCGCTACAAACTGACCGCGATATCGGGCGCCAAGGAGCGCCGTATCTTCACCGACGGCGTGCGCTACCGCCGCATCACCACCGCCTGCGACCTCAAGGAGACCGAGGGCCGCATCAGGCAGGACCGCAAGGGCCTGGGCACCACCGACTGCGACGCCCTCGACCTGAAGTTCGTGCTCAGCCTCGGCCCGGCGCCCGTGAAGATCACCATCACGCCGTCGCTGACCACCGTCGCCGAGTTCCTGGCCACCCCGACCAACCCGGTCACCGCCTACGGCTCGATGAAGAGCCTCGACAGCCGCACCGTGATGTTCTACCGCCCCGGCAAGAAGGCCGTGAAGCTGCGCTACACCGCCCTCGGCTTCAACCGGGTGACCCGGAGCTGCTCCGACGGCTGGACCGCGAACGTGCCCAACGAAGAGGCGGGCATCGGCACGAAGGCCTGCAACGCGGCCTCGTTCCGCAAGGCCATCAAGGGCACAGGCCCGGTCAAGGTGAAGGTCTACTACCAGCCGGTGAGCGGTCATCTGTGGGAGGTCTGGGAGGCCCTGGGCGACTGACACATCAAGCCACGCTAACGACCGCCACCGACAGTTCACGGAAATGTCGGTGGCGTCGGGCACACTCCCGGATCATGCTCACCGATCTTCCCGAAGCCGCCTGCTGGACCATCGTCCAGCCCACCGCCGGCCCGATCACCCTCGAAGACCTCGCCGTCCGCTTGGGCGGCACCCCCGAAGACCTCGAATACGAAGAAGACGACGACGCCGACCCGGCCGACTACGAGGCCTTCTTCCAGTTCAGCCAAGAGGGCGATGCCTGGGTCATCTACGAGGACAACGGCTACCAGGGCATCCGGCCCGAGGTGGCGCGGCGGCTCAGCGCCGGCGCCCGGGTGACCAGCCTCTTCTGGAACGTCAACGCCCACTCCGACCTGGTGCACGCCGTCGACGGTTCGATCCTCGTCCACCTCGACCCGGGCTTCCCCGAGAACCGGTCGGGCTCCCAGCCCCACCTCCTCGACGCCGAACTCGCCGACCTGGGTGGCGACGACTGGCAGGAGCAGGCTCTCGCGGCGGTCGAGCGCATCACCGGAATCGCCCCCGACCACCCCGACGAAGGCCCGTGGATGGCGCTCGAAGAGGCGCTGCCCGGGAACTAGGGCGTCGAGCGGGGGCCGTGCGCCCCCGCGCCGGTGAGGGCGCGGATGGAGAGTTCCGAATACCGTCCGGGATCGGCCTTCTCCCTGCTCAGCAGCGTGCCGAGCACCGCGCACAGGAACGCGAACGGGATCGACACCAGGCCCGGGTTCTCCAGCGGGAACACGTGGAAGTCGATCGGCGGCGGCAGCAGGGAACGGGGCCCGCCCGACAGCACCGGCGACAGCGCCACCAGCGCGATCGAGCCCAGCAGTCCGCCGTAGATGCCGCACACCACGCCGGTCGAGTTGAACCGGCGCCAGAACAGCGACAGCACGATCGCCGGGAGGTTCGCGGAGGCCGCCATCGCGAAGGCCAGCGCCACCAGGAACGCCACGTTCATATCGCGTACCAGCACCGCGAGGAACACCGCGAAGACACCGATGACGAAGGCCGAGAACCGGGCCACCGCGACCTCCTGCGACTCCTTCGGCTTGCCGAACATCAGCACGTGCCCGAAGAAGTCGTGCGCCAGCGACGTCGACGACGCCAGCACCAGCCCCGACACCACCGCCAGGATCGTCGCGAACGCCACCGCGCCGATGAACGCGAGCAGGATCTCCCCGCCGACCCTGCCGCCGACCGACTCGCCGACGGCCTGGGCGAGTTGCAGCGCGGCGGTGTTGCCCGAAGGGTCCTGTGCGGTGATGGCCGCCTGTCCGACCAGCGCGGTCGCCCCGAATCCGAGCGCGAGGGTCATCAGGTAGAAGGCGCCGACCAGGCCGATCGCCCAGTTCACCGACGTGCGGGCGGCGCGGGCGTCGGGCACGGTGAAGAAGCGGCCGACGATGTGCGGCAGCCCGGCGGTGCCGAGCACGAGTGCGAGGGCGAGGCTGGCGAAGTCGAGTTTGCCGACGATGCCGTCGGCGTCCTTCGCGTAGCGCTGGCCGGGGTTGAGGAAGGCGCCCGGCCGGCCGCTGCGGGCGTCGGCGGCGCCCAGCATGTCGCTCAGGTTGAAGCCGAACCGGCCGAGCACGAGCACGGTCAGCACGGTCGTGCCCGCCATCAGCAGCACGGCCTTGATGATCTGCACCCAGGTGGTGCCCTTCATACCGCCGTAGCTGACGTAGAAGATCATCATCATGCCGACGGCCAGGATCGTGATGACCTTGGCGGCCTCCGGCGAGATGCCCATGAAGCTCTCGCCCGGATGGATGCCGAGCAGCAGCCCGACCAGCGCGCCCGCCCCGACCATCTGCGCGACCAGGTAGAACACCGACACGGTCACCGTCGAGACGGCGGCGGCGGTGCGCACCCTCGGACGCTTCCCGGCCCGGTAGGACAGCACGTCGGCCATGGTGAACCGGCCCGCGTTGCGCATCAGCTCGACCAGCAGCAGCGTGAGCAGCCAGGCGACCAGGAAGCCGATCGAGTAGAGGAACCCGTCGTAGCCCGACAGCGCGATGATCCCGGCGATGCCGAGGAACGACGCCGCCGACATGTAGTCACCGGCGAGCGCGAGGCCGTTCTGGATCCCCGAGAAGCCCCGGCCCCCGGCGTAGAAGTCGTCGGTGCCCTTGGTGTTGACGCGGGCCCAGATCGTCACCCCGAGGGTGATCACGATGAAGGCGGCGAACAGCCCGATGGTCATCGGCGCGTCCAGTTCTCGATGCGGTGGCGCTCGGCCAGGATGCGGCGTTCCCGCTCGCGTTCGGCCTGGCGCTGGCCGGCCTCGTCGCGGAGCTCGGCCGACAACGGGTCGAGCATCCGGCGGGCGTACCGCGAATAGCGCCAGGCCAGCACGAACGTCGAGACGAACTGCAGCACCCCGAGCAGGAGCGCGACGTTGACGTTCCCGATCGCGGGCAGGGCCATGAAGTCACGGGCGAAGGCCGACAGGGCGATGTAGAGGAAGTACCAGCCGAGGAACGCTCCAACGATGGTCAGCGCGAGCCGCCGGAACCGCGATTTCAGCAGGCGGAACCGCTCATCGGTCGCCAGCCCGGCCAGGTCGTCCGCCTGCACGGGGCCTCCAAGATCTCTTGCGGTGACTTTCCGTACACGAGTCGCTCCGCACCGAGACCTCACCATAAAGGGGCTTACGCCGATTTTCCGGTGAACCCCGGAAAGAGGGTCTCGGACTTCGTCGAGGCGATCACCTCGCCGCCCACGACGACGTGCCTGGGCGGGCTGTGGCGGGTCAGCGCCTCCCGGATCGTGGGGCCGTCGAGGACGACGAGGTCGGCCACGGCGCCCACTCGCAGACCTTCGGACTCGCGGCCGATGACCTTCGCGGCGGTGGTAGTGATCATGTCGTACAGGTCGTCGAGACGGCTCGGGCCGAGGAGGTGGGCGGCGAGGAAGGCGACTTCGAGCAGGTTGTGGCGGCCGAACGGGTAGTAGGCGTCCTCGATGTCGTCCTGGCCGAGCGCGACTGGGATCCCGTCGTCGGTGAGCGGGAGGACGGGGAGGTGCAGGGGGCCGGTGTGCGGGTCGCTGACCAGGCTGAGGCCCGCCCTCTTGATGAGCCCGGACAGTCTGCGCAGATAGGGCTCGGGGTAGAGGGCCATCGCGCGGGCGTGCTGGGCGCTGGCGCGGCCGGTCATGCCCTGGGCGATGAGCTCGGTGGCGAGGGCCTCCGTGGTGCGCAGGCCGGGGTCGCCGGCGTCGTCCACGAGCATCGCGATCCGCTTGCCCGTACGTTTCGCCAGCGCGACCATCCGCCGGACGTGCTCCGTGGCGTCGGCGTCGGTGAACTCGATCCACGGGATCCCGCCGACCACGTCGGCGCCCAGTTCGACCGCCTCCTCGATGAGCGCCTCGGTACCGGGGGCCTTGAGCAGCCCGTCCTGAGGGAAGGCGACGACGCGCACGTCGACCAGGTGGGCGAACTCCGACTTCAGCGTGAGCAGGGCCTTCACCCCGGTCAGCCCGGCCACCGGGTCGACGTCGGCGAACGCCTGCACTGCGCGCACCCCGTGCCGGACCGACTCGACCAGGGCCGAGCGGGCGCGCTCGGTGACGGCCTCCTCGGTCTGGTGGGTCTTCACGGCCGCGGCGCCGTCGATGGCGTCCATCGCCGCGCCCATGGTTCCCGCCGTGTACGAATTGAGCGGCCCCTCACCCGCGAGGTCGAGCGTGTGGACCTTGCAGAGATGGAGGTGGGCGTCGACGAACGGCTCGGTGACCAGGTTGCCCCCGGCGTCGAGGGCGGGGGTGGCGGGGGTCGTACCGGAATCGGGGTTGATCGAGGTGAAGCGGCCCCGCTCGATGGTCAGCGACCACCGCCCGGAGCGGCCGCGAAGTGCGGCGTTGTGCACGGTCAGCATGGGGAGACGTTAACCGCCCGGTAGTAGCGTGCCGAGAGGGAGAAAAAATTTTCTGGTGGCGGGTGTCCATCCGGCCGGGTGCCGTTCGTCGACATCCCGTCAGACCACGAAAACAGAGGGGCGCGAGCTCATGAAGTACATGCTCTTGATCTACAGCGGCGGCGCGGCGGGCGACTTCCAGGCCTGGATGGACTACGACAAGGCGGTCAAGGAGAGCGGCCACTACGTCTCCGGCGAGTCGCTGACCGACATCGCTCAGGCCACCACGCTCAAGGTCACCGACGGCGGCGAGAGGGTCGTCACCGACGGGCCGTTCGCCGAGACGCGTGAGGTGCTCGGCGGCTACTACCTCCTCGACGTCCCCGACAAGGAGACCGCCCTCGACTGGGCCGCCCGCTGCCCCGGCTCCTGGGAGGGCGGCGCGATCGTGCTGCGGGAATGCGAGCAGTTCTGATGAAGTACCTGCTGCTCATCCACGGCGCGAGCGACGAGTGCACCCCCCAGGAGTGGATGGACTACGACAAGTCCCTCCACGACGCCGGCATCTACGTGGCCGGTGCCCCGCTGGCCCCGAACCTGGCCACCACGGTCCGGGTCGCCGACGGCGGCGAGCGGGTCGTCACCGACGGCCCCTACACCGAGGCGCGTGAGGTGCTGGGCGGCTACTACATCGTCGACGTCCCCGACCTCGACGCCGCCACCGACTGGGCCGCCCGCTGTCCCGGCGCCTGGTACGGCGGCAAGCTGGTGGTCAGGCCCATCGCCGATTTCATGTGACCGCCGTGACCGGCGACATCAACGCGTCGGTCGAGGCGATCTTCCGTGAGGAGCGCGGCCGCCTGCTGGCCGCGCTCGTCCGGCGGTTCGGCGACCTCGACCTGGCCGAAGAGGTGACCTCCGAGGCCATCGAGGCCGCCCTCCTCCACTGGCCCGTCGACGGCGTCCCGGCCAGCCCCGGAGCCTGGCTGATGACCACCGCCCGCCGCCGCGCGGTCGACCGCCTGCGCCGCGACAAGACCTACGCCGCCCGGCTGGCCCTGCTCCAGGTCGACGCCGACCGCTCGGGCCCCGCCGTCTACGAGGGCGCCCTGCCCGACGAACGGCTCCGCCTGTTCTTCACCTGCGCCCACCCCGCCCTCCCCGAGGTCGACCGGGGCGCGCTGACCCTGCGCTACCTGGCCGGACTGACGACGGTCGAGGTGGCGCGGGCCTACCTGGTCCCGGTCGAGACCATGGCCAAACGCCTGGTCAGAGCCAAGAAGAAGATCAGCGGCGCACGGATCCCCTTCCGCGTGCCCGAACCCCACGAACTCCCGTCACGCCTTCCGGGCGTGCTCCAGGCGATCTACTCGATCTTCACCGAGGGCTACGCCGCCAGCGCCGGCCCGTCTTTGGTCCGCCACGACCTGGCCGAAGAGGCGCTGCGCCTGGCCCGCATCCTGCACCGCCTGCTGCCCGGGGAACGCGAGGTGACCGGCCTGCTGGCGCTGCTGCTTCTCACCCACGCCCGCCGCGCCGCCCGCACCGGCCCGCAGGGGGAGCTGGTCCTCCTGGAAGACCAGGACCGCTCCCTGTGGGACCGCGCCATGATCGACGAAGGCGAGCCGTTGGTCGTGACCGCCCTGACCGGCGGCCCCCCGGGCCCCTACGGCGTGCAGGCCGCCATCGCCGCACTCCACGACGAAGACCCGACCGACTGGCCCCAGATCGTCGGCCTGTACGACGTCCTGCGGACCCTGACCCCGTCGCCGGTGGTCGACCTCAACCGCGCGGTCGCCGTGGCGATGCGCGACGGCCCGGAAGCGGGCCTGGCCCTGCTCGACGCCCTGGCGGGGGAGCCGCGACTGCGTGGCCTGCACGTCTACCCGGCCGCGCGGGCCGAGTTGCTGCGGCGCCTGGGCCGGTCGGGGGAGGCGGCGGAGGCGTACCGGGAGGCTTTGGAGCTGGCGGCCAGCGAACCCGAACGCGCCTACCTGCGCTCCCGCCTCGACGACGTGCTCTAGTCGACCTCGGCACTCCCGTTGACCCGCAGCTTCCGCCGGGCCCGCTCGTAGAAGGTCGTCGCCCCCAGCCGCACCACCCGCGCCGCCGCCCGCACGGCGGTGACGGTGATCTGATGCCCGGGGGACAGATGCCCGAAGATCGTCCCGTCGACTTCGACCGCGATGTGCCCGCTGGTCGGGAGGACTTCAAGCGTGACCTCTTCGTCCGCCGACAGCACGAGCGCCCGGTTGAACGTGGAGTGCGCCGCCGCCGGAACGACAAGGAACCCTTCGACGTTGGGCGACACGATCGGCCCCCCGGCCGAGAAACTGTAGGCCGTCGACCCGGTCGAGGTCGCCACGATCACCGCATCGGCCGCCAGCCGCACGAACGGATGCCCCGCCACCGACACGGCGACGGCCGCCATCCCGTCGCCGGGGTGCCTGACCAGGGCGATGTCGTTGAACGCCAGTACCTCGCCGTCGGCCGGAAGCCGTGTCTTGACGGCCATGCGCGCCTCGACCTGATGGGCGTGGGCGTCGATGGTCGACAACGCGGGGGGCAGCTCCTCGACGTCGATCTCGGCCAGAAACCCGAGCTTGCCGAGGTTGACCCCGAGCACGGGCGTGGGCCGCCCGGCGATCAGCCGCATGGCCCGCAGCATGGTCCCGTCACCGCCGAGGCTGACCATGAGATCGGATCGCGCGGCGAGTTCGGCGGGCCCGACGGCCTGAGCGGTGCAGTCGATCCGCCCGACCTCTTCGGGCAGCCCAAGGACCGTAACCCCGCGCGCACGGGCCCACTCGATGATCGTGTCAATGGCCTCTTTGGAGTCACGGCGGGGATGCAGCACGAGCCCGACCGTCTTCACCATGCCCATGCGGCCCACTGTAGATCGCGCCCTGACGGGAGGGAAATGCGGCGTCTCGCGTAAGCGCCAGCAGTCGGCGAACGCGGCGGATAAACGGCTCTCTCGCCAACATGCGGAAGACTATCAAACCGACGAACGGCATATCTTCCTCCGAATCTATTCTCGCCAATTTTTTCGCCATACGCAAAAGAAATTCAAATGGCAATAAAGGTGTTTTGTGGTCAGCCAAGATGTGCTCACGTAGCCGTTGGTACTCTCGCTTGGGGTTGGGGTTAAGGATTTCGAGGATCACGATGGTGGTAAACGCGCTTACGGCGTCGCGCGCCTCGTGAATCAAAGGCAGTGAATTGTTGAAATGCTCAACGGCCTTAGCTCTGTCGTTCCTTTGGAGCGCCGTTCGGGCAAGATTGCGAAAAGCGTAACCGCGCTCGGCGGCATGTCCATCCTGGCCGAACACCTCCAAAGCCTCTTCGCTAGCGTGGCCGGATCCGTCGTAGTCTTCGAGATCCTCCAGAATCGCGGCGACGGTCAGGAGGATGGAACCCCGGCGTATCGGAGAGCCCGCACTCTCGTACAACTCCAGTGCGTCGCGATAGGTGGTGACGGCCTGCTGGAGTCGGTTCTCGGCCCTCTCCAGGGCGCCCAGTGCGTTCAAGGTGTTGGCCTGGCCGTGGTGGTTTCCCTGTTTCCGGTAGATGGCGAGCGCGTGGGAGAGCGATTCGCGGGCTTCGTGAGGGCGGTGCCGGCTCAGGACCGTGCCGATGCCGAGATGCGCCTCCGCCTGTCTGACCGGCAGGTCGGCGCCTTCGGCGATCGCCAGGGCCTCCCGATAAGAGCGGGACGCATCGCGCTGTTCCTTCCGGTGTTCGGCGAGCTTGCCGCGATTGATCAGCACGCCCGCCAGGACCGCGTGATCACCGAGCTCCCGGCAGAGGCTTTCCGCTGCCGAGAAGTGCGAACCTGCCTGCTCGGAGTCTCCGCGCTCACTCGCCACTCGGCCGAGAACGTTGAGGGCGCTCGCTTCCATCCCCCGGTCGCCGTGCTTGCGGCTCAGTTTGAGCGCGGAGGCGCCGTATTCGGCCGCCTGCTCCCACAGTTCGTTCGCGCAGGCATGGTTGGCCAGGCCGACCACCACTTTGAGTTCACACGGATCGGAGAGGGTGTGCAGCATCTTCCGCGCTTTCAGGTGATGCGCATGAGCCTCTCCGGTGCGTCCGTTCTCTCCGGCCAGAGTGCCCCACTTCTTGAGGAGGTGGGCTTCGGCGGAAAGATCCTCCGTCCGTTTCGCCAGCTCGATCGCCTCGGTGAAGGTCTGGTTGCACTCCTTCCAGTCACCGTTTCCGGCGTAGAACTCAGCGACTTCGGTCGTCGTCGCGAACTCCAGTTCCGGTTTCTGTAGTTCTCGGTAGATCTTCCTGGCGAGTTCGAGTTTCCGTATTCCGTCGCGCCGCAGCCCTCCCGCTATCTCGGCTTCGGCGAGGATTCTTAGTGTGTGGGCCTGGTTCTCCCGCGAGCCTGTTCGCCGCCAGATTTTGAGTGCTCTGTCGAGTTGGGTCCTGGCCTCTTTGTATTCCTTGTTGAGCACGGCGACGTGACCCAATTGCAGCAGAGCGGCACCTTCCCCCGAATGATCTTCTGCCGCCGCATACCAATTGCGGGCCTGGACCAGCAGCGGTTCCGCCTCAGCGAGGCGGCCCGAGTGGGAGGCGATGCTTCCGGCGACGATCGCGGCTCGGGCGGTCACTCTGGGGAACCGTCCGGCTACCCGTCCGATCTGTTCCGGGCTGGTGATGATCTCGGCGTACTGCCGCATGAGGTCGAGGTTCATCGACCGGGAAGCCTCGGAGAGCAGTTCATGCCAGCGGTCGACCGGGGAGTCGTCGCCCGAGGCGAACCGGTGATAGGCCTCCTCCAGGAAGTCCTCGCGCTTCGCGTGATAGGCGGCCGCGCGCCGGTGTAGTTCCTCCAGGAGGCTCGGCCGCTCTCGTTCGAGATAGGCCAGCAGTGCCCGTCTGACGAGGTCGTGAATGCGCCGGGCCGGAAGCCTGCCTCCCGTGTCGACGACGCGTACGAACGAATAGCGGCAGAAACGCTCGTACCATTCGCCATCCTTGCCGGTGTCGCCGAGCAGGAAGCCCACCGATTCGAACGACACGGTCCGCAGTACCGCCGCCGCGCGGAGCACCTCCTGCTGCCGGTCGGGGAGGCGGGTCACGAACTGCCGGATGATCCACTGATCGGCGGCGAGATTGTCCACGGTCTCGGCGAGCCGGGACACCTCATGGTGCTCCGGGTCAGCGGCGAACCATTCGGCGATCATCGCCGTCCAGACGGGCACTCCTCCACAGAGCGAGTGCACTCTTTTCGCCATGCTCGGATCGGTCAGCCCGTGGGCTCGTAGATAGTCGCCGGTGTCCTCGGAGTCCCATTCGGTCAATTCCACGGAGAAATGGTCGATTCGCTCCGGCAGGGGGAGCTGTTCCCGCCCGGCGAGTACGACGCGGAGATTCGTCCCCGCCGAGAGAAGGCGGGGCAGGACTTTCGTGGTGAACCACGATTCGACGCCCGAGCCCTTTCCATCGGCCTCCTGGCGTTCGTCCAGCAAAGCCAGGTTCTCGCTGCTGTCGATCAGCAGGGCCCGGCGTCTGCCGGACAGGCCCCGGGCGAGCCGGCAGAGGGCCTCCACCATGGCGTCCCGGTAGGCGGCCTCGTGGAGTCCGGACGTGGGCGGCCGGGTGTCGATGGTGATGCTCGACCCGATGATCACGCTGCGTTCGCGGGCCTGGAGGTGGGCGTCGACCGGGGTGGAGGCGCGTACCAGCCCCTTGCGGGACCTGGTCAGAGCACGTGCGAAGCGTCGTCTGGCGTGGTTGCGCCTGATGGGCGCGTACCAGGAGATCACCGCTTCGGCGATCTGCTGGAGGACGAACTCGACCGCGGCATGGGCGGCGCCCTCGGTGGATCCCATGAGGCGGATCTCGTCGAGATCGACGATGACCGGGCGATGGGAGGGTGCCGTGACGTCTCTCAGGTGGCGGAGCAAAGTGGTCTTCCCCTGGCCCGAGACGCCCCAGTAGACCAGTACGCGTTCCGGGACGTCGCCGTTGAATAACCGGTCGAATGCGTCGAGTGCGTCCCTGCGGTCGGTGAAGCGAACACCATTTGTCATGCGATATCCAGAAAGACTCAATGATCAACTGCGCATAAGGCCCTCGGGTACCTTATGCCTCCGCTAGCCTCTTGGGCTGAAGGTCGATTAACATGTCCGATTTGAGGTTATTGTGCGGTTTGATGCGCTACTCGCGACACTCGGCTTCATTTTGGTGGCGATCATTGGATTGATCACTAATTTGGTGGTGAACGACGTCAGCATTCCGCTGGTCGTGGTTCTGGTCGTCCTGGTGGCGGTTGGTGCGTGGATCGCCTGGTATCGGGCGAAGCTCCAGGGGAAGAAGACCGAGACCAAGAAAGCCGACGTCCGCCAGGTCGCCCGGGGCGGCTCGGTGATCGCGGATTCGCCGATCACCGCCCGGGTCGGCTCCGAGGTCGACGACATCGCCGATGGCAAGTCGTTCATCGCAGGGTCGAAGCTCTCCGCGGGCGACGGCGCGAAAGTCGAGCGCCGGGCCGAAGACGGCGGCCGCATCATCGGCAGCGACCTGACCGTCGACTGAACACGGCCACCGGGCATGATGGCCTGATGGGTGTGCGGCCGGTCTCCGTCGAAGGGCTCGTCGCGGAGGTGGCCGAGGCGATTTCGGCGCGGTCCGGCTGGGTGCGGGTGGCCGTCGACGGGGCCGATGCGGCCAGGCCGTGGGAGCTCGCCGATCAGGTCGCCGAGCGGCTGCGGGTCAGGCGGCAGGTGCTCAGGGTGTCGGCCAAGGACTTTCTGCGGGCCGCATCCCTCCGCTATGAGTTCGGCAAGCAGGATCCCGACTCCTACTACGACGGATGGCTCGACGTGAAAGGGCTCACCCGGGAGGTCCTGCAGCCGCTCGACCCCGGTGGCACCGGACGCGTCATCCCCTCGTTGTGGGATCCGGTCAGAGACCGGGCCACCCGGGCGCCCTATCAGACGCTTCAGGCCGACGCCGTCGTCATCCTCGACGGGCCGTTGCTGCTCGGGCAGGGGCTGCCCCTCGATTTCTCCGTCCATCTCAGCCTGTCGAAGGGGGCGTTGCGGCGGCGTACAGAAGAAGAGTGGACGCTTCCGGCGTTCGAGCGGTACGCCGATGAGGTCAGGCCGCAGGATTGGGCGGATGTGGTGGTTCGGGTGGATGATTCGCGACACCCGGCACTGGTAGAAAGACTCCCATGAATATCGGTGAGCTCGTTCCGGACTTCGCGCTTCCGGACGAGAACGGGGAGACCCGTCGCCTGAGCGAATATCTCAAGGAAGGGCGCGTCGTGCTCTTCTTCTACCCGGCCGCCATGACCTCCGGGTGCACCGCCGAGACCTGTCACTTCCGTGACCTGGCCGCCGAATTCAAAGCCGTTGGAGCGGTCCGAGTCGGGATCAGCAAAGACCTGCCGAAGCGGCAGAAGATGTTCGCCGAGGCGAACCGGCTCGACTTCCCCCTGCTGTCCGACTCCGAAGGGGTCGTCGCCAAGCAGATGGGGGTGCGCCGGTCGGTCGCCGTCGGGCCGTTCGTGACCCGGCGGATGACGTTCGTCATCGACACCGACTACACGGTGATCGACGTCATCCACAATGAGGTCATGATGACCGACCACGCCGACCGGGCGCTGAAGACGCTCAGGGATAGAGCCTGACGCGGTCGTCGACGTCGTGGTGGAAGTCCCCTTCCAGCGGGACGTCCCACGCCAGCACGACCGTCCACTGCTCGTAGTACCACTCCAGGCTGTGGCCGCTGAAGCGGAAGTTGGCCCGGTAGCGGGCGCGCCGGCCGGGGGCCAGCGTGAACAGTTCGACGGGCCGCCGGTTCTTGGGGAACGACGCGAAGACGGCGGCCCGGGAGACCCGGCCGGTCGGTTCGATGCGCAGGCCGGCGGCGGTCGCGGGCAGGGTGAGTTCGCGGAGGCGCTCCGACCACGGCGTGGGGACCACGTCGTGGAACACCACGTCTCCCGTGCAGGCCGGCAGCGGCACCCCACCAGGCGGCGACCCCCGCAGCGTGGCCGCTGCCGCACCGCGGCCGGCCTTGGACCAGCGGGTCAGCACCCGCTGCACCACGAGCATGGTGGCATTTTAGAGAGCATGCGCGTTCTCGCCCAGGCCGGACTCGGAGCGATCACTCTGGCCGCCGCCGCCATCCTCACGTTGGAGCTCTCCTCGGGCCTCGATCTGGCCCGCCGGACGATCAGTGAACACCAGCTCGGAGAGTACGCCTGGCTGTTCGGGGTCTCGGTGGCGCTGATCGCCCTGGGGTCGCTCGGGATCGGGGCGGCCCTGATGACGCAGCGCGGCAACCGCCTCGGCATCGTCGCGCTCGCGGGATGGAGTCTCGGGCTGCTGGTCGTGGCGGTGTTCCCCAAGCACAACTGGGCCCTCGGGCCGTCGCTCGAAGGGTCGATCCACCGGGTGGGGAGCGTGGTGGCGTTCGTGTGCCTGCCGATCGCCGTCATCCTGCTGGCCCGTCCGTGGCGGGACACCCTGTCCCGGATCGCCGCGCTCCTCGGGGTCGGGGCCGTGGTGTGGCTCGCGGGGATCGGGCTGGTCGCGTTCACCGCCGCGCGGGACGGGATCCCCTGGTGGCGGGCCATGCCGGTCGGGCTCGGGGCGGTGGAGCGAGGGCTGGTGTTCACGGAGGTGGCGGCGCTTGCGGCGTTGGGGATTTGGGCCATCGTGAAGCAGGGGCGTACGGCATAAATGGACCTATTCCCCCTGGAACCCCGCTGGTAGATTCCACGTTTGCAAGAGGGGACGGCGCAATTGCCGTAAAGGGGATAGAAGTTGCGCGATTTTCTGGACGCCGCATTAGGTTTCCCGGCTGTCCTGTTCAGCTTCGCGTTGATCGTCGTCATCGGCTACTGGCTGCTCATGGCCGCCGGTGTCCTTGACTTCGATGGTCTTCCGGCGCCGGCGATCTCGGGGTTCGTCGCCGTCGGATGGTTCACCGCGCTGGCCGGAACGGTGTTCCTGCCCGAGCTCGGCTGGGTGACGCTGGCCGCCGCGCTCGTCGCGGGGTTCGGCGCCGCCATTCTTGTACGCCGCCTCACGCCCGCTCCCGAGAAGGTGCCGTCACGGCATGACTTCGTGGGGCAGATGTGCGTGATTCGTACACAGTCGGTCTCCACCGACTTCGGTCAGGCCGAAGTCCGGGCCGCAGACGGCTCGACCGCGGTCATCCAGGTGCGCCAGACCGGCACCGACTCCTTCAGCGCGGGCGGGGCCGCGCTGATTTTCCAATACGACTCAGACGGTGAGTTCTTCTGGGTCATGCCTTACGAACGGGGATTGTGAACATGGACGTCATCTCGGCGGGAGCCGGAATACTCATCGCGGTCGTCCTGATCGTGGTCATCGCACTGGTGGTCGTGGTCAGCCGGTTGTTCAAGAAGGTCGAGCAGGGCAAGGCCCTGATCGTGTCGAAGGTGCGCCGGGTCGACGTCACGTTCACCGGCGCCGTGGTGTTACCGGTGCTGCACAAGGCCGAGTTCATGGACATCTCGGTGAAGACGATCGAGATCGAGCGCTCCGGTCACGAGGGCCTGATCTGCCGGGACAACATCCGGGCCGACATCAAGATCACGTTCTTCGTCCGCGTGAACAAGACCGCCGAGGATGTCGTGAAGGTCGCCCAGGCCATCGGCACCGCCCGCGCCAGCGACGAGACCACGCTCCAGGTCCTGTTCAACGCCAAGTTCTCCGAGGCGCTCAAGACCGTCGGCAAGCAGCTCGACTTCGTCGACCTCTACACCCAGCGCGACGAGTTCCGCGACCAGATCATCCGGGTCATCGGCACCGACCTCAACGGCTACTCGCTGGAGGACGCCGCGATCGACTTCCTGGAGCAGACCCCGCTCTCCAGTCTCGACCCGGCCAACATCCTCGACGCCCAGGGCATCCGCAAGATCACCGAGCTGACGGCGATCGAGCACGTGCGTACCAACGAGTTCCAGCGCAACGAGGAGAAGGAGATCACCCGGCAGAACGTCGACGCCCGGGAGGCCATCCTGGAGCTGGAGCGCCGCCAGGCCGACGCCGAGATCAAGCAGAAGCGCGAGGTCGAGACCATGCGCGCCCGCGAAGAAGCCGAGATTTCTCGTGTACGTGCTGAGGAGCGTCTCAAGGCCCAAGCGGCGGCCATCAAGACCGACGAGCAGCTCGGCGTCCAGAACGAGAACAAGGCCCGCGAGGTCGCCGTCGCCGAGAAGAACCGCGAGCGCGTGATCGCCATCGAGAGCGAGCGCATCGAGAAGGACCGCCTGCTGGAGGTCATCGCCCGCGAGCGGGAGACCGAGCTGTCGCGCATCGCCAAGGAGAAGGAACTCGAGGTCGAGAAGCGCTCGATCGCCGAGGTCATGCGCGAGCGCATCGCGGTGGAGAAGACCGTCGCCGAGCAGGAGGAGGGCATCAAGCGCCTGCGCGTCGTCGAGGAGGCCGAGCGCACCCGCCAGGCCGTCATCATCGCCGCCGAGGCCGAGGCGCAGGAACACCTGGTCAAGGACATCAAGGCCGCCGAGGCCGCCGAGGCCGCGTCCAAGTTCAAGGCCCGCGAGGCGCTCGTCATGGCCGAGTCGCGCCAGCAGGCCGCCGAGCTCGACGCCCGCGCCAAGATCCGACTGGCCGAGGGCGTGCAGGCCGAGGCCGCCGCGACCGGCCTCGCCGAGGTGCAGGTCAAGGAGCGCAACGCCGCCGCGATCGAGAAGGTCGGCCGGGCCGAGGCGGTCGTCGAACGCGAGCGGGCCCTGGCCACCGCCGAGGGCACGCGGGAACTCATGAAGGCCGAGGCGGAAGGCGAGCAGGCCAAGGCCATCGCCGCCGCGATGATGGTCGGCGAGAAGCTGAAGGCCGAGGCCGAGGGTCTCACCGACAAGGCCGCCGCGCTGGCCGCGATGTCCGACGCCTCACGCGGGCACGAGGAGTACCGCCTGCGGCTGGAGGCCGAGAAGGAGATCCGCCTGGCCGGGGTCGAGGTGCACCGCAAGGTCGCCGAGGCGCAGGCCCAGGTTCTCTCCGCCGGTCTGGCCAAGGCCAACATCGACATCGTCGGTGGCGACAGCGTCTTCTTCGACAAGCTCGTCGGCGCGGTCAGCATGGGCAAGAGCATCGACGGCTTCGTGGAGAACTCCGACGTCGCCCGCACCCTGGCCGAGCCCTACCTCAACGGTGACGCGAGCCTCAGCGCCGACGTCGCCAAGATCGTGTCCGGGGTCGACTCGGGCGCCGTACGCGACATGACGGTCTCGGCGTTCCTCGCCAGCCTTATGAAGTCGCAGAACGGTCCGGCGATCCCCGCGGCCGAGAAGTGACCGGGCTGGACGCCGGCACGTACGAGATCCTCCGCACCCGGCTGGCCGACCAGGCGAAAGCCCTGGCCGGCCGGGCCGAGGAGCTCAACGCCCGGCGCATCGAGGTGTTCGGCGGCTCGGAGATGCGGCTCGTGGGGACCGAGCGCATCCGTACCGCCAACAACTGCATACCCCGGGACGTGGTCTCGGCCGGCGACACCATGGTCTTCGGATACAACGTGTTCATCGGCCTCCGCCCGCAGACCAACGTCTCCGACGTGTTCTCCTTCCACCGGTTCTCCCGGGATGGGGACACGTTCGCCTTTTCGAATGCGCCGGGACTCTTCGGCGATCCGGTTTTCGAGAAGGACTTCGCGGAGCTCTACCGCTATTACAAGGAAACGCGGCTGCTCCAGCTGCGGAAGATCGACGGGAAGCTGCTCGCGATCTTCCAGACCGGGCCGCAGGACATCCGGGTGCTGCGGTGGACGATGTCCGTCGACGGCGCGCTGTCCTATCTCGACTCGCGGGGGGAACGCGACCACGTCCTGCCGCCCTCCCACGACTTCGAGTGGGTCGAGACGACGCGCGACGACCACGTGCTCGGCCGGCATCCGCACATCTCCATTGGCGGTGAGCTGTTCGTCGAGACGGTCGGCGGCGACCTGACGATCAAGGTCGAGAACAACACGGAGACCGGTGAGGGCGTCTACTCCGAGCCGGTGACCGAACGGCTGCAGAGCCTCGCCGACGCCGACGTGTTCCACGCGCGGGTCGGGCCGCTGATCCTGCTGAAGATCCGGCCCTACAAGGAGACCGAGTGGCGCCACCTGGTCTTCAACACCCGTACCAAGAGCGTGACCAGGCTCGACGGGATCGGGCAGGCCTGCCAGCGGCTCCCGGAGGACCAGGGGATCATCTTCCCCGGCGGCTACTACCTGACGACGGGTGTGGCCAAGACGTTCGAGACCGACGTCGCCGCGCTGGAGTTCGAGCGGGTCATCAGGGGTGAGGAGGACGTGCTCTACGTCTTCCACGCGCGGGAGGAGGGGCGTTACCTCCTGCTTCCGTACAACGTGATCCGCAAGGAGGTCGCCAACCCGCTGCCCTGCCACGGCTACTCGCTGTTCGACGACGGCACGCTGGTGGTGTTCCGGGCGACCTCCGACGAACCGTCGCGGGTGCACCCGATGCAGGTGTGGGACACCCCGTTCGCGGTGGAGTCGTCGACCCCGGTCGGCACCGGACCGCTGGAGCGGATCGGCAACGGCGAGCTGGTCAGGGGCGTCTCCGACTGCCTGTCCGTGGCCCGGATGGTCGGCGAGATGGCTCCGGCGCAGGCCGTCTTCGAGGCGCTGATCGCCTCCTGCGACCGGATCGCCGACGCCTACCACTGGCTCGGCGAACACGGCCTGCATGAGCCGCTGAAGGGACTGCGGAGCACGGCCGAGCAGGTCCTCGACGAGTTCGAGAACGTGCAACGCCTGACCGAGGACGCCGCGGCGGCCGTGGCCGAGGCAGGAGAGCGCATCAAGGCGATCCGCTCGACCGGCGTGACCCGCCTGGCGGAACTCCGCCGGACCCAGGGCCACCTGGTGACCCTGAGAGAGCGCCGGTACGCCGACCTCCCGGCCCTCGACGCTCTCGCCGAGACCGTGGAACAGCAGGTCACCGAGACCGCCTCCCAGGTCGTCGCCGACCTGCAGCGCGACGACGCGTTCGCCGGCTTCCACACCTCGGTCGACGCGCTGTCGGAGGAGGCCGAGACGATCAGGACCGTGGCCGACGCGGCCCCCCTGTCGGAGCGCCTGGCCGCCCAGTCGGACGGTCTGGAGACGCTCGTCGAGGTGGTCGGCACACTGGAGGTCGAGGCGACCGCCCGTACGGTCATCCTGGAGAAGGTCGGCGCAGTCCTCGCCGAGATCAACCGGGTCAGGGCCACGCTCGACGCCCGGCGGCGCGAACTCCTCGCCGCCGAGGGCAGGGCCGAGTTCGCGGCCGAGTTCGGCCTGCTCGGTCAGGCCGTCACGGCCGGCCTGACCGGAGCGGATTCACCGGAGAAGTGCGACGAACGGCTCGGCCGCCTGCTCCTCCAGATCGAGGGACTGGAATCCCGTTTCGGCGAGTTCGACGACTTCCTGTCACAGCTCGAACGCAAACGCGAAGAGGTCTACGAGGCCTTCTCCGCCCGCAAGCAGACCCTCCTCGACGACCGCGCCCGCCGCGCCGACCGCCTGGCCGAGTCGGCCGACCGCATCCTCGGGACCGTCCGGCGCCGCTCGTCGACCCTGGCCTCCCTGGACGAGGTCAACGCCTACTTCGCCGCCGACCCGATGGTGGCCAAGCTTCGGGCGGTGGCCGCTGACCTGCGGGATCTCGGTGATTCCGTCCGCGCCGACGAACTTGAAGGCCGGGTGCGCGCGGCCCGCCAGGAGGCCGGACGCGCCCTGAAGGACCGCACCGACCTGTTCGACGGCGACACCGTCAAACTCGGCCGCCACCGGTTCGCCATCAATACTCAGCCGCTCGACCTGACCCTCGTCCCGCACGAGGGCTCGCTGTCGTATGCCATCACCGGCACCGACTACCGGGCTCCCGTGACCGGCTTCGACGACACCCGGGACTTCTGGGACCAGCTGCTCGTGTCGGAGACGAGCGAGGTCTACCGGGGCGAATACCTGGCGGCGTCGCTGTTCCCCGTCGAGGGCGACGTGGCAGAGGCGGTCCGCCGCGCGGCCGAGTCGCGTTATGACGAGGGCTATGAGCGCGGCGTCCACGACCACGACGCCGTGAAGATCCTCGACGTGGTGACGCGGTTGCACGCCGGGGCCGGTCTGCTGCGCCACCTTCCCGCCGCGCGTGCGGCGGCGCAGTTCTTCTGGGCTTTCGGGAACCCTTCGCCGACGTGGGAGGTCAGGGCGCGCTCCCTCACCCGGGCCCGGGAGCTGTTCGGCGGCGGCGAGGAGGCGCTACGCGCTCTGGCCGACGAACTGGCCGAGGCGATCGGAGAGAACGGGCTTCTGGCGGCCGACTATCTGATCGAGGAACTGGCCACCGGACCTGGGGGGTTCGTGACCTCCTCGTCGGCGCGGGCTTTTCTCGACGGGTTCACCGAGGCGCTGGGCGCGGAACGCTTCGCTGCCTTCACCGCCGAACTGTCGTCGCTCGACCTGGCGGCCCGCATCCAGCTCGCGGGGGCGTGGCTGGCCGCCTTCGGCAAGGGCGAGGTCTCACCCGAGGTCGTGGCGCTGCTGCTGTGCGACCTGCCGCGTTATGAGTCGGCGGCCACCCTTGACGGGGTCGTCGAGGGGCTCCTGGGGGCGCATCCCCGGATCCAGGGGCGCTCGATGGAGTTGCGCCTCGACGAGTTCCTGGCGCGGACCCGGATCTTCCGGGAGGAGCGCGTACCGGCGTATCGGGCTTATCAGAAACGCCGCGGCGAGCTGGTGGTCGGCGAGAAGAAGCGCCTTCGCCTGGACGAATATCGCCCCAAGGTCATGGACTCCTTCGTGCGGAACCAGTTGATCGATCAGGTCTACCTGCCGTTGATCGGTGACAACCTGGCCAAGCAGTTGGATCACGGGATGGGGTTGCTGCTGCTGATCTCCCCGCCGGGATATGGGAAGACGACCCTGATGGAGTACGTGGCGAGCCGATTGGGGCTGGTCTTCGTCAAGGTCAACGGGCCTGCTCTTGGACATGAGGTCACCTCGGTCGATCCGGCCGACGCTCCTGACGCCACTTCCCGCTCCGAGGTGGAGAAGATCTCGTTCGCGTTGGAGATGGGCAGCAATGTGCTGCTGTACCTGGACGACATTCAGCACACCTCGCCTGAGCTGTTGCAGAAGTTCATCTCGCTGTGTGACGCGCAGCGGCGGATGGAGGGCGTGTGGAACGGGACGGCTCGGACGTATGACCTGCGGGGGAAGCGCTTCGCGGTGTGTATGGCGGGGAACCCGTACACCGAGTCGGGGCAGGTGTTCCGCGTTCCCGACATGCTCGCCAACCGGGCTGACGTGTGGAACCTGGGTGAGGTGCTGAGCGGGCGGGACGACCTGTTCGCCCTTAGTTACATCGAGAACGCGCTGACGGCCAATTCGGTGCTGGCTCCTGTGTCTGACCACGGGGAGGTCGAGAAGCTGGTGCGGCTTGCCCGGGGTGAGGGGAGCGCTGATCAGCTCGAACATCCTTACAGCACGGTCGAGCTCGATCAGATCCTCAGTGTGCTGCGGAAGATGCTGCGGTTGCAGGAGGTGGTGCTGGCCAACAACCGGGCCTACATCGCTTCCGCTGCCCAATCGGATGCCAGCCGCACTGAACCGCCGTTCTTGCTCCAAGGGTCGTACCGGAACATGAACAAGCTCGCGCAGCGGGTGGTGCCGGTGCTGACGGATGCCGAACTGGAGGGCATCATCGACGACCACTACCTGGGCGAGGCACAGACCCTCACTTCGGGCGCGGAGTCGAACCTGCTGAAGCTGGCGGAACTGCGTGGGGTGCTGACGGACCAGCAGAAGGTCCGCTGGGAGGAGGTCAAGGCGGCGTACCGGCGGGCCCGCGCGATGGGCGGCGAAGAAGACGACCCGACCACCCGAACGGTCTCGGCCATCACCCACCTGGCCGATCGGCTCAGCGGGGCGATCACCTCGTTGTCGCAGGACGTGTAGACGGTCAGGAGAAACGCAAATGCGCCTCGGCCTGGCCGTTCCGGACGGTCACCACGCCACGCTCGAAGAACTGGATTCGGGTACCACCTTCGGCGGTCGACGACTCTTCCACGGCAATGGGGAATCCGAGGTGGCGCAGGTGGCCTTCAGTCAGTAGATCGGCGATGTCCCGGCGAACGAGAACGGCCTTGTACTGCTTCTTCCAGAAGATCATGCCGCCTTCGAATCTCTGGAAACAGCACCATGGCTCGTCGGGTGATTCACGGCCGTCGGTTTCGCCCGAGGTCGGAAATCCCAGCCAGCTCGCCGTTCCGCCCAGGCGTTCGTAGCGGGATCCGATCGCGGCGATGACGGAGTGGACACCGTGTGCTTCGGATCGGTACACGGTTCCCCCGCCGGGGCGTCCCTCCGCTTCCGCCCATTTCCCGTGAATATCGCTGGAGTAGTCCTGGCGATATTCGAAGCGTTGAAGCCGGCCGACGGCCCCATAAGGGGATTCGGCCGCATCCACCTCGCCGCTGACGGGGAAGCCGAGCCGGCCGACGACGCCACCGTTGTCGAGGTGATGAGTGGCCATTTTCGCGACCACCGCGATGGGTGGCGAGCCGTCGACCTGATAGATGGCCCCGCCGTCGAAGAGCTGAAAACGCCCGGTCGTTCCCTTGGGGGAGAGAACGCCCTGCTCAACGCCCGTAACGGGAAATCCGAGATCACCTTGCGTGGCGTGACATTCGGCTATCGCTCCGGATATCGCGCGGGCGCCGCCCCCTTCACTCCAGTAGACATGGCCATGGTGGAAATTCTGGTGGAAGCCCTCCACTCCCTGCATGGAGATGCGGCTGAGCCAGCCGAGCCGGGCGCCGAGCGCGGAACCCTGGGCGATTTCGCAGTGCGACATCGCCTCACCGGCAGCCGGGAGATGCCGCAACCAGGCCGCGGGGGACGCGACCGCCGCCACGAGTTCCCGCGCCTTGCTGCGGTTCATACTGGCCAGGAACAGGACGGCCAGTTCCTCGTTCAGCGCTATCAGGACGTTCAGGATGTCCGCTGAGGTCCCGACGGCCAGGTTCGCCAGCAGAGGCACCGCATCGTCCAACGTCATCTGGCTGATGCGTTTGGCGGCCGTATGGGCGTTGAACGCGCCGATCGTCTCCACGGTGAGGGACTGCCACGTTGGGTAGAAGTTGTTGTTCTGGACGCCGCCCACCTGGTTCGCCTGCTGCGACTGACCGTGTGCCGTGAAGTTCACCTGAGAAGGGCCGGAATCCGGCTGGTGGTGCCCGACGCCGGAGGATTCGCTTTCTGCGCTTCGGTTGCCGAGGTCGGTGGTGCCGGGGAGCACGCGGCGGCGGGCCATCAGATATCGCGCGATCCGGTCGAGCAGGTCGGTCGTCTCCTCCGCGCGGATCTGGAGCCGCCGGGTGTGCTCGGTGCCGGCGAGAGCGTGGGCGAGCAGCCTCTCGCAGGCGGGCCAGGAAGCCGGCTCGTCGACATCGTGGGGGAAAGCGCTGTTCATCGCCATGAGCGCCGATGCCGCCCAAAGAGATTGAAATTCACCGAGGCCGGAACGGGTGGCGTCCTGCACCATCCGATGGATCGACATCACGCCGTCACCGATGGTGGCGAGAGAGTGTTGTTCGAGGGCCCGGGCCGCCTCGGAGCGGCTGTGGTCCTCCAGCATCGTGAACAGCTCGTCGGGCATGCCTAGTACGGGGACGATCATGTCGAGTGGGATCGCGTCGGGGGCGAGGAAAGCGGCGAACCGGAGCAGCGTCACGGCGGCCGGAGATCGCTGGGCCAGGCGGTCGACGATGACCTTCGATGTTCCGGCGATCGTCGTCTGGTGGCTGCCGGTCTCTCCCGGCCCGAACAGCTGCGTCGACTTCTGACGGAGAAGTATGAGATAGGTGGCCGCGGGCATGCCGCCCGCGATGACGCTGGCCGCCTGCGCGAGCGCGAGCGGCAGGCAGCCCAGTGCCGTCGCCAGCTGCGCCGTGTCAAGGTTGGCGACCACTCCGCGCCCGACCAGATACCGCACGGCATGTAGGACGCTGAGGGGTTCGAGCGGATGCGTTCGCGCGTTCGGCCAGTCGGGCCACCGCGAGGTGATGAGCACGTGCCCGGAGAATCGCTCCGGAAGCAGCGGGAGGATCTCGCCCGGATCCTCGGCGCTATCGAAGATCAACAGCCACTTCTCGCGGCGGCTGAGTGTCTGGCGTAGTGCCGTGATGGCCTGGTCATCGGTCTCGAACGGCAGCCCCAGCTCGCTCGCGAGCCCGACGTAGTCTCCGCGCAGAGTCGCGGAATCTTCCGCCCGCACCCACCAGATCAGGTCGTAGGAGTCGGCGTGCCGGTTGGCGTATTCGATGGCGATCTGGGTCTTGCCCAATCCGCCCTGACCGGTGATCGCCTGGATGGCGGAGTCGCCCGATCGTAGATCGTCGTACAGTGCGCGGATGAAGTGGTCGCGGCCGATGAAATCCGGATCCGGGCGATGCCCGCGAAGCTCGAAGATCTGATCCACGGTGTCGGGGAAGCGCGATGGTTTCGTGGTCTGGGGGGAGAAATCGGCGGGCGGGGCCAACGGCCCCAGTAGCCGGAGCCGGGCGACCGCCTCGTCATGCACATGTCGGAGGTCGATCACCGGCAGAGTGGCGAGTACGGGAGGGATATCCCTGCCGTCGAACTGGACGGGGATCAGGGCTTGTTCCTTGCCCTGAAGTCCCTGGACGTACGCGGCGGCATAGACGGCAGACGCCTCGGCGTGCGAGGTGGCGGGCAGAACGAAGATGGTGTGACGACTTGTGGCCAGCGCTCTGTTTATCGCGTCGACGTGCATGCCCCCGGGCCTGAAGTCCGAAGCGGTGAAGATCACCCTATATCCGGCGTTTATTAGTTCGGAGGCGATCCATTCCCCCCATGCCACGTCGCCGTCCGTGTGGTAGACGAAGAAGTCTTGGGTGTATTCGGTGTCCGGCAACGAATCTCCTGGAGCGTGCCTTTGGTCGCCTGCGTCTCATCCGCATGGTGGTGGGTGAGAAGAGACACTATCGATTCGGCCTGTGCATGTCACAAAGCGTGTCCGAAATGCATATTTGGTATCGCCCGCTGATCGGGCCTATGGAGGCTGACCCGTGACCAGCCATTCTCCCGCCCGCCATGTCCAATCTCATGAGTAGAAACAAATGGGGGCGAAACGGATGAAGCCGTCGAATTATTGGCGGTACCGGCGGTCGTGTTGGTCATCGTGGTCGGGATGTTCACCCTCGGTGCGCAGGCGGCGCCGGACGGGCACCGCGACACCATCCGCTACGCATCGGTCAAGGGGTGCGGCGCGGTCCCCTGCGGGGACTGGCGGCTGGTGACCCACCACGGCAGAGTCGTCCCGCTGAAAGAAGCCCAGGTCAGACCTCTTGACGAGAAGGGTAAGCCACTCCCCGTCGGCACCGTGCCGCTGACCGTCGGCGGTGACGGGACGAAGGCCGCCTACTTCCGGAAAAGTGGTCAGCTGGCGGTCCGGACGTTCGGCGGCCCGGTCAAAGTGCTGCCCGAGAGCGCGCTCCCGGCCGAGGACGCCCAGGCGATAGTAAGCCTGAAGCTGTCCGGCGACGGAGCCACGCTGGCGATCACCAACTGGCTCACCGAGCAGACCGGGCTCTACGACACCACCACCGGCCGGCGTCTCGGCCTGCTGCCCAAGGCGATGTTCCTCGGCTTTAGTGGCGACGGCGAGGAGGTGCTCGTGGACAACGACGACAAGCTGGTCGTCTACGACCTGTCGGGCCGTCTCCTGGGCGCCGGGCACCGGCCGCCGGACGCGATCGTAGACGCCCGTCTCGACGCGCTGCACGCCAACAGCACCAAGGTCGCCGTCGTCCGCGACGAACGTGAGGTCGTCGTCTACGACCTCAATGCCGGGCGCGTCGTCAAAGAGAATCCGATCAAACTGCCCAAGGGTGGCTGGGTGGACGCGCTCGACTGGACCGGCGACAACCGGCTCACCCTCCACGTTTCCACGAAGGGTGCGCGCATCACCGTGCTCGAACACGACGTGAAGTCGGGTGCCACCACGGTCCGGGAGACGTACACCCTGTTGAAGGACACGTTCACCTACACCACCTGTGGCGGCTGAGCCCCGGGAACTCGTTGCGGCTGCAATGATGGTTTCCCGCCATGCAATAGGGGGTTTCCCATGCCGCTGCGTCATCTCGGCTTCCTGACCATCGGCCTGTTCGACGAGGCCGACCCCCGCCGGGGCCACGAATCCACGCTGGAGATCATCGAGCTCGGGGAGCGCCTCGGGTTCGACAGCGTCTGGGTGCGGCACCGGCACCTCCAGTTCGGCATCTCCTCCCCGGTCGCCGTGCTGGCGGCGGCCTCGCAGCGGACCTCGCGCATCGAGCTCGGCACCGCCGTCATCCCCCTCGGCTGGGAGAACCCACTGCGGCTGGCCGAAGACCTGGCCACACTCGACCTCCTGTCCGGAGGCCGCCTCAACCCGGGCGTCAGCGTCGGCCCGCCGATGCACTACGACGAGGTCAAGGACGTCCTCTACCCCCACAGCGCCGACGTCGAGGATTTCAGCTACGACCGGGTCAGGCGGCTGCTCGACTGCGTGCGCGGGGAGAAGGTCACCGGCTTCAGCGGGGTCGAGGGGTTCGAGGTGTTCTCCGACCGGGTCCAGCCCCACTCGCCGGGTCTGGGGGGCCGGATCTGGTACGGCGGCGGCAGCCTCGGATCGGCGAAGTGGGCCGGGGCGCACGCGATGAACTTCCTGACCAGCAGTGTCGTCAAGGCCGAGGAGTCGGAGGACTTCGCGGAGGTGCAGCTCTCCCACATCCGCGCCTTCCGCGCCCAGCATCCCGACGGCGACCGTGCCCGGGTGTCGCAGGGGCTCGTCGTCATCCCGACCGACAGCGCGGGTCCCGAACAGCGGGCCAAGTACAAGGCGTTCGCGGAGAAGCGGCTGCCGCGGACCGCCTCGCCGCAGGGGCCGGCCCGGATGATGTTCGCGCCCGACATCGTCGGCACTTCCGACGAGATCGCCGAGCGGCTCCACGCCCACGCCGCCTTCCAGGAGGTGGACGAGGTCGCGTTCGCCCTGCCGTTCACCTTCGACCACGACGACTACGTGCAGATTCTCACCGACATGGCCACCAAACTGGGCCCGGCGCTCGGCTGGCGAGGCGATCACTCAGGGTGATGATGGTGTCATGGGATTGACGACGAGTTTCACGCAGTTGCTCGGTGTACGGCACCCGATCGTGTCGGCGCCGATGGCAGGGTCGGCCGGGGGCGCGCTGGCGGCGGCGGTGTCGCGGGGCGGGGGCTTCGGGTTCGTGGGCGGCGGGGTCGGCGACCCCGACTGGCTGGCCAGGGAGTTGCCGATCGTCGCCCACACCACCCGCGAACCGTGGGGTGTCGGCTTCCTCTCCTGGGCGGCCGACGTCAGCGCGGTCGAGCAGGCCCTCGAATACGACCCGATGGCGATCATGCTGGCGTTCGGCGATCCCACGCCGTTCCTCCAAGCCATCCGCCGGACCGACGTCTTCCTGATGATCCAGGTCACCGACCTGGCCGAGGCGCGGCAGGCGCTCGACGTCGGCGCCGACGTCATCGTGGTGCAGGGCACCGAGAGCGGTGGGCACGGCGCGCGGCGGGGGCGGTCGACGCTGCCGTTCGTGCCCGTCGTGGCCGACATGGCGGGGCCCACCCCGGTGCTGGCCGCCGGGGGCATCGCCGACGGGCGCGGCGTGGCGGCCTCCCTCGTGCTCGGGGCGTCCGGGGCGCTGCTCGGCACCCGCTTCCAGGCCACCGCCGAGGCCCTCGCCGACCCCGCCGTCACGCGGGCGATCGTGGAAGGGCAGGGCGAGCACACCGAACGCAGCAGCGTGCTCGACATCGCCCGAGGCACCGACTGGCCGGGCAAATACGACGGCCGCAGCCTCACCCACCCCTTCATCGACCGCTGGCGCGGCCGGGAGGACGAGTTCGCCGCCGACCCCCAGGCGGCCCGGCACTCCCGGGAGGAGATGGCCGCCGGCGCCGTCCCGCCGATCGTGTGGGCCGGGGAAGCGGTCGACCTCATCGCCGACCTGCCCTCGGCCGAGAACCTCGTCACCACCCTCGCCACCCAGGCCGAACAGGCCCTGAATCGGGTACGACCCACGACGAACTGAAGGGGATCACACGCGTGACCCGGTGGACCGAACACCGGGCCCCGCGTCCCGGCCGGGAAGGTTCGATGCGCCATAACCCCAGAGCCGCAGGGATGCCAGCCGGGCCCGACTCTCTAGGCCACGGCTTCAGGGCCGCCGGGTATCCGGGCCCGGCACCTTGCGTCACGACATGTCGGTCTGAGCCCGGCTCGGTCCCCTGCGCCACGACTCCAAGACCGCGTCGATCCGGTCCTTGATCTGGGCGCGGGCCGTCATCCGGGGGACGCCCTTCATCAGCAACTCGTCGTACGCCGTGTCCTTGTGGCGGACCGATGCCACGACCGCCAGGGTGATGGCCGACTCGTCCAAGACCTTGGCCGCTGAGGTTCGGCCCACCCGGCCGCTGCCGCGCAAGGCCGCGTGGGCGGCGATCTCGTCGGCGCGGGGGCAGCCGGGGAACAGGCGGAGAATCTCGGCCGCCATCCGGGCCTGGAACTCCACGTCCTGGTGGGCGCGGCGTTCCGCGTCGCGGTCACGGCGGCGGGCGCGGAGTTCCTCGTCCTCCAGGCAGAGTTCCTCGGCGCGGGTCAGCGCGGCCTCTTCGATCAGGACGCCGCGTCTTTCGAAGCGCTTCCGCCGCGGGTTGTACTCGACCACCACCGCCGACAGGCCGCTCTCCTTCTTGGCCCGGCGGCTCAGGGCCGCGTTACCGGCCGGGAGCATCACGAGATGGTCCATGTCGGCGCAGGTCAGGCAGTAGGAAGCGGAGTCTTCCATGATTAGGTAGGGGCCGGTGTCGGAGCAGCCCGCGCACCGCCACGGCTCCTGCGGGATCAGCACCCGCAGGTCGGGGGGGCGGTTCTGGGCCTCGGCCAGGCGGCGGCGGCTCGTGTCGGACATCGCGGGGCTGATCCACTGGCGGCAGAAGGCGCGTTCCTGCTCCTCCGAGCCGTTGCGGGTGAAGCGGAGCGCCGAGCGGTCGCGGCTGCCCGAGACGTAGGCCGTCTCGCCCGCGATCAGGCCCCGGTCGCCCGCCCATTCGGCCAGCAGGGCCGCCGCGTCGGTCATCCTGGCCGCGTCGACGGCGGCGAGTTCCTCCAGGGAGCCCGCGCGGCCCTGGCGCCAGCTCTCGACGTGGCGGGTGTGCACCCAGCGCAGGCCCGTGAGCACGTCGACGACGGTCACGTATTTCCGGGTGGCCAGCGCGATCTCGGCCGCTTCCGCGACCCGTCGTCCCAGTCTCATCGGGCGAGGGCCGCCCGGTGCACGTCCCGGGCCAGCCGGGTGATCTTGGTGACGGAGTCGGACCAGCGGGAGGTCTGGGTGGTCAGCACGACCTCGATGTAGCGGTCGCCCGTGCCGACGACACCGGTGGTGTGCAGCACGGCGTTGCGGAAGTCGACCGGGGCCGGAGCCTTGTAGAACGCGGCCGAGCCGTTGCCCTTGCAGCGGACGGGCGGCACCGAGCCGTAACCCGACCAGCCCTGCTTCACCGCCCACGGCTTGGCGACGCCGCGCGGGATGCCGAAGAACTGGTCGAAGCCGTCGCTGCCGCACGGGCCGGCCTGGCGCAGGTGGCCCATGATCGTGTTCCGGACCGTGGGGGAGGCCTGTTCGAGGATGTACTTGTAGACCTTGGCGATGTCGAGCGCGCTGATCGCGGTGTAGCCCCAGAACCCCGGCTTGTCGGCGGGAGGCGGGCCCGAGTCGGTCAGCTTCAGCTTCTTGGCGACGCGCTGGATGATCCTGCCCTGGCCACCCTGCGTCCACAGCTTGGTCGCCGCGTTGTCGTCGCTGACCCGCAGCATGGGCTTGATCAGGGCCAGGTTGGGCTTCTTCACGCGCTCCAGGTGGTCGATGGCGATCATGAGCTTCACGACCGACGCCGAGCGGAACCGCTTGTGGACGTTACGGCTGACCGTCACCTTCTTCTGGACCCTGTCGTACACGACATAACCCGTCGTCACCCCGGAGGGCACGGGCACCGTGGCCGCCGCGGCCGGGGCCGTCAACGCGGTCAGTAACAGCAGAGGTACGAGAAACAGGCGCAGCACCCGTCTACGCTAGCCGACCTCGACCACGGCGATCGTCGGTTTCGCGCCAGGCGGCCACCCTGGGCGGCAGGGTCGGCACCACGCGCCGGGGGCGGTCGGCCGGGTCGGCGGTGTGGGCGGGGGTCCGTTCGAGGTGGTCGAGGGCGATCTCGATGGCCCGTTCGAGCTGGGCGTCGACGCCCATGGCGTACTCCTGCGGGGTGATGTCGACCTCGACGTCGGGGTCGGCGCCGTAGTTCTCGACCCGCCAGCCAACGTCGTCGAAGGCGAAGGAGAACTCGGGCTGGGTGGTCAGCGTCCCGTCGGCCAGGCGGTGGCGGGGCCACACCCCGACCACGCCGCCCCAGGTACGGCGGCCGACGAGGGTGCCCAGGCCGAGCAGCTTGAACGTGTGGCAGAAGATGTCGCCGTCCGACCCGGCCCACTCGTTGGTCAGGCCGACGACGGGGCCGCGCGGCGACTCGTCGGGGTAGGGCGCGGCGACGCCCCAGCGCGGGAAGTCGTAGCCGAGCCGCCGCCGTGACAGTTTCTCCAGCAGCAGGGCCGACACGTTGCCGCCGCCGTTGAAGCGGACGTCCACGATGAGCGCCTCGCGGTCGTATTCGGTCAGGAAGCCCCGGTGGAACTCGGCGAACCCCTCGGGGCCCATGTCGGGGACGTGCACGTAGCCGACCCTGCCGCCGGTGCTCCCGTGCACGAGACAGCGGTTGGCGTTGACCCAGTCGCGGTAGCGGGCGGGCTGCTCGTCGGCCAGCGCCCGGACGACCACGAGGTGGTATTCGTCGTCGCGCTCGATGGTGAGCTCGACCTCCTCGTCGGCCAGGTTCACCAGCAGCCGCCCGGGGCTCGCGGAAGGGCCGACCGGGATGCCGTTGATGGCGGTCAGCACGTCGCCGACACGGGCGTCCACGCCCAGCCGGTTGAGCGGGGAGGTCGCCGACGGGTCCCACGGGTCGCCGGTGACGATGCGGCCGATGATGTAGCGGCCCGAATCGTAGCGCCAGTCGACGCCGAGTTTGCCCTGCCAGTAGTGCGGCCGGTCGCGGTACTCGCCGCCCGACTCGAAGGCGTGCGAGGTGCCCAGTTCGCCCAGCAGTTCCCAGAGCAGGTCGGAGAACTCGCCGCGGGTGCCGACCCGGTCGACCAGGGGGAGGTAGCGGGCGTAGACGCCGTCCCAGTCGATGCCGGCCATGTCCTCGTCCCAGAAGTTCTCGCGCTGGAGCCGCCACGCCTCGCGGAACATCTGCCGCCACTCCGCCTCGGGCGCGACCGACACCTTCACCCGGTCGAGGTCGATCCAGCCGTCGTTGCGGTCGGCCTCGTCGTCCTCCGACGGCGACTCCCCGGCCTTCACGACCCGCATCCGGTCGTCGCCGGACCGGTAGAGCAGGGTCGTGTGGTCGCGGCCCAGGACGAACTCGGCCACGTCGGAGACGAGCTCCTCGGCCTTCTGCTTGGCGTACTCGTAACAGTGCAGGGTCGAGCCGTGGTCGCCGACCACCGGGGTCGTGGTGTAGATGACCTTGCCCTTCAGCCCGGCGATCCGCTGGTAGCGGTTCTCCTCGACGGGGAAGGCGACGATCCGCCGGGACAGGCCGTCGGTGTGGATCTCGAAGTCGGGTTCGACCGCGTCGTCGTGGTCGAGAGGCCGGGGTTCCGGTACGAACGGCGACCCCACCCCCTCGCGCAGCGCGATGGCGTAGGGGCGGGTGCCCATCGGGAAACCCAGGTCGAACTGGAGCTCGTCGTAGACCGGGTTGAACACCCGCTGCCCGATGAAATACAGGTAGCGCCCGTCGGGGTCGAACGCCGGCCGCCGGTCGACCAGCACCGGGTCGGTCGCGGCGGCGATCTCGCCGGTCTCGGCGTTGAACAGCTTGATGATCGTCGTCTGCCGGGCCACCGGGCACGCGTAGGCCAGCCAGGTCCCGTCGGGAGACCACGCCGGGTCCTCGATCGCGCCGAACGGGCTGGCCTCGACCTCGGTCACCGTCGCGCCGTCGTCGTGCAGTTCGACCACGAGCAGCTCGTTGCGGTGGTTGGTGACGGCGATCCGGTCGCCCTTGGGGGAGACCTCCAGCGCGGTGATCCGCCCGGTGTCGGCGCCGTCGAGCCGGAGGGGGTCGTCGTGCTCGCGGGACAGCACGACCAGGACCTCCCGGTCGCCGTCGTCGCTGGCCGCCGCGACCAGGCGCTCGCCGTCGTCGTCGAGCCAGGTCAGGAACCGGTAGCGGACACCGTCGGGCTCGCCGTGCTGGAGCACAGGCCCCTCCCAGCAGGCGAAGGAGAACGCCTTCCCCCTGGACGTGATCGCCAGCCGCGACCCGTCGGCGCTGAGCGTCGCGCTGTCGAGGAAGTGCGAGGCCGACACGAACCTGCGGTTGCGCTGGGTCAGCGAACTGCCGAGCCGGACGTCGATGGGCCGGGGCTCGTCGGCGCCGGGGTCGAGCAGGTAGAGCTCCGCGCCGCAGTGGTAGACCAGCCGCTTCCCGTCGGACGACAGGTTGCGCGCGTAGTAGTCGCCGTGGTCGGTGTGCCGGGTCAGGTCGCCGCCCTCGGGCGAGCACGAGTAGACGTTCCCGACGCCCTCGTGGTCGGACAGGAAGAAGACCCGGTCGCCCACCCAGCACGGCGAGGCGAGGTTGCCCGGCAGCGCGATCAGGCGGCGGAACCGGCGGGCGCCGATCCACAGGTCGCCGACCGTGCCGCCGCGGTAGCGCTTCCAGCGGGCCGGGTCGGAGGTGTTGCGGCCCAGCACGATGCCGCCGGGGCCGTAGGTGATCGCGGACGCCGGGCCGTAGGGGAGCGGTTCCGGCACGCCTCCCGGGGTGACCCGGTGCAGCCAGCGGTAGCCGTGGAAGGGCTGGCCCTCGTCGCTGGTGTAGACGACGGCGCCGTGCGGGTCCCAGCCGGTGACCTGGCAGTCGGCGCCGTGGAAGGTGAGGCGTTCGACGGTGCCGCCGTCCGCCGGCATGACGTACACCTCCTCGGGCCCCTCCTCGCGGCCGACGAAGGCGATCTGGGTGCCGTCGGGGGACAGGCGCGGGTAGGCGGCCTCGGCGACCCCGGCGGTCAGCCGGAAGGCGCGGCCGCCGTCGGCGTGGACCATCCAGAGGTCGTCTTCGGCGGCGAACACCACGACGTCGCGGAAGATCGTGGGAAAGCGCAGATAACCCGCCATGCGGTCTCCCTTCCGACGGGAACGGGCCCGGGGATCGCTCCCCGGGCCCTCACCTCAGGCCCGTACTATGCGGGCCGGTGGTGCTGACCACCCTGGCGCTGCTGCTGCGAAGAGTGCGGCTGCTGCTGCGTCCGCTCCCCACCGGCCTGACGGCCGCCCATCGAACCGCCGCCCATGCCCTCGCGCTCGGGACGGCTCTCGCCGCCCTGAGCCTTCTCCTGCTTGGCCGCACGCTGGTCCTTGATGGCGGCGCGCTTGGCCTTGCCCGAGACCTTGGGCTGGCGCTTCTGAGGCATTTCAGCCATTTTTTCCCCCGAAAGTGGCTTTGATGACGCTATGTGTGCCATCGACTACATTCATACCCCTATGGGCGAAAGTAATCACACATGCGATTTGTGTGAGAATGGTCGCCGACGATTGTTCTGGACCATTGTTCTGGAGGGCGTGCGGTGACCCAGTTCGACCTGGCCACGCTGCATGAGGCGATCGCCGCGGCGGTCCCCGACCGGGAGTGCCTGGTATGGCGCGACCGGCGATCCACCTGGCGCGAGGTGACCGAACGCACCCGGCGGCTGGGCAACCTGCTGCACTCACGGGGGATCGGCGCCGGCGACCGGCTGGCCATCTATCTGCACAACGGCCCCGAATACCTGGAGGCCCTGCTCGGCGCCCACAAGGCCCGGGTGACCCCGTTCAACGTCAACTACCGCTACACCACCGACGAACTCGCCTACCTCTTCGCCGACGCCGGGCCGCGCGTCGTCGTCTTCCACGCGGCCTTCGCGCCGCTGGTCGAGAAGGTGGCCGCGCCGTCGATGCTCCTGCTCCAGGTCATGGACGAATCGGGCCACCCCCTGATCCCCGGAGCCCTCCCCTACGAGGAGGCGCTGGCCGGAGCCTCACCCGATCCGGTCCCCGTCACGCCGTCACCCGACGACCGGAACATCATCTACACCGGCGGCACGACCGGCATGCCCAAGGCCGTCGTCTGGCGCATCGGCGACCTCCTCGACGGCCCGGTCGGCGTCCGCCGCAGAGACGGTTCCGGATTCGAGACCCTGGCCGCCCTGGTCGACCACGCCTCGGCCAGCCGCCGCCGCATCCTGCCCGCCGCCCCGCTCATGCACGGCACCGGCATCTGGTTCACCCTCAACGGCTGGTGCCTCGGCTCGACCGTCGTCATCGCCGACCGCGTCGACCGCTTCGACGCGCCCGGCCTCCTGGCCACCCTTGAACGCGAGAAGGTCACGGGCACCGTCATCGTCGGCGACGCCTTCGCCCGTCCACTCATCGAAGAACTCCAGAACCGCGTGTACGACCTCAAGCTCGGCATGATCGGCACCAGTGGTGCCTTCCTGGGAGAGGCGTCCCGCGCCCGCCTGGCCGACCTCATCCCGGGTGTTCGCACCGTCGACACCCTGGGCTCCTCGGAGACCGGGAACTCCGCGGTCCGCATGGACGGCGGGAGGTTCGAGGCCGGGCCGTACACGGTGGTCCTGAGCGCCGACCAGACCCGGGTGCTGACCCCGGGCGACCCGGAGGAGGGCTGGCTGGCCCGGTCGGGCCCGATCCCGCTCGGCTATCTGGGCGACCCCGAGAAGACCGCCCGCACCTTCAGGGAGATCGGCGGCACCAGGTACGCGATCCCCGGCGACCGGGCGATCTGGCGGGCCGACGGCACCATCGACCTGCACGGCCGCGAGGCGACGGTCATCAACACGGCGGGGGAGAAGGTCTTCGCCGAAGAGGTCGAAGGCGTGTTGCGCGAGGTCGAGGGGGTCGTCGACGCCCTCGTGGTCGGCCGGCCCAGCGAGCGGTGGGGCCAGGAGGTCGTGGCCGTCGTCCAGACGGAAGAACCCGGTTCACCGGACGACGCCGCACTGAAGAGCGCGTGCGCCGCCCGGCTCGCCGGGTTCAAGGTGCCGAAGGAGTTCGTGCGGGTCGATCAGGTCCGCCGCCACGCCAACGGCAAGGCCGACTACGCCTGGGCGCGGTCGGCGGTCTGAACGCTGAGGGGCTCGGCGATGTCCTCCAGGGACCGCCGGGCCGCCTCGATGCCCAGGAACCACTGCACCAGCCCGGCCGCGATCATCAGTCCCGCCCCGACCAGATAGCCGATCGTCACCTGGCCGACCTGTTCGCTCTCCACCAGACGGCCGAACAGCACCGGGCCGATGATGCCGCCCAGGCCCGTGCCGACCGCGTAGAACAGCGCGATCGCCAGCGCCCTCGTCTCCATCGGGAAGATCTCCGACACGGTCAGGTACGCCGACGACGCTCCCGCCGAGGCGAAGAAGAAGACCACCATCCAGCAGATGGTCAGCGTCGTCGCGTCCAGGGCGCCGGCGTCGAACAGCAGGGCCGTGCCGACGAGCAACAGGCCCGACAGCACGTAGGAGCCCGCGATCATCGGACGGCGGCCGATCGTGTCGAAGAAGTGGCCCAGCAGCAGCGGCCCCAGGAAGTTGCCGATCGCGATGGGGATCAGGTACCAGGGCGTCGAGCCGTCGGGCACCCCGAAGAACTTCGCGAGCACCAGGGCGTACGTGAAGAAGATCGAGTTGTAGAGGAACGCCTGGCCGACGAACAGCGACAGCCCGACCACCGTGCGGCGCGGGTACTTCTTCACCAGGGTGACCGCGACCTCCGACAGCGGGGTGTGGTCGCGCTGGTTGACCGTGATCCGCTGGTCGACCTTGGGCAGTTCCTTGTGTACCGACTCCTCGATGTCGGTGACGATCCTCTCGGCCTCCTCGTCCTTGCCGTGGATGAAGAGCCATCGCGGGCTCTCCGGCACGAGCCTGCGGATCAGCAGGATGCCGATGCCGAGGATCGCGCCCAGGCCGAACAGCACCCGCCAGCCGATGTCCTCGGGCAGCACCTCCGGGTTGAGCAGCGGGATGGCCACCAGGGCGCCGAAGACCGTACCCAGCCAGTAGGAGCCGTTGATGATCAGGTCGACCCGGCCCCGGAGCCGGGCCGGGATCAGTTCGTCGATGGCCGAGTTGATGGCGGCGTACTCACCCCCGATTCCGGCGCCGGTGAAGAACCGGCACAGGAAGAAGTACCAGGGCTCGAACGAGAACGCCGTCGCCACCGTGGCGGCCAGATAGAGCGCCAGCGTGGCCAGGAAGAGTTTCTTCCTGCCGTACCTGTCGGTCAGATGGCCGAAGAAGAGCGCGCCGACGCACGCTCCGAGCACGTAGATGCCGGCCGCGAGGCCCACTTCCGAGTCGGTCAGCATGAGGCCGCCGGCCTCGCTCGTCAGCCGGGGGCCGATCACGCCGACGATCGTGACCTCGAGACCGTCGAGCACCCACACGGTGCCCAGCCCGAGCAGGACGAGCCAGTGGAATCGCGACCAGGGCAGCCGATCCAACCGCGCGGGAATGTCAGTCGTGATCTGCTTCATGCAAGGCCAGCTACCCCAAGAAGGACCTGGGATTCTCCGGCGGTGCAGAAATGTCCACCGTCCCTAATGCGCATTACCTGGGGTCCCTAACGCGGCGTGCGAGACTCCTTGACACCGGAAATACCAGAAAGGGCCACTCGTCAATGGGAACCGCTCGCCAGCCGACGATTCGGTTACGCCGTCTCGCCGGTGAGCTGACCCGGATGCGCCTCGACTCCGGCTACAGCCGTGAGGAGGTCGCCGGCCGCCTCGGTGTCGCGTTCTCCACCGTCTACCGCATCGAGACCGGCCTCACCCGCCCCCGTGCGAAGACCCTCCGTGACCTGCTCGACCTCTACGGCGCCGACCCCGCCCACCGGGCCGCCCTGGCCGACCTCGCCCGTGACGCGGGGGACCGCGGCTGGTGGCACGCCTTCGGTGACGTCCTCCCCGGGCCCTACGTGGGGCTCGAATGGGAGGCCGTGTCGGTGCGCAACTACGAATCGGTGGTCATCCCCGGCCTCCTCCAGACCGCCGACTACGCGCGGGCCGTCATCAGCGCCGCACTCGTGGAGACTCCGAAGGCCACCGGCCGCCGGGTCGCCCTGCGGCTCGAACGGCAGCGCAAGCTCGACCAGCGAGACTTCGCGATGTGGGTGGTCCTCGACGAGGGCGCCGTCTGGCGTCGCGTCGGGGGACCGCGGGTGATGGCCCAGCAACTCCGTCACCTGCACGACCTGGCCAACCGCCCCAACATCACGATCCAGGTGCTCTCTCTGCGTGGTGGCGCCTACCTCGGCATGGGCAGTCCGTTCAGCATCCTGAGCTTCGCCGGGCCCGCCGACGGGGAGGTCGTCCTGCTCGAGAACGCGGGCGGCGAACTCTACCTCGAGGCACCCGACCAGCTCAGCCGCTGCGCCCACATCTTCGACCACCTCCGTGCGGCGGCACTGAGCCCGGAGCGGTCGTTGGAAGTACTCGAATCCGCAGAGAAGGAGATGACGTCTTGAAGTTCACCGACCTCGACGGCGCCACCTGGCGTAAGGCCCAGAAGTCCAACAGCCAGGGCGACCAGTGCGTGGAGGTGGCTTTGATGGGCCACGCCATCGCGCTCCGCGACTCCAAGAACCCGACCGGCCCCACTCTCGTCTTCACGCCCGGCGAATGGGACGCGTTCGTCCACGGGGTGAAGGGCGGCGAGTTCGACGTATAAGGCATAACGGCTTTCAGGCGGGAGGGCCCGGACTCCACCTGAAAGAAACAGGCAGGGAAGGGCGTAAAGCGCCCTTCCCCGCCTTCTGGAAACGGGGTGGGGAGGGCCTACGGGGGCCCCTCCCCACCTTCAATGCGATTTAGATCTGGGCGAGGAGCGCGTTGGCGTCTCTTTCGAGGGCCGCGCGGAGCTCCGCGTCCTTGACGTAGTCGCGCTGGGACAGCGTGCGGATGAAGCTGTTCAGCTCAGACCTGGCCGCGGACGGCTTGTTCAGGCTGAGGCTGTGCTGGGCGTCGCGCAGGCTGTTCAGCAGCGAGGCGGCGCCGTTGGCGGTGATCTTGCCGGCGTCGCGGAGCCTGGGGATGAGCGTCTCCAGGTCCTCGTACGACGTCGTCACCGTGAACTTGACCTCGGCGGTCGCGGTGCGGCCGGACTTGTCGGTCACCGTGCCGACGAGCGTGTGCTCGCCGAGCGACAGCTTCCACAGCTCGAACGGCTGGCCGGGGGTGACCGGGGCGCCGTCGATCGTGGCGGTCGTGGTGTCCACGCCGGAGTGGGCGTCGGTGCCCGTCACCACGGGGGTGACGACGTCGCCGGTGCCGTACTCGGTGGCGGTGACCCCGGAGACCGCGGCCGTCGGGTTGGTCTTGTCGATCCGCACCGCGAGCGTGCCGACCTGGGAGACGTTGCCGCCCGAGTCGGTGGCCCGGTACTGGAAGGTGGTCACGCCCTCGGCGGTGATGCTGACCGGGTTGTTGGCGTTCGACCAGGTCTGGCCGCCGTTGGTGCTGTACTGGCGGCTGGAGACGGTGCCGTTGTCGGTCGCCGCGACGGTGACGGTGACGTTGCCCTGGTTCCAGCCGTTGGCGTTCGGCGCTGGGTTCGGCGTCGCGGTCACGGTCGGGGCGGTGACGTCGGCGACGCCGCCACCCTGGAACTCGAACTTGTCGAGCTCGACGCCACCGGTGGAGGTGACGAACAGCTTGCCGGTGCCGGTGGGGGAGCCGGTCAGGTTGGTGCTGACCGTCTGCCAGCCCGCGCCCGCCGGGATGTCGATCGTGGCGAACGGAGCGGCGTCGGCGGCGTTCCAGCGCAGGGACAGGGTGCCCGCACCGGACGCGGTGGTCTTGACGCCGGTGACACCCGCGAAGTTGACCGGGTCCCAGCCGAGAGAGTCACCCGGGTCGAGCGAGGTGATCTTGCCGAGGCCCGAGGCGTTCGGGTCGTCGGTGTCGACCGCGCCGTTGATGATGTCGGCGTGCTCGGCCTGCTGGAGCTTGGGGTTGAGGATGATGCTGGCCTCACCCAGCGCCGGCGGGAGGCCGTTGGCGCCGTTGTCGCGGTAGGTGACCACGATGACGCCGTAGATGTTCTCGGTCACGCCGTGCTCGGGGGCGTTGGCCGGGGTCGGCCAGGCGCCGGTGCAGCCCGTGCCCAGGGTCTCCGGGTGGGCGTGGTTGTCGTGGCCGAGGCCGAAGTTCCACTGCATCCGGGTGCAGACCGCGTTCGGGCCGTCCTCGGCGTCGGTGGCCGAGAGGTTGAACGGGATGGCCTGGCCCCAGTCGAAGAAGCCGCCGTTGGGCGGGCCGTTGACCGACACCACGGGGGCGGTGTTGCCGACGGAGATCTCGACCGAGGTCAGCGCCGACCGCCCACCGCCGTCGGTGACCTTCAGGCGGGCGAAGTACAGGCCGTTGGTCGAGTAGGTGTGGCTGATCTGGACACCGGTCTTGTCGAAGGTGCCGTCGCCGTCCACGTCCCACTCGTAGGTGAGGGCGCCCGGCTCGGTGTCGGTCGAGCCCGAGGCGTCGAAGTTCACGGTCAGCGGCGGCGCGCTCGCCGACGCCTTGTCGACCTTGATCTTCGCCTGCGGGGTCTTGTTGTCGGCCGCGTAGTCGATCCGGTAGAGACCGGAGTCGGGGTTGGCGCGGAAGAAGCCGTCGCCGTAGTCGAGGACGTAGAGCGCGCCATCGGGGCCGAACTCGATGTCGATCGGGCTGTCGGTGATCGGCATGGCGGCCTGGGTCAGCGCCCGGTTCGGGAGGAAGTGCTCGATCTTGGTGACCGGTCCGTCGGGGCCCGCCAGCGTGAAGGCCGCCAGGTAGTCCTGCGAGAACTCGGCGAAGAACGCCTTGCCGTCCCAGTACTGCGGGAACTTGTAGGGCGAGGGGTTGGCTGCGTCGTAGTGGTAGACCGGGCCGCCCATCGGGCCCTGGCCACCCTGCGTGTCGAAGTCGGTCAGACCGGCCCACTCGATCGGCTGGTGGGTGTTGTTGTCGCCGTAGTACAGGTCGGCCGGGGTGGCCGGGGGAAGCTGCGCGAGACCCGTGTTGTGCCGCGAGCCGCTGATCGGACCGGCGGTGCAGTCGAAGAACTCACGGGGCGTGTTGGTCGCGAAGTTCCAGTTGTTGTAGTTGAAGTTGTTGCCCGTGCAGTACGGCCAACCGGCGTTGATCGGCTTGTTCAGCGGGGTGGTGTTCCACTCCACGTAGCCCATCGGACCGCGGTCGGCGTTCGGCGCGCCGGCGTCGGGGCCGTAGTCGGCCCACGACAGGTTGCCGGTCTCGCTGTCGACGTCCAGGCGGAACGGGTTGCGCACGCCGGTCACGAAGACTTCCGGACGGGTCTTCTCCGTGCCGACCGGCCACAGGTTCCCGGCCGGGATCGTGTACGAGCCGTCGGCCTGGACCTTGATGCGCAGGATCTTGCCGCGCAGGTCGTTGCTGTTGCCGGCGCCGCGGCGGGTGTCGTTGCCCGGGTTGACGCCGGGGGCGTCGTTGTTCGGGGCGTAGCCGTTGGCGCCCGGTGCGGAGGCCGGGGTGTTGTCACCGGTGCCGAGGTAGAGGTTGCCGTCGGCGTCGAAGTCGATGTCGCCCGCGACGTGGCAGCACTGGCCGCGCTGGGTCTCGACCTTGATGATGACCTGCTCGGTCGTCATGTCGAGCTTGGAGCCGTCCCACTTGAACCGGGAGAGCTGGTTGTAGCCCTTCCACTGGTCCCAGTAGGCGTCGGTCTGACCCGCGGGCAGCGTGTTCGGCGCGGACCCTGTCGGGGTGGTCTCGACGTAGGGCGGCGTCATCGTGCGGGGGGCGTAGTAGACGTACACCCACTTGTTGTTCGCGAAGTCGGGGTCGAGTTCGACGGTCTGGAGACCGTCCTCGGAGTTGTTGTAGACCGAGAACGTGTTCACGATCTTGGTGATGCCGGTGCCCGGGTCGGTCAGTCGCAGATCACCGTTGCGGGCGGTGGTCAGGACGCGCAGGTCGGGCAGCACCGCCATGTCGACGGGCTCGCCGACGTTCTTGGTGAGGGTGATCTTCTCGTAGTTCGACCACGTGATCGCCGGGTCGTCGGCGGCCTGCGCCTGGCCACCGCCGAGCATGCCTAACGGAAGCGCAAGGGTGGCCACGATGGCCCCCAGCGCCCTTCGGGTACGCTGCATGGAAGGTACTTCTCCTTGGACGAGGAGTATCGGGACCGGACCGCCACGCCCGCCGGGGCAACGGCGGATCCGCGCGGCGGTCCGGTATGAAACTGGGCTATGAAAACCTGTCTTTTAGGCAGATTCCCAAGCACGCGAGCCACGGCCGACCTTCGGCCGTCCGTGCCTCGCTTTACTCGTAGTACCGGTCTTCACGCATGCCGGCCCAGTTGTTCCAGGCGAGCTGGGCGAGGTTGAGCGACTGCATCGGGTCGGTGCCCGGCGCGTTGTCCTGCTCGATCATCGGGTTGTGCTTGTCGCGGATCTTCACCAGCTCGAAGAACTCGCGGTAGTTGATGTTGCCGGTGCCCAGGGTCGCGAAGTCGTAGCCGTTCGCCGAGGCGGGGTTGGACTTGCCGTCCTTGATGTGGAACAGCGGGTAGCGCTTCTGGTTGTCCCGGACCAGCTGGAAGGGCTGGAAGACCTTCTGCACCACGGTGCCGTCGGCGGCCGTGTAGTTGCTGAACTTGTACTGCGCGACGTGGGCCCAGTACAGGTCCATCTCCAGGAAGACCAGGTGCTTGTCGGTCTGGCTGAGGAAGTACTCCAGCTTGCGGATACCGGACGAACGGGTCGGCCGGCCGAGCGCGTCCAGCGGGCCGCTGTCCAGCAGGAAGTTGTACGCCGCGTCGTGGTTGTGCGTGTACAGCTTCAGGCCGGCGGCGGTCGCGATCTCGCCCAGGGCGTGCCACTTGGCGATGGCGACGTCCCAGTCGGCCTTGAAGTTGCTGCTGGTCGGGTCGGAACCGGTGCCGACGTGCTGCATGCCGAGGGTGTTGGCGATCTCGCAGTGCAGCTTGAACCGGTCGATGTCGGCCTGGCTGAGGGGCCACGACGAGGGGATGAAGCCGTGGTTGCCCTGGGCCCGCAGGCCGTACTCGTCGAGCCACGACCGCATTAACTGGGCGCCGGCGACGGTCTCCAGGTTGCGGCCGCCCTCGGCGTTGGCGTGCTGGGTGTAGCCCGCGAACTCGATCTGCTTGTAGCCGTAGGCCGAGAGGGTCTGGAGAACCTCGCGGAAGCCCGAGGGCGCGGTGTTGACGAGGGGGTCACGGCCCGTGGCGTCGCGGACCGTGTAGAGGATGATGCCTCGCTGCGAGGCGGGAACCAGGGCGCTCACGTCGTCCGGCAGCGCGGGGGCTGCCGCAGGCGCGGCGTCATCGGCCATGGCGGCTCCGGGCAGGGCGAGCGGCAGCGCCGCGGCCGCGGCCACACCAGTGGTGGCCGCCACGAACTGGCGCCGGCTCAGGCGCAGTTTGCGGCGGAGGGAGTCGTCTTGGGCATGCGTGTCGCTCACGCTTACTCCTCTTCGGTGAGGGACGCGTGCGCCGATCACGTCTCTGTGACTCTGTGTCGACCCGCAGGCTGCCACCGCCCTTGAGCTGATCGATGACATTGTTACTACGGGATATGAGGGGGGTCAACGGGCTCAGACCCGGGTTGTGATCCCCACCCGGACCGTTCCTGAACCCTGTGGGAGCGTGTTCCTGCTGGCAGGGTGCGGCAGTGCAACGTCACATGGGGCCCTGGTGGGGTAATTAATCTCGTCGATCGGCAGACTTCTGTTGACAAAAATCATAAGTCCCATCTATCGTCCCGAAACATGTAGGACATCTGTGGTTTCTCCTACAAAACATCCGATGTATCCCGGGTGACGGTTCCGCCAGAACCGGTCGCCCTCGTCTCTGCCCTCATTTCCGTCTCCTGGTGGATTCGGTTCGGTCCCTCCCGTCGTCGCGCCGAGTCGACGGGGTCACCAGGGAATGCCACCCCGGCCTGGATCCCCCAGCATGAGTGCTCGGAAAAACACCGCGATCGCCGTACCTCCCCGGAGGTACGGCGATCGCGAGTTGATCTGCGTGATGAGCCCGATGACCCGCCGGCCGGTTCAACCACCGGCCGGCCGGTCACGAGTTGTAAGAAAGTCTTTCGCCGGGCGAGCTCCCTGACGGTCCGCCCCGGTCCGGTTCCTCAGTCGTTTCCCCGTTCGGAACCATGGGCGGAATCCCGCCCCCGCCGGATCCCTTCACCGTCGAGTCGTACCCGCCGTCTCTTTCGCCGCCCGAATCGTTTCCCCGGGCGGATTCTCTTTCCTCACCACCCACGTCGCCCCCGTCGCGGTGGATCAGCTGCAGGCGAGGCCGAGTTCCTGGGTCGCCTCGGAGGTCTTGGTGGCGAACTCGGTGATCGCCGAGGGGTTCGCCGGGTCGATCTTGAGGGTGGCCCACGTGTCGGCCATCTTCGTGAGCGACGCCTTGAGGTCGCCGTCGGCCTTGTCGGCCAGGCCCTTGAGCTGGGTGGCCAGAGCCTGGGTCTCCGTGTTGATCCCGTCGAGGTTCCCGGCGGCCGCGCCGACCTTGGTGCTGTAATCGGTGAACGCCTTCATGGCCTCGGTACAGACCTCGGTCGTGTTCCCGCCGGCGCCACACGCGGCGACGCCCATGAGGAGAGAGGTCGCGGCGGTGGCGATGATGAGGCGAGCGGTCTTCATTGGGAGAGTGCCTTCCTAGTTGTCTTTGACGAGACGGGACACTAGGGAAGCCGACTTGCGGGGGCCTTTCACGCCGCTTACAGGTTTTACGCCCGCCTTATGCCCCAACCCTTACGCGGGAGGCCGCTCGGCCGCCGCCGGGATCAGGTCGCTTGTGCAGAACGCACACTTGCGGGCCGCGATCGGTACGTCGCTCAGACACTCGGGACACTGCTTCTCCGTGGCGACCTTCTCCTTCTCGAACATGGAGACCAGCCGGGTCATGGGGGTGACCACCAGCCAGTAGACGACCGCCGCGATGATCACGAAGCTCAACAGGGTGTTGAGGAAGTGTCCGTAGGCGAACTCGCTGTCGTTGATCGTGAACTTCAGCTCGCCGAAACTCTCCTCGGCGCCGCCGGTGATCGCCTTGACGAGGGGTGTGATGAAGTCGGCGACCACTGCCTGGATGAGGCCGCCGAAGGCGGCGCCGATGACCACGGCCACCGCCAGCTCCACGATGTTGCCGCGGAGGAGGAACTTTTTGAATCCACTCATGGGCCCGCAGGCTACCCAATGAAAGAGGACGGATTCCGCATGAAAGATTCGGCAGTCTTGCGGGAAGGTGACGGGCGGGTCCGGCAACGGCCTCGACACGGGCAGGAAACACCTGCTTATTCTGGGAGCGCTCCCATTGACGGGAGCGCTCCCATGGGTTCTCGCGGAAATAAACCCGGAATTCGAGGGATCGTGCGGGCACGTGCGGAAGCCCGCACGATCGCCCTCACCCTTCCGAGTCTGGAGATCGCCTTCCACCGGGCGTTCCACAGAGTGGACCGGCCGGGACGCCCGCGTTCCGATTCAGAGTTTTGCGGCGGTCAGGTTCCCTTCGCCGCGAAGGCCGCGGACAGCCGGTCGAGGGCGGCCTCCAGCCGGGGCTTGAAGGCGGGGGTGAGGGAACCCTCCCGGAGGCGGTCGTCGAGCTTCCTGCGGAGGTTGGGGACCGCGCGGGGGTCGTTGTTGGCGATCATGTTCCGCAGTTCGAGCCGCAGGTCGTCGGCGGCATGGGCGCGGAGGTCGCCGGACCTCCCGCCCTCGGTCACGAGGCGGTCGAAATCGGCCGCGGCCGTCTCGACGGTCGGGGTGCCGGCGGCCGGGCTGGCCAGCGGGATCGGCGCCAGAGTGGACCCGGGGGCGGGGGTGGGCCGGGTCGGCGGGCGCGGCGGCGGGGGATCGGGGCCGTCCTCCGCGGAGCTGCCGTTCTCCGGATCCTCTCCCGAAGCGTCTTCGGGTGCCGGGGCGCCCGCGTCGGTGGCGCGGGGTTCCGGGGTGCCGGGGTCGGGGTCGAGGACCGGGAGGCTCCGGTCGGGAGGGGTGCGGGAGGTGGCCTGGGTCGTGGGGGTCACGCTCAGGCCGATGTCCGCCGCCAGGCCGGCGGGGGTGCCGCCGGGCTGCTGCCAGACCAGGATGCCGAGGGCCAGGACCCCGGCGACCGCCGCGCCCCACTTCACCCAGCCGGGCTCGCGTTCGGCCTCACCGGGCAACAGGGCGGCGGCGACCTCGCGGGCGCTGGGCCGGTCCGTCGGGTCGGGCGACAGACATCGGCGGCAGACGGCCGCGATCTCGGGCGGTAGCCCGGGGACGCCCTCGGGGCCGGGGGGCGGCCCGTCGCGGCGGGCCTTCTCGATGCCCTCCCAGGTGGTCTCGGGATAGGGCGGGTGGCCCTTGAGCATCTCGTACAGGAGAACGCCCAGGGAGTAGACGTCGACCGCGGGGGCGGCGGGTAACTCCTTGAGGCGTTCGGGAGCCACGTAGGGTGGCGTGCCGAAGTCCTTGACCAGGTCGTCGTCGGCCTCGCCGGCGAAGGCGGCGATGCCGAAGTCGAGCAGCTTGGCGCCCTCCGGGGTGAGCAGGACGTTCTCCGGCGTGACGTCGCGGTGCACGATGCCGCGTTCGTGGGCGGCGGCCAGCACCAGTGCCAGGCGGGCGGCGGTGGTGGCCGCCTCCTCCCAGGGCACCGGTCCCTCGGCCAGGCGGTCGGCCAGGGACCGGCCCTCGAGCAGGCGCATGACGACGTAGGCGGCGAGGCGTCCCCGGGGGGTGACGGTCTCGCCGTAGTCGTACACCTCGATGGCGTCGGGGTGGATCAGCCGGGCCGTCGCCCTGGCCTCCCGGCGGATGAGTTCCCGGCCGGGGTTGTCGCCGTCGAGGGACGAGTCGAGCAGCTTGATGGCGACGGTCCGCTGGAGCGACTGGTCGAACGCCTTCCAGATGACCGACATCCCGCCCGTCGCTATCCGCTCTTGCAGCAGATAGCGACGGGTCAGGACATCGCCTTCGGCCAGCTCAGGTCGATTCACGGACGATCAGTTCCGTGGGCAGGACCGGGTTGCCCTTGGGCGCCTCGCCGTCGGCCAGGGCCATGAGGAGCATCCGGGCGGCCAGGGCCGCCTGTTCCTCCACCGGCTGGCGGACCGTGGTGAGGGTGGGCGTGGTGTGCCGGGCTATGGGGGCGTCGTCGAACCCGACCACCGCGACGTCGTCGGGCACCTTGCGCCCGGCCCGCCGCAGCGCCTGGATCGCGCCCGCCGCCATCACGTCGGACGCGGCGAACACCGCGTCCAGCCTGGGCGCGCGCTGCAGCAGCCATTGCATGGCGTGCGCTCCCGAGGCGTGGGTGAAGTCTCCGTACGCGACGGGCATGTCGGTGACCCCCGCGTCGCGGAGGGTCTCCCGGAACCCGTCGAGCCGGTCGCGTGCCGCCGGGAGAGTCGGCGGCCCGGCGATCGTGGCGATCACCCTCCGGTTGCCCAGCAGTAGGTGCTCGGCGGCCTGGCGGCCTCCGTCGCGGTTGTCCATGTCGACGTACGGCAGATCCACGCCGTCCGGCGGGCGCCCGGCACTGCGGACCGGGATCCCTGAGGCGGCGAGTGTCACGGCGAGCGGGTGGCGGGCCCGCGCCCCGATCAGGAGCACCCCGTCGACGGCCCCCGCCACCAGGGGCGGAGCGGCTATCGCGGCGGTCGCCGGAGTGGCGGTCATGACCACGAGAGGAACCCCGTGGCCGGCGAACACCTCTTCGGCGGCCGACAGCAGCCGTGCGTAGTACGGCTCGGTGAACAACCGAGGCGTCTGCTCACAGACCACTGCGGCGACGATCTGGTCCGTACGCCGCGCGGTGGAGCCCCGGGGGGCTCTCCGGCGGACGTACCCCAGGCGCGACATGGCGTCGTGGACCTGTCGCCTGGTGCTTGTGGTCACTCTGACCGAGCCCGTCAGGACTCGGGAAGCGGTTGCCGGGGAGACGCCAGCAGCGGCGGCTACCTCTGCGAGGGTGGGAAGATCGGCCATCCGGTCTCCTCAGGCCCGAATTGTGTTACGCGGCGGCTTGGGAGCGCTCCCAAGAACGTAGCACTGTTTCGTGCGTGTCAACAGAGGTTTCGTGTGGATGAAACCTTTCATCGACTTTCGGTCCCCTTGCGCATGATCGCAGGCTAGAACAGGTGCTCCGGAAGCGCACCAGCGTTTGACCGAAAGAGTTAGGAGAGTTCTGCGGGAGGCACGATTCGTGCGATGTGCGGCCCTCCGCCCATTATCTGAACACTCCCTTATGTGGGTTTCGGTAGGGTCTCGCCCCATGACGACCTTCCCCCGGATCGCCCTGCCCGCCATCGTGGCCGCGGCCCTGATGACCGGATGCGCCGCCGAGTCCGTGGTCGACCCTGCGGGCGGCGCCGCGCCGTCCCCCGCCGCCACCTCCGCCGCGGCGATCCCCACCGTGACGGCCTCCCAGGAACCCGAGGCGACCGAGCCGGCCGAGGAGCCGACCGAGGAGCCCAGCGCCATCGAGGAACCCGTCCCCGACGCCGGGCCGAACGCGGCGGACGAGGGCTTCGCCGCCTCCCTGATCACCCACAACCTGCAGGCCTACGACCTGACCGGCCTCGCCGCGACCGCCGCGGAGGACCAGTGGGTCCGCGACTTCGCCGCCGCCTACCGGGCCGAACGCGAGCCCGAGGTGGAGGCGCTGAAGGGCTGGCTGGCCGAATGGAACGTGGAGCCGCTCAAGCGCGGCGCGCCGATGCCGGGCCTGATCTCCGAGAAGGACATGGCCGATCTGGCCGCCTCGGCGGGCGCCGCCTTCGACGAGCGGTTCACGGCGCTGATGATCCAGCACGTGAAGGGCGCGCTGAAGCTGGCCGACGAGGAGACCGGCGGCGGGGCGTTCGGCCCGGGCGTGGCGATGGCCAACGCGATCGCCGAGTCGGGTGTGACCCAGTTGAAGGAACTGCAGAAGTTCCAGAAGTCGCTGTAACCAGGTTCTTTTATGAAAGGGGTGGCCCCGGCCGCCCCTTTTCCTTTGCGCGGCGTGACGACGGTCGCGGTATTCCGGTCAGGTACGAGGCTGTGTTCACCGCCGCCAGGCTTTGGCGTACTTGCCGCGGTACTTGGGGTCGTTCTCGGTGTCGATCAGGGCCAGTGCCTGCGGCTCGATGGTCTCGTCGCCCGTGGCCTCGTACAGCTTCCGCAGCCCTACGACGATGTCGAAGCGGATGAGCGTGGCGTTCTTCTCCGGGGCGGCGTCCGCGAACCGGGCGGCGAGCGCGGCCACCACGGCCCCGCGCTGCCCTGGGCCGGCGAGCCCGATCTTCCACAGGGACTGCAGGCAGTGCCGCGCGGTCACGAACCGGCTGTCTCTGGTGACCTGGATCAGCGGGGCGAGGCAGTCGAGGATCCGCTCGTCCGGATCGCTGATGGCCAGGTTGCACAGGACCTGCGCGGCGATCGCCCGGTTGTGGTTGTCCTCGTGGCGCAGGTTGGCGACGACGTCGTCCCACACCTGGTAGGCCCACGGGACCGGACGCTCCGTCGCCCGCATCGTCGCCGTGTAGGCGGCGTTCTGCCGGTCTCGCTCCTTGGACCACAGGTCGCCGAACTGGTCCGGAATCGCACTCGTGCCGGTCACGAGGTCATGGTAGGCCCCGGTGGCCGCTACGTCTCGTAGGTGTCGAGCCTCGGGGGCAGGGCGTTCCAGGTGCAGAAGGCCGAGGACTCGCGGCCGTCCTTCAGGAAGGTGATCCGGAGCCAGAAGGGCTCCGTCCACGTCTTCAGTTCCCAGCCCTCCGCCGGGGTGGCCGACACGATCCGGCAGTCCTTCTCGCCCACGGCCACCGTGGCGCGGCCGCCGTTCAGGGTGAAGGTGTGCAGCTTCTCGTTCGACTGGGCCTGTGGCGCCTCGGAGGTAGGCGGTGGTTTCGGGGCCTGGGTCTGCTTGGGGGCGGGCGGCGGGGTCGGGTCGTCGGCGGGCGGGGCCGTCGTGCGGGCTACCGTCGGGCGGCCGGTCGGCGCGGGCTTCTTCCTGGGCCGGGGCGTCGGCGACGTCGAAGGCCGCGTGGACGCGGTGGGCGTGGGCTTATCGGAGATGGAGACGGGAGGTTCGGCCGTGGGTGGTTCGCGGCGGGCGGCGGAGACCGCGTTCGGTTGCGGGGCCGCGACGACCAGCGGGGTCAGCGGTTCGCCGTCGCCCAAGGCGGTGCGTAAGACGCCGCTGACGCCGAACCAGGCCACTCCGATGGCCAGGGCGGTGGCCCCGCACCACGCCACGGTGTACCCGATAGCCCGCATATGGCGTCATTATCCCCGAAAGACTATTGAAACGTGTCGTAACGTGTGGGGCCATGGCGACGGTTCTGGTGGTGGAGGACGACGAGTTCGTCCGGTCGGCGATCATCCGCGATCTGAGTGGCCGCAGCCACGCCGTGCGCAGTGCGGGGGGCGCCCTCGACGCCTTACGCGACATCGCGCACTTCCCGCCCGACGTGGTGGTGCTGGATCTCGGGCTGCCCGATCTCGACGGCGCCGAGGCGCTGAAGATGCTGCGGGCCATCTCCGACGTGCCGGTCATCATCGCCACCGCGCGGGACGACGAGGCCGAGATCGTCAGGCTGCTCCAGGACGGCGCCGACGACTACCTCGTCAAGCCGTTCTCCGGTGACCATCTCAACGCGCGCATCGAGGCGGTGCTGCGGCGGGCCAGGACCACCCCGGCGTCGGCGGCGATCCGGGTGGGCGGGCTGACCGTCGATCCGAACCGGCGGGAGGCGGCGCTCGACGGCAGGCCGCTGGAGCTGACCCGGCGGGAGTTCGACCTGCTGGCCTATCTGGGCGCCCGGCCCGACCGGGTGGTGTCGCGGAAGGAACTGCTGACCGAGGTGTGGCGGCAGTCGTACGGCGACGACCAGACCATAGACGTGCACCTGTCGTGGCTGCGGCGCAAGCTGGGGGAGAGCGCGTCGAACCCCCGCTACATCCATACGGTCCGGGGGGTCGGGGTCCGCCTCAGTGCGCCGGGCGCCGCATAGATGCGCAGGAGCCTGGCGCTCGTCGCCGTCGCCGTGACGGCGATGGTCGCGCTCGCGTTCCTGGTCCCCCTCGCCGCCGCCGTGAAGCAGGCCGCCGAGAGCAGGGCGCTCAACGACGCCGAGCGGCAGGCCAGCATGATCGTCCCGGCGCTGGTCGTCACCAGCGATCCCAAGCGGCTCGAACCGGCGCTGGCCAGCACCGACGCGGGCGGCGCCGACCGGCTCGCGGTCCATCTCGAAGGCGCGGTCGCCGGATATCCGCGGGTCGACGGGCTCGACCTGGCCACCGTCCGGGCCCAGACGATCAAGGTTCCCGGCGGGTTCGCGCTGCTCCGCCCGGTCGCGCTCGACCGGGGGAGAAGGGCGGTCATCGAGGTGTACGTCCCGGACGCCGCCCTCGGTAAAGGGGTCGCGGCCTCCTGGGCGATCCTCACCGGGGTGGCCGTGGCGCTGGTCGCGGGCTCCGTCGTGGTGGCCGACCGGCTGGGCGCCCGGATGGTGCGGGCGACCCGGTCGCTGGGCGCCGCCGCGAGCGCCCTCGGCACCGGTGACCTGTCGGTGCGCATCACCCCGGCCGGGCCGCCGGAGCTGGTCGCCGCCGGGCAGGCGTTCAACACCATGGCCGACCAGGTCGCCGGGCTGCTCGCCGCCGAACGGGAACTGGCCGCCGACCTCTCCCACCGGCTGCGCACCCCGCTGACCGCGCTCCGGCTGCACGTCGGCAGCCAGGGCCCGGCCGCCGAGCAGGTCGACCGGCTCGAACGCGAGGTCGACGCCATCATCGAGACCGCCCGGCGTCCGGCCCGTCCGGCGGCGAAGGGGTGCGACGCCGCCGCCGTGCTGAAGGAGCGGCTCGCCTTCTGGTCGGCGCTGGCCGAAGACCAGGCCAGGCCCTGGGATCTGTACGGCACCGAGGAGCCCGCCAGGGTCCCGGTCGCGGCGGCCGACCTGAGCGCGGTCATCGACGCCACCCTCGGCAACGTCTTCCGGCACACCCCGGAGCGCACCGCCTTCACCGTCACCCTGCACCAGGGGTCTGGCATGGTCGGCATCCTCATCGCCGACGCCGGGCCGGGCATCGACGACCCGGCGGGCGCGCTGAAGCGCGGCCACAGCGGCGCCGGGTCGACCGGCCTCGGGCTGGACATCGCCCGCCGCCTGGCCGAGTCGACGGGCGGTCACCTCAAGGTCGACCGGTCGCCGCTGGGCGGGGCGGCCATCCAGATCTGGCTGCGGACCACCGAGCGGAACGACGGTCCGCGCCCGGCGCGCCGGTTGCTGCGACGAGCCGGACATCAACCACCAATTCGGTAGAGTCCGCCCATGGAATTCCGGGTGCTCGGGCCCATCGCGGTGATCGGCGCCGACGGCGTCGCCCTCGACATCGGACCGCTCCAACAGCGTTCGGTGCTGGCGCTCTGCCTGCTGGCCTCGCCCCGGCCGGTGACCGTGACGCGCATCATCGACGCCCTGTGGGACGAGTCGCCGCCCGCGAGCGCGGTCAACACCGTCCAGGCGTACATCTCGAAGCTGCGGCGGGCGCTCGAACCGAGCCGGTCGCGGCGGGGGACCGCCGCCGTGCTGGTCGGCCGGTCGGGCGGCTACGCCCTCGACATCCCCGACGCCGACGTCGACCTGCGCCGCGTCACCGCCCACGTCGACGAGGGGCGGCGGCTGCTCGGCGGGGGTGACGCGGGGAAGGCGGCCCGGGAGTTCCGGCTGGCGCTCAGCGAATGGCGGGGCGACGCGCTGACCGGGTTCGAGAACCTGGCCTGGGCCCGGGAGGAGCGCGTCGCGCTCGACGAACTGCGGTTGACCGTGGTCGAGGAGGCCAACGAGGCCGACCTCGCGCTTGGCCGGGGTTCGGAGCTGGTGCCCGAGCTGGTGCGGCTGGTGGCGGCGTACCCGACGAGAGAACGCGTCCGCCGTCACGCCGCGCACGCCCTCTACCAGGCGGGACGCCAGGCCGACGCGCTCGCCCTGCTGGCCGAGGGGCGGCGGGTGCTCGTCGACGAACTCGGGCTCGACCCCGATCCGCGCACCCGCGAGCTGGAGGCGCGGATCCTCTCCCAGGACGCCGCGCTCGCCCCGGCCGTGCCCGTGCGGATCGCCGCACCGCCCCCGGCGGAGGAGATCCTGGGCCGGTCGGCCGAGCTCGACCGGCTGGCCGCCGCCGTCGAGGCCCCGGGCCACCGGATCGTGCTGGTCGCCGGGGAGCCGGGTATCGGCAAGACCAGCCTGGTGGAGGCCGCAGCCCGCCGCGCGACCGGCGCGCGGGTCGTCGTCGGCCGCTGCTGGGACGGCGGTGGCGCGCCGCCGTTCTGGCCGTGGGTGCTCGCGCTGCGCGAACTGACCGGCCGCGACGGCGAACTCGCCGAGATCACCGCCGCCACCGGCGAGTTCCCCATGTACGAGGCCATCGCCCGCCTGGTCAACGCGGCCGGACCCACGGTCGTCGTGCTCGACGACCTCCAGTGGGCCGACGCCGCCTCGCTGCGCCTGCTCGACTTCCTGGCCAGCACGCGCTCGTGCCCCGGGCTGACGGTGCTGGCGACCTACCGGGACACCGAGGTCGGCGAGCCGCTGGCCCGCGCGCTGGCCGCGCTGCGCCGCCTGTCCTACGTCGAGGGCGTGACCCTGGGCGGGCTGCCCGAGGACGCGGTGGCCGAATACCTGGCCCGATCCGGCGCCGATCCGCTCCGGGCGGGGGTGGAGCTGCGGCGTACCGGCGGGAATCCGTTCTTCCTCGGCCTCGGCGACTCGCCCGGCGCGATGGCCGAGGTGCTGCGCGGCCGCCTGGCCGCCCTCCCGCCGGGAGCGCACGACGTGCTGAGCGCGGCGGCGCTGATCGGCCGGGAGGCTGAACTGGGCGTGCTGCTCGACGTGCTCGACCTGCCGCAGGACCAGGTGCTCGACGTGCTCGACGCGGCGGTGCAGGCACGGCTGCTCACCGAGCGGTCGCTGAGCTACACCTTCAGCCACGACATCGTGCGCGACGTGCTGCGCGACGGCCTGGCCCCGCTGCGCCGCCGCCGCATGCACGCCAAGGTCGCCGAGGTCCTGGAAGGCCGCGGCACCCAGCCGGGCGAACTGGCCTACCACTACCGTGAGGGCCTGGTCATCTCGGGGATGGCCACCAAGGCGATCACCTACGCCCGTGCCGCCGCCAAGCACGCCACCGGCCAGTTCGCCCATGAAGACGCCGCCCTCCACCTGGAGCACGCCGTCGCCCTCACGGGCCAGCTCCCCGTCACCGACCTCGCGCTCAAGTGCGACCTGCTCATCGAACTGGCCGAGGCGCTGACCGTGGCCGGCCTCAACTCACGCGTCCACCCGGTTCTCGACGAGGCCGTCACCGTCGCCGACGACCTGGGCGACGGCGAACGCCTCGCCCGCGCGGCGCTGGGCTTCTCCGACCCGCTGGTCTGGGCCATGTACGAGGAGCTCAACGCCACCGCCGTCCTGGTCGGGCGGATCGACCGGGCGCTGCGCGGGGCGGGGGCCCGCTGGCGCTCGATGCTGCTGTCGGCCGCCGCGATCATCGGCGCCTTCACCCGCCCGATGGACGCCAGCCGCGCGCTGGCCGCCCAGGCGATCGAGGAGGCCGCCGACGACCGCTCGCTGCTGCGCGCGCTGAGCGCGGCCGAACTCCTGTCACGGGGCGTGGCCTCCGTCGCCGAACGCGAGGCGCTGATCGCCCGGATGCGCGGCGCCACCGTCGACGTGGTCGACGAATGGCTGGTCCAGGAGGCGTGGTACGTCGAATTGTGGACCCAGGGCCGCTTCGACGAGGGCCTGCCGATCCTGGAGTGGCTGCGCCGGACCGCCGTCGACCTGCGCCGCCCGGCGCTCGCGGGCCTGGCCGGCTGGCAGGCCGCGATCCGGGCGTACATGCTCGGTGACCTGCGCCTGGCCGAGTCCGAGGCGGCGGAGGCCGCCCGCGCCCACCCCGAGGGCGGCCGGGGCCCGAAGTCCCGCGCCGACCTGATGCGCGCCCTGCGCCTGCGCGCGGAAGGGAATTCGGCGGCGGCCCTGGAGATCGACGGCCGGGAGCAGTTGTGGACGATCCTGCGCTGCGCCCTCCTGCTCGACGTCGGCCGGGAGGCGGAGTCGAGGGAGATCTTCGCCGCCCTGTCGCGCGACGGCTTCGCCGTGATGGTCGGCGACGTGGCCTACCGGGTCGTCCCCGACCTGCTCACCGAGCTCATCGTGGCCTTCGACGACAAGGAGGCGGCCGCCGCCCTCTACCCCCACCTGGAGGTCTGCACCGGACGCGTCCTCGGCTGGGCGATCGCCGACCGCTGCCTGGCCCGGCTCGCCCGGGTGCTGGGCCGCCCGGACGACGCCCTGGAACGCGCCGCCGACGATTTCGCGGCCAGGGCGGGCATGGTCAAGTAGGCAGCAAGAAACGGCCAAGCCGGGCGCGCGACGCTGGACGGCATGCTCGAACCCCATCGCATCGCCCCCGACACCATGCTGATCCCGCGCCTCATCCCGGCCGCCGACGGGTTCGGCTTCGTCAACACGATGGTGATCACGGGCCGGGAGCCGGTGCTGGTCGACACGGGCTCGGCCGTCCACCGCGACCAGTGGCGGGAGGACGTCTTCTCCGTGGTCGACCCGGCCGACGTCCGCTGGATCTTCCTCAGCCACGACGACGCCGACCACGTCGGCAACCTGACGACCGCCCTCGACCTGTGCCCCCGCGCGACCGTCGTGACCGGCCGCCTGCGCCACCCGCCCCTCGACCCCAGGCGCCGGATCCGCCACATCCGCGACGACGAGACCTGGCCGGCCGGCGACCGCACCCTCCGGGCCGTCCGCCCGCCCCTCTACGACGCCTCGGCGACGCTGGGCCTCTACGACGAGCGCACGGGCGTCTACTGGGCGGCCGACTGCTTCGGCGCCGTCGTCCCCACCCCCACGGCCGACGCCGCCGACCTCCCGGCCGACGAACACGTGGAGGCGGTGGGCCGCTTCGCGACGGGGCTGAGCCCGTGGCGGGCGTGGCTGGACCCGGTGGTCTTCGGTGGGTACGTCGACCAGGTCGCCGCCATGGAACTCACCGCCCTGGCCACCGCCCACGGCCCGACGATCACCGGGAACCGGATCAAACTCGCCTTCGACGCCCTGCGCTAGCGGAACAGCCGGTCGAGCCGGTAGTCGACGATGGCGACGGCCGCCTCGCGGCTGCGCTGCCCGCTGAGCACGCTGGTGGTCAGCCCGTTGGCGAGCGCGAGCAGACCGGCGACCTCCGCGCGCGGGTCGCGATCGGGGGAGATGCCGCCCGCCTGCTGGGCGGCGGTCAGCCGTGCGGTGAGGACGTTCTCCAGCGCGTCGGGCAGCGTGAGCCCGGCCGTGGCGAGGGCGGGGTCGGTGAGGGCGGCGGTGGAGTAGGCCGTCCAGGCCAGGGAGTCGAGCCTGCTCTGCTCGTCGAAGGGCAGGATCGTGCCGAGCACGGCGGCGAAGACGCCCCGTGCCGTCGGCTCGCCCATGGTCGCGGCCCGCTCCTTGAAGCGCCGGTCCATCCGCGCACCCAGTTCGGCGAGCCCCGATTCGAGCAGCGCCTGCTTGGTCTCGAAGTAGTACTGGACGACCCGCAGCGAGACCCCCGCCTCGGCCGCGACCTCCCGCATCGACACCGCCTGGAGCCCGCGCGTGCTCGCGATCCGCAGCAGCGCGTCGGTCAGCTGCCGCCGCCGTTCGTCGTGGTCGACCTGCCTGGGCATGCGCCTCAGTCCGTGCCGGGGAAGGCGAGAATCCGCCGCACGACCAGGTCGGGCGCCTCGACGGGCAGCGAATGCCCGGTGCCGGGCACGACCTCCACCCGCCACGCGGGCACGACCCCGGCCAGCCGCGCCGCCACCGCCGGGGAGTCGTGGAGCGAACTGCGCTCACCCAGCAGCACCTGGACGGGCACGGCCACCGCGCGGATCTCCTCATCGGTGTAGGGGGACGGGATGAGCACCCGCCGCCGGAACGACCACCCGGCCCGCATGAGCCGTACCAGCCCATCCTCGCGCAGCGCCCCGTTGTTCACGACGCCCGCCATGCGATGGCGTAAGGCCCGGGGGAGCACGGAGGCCAGCGCCCCGGCCGCCGCCCACCGCACGAACCGCCCGGAGATCCTAAACGATGAGGCGCCGGGTGAACCCGGCCGCGACCAGGCGGTCGAACGCGGCCCTGACGTCGTCGGGGAAGGGCTGTTCGACGGCGAACCCGCGTTCGGCGTACACGAGGATGCGCTGGGTGTCGCCGACGAGCATGTTGACCACCTTGTCCGGGTCGCCGATGGCGCGCAGGTAGTCGTCGAGCGCCAGCGGCAGCGACGAGCACCGCACGTCGAGGTCGGGCCAGCGCTTGCGGCACGTCGCGTAGGCCCGCCGCTGCTGGTAGGGACGCGACACGAGGATCGCCGAGCCGATCTCGCGGTCTCTCAGCAGCTCGCGGGTCAGGTCGATGTTCTCACCCGTGTTGGTGGCCGCCGTCTCGACGAGGATCGCCGCCTCGGGCACGCCCCGCGCCACGGCGTGCTCCCGGTAGTGGACGGCCTCGCCCCGGGGGAACCGCTCGACCGTGGTCGGTGCGTTGGCTCCGGTGAAGACGACCAGCGGGAACAGCCCCCGGTGGTAGAGGTCGGCGGTGTGGGTCGCCACCCCGAGGTCGTGGCTGCCCAGCCCGATGCCGACGTCGGCCGCGACCAGGTCGTGGTGCATGTCGTGGTAGTCCCAGAGGGTCTGCACGTCGGCTCGGATGGTGATCACTCCGGAATCGTGAAGGAGTACGACCAGGCGAACCGCGACGCCGCGTGGACGCCCTTGGCGTACTCCACCAGGCGGTCGTCCTGCGTGTACGTCCACCGGTGCAGCACCATCACGGGCTCGCCCGCGGGCAGCCGGAGCGTCGCCGCCTCGTCGGGGGTCGGCATCCGGGCGAAGATCGTCTCGTTGATGTGGTCGGGTTCCAGCCCGCGGCTGGTCATCACCCCGAAGCCGCCGCCCTGGCCCGCCCATCCGGGGGTCTCCTCGACGAGCGGGGTGCCGTCGACGTGCTCGGGCAGGTAGTAGCTGGTCAGGGTGTGGGTGGGCGAGCCGCCCTCGGTGATCAGCCGGGCCCGTTCGTAGACCGGCGCGTCGACCGGGATGCCGAAGGCGTCGGCGACGTCGACGGCGGCGGGGACGAGGCGGACCTTCTGGGTCTGGTCGCCCGGACTCCAGCTCCGCCCCGAGGCCGCCCGGTCGGCGGCGAAGGCCACCAGGCCGCTCTTCCACTTGCTCTTGGCGTAGCGCTCGACGCCCAGGCGCTTCATCGGCGGGTGGCTGCGGACGACCGTGCCCCGCCGCCGGACGGGCGTGACCAGGCCCTCCGCCTCCAGCAGCCCGATCGCCTCGCGGACGGTCTTGATGTTGACGCCGTGTTCCCGGGCCAGGTCCTCCTGCTTCGGCAGCGTGCTGTCCGGGGGGAAGTCTCCCCGCTGGATGCCGGCCCGGAGAAGGTCGGCCAGCTGCCGATAGCCCGTGCTCATCCGCAACTCCCTTGACGAAGGTGCCCAAATAGAACCAGCTCTATTGACTCCTTCGCAACGGTCAGTTTCGATAAGGCTGGTTCTATTCCGGAGGGTATCCAGTTGACGCGGGCGATCACGATCACGCTGCCGGGAATCGAGGCGGCCGTCCAGGTCGGACGGCACTGGGCGGAGCTGGTCCTGAAGACGGCCGGGTGCCGGTCGTCCGCCGACGCGACACTGCTCACCAGTGAGCTGGTCGCCAACGCCGTGCGGCATTCGCGGTCGGGCCGGGAGGGCGGCCGGGTGATGGTCGCGATCGACTTCCCGGAGGGTGAGTCGGCGCGCATCCAGGTCGTCGACGAGGGGGCGCCGACCTTTCCCAAGCCGGCGGAGCCCGACTTCAAGGCCGAATCGGGCCGGGGGCTGTGGCTCGTCGACATGATGTCGGCGTCGTGGGGAGTGCAGGAGCTCCCCGGTGATCGGCGGGCCGTGTGGATGCTCATGCCGATGAACTAGGTGCCGCTGGAGGTCTCCGGGGGGAAGGTGTGGCCGCTGCGGAGGAAGTCGCGCCACTTCTCCTGGTCGTATTTCTGGGGGTGGGTGTTCTTGATGAACTCCACGACCGTGTCGACGAAGCGGGCCGGCTGGTCGTGGTGGGGGAAGTGGCCGGTGCGGGGGAAGATCGCCAGGCGGCTGCCGGGCATGGCCTGGTGGGCGACGGTCGCGTGGGCGGCGGGGATCACGGTGTCGTTGGCGCCCCAGATGATCAGGGTGGGCATGCCCGCCGTCAGGTAACAGCGGTCGAGCATGGTGATGACCTGGCCGCGCATGTCGACCCCGGCCCGCAGGGTCCGGAGGAAGGCCTGGCGGGCGGTCATCGAGGTCAGGCCCTGATATCGGGCCAGCACGTGTTCGAAGTCGGGGCCCATCCGCAGCCCGCGCTTCAGCAGGGGGGCCGCCAGACGTACCAGACCCTGGACCGGCGCCGAGGTGGCGACGGCGAGGCCGGTCTCCGCGGCGAGGGGGCCGCTGGCGAGGCGGAGCAGGGGGTGGACCTCCCGGCCGACGCCGCCGCTGCTGACCAGGACCATCCGTTCGCAGCGCTCGGGGAACTGGTAGGCGAACTGCATCGCGATGCCGCCGCCCAGTGAGTGGCCGACGACGGTGACCTCGTCGACGCCGAGGACGCCGAGCAGGTCGCGCATGCCGCAGGCGTAGGCGGCCACGCCGTAGTCGGCCCGCGGTTTGTCGGAATCCCCGTGTCCGAGCAGGTCGGGGGCTATCACCGTGTGGTGCTCGGCCAGCATCGACATCACGGGTTTCCACGTCTCGGAGCTGTCGGCTATGCCGTGGATCAGCAACAAGGGCGGTCCGCCGCCGGCTATCCGGTAGGCCCGCCTGTACCCGTGAACGTCGAGGAAGCGCACCTCGCTACTGTCCATACAAGAGTGTTCTGCCAGGTTGTTGCCTGTTTGTAACGCGTCCGTTTCCCCACGAAACCGAGGTTTTCCCGGCCCGTGGGAGTAACTCGCGATATGCGGGCAAAGAGAGTTCCCGCGATGGAGCATATGAAGATGCGAGAGATCTGGCCGGGGGATCCTTATCCGCTCGGCGCGACATATGACGGCGCGGGCACCAACTTCGCGCTCTTCTCCGAGGTCGCCGACCGGGTGGACCTCTGCCTGTTCGACGACGAGGGCAACGAGGAGCCGGTGACCCTCAACGAGGTCGAAGGCCATGTCTGGCACTGTTACCTGCCGGGCATCCAGCCGGGTCAGCGGTACGGCTACCGCGTCCACGGACCCTACGACCCCAAGCAGGGCCAGCGCTGCAACCCCCACAAACTGCTCATCGACCCCTACGCCAAGGCCATCGAAGGCGCGGTGACGTGGGACCAGGCGGTCTACGGCTACACCTTCGGCGACCCGGCCAGCCGGGACGACAGCGACTCGGCCCCCTACGTCCCGAGAAGCGTGGTCATCAACCCGTTCTTCGGCTGGGGGCACGACCGGCCCCCGCAGACGCCCTACCACGACACGGTCATCTACGAGGCCCACGTCAGAGGGCTGACCATCCGGCATCCGGGGGTGCCCGACCGGATCAAGGGCAGCTACGCCGCCATCGGCCACCCGGCGATCATCGACCACCTGACCTCGCTCGGGGTCACCGCGATCGAGCTCATGCCGATCCACCAGTTCGTCACCGACCACATCCTCGAAAAGCGCGGCCTGTCGAACTACTGGGGCTACAACACCATCGGCTTCTTCGCCCCCCACAACGCCTACTCCTCCTCGGGGGAGCGCGGCGGGCAGGTGCTGGAGTTCAAGGCGATGGTCAAGGCCCTGCACGAAGCGGGGATCGAGGTCATCCTCGACGTCGTCTACAACCACACGGCCGAGGGCAACCACCTCGGGCCGACCCTCAGCATGCGCGGCATCGACAACGCCAACTACTACCGGCTGGTCGAGAGCGACAACCGCTACTACATGGACACCACGGGCACCGGCAACAGCCTGCTCATGCGGTCGCCGCACGCGCTCCAGCTCATCATGGACTCCCTGCGCTACTGGGTGACCGAGATGCACGTCGACGGGTTCCGCTTCGACCTCGCGTCGTCGCTGGCCCGGGAGCTCCACGACGTCGACCGGCTCTCCGCCTTCTTCGACCTCGTCCAGCAGGACCCGGTCCTCTCCCAGGTCAAGCTCATCGCCGAGCCCTGGGACGTCGGGCCCGGCGGCTACCAGGTCGGCAACTTCCCGGCCCGCTGGACCGAGTGGAACGGGCAGTACCGCGACACCATCCGCGACGTCTGGCGCGGCGAGCCCGCCCGGCTGCCCGAGTTCGCCTCCCGGCTCACCGGGTCGAGCGACCTCTACCAGCTCGACTCCCGCCGCCCGGCGGCCTCCATCAACTTCGTCACGTGCCACGACGGGTTCACGCTGGAGGACCTGGTCTCGTACAACGACAAGCACAACGAGGCCAACGGCGAGGAGAACCGCGACGGCGCGAACGACAACCGGTCGTGGAACTGCGGGGTCGAAGGCCCCGCGACCGGGCCGGTCGCGCAGCTCCGCGAGCAGCAGAAGCGCAACTTCCTGGCCACGCTGTTCCTCAGCCAGGGCGTGCCGATGCTCTCGCACGGCGATGAACTCGGGCGCACCCAGGGCGGCAACAACAACGCCTACTGCCAGGACAACGAGATCGCCTGGGTCGACTGGACCGAGAACTGGCTGTTCCTCGACTTCACCCGCCGCGTCTCCAAGCTCCGCCGCGAACACCCCGTCTTCCGCCGCCGCCGGTTCTTCTACGGCCGTCCGGTACGCGGCTCCGGCGACCCCCTGAGCGACATCGTCTGGCTGACCCCGGCCGGTACCGAGATGACCGACCCCGACTGGAACAACGGCTACGCCAAGGCCCTCGCGGTGTTCCTCAACGGCGAGGCCATCACCGAGCCCGACAGCCGTGGCCGCCGGATCGTCGACGACTCGTTCCTGCTGCTCTTCAACGCCCACTACGAGGCGATCGAGTTCACCATCCCCAATGACTACGGCGAGATGTGGGAGACCGAGCTCGACACCGCCATGCCCATCGCGACCGGCACGCGCATGTGCCGGGCGGGCGAGGCGGTGCCCGTCGCGGGCCGATCCGTGCGGGTTCTGCGTCGCTTGTGACGTTTCTGCACTCTGAGGAGCGGGGTAAGGGGCCCAACGTGACGTCGACCTACCGTGTCCAGCTCACGCCCGACTTCGGGTTCAAGGAGCTGCTCGAGCTGACCGGTTACCTGCGCGAACTCGGCGTCGGCGGCCTCTACCTCTCACCCACGCTGCAGGCGGTCGGCGCCTCGCAGCACGGCTACGACGTCACCGACCACTCCCGGGTCCGGGCCGAGTTCGGTGGCGTCGAGGGCCTGCGGGCGCTGGCCGGGCAGGGGTTCACGATCGTCGCCGACATCGTGCCCAACCACATGACGGTGCCGGTGCCCGAGTCGGCCAACGCCCAGCTCTGGTCGGTGCTCCGGCTCGGCCCCGAGTCGCCGCACGCCGCCTGGTTCGACCTCACCTTCCCGGTCGCGCTGCCGGTGCTGGGCGACGACCCCGAGTTCACCGTCGACGGTGAGGTGCTGCGCTACTGGGACCACGAGTTCCCGCTGCGCCCCGGCACCTCGGGCCTGCCGCTCGACGAGCTGCTCGACGCCCAGCACTACCGGCTCGTCCCCTGGACCGAACCGCCGGGCTACCGGCGGTTCTTCGACGTGTCGTCGCTGATCGGCGTGCGGGTCGAGGACAACGAGGTGTTCGAGGCCACCCACCGGGTCACCCTCGACCTGATCGCCGAGGGCGTCATCGACGGCCTGCGCGTCGACCACCCCGACGGCCTCGCCGACCCGCGCGGTTACCTGCGCCGACTCCGCGAGTTCACGTCGGTGCCGGTTTGGGTGGAGAAGATCGTCATCGGCCACGAACGCCTTCCGGCCGACTGGCCGTGCGAGGGCACGACCGGCTACGAGGCGCTCAACGCGATCACCCGGTTGTTCGTCGACCCGGCCGGCGCCGACAAGCTGGTCACGACCTTCACCCAGCGCACCGGCGTCTCGCCCGACTACGACGCCGTCCGCTACGAGGCGAAGAAGCAGGTGCTCTCGCTGTTCTTCACGGGCGAGGTCGACCGCCTCGAAAGCGCCCTCGGCGAACCCGGCCTCCGAGACGCCCTGGTCGAGATGCTCGCCGCCATGCCCGTCTACCGCGCCTATGTGAACCCGGGCGAACCCCCGCCGGCCGAGGCGGTCCGCATCATCGAGGCCGCCGCCGCCGAGGCGGGCCGCCGCACCGACCCCGGCGCCGTCGCCAGGGTCACCCACCAGGTCCTGTACGGCCCCAGCGAGGCCGTCACCCGTTTCCAGCAGACGTGTGGCCCGGTCATGGCGAAGGGCGTGGAGGACACCGCCCTCTACCGCTGGTTCCCGCTGGCCTGTCTCAACGAGGTCGGCGGCGAACCCGACCACTTCGCGGTCACCCCGGAGGAGTTCCACGCCTTCTGCGCCGTGATGACCCCGACCACCATGACCACCCTGTCGACCCACGACACCAAGCGGTCGGAGGACGTGCGGGCGCGCCTGGCCGTGCTGTCGGAGATCCCCGACGTGTGGGCCGACGCCGTCGAGTCGTGGAGCGGCCAGGTCAGGTTCGACCCGGCCCTCGACTACCTGGCCTGGCAGTCGCTCATGGCGGCCTGGCCGATCGACGTCGACAGGTTCACGAACTACCTGCTCAAGGCGGCCCGCGAGGCCAAGACCGCGATCTCGTGGGTCAGGCCCGACCCGGTCTACGAGGCCGGGCTGCGCGACTTCTGCCGCCGGGCCATCGAGGTCTGCGGCTTCTCGGTGGCGTCGTTCACCGCCGTCGTCGACCGTTACGCCCGCGCCAACTCGCTGGGCCAGAAGGTCGTGCAGCTGCTGATGCCGGGGATCCCCGACCTCTACCAGGGCAACGAGACCACCGACTTCTCCCTGGTCGACCCCGACAACCGCCGCCCGGTCGACTACGCCTACCGGCGGGCGCTGCTGGAGAACCCCGACGACACCTGGGACGGGCAGAAACTCCGCACCGTGACCGCCTGCCTACGTGTGAGAACTCGGTTTACGGCCAATGAGTCCTATGTCCCGATCGAGGCCGGCCGTAACGCCATCGCCTTCGCGCGCGGTGAAAAGGCGGTGGCCGTGGCGACGCGGCTGCCCGCCGCCCTGGAGCGGCGCGGCGGGTTCGGCGGCGACTCGATCATGTTGCCGCCGGGCCGGTGGGAGTGCGTGCTGACCGGCACCGAACACACCGGCCGGGTGCCCCTGGCCCACCTGCTCTCCCGTTTCCCCGTCGCCGTACTGGAAGGCAGATAGTCGTGTTCGAGGTGTGGGCCCCCACGGCAGACCGGGTCGAGATCGAGAGCGGCGGCGACCGCCGCGACCTGACGGGCGACGCCGGCTGGTGGCGCGGTCCCGGCCTGCCCCACAACACCGACTACGCCCTGTACGTCGACGGCGACGGCCCCTTCCCCGACCCGCGCACCCGCCGTCAGCCCGCCGGGGTCGAGGGTCCGAGTCGGGCCTACGACCACGCCCAGTTCACCTGGGGCGATCAGGACTGGCGGGGCAGGGACCTGCGCGGCGCGGTCATCTACGAACTCCACATCGGCACGTTCACCCACGAGGGCACCTTCACCTCGGCCATCGCCAAGCTCGACCACCTGATCGACCTCGGCGTCGATTTCATCGAGATCATGCCGGTGGCGCCCGTACCCGGGAAGCGGAACTGGGGCTACGACGGCGTCGACCTGTGGGCGGTGCGGGAGGACTACGGCGGCCCCGACGGGCTCAAGACGCTGGTCGACGCCTGCCACCGCAACGGCATCGGCGTGATCCTCGACGTCGTCTACAACCACCTCGGGCCGTCGGGGAACTACCTCAACAAGTTCGGGCCCTATTTACACGACTTCAAGGGCTCGTTCTGGGGCGACGCCGTCAACCTCGACGGGAAACACTCCGACGAGGTGCGCCGCTACTTCATCGACAACGCCCTCCAGTGGCTGCGTGACTACCACATCGACGGCCTGCGGCTCGACGCCGTGCACGCGCTGCACGACAAGCGGGCCGTCCACTTCCTGGAAGAACTGGCCGGTGAGGTCGAGGTGCTCGCGGCGATCCAGGGCCGGCCGCTGACGCTGATCGCCGAATCGGACCTCAACGACCCTGGCCTGATCACCCGCTTCGGCCTGCACGCCACCTGGAACGACGACGTCCACCACGCCATCCACTCCAACGTCACCGGCGAGACGCACGCCTACTACGCCGACTTCGGCGGCCCGGCCTCCCTGGCCAAGGTGCTGACCTCGGCCTACTTCCACGACGGGAGCTACTCGTCGTTCCGGGGACGCTCCCACGGCCGCCCGGCGGCGGGCCTGCCGGGGTGGCGGTTCGTGGTGTCCGCGCAGAACCACGACCAGATCGGCAACCGCCCCGAGGGCGACCGGATGACGATCGACCAGCTCTGGGTCGCGTCGGGCCTGCTGCTGACATCGCCCTTCACCCCCATGCTGTTCATGGGCGAGGAATGGGGCGCCTCGACGCCCTTCTATTTCTTCACCGACCATTTCGATCCGGCCCTTTCCTCGAACGAGGGAGAACGCAGGGAAAGAGAGTTCCAGGATTTCGGGTACGACTGGAAGGCGCCCGATCCGCAGGACGAACTCACGTTCCGGAGATCGAAACTCAATTGGGCCGAGAACACCGAAGAGGAACACGGCGCGCTGCTCGGCTGGTATCGCGATCTGATCGCGCTGCGTAAATCACACCCCGATCTGGCCGACCCCCGGTTCGAACTCGTCAAGGTCGACTACGACGACGACCGTCACTGGGTGGTGATCGAACGCGGCTCGATCCGCATCGCCGCCAACCTGGGCGAGACCTCGGTCCCGGTGCGGGTGCCCGAGGGACGCGTGCTCCTGGCCTCGGACGAAGCGATCTCGCTGTCGGGCCAGGACCTCTACCTGCCCCCACAGTCACTCGCCGTCATTCAGGTGTGACGATCGCGAAGTCGGGCTTCGGGTCGTCGAGGAGGCGGAGCAGCCGGGTCAGTACCTCCAAGTCGCCTTCGTGGTCGCCGGGGGTCTGACCGCGCAACACGGAGAGGAACTCCGGTTTGCTCAGGCGGAGGCGGAGGTCCGCCTGGGCGCCGGGGGCCGCCGGGCCGACGATCAGGGCGCCGTTGGACAGGACCGTCCGGCGGTGCTCGCCGGTGTCGGTGAGGTTCCAGTCGATCGACAGGGACTCGTTCCAGGACTTCGGGCCGTTGACCCTGATCGCGACGGCGTCGAGCAGCTGGTCGAGACTGAGGGCGGTCAGCACGTCGGGGGAGGCCGTCTCCGGGCCCGACGCGAGGGCGCGGCGGGCGGTCAGTTCGAGGGCGCCGGTCAGGTAGAAGTTGCGCCAGGTGCCGTTCTCGGCGCCCTGGCCGAGACGGGTGTAGACCTCGGTCAGCCGGCGGCGGGCCTCGTTGTGGCCGGGGGCGGCGAAGACCGCGTGGTTGAGCAGGGTCGCGGCGAAGCGCAGGTCGCCGTCCTGGATGTAGCGGGTGGCGATGGCGACGGTGGCGTCGGGGCCGCCCAGGCATTCGACGTAGCGGCGGGCCTGTTCGACCGGCGGGTGTTCCCACAGGTGGGCCGGGTTGCCGTCGAACCAGCCGAGGTAGCGCTGGTAGATCGCCTTCACGTTGTGGCTGACCGAGCCGTAGTAGCCCCGGGTGCTCCACGTCGTCTCCAGGCCGGGCGGGAGCTCCATCTTCTCCGCGATCTCCGAGCCGGTCAGGCCCTGGTTCATCAGGCGGAGGGTCTGGTCGTGGAGGTAGGCGTACAGGTCGCGCTGGTCGCGCAGGAAATGGGTGATCGCCTCGCGGCCCCAGGTGGGCCAGTGGTGGGAGGCGAAGGCGACGTCGGCGTGGTCGCCGAACAGGTCGATGGCCTGCGCGAGGTAGCGCGACCAGACCCGGGCGTCCCGGACGACGGCTCCGCGCAGGGTCAGGATGTTGTGCTGGTTGTGGGTGGCGTTCTCGGCCAGGCACAGCGCTTTCTTCTCCGGGAACAGGAAGTTCATCTCGGCGGGGGCCTCGGTGCCGGGGGTGAGCTGGAAGACGATCCGCACCCCGTCGACCGTTTCGAGCTGGCCTGTGGTGGTGACGTCGATCGTCGGCGGGAGCAGGCCGATCGTGCCCATCGAGGTCGCCAGGCCCAGGCCGCAGCCGATCTGGCCCTCGGGCGACACGGGGAGGGCGGCGCCGTACATGTAGGCGCCCCGGCGGGTCATGGCGGTGCCGGCGTAGACGTTCTCGGCGACCGCGTGCTCCATGAACCCGGCCGGGGCGATGATCGGGACGTCCCGGCCGTCGGTGACGCCGCGCACGCCGCCGTAGTGGTCGACGTGGGAGTGGGTGTAGATCACGCCGGTGACCGGGCGGTCGCCCCGGTGCTCGCGGTAGAGGTTCAGCGCCGCCTCGGCGCACTCGGCGGAGATGAGCGGGTCGACGACGATCACGCCGCGCTCGCCCTCGACGAGGGTCATGTTCGACAGGTCGAGGCCGCGCACCTGGTAGACGCCGCCGGTCACCTCGTAGAGACCCTGCCGGGCGCAGAGCTGACCCTGCCGCCAGAGGCTCGGATTCGCCGTGGCGGGGGCCTCGGCGTCGAGGAAGCGGTAGGCGTCGGCGTTCCAGACGATCCGGCCATCGGCGGCCCTGATGACGCCGGGGTCGAGGCGGGCCACGAAGCCCCGGTCGGCGTTGTCGAAGTCGATGCGGTCGTGGAACGGAAGGTCGGCCATGAAACCGGCCATGCCCTGACAAAAGTAACGCTACGGGTCTAATTCGGTACGTGGTTCCGCAGCCGCAGGTCCGCCGGGAACGGCGCGAAGAACGTCTGATCTTGGACGTATTCCGCCGCCTCCCCCTTCGCATGGTGCAGCAGCAGCGTCATCGGCACGGCGATGGCCACCTGGTGGCCCTGGTAGGCGTCGATCACCTCGACGAGGTCGGCCCGCCGGGCGTCGTCGAGCGCGTGGCCGACCATGCCCAGGCAGTGGTGCAGCGCGTTGACGTTGCGGCCGATCGTCGACTTGCGGGACATGATGCTCTGGAACGCGACCGTGTAGTCCCTCTCCAGTTCCTCGCGCGGCGCGCTGCCCGCCCGGGAGACCACCCGCCCGGCGACCCGATAACCCTCGGGGTCGTGGGCGAGCAGCTGCATCTTGTGGCGTGAGTGGAAGCCGACCAGGTCACGCGGCTTCCAGTCGTCGGTGAACAGCTCGCGCAGCCGGGCGTGCGCGAAGATCCGCTCGACGAACTGCTCCCGGAGCACGGCGTCGTTGAGGCGGCCCTCGTCTTCGGCGGGCAGCAGGGGATAGGTCTCGATGATCTTCTGGGCGAACACGCCCCGGGTGCGGCGGGCGGGGTGGTCGTTGGCGTCGTACACGGGAATGCCGTGGATGCCGCACGACGGGCTCTTCGACTTGAAGACGTAGCCGTCGACCTCAAGAGTGGCGATGCGGCGGTCGGTGACCTCGCGCATGGTCGCCGTCAGGTCGACCCGGCTCTTGCGCAGCATCAGGCGCTCGCCGTGCTCGCCCTCTTCCAGGCGGAGGGTCTCGCGCGGGGTGCCCAGTCCGGCCTCGACCTCGGGGCAGAACGGCACCCAGTCGACGTGGCCGTCGAGCTCACCGGCGAGGAAGCGGTCGCGGCTGTGCCCGCCGTTGAACCTGACCGGCTCACCGATGAGGCAACTCGACACCCCGATCCGCGGCCTCATGCGGCCTCGGTCAGAACGGAGTTGAGTTTGTGCAGCGCCCGCGCGGTGCGCGCCTTGACGGTGCCCAGCGGCACGTCGAGCCGCTCGGCGATCTCGCGCTGGGTCAGGTCGCCGTAGTAGGCCAGGGTGATCGCCTCGCGCTGCACCTCGGGCAGGTGGCGCAGGGCGCGGCGGACCTGGTCGCGGTCGTCGAGGCAGCGGGCCGGGTCGACGTGGTCACTCGGCTCGGGCACCACGTCGAGCGGCACCGTCGCCGGATGGCGGGCCCGCAGGTAGTCGATCGCCCGGTTGCGGGCGATGCCGAGCACCCAGCCCTCCAGGCTGCGGCTCGGGTCGTAGCGGCGCCGCGACCGCCAGACCTCGCCGAACACGACCTGCAGGACGTCTTCGACGTCCTGCAGCGGGACGAAGTGGCGGAGATAGCCGCGGACCAGCGGCGCGTGGTTCCGGTAGCACTCCGTCACCGTCATCTCGTCGCCGTCCATGAGACCTCCCCGAACTGAGAACTTACTCAAAACCTATTCACTCTCAGGCGCGAGGCGCAAGTGGTTCGACGGGAATATGCCCTGCTCAGCGCAGGACAGCGCAGATCGACGTGATGGCGTCGTCAAGAGATCGCAGGTGGACGACACCTGCCGGGAGATCACTCCAGCCCGGCCCGCCGACCATGACGGCGGACGCGGGGCGTAGCCGGGGCAGCCCGGTGAGCGGTGCCGGGTCGCCGGTCTCGGGCTGCTGCGACCACAGGAACACCACGGCCGGGGCGAGCCGTCGCATGGCGTCGACCAGGGCGTCGTAGGGCATCCGGGCGCCCATCACCCGGCACTCGACGTTGTGCTGGACGGTCAGCGCGGCGGCCAGCGCGAACAGGGGGAGGCTGTGCTGCTCCTCCTCGGCGCAGGCCAGCAGCACCGGACGCGGGTGGACCGGCACGGCCGGGCGCTCGACTAGCGGCGCGAGGGCGGCCAGCACCCGCTCGGAGAACAGGTGCTCCAGGTCGATGCCGGCGCCGGTGTCGTCCTGCCGCCGGGAGATCGCGGCGAAGACCGGGATGACCAGGTGGTTCCACATGTTCGCGACGCCCTGGTCACGCAGCCACGTCTCCAGGGCGGAGGAGACGAACCAGGAGTCGAGCGTCAGCGCGGCCCGGGCGACCTGGTCGACGGAGTAGAGAGGTTCCTCCCACCCGGCGGACTGTTTCTGCGGGTGTCTCTTCGCGGCGGGGGCGGGCATCCGGAGGATCTTGAGGGCGGCCTCCGCCGCCTCGGCGGCCGGGGCGCCCGACCTGACCAGGCGGTGCATCTCCTGGATGCGCTGGACGTCGAGCTCGGTGTAGCGACGATGGCCCCCGGCCGTGCGCAGGCTGGGCCCCAGGCCGTAGCGCTGGTCCCAGGTGCGGAGGGTGGGGGCGGGCAGGCCGAACCGCCGGGCCACGGCGCCGATGCCGTAACTCGGGGCGCTCGGTTCCCGCTCCGGCACGTCCCGCCACCTCCTCACCCCTGCTTTCGGGGGCCACTGCCGATCGGATGCAACCGGCCACGGGGGGTTCACGAAGGTACGGTCGTGCCGGACACCATCATTGTCCTCTTCAACCGGGACCTGCGGATCACCGACCATCCCGCCCTGCACCGGGCGTGCCAGGACGCGCGCCAGGTGGTCCCCCTGTTCGTGCTCGATCCGGCGATCCGGCCCCGCGGCCGGGCCGGGTTCCTCATCGAGTGCCTCACCGACCTGCGTGAATCGCTGCGGGAGAGGGGCGCCGACCTGGTGGTCAGGCGGGGTGACGTCGTCTCCGAGACGATGCGGGTCGCCGGGCACACCGGCGCGACGGCGATCTACGCCAGCGCCGACGTCAGCGCCACGGCCCGGCGCCGGGAGGAACGCTTCGCGAAGGAGCGCGTCGAGTTCCGCACCTTCCCCGGCATCACGGTCGTCCCGCCCGGCCAGCTCAAGCCCGCCACCGGCGACCACTACAAGGTCTTCACGCCCTACTTCCGGGTCTGGTCGGACATCCGCTGGCGGCAGGTCGTGCCGACCCCCGAGGCGATCACGATGCCCGAGGTGAAGGCCGGCGACATCCCGACGGCCCGCCGCAAGCCCCACCTGCCGGGCGGCGAACGCGAGGTCCGCCGCCGCCTCGACCTGTGGCTGCGCCACTGCCTGCGCGACTACGCCACCGGCCACGACGACCTGGCCGGCGACCACACCTCGCGGCTCAGCCCCTACCTGCGGTTCGGCTGCGTCTCGCCGCTGGAGCTGGCGGGCCGTTCCGGCGCGTCGGAGGAGTTCGTCCGGCAGCTCTGCTGGCGCGACTTCTTCGCCCAGGTCGCCCTCGCCTTCCCGGGCCTGTCCCGCGACGACTACCGGCCCGGCCGGGGCGACTGGCACCACGACAAAGAGGCGGAAGACGCCTGGCGCGAGGGCATGACCGGCGTGCCCATCGTCGACGCCGGGATGCGCCAGCTGCGCGCCGAGGGCTGGATGCACAACCGGGCCCGCATGATCGTCGCCTCGTTCCTGACCAAGACGCTGCGCCTCGACTGGCGCGTGGGCGCCGACCACTTCGAAGACCTGCTGCTCGACGCCGACGTGCCGAACAACTACGGGAACTGGCAGTGGGTGGCCGGCACCGGCAACGACACCCGGCCCAACCGGGTGCTCAACCCGGTGCGCCAGGCCAAGAGGTTCGACAAGGACGGCGAGTACATCCGCCGCTACGTGCCCGAGCTCGAACACGTGCCGACCGCGACCCTGCACGAACCCTGGCGGGCGCCCTCGCCGATCCTCGGCTACACCTCGCCGATCTGGCGTGGTTAACCCCAAATGAATAATCGGTCATTGACCGTTCGGGAGGCATGAAACGGGCACGCCTGCCTAATGTGAGTGAGTATGACTGCTGACCTGATTCTGCTGATCGTGGTCGTGCTCACGGCGCTGTCGTTCGACTTCACCAACGGGTTTCACGACACCGCCAACGCGATGGCGACCTCCATCGCCACCGGAGCGCTGAAACCCAAGATCGCGGTCGGGCTGTCCGCGATCCTCAACTTCGTCGGCGCCTTCCTGTCGCTGAAGGTCGCCGCCACGATCGCCACCGGCATCGTCGACAGCGGCGCGATCACGCTCACCGTCGTCTTCGCGGGTCTGGTCGGCGGCCTCGCCTGGAACCTGGTCACCTGGTATTACGGCATTCCGTCGAGCTCCTCCCACGCCCTCATCGGCGGCGTCGTCGGAGCCACCCTGCTCGCGTCGGGGATGAAAGCCGTCAAAGGAGAGGGGCTGGTCTCCCACGTCATCATCCCGGCCGTGCTCGCCCCGATCGCCGCCATCGTCGTGGCGACCGTCGGCACCTATCTGGTGTACGTGCTGACCAGGAAGGTCAACGAGAAGACCCGCTCCAAAGGGTTCAAGATCGGGCAGATCGGCTCGGCCTCGCTGGTGTCGCTCGCCCACGGCACCAACGACGCCCAGAAGACGATGGGCATCATCACCCTCGCCCTGATCGCCAACGGCACCATCACCCAGAACTCCGGCACCCCGTTCTGGGTGATCGTCTGTAGCGCCACCGCCATCGCCGCGGGCACCTACATCGGCGGCTGGCGGGTCATCCGCACCCTCGGCAAGGGCCTGACCGACATCGAGACCCCGCAGGGCTTCGCGGCCGAAGCGTCATCGGCGACGGTCATCCTGACCTCGACCCACTTCGGCTTCCCGCTCTCCACCACCCAGGTCTGCACCGGCTCGGTCATCGGCGCCGGTCTCGGCAAGCGCCTGGCCGAGGTCCGCTGGGGCGTCGCGGCCCGCATGGGCGTCGCCTGGCTGATCACCCTCCCGGCCGCCGCCCTCGTCGGCGCCATCGCCTTCGGCGCGGCCCAGCTCATCGGCGGCACGCTGGGCGTGATCGTGGTCTTCGCCGCCGCGGTGGTCTTCGCGATCCTGCTCTACCTGGCCTCGCGCAAGACCGCCGTCACCTCGAAGAACGTCAACGACGAGTGGGTCGGGCGGGGCACGCCCACCCAGGTGGGGACTCCGGCATGAGCGGCTACATCGACTTCGACGCGCTCTGGCGCGTCATGGTGGCGTCCCTGATCGGCGGCGTCGGCATCGCCGCCCTGTTCTCGATCGGCCTGGTCGGCATCTCGTCGGGCCGCGCCGTGGCCCGGGTCGCGGGCGGCGCCTGCTTCCTCATCGTGATCGCGGGCGTCCTTCTCGGCGTGTACGTCATGCTCGACAAATAACCGATGGCGAAGCGACCTGCCCGGAGTGATCCTCGATGCGAGTGAAATCATCGCGTTCAGGCACTTTCAGCGGAGGAGGCCCCGCGTGGCCCTTGTCGAAGCGGTCAGCAGGTCGGATCGGTACACCTTCACCAAGCCCAATGAGGGTGTCATCCGGCTCGTCGCCGGGCTCGGCGTCGAGGGCGACGCCCACTATGGCGAGAAGGTGCGGCACCGCAGCCGGATGGAGCGCGACCCCGACGCGCCCAACCTGCGCCAGGTGCATCTGATCCACGCCGAACTGTTCGAGGAACTGGCCCTGCGGGGGTTCACCGTGGCGCCCGGCCAGATCGGCGAGAACGTCACCACGCGGGGCGTCGACCTGCTCGGACTGCCCACCGGGACCCTGCTGCGCATCGGGCCCGAGGCCGTGGTCGAGGTGACCGGGCTGCGCAACCCGTGCCTGCAGATCGACGGCTTCCAGAAGGGCCTGATAAAGGCGGTGCTCGGCCGCGGCGACGACGGCGAGGTCGTGCGGAAGGCCGGGGTCATGAGCGTGGTGCTGACGGGCGGCGAGATCCGCCCGGGTGACGCGATCGAGGTGACCCTGCCCGACGGGCCCCACCGGAAGCTGGAGCCCGTCTGACAGGGGGGCGGCTCACGCGTGCTTGTGGTCGTGATCGTGGTCGTGGTCGTGCTCTTCGTCTTCCTCGTCTTCGAGGGAGCCGTCGGACGGCTCGACACCCAGCATCGCCTCACGCGGCTCGACCTCGTCGATGTGCTCGACGAGGCTGAGGACGTGGTCGGGCTCGATCAGCCACTGCAGGGCGGCGGCGCCGGTGTCGTCGGCGTTCACCAGGTCGATCTGCTCCTGGCGCTCCGACTCTTCGAGGTCGGAATCGGGGTTGCGGATCTCCTTCAGCGCGGCGGCCTGGAGGGCGCCGACCTCGGTGACCTCCACCACGAGATCAACCGTGAGCCGGAGATAGCGGGCTTCGACGTCGGACATGAGTACTCCTTGAGCGTGAAAGTCAGGCGGAATTTAGAACAAACGCACGACGCGTGACCGATCGTACGCCATGAGTAGTCAGGGGAGTTTCCAGTCGACGGGGGCGGCGCCCTGCCGTTCGAGCATCTCGTTGGCCCTGCTGAACGGCTTCGAGCCGAAGAACCCGTTGCGGGCCGACAGCGGGCTCGGGTGGGCCGACTCGATGCAGGGGACCTGGCCCAGCAGCGGGCGCAGTTTACGCGCGTGGGCGCCCCACAGGATGGCCACCAGCGGCCCGCCGCGCTCGGCGAGAGCGCGGATGGCCTGCTCGGTGACGAGCTCCCAGCCCTTGCCCGCGTGGGAGGCCGGGGCGCCGGGCGCCACGGTCAGCACCCTGTTGAGGAGCAGGACCCCGTTCTCGGTCCACGGGGTCAGGTCGCCGTTGGAGGGCTTGGGCAGCCCCAGGTCCTCCATCAGCTCCGTGTAGATGTTGCGGAGGCTCCCCGGGATCGGCCTGACGTCGGCCGCGACCGAGAAGCTCAGCCCGATCGGGTGCCCAGGGGTCGGATAGGGGTCCTGACCCATGATGAGCACCCTGACATCGGCGAGCGGCTGCTTGAACGCCCGCAGCACGTTCTCCCCCGCGGGGAGGTACTGCCTGCCTTCGGCGATCTCATTACGGAGGAAGTCGCCCATCTCGGCGATCTTGTCCGCGACCGGTTCGAGGGCCTTCGCCCAGCCCGGTTCCACTAGCTCGTTTAAGGGACGGCCTGCCATGCCGCGAAAGCCTAGTCCTCCCGGTCGGTGAGGGAGAACCAGAAGAAGCCATGGGTGGGCAGCGTCAGCAGGTAGGGCAGGTCGCCGATCACCGGGAACGGCACGCCGCCACGGCACTCGACCGGCCGCATGCCCGCGAAGCGGCGCAGGTCGAGCTCGACCGGCTGCGGGTGCTTCGACAGGTTGTTGACGCACAGCACCCGGTCGTCGCCGTCTTCGCGCAGGAACGCCAGGATGGCCGGGTTGTGCGACCACAGCTCGATGTACTCGCCGGTGCCGAACACGGGGTGCTCGCGCCGGATCTGGAGCATCCGCCGGGTGAAGTGGAGCAGCGAACTCGGGCTCTTGAGCTGGGCCTCGACGTTGACGGCCTGGTAGCCGTAGATCGGGTCCATCACCGTCGGCAGGTAGAGGCGGCCCGGGTCGGCCTTGGAGAAGCCGGCGTTGCGGTCGGGGCTCCACTGCATGGGGGTCCGGACGGCGTCGCGGTCCTCCAGCCAGATGTTGTCGCCCATGCCGATCTCGTCGCCGTAGTACATGACCGGGGAGCCCGGCATCGACAGCAGCAGCGCGGTGAACAGCTCGATCTGGTCGCGGTCGTTCTCCAGCAGCGGGGCCAGCCGGCGCCGGATGCCGAGGTAGGCGCGCATGCGCGGGTCCTTGGCGTATTCGGCGTGCATGTAGTCGCGCTCTTCCTCGGTGACGGTCTCAAGAGTGAGCTCGTCGTGGTTGCGCAGGAAGATGCCCCACTGGGCCGTCTCGGGCAGCTTGGGGGTGCGCGACATGATCTCGGAGATCGGCTCGCGCGACTCGCGGCGGACGGCCATGAAGATGCGCGGCATCAGCGGGAAGTGGAACGCCATGTGGCACTCGTCGCCGCCCACCGACGGGTCGCCGAAGTATTCGACGACGTCCTCGGGCCAGCCGTTGGCCTCGGCCAGGAGCACCCGGTCGGGGTAGAGGCGGTCGACCTCGGCGCGCACCCGCTTGAGGTAGGCGTGGGTCTCCGGCAGGCCGGAGCACTGGGTGCCCTCGCGCTCGTAGAGGTAGGGGACCGCGTCGAGCCGGAAGCCGTCGACGCCGAGGTCCAGCCAGAAGCGCAGGACCTCCAGCATCGCCTCCTGGACGGCCGGGTTGTCGTAGTTGAGGTCGGGCTGGTGGTGGAAGAAGCGGTGCCAGTAGTACTGGCCCCGGACCGGGTCGTAGGTCCAGTTGGAGTCTTCGGCGCCGACGAAGATGATCGGCACGCCGTCGTACGTCGTGGGGTCGTCGGTCCAGACGTAGAAGTCGCCGAAGGGGCCCTCGGGGTCGTGGCGGGAGGCCTGGAACCAGGGGTGGCGGTCGCTGGTGTGGTTCATCACCAGGTCGGTGATGACGCGCAGGCCGCGCTCGTGGGCCGCCTCGATCATCGTCACGAAGTCGGACAGGTTGCCGAACTCCGGGAGGATCTTGAGGTAGTCGGAGATGTCGTAGCCGCCGTCGCGGAGCGGGGACTCGTACAGGGGGAGGAGCCAGAGGCAGTCGACGCCGAGCCACTGGAGGTAGTCGAGCTTGTCGACCAGGCCGCGCAGATCGCCGGTGCCGTCGCCGTTGGAATCGTGGAAGCCCCGGACGAGGATCTCGTAGAAGACGGCCTTCTTGTACCAGGCGGGGTCTTGTACTTCGAACTCTTCGATCGGCTCTGACACGGGTTCAGGGCAGGGCGCAGCCGCAGTCATCAGACCTCGCTCCACGGAATAAGAAAAATGGGAATGTCCGCAGCTCAGCGCGGCCTTCCGGAGAAGGTACCACCCGGTAGCCCCTGACAATGAACGGTTACGTAGCCCTTACAGGGACTTTCCGTCGGTTGTCGGTCGGCTACCCACCGTCACCTAACGTGAGCTCCACGGAGGTGTGAGGTCGCCCAGAACCTCGTCGTAGTCGGTGAGCCAGGCCCCGAAGAGCACCAGCCCGCGCAGCCAGAACCGGGAGTTCCACGACCCGAACGCGGCCAGCGCGTCGGGCCCGCCCTCGACCACTTCGGCCATCTGGGGCGACAGCAGCCCCGGCACCCGGGCGACCCGGCGGAGCATCGTGTGGTTCCACTCGCGGGCCCAGACCGCGCCCGAGCGCAGCGGCACGCGGCGGTGCGGCAGGCCGCCGTTGGTCGACGGGAGCGAGGCGACCCGGGGGTTGGCGGCCCAGAGGATCTCCCGGTAGAACTTCCCGCCCTCCTTGCGGTTCACCGGAACCGACAGGGCGGCGTCGAAGAACCCGGGGTGCAGGAACGGGAAGATCGGCGTGGCCTCGGGGCCGACCAGGTTCACGGGGGAGCGGGCGATGCCCCGCGCGGTGCGGGTGTGCAGCACGCTGAGGGCCAGTTCGCTGCGGTGGCCGTTCAGCATCGAGGTGGCCTGGGCGAAGGTCCTCTCGACGACGTCGTCCATCCAGGCCAGCGCGCCGTCGCCGAGCACCGGGAGGTGGGCGTCGCCGGTGGTCATCGACTTCAGCAGCGCCGCGCGCCGCTCCAAAGGCGTCGTCGCCGCTGCCGCCGCCGACATCAGGAAGTTCTTCATCAGCGGGCCGCCGGCCAGGCCGTCGACCACCGGGCGGCCGCTCTCGTGCACGGCGCGGGCGAAGGGGGAGTACCAGGCGTGGTGGCTGGTCAGGTATTCGAGCCTGCGGGCCGCCCAGAGGGCCTCTGAGGGGAAGTCGGCGGCGTTCTGCGGCACGATCCGGTGGGGGATGCCGAGCTCGCGGGTGACCGCGATCGCGAAGTCGATGTCGTTGTCGAGGCCGTCGTCGGGGCTGGTCGTCCACGAGATGACGTCCTTGCCCTGCGCCACGGCCACACTGGCCAGCAGCCGCGAGTCGTAGCCGCCGCTGACGGGCACCAGCACCTGTTCGTACGGCTTCAGCGACTCGTGCAGCAGGCTCACGATGTCGCCGGCGGTGACCCCGTGGTCGAACGGTTCCTCGCGCACCCAGCGGGGGGCCCGCTTGTCGGCCGACAACCTCTGTCTGTCGCGCGACCAGCTCAGCGCGGTCGCCCCGGGCAGGCGCTTGACCTCGGCGTAGGGGGTGTCCTCCAGCAAGGGGTACGTCAGTTTCAGGATCGCCGCCCAGGCGTTCCAGTTCACCACATAAGGCTTGCGGGCCAGGGCCAGCAGCGGCTCGATCAGGCCCGAGAAGTAGACGGCGTCGCCGTCGGTCAGGTAGTAGACGTCGATCAGGCCGAACGCGCCGGTGTGCAGCGTGACCGACGACGGTTCGTCGATGAAGCCGGGCGCCTCGTAGTGCTCGGCCACGTGGAGCCAGTCGCCCCCGGCGATGGGGGTGCGGTCACCCCACGAGAAGGCGGCCATGGTGGGCGAGGAGTCGTACATGGTGAGCGGGCCCGACGACAGCACGGCGGCGTCGCGGGTGACGTAGGCGGTCTCCACCTGGGGTCCCGACCGTGCCAGCAGGTCGAGTCGCTCCTGGGAGAACGGCCCGAAGGCGCCACAGACGTATGGCCTGGCCCGGAACGACGGCCACTCTCCCTTGCGCACCTCAGGTCCCTCCCCGATCGACGGTTTCCGACGAGTTTACGGACGTCAGGTGGACTCTTGGTGCCTTAATGACGGTTTCCATGCAGGTAGACCATGATCTGAGAATATGGTGACTGTCGCCGTTACCTGGAGGAGTGGGCGTTATGAGTGAGCTCGAAAGCCTGCGGCGGGCGCTGGCACAGGCGGTCGAGAAAGCCGAAGGCGCCGCCGAACTGGCCCGCCTGCTCGCCGACTACCAGGCCCGGCTGGACGAGGCCGCCCGCACCGAGGCCGAGGCCCTGACGAGGGCCAGAGACGCCGAGAAGGCCCTCAAAGCGGCCGAGAAACAGGCCGACCGCCGGCTCACCCAGCTCGCCAAGCAACTGGCCGAGCAGAAATACCAGACCGCCGTGGCGGAGTGGAAGCTCGAGAAACTCCAAGGTAACCGCTGGATCAAGATCGGCGACGCGATCCAGAGCAAGAAGCCCGGCACGGTCGCCCGCTCGCTGCGCGCCTCCTCCGCCAGTGCGGGCAAGGCCCCCAAGCGCACCGACTTCCCGGTCGAGAAGCCCGCCGCCCCACCGGAGCCCGCCGAGAAGGCCCCACCGGTCGAGCCCGACCCCCGGGCGCCGCTGTTCTCCACCCCGCTCACCGAGTACTTCGCCGTGCCGAAGGGGCCGCTGACCAGGCCGTACATGACCGTCGCGGCGATCGTCGACCGCCGCACCGAGGCCCTTCTCCGGTACGAATGGCGCCAGGTCACCAACTTCGGGCCCGAGAACTGGGCGGGGATGCTGGATTCGTACCGGCCCTCGATGCTGTTCGTCGAGTCGGTGCACGCCGGGCCGCGCCAGGGCAACGGCGGGCGCTGGCTGGCCTCGATGGCCGGGCAGGACCGGGCGATGCGCGACCTGGTCGAGGCGTGCAAGAAGCGCGGGATCAAGACCGTCTACTGGCACTCGGGCGGGTCGCTCGGCAAGGCCGTGCCGGTCGCCGAGCTGTTCGACCTGGTGCTCGCCACCACCGAGCAGCGGGCCCGCGAGTGGCGGGCGGCGCTGAAGCACGACCGGGTCGGCGTCCTGCCGCACAGTGTGCAGCCCCGGGTGCACAACACCTTCCGCGCCGAAGGCGGCCGGACCGAGGGCGTCGCCACGCTCGGCACCGCCGAGGGCGGCGAGCCGCTGCCCGCGCAGGGCGACGACAAGACCAGCTACGACGACTTCCTGACCGCCGTGCGCAGGGTCGCGGTGGTCGTCGCCGGGCCCGACGCCAACGACCGCGAGATCGCCGAGATCGAGGCCTGCGGCACCCCCGTCGTGGCGACCGGCGCCGCCGAACTGGCCGCCGACCCGCAGGAACGCGACCGCCGGGCCCATCTGGCGTGGCGGGCCACCGAGCCGGTGACGGCCCGTCTCAAGCCCGTCTTCGAGGCGGTCGGCCTGGCCGACGTGCGCAACACGCAGGTGGTGAGCGCGCTGGTGGCCGTACGCGACCAGACCGAGCTCGACCAGGCGATGACGCAGATCATCGGCCAGCGCAGGCGGCCCGACCAGCTCGTCATCGTGGCCGAGGGCGTCGACGCCGCCGTGGTCGAGAAGGTCGCCAGGCAGGCCGTGAGCGCCAGGGAAGAGGGCTACAACGCCGGGGTGCTGCCCGAGCTGGTGGTGCGGGCGCTGCCGATGTCGACGCGGGGCGCCGCGCTGGCCCACGCGCTGCTGCTGGCCGACGGCGACTACGTGGCCGTGCTCGACCCGCGCGACCTGTACGGCGAGCACTACCTGGCCGACTCGCTGCGCCGCTTCTCGGAGGTGGAGACCGAGATCGTCGGCAAGGCCGCCTTCTACGCCCACGCGGCCGGGGCGACCCTGCTGCGCCAGCCGGACGCCGAATACCGCTTCCTGCCCGAACTCGGCGGCGGCACGATCGTCTCGCGCCGCTCGGTGCTGGTCGACCTGGGGATCGCCGACCTCAGCGAGGAGTGGGACGAGACGCTGATGCGCCAGTGCCGCTCCGGCGGGATCAGGGTCTACTCGGGCGACCGCTTCTCCTACGTGTGCGTGCGCGCCCGCGCGGAGGGCCGCCTGTTCGGCTCAGCTCGTCTGGAGGGGTACGTCCCCGCCGGTCCCCTCGCCTTGATCTGAGGTGGCCGACCCGACGATGATGGGGTGTCCGTCGCCGTACCCACCCGCCACGACGTCGGCCGCGACGACCGTGATGTTGTCGGGCCCGCCGCCCCGGTTGGCGAGGTCGACGAGGGTCGTGACCAGCTGGTCGAGGTCGCCGACGGAGGTGAGCATCTCGTGGAGGGTCTCGGGCGAGACCACGCCCGCCAGGCCGTCGGAGCACAGCAGGTAGCGGTCGCCCGCGAAGGCCGTGCGCCGCGACACGTCGGGGCTCACGTTGCCGGTGCTCTCAAGTGCCCGCATCAGCATCGACCGGCGCGGGTGCTCGGCCGCCTGCTCGGGGGTCATCCGGCCGTCGTCGACGAGCGACTGCACCAGCGTGTGGTCGTGGGTGATCTGGTAGAGCACCCCGTCGCGCAGCATGTAGCCGCGCGAGTCGCCTACGTGGGCCAGGGCGAAGCCGCCGCCGTCCCACAGCATGGCGGTCAGGGTGGTGCCCATGCCGTTGAGCGCGGGGTTGGCGTCGGCCATGCCCTTGAGGGTCTGGGCCGCCTGCTGGATGGCGTCTTCCAGCGCGGTCACCGGGTCGCCGTCGAGCGGCGCCTCCGACAGCACGCGGATCGCGGTCGCGCTGGCCACCTGGCCGTAGTTGTGGCCGCCCATGCCGTCGGCGACGACGAGCAGGCGAGGGCTGGCGTAGGCAGCGTCCTCGTTCTCCGGGCGGCGCCGGCCGACGTCTGATCGGGCGGCGTACCGGAGACCCAGTGTGCTGTGGTTCATGTCCACAGTAAAACATTGGTTGAAGCAGTTCACAAGTGGGCGCTTCGTGTAGAGTGACCACGTGACTTACGTGAACGCCGGTGACATCGCCCGCCTCGCCGACGTCGGCCGGGCCGCGGTGTCCAACTGGCGTCGCCGTCACGACGACTTCCCGCAGCCCGTCGGCGGAACCGCCAACAGCCCGCTGTTCTCGCTGGCCGAGGTCGAAGAATGGCTGCGCCGCAACGGCAAGCCGTTCTCGCTGTCGGCCGCCGACCTGGCGTGGCAGCGGCTGAGGGCCTCCGGCGATGACCTGAGGCTAGGCGAGCTGGTGGCGGCCGCGGGCGATTTCCTCGAAGGCCGCCCCGCCGCGCTGCCCGCCGAGGTCACCGCTTTGGTCGCCGAGCTGGCCGAGGAGCGCGGCCGTCTCGACGCCTTCGAGTTCCTCTGCGAGCGCTACGCCGAGGCCCATTCGCGCCAGCTCGCGATCACCCCGCCCGATCTGGCCGACCTGATGGTGCGCCTGTCGGGCGGCGGGGTGCTGCTCGACCCCGCCTGTGGCCTGGGCACCCTGCTGCTGACCGCCAAGGCCGCGCGCGGGCAGGACGCCTCCGGTTCCGCGGCCCGCATCGCCGCCACCCGGCTGCGCATGCGGGGGATCGCGGCGACCGTCCACACGGGCGACTCGCTGCGCGCCAACGGCCTGCCCGGCGGCGCCGACGCCGTGGTCTGCGACCCGCCCTTCAACGAGCGGACCTGGGGCTACGAAGACCTGACCGCCGACCCCCGCTGGGAGTTCGGCCTCCCGCCGCGCGGCGAGCCCGAGCTGGCCTGGGTCCAGCACTGCCTTTCCCGGGTCCGTTCCGGCGGGACGGTCACCGTCCTGATGCCGCCCGCCGCCGCCGCGCGCCGGCCGGGCCGCCGGATCCGGTCGAACCTGCTGCGGGCCGGGGTGCTGCGCGCGGTGATCGCGGCCGGGCCCACCGACATCTGGCTGCTGCGCCGCCCCGAGCCCGGCGAGCGCACCCCGTCGCGGGTGCTCCTCTTCGACGCCGCCGGCGACCTCAACACGGTCGAACCGGCCTGGCGCGACTTCCTGGCGACCGGCAAGGGCGGCACCGGCGTCATCGACCTGCTCGACGACGAGGTCGACGTCAGCCCGCTGCGCTTCGGCAACGCGGCCGGGCCGCCCGACTACTCGGGGGCCCGCTCGCGGTTCGCCGCCGCCGTCGACGGCCTGACCGGTACGCTCCCCGCGCTCACCCCGGTCGACCCGCCCCGCGAACCCCCGATGACGACCATCGCCGAGCTGGCCAGGGGCGGATCCGTGGCCATCCACCACTCTTCCGCGCGGGTCGGTTCCGGCGACCAGCCGGTGCTGACCGCCGACGACCTGGTCGCGGGCGGCCACCCGACCGGCTGGGCCGAGCCCGGCCCCGGCCTGGTCATGATCGAGCCCGGTGACGTCGTGGCCACCCCGACCGGCACGGTCCGGGTCGTCCAGGAGATCGGCTGGGCCCTGGGCCCCCAGCTCACCCTCTACCGAGTCGACCCCGCCCGCCTCGACGCCGACTTCCTGGCCGGGTTCCTCCGCGCCGGTTCGGGCCTGTCGCGCGGCGCCAGCAGGCTCGACGCCCGGCGCACCAAGGTCCCCCGCCTGACCCTGGCCGAACAGCGCCGCTACGGCACCGCCTTCCGCCGCCTGGCCGACCTCGACGTCGCCCTCCACGAGACCGGTAGACGCGGCCAGGAGCTGATCCGCCTCGCTCTCGACGGCTTGGCCGCTGGGCACTTGCAATAAAGTTGCCGACATGGTCATCGGTGACCGCTATGAACTGGACGACCTCCCGCTCGGCCAGGGCGGGATGGGCGCCGTGTACGGCGGCCACGACAGGCATCTCGACCGCAAGGTGGCGGTCAAGTTCCTGCGACTCCCCGGCGGTCCCGACCGGGAGCTCGAACGCCGCTTCATCCGCGAGGCCCGCATCCTGGCCCGGCTCGACCATCCCGGCGCGCCCGTCCTCTACGACTTCGGCACCCATGAGCAGCGCCTCTTCCAGGTGATGCAGTTCATCGAGGGCGTCACCGTGGCCGACGTGGTCAGCGAGCACGGCCCGCTGCCGGTGCCGTGGGCCGCCGCCATCGCCGCCCAGGCGTGCGCCGTGTTGTCGGCCGCCCACGCGCTGTCGATCTGCCACCGCGACCTCAAGCCGACCAACCTGATGCTCTGCCCCGACGGCACGGTGAAGGTCCTCGACTTCGGCCTGGCCATCCTGCGCGAGGCCGACGCCGGCCAGTTCACCCGCACCGGGCAGATCCTCGGCACCCCCGCCTACATGGCCCCCGAGCAGATAAAGCGCGGTGTCGCCGACCCCCGGAGCGATCTCTACTCCCTGGGCTGCGTCCTGCACGAGATGCTGACCGGCCGCCAGCTCTTCACCGGGCCGACCGATTACGCCGTCTACGAACGCCAGGTGAAGGAGCGGCCACCGAGAGTGCGGAACGTCCCCGCCGACCTGGCGAATCTCGTCGGGGCGCTGCTGGAGAAGTCGGCCGACCAGCGCCCCCCGACCGCCGAGGCGCTCTACACCGAACTCCAGCGCTTCGCGGTCGACCTCCCGGCCCTGCCGGGTTTCCTGACGGCGGTGATCGCGCCGACTCGCATGTACGCCCGCGTGGTCGGCCGGATCCCCGGATGATCCCCGTCGGCGACTGGTCGGCAGAGGCCACTTTCCTGGTACGAGGTCAGGTCGTCATCGGCGACTATCCCTGGGACCTGCTGGCCGAAGATCCGGGCAGGCTGGCCGGGGAGAGCTGGCCCGACTTCCCCCGGACCTGGGGGAATCCGGGCTTCACGGTCCGTTACGCCTACGCGCGCGCTCGCTGGGCCCGGCGGTGGGCCGGGGCCGATGACCCCGACTGGGACGCGCTGACCTGTGAGTGGCGGGGGGTGGTGCGGGTGCTCGCGGAACTGCCCAGCCGCAGGCGGAGCCGTACAGGAAAGTGGAGGACCTTCGCCGAGCACCTCGCCGCGCGTTATCACGACGCGTTCGAGGCGGCGAACCCCCTGCCAAGGGGGGACGCCGGCTTCACCCCGGCGCTGGCGGCGCGGGTCGCGACCGGCGACGCGGTGGCGCGGGTGCTGGCGGCGATCAGCGCGGAACCGCTGCCCGAACGGATCTAGCACGACCGGGGATTTCCTTTCGGACCTCCGGCCGAACAGGAATCGGTCCCGTCTTTCCGGCGCTCAGCGGGCGTATTTCCACTTTTCGGTACGTCTCGCTAGGTGAGCACGTGTCTCAGGGGGCGCCCTGAGTCGGATAGCCTGCTTCGGGTGAGTCGATTCGCCCATCCCGCCGGTGACCGGCATGCCGAGGTGCTTCCGGAGGACCGTCCTCCCCACGCGCCCGCCGACCTGAATTCCATCGATTCGGTCATCTGGCCGCGAACGACCGAGAGGGTCGCGGGATCACTCACGATCGGCGGGCTCGACGTCCGTGACCTGGCCAAAGAATACGGAACGCCGCTCTACGTCCTCGACGAGGAAGACTTCAGGTCGCGCGCGGCCGACTTCCGCCAGGCCTTCCATGACGGTGAGGTCCACTACGCCGCCAAGGCGTTCCTGTGCCGCGAGGTCGCCCGGTGGATCATGCAGGAGGGCCTCGGGATCGACGTGTGCAGCGCCGGTGAGCTCGCCGTCGCGCTGAGTGTCGACTTCCCGCCCGAGCGCATCACGATGCACGGCAACAACAAGTCGATCGTCGAGCTCGAGAAGGCCGTCACGGTCGGGGTCGGCCACGTCGTCGTCGACTCCTTCGAGGAGATCGCCCGCCTCGGCTACCTGGCCGAGAAGCACGGCGTGCGGCCCAAGGTCCTGATCCGCGTCACGGTCGGCGTCGAGGCCCACACCCACGAGTTCATCGCCACCGCCCACGACGACCAGAAGTTCGGCCTGTCGCTGAGCAGCGGCGCCGCCGCCGAGGCCGCCCGCCGCATCCTCGCGATGCCGTCGCTGGAGCTCGTCGGCCTGCACAGCCACATCGGCTCGCAGATCACCGACACCGCCGGTTTCGAGGTCGCCGCCCGGCGCCTGGCCACCCTGCTGGTGCAGATCCGCGACGAACACGGCGTCGAACTGCCGGAACTCGACCTGGGCGGCGGCTACGGCATCCCCTACGTCGCCGGTGACGACACCCCCGACATGAAGCTGATCGCCGACGCCCTGCGCGACATCGTCGCCACCGTCTGCCAGAGCAAGGGCCTGCCGGTCCCGCGCCTGACCGTCGAGCCGGGCCGCTCGATCGTCGGCACCGCCGGGGTCACCCTCTACGAGGTCGGCACGGTCAAAGACGTCGAAGGCCTGCGCACCTACGTGTCGGTCGACGGCGGGATGAGCGACAACGTCCGCACCGCCCTCTACGGCGCCGACTACACCGCCCGCCTGGCCTCCCGCGAGAGCACGGCCGCGCCGATGCTGTCGCGCCTGGTCGGCAAGCACTGCGAGAGCGGCGACATCGTGGTCCGCGACCTCTACCTGCCCGCCGACCTGGTGCCCGGCGACCTGATCGCGGTGGCCGCCACCGGCGCCTACTGCCGGTCGCTGGCCAGCAACTACAACTACCTGCCCAAGCCCGCGGTCGTCGCGGTCGCCGGCGGAAGCGCACGGGTCATCGTGCGTCGCGAGACCGAAGAAGACCTGCTCAGGGGGCAGCTGTGAGTAAACCCGTCAAAGTGGCGCTGCTGGGATGCGGCGTCGTCGGCTCCCAGGTCGCCCGGCTCCTCCAGGAGCAGGCCGACGACCTGGCCGCCCGGGTGGGGGCGCCGCTGGAGCTCGCCGGGGTCGCCGTCCGGAAGATGAGCCGCAAGCGCGAGGTCGACCTCGACCCGGCGCTGCTCACCACCGACGCCCACGCCCTGGTCACCCGCCCCGACATCGACATCGTGGTCGAGGTGATCGGCGGCATCGAGCCCGCCCGCGGCCTGATCCTGGCCGCGATGGCCGAGGGCAAGTCGATCGTCAGCGCCAACAAGGCCCTGCTGGCCGAAGACGGCGCGACCCTCCACGCCGCCAACCAGGCCGACCTCTACTTCGAGGCGGCCGTCGCCGGGGCGATCCCGCTGATCCGCCCGCTGCGCGAGTCGATGGCGGGCGACCGGGTCCACCGCGTGCTCGGCATCGTCAACGGCACGACCAACTACATCCTCGACAAAATGGACTCCACCGGCGCCTCCTTCACGGATGCCCTGGAGGAGGCCCAGTCGCTGGGTTACGCCGAGGCCGACCCGACCGCCGACATCGAGGGCTTCGACGCCGCCGCCAAGGCGGCGATCCTGGCCGGGATCGCCTTCCACAGCCGGGTCACCGCCGCCGACGTCCACCGCGAGGGCATCACCGAGGTCTCGGCGTCCGACGTGGCGTCGGCCAAGGCGATGGGCTACGTCATCAAGCTGCTGGCCATCTGCGCCCGCTCCGACGACGGCCGCTCGATCGGCGTGCGGGTGCACCCTGCGATGATCCCCCGCACCCACCCGCTGGCCGGGGTCCGCGAGGCCTACAACGCCGTGTTCGTCGAGGCCGAGTCGGCCGGGCGCCTCATGTTCTACGGCGCCGGCGCCGGCGGCGCCCCCACGGCCTCGGCCGTGCTGGGCGACATCGTCGCGGTCGCGCGCAACCGCATCGCCGGCACCCGCGGTCCCTCCGAGTCGGTGTACGCCGACCTGTCGGTCCACCCCGTGGGCGAGACCGGCACCCGCTACCACGTGTCGCTCGACGTGGCCGACAAGCCGGGCGTGCTCGCGACGGTCGCCAAGGTCTTCGCCCGCCACGACGTGTCGATCCAGACGCTGCGTCAGGAGGGCCGGGGTGACGACGCCCAGCTCGTCCTGGTCACCCACCGGGCCTCCGACGCGGCGCTGTCGGCGACGGTCGAGGGCCTGCGCGAGCTCGACGTCGTCCGCGCCGTGGCCAGCGTCATGCGCGTCGAAGGCGACGAAACGCCGTAACCGCGTTCTCCAGCGCCTCTTCGGGGTCGCCCAGGTGGTAGCGGCGTTCCGAGGGTTCGATGTTGTCGAGGAACTCCTGGTAGCGCACGGCCTGGGTGAGCGCGGCCAGGGGCGCGGCGACCTCCAGCGCCCTGCGGGGGTCGGCGCCCGGGATCGACCACGCCTCGACCCAGGCGTCGGCGTTCCCGACCCACTCCTGGAGCCGCAGCCCGTCGGTGGCCGGGTGCCCGAAATGCGCATCCGCGAAGTCCAGCACCACCGCGTGGCCACCGGGGACGGCCCGCCAGTTGCCGGGATGAAAATCCCCGTGCACCAGCGTGTACGGAATCCCGCAGGCCGCCAGCTCTTCTTCCAGGGCGTCGATCTCTGTCAGCAGTTCGTCCGACCCGGGGATGGGAGCGAGGCGTTCGGCGGCGGCGAGGATGCGGCGGCGATCGGCCAGCGGGGATGCGGTGGCCTGTTCTCGCCCTGGTGTGGCGGCCTGCTCGTTGATCATCTTCTGCTGGGCCTGGGCGAATCGCCGGACCGTTGTGGTCACCAGTTCCGGGCCCGCCTTCCAGCAGTCCTCCCCGGGGATGTGTTCCAGAAGCATCCAGCCACGGTCCGGATCGGCGCCCAAGACGTGGGGGACCAGCGTCGGATCGACGGCGGCCAGGGCCGCGATGACGGCTGGTTCGGGGGCGGCGAACGGGGGAGTGGTCTTCAGCCAGGCCCCGGCTGCGGGCAGGTGAAAGAGCCCGGCCAGGTTCCAGGTCTTGACCTGGCGGATCTCACTCGGCCCCGTGATGGCCAGCGCCCAGTCGAGCGCGGCCCGCAACCCTTCGACGGTCGCCCACGAGGCACGGAGCGGTTCGCCGCGGGGGACTTCGGGTGATGCCGGGGAACTCCCACGGAACGCGAGGTGGGTCGGTGTCTTCGCCGGGGGTTCCAGTGCTTCCGCGTGGTAGGTCACGTGGCCGTCGCGCATGAAGCGGCCGCCTTCGACGTCGACCAGCCGTAACACCACCACCGGCACTCCGAACAGGTCGTGTAGCCAGGCCGCCACCGGGCCCACGTCGTTCCACCACGGGCTCGGCATCTCCACCGGGCCGAATTCGCCGAAATCCTCGTCGCCGCAGGTCACCCGCGCGCTCACCGACCGCCCCATGGGACAGAGTCTGTCATTTGGTATGACCATCGCCGGTACGCCAAAGTAAGGACATGCTTCCCCGCCGTCCCGTCGCCGTGCTGGGTCTGGTCACCCTCGGCTACCTGATCCTGCAGATCCTGCTGGTGCCGCACGGTATGCCCCTCGAATGGGACGAGGCGGTCTACACGAGCCAGGTCGCCCCCGGTGTGCCCGATGCCCTCTTCAGCGCTCCGCGCGCCCGGGGCGTCACCTGGCTGGTCGCGCCGATGGCCCAGCTCACCATGGATCCGGCGCTGCTGCGCTGGTGGATGATGGCGGTCGCCACGGCCGGGTTCTTCCTGGCCTGGCTGCCGTGGACGCGCATCTTGTCGCGGGGCGTGCTCGCCACCGCCTCCGGCCTGTTCGCCACCCTGTGGGTCACCGTCTGGTACGGCCCCCAGGTCATGCCGAACCTCTACACCGCGTTCGGCGCCCTGCTCGCGGTCGGCTGCCTGCTGATCGTGAAGGAGCGCGGCGGCGCCTGGGCCTACGCGGGCCTGGCCGCCGGGTTCGCCGGGGTGACGCTGCTGCGGCCGAGCGACGTGCTCTGGCTGGGGGTCGTGGCCGGTCCGGCGGCGCTGCTCTGGCGCAAGTGGACGGCGGCCGCGGTCATCCTGGTCTCCGCGCTGGCGGGGGCGGTGCCGTGGGTCGTCGAGGCGTACCGGTCGTTCGGGGGGCTGGCGCAGCGGTGGCAGGAGGCGGGGGAGGTCCAGGGCGGCATCGCTCCGGCCCCGGGGTTCTGGCACGAGTTCAAGGCCGCCTCCGGCCCGGCGTTCTGCCGTCCCTGTGACATCCCGCTGGACAATCCCCACTTGCTGATCTGGTGGATCGTCCTGCCGGTGCTGGCGCTGGTCGGGGCGCGCAGGCATCCGCTGCCCGCGCTGACCGGCCTGGCCATGGCGGCGCCCTACCTGTTCCTGGTCGACTACGCCGCGCCCCGGTTCCTGCTGCCCGCCTACGCGCTGCTGCTGATCCCGGCGGGCTCGGTCGTCGTCGACGCGCTGACCTCCCGCTGGAAGTGGGTGGCGGCGGGCGTGATCGCGGCGCACGTGGCCGTGCAGTTCGTGGCGCTCGACGGGGTGAAGTCGGTCGACTACACCGTCCGCACCGATCAGGACGCCCTGCTGCGCGACATGGCCGACTTCGGGGTCCGCAAGCCGTGCACGCTGGTCGGCACCTCGGTCAACCCGGCCCACCAGTTCGTCACGCGCTGTGAGGTGGTCATCGTGAAACCGGGGGAGACGGTCGACCAGGCCGTCGGCGGCGTGCCGGGCGTCGTGGCCGCGCTCACCCGCAAGACGCCGCTGCCGGGCACGGAGAAGTGGGAGCGCCACGTGCTCAACACGGTGGGTGGGCAGCCGTACTGGATCGCGATGGTCCGGCCCGGAACCTAGGACCGGCCTGTGAGGACGGTACCGATTGGGTTTAAGATCCCGGTTTGCCGGTCAGGGGTCGGTATTCTGACAGCGCTTTGCCACTCATCTCAACAGGAGTAGATCATGCGGGCCTTGGTCCGGTTAGGCACGATGGGCGTTCTCATTGGAGCGCTCCTGCCGATGGTGCTGGCGACGCCGGCCCAGGCCAAGCCCAAGAAGAAGATACAGACGGTGATCGCGCTGGGCTTCGACGACGCCGACGCCACCCACTGGCGGGCCGCCCAGATCGTGCGCAAGCACCGCATGCGCGGAACGTTCTACATCAACAGCGGCGACCTCGACCAGCCGGGGAAGCTGACCTCCAAGCAGGTCCGCGAGCTCGCCCGCGTGGGTCAGGAGATCGGCGGCCACACCCTCCACCACGTGCGGCTGACCGACCTGACGGCCATCGACCAGCGGGCCGACATCTGCGCCGACCGGCAGGCCCTGTTAAAGCTGAAGATCCGCGTCACGACCTTCGCCTACCCCTTCGGCGCCCTCAACGCCGACTCCCGCAACGCGGCCCGGTTCTGCGGCTACAACGCCGCCCGCGGCGTCGGCGGCCTGGCGTTCGACCCCTGTGACTGGTGCGCCGTGGTCGAGCCGATGCGCCCGCCGCAGCTCTACGCGATCCGTACCTACGGCTCGATCAACGACAACACTCGGCTGGCCGAACTGAAGCGTCAGGTCACCATGGCGGAACGTTCCGGCGGCCTGCTGCCGGTGGTGATCCACAAGGTCTGCGCCCGGCCCTGCGGGACCTACTCCACCACCGAGAAGCTCCTCGACGAGTTCCTCGGCTGGCTCGGCCAGCGCAAGAAGTTCGGCACCGTCGTCCGGCCGCTCGGTGAGCACGTCGGCGGCCCGAACCGGCCGGTGCCCGACGAGTCGGAGTGGCAGCGCCTCTAAGGCCGGTGCAGGACGAAGAAACCGTCCTCCTCGAAGACCGTCGCGTAACCGCGCGCCTTCAGCCGCTCGACCTCGGCCTTCTGCTCCTCCAGGCTGGTGAACGGGGTGGTCTGCCACCGGGTGTGGCCGATCACCCAGGGCGCGTCGTGCGGCTCGGGGCTCCACAGCAGAACCGGATTGCGCCCGGTCAGGTTCGCGCCGACCGACTGCACGGCCGACACGGTCTCACCCGGAGGCACGCTCGCCACGGCCCGTTTCGCGGCGGGCAGCCACGCCGGCGGATTCATCTCGGCGCGGACCACCTCCCCGTACGCGAAGAACGGCACCGTCACCACGCCGACGACCAGCACCGATGCGGCCCACCCCAGCCTGATCCGCGGCCCGAACCGGGCGACGCCGTCGACGGCGGCCAGGAACAGCGGGATCGCCAGGAAGGCGTTGTAGTGGTAGGGCACCCCCCACCAGTGCGGATACGTCGCCAGCATGCGTTCGGCCAGCAACGGCAGGGAGAGCAGCGCCAGCGGCGACAGCAGGCACGCCCCCAGCACCACCAGGAGGAGTGACCCGATCGTCACGAGCTTGTCCGACGGGGTTCCGAGCAGGGCGAACGTCTGGAGCGGATGCGTGACGACGTGCAGGGCCGCGGCGGCGGGCCCGTCGCCGAGCTCCGGATAGCGCCAGTAGAAGTCGCTCCGCCCGCCGAACCACGGGATGAGCACCTTGGTCGCCACCAGCACCGCCGCCACGCCGCCGCCGACGAGGGCGGCGCCGGCCGCGAACCTGCCGCGGGCCAGGAGGTAGAGGCCGAATCCGGCGACGACCAGGCCCATGTCCTCTTTGGTCAGCAGCAGCAGGCCGCCCATGAGCAGGGCGGTGCGGATCCTTCCGGCGTCGTACCGCTCGACCATCCATGCGGTCAGCATCGGCGCGAACGCGACCTCGTGGAAGTCGAACTCGACGGCCTGGGCGACCGGCCAGCACACGACGTACGCGACGGAGACGAGATGGGCGGCGACGGCGCCGAGCCGGCGCCGGGTGAACAGCCACAGCGGCGGCACCGCCAGCGCGAACAGGATCCCCTGGGCGACGAGCAGCGACACCGGCCCGTCGTTGATCCAGTAGAGCGGCGCGAGCACCACGAGGATCGGTGACCAGTGGTCGCCGAGCAGCGAGAACCAGGGGTCGGTGAAACCGTCGTAGTGGGCCTTGGCGATCGACCGGGGCAGATCGAAGTGGGAGTAGCTCCTGACCGCCTGGTCGAACAGGGTCAGATCGAGGACGCCCGCCCGCAGGTTCCGCAGTTCCAGGAGCCCGACGACCGTGTACGCGATCGCGGCGGCGACGGTGACGAGGGTGACCGCGACGGCCGACCGGCTGATCGCCCGGCCGCGCGAACGGCCGGGTGAGAAGAGAGAGACCACGTCAGCCGAGCAGTCGCCGGGCCTTGCGCAGCGCCCGCTTGAACACCGTGCGCTCACCCTGACGCTGCAGCTTCACCGTCTGCACCCGCCAGCTCTCCGCCTTCGCCCGCCAGCGCGCCGAGTCGGCGGTGCCCTTGGCGGCCTTCTTCTCCAGTACGCCCACCTGCCGCTCCAGCGCGTGGACCTGCTTCTCCAGGCGTCCGGCGGCGATCTTGCGGTCGATGGCCAGGGCCCGCCAGTGGGCCGCCTCGGTGTTGCGGCTCACGATGGGCGGCTTCACCGAGGAGTCGACCCGGGCGAAGCCCAGTTCCTCGCCGTCGAGCCATTCGGAGCCGTAGAGCTCGTGGACGACGTCGTCGAACTCCTCGCCGTCCTTGACGACCCGCAGGGCGCGGGCGATGGCGCAGGTCCGTTCGAGCCGGGCGGTGACGATGCCCTCGTGGGTCTCGGTCAGCGCGATGTGCAGCAGGCCGAGGTCGGTCTTGTCGGCCTTCTCGATCAGATGGGCCACGGTCTCGGCGGCGACCGTCCAGCCCGGCGGGCAGACCAGCCGGAACGGGGCCGGAGCCGACGTCGGGCCGCCGTCTTCGACCAGCCTGACCCGGCCGTCGTGCTCGTAGGCGCCCTTGATCAGCCGTTCGTCGAGCCGGGGGTCGTCGAACGGCGAGCGGCGGCCGTCACTCAGTGTCGGCCAGTCGCCGAGCAGGGTGACCCGCACGTCGGGGAGCGTGCTGACCAGCGCCGCGTCGGCGCCGCCGTGTACGTCCTCGAAGGAGGCGCCCCGGGTGTCGATGACCACGTCGACATAGGGCACCAGCCACTGGCGGCCGCCCTCGGTGCGAAGAAAGCGCCGGTAGGGGATGCGGTCGGCCACGAACGGGGCGTTGTACCTCTTCACCTCGGTCTGCCGTCGCATTAAAGTCGACCGGCCCAGATGCCAGGCCGGCGCCTCCAGTTCGGGGACGAACACGGCGCCCGCCTGGGTGAGCCGGTAGCCGAGGTCGGTGTCCTCGGCCAGAACCAGCGAGGTGTCGATGCCCCCGGCCTGGTTCCACAGGTCATGGTGCTGCGAGACGCTGGCGCCGACGTGCATGCGGTGCATGATCGGGCTGGGCGCGGTGGTGAGGCCGTCGTACTCGTCGAGGAGCTTGTCCCACCAGGTGTGCCCCTCGCACTCGTCGAGCAGCTCGCTCTCCCGCCCGGCGCGGACGGCCTCGGCGAGATCCTCCGGCGACGGCAGCACCGACGCCGAGGCGGTGAACTTGAGCGAGCCCAGCACTACCAGGTAGTCGGCCGCGTGGTGCCAGCGCATGTGGGCGCCGACGTGGCCGCGCGTCGGGACCACGTCGGCGTCGAGCCGCAGTACGACCTCGCCGGTGGCGTGCCCGAAGCCGGTGCGGATCGCCCAGGCGATGCCCCACCCCTCGTTGGGCACCTCGCGCACCCACGACGGCAGGTCGAGCGGGCCGCCGTCGTTGACGACGATCACCTCGGTCAGGTGGGCCGGGTAGTCCTGCTCGGCCAGCGCGGCCAGGGTCAGGTCGAGTTTGCGCTGGCAGTCGCGGGCCGGGATGACCACGGACACGGTCTTGCCCGGTACGTAGTCGGGACACGGTGGCACCAGCACGCCGTAGTCGTTGCGGGGTACGCGAGCCGTCATGACCTGCCTCCCGGGAGCTCCATCAGGGCGTTGGGCCGGAATCCGCGCCACTGCCGCTTGTTGCGTTTGAGGAAGGTGCCGATCGGCTCCCGCCAGGTGTGCTCGGCCGCCTTGCCCCGTCTGAGGATGTAGCCGAGGCCGTGGCCCCGGTAGATGGTGCCGCCGGCGGCCTGGACGGCGTGCTGGAACTGAGTGTCCACCGACCGTGGCAGCGGGCGGAACCCTCCGACGGCGTCGAAGGCCGAACGGGTGGCCAGGATCGTGCCGCCCGCGATGAAGTTGGTGACCTGCTCGGTGATCTGCTGGTGGTGGACGGTCACGTCGATCGCCGCCAGGTAGACGAACTCGGGCGAGGTGCCCAGCACGTCGGCGCCGGTGTAGGAGTGGGCGAGCAGCAGGTCGGCCAGGAAGTCGGGGCCGTACCAGTCGTCGTCGTCCATCTTGAGCAGGAACGACCCGGAGGCGCGTTCGGCGGCGGCGTTCAGCACCGAGCCGAAGGCCTGCGCGTGGGGCGCCTGGTAGACGGTCAGCGGCCGGTCGAACTTCTCGATCGCCGCCGCGACCCCGGGGTGCTCGCGGGGCACGCCGTGCAGCGCCAGCACCACTTCGAGGTCGGCCTCACGCTGGCGTCCGGCCTGCTCCAGCGCGAAGGCGACCTGGTCGGGCCGCCGGGTGGCCAGCAGGATCGAGGTCGTCGGCAGATACGAGCCGACCGCGCCCAGCCGGGCCCAGCGCTCCCTGACCCCGTGGTCGCGCAGGGCGCGCCGCCGCAGCCGGATGCTGTGCTCCTCGCGCGTCAGGTCGTCGTCGAGAACGCTCGCCGGAGCCTGGAGGAGCTTGGTGAGCCCGGGTCCGAGGGCGCCCGCCCACGGAGGAACCTGGTCACAGACCAGCGGAACCCCGGCGGCGGCCAGCCCGGCCACGACCCTGACGGCGGTCAGCGGGCCGGTGTGCCCGCGCCGCCAGTCGATCACGACCCCGCGCAGTTTGCGCACGCGGTCGACGTCCATGACCGTCACCGCGCCCGACCCGGCGATGCGGGTCAGGGTGTCGGTGCCGAGCCTGATCACCCACACGTCGTCGACGAGCGTGAGCTCGCCGACGCCCTTGGTCGGCACGCTGACGAACCCCATCGGGTTGACCGACCGGTCGTCGACCGGCGGCACCAGCGCGGGATCGGTCAGCCCGGCCGCCAGCAGCCTCTCGCCGCCCGGACGCCCGATCTCCTCCCAGCTCGGCGACCCGGAGCGGTCGACCGTCACGGCGTCACCGGCCCAGGGGGCCGACGCGTCGGTCCGGACGACCAGGTCGCCCGCGGGCGCCCCGATGCGGATCGGCATCGGGCCCTTCGGGTCGGCGATGGCCGCGTTGGGGTCGCCGGGACGCCAGTGGGCCGCGCCCGGACCGGCCAGCACCGGCACCGGCGAGGCGATGGCCTCCAGCCGGTTCCCGGCGAACGCGCGGGCCACGGCCGTGACCACCCGCCCCGACGGAGTCGGGGCGTTGAACGTGACGTCGACCTGCCAGCCGGCGCCCTTCTTGTACGTGCGGACCTCGGTCAGCGCCCGCCACCGGTGCGCCGGGGTGAGCGAGGGGTTGGGCGCGGTGAACCAGTAGGGCGCCTCGGCGACCACGACCGACACCTTCGTCGCCTTGGGCAGCATCGACTGGAGGGTCATCGCCCGGCGCAGGTCGGTGGGGGTCTTCGCGAGGATCGTGACCTCGGGAACCTCGGCCTCGGGGTCCAGGTCGAGCTCGCCGTCGAGGTCGACGCCCCCTTCGACGCCCATCGTGTACGTGATCATCGGACCCTCCAGCGCCGCTTGGCCTGGGGCTGGGCGGCGAGCTTCTCGGCCTCGGCCTTCCAGCGCTCGGCCTCGGCCTTGTACTTGCGCGCCTCCGCCTTGTGCTTCTCGGCCGCCGCGCGCCAGGTCTGGGCGTCGCCCTTGATCGGTTCTGCGTCGGCCAGCGGCACGATGCCGAACTCGGCGCCGTCGACCCAGTGGGCGCCGAACAGCTCGTCGACCACGTCGTCGGGGTCCTCACCGGGGAACAGGCGGGCCCGGTTGAAGGCCGCCGTCCGTTCCAGGCGGGCCGTCACCACGCCGTCGTGGCTCTCGGCGAGGGCGGCGCAGACCAGCCCGTAGCCGTTGGTCTCGGCCAGTTTGACCAGCTTGGCGATGCTGTCGGCGCCGAGCGACCAGCCCGCGGGGATCGTCAGCCGGTAGGGGGCCTTCACCGCGCGGTTGACGCGGGGCTCCCCGGCGTAGAGGTTGCCGAGCAGCCGCAGGTCGAGCCGCGGTTCGTCGAGCGAGGCGCGGCGGCCGGTGGTCAGTTCGTGCCAGGGGCCGTCGATGGTGACGGTGAGGTCGTGGATCGTCCCGGCCAGCGCGCTGTCGACGGTTCCCCGCGTCTCCTCGTAGGTGGTGGCGGTGGTGACGACCTCGACGTACGGGATCGCGTAGACCCGCCGTGGATGGACGCGCAGCCAGCGCAGGTCGGGGATGCGGTCGGCGAACAGGGTCCAGTTGTGCCGGTGCACCTCCTTCTCGCGCACCATCACGGTCGACCTGCCGATGTGCCAGCTCAGCGCCTCGGCGTCGGGGATGAACACGGCCCCGGCCTGGGCCAGGCGATAGCCGAGCTCGGTGTCCTCACCCATGTTCATGGTCACGTCGACCCCGCCCGCCCGCGCCAGCAGCGTCGCCCGGACCGAGGTGGTCGCGCCAGAGTGCAGCCGCGACGGGTTCGACCGCGCGTCGCGCAGGTGCCGCGTCTCGGCGAGCGTCTTCTCCAGCCACACATGAGGGTGGACGTTCTCTGCCGGGAACAGGTTGTCCGACCGGCCTGCGGCGGTTTCGGCGTAGACGTGGTCGGGCGTCGGTTCCTTCGCCGAGACGAACCTGATGGTGCCGTGGACCACGACGTATCCGGCCAGGTGGTGCCAGCGCATGTGGGCCTCGATGTGCTCGCGGTCGAGCAGCATGTCGGCGTCGAGCCAGTGGATCACGTCGCCCGAGGCGGCGGAGGCCCCGGCCTGCCGGGCGGCGCCGCGCCCCCACGACCCCTCGGGCACCCGCACGATCCGGGTGCGGTGCGGCGCCAGCGGCGGCAGCACGAGCGAGGGCCTGCTGCCGTCGTCGGCCACCACCACTTCGGTCAGATCGCCCGGATAACTCTGGGCGGCCAGCGCGGCGAGGGTGCGGTCAAGCGCGTCCTGACACTGGTAGGCCGGGATGACGACGCTGACGGACAGGCGCGGAGTCCAGGCGCCCAGCGGTGCCGGGCGCAGGGAACTCCAGTCGTTGTGCCTGATCCGTGCCGTCAACGTTCGCCCACATCCGTTTTCACCCGGGGCTGCTGACCGGTGATGCGGCGGATCTCCTTGATCTCCGCCTCGACCTCGTTGCGCAGGAACATCGCGTTGACACGGTCTTCGCCGAGGGCGGCGAGCACGGCGCGCAGATCGTCGTCGCGGCGGGCCGCGCCCTCGGCCAGCAGCTTGGACGCCCCGGCCAGCTCCTCGGACACGGTGCCCAGGGTGGCGGTGACGCGCGCGAGGTTGGTCTCGAGCTTCTTCACGCGGGTGTCGATCCGCTGCGTCTTGCCGTCGAGCCGCCGCACGCTGAACACCAGCAGCCCGAGCCCGGCCAGGCACCCGCCCAGCAGCACCAGCAGCAGAGCGTCGACGACCGGGAGCACGCCCATCAGGACGAGGGCGGCGAGAGCGGCCAGAACGACCGTTCCGGCGGCCGCGCCGAGCATCGCCAGTCGGCGGAGCGTGGGCATCTTTGTCAGCCTCCGTGTCAACAAGGAATGAAGCGGGATTCTATTAGAAGATCTCTCATGATTTGTTAGGGGGAATGCTGAGATTTTGCTGCCAAATTGACATGTCATGACGTTAGGCGGCGGAACAACCCTAGCCCTCTTCGTCGTTCTTGCGGCACGTCGGAGCCGGAATCCGGGGCGGACCAGAAGATCCCCGGAGGGGTGCGCCGGATCCCGTGTGTCTGGCTGATGACGTCATGCGCAGTTTCGCCTGGACGGGCCAGTAACACCGCCCGAGAAACCGCCTCGGTGCGTTCCATGACGGCCTCGGTCCCCGCAGGTGATTCGGTCACCAGCACGCCCAGTCGCCCGTCTGTCATCGTGCGTGTCATGCGCTCGAGCGTCTCGGCGGCGAGCGGCGCGTGCACCGACCCCCGATAGCGGAACGGGACCGGGAACGCCGTCACCGGCGCCTGGTCGGCCAGGTGCACGCGGGGGTCGCCGCGCATGCTCTCCTGGATCAGCCGCAGCTCGAACTCCTGGCCCGCCATGGCCTCGCCGCGCCCCGTTCTGATCGACGACCAGGGAGCGGTCAGCAGCACCCGCACGTCGCCGATCGACCCGGTCAGCGCCGACTCGACGGCGTCCCGCGTCTCGCGCTCAGTCGCCTTCGCCACGTCGAACACGACCTCGACATAGGGCGTGTGCCACGTACGGCCGCGCTGTTTGCGCAGGTCACGGCGGAGCGGGATGCGCTGCGCGTGGTAGGGCTCGACGGCCCGCACGGTGGCCGTGCGGTTCCGCTTCTGCGCCGGCACCCCCAGATGGACGGCCCGCGCCGACAGATCGGGCACGAACACCGCCCCGCCCTGGGCCAGCCGGTAGGCGAACTCGGTGTCCTCGCCCCGGTGCACCTCGGCGTCGAGCCCGCCGACCGCGTCCCACAGCACCCGGTGCAGGGACAGGGTGGGGCCGGTGACGACGTGGTAGGGGTTGCGGCTCTTCTTCATGCCGTCGAGCCGCAGGATCGTGCGCTCCGTGCTGCTCGGCGTCGCCGCCGACAGGTCGACCAGATCGCCTACACGGTCGTCCGCGACGGCGTCCCTGACCTGCGCGGGCGTCAGCTCGGGCGGCTCGACGAAGACCTTGGCGCCGATCGTGACCAGATAGTCGGTCAGATGGTGCCAGCGCAGCAGCCGCTCCAGATGGTCGCGGTAGATCACCATGTCGGCGTCGAGCCGCTGCACGACCGTGCCGTCGCAGACGGCCAGCCCCGCGTTCAGCGCGAACGCGGGCCCCCAGCCGCCCGGTCCCGACCGGATGATCCTGGTGTTCTCCGGTTTGACGGCCGGAAGGCGCAGTGGCGGCAGGCTCCCGTCGTCCACCACGACGACCTCGGTCAGATGGGCCGGATAGGTCTGCGCCGACAGCGCGGCCAAGGTGAGGTCGAGGAACCGCTGACCGCCATGGGCGGGAATGACCACGCTGACCGGGAGCCGCGGAGTCCAGTGACCGGCCTCCGGCGGCGACAGCGGCGAATAGTCGTTGTGGCGGATCCGGGGCCGGGCGTCGGTGCCCGTCACGATGGCCTTCTCCTTCACAGGATCGCCGGTCTGAGCGGAACGGTGATCGACAATAGCCAACCACTCTGGCAGTTTCCTGGGAGGGTATAGAGCCCGTACAAATCGGACGTCTCGCTCACCGTCCCACAGGGCGGACGCCGGATCCCGGATCTCGAACGTTTGCCCGTAGACTCTGTGCCCGATACCGCAGGTGACATGGAGGAACCGCATGTCCAGGGTTTGGCGTGGCCTCATCGAGGAATACCGCGACCGGCTTCCCGTGAGCGCGACGACGCCCGTTGTCACCCTTCTTGAAGGTGGCACCCCGCTCGTTCCGGCGCCGAAGGTCTCCGCGCTGGTCGACTGCGACGTGTTCCTCAAGGTCGAGGGCCTCAATCCGACGGGCAGCTTCAAAGACCGCGGCATGACCGTGGCCATCAGCAAGGCCGTGGAAGAGGGCGCCCAAGCCGTCATCTGCGCCTCGACCGGCAACACGTCGGCCTCGGCGGCGGCCTATGCCGTCCGCGCCGGGCTGACCTGCGCCGTGCTGGTACCGCGCGGGAAGATCGCGATGGGCAAGCTGGCCCAGGCGCTCGTCCACGGCGCGAAGCTGCTCCAGGTCGAGGGGTCCTTCGACGACTGCCTCGAGATGACCAAGAAGCTGGCCGAGAACTACCCGATCGCGCTGGTCAACTCGGTCAACCCGCACCGTCTCCAGGGCCAGAAGACGGCCGCGTTCGAGATCGTCGACGCCCTCGGCGGCGCCCCCGACGTCCACTGCATCCCGGTGGGCAACGCGGGCAACATCTCGGCCTACTGGATGGGCTACCAGGAATACGCCGCCACGCAGCCGAAGATGTTCGGCTTCCAGGCCAGCGGTTCGGCCCCGATCGTCAACGGCGCGCCGGTCACCCACCCCCACACCATCGCCACCGCGATCCGCATCGGCAACCCCGCGTCGTGGAAGCTCGCCGAGGCGGCCCGCGACGAGTCCGGCGGCGTGATCCAGGCGGTCACCGACCGCCAGATCGCCGCCGCCTACAAGCTGCTGGCCCAGGGCGAGGGCGTGTTCGTCGAACTGGCCTCGGCCGCCAGCGTCGCCGGCCTGCTCCAGGCCCACGAGCAGGGCCTGCTCAAGCCCGGCCAGACGGTCGTCTGCACCGTCACCGGCAACGGCCTGAAAGACCCCGATTGGGCGATCTCCGGCGCCCCGGCCCCGGTGACCATCCCGATCGACGCTTATGCGGCAGCGGCCGCGCTGGAGCTGGCGTGAAGGCGGGGGCCTCAAAGACCCCCCCTGTCGTGACGGCACATCTCGGGGGTCCGGCCCCCGTGACCATCCCGATCGACGCCTACGCGGCGGCGGCCGCACTCGAACTCGCCTGACCTGCGGGAGCACTCTTTGACCGTTCTGGTGCGCACACCGGCGACCAGCGCCAACCTCGGCCCCGGATTCGACACGCTCGGCCTGGCCCTCGACCTCCACGACGAGGTGACGGCCTCCGTCGGCGCCTTCGAGACGGCGGTCGAGGTCGGGGGAGCGGGAGCGGGTGAGGTCGACACCGGCGAGGGCCACCTGATCGTGCGGACGATGCGCCGCACCTTCGAGGAGATGGGCGTCGCGCAGCCCGAAGGGATCCGGCTGACCTGCGTCAACCGGATCCCCCACGCGCGCGGCCTGGGATCGTCGTCGGCCGCGATCGTCGCGGGCATCCTGGCCGCCAGGGCCCTGTCCGACGCGGTCTTCGACGACGACAAGGCCCTCGCGCTGGCCACCGCCATCGAGGGCCACCCCGACAACGTCGCGCCCTGCCTGCGCGGCGGCCTGACCATCTCCTGGGACTCCGGGGTGTGCCGGCTGCTGCCCCACGCCGACATCCGGCCCGTGGTGCTGATCCCGCCGTTCCGGTTGTCGACGGAAGAGGCACGGGGGCTGCTTCCGGAGAAAGTCCCGCATTCCGACGCCGCGACGAATGCCGGCCGGGCCGCGCTGCTCGTCGCCGCGCTGACCGGAAAGCCCGACAACACCGTGTTGCTGGCGGCAACGGAAGATCGGCTTCACCAGAGATACCGCGCGTCCGCCATGCCGCAGACCGCCGATCTGGTAGAACGTCTGCGGTCCAAGGGGGTGCCCGCGGTCGTTTCGGGAGCGGGCCCCACGGTTCTTGCGTTTTCTTCACCGGAAACGCAGGATTTGATCGAGCCCGAAGTGGGTATCGACTGGCAAATCCAGCCACTGAACGTCGACCCTTCCGGTGCGACCGTTCAGTTTCCCGAGACACGCTGATGCCTCTTCGACCTTCAGGGAATAGCTGTGTGCGCCGGTGATGTTAGGCTGATAGCCGCACCAGGTGCCCCCGTGTTGGGTGCGTGCTTGTCATTCGCACATCGTGGCTCTTCGCACAGCCGAAGCCGCCGTGGCGATTTCCCTGAATCCACCTCCTCCATCCGCCGACGCGGCAGGGGGCGGCGTGTTCGGGGACATGCGCGTTCGAGCCACCTCGACATCTGGTCGGTCGTGGCATCCCGGGGGAACACCCCTGGGCGCCTACCGCTCGTGATTCTCGGCACTCGGCTCGACCGCACGAGATCCACGAAGCCCGACCCGGTCTGTCCCGCCGGGTCGCATAACCGGGACGGCGGAATCAGACAGTCCGGCGCCCGACCCCTGGGAAGGACCCTTAGTTGAGCGACACCACCGAACTCCTCGCCGACGCACCCGTCGGCGATGCCCCCACGACCGCGCGCCGCCGCCGCTCCGGCACCGGCCTGTCGGCCATGGTGCTCCCCGAACTGCAGGCGATGGCCTCCGGTCTCGGCATCAGCGGCACCGGCCGGATGCGGAAGAGCCAGCTCATCGCGGCCATCCAGGAGAAGCAGGGGGCGACGGCGCAGCCCGCCGCGGAGAGCAAGCCCGAGCCCAAGAGCGAGGCCAAGGCGGAAGCCGCCCCGGTCGAGCGGCCCACCAGAGCCCGTCGGGAACGTTCCTCCGCCCGCGCCGCAGCGGCGCCCGCCGAGGCCCCGGCCCCGGCCGAGGCTCCCGCCGCCGTCGAACGTGTCGAGTCCGCCCCGCCGGCATCCCTCGAGCCTACGGTGCAGACGACCCCGACCGTCGTGGAGCAGTCCGAGGCCCCGAGCGACACCCGTGACCAGCGTGGCGACCGCCGCGAGCGTCGTGGCCGTGGGGAGCGCGGCGAGCGCCGTGAGCGTCCCGACCGCGGCGACCGCCAGGACCGCGGCGCCGATCGTCAGGACCGTGGCGACCGGAACGATCGTGGCGACCGTGGGGGCCGCAACGACGACCGGCAGAACAGCCGCCCCGACAACCGTCAGGACACCCGTCCCGACAACCGTCAGGACGGTCGCCAGGACAACCGTCAGGACAACCGCCAGGACCGCCAGGACCAGAACCAGGGCGGCCCCGGCCAGGGCGGCCCGCAGGACGACGACCCGCGCGGTCGTCGCGGCCGCTTCCGCGAGCGCAACCGCCGCGGCCGTGACCGTTTCGGCGACGCCAACGAGCCCGTGGTCAGCGACGACGACGTCCTGATCCCGATCGCCGGCATCCTCGACATCCTCGACAACTACGCGTTCGTCCGCACCAGCGGCTACCTGCCGGGCAGCAACGACGTCTACGTCTCGCTGGCCCAGATCCGCCGCAACGGCCTGCGCAAGGGCGACGTCATCACCGGCGCCGTGCGCCAGCCGCGCGACGGCGAGCGCCGCGAGAAGTTCAACGCGCTGGTCCGTCTCGACACGGTCAACGGCATGGAGCCCGACCAGGCCCGCCAGCGCCCCGACTTCAACAAGCTCACGCCTCTCTACCCGCAGGAGCGCCTGCGGCTCGAGACCGAGCACAACATCATGACCACGCGCATCATCGACATGGTCAGCCCCATCGGCAAGGGCCAGCGTGGCCTGATCGTGTCGCCGCCGAAGGCCGGCAAGACGATGGTCCTCCAGGCCATCGCCAACGCGATCACCCGCAACAACCCCGAGTGCCACCTGATGGTCGTCCTGGTCGACGAGCGTCCGGAAGAGGTCACCGACATGCAGCGGTCGGTCAAGGGCGAGGTCATCCACTCGACCTTCGACCGTCCGGCCGAAGACCACACCACCGTCGCCGAGCTGGCCATCGAGCGCGCCAAGCGCCTCGTCGAGCTCGGTCACGACGTGGTCGTCCTGCTCGACTCGATCACCCGCCTGGGCCGCGCCTACAACCTGGCCGCCCCCGCGTCGGGCCGCATCCTGTCGGGTGGTGTCGACTCCACGGCGCTCTACCCGCCCAAGCGCTTCTTCGGCGCCGCCCGCAACATCGAGAACGGCGGCTCGCTGACGATCCTGGCGACGGCCCTGGTCGAGACCGGCTCGAAGATGGACGAGGTCATCTTCGAAGAGTTCAAGGGCACCGGCAACATGGAGCTCAAGCTCAACCGCTCCCTCGCCGACAAGCGCATCTTCCCCGCCGTCGACGTCGACGCGTCCGGCACCCGTAAGGAGGAGATCCTCCTCGGTAAGGAAGAGCTCCAGGTCGTCTGGAAGCTGCGCCGCGTGCTCCACGCACTCGACATGCAGCAGGCGCTGGAGCTCCTCCTGGAGAAGATGAAGGAGACCAAGAGCAACGCCGAGTTCCTGATGCAGGTCCAGAAGACCACCGTCAGCAACGACCGCGACTAGAACAACATCTGGAGCTCACACCGCTTCAGAACCGCTTGGCGAAAAGACCCCGGGCCCGCCCCGGGGTCTTTTCTTTTCCTCCGTTACGGCTCTCGCCCACCCCGGCCCCGCCCGCCGTCTCCGCATCCCACCGCATCCGGCGCCAACCGCCCGCTCCCGCACCCCACCGCAACGACGGAACAGATCTGGCGCAAACAGACAACCAAGACCAGCGGAGGACGGGGATTCGCGAATCGACCCAGGGCTACGAGAGCCGATGCGGCCGGAGAATCGAGCCGAGCGGCCCGGAGGCTGTCGCCCACGCGACCGACGTTTCCGGATCGGACCGCCACCCTCCCCGAAGGGTGTCGCCCGCGCGACCGACGTTTCCGGGTCGGAACGCCCACCCTCCCGGAGGTTGTCGGCCGCGCGACCGACGTTTCCGGGTCGGAGCGCTCTCCTCCCCGGAGGCTGTCGCCCGATCGACGTTTCCGGATCGGGCGGCCCACCCTCCCTGGGGCGAGATCATCATTGCCCGCGCGACCGACGTTTTCGTCGTGGGCGTCGGCGTCTGTGGAAAACCCGCAGGCTGGGTGACATAGCCGGGCAAATCGGGGGGTTATCCCCACCCCGGTCGCTCCATACCGGCGATGGCCTGGGCTTTGGCATCCTCAAGGCATGGTGGCGAGTCAGGGACGGTTGCGCGATCGGGTGCCCTTCGGGCCGTGGGGCCCGTTGGGGGTCGCCGTCGATCCGGTGACGTGGAAGGCGGTGCCCTACTTCATCGTGGCGCCCGTCGTCGGGACGGCCTGTTTCGTCGGCCTCGGGTTCGCCCTGCCGCTCTCGCTGGTGTTCGTCCTGATCTGGGTCGGGTTGCCGATGCTGGCGGTGCTGATCCTGGTCTGGCGGGGTGTCGCCGTCGTGGAGCGCCGTCTCCTGCGATGGACGCTCGGCGTCGGCATCCCCGACCCCTACAAACCGCGCCCCGACGGCGGCCTCTACGCCCATCTGCGCTGGCTGTTCGCCGACCTGGCGACCTGGAAGGACCTCGGCTACCTCCTGCTGCTGTGCCCGCTGGGCCTGCTGGAGTTCGTCGTCGTCTTCGGTCTCTGGTCGCTGGGCCTGGAGCTGCTGGGGCTCCCGCTCCCGATGGTCCTCAACGACCGTGAGCTGACCTTCTGGTGGATCGAGGTCTCGACCGTCCCCGAGGCGGTCGTGGTCATGCTGTTCGGCGTGGTCGCCCTCTTCGCGTCCCTCTACGCCCTCAGAGGCGCCGCACTCGCCCACGCGTGGGTGGCCAGGGCGCTCCTGGGCACCGACGACCGCCGACTCCTGCTGGCCCGCAACGAGGATCTGAGGGCCAGCCGGGCCCGGGGTGTCAACGCCGCCGAGGCCGAGCGCCGCCGCATCGAACGCGACCTTCACGACGGCGCCCAGCAGCGCCTTCTGTCGGTCGCCCTCGACCTGGGCCGGGCACAGGCCAAGTTAGACGACGACCCCGTACAGGCCAGGATCCTGGTCGAGAGCGCGGCGGCGGGGGCGAAGGCGGCGATCGGCGAGCTCAGAGACCTGGCCAGGGGCATCTACCCGGCCATCCTCACCGACCGGGGCCTCGACGCCGCCCTGTCGTCCCTGGCCGCGCGGGCGCCCGTCAGGGTCGAGGTGGTCGTCGAGATCGCCGACCGGCCGCCGGCGGCGGTCGAGAGCATCGCCTATTTCGTCGTGGCCGAGGCGCTCACCAACATGGCCAAGCACTCGGGGGCCACCGAGGCCCACGTGCGGGTCGGCCGGGCCGGAGACCGTGTCGTCGTCGAGATCGGCGACAACGGCGCCGGGGGAGCGGCCATCCGCCCGGGTGGCGGGCTCGACGGCCTGGCCGACCGGGCCGCCACGATCGACGGGACCCTCGTCGTCGACAGCCCGCCCGGCGGGCCGACGGTCATCAGGGCGGAGCTGCCCTGCGTATGGTGACGGGCATGCGTGTCGTGATCGCCGAAGACTCAGTGCTGCTCCGCGAGGGACTGTCGCGGCTGCTGGCCGACGGGGGCATCGAGACCGTCGCCGCCGTGGGCGACGGTCCTTCGCTGGTGGAGGCGGTCCGCGTCCACGACCCGGATCTCGCCGTCGTCGACGTGCGCATGCCGCCCTCCCACACCGACGAGGGGCTGCGCGCGGCGTTGCAGATCCGCGCGGCGCGGTCGGGCTTCCCGATCCTGGTCCTGTCGCAGTACGTCGAGGAGCGCTACGCCACCGACCTGCTCGGCGCCGGCGCGCAGGCGGTCGGCTATCTGCTCAAGGAGCGGGTGGCCGAGGTCGCCGAGTTCCTCGACGCGGTGCGCCGGGTCGCCGCCGGAGGCGCGGTGATCGACCCCGACGTGGTCGTCCAACTGCTGGGCCGCCGCAGGCTCTCCCACGAGCGCCTGACCGCGAGAGAGACCGAGGTCATGGCCCTGATGGCCGAAGGCCGCTCCAACAGCGCCATCGCCGCGCGCCTGATCGTCTCGGAGGGCGCCGTCGAGAAGCACATCTCCAGCATCTTCCTCAAACTCGCCCTCGACCCGGCCCCCGACGACCACCGGCGAGTGCTGGCCGTCCTCGCCTACCTGGGCCACAGGCATTAAAAGATTCTTCTTCCGTTACGGCTCCGCCTACTCTGGCACCGCCCGCCGCCGCCGGTGTCCCGCCGTATCCGGCGCCAACCGGCCGCGCGACGCGAAAAGGGGCGCCCCGTCATGGACGGGACACCCCTTCTGCTCAGCGGGAGGACGTCAGCGAACGTCGACCAGCTTGTAGGGCGACAGCGCCGAGTTGGTGGCGCTGGTGGCGGTCGCCTGGAGACGCCAGTAACCGTCGTACTTGGGCTTGACGGTCTTGCTGTACTTGCCCGTCGAGTTCGCGCCCACGTAGCCGACGAACTTCCAAGTCTTGGTGCCCTTCTTCTTGAAGTAGAGCTTGAGGATCTTCTTCGACCACGCGCCCCACTTGCTGGTGCCGCGGTAGACCTTGCCGTAGACCTTGACCGACTTGCCCTTCTTCACCTTCGCGGGCGAGACGGCGATCGTGATCTTCGACTTGGCCTTGGCCTTGGCGCCGGGGCTCTTGACCTCGAAGCCCTTGACGAACGCGTAGGTCTTGGAACCGCGCGTGACGGTGACCTTCAGCTGCCAGTTGCCCGCCGGGGCCTGGTCGTCGAACGACGCCGAGCCGTGGAAGGTGTCGTCGGCCTCGAGCCCGGTGGGCATCGTGTAGTAGGAGCCGTCGGACGCCTCGTAGCGAACGTTGGTGACCTTCTCGTCGCCGTACTTCTCCAGCTTGAAGTTGGCGTAGACGTCGACGTCCGCGCCCTTCTTCAGCACGACCGGGTCGGGGTCGACACTCGCGGAGTTGACCCGCGTCGCCGTGGCGACGGTGATCTCCTGCCACGGCTTGTCCCACGCGGGGGCGGTGCCGCCTCCGGGGGTCAGGCCGATGCGGTACTTCCACTTGCCCGGCTTGTCCGACGACGAGACCGGGATGGAGGCCGCGACGTCAACAGAGGCGACGGGGGACGGCGCGGGAGAAGCGGCAATCGTGGGGATCTCGGCCGCAGTGCCCTCGTGCGCAGCCGACTCGGCCTCGTCGGTCTTCAAGAACTGGATGTGCACACGGGCGGGCTTGTCGAAGCCGACGGAGTAAGGCGCGGTGACCTTCACCTTGAAGGGGATCTTGTCACTGCCGCTCGGGGGGATGAACAAGTCGGTGAAGCCAGTGCCGGCCGCATCGACTGTCGCGGCGTAGGCGGGTGCCGCAACGACGGCGCCGGTGGCGAAGAGCGCCGCCCCCGTTGCGGCCGCGACGATGAGCCGCAGGGTCTTTCGCATCAGAAGGGCCCTTTACATGAGTCATTTAGTGGGAGAAATGGAGCTAGTGAGAATAACGTGACATGGGTCCATGTGCGTACACATGGACCCATTCGTCTCCTATAGGGCCAGCGTCAGGGGTTGATGGCGCAGGCCCTACAGAACTAGCGAACGTCGACGAGCTTGTAAGGCGACAGGGAAGCCTTCGTGGCCGAGGTCTTGGTCGCGCTCATGCGGTACCAGCCGTCGTACTTGGGCTTGATCGTCTTGGTGTACTTCCCGGAGTTGTTGGCACCGATGTAGCCGACGAACTTCCAGCTCTTGGTGCCCTTCTTCTTGAAGTACAGCTTGAGGATCTTCTTCTTCCACGGGCCCCACGACTTCACGCCGCGGTAGACCGCGCCGTAGACCTTGATCGACTTGCCCTTCTTCACCTTCGTCGGCGAGATGGACATCGTGATCTTCGACTTGGCGACGGTCGGGGCCGAGGCGGTCTTGCTGACCTTGAAGCCCTTGGTGAAGCCGTAGGTCTTCGAGCCACGCGTGATCGTGAACTTGATCTGCCAGTCACCGGCGGGAGCGTCGGTGCCCATCGTCACGAAGTTGTAGTAGCTCTTGTCGTCGCCCTCGAGCGAGGTGCCCAGCGAGTAGTACTCACCGCTCGACGGGTGCAGCGCGCGGACCTGCTTGAGCGTCTCGCCGCCGAACTTCTCGATCGTCGCGCTGAAGCCGACGTCGGTCGCGCCCTTGAGCACGACGGGGTTCGGGTCGATGCCGACGTTGGTCACGCGGGTGGCGGGAGTGACCGTGAAGGTCTTCACGTCCTGCCACGTGTCCGGAGCCGCCGTCGCGGTGGGCGTCGGGGACGGAGTCGCCGTGGACGGCGCCGCGATGGGCTCCGCCGAGATCTGCAGCTTCCACCGGTCGCCCGGCTTGTCGTTGTTCTGGACGGTGAAGCTGCCGTTGATCCGCGACGTGGCGGCCGGAGCCGTCGTCGTCTTCGCCAGCTGGGTGACGCTGGCGGCCCGCCAGTTCACCGTCACGCCGGCACCGGGCGAGTGGTCCGAAGTGACCCGGGCCCAGATCTTGTACCGCGGAGAGTAGGAGTTGTCGCTGAACTTCTCGTGGTAGGCGTTTGCCAGGTCAAACGAGAACGACATGGTGTCCTGCGCGACCGGTGGAATGAAGGTGTCGTTGACGACACCGTTCGTCACGGTCACGGCCACGGCTGAAGCGGGGGAAGCGGTGATGGCCACACCGCTGGCGAATAATGCCACCCCGCTGGCGCCTGCAATCAGCAGCCGCAGGCCTTTCCTCATCGAAGCCCCTATCTGAGGTGATTTTGAGGGAAAAGCTCGGGTTTGAGCAGGGAGAGCCTAGTGGTGCCCCTGTGACCAGTCCACATGCGCGGTGACCTTCTCACGGACTTCCCAGGCATCGTTCAGACTCGACCCCGGGAATACGCGATGGCCTGGGAAGGTTCTGCGGTCTGGCACACTGGTAGCCGAACCGTTGCGGTTCCGGTTCCCGCTCAGAGCGACCCGGCGACCGCGCCCCGGAGAGGAAAAGGTATGAAGGCCGACATCCACCCCACGTATTCCGTCACCAACGTGACGTGTTCGTGCGGCAACACGTTCACCACGCGCAGCACCGCCAAGAACGGCACGATTCACGCCGACGTCTGCTCGGCCTGCCACCCGTTCTACACGGGCAAGCAGAAGATCCTCGACACGGGCGGCCGCGTGGCGCGCTTCGAGGCCCGGTTCGGCAAGAAGGCCGCGGGCAAGTAGCTCCTTCCCAGACGCCGGCTCGGAACCGTCCGCCTTTGTGGGGTGGGCGCGCCCGGGTCGGCGTTCGTGGTGAAAGGGCCTACTCGATTCAAATTGCAGGAGGGGACGCGCGGTGAACCTCGACGAGCTCATCAGCGAATACGCCGATCTCGAGCTCAAGCTCGCCGATCCGGCCGTGCACGCCGACCAGGCGAAGGCCAGGCAGTTCGGAAAGCGCTACGCCCAGCTCACGCCGATCGTCGGCACCTACCGTGAGCTCGGCCAGGTGCGCGACGACATCAAGGCCGCCCGCGAACTCGCCAGCGAAGACCCGTCGTTCGCCGAGGAGGCGGCCGAGCTCGAGGCCCGCGTCCCCGCGCTGGAGGAGCGGCTGCGCCACCTGCTGGTGCCCCGCGACCCCAACGACGACAAAGACATCATCATGGAGATCAAGGCGGGCGAGGGCGGCCAGGAGTCGATGCTCTTCGCCGGCGACCTCCTGCGCATGTATCTGCGCTTCTCCGAGCGCGCGGGCTACAAGGCCGAGATCATCGACGCCCAATACTCCGACCTGGGCGGATACAAAGACGTCACGGTCGCCATCAAGGGCCGCGACGGCGCCTGGGGGCGGCTGAAGTTCGAGGGCGGCGTCCACCGCGTGCAGCGGGTGCCCGCGACCGAGTCGCAGGGCCGCATCCACACCTCGGCCGCCGGGGTGCTCGTCTACCCCGAGGCCGAAGAGGTCGACGTCCAGATCGACCCCAACGACCTGCGCATCGACGTCTACCGCTCCAGCGGCCCCGGCGGCCAGAGCGTCAACACGACCGACTCGGCGGTGCGCATCACGCATGTGCCGACCGGCGTCGTGGTGTCGTGCCAGAACGAGAAGAGCCAGCTCCAGAACAAGGAGTCGGCGATGCGCATCCTCCGGGCCCGCCTGCAGGCCATCGCCGAAGAAGAGGCCAACGCCGCCGCGATGGCCGAGCGCAAGTCGCAGGTCCGCACGGTGGACCGGTCCGAGCGGGTCCGCACCTACAACTATCCCGAGAACCGGATCTCCGACCACCGGGTCGGGTTCAAGGCCTACAACCTCGACCAGGTCCTCGACGGCGACCTCGACGCGGTCATCCAGGCCCTGCTCGACGCCGAACTGGCAGAGAAGCTCGCCGCCGCAGCCACCTGAGCCGATGACCTTCCTCCTGGACGAGATAGCGCTGGCCACCGCCCGGCTCGCCGAGGCAGGTGTTCCGTCACCGCGCGCCGACGCCGAGGAGATCGCGGCATTCGTCCACGGCGTGACCCGCGGCACCCTCCACACGGTGAAGGACTCCGAGTTCGACGCCCTCTTCTGGGAGGGCGTCTCCAGGAGGGAGTCCCGCGAGCCGCTCCAGCACATCACCGGCCGCGCCTTCTTCCGCTACCTGTCCCTCGAAGTCGGCCCCGGGGTGTTCATCCCCCGGCCCGAGACCGAGGTCGTCGTCGGCTGGGCCATCGACCGCCTCAACGAGATGGACGTCGCGTCCCCGATCGTGGTCGACCTCGGCACCGGCTCCGGCGCGATCGCGCTGTCGATTGCCCAGGAGGTCGCGCTCGCGCAGGTCCACGCCGTGGAGATCGACCCGGCGGCCTACCGCTGGGCCAAGCGCAACATCCTCGAACACGGCCAGGGCCGCACCTCCCTCCACCCCGAAGACCTGGCCGACTGCCTGCCCGAGCTCGAAGGCCAGGTCGACCTCGTCATCAGCAACCCGCCCTACATTCCGCCGGGGGCGGTGCCCCGCGACCCCGAGGTACGCGACTACGATCCCCGCCGGGCCCTTTTCGGATCCGGCGACGACGGCCTGGGGGAGGTCCGGGCGGTCGAAGCCACCGCCCGCCGGCTTCTGCGGCCGGGCGGCCTGGTCGCGGTGGAGCACGCCGACGAACAGGGCAACGCGGTCTACTGGTTGTTCCCCGAGGGCAACGGCTGGCGCGACGCCCGCCTGCGCCAGGATCTGACCGGCCGCGACCGCTTCGTGACGGCCAAGTTCGGCCTGGAATAAGCAAGGGAGATCACATGACCCGCCGATACCTCTGTTCCAACCCCGGCGAGCGCGAGTCGGGCCTCATCGACGCCGCGTCGGTCATCAGAGCCGGCGACCTGATCGTCCTCCCGACCGACACCGTCTACGGCATCGGCGCCGACGCCTTCACGCCGTCGGCCGTGTCGGCGCTGCTGACCGCGAAGGGCCGCGGCTCCGACATGCCGGTGCCGGTCCTCGTGGGCACCGTCCGCGCGGCGGGCGCGCTCACCGAGTCGCTCGGCACCCACGGCCAGGACCTGATCGACGCCTTCTGGCCCGGCCCGCTGACCCTCATCTTCAAGGTCAACCGCTCGCTCCAGTGGGACCTCGGCGAGACCAAGGGCACCGTCGCCATCCGCATGCCGCTCCACCAGGTCGCCCTCGACTTGCTCAAGGAGACCGGCCCGATGGCCGTCTCCAGCGCCAACCGCTCGGGCAACCCGCCCGCCACCACGGCGGCCGAGGCCGAGGAGCAGCTCGGCCAGTCGGTGGCCGTCTACCTCGACGGCGGCCCGTGCGCCGACACCACCCCGTCGACGATCCTCGACCTGACCACCTCGGTGCCGCGCGTGCTGCGCAAAGGCGGCCTTCCGGTCGAAAAGATCCGCGGCGTCGTGGGTTACCTGGCGACCGAAGAGTAGATCCATACCGTCTGGCTATCGCGCCGGACACCCCGAGGCGCCGAGACCTAGCGTGAGTGAGGTTTTCGACCCCGGGAGGCTCGCGCATGCCCAAGATCGACGGGATGGACCCCAAGCTGGTCCGTGATCTCCTCGCCGAGCTGCGACGCGCGGCCAAGGAGATGGAGTCCATCGAGGCCAAGGTCACCACCACGGTCCGCAACGCCGGCGTACCCGCCGCGGTGACCTACCGCCCGTCGGCGGTGGCCGACGCCATCGCCGAGATGGACAAGGACGTCACCGCCCGCCTGGCCCTCCTGGAGAAGCGCGAACGCGACCCGGCCACCCGCCCCACTCCGACGACCACCGGCGACGAGACCCCCACCAAACCCGTCCCGAAGCCCGCTCCGGAGCCCACGGGCACCCAGGAACAGCCGAAGCCGACCGAGGGCGACACCGCCCCCCCGAAGCCCACCACCGGCGACTCCGAGCCCCCCAAGAAGAGCGACACCGAAACCGAGCTCCCGAAGAGCAACACGGAGTCGGACCCGCCGAAGAAGAGCGACACCGAAACCGAACCGCCCAAGAACAACACGGAGACCGACCCTCCGAAGAAGAGCGACACGGAGACGGAACCGCCCAAGAAGAGCGACACGGAGACCGAGCCTCCGAAGAACAACACGGAGACCGAGCCTCCGAAGAACAACACGGAGACCGACCCTCCGAAGAAGAGCGACACGGAGACCGAACCGCCCAAGCAGTGTGACGACGAAACTGCTCCGCCTCCGAAGGGGGAGGCGCCCGCTCCCGGGAACGAGCCGGTCGACACTCCGAAGAAGGACCACCCCGACGACATCGACCAGACCAGGGGCCGGGTCGAGATCAACGTCGACGGCACCAAGGTGGTGTCGACCCCGCTCAACCTGCCCGACGGCGACGCCCTCGGCCGGATCGACGGGGACCTCGACACCGTTCGGCCCGTCGACAATCCGGGCCAATCCGGCGGTACGCAGCCCTCCACCGGCCCCCAGCCCGATGGCAAGCCCGGTTACGTCGAGCCGCTGGAGCCGACGGCCAAACAACCCGCGCCCCAGCCCGGCCTCGACCCGGGCGACCCTATGGGCGCATATGTCGGCACCGCCGCCGACAACGTGACCGAAGACCCCTACCTCAAGAACAACCCCGCCGCCGCGCCCGCACCCCAGCCGGGCCTGGCTCCTGGCGATCCGATGGGCGACTACGTCGGGACCGCGGCCGACAATGTGACCGAGGATCCCTACCTGAAGGACAATCCGGTCACCCAGCCCGCGCCTCAGCCGGGCCTGGCTCCTGGCGATCCGATGGGCGATTACGTCGGGACCGCGGCCGACAACGTGACCGAAGACCCTTACCTGAAGGACAACCCGGTCACCCAGCCCGCGCCTCAGCCGGGCCTGGCTCCTGGCGATCCGATGGGCGACTACGTCGGCACCGCGGCCGACAACGTGACCGAGGATCCCTACGCGAAGGACAACCCGGTCACCCAGCCCGCGCCTCAACCGGGTCTCGCCCCCGGTGATCCGATGGGTGACTACGTGGGCACCCCGGCCGACAACGCGACCGAAGACCCCTATCTGCAGGGCAATCCGGCCAACACATTGCCCGAGGACACGGTCCTGATCTCCGCATCGAGCCCGGAGGTCGCCCCGCAGATCCAGGCGGAGGTGCCGCTCGCGGGCGGCGAGGCCATCGACCCGAAGGCGTTGGCCGCCGCCCAGCCCGGCGATGTGCTGTCGGCCCCGGCCAACCAGATCTCCGACCAGGCCCTCGGCGCCCTGCTCAACGGCGACGACCAGGTCGCCCCCCAGAACATGCCGACGGTGACCGACGGCAACCCGCAACCCGGTGGCGCCAACGAGCAGACGGGCAACTCGGGCGCCACGAACGGCCCAGTAGCGGGTGGCAACGGCGATGCGGGCAACTCGCCGGGCGGCGACGACCGCCAGTGCGATCCGCAGCGCGGCACCGACCAACCGGCGAACGGCACGACCTCAGGCCAGAACGGGCAGTCCCCGGGTTCGCCCAACGGACAAAGCGGCCCGTCGACCGGTCCGATCATGGTCGACTACGGCCCGGCCGACATGTCGGCCGACGGCCAGGCGGGCACCTCCGGCGAGCCTTGGGCCGTAGGCGCGACGCCCCCCGCCGACCAGGCCTGGTCCACCGGCGAAACCGCAACGGCTGGTTACACGGACCAGCCGGGTTCCGCTGGTCAGTCCGGTGCTGAAATCGATCCCAGGAGGCTGGCCGCCGAACAGCCCGGCGACGTGTTGTCGGCTCCGGCCAACCAGATCTCCGACCAGGCCCTGACCAGCCTGCTCGACATCGACTATCAGATCGGGCCGCAGGAGATGTCGTCCATGGCGACAGACGGTTCTGGTTCTGAGGGTGGTCCGGGTCAGGCGCCGTCGGGCGGTGGTTCAGACCAATCCGGCTCGGGTCACGCCGATATCGATCCCAAGCGGCTGGCCGCCGAGCAGCCCGGGGACGTTCTCTCCGCTCCCGCGAACCCCATCACCGATGAGGCTCTCGGTGCCCTGCTGGGCTTCGATGACCAGATCGCACCACAGGACATGCCGTCCATGACCACGGATGGTTCCGGTTCTGAGGGTGGTCCGGGTCAGGGGCCCTCCGGCAGTGGTTCAGACCAATCGGCGTCAGGGGCGGGCGGGCAATCTGGGGGTGAGGTCGATCCCAAGCGGTTGGCGGCCGAGCAGCCCGGTGACGTGCTGTCGGCTCCGGCGAAGCCCATCACCGACGAGGCTCTCGGTGCCCTCCTCGGCTTCGATGACGAGATCGGGCCGCAGGAGATGCCGTCCATGACGGCGGGTGGTTCCGGTTCTGAGGGTGGCAGTGGTTCAGACCAATTCGCCGCTCAGGCCGGGGGTGAGGTCGATCCCAAGAGGCTGGCGGCCGAGCAGCCCGGTGACGTTCTCTCCGCTCCTGCGAACCCCGTCTCCGATGAGGCCATCGGGGCGTTGATGGAGATTCACGGGCAGATCGAACCGGTGGACATGCCCAGTGTGTCCGTACCGGAAAAGGAGTGGGGCAGTGGTGAGTGGGTGCCCATGGATGTCAGGCCCGATGGTCCCTCCGGGTCCGTCGCTCCCGGCCGGCCCGCGTAAGGAGATGCGATGAGTTACGCCGACCCGCCCGCGCCCCGGCCGATGCAGCTGGGGGAGACACCGCCCGCCGCGTCCGGGAACGACCTGCTCGTTCCCGGTGGGCAGGCGACGACCTGGGTGTTCAATCCCGAATACCAGCGGCTGGTCAAGCTGTGGGACACCGTCATCAGGGACATGGAGCACATCTCGACGCTGCTCGACCGGCCGTACACGATGGCGCGGAGCACCGACACGTGGAAGGCCGACGTCGCCGAGCGGTACATCCAGAAGATCTCCGAGTGGCGGACCCGCATCGGGCTCTACCGGCAGGCGGTGCTGACGGCGATCAGTGACGAGGCCGCGGACACCCCCCGGTGGGTGCCGAGCAATTCGGGCGCACCGCACGCATACTCGTAAAGCGCCGCACTTCTACCCGTAAACCTGCGCTAGCGTCGGACCCGTCTCGACTGGTCCGTTGATCCGGGAAACTGGTGCCGTGCGCGAATACTTCTTCGTGGGCCTCGTCACGGCCGTTGTCACCTACCTGCTGGTGCCTCCGGTCCGGGCCTTCGCGCTGCGCATCGGCGCCGCTCCCGAGGTCAGGGAGCGCGACGTGCACAAGGTGCCGACGCCCCGGCTGGGTGGCCTGGCCATGTTCGGCGGCATGGCCGCCGGGCTGCTGGCGGCCTCCCACCTGCCATGGGTCGGTTCCGCGCTGTCGCTCGAACAGTCGGGTCAGACCACGAGCGCGCTGCTCGCCGCCGGTGGGCTGATCGTGGTGACCGGCTTCCTCGACGACTGGCTGGGCATGGACGCCCTGGTCAAGCTGGGCGGCCAGGTCGCCGCCGGTGGCCTGCTGGTCTACTACGGGGTGTCGCTCCGGTCGCTGCCGCTGCCCGAGAGCATGGGCGGCAACGTCTTCCTCGACTCGAACCTCCAGGCCGTGATGACGATCCTGGTCGTCGTGGTCGCCATCAACGCGGTCAACTTCGTCGACGGGCTCGACGGCCTGGCGGCCGGCATCGTCGGCATCGCGGCCATGGCCACATTGGTCTACTCCATGGTCCTCTCGCAGGACCAGCAGCAGACCCGCATCAACCTGACCGCCGTGGTCGCGGCCCTGCTGGTCGGCATGTGCCTGGGCTTCCTGCCCCACAACTTCAACCCGGCGAAGATCTTCATGGGTGACACCGGCTCGATGCTGATCGGGCTGGTCCTGGCCACCTCGCTGGTGACCATCACCTCGTCGGTGCCGACGACGGCGCTCGACGTCAACCGGTTCGCGCTGGTTCTACCACTGCTGCCGCTGGCGGTGGTCGTGCTGCCGCTCACCGACCTGATCATGGCGGTGATCCGGCGGACCTCCGAAGGGCTGTCGCCCTTCTCGCCCGACCGGGGGCACCTGCACCACCGGCTGCTCGACATCGGCCACTCCCATCGGCGGAGCGTCCTGATCATGTACGCGTGGACGTTCATCTTCGCGTTCACGATCGTGGGCCTGTCCCTCGAAGGGGTTCCGCTCATCCTGTTCCCGCTGATCAGCGTGGTGGCGATCGCGGTGCTGCTGGTGCTGTCGAGGCCCAAGGGGCGTAAGGGCGCACACGCCGCCGACCGTGCGGACGAGCCGTCGGCGAGCAAGCCTCGTGCGACAACTGGGTGAATTCGCCGCGAAAAGCCAGGTAAAGCCCGTGACGCGGAGCTTGTGATAGCTTTCACTAACAGCAACCCGTAGCCTGGGCGAAGCAAACGCTCGGTTGACAACATGTTCTGGAGTCGTCATGCAGGCCAACGACGTGCGCGTTCTCAAGGGCGCCGCCGTGCCAACGGTGGCGGTCGGGCTGATCGCCGCCATCGTCGCGGCGGTCCTCGCCGGATTCGAGGGTGCCCTCGGCTCCGTCATCGGGCTGGCGCTGGTGGCCGTCTTCTTCACGGTCGGGCTGCTCGTGGTCACCTGGGCCGGCCGGATCTCTCCGACGATCATGTTCGCGGCGGCCGTTTTGAGCTATGTCGTCAAGGTGATCGCTATCATGATCACTCTTAGGGCATTCGAGACGACTACCGTCTTCAACCCCAAAGCATTCGCCTGGAGTGTGATCGTCCTCACCGTCGTGTGGACGTTCGGCGAGATGCGGGGCTTCATGAAGCTGAAGCTCCTGTACGTCGAACCAGACTCCAAAGTTCCCGGTCAGGGGAACTGATGGGGTCCGATATGACTAGTCCTTGCGCTGCCTGCTATCGTCGTGCCCGCGATGAGCGAGAAGCAGCGCAGGCCCGAGGACGACGGCCGCGACTTCGCCGACGCCGCCTGGTCAGTACCGAGCTATCTGCTATCGGGAATGCTGCTTTGGGGTGGTCTCGGCTGGTTGCTGAGCCATTGGACGGGCGTGCACGCGTTCATCCCCATAGGTGTGGTTATCGGGGTAGGGCTGGCCTGCTGGCTGGTCTACCTCAAGCACGGCCGCTGAACGCGCCCGCACAAGCTCTGATTCTTCCAATGATGGTCCACGACGTTGAAGGGAACGCCGCGTGACTACGCTGACGCTCCTCGCCGCTGATGGAGAATTCCAGGCTCCCGGGCCGGACATCTTCAATTTCCCTCCGCTTTACGCCGGGGCGCCCGAATGGCTTAACAAGCCCACCGTCTTGGCGGTCATCGGGGCCCTGATCGTCTGCGTGTTCGCCTGGACCGCTTTCGCCAAGCCGAAGCTGGTCCCGCGCGGCGTTCAGAACATCGGCGAATACGGCTACACGTTCGTCCGTGACCAGTGCGCTCGCCCGTTCCTGGGCAAGGACGCCGAGCGCTGGATGCCGCTGCTGCTCTCGATCTTCATGCTGATCCTGCTGTGGAACTTCTTCGGTGTGATCCCGTTCCTGCAGATCCCGGTGAACTCCCACATCGCCTTCCCGATCATCTTCGCGGTGACGATCTACGTCATCAAGATCTACCTGGGCATCAAGCACCAGGGCGGGATCGGCTACTTCAAGAACATGATGTTCCCGCCTGGTCTGCCGAAGGCCGTCTACGTGCTGATGGCGCCGCTGGAGCTGATTTCGAACCTCGTTCTCGCGCCGTTCACCCACGCGGTCCGACTGTTCGCGAACATGTTCGCCGGCCACCTCATCCTGGCCTTCTTCGCGAGCGTCGGCTTCCACTTCCTCTTCGAGCAGCTCACCCCGCTTGGTGCGCCGCTCGGCCTGGTCGGGTTCGTCATGACGACGATCATGACCGGCTTCGAGATCTTCATCCAGTTCCTGCAGGCATTCCTCTTCACGATGCTGGCCGCGATGTACATCGGCGGCTCGCTGCACGCGGACCACTGAACCACCACTGACGTGACCAGACCGGTGAGTAAGGAAGCTCATCGGCCGACCAGTAAAGGAAACCGCAATGAGCGTTCTCGCTGAAGTCTCCGGCAACATCGGCGCGATCGGTTACGGCCTCGCGGCGATCGGCCCCGGCGTCGGCGTGGGCATCATCTTCGGCCAGGGTGTGCAGGCCATCGCCCGCCAGCCCGAGGCCTACGGCCTCATCCGCCAGAACATGCTCCTCGGCTTCGTTCTGACCGAGGCCCTCGCCCTGATCGGTCTTGTCGCGCCGTTCATCTACGGCTGACGAGTCAACCCAACTGACGGAAGGCTGCGCCCATGACTCTGGCAGCTACGGTGCTGGCGGCGGAATCGAACAATCCGCTGATGCCGCACACCTACGAGCTGGTCATCGGTGGTCTCGCGTTCCTGCTCGTCTTCATCGTCGTAGGTAAGATCCTCACCCCGCGCATTCAGAAGACGCTGGCCGAGCGCACCGAGGCCATCGAAGGCGGCATCCAGAAGGCGGAGGACGCCCAGGCCGAGGCTCAGGCAACACTCCAGCAGTACCGCGACCAGCTCAGCGAAGCCCGCCAGGAGGCAGCCCGCCTCCGGGAGGAAGCCCGTGAGCAGGGCGCGCAGATCAAGGCCGAACTCCGCGAGGAGGCCCAGGCCGAGGCCCGGCGCATCGTCGAGGCCGCCCACGCCCAGATCGAGGCCGACAAGGCGCAGGCGCTCGCGCAGCTGCGCGCCGAGATCGGCCGCCTGTCGACCGACCTCGCCGGCCGCATCGTCGGCGAGTCGCTCGAAGACGAGGCGCGCCAGCGTCGCGTCGTCGACCGGTTCCTCGAGGAGCTCGAGGGCTCCGGCACGGCGGTCCGCTGATGCGTGGCATGAGCAGGACCTCTCTGGTCGAGGTCGAGGAGCGTTTCAACAGCGTGGCCGGGTCGGCCGACCTGGGCACGCTGGCCGACGAGCTCTTCGCGGTGGCCTCGCTGTTCGACCGGGAGCCCGGTCTGCGCCGCTCGCTGTCCGACCCGTCGCGACCGGCCGAGCAGAAGGCGCAGACCATCCGCGCCCTCCTGCAGGGCAAGGTCTCGGCGGCCGCGCTGGAGACGACGGTCGCCGTGGTCGAGGCCAAGTGGTCTCGCGCCGGCGACCTGTCCGACGCCGTCGAGCGGCTCGGTGTGATCGCGGCCGCGAGCGAGGCGGAGGGGGCCGGCCGTCTCGACGACGTCGAAGACGAGCTGTTCCGCTTCGGCCGCATCCTCGCGGCCAACCCCGACCTGCGCCGTGCGCTGGCCGACCCGGCCGCGACCGGCAAGGAGTCGCTGCTGTCCGACCTGCTCGGCGCCAAGGTCGCGCCGACCACTCTCCGTCTCGTCTCCCAGGTCGCCGCACACCCGCGCGGACGTAGCCTGGAAAGAGGCCTGGAGGAGTTCGGCCGTCTCGTCGCTCTGCAGCGGCAGCGTCTGGTGGCGGTCGTCACCAGCGCGGTGCTGCTGTCCGACGCGCAGAAGCAGCGCCTGGCCACCTGGCTGCGGGCCACCTACGGCCGTGACGTCCACCTGAATGTCGAGGTGGACCCCAAGGTACTCGGTGGGTTCTCGATCAAGATCGGGGACGAGATCATCGACACCACCATCGCCGCACGTATTGAAGAAGTCCGCCGCCGGTTGGCCGGCTAGGCGAATAGGGAGACAGGAAGAGATGGCGGAGCTGACGATCCGGCCGGACGAGATCCGGGACGCCCTTGAGCGCTTCGTCCAGGCGTACGAGCCGGAAGGCGCGGCACGTGAGGAGATCGGGACCGTCGTCGACTGTGGCGACGGTATCGCCCATGTCTCCGGCCTTCCCTCGACGATGGCGAACGAGCTGCTCGAGTTCGAGGACGGCACGCGTGGCCTGGCACTGAACCTGGATGTCCGGGAGATCGGTGTCGTTATTCTGGGTGACTTCAGCAAGGTGGAAGAGGGCCAGCAGGTGCGTCGCACCGGCCAGGTCCTCTCCGTCCCGGTCGGCAACGGCTTCTTGGGCCGTGTCGTCGACCCGCTGGGCAACCCGCTCGACGGAAAGGGCGCCATCGAGGCCGAGGGCCGTCGCGCCCTCGAGACCCAGGCGCCGTCGGTCGTTCAGCGGCAGCCCGTGAAGCAGCCGCTGCAGACCGGCCTCAAGGCGATCGACGCCATGACCCCGATCGGCCGTGGCCAGCGACAGCTGATCATCGGCGACCGTGGCACCGGCAAGACGGCCATCGCGGTCGACACGATCCTCAACCAGAAGGAGAACTGGCTCTCCGGCGACCCCGACAAGCAGGTTCTCTGCGTCTACGTCGCCGTCGGCCAGAAGGGCTCGACGATCGCCCAGGTGAAGGGCCGCCTCGAAGAGGCCGGCGCGATGGAGTACACCACCATCGTGGCCGCTCCGGCGTCCGACGCCGCGGGCTTCAAGTACCTCGCCCCCTACACCGGTTCGGCCATCGGCCAGCACTGGATGTACCAGGGCAAGCACGTTCTCATCATCTTCGACGACCTGACCAAGCAGGCCGACGCCTACCGCGCCGTGTCGCTGCTGCTGCGCCGTCCGCCGGGCCGTGAGGCGTTCCCCGGTGATGTCTTCTACTTGCACTCGCGTCTGCTCGAGCGTTGTGCGAAGCTCTCGGCCGACATGGGCGGCGGCTCGATGACGGGTCTGCCGATCATCGAGACCAAGGGCAACGACGTCTCGGCGTTCATCCCGACCAACGTCATCTCCATCACCGACGGTCAGTGCTTCCTGGAGACCGACCTGTTCAACGCCGGTGTCCGTCCGGCGATCAACGTCGGTGTCTCGGTCTCCCGAGTCGGTGGCTCGGCCCAGATCAAGGCCATGCGCAAGGTCGCCGGTACCCTCCGTCTGTCCCTGTCGCAGTACCGCGACCTGGAGGCGTTCGCCGCCTTCGCGTCCGACCTCGACGCGGCCTCCCGCGCGCAGCTGGAGCGTGGCGCCCGCCTCGTCGAGCTGCTCAAGCAGCCGCAGTTCTCGCCGTTCCCGGCCGAGAAGCAGGTCGTCTCGGTGTGGGCCGGTACCTCCGGTGAGCTCGACGAGGTTCCCCTGGAAGACATCCGCCGCTTCGAGGCGGAGTTCCTCGACTACGTCAGCAGCACCCAGAAGGGCGTCTTCGACGGCATCCGCGAGAGCGGCGAGCTGTCCGACGACACCGTCACCGTGCTGAAGGACTCGATCACCGAGTTCAAGAAGGGCTTCACCACCTCGTCCGGTGACCTGCTGGTCAAGGACGAGCCGGTGGCCCCGCTCGGTGCCGACGAGGTCGGCCAGGAGAAGATCGTCAAGCACGTGCGGAAGCCGGAGGCGAAGTAGCCGATGGGCGCCCAGCTCAGACTGCTGCGGCGGCGGATCAAGTCGGTCAAGTCCACGGCGAAGATCACCCGCGCGCAGGAGCTCATCGCCTCGTCGCGCATCGTCAAGGCCCAGCAGCGCATGCAGGCCGCGGTGCCCTACGAGCGTGAGATCACCCGCGCGGTCACCGGTGTCGTCAGCAACACGTCCTCCGTCGACCACCCGCTCACGGTGGCCAAGGAGAACCCGGCTCGCGCCGGCGTGCTGATCATCACCAGTGACAGCGGGTTCTGCGGCGGCTTCAACGCCAACCTGCTGCGCGAGGCCGAGGCCCTGCGCGGCCTGCTGGAATCGCGCGGCATCGAGGTCACGCCCTTCGTCTCCGGACGCAAGGGCGTGGGCTGGCACGCGTTCCGCCATCGCGAGATGGGCGGCCAGTGGGTGGGCTTCTCCCGTCGTCCCTCCTACCAGGACGCCAAGGACATCGCCGACGCGCTGATCGAGTCGTTCAGGGCCGAAGACGGGATCGACGAGATCCACATCGTCTCGACCGAGTTCGTCTCGATGCTGACGCAGAACGTGGTGGTGAACCGCATCCTGCCGCTGGAGGTCGTCGAGACGACCGAGGCGCCCAAGGACGGCCCGCTGCCCTACTTCGAGTTCGAGCCCTCGGCCGGTGCCGTGCTCGACTCGCTGCTGCCGCGCTACGTGGAGTCGCGCATCTTCTCCGCGCTGCTGCAGTCGGCCGCCTCGGAAGAGGCCAGCCGGCGCCGCGCCATGAAGTCCGCGACCGACAACGCCAACGAGCTCATCCGGGTTTTCACCCAGAAGATGAACCAGGTTCGTCAGGCGGAGATCACCCAGGAAATCAGCGAGATCGTCGGTGGCGCGAACGCGCTCGCCGACTCCGCCGCGGGGAAAGAGTGAAATGACCGCACAGACTGTTGAGACCGGCGTGGGCCGTGTCGCCCGTGTCACCGGTCCCGTCGTCGACGTGGAGTTCCCCGTCGAGGCGATGCCGGACATCTACAACGCCCTCAATGTCGACGTCACCCTCGAAGTCGACGGTGAGTCGCAGACCAAGACCCTGACGATGGAGGTCGCCCAGCACCTGGGTGACAACCTCGTCCGCGCCATCTCCATGCAGCCCACCGACGGCCTGGTCCGCGGCGCGGCGGTGTCCGACTCCGGCGCGCCGATCTCGGTGCCGGTCGGCGACGTCGTCAAGGGCCACGTGTGGAACGCCCTCGGCGAGTCGCTCGACGTGCCGACGTCGTCCATCAAGGTCACCGAGAAGTGGGGCATCCACCGCCCCTCTCCCGCGTTCGACCAGCTCGAGTCGCGCACCGAGATGCTGCCCACCGGCATCAAGGTCATCGACCTGCTCACCCCTTACGTCAAGGGTGGCAAGATCGGCCTGTTCGGCGGCGCGGGCGTCGGCAAGACGGTTCTCATCCAGGAGATGATCCGCCGAGTCGCGCTGAAGTTCTCGGGCACCTCGTGCTTCGCGGGCGTCGGCGAGCGCACCCGTGAGGGCAACGACCTCTGGCTGGAAATGGAGGAGGCCGGCGTTCTCAAGGACACCGCCCTCGTCTTCGGCCAGATGGACGAGCCCCCGGGCACCCGTCTGCGCGTGGCGCTGTCGGCGCTGACGATGGCGGAGTACTTCCGCGACGTGCAGAAGCAGGACGTGCTGCTCTTCATCGACAACATCTTCCGCTTCACCCAGGCCGGTTCCGAGGTCTCGACCCTGCTGGGTCGTATGCCCTCCGCTGTGGGTTACCAGCCGACGCTGGCCGACGAGATGGGTGTGCTCCAGGAGCGCATCACCTCGACGCGTGGTCACTCGATCACCTCGATGCAGGCGATCTACGTGCCCGCCGACGACATCACCGACCCGGCCCCGCACAACGCGTTCGCCCACCTCGACGCTCAGACGGTTCTGTCCCGTCCGATCTCCGAGAAGGGCATCTACCCCGCGGTCGACCCGCTCGACTCCACCTCCCGCATCCTCGACCCGACCGTGGTCGGCGAGGAGCACTACGCGGTGGCGCAGGAGACCAAGCGGATTCTGCAGAAGTACAAGGAACTGCAGGACATCATCGCGATCCTCGGCATCGACGAGCTCTCCGAAGAGGACAAGGTCACCGTTCAGCGGGCCCGCCGCATCGAGCGTTTCCTGTCCCACCCGATGTACGCCGCCGAGGCGTTCACCGGTCAGCCGGGCGAGTTCGTCCCGCTCGACGAGACCATCGCCTCCTTCAAGGGTCTGTGCGCCGGTGAGTACGACCACCTGCCCGAGCAGGCGTTCTTCATGGTCGGCGGCATCGAGCAGGCCATCGCCAAGGCGAAGGACCTGACCCGCTAATCATGCGGCTCCGGCGCGGCCTCCTGGCCGCGCCGGTGTTCTTGGAGGGAAGAGATGGCAAAGCTGCAGGTGGGCGTGGTCTCACCGGAGCGTGAGATCTGGTCTGGCGAAGCCGACATGGTGATTGCCAAGACCGTCGAGGGCGAGATCGGTATTATGCCGAATCACGCACCCGTAATCGGCGTCCTCGTCGAGGGTGGCGTGCTTCGCGTCAAGCGTGGCGGCGACAATGATCTGGTCGCGGCCGTACACGGCGGCTTCATCTCGGTCGCCGCCAACGAGGTGTCGATCCTCGCCGAAGCGGCCGAACTCGGTTCCGAGGTCGACGTCGCCGCGGCGAAGGACGCTCTCCAGCGGGCCCAGGCCGCGATCGAAGCGAGCCAGGACGACGCGGACGCCCAGGTGGAGGCCAAGCGCAACACGGCCCGCCTCCGGGCGGCCGGTGAAGAGGTCTGAGATTTGAAGGAGGGGCAGCGGTGGAGCTACTCATAGGGTTGGCTCTGCTCGCTGCCCTGTTCTGCATTCGTGTCGTCGCCCTGGCCTCGCGCCGGGGCACGGTGGTCTGTTACGTACGGACCGGAACCCGGAAATGGCAGAGCGGAGTAGCGCGCTATGCCGGAGGAGAACTCCACTGGGTTCCTCTCGCCGGACTCCGATTGAGGCCGCGCCACGCGATAGCGAGGCGCGGCCTCGTCGTTTCCCGGCGCCGCCCCCTGGAGGCGGGCGAGGGCCCGCAGGGCCACTGGATGGTCGAGGCGGGCCCGGTCAGCCTGGCCATGAGCGAAGACGCGCTGACGGGTTTCCTGGCCTGGCTGGAGTCGGCGCCCCCGAGCGCCCACCTCGACGCGCGCTGAGTCAGCGCAGGTCGCGCAACGTGTGGCCGGTCGTCTGCTTGAAGAGGTATTCGGCGCGTTCGTAGGACAGCCGTCGCCGCCCGGTGTGCGGGCACAGGTCTCCGGCCGCCGGGGTGCGGGCCGGGCCGGGGCGCCGGTCGGACAGGAACAGCGGGCCGTGGGTGCGTCCGGCGATGAGGCCGGGGAGCAGGCGGGCGGTTGTCGATCGCCACGTGACGCCGTTCGCGGCCCGCCGGTCGTCGAGGTCGAGGTCGTCGACGTTCAGGGCGAGCACTGTGGCGATGGGCGCGCTGGATTCGTACAGGAGAGACCACAGGACCCGTTCCCGCAGCGCGAGGCCGGGGAGCTCGGGTGGCGCGACCGGGGTACGGTCCGACGGCGGTTCGGCGCGGCGGGACAGGTCGCCGGTGAGGCCGGGGAGTTCGGCCCAGGCGGTGAAGGAGCCGAGCGCGGCCAGGTGGCGGTTCCAGGTCCGGGGCGCGACGTGGTCCCAGGCGGTGGTCACCGCCCTGCTCACCTCGGCGGCGGTCACCGTCGAGAGCGGGGTCTCCGCGCCCAGCGACAGGCACAGCCGGTGCAGGGTCTGGCCGTAGGAGCGCGCCGTCGACGGCGTGAGGCCGGCCAGGAACGCGGTCACCGCGGCGCCCAAGAGCGGCCCGGCGTCGTCGTCGGGGACGATCGCGGTGGCGCGGCGTTCGAGGAAGGCGCGTTCCGCTGCGTTGTCGGCCAGGCTCGCGGCCCGCAGGAACTCCCGCCGCGCCTCGCCGAGACGGCCCAGGCGGAGCAGCAGGTCGGCGCGGACGCCCGGGAGCAGGTGGTAATTGCGGAGGGCCGGATCGCCGGTCAGGGCGTCGGCCAGCGCGAGGCCCTTCTCCGGGCCGTGGGCCATGCCGAGCGCCACGGCCTGGTTGAGCCGCACGACCGGGCTCGGCGCCAGCGTCACGAGGATCTCGTAGAGGGCGGCGATCTGCGCCCAGTCGGTCTCCTCGGCGGTGCGCGCCTGCGCGTGGCAGACCGCGATGGCGGCCTGGACGAGATAGGGCCCCGGCGGGCCGCCGAGTTCGCGGGCGCGCAGCATCGCGGTGAAACCCCGGCGGATGCGGAGCTGGTCCCAGCGGCCCCGGTTCTGTTCGTGCAGCGGGATCGGCTCGCCCGAGGGGCCGGTCCGGGCGGCGGCGCGGGAGGTCTGGATCTCCATGAGGGCCAGCAGGCCCAGCACCTCCGACCGCGGCGCGACCTCCGCCAGCATGCCGCCCAGGCGCAGCGCCTCCAGCGTGAGCCGCGGGCGCATCAGGTCGTCGCCGGAGGCCGCCGCGTAGCCCTCGTTGAAGATCAGGTAGATGACCTCCAGGACCGAGCCGAGCCGGTCGGCCGTCGGGGGGAGGTCGAACTCCACCCGGTGCTCGGCGAGGGTGCGCTTGGCGTCGGCGATCCGGCGGGCGACGACCTGCTCGCCGGTGAGGAAGGCGCGGGCGATCTCGGCGTTGGTGAGACCGCCCAGCAGCTTCAGCGTGAGCGCGACCCGCGCCGGGGGCGGCAGCACCGGATGGCACGACAGGAACATCAGCCGCAGCGTGTCGTCACCCTGCGGTTCCTCGTCGTGAGGCACCAGACCGCCCTGGCGCTGCTCGCGGCGGATGTGGTCGACCGCCCGGCGCCTGGCCACGGACATCAGCCAGGCGCCGGGATTGTCGGGCACCCCCTCGGAGGGCCACTGCTCCATCGCGGCGACCAGGGCGTCCTGGGCGAACTCCTCGGCCAGGCCGACGTCGCGGACCAGCCGGGTCAGCCCCGCGATGATCTTCGCGGACTCCAGTCTCCAGACGGCGTCGATCACAGGACTCTGCGGATCTCACTGACCCCGTCGCCGACGATCCGGCGGAAGCGGCGGGCCAGCTCCAGCATCTCGTCGCCGGAGGTCACCTCGATCAGCGCGAAGCCGACGGCGACCTCCTTGGCCTCGGCGAACGGCCCGTCGGTGACGGTGATCTCGGAGCCGCTAGAGGTCATCCGGACGCCGCCCGGCTCCAGCCCGCCGGTGGCCAGCAGGATGCCCTTGGCGCTCATCTCCTCGATGAAGGCGCCCATCTCGGCGAACAGCCTCTCGTCGGGGGCGGGGGTGTTCTCGTCGGCCAGGCTCGTCAGCAGGTAGCGCATCTCGGGTCTCTCCTCATGCTCGTTCGATGTTCTGTACCCCTACGTCGAATGGCCGATGTGACAGGGAACGGCGTCGTTCCTGGGTGTCAGGTTCGGCTCTGCTCGTCGGCGAGGCCGGTTCGCCGACCCTCGCCGTCCGCGAGCTCGTCGGCGCCTGACCGGCGCGAGAAGGCCGACCTCAGCCTCTTCACCCCGGCCGCGAGCACTGGCAGCCCGATGGCCCAGCAGCGGATGATGGCCCAGGCGCCCGCGTTGACGTGCTGTCCGTTGCCCTGGACGTCCGGGGCGAGGCGCGCGCAGAGGTCGGGCACGCCCAGCAGAACGAAGCCGACGGCGACGAGGAGCACACCGGCCACGACGGCGTGCGCGCTCCGGTGGGCGAAAGCCGCGAACAGGGTGATCGCCGCCGCACACAGCAGGGCGGGCGGGGCCTCCTTGGTGGCCCAGTGGACGAGCTGGGTCGTGCCGAACCACTCGGCGTCCGGCATCGGGTCTTCGAAGTAGAGGATCGGCGACGGCGGGCCATGGAGATCCCGGTAGGTACCGTAATAGCCGCCTCCGGCGAACGCTGCGGCGAAGACGAGCCAGAGCCGCGACCCCCGGGCGATCGGGATGACGGCGGCGAAGGCCGCCATCAGGCCGAGGAACACGCCCTTGCTGAGGCCGTTGGTGAACGGGATCCACTGGTTCCACGGATAGTTGCCGACCGTGGCGGCGGTCCAGACGCCGACCGCGCCCCAGGCCACGACACCGGCGGCGATGCCGACGGCTAAGAGGTTGCCGATGCGGTATCTGGCGAGCATCAGCGGGTGCCGCCGGGCTTCCACATGATCTCGTTGCCGTCCGAGGAGATGCGGCACAGGATGAACAGCAGGTCGCTCAGGCGGTTGAGATAGGTCGCCGTCAGCGGGTTCACGTCGTCGTGGGCCTCCAGTGCCGCCCACGTCGACCGTTCGGCGCGCCGGATGACCGTCCGGGCCACGTGGAGCAGCGCCGTGCCGGGCGAACCCCCCGGCAGGATGAACGAGCGCAGCGGCTTCAGCCGGGAGTTGAACTCGTCGCACCGCGACTCCAGCCACTCCACGTACGACGCCTCGACGCGCAGCGGCGGGAACTCGGGGTTCTCCACGACCGGGGTGCACAGGTCGGCGCCCACGTCGAACATCTCGTTCTGGACGCGCAGCAGCACCGCGCCGATCTCCTCCGGCAGGTTCCCCATCGCCAGGGCGACGCCGATCGCCGCGTTGGCCTCCTCGACGTCGGCGTAGGCGGCCAGGCGCGGGTCGGTCTTGGTGGTGCGGGTCATGTCGCCCAGAGCGGTCGTGCCGTCGTCTCCGGTCTTGGTGTAGATCTTCGAGAGCACCACCGGCTGATCGTTGTCGCGCGTCATGCGGCCCAGCGTAGTCATGTGCCAAATGTCATACGGATCGCCTGACGAATCCCCCGCAAGCCGCTGATTTCCGTGTCTACGCACCACGTCCCGGTAAAGACAAGATGGTGTCATGTTGGAGATCAGGGGTTTGCGGAAGACATTCGGGGCCGGCAAGGTCGCCCTCGACGGGGTGAGCTTCGCGGTCCCGGCCGGGCAGATGTTCGGCTTCGTGGGGGCCAACGGTGCCGGCAAGACGACGACGATGCGGATCGTCATGAAGGTACTGACCGCCGACGAGGGCGAGGTCCTCTGGAACGGGCGCCCGCTGACGTTCGCCGAGCGGCGGACCTTCGGCTACATGCCGGAGGAGCGCGGGCTCTACCAGAAGATGCGGGTCGGCGAGCAGATCGACTACTTCGGCCGTCTCCACGGGATGGACACCGTGGCGGTCGTGAAGGCCCGCGACACGCTGCTGGAGCGGCTCGGGCTGACCGTGCGGATCAACGACACCGTCGAGTCGCTGTCGCTGGGCAACCAGCAGCGTGTGCAGCTCGCGGTGGCGCTCATCCACGACCCTGAGCTGCTCATCCTCGACGAGCCGTTCTCGGGGCTCGACCCGATCGCGGTCGACGCGCTGGCCGAGGTGCTCCACGAGCGGGCGCGCGGGGGCGTGCCGGTCATCTTCTCCAGCCACCAGCTCGACCTGGTCGAGCGGCTCTGCGACGCGGTCGGGATCGTGTCGGCCGGGCGCATGGTGGCCAGCGGCACCGTCGACGAACTGCGCGACGCGGAGGCGCGGCGGCTGCGGGTCGTCGTCAGGGACGCCAAGCCGGGCTGGGCCGACGGGCTGCCCGGCGACCTCGTCAAGGACGGCGACCGCGACGTGCTGACGGTCGCCGGGGGCGACGACCAGTCCGTGCTGAAGAAGGCCGTGGAGGCCGGGCAGGTCGAGTTCTTCGGGGTCGAGCGCCCCACGCTGGTCGAGATCTTCAGGGAGGCAGTGGCATGAGCGGTCTGTGGCTGGTGGCGAAGCGGGAGATCAGCACCCAGATCAGGACCAGGGCCTTCGTGATCGGCCTGATCGTCTCGGTGGTGCTGGTCGGGGCGCTGTCGTTCGCGCCGAAGCTGTTCGGCGGGCCCGACGAGTACAACCTGGGGATCGTGGGCGGGCAGGAGCTGCCCGTCCAGGCCCTGGCCCCCGACGCGAAGGTGACCTGGAAGACCTTCCCCGACGAGCAGGCCGCCACCACGGCGGTGCGCGACGGCGACGTCGACGCGGCGGTCGTCGGCGGGACGCGGGTGCTGACCGACGGCGAGATCGATGATGAGCTCGGGCTGATGCTCCAGAGCGCGAACCGGGAGGCGCAGATCGGCGCGTCCGGAGTGACGCTGACGCCGCTGGAGATGCAGTCGGTCGGCGCCGACACGCGTTACGAGGGGCCGCGGCGGACCATCGCCACCGTGATCGTGTTCCTGCTGTTCTTCATGATCATCGGTAGCGTGATGATGGTCGCCATGGGGGTGGTCGAGGAGAAGAGCAGCCGGATCGTCGAGATCCTGCTCATCTCGATCCGGCCGTGGCAGCTGCTCGGCGGCAAGGTCCTCGGGCTCGGCGTCATCGGGTTCATCAACCTCGTGGCGCTGATGGCCGCCGGACTCGGCGGGGCGTACCTGTCCGGGTTCGCCGCCGACTTCCCGCCCGGGATCGCGGGCGTCGTGCTCAGCTCGGTCGTCTGGTGGATCCTCGGATACTCCTTCTTCGCCGTGCTCGCCGGGGCGCTCGCGTCGCTGGTGTCGCGTCAGGAGGACATGAACAGCGCGGTGAACCCGCTGATCATGCTGATCATGGCGTCCTACTTCGTGTCGTTCTTCGGCACCGACAATCCCGACAATCCGGTGGCGCACATCCTGGCGTTCGTGCCGCCGTTCTCCTCGATGATCATGCCCGTCCGGATGGCCGCCACCGAGGTGCCGATCTGGGAGGTGCTGCTGTCGGGTGGCTTGATGGTGCTCGCGGTGGCGGGGATCCTGCGGGTGGGCGGGCTCGTGTACGAGCGGGCGGTGCTGCGTACCGGAAAGCGGTTGAAGATCACCGAGGTTCTGCGCACGAAGTGACCACCTAGGATGGGCAGGCGATGATGGACAAAGGGATCAAAAGAGCCCGGCGGGTGGTCCGGTTCACGCTCAACACCACGCTTGGGCTGGTCTGGCTCTTCGCCGTCATCGGGCTGATCGCCGAGAAGGGGCCGGAGGCGCTCGTCACGTGGCGGATCGTCCCCGAGCTGGTCTTGGTCGCCGTCTTCAGCCTGCTGTTCCTCCGGTGCACCCGGGCCATCCTCGAACGGCGGTACCCCAGGGCCGAGATCGTCACCATGGGCGTCATCGCGGTCACGGTGGCCGTCATGAGCGGGGGCCCCACGGCCTGGTGGAGCTTCACCTCCTACGCCTGGCTGTCGATCGCGGTGGTGGGGGTGCGGCGGCGCACCGCCATCTTCCAGGCGATCGGCACCTTCCTGGTGATGGCGCCGCTGAGCGCCTGGGTCCTGATCGAGACCATGCCCGGGGCCGACACGGCCACCGTCGTCGGCGTCATCGTGGGGGCCAGCCTCTACGCCGCGCTCATGTGCTCGTTCCTGCCGTGGACCAACCGGCTGTGGGTGTGGATGTGGCGGATCGCCGAGGAGGCCCACGAGGGGCGCGAGGCGCAGTCGCGGCTCGCGGTCGCCGAGGAGCGGCTCCGGTTCGCCCGCGACCTGCACGACCTGGTCGGCCACCAGCTCTCGGCCATCGCGGTCAAGAGCGAACTGGCCGTCCGGCTCGCCGGTGAGGGCGCGGCGGGCGACGAGATGGCCGAGGTGCGCGGCCTGGCCCGCACCGCCCTGCGCGAGCTGCGCGAGGCGGTCAAGGGCTACCGCGAGCTCGACCTGACCGCCGAGCTCGCCAGTGTGCGCGGGGTGCTGGAGGCGGCCGGGATCACCTGCACTCTCAAGTTGCCCTACCGCGAGGCCCCCGGCGACACCGCGCCGGTGTTCGCGTGGGTGGTCCGCGAGGCCGTCACCAACGTGCTGCGCCACAGCACCGCCACCACCTGCGACATCACCCTGCGGCTCACGCCGGGGGAGACGATCCTCGAGGTGCGCAACAACGGGGTCCGCAAGGACGCGCTCAAAGACGGCGAGGGCAGCGGCCTGGCCGGGCTGACCGAACGGCTCGACGCCGTCGGCGGCACCCTGACGGCCGAGCCCGACGGTAAGGGCGGGTTCCTGCTCCGCGCGTCGGCGCCCTCGGCCGTGAAGCCGGTCTTGGCGGCCCGGTCGTGATCAGAGTCCTGCTGGCCGACGACGAGCATCTCATCCGGCAGGCCATCGCCACCCTGCTCGGCCTGGAGCCCGACATCTCCGTCGTGGCCCAGGTCGCGCGGGGCGATCTGGTGGCCGCCGCCGTGGCCGAGCACACCCCCGACGTGATCGTGCTCGACGTCGAGATGCCCGGTCTCGACGGCCTGAGCGTCGCCGAGTCGCTGCCGGGCAAGGCGATGCTGATCCTGACCAGCTTCGGCCGCCCCGGCTATCTGCGCCGTGCGCTGGCGGCGGGAGTGCGGGGATTCGTCCCGAAGGACGCCTCCGCGGAGGAGCTCGCCGCGGCGATCCGCAAGGTCCACACGGGCGGGCGTTACCTCGACCCCGAGATGGCCGCCTCGGCCATGATGGCCGGGGAGTCGCCGCTGACCGAGCGCGAGCGGGACGCGCTCGCGCTGGCCGCCTCGGGCGCGTCGGTCGGCGAGATCGCCGCGTCGCTGCACCTCAGCGAGGGCACCGTCCGCAACTACCTGTCCAACGCGATCGCCAAACTGGGCGCGGTCAACCGGATCGGGGCGATCCGGACTGCTCAGGACATGGGGTGGATCTGACGGGTCGTTCCCGGCTCGTCTCGGCTTTCTGTGTCATGGTGTGACTACGGAACGTGATCTCGTTTCGCCCGCTCCGGGGTGTCGATCCCGGTGTTCACATATTTCGCGGCCACTGGCCCGCCGCCTCACAGATGCCCCACGGAAGTCTCAGGTAAGGCTCTGCAGGCGGGCCAGGGTCCGCCCATCCTGGGCCTCCAGCCAGTCGGCGAGCTGGGCGTACGACACGCAGCGCACCTCGGCGTCGCGGCAGATCTCGTCCATCGCGGTCAGCAGGGCGCGCATGTAGATGCCGCCGTTCCAGTTCTCGAAGTGGTTGCCGATGAAGACCGGCGCCCGGTTCCCGGCGAGCTGCCGACGCACGGTTTTCACGTAGGTGTCGGCGGTCTGGCGCTGCCAGCGTCTCCACATTCCCCGCTGTCCGTCACGGGCGCCGCTGTGCAGGGCGTAGAAGTTGTAGTCCATGCTCAGGACCTGTTTCCCGGTGCCGCTGTGGACGAGACTCGGCAGCGGGAACCGCCACAGGCCCGCCTTCTTCCTGGGCCACGAGAGCGTGCCGACCTCGCTGGCGTCGTAGCGGAAGCCGTACACCCTGAAGGCCTTGAACATGGCCGGGCGGTCGCCTTCGAGGCAGGGGGTCCGGCCGCCGCGCACGGCCTTCCTGAGGTCGAACGGCAGGTGGGGGCCGGCGATGGCGAAGAACTGGTCGAGCTCGCTGCGCCAGTCGGCGGCGGTCCAGGTCTTGACGCCGGTCGGGCCGCAGAAGTGGCCGTTGAAGTGGGTGCCGATCTCGTGGCCCGCGCGGTGGGCCTCGGTCAGGTAGGCGATCTGCTCGGGCATCCGGGCGGCCTGCTGGAAACCGATGTCGGACGTGCCGGCCGGGCGCTTCGGGGGCTTGTATTCAAGGCGGCGTTCCTGCGGAAGTAGGTAAACGCCGGACAGGAAGAACGTGAACGTCGCGCCGGCGTCCTGGCCCGCCTTCAGGAAGACCGGGAACCAGTCGCGCCGGTCGGCTCCGGCGCCGTCGAAGGAGAACACCACGAACTGGGGCGGGCGCTGTCCGGGTCGCAGCGCCGGGGAGGACGGGGTCGCGGAGGGGGCGGGCGACGGGGTGAAGGAGACGGGGATTCTCGGGGTGGCCACGACGGATCCGCAGCCGGTGGAGGCGCAGAGCGCCGCGATAATTACTCTCCGTAGCACTCTTTCATGAAAACACAGGTCAGGCCTGAAATGATCGACGAAATACGTGTACGGCGGTCGCGACCAGCAGTTCCTTTTCCGGCCGGTCGTCCGAGAGGACCCATTCGATGAGCAGTTCCGTGAGTGCCCCTATCAAGGCGAGCGCCAGCAGGTGGAGCTCGGCGGGCAGCTCCTCGGATAACCCCTTGAGCGAGCTCTCGATCACGTGGGTGAACCCGGCGACCGCCTTCTGCCGCGACCCCGACAGGACGTCGCCCGCGCGGCGCACCTCCAGGTGCATGATCCGGGCCCGGCGCACGTCGAGCGTGACGAACCGCACATACTCGGTTATCCCGGCGACGATGCGCCCATCGAGCGTGGGCGGGGCGTTCTCTATGGCGGCGCCGACCGCGGTCAGGGTCTCGTCGACGCATCGCTCGTAGACGGCCCGCATCAGTTCCTCGCGACCGGCGAAGCACTCGTAGAACGCCCGGTTGGAGATGTGCGCGGTCGAACAGAGCTTCTCGATCGTGGTCGCGTGGAATCCGGGCTTGGCGAACAGACCGTAAGCGGCCGCGATGAGCCGCTCCCGGCGATCGGCGACTCGCTGAGCCGCCGACATCCCCCGATATTCTCGTCCCGTCACCATCTCACCTCGCCGTCCTGGCCCCCCAGAAGCCACCATTATGGACGCAAGATCTTTTTAACGGAAGTATCGGGAAATTAGCTTCTTTTATGCAAGTTGGTTATCGGATGTCACTAAAGCAGACCCCGGTCGAGTGCCGTGGTGACGGCGGCCGTCCGGTCGGAGACTCCCAGCTTGCCGAACACGCGGAGCAGATGGGTCTTCACGGTGGTCTCGCTGATGAACAACTCCCGGCCGATCTCCCCGTTGGTCAGTCCGCGCGCCACCAGAGACAGTACCTCCGTCTCCCGGGGTGACAGCGAATCGATTACGGGCGCCCGCATCCGGGTGACCAATCTGGTCGCCACACTAGGTGACAGAACCGTTTCGCCCCGCGCCGCGGCCTTGATCGCGCCGAGCAGGTCGGCGCGCGAGGTGTCCTTGAGCAGATAGCCGGCCGCGCCCGCCTCGACGGCCCGCACGATGTCCTGGTCGGTCTCGTAGGTGGTCAGCACGATCACCCTGGCCGCCGGCCGACCGGCCAGGATGCCCTTGGTCGCGGCCACGCCGTCGCCGCCGGGCATGCGCAGGTCCATCAGCACGACGTCGGGAGTGAGTTCTCGGGCCCGTACGACGGCCTCGTCGCCCGACCCGGCCTCGCCGACGACGGTGATGTCTTCATGGCCGTCGATCATGCCGCGCAGGCCCTCGCGGACCACGGGGTGATCGTCGACGATCATGAGCCGGATCATGCCATGTCCAATCTGACGTGCACCGAGGATCCCTCACCCGGAGCGCTGACGACGTCGAGGCTGCCGCCCTGCTGTTCGATTCTGGTGCGCATGCCCCTCAGCCCGAACCCGGCCCCCGCGGTCGGGTCGAAGCCGATGCCGTCGTCGCGGACCGTCAGGGTGACGTCACTGGTGCCGTACACCACTGAAACGTTCACCGAACGGGCCGACGCGTGCTTGCGGACGTTGGCCAGCGCCTCCTGGGTGGTCCTGATCAGCACCACCTCGCTGCTCGGCGGCAGTTTGCGCGACTCGCCCTCGACAGTGTGCGCCACCGTGACCCCGATCTCCTCGGCGAGCCGCAGCGACAGCCGCCGCAGCGCGTCGTCGAGGGTGGAGCCGTCGAGAGGCGCCGGGCTGAGCGCCGCGACCAGCGCGCGGGCCTCCGCCAGGTTCTCTCGTGCCGTCTGTACGGCCAGACCGAGGTGCCGCGCCGGATCGCGCCCCGCCTGGGCGGCCTGGATGAGCATGATGATGCTGGTGAAGCCCTGGGCGATGGTGTCGTGGATCTCCCCGGCCAGCCGTTCGCGCTCGGCCAGCGCGCCCTTCTCGACCGAGAGCCGGGTGACCTCCGCCCGGCTGGCCTCCAGCTCCTTGATGAGCTCGGCCCGTTCCGCGCTCTGCCCGATGATCTTCGTGATCCACGGACCGAAGATCACCGAGAAGGTGATCGCGATCGCTGTGGTCCCGGAGAAGATGATCAGGTCACCGACCTTGAGATTCGAGGTGGTGAGGTAGCGCAGCGCCGGGGCCACGTTGAGCAGCACCACCGCGCCGATCGCCAGCCGCCCGCTGAGCAGCATGAAGATCTGCGGGCAGAGGGCGAACAGGCCGAACGTCGCGCTGGAGACCAGCCAGGTCGCCGGGATGAACGTCACGCAGACCAGCCCGACGTAGAGGAGCGCGCCGGTGCTGTCGTCTTCGTGGGCCATCAGCGAGCGCCGCCCGATGAGCAGATATCCGGCGGCGCAGACGAGCATCAGCCCGGCGGTGAGCGCCCGGATGGGCGCCGAGTGGTCGTCGTCGAGGACGACGAACACCAGCGCGACCACCCAGGACAGCCCGAACAGGGTCTCCCAGCCCCGGAACGACTCCCAGGCGTGCCCCTCGAGGGGTTCACGGACCCAGGGACCGGGGCCGATCCGGTCTCTCAGCCGTCGCCCCGGCTGGTCCACCGGAACGTCGTCAGGCAGAGCACCAGCCCCCCGACCAGCCACAGCGCCAGCACCAGGGCCACCTTCGGCAGTTCGTAGGAGCCCGTCAGCTCCAGCGTCGCCCCGCCCTCGCCCAGGAACACCGAGCGCAGGCCCTGGCAGATCCACTTCAGCGGGAAGATCGCCGCGACGTTGTTCAACCATGAGGGAAGCTCCGTGAAGGGGATGAAGACACCGGAGACGAACTGGAGGATCACATAGGGCATCGAGATCACCGCCGCCGCCGACTTGGCGTTGCGCGGCAGGCTGCTGACCGCGATGCCGAGCGTCGCCGCCGAGGAGACGCCCAGCGCGAGCACCCACACCAGTGTGACCCACCTGCCGACGTCGGTGGGAAGCTCGAGCCCGAACATGAACACCCCGACGGCCAGCAGCAGCGCCACCTGGATCAGCGACAGCACGAGCGAGCTGACCAGCTTGCCGACGAAGTAGGCGGTACGCGGCATCGGGGTGCCGGCCAGCCGCTTGAGGGTGCCGTCGTCGCGGTCGATGGCGATGCCGATGCCGAGCGTCTGGAAGGCCACGCCCATCACGCCCGCGCCGATCAGCCCGGCGGAGTAGACCTGCGAGACGGTGATCCCGGTGCCCTCGAAGTCGCCCGCGAAGATCGACCCGAACAGGATCAGCAGGATGATGGGGAAGGAGAAGGTGAAGATCACCGCGTCGCGCTGCCGGAAGAAGAGCCTGGTCTCCAGCGACGCGCGGGCGAAGCCGATGCTGAGGGCGGTGGCGTTCATCGTGCGTCCCCGATCAGGTCAAGGTAGATGTCTTCGAGTGAGGGACGGACGACCTGGAGACCCGGGATCTCGCCGTCGTCGTACTTGTCGGCGAGGGTCCGGACGAACGCCGTCGGCGTGTCGGTCTCGGCCTGGCCGTCGGCCCAGGTGACACGGGCCTTGGCGGTGGCGCGTCCGCCCAGGGTGGAGGGGGTGCCCTCGGCGACGATGCGGCCCCGGGCGATGACCGCCACCCGGTCGGCGAGCGCCTCGGCCTCGTCGAGGTAGTGGGTGGTCAGCACGATCGTGGTGCCCTCGGCGGCCAGCCCCCTGATGAGGTCCCAGAACTGGCGGCGGGCCTCGGGGTCGAAGCCGGTCGTGGGCTCGTCGAGGAAGACCAGCTCGGGACGGCCGATGATGCCCAGGGCGACGTCCACCCTCCTGCGCTGGCCGCCGGAGAGCTGGCGGATGCGCGCCCCGGCCTTCTCGCCCAGCCCGACCTGCTCGATGACCTGCTCGGGGTCCCGGCTGTTCGGGTAGTAGCGGGCGAAGTGGCGGACCGTCTCGCGGACGGTGAGCTCGGCCGCGTCGTTGGCGGTCTGGAGCACGATGCCCACCTTGGCCCGCCACGCGGAGGTGGCCTGTCCCGGGTCGACGCCCAGGACCGAGACCTCACCGGCGTCGCGCTTGCGGTAGCCCTCGAGGATCTCGACGGTGGTGGACTTGCCGGCCCCGTTGGGGCCGAGGATGGCGAAGACCTCGCCGGTGCGTATGTCGAGGTCCAGGCCCCCGACGGCCTGGACCTCACCGTAGCGCTTGGTCAGGCCGCGAACGTGGATCGCTGTCGTCATGGGTAAAGCGTCGCCAAAATCCTTGATCGCCGGGACCTACGACCGGTCGACCGGGTTGTCCTCCGAACGGAGGACAGTCCTAGTGTGGGCACGGTGACGAAGTCGGAGATCTGGCCGCTGATCCACGCCGAACGGGCCGCGCTCGCCGCCGACCTGTCCTCCCTCGACGACGCCGGATGGGCGACCCCCTCGCTGTGCGCGGGCCTGACCGTGCGCGAGGTGCTGGCCCATCTCACGGCCGGGGCGAGCCTGGGACCCGCGCGTTGGATGGCGGGGGTGATCCGGCGCCGGTTCGACTTCGACGCGATGGTCGCCGACCGGCTGGCCGAGCAGCTCGGGGCCACACCTCAGGAGACGCTCGACCGGTTCCGCCGGGTGGTGACCAGCAAGGTCAAGGCGCCGATCCCGGTGGAGGCGGTGCTGGGCGAGGCGGTCGTGCACGGCACCGACATCCGCCGCCCGCTGGGCATCGCGCACGGCCATCCGATCGCGACGCTGACCCCGCTGGCGGAGTTCTACGCGGGCAGCGACATGGTCGTGCTGGCCAAGGGCCGCATCATCGGCCTGCGGCTGGAAGCGGCCGACGGCCCCTTCGCCACCGGCTCGGGCGCGCTCGTCACGGGCCCGACCCTGGCGTTGATCATGGCCATGACCGGGCGTTCGATCTTCCTGGACGATCTGGAGGGCCCCGGCGTCGCGACCCTGCGCGACCGCAGCTCCTAGAAGAGGGTCGGGTTCTCCGGCTCGATGCCGCGCAGGCCGTCGTAGTCGAGGGTCACGCAGTCGATGCCCCGGTCGATCGCCAGGACCTTGGCCTGGGGCTTGATCTCCTGGGCGGCGAAGACGCCGCGTACTGGCGCGAGGAGGGGGTCGCGGTTGAGGAGTTCGAGGTAGCGGGTGAGCTGCTCGACGCCGTCGATCTCGCCGCGCCGCTTGATCTCGACGGCCACCGTCGCGCCCGACTGGTCGCGGCACAGGATGTCGACCGGGCCGATCGCGGTCATGTATTCACGCCGGACCAGGGTGTAGCCCGCGCCCAGGGTCGTGATGTGCTCGGCCAGGAGCTCCTGGAGGTGGGCCTCCACGCCGTCTTTCTGCAGGCCGGGGTCGACGCCGAGCTCGTGGCGCGAGTCGTGCATGATCTCGTCCATCGTGAGGATCAGCTTCTCGCCGGTCTTGCTGTGCGTGACCGTCCAGGTGCCCTCGTCTTCGCGGATCTTGCACGGAGGGTTCATCCAGTTCAGGGGCTTGAAGGCGCGGTCGTCGCAGTGGATCGACACGCTGCCGTCGGCCTTGATGAGGATGAGCCTGGGCGCCATCGGCAGGTGTGCCGTCAGCCGCCCCACGTAATCCACGCTGCATCGCGCGATGACCAGCCGCATGCCCGAACCTTACCGGCGAAAGCCACTCTGGGAGACTGCGAGTGAGGGAGGTGGTCGCATGGAGACCGTTGGAGTCGCCGGACTCGGCACGATGGGGGCGGGTATCGCCGAGGTCTTCGCCCGCGCGGGCCTGTCGGTCATCGGGGTGGAGACCGACGGGGAGGCGCTGAAGCGCGGCCGTGAGCATCTGGAGAACTCGACCGGCCGGGCGATCGCGCGGGGCAAACTGACGATCGAGGAGCAGAAGACGATCCTGCACCGGGTCACGCTCTCGACCGACCCGCGGGCCTTCGCCGAGGCCGACCTGGTGATCGAGGCGATCCCGGAGCTCATGGAGCTCAAGCTGCCGCTGTTCGCCGGCCTCGACCGTATCTGCAAGCCGTCGGCGATCCTGGCCACCAACACCTCGTCGCTGCCGGTGACCGAGATCGCCCTGAGCACCGGCAGGCCCGAGCGGGTCGTCGGCATGCACTTCTTCAATCCGGCGCCGGTCATGAAGCTCGTCGAGGTCATCGGCACGCCCCACAGCACCGTCACCGCCGAGGTCGCCGATCTGGCCCGCAGGCTGGGCAAACACCCCGTGGTCGTGGGCGACAAGCCGGGGTTCGTGGTCAACCGGCTGCTGCTGGGCTACCTCAACCACGCCTGTCAGCTGCTCGACTCGGGGGTGGCCTCCAAAGAGGCGATCGACACGGCGATGGTCGTCCAGGCCGGGCTTCCGATGGGCCCCTTCGCCCTGCTCGACCTCATCGGGCTCGACACCGCCTACGAGATCTGCGGCGTGCTCCATCGCGACGGCGGCGACCCGCGCCACGAACCGGCGCAGGTCCTGGCCGATCTCGTCAAGCAGGGCAGGCTGGGCCGCAAGTCCGGCGGCGGCTTCTACGACGGGAAGGCCGAGCCCGAAGAGGGCTTCGACGCCATGGTCCTGCTGCGGCCCTATCTGGTGGACGCCATCACCATGTTCACCAGCGGCTACGCCTCGCAGGACGACATCGACCAGGCCATGAAGCTGGGCTGCGGCTACCGGTCGGGGCCGTTCGAGACCATCGGCGCCCTCCGGATGCGGTCGCTCGACAGCTTCCCCGAGCTGGAAGAATAGGACGTATGAGCCCCCGCCGCGCCCGCCGAGCCGACGAGACCCCCAAAGGGCCGATCCGCCCCTCCGGGGTCGACCGTGTCGAGGAGGCCGCCGACGGCGACTGGGTCGTGCGCACGGTCACCGGGGGCTCCGCCGACCGGCCCTACCGCTGCCCCGGCTGTGATCAGGAGATCCGTCCGGGCATCCCCCACATCGTGAGCTGGCCCCACTGGGCCGGCGGCGAGGAGGAGCGGCGCCACTGGCACACCACCTGCTGGCGCAGCCGCCTCAACCGCGGCCCCGGCCGCACCCGCTACTGAAAGAGGAGACGACAACAGTGGACATCCGGGCGTCGACGGTCCTGCCCGCCCGCCGCAAGGACATCGAGCTGACCACCGCCGACGAGCTGACCCTGGTGGGCGAGCTGGCGGTGCCCGAGACCGCCCCGCCCGTCGCCACCCTCGTCTGCCTCCACCCGCTGCCGACCCACGGCGGCATGATGGACAGCCACGTGCTGCGCAAGGCGTCCTTCCGGCTGCCCGCCCTGGCCGACATCGCGGTGCTGCGGTTCAACACCCGGGGCACCTCCTCCGAGCGCGGCACCTCCCAGGGCGCGTTCGAACACGGCGTGGGGGAGCGGCTCGACGTCGCCGCCGCCCTCGAATACGCCGAGTTCAACGACCTGCCCCGGCCGTGGCTGCTGGGCTGGTCGTTCGGCACCGAGCTGGCGCTCCGGTGGGGGCGCGACCCGTTCGTCGAGGGCGCGATCCTGCTGTCGCCGCCGCTCAAGCGGGCCACCGACGCCGACCTCGACGCCTGGGCCGACTTCGGGAAGCCGCTGGTCGCGCTCGTGCCCGAGTTCGACGACTACCTGCGGCCCCCCGAGGCGGCCGAACGCTTCAAGCGGGTGCCCCAGGCCGAGGTCATCGGGGTCGAGGGCGCCAAGCACCTCTGGGTGGGGGAGCCCTACGTCCGGATCGTGCTCGACCACATCGTCGCCAAGCTCAACCCGGCCAGGGCCCCGCTCCCTACCGAGGTCTGACAACGAGTGGTGACTTCGCGACAGACAGGGCTACGGTGACGTCGTGAAGTTGCATACCCGTACGGCCGGAACCGGCCCCCCGCTCGTGCTGCTGCACGGCTTCCCGCTGTCGTCCGCCATGTGGCTCGCCCAGCGGGCCGGCCTGGCTGACGGCCGCCAGGTCATCACCCCCGACCTGCGCGGCTTCGGCGGGTCCAAGCTCGGCGACGACGAGCCGTCGGTCGACGCCATGGCCGACGACGTGGCCGAACTCCTCGACGCCCTCTCCATCGAGACGGCGGTCGTCGGCGGTCTGTCGATGGGCGGCTACGTCACGATGGCGCTGGCCCGGCGCCACCCGTCCCGCCTGTCCGGGGTGATCCTGGCCAACACGAAGGCGTCCGCCGACTCCCCGGAGGCGGCGGAGAACCGCGAGGCGGTCGCTCAGCGGCTGCTCGACGGGGGAGACCTCCTCGACACCGTCCCCCATCTGCTCGGCACCACCTCGCTGGAGAAGCGCGGCATGGTCGTCGGCCGGGTGCGCGGCCTGGTCGGCGCGGCCCCCGCGCAGGCGGCGGCCTGGGCCCAGCGGGCGATGGCGGCCCGCCCCGACTCCTTCGACACGCTGCGCGCCCTGAGCGTGCCGACGCTGGTCATCGTGGGCGACGAAGACAAACTCACCCCGCCCGCCGACGCCGAGGCGATGGCCAAGGTGCTGCCCGACGGCAGGCTGGTGGTGATCGGCCGGGCCGGTCACCTGTCGGCGATCGAGACCCCCGAGACCTTCAACCGCGCAGTCGCCGGTTTCCTCGACGAACTGCGGTGAGGTTCGCCCTCGGCGTGGTCGTCGGGGCGGTGGCCGTCGGCCTGGCGGCGCTCCTGCGGCCGTTCTCTATTCAGGAGCTCCAGCCGCGGCTTGTGTACAACGGCGGGGACGAGCGGCGCCTCGCCGAACTCTCCGACCATGTGCTGCGTGGGCAGGTGGTCGGCAGGCAGGGCCAGACCACCCACTCCACCACAGACCTTCCGCTGACGCTGTGGACGGTCGACGTCCACGCCACCTACAAGGGCGACCTGCCAGAAACGATCACCGTCGCCCAGATCGGTGGCTACGAGCCCTTCTCCAACACCCTGAAGCTCATCGACGACGACGCCCTGCTCAGGGTCATGGGCGAGTATGTGCTGGCCGTCAACCACGATGTGGAGAACGACCGCTACCGTCTGATGCCGAAATATGGCGACATCAGACTCCCGAACGGCCCACCCGAAGACCTCGCCGCCGTCGACGCCCACTGGAGGAGCGTCACAGCTCCAGAACCATGACGTCGGCGAGCATCGAATCGGGGGCCGGGCGGCAGGTGCCCGCCACTTTCCAGCCCCAATGTTCGTAAATGTCGTGTGCGGCCGCTTCGGGCAGCGACAGCAATGTCGCATAAGGCTCGTCGCGGCCGTTGAGTAATTCGGCGAGCAACCGTCTGCCGATTCCCCGGCCGCGATATTCGACGCGCAGATTCAGTTCGATGACCGCGAATTTCGCCGATTCGACGACTTTCGCCGGACCCGGCGTCGTGTCGCCGCCCCACCAGCGGCCGGGCTCCATCGACAGCCCGAAGGCGAAGCCCGCCAGGACCTCGCCCTCCTCGACCGCGACCACTTCGAAGCCGGGCCGTTCGAGCTGGCTTCCGGTGCGGTCGCGATATCGGTCGGGATGGTAGAGGGGGCCCGAGTTGTAGGGCGGTTCGGCCCGGATGAGGGTGTAGACGGCGGTGTAGTCGTCGTTGACGACGGCGGCCGCGTCGGGGCCGGTCAGGTGGGTGAATCTGACGTTCACGTGATGCCTCCGCGTAAGCCGGCGACCCGGTCGCGGAAGGAGTGCAGTGCCTCGTGTCCGGCGGGCGCCTGATCCGCGACCATAGTCGCCAGTTGCCCCACATAACAGGAATATCCGACGGATTGGGCGGCCATCAGGGCCTTGTCGGCGTGCGCCAGCCCGCTCTCCACCTCGCCACCTCGGACGATCGACATCGCCTCGTGCAGCCGGATCTGGGCCACCGGCCGGACGGTGCCCGGCGGATAGGCGTCGATCGCCTCCTGCTGGGCGCGGGCGGCGCCGGGATGACCGGCCAGCGTGAAGACGAGCGAGCGGCTGTGCAGCAGGCGGGTGACCGGCCAGCCCTCGGCCGAGACGGCGTCGCGGGTCACCTCGTCGGGTAACCGGTCGAAGACCCTGGCCTGCTCCTCCAGGTCGGCGTAGGCCGCGGGGAGATCGCCCAGCAGGACCCTGGCGTGCGCCCTCGCGCCGAGCGCCCGCGCCTTGGCCACCGAGGGCCGGTCGCCCGCGAGAGCCTCGTCGGCCCGGGAGAGGACGAGGGTGAGGGGCCTCTTTTCGTACAGGGCCTGGATCGCCTCCTGCGCGGCGACGAACGCCCGCATGTCGTCGCCGGCCGAGACGGCGGCGCGGCGGGCGGCGGCCCACCAGTGCCGCGACTCGTGCTCGCGCCCGGCCGAGCCGAGCGCGTAGGCGAGCAGGTAGAGCAGGCGGGTGCGGACCCGGGCCCACGGCTGGAGATCGCCGGGCACGTGGGTCAGCGCCGTCTCCAGGGCCAGCACGTCGGCGGACAGACGCCCTATTCCGTCGGTGGCGGGGTGGGCGCCCACGCCGTGGGCGTGTTCCCAGGCGACCTCCTCCCAGAACGCGAGATCGGGGCCGCCTAGGCGGCGTTCGACGAGCATCCGGATGCGTTCCAGCCCGTCGGCCGCCGGAAGGGCTCCGGATGCGCCCCCCAGCACGATCCCGATCAGGCCAAGAGCCTCACGTCTTTCCGTCGGACCCACCTCCACGTCGTGCAGCCTGATCAACTCGCCGTCGGCTCCCAGCGCGGCGTCCAACGCCGACACCACTGCCGAACTCGGGATGTTCTTCCCGAATTCGAGGGCGGAAATGTAGCTGGGAGAGCAGTTTGATCGACGGGCGAGGCCTCGAATGGAGAGATCGCCTCTCAGGCGGCGGAGCGCCTCTCCGAATGACTCCATAGTGCGCACAGCTCCCTGCCGTCAGGGGGGAACGCTGTCCTGTGATCCACGGGACACGACTGGACAGCCGGTGAATGGACGCTGACTCCGAGTGTAGAGATGCTTACGCTAAGGAATATGGCAAGCGGCGAAATGTAATTCCCGAGGCAAATGTCGTAAAAGAGAGTTCCGACCGGGCGGGTGGTATGCGCACATGGCACTCGAAGTGGCGACGCGTTACGAACTGCTCCCCGCTCATCCGAGGTCGGCCGCGGTGGCCCGCGATCGCGTCCGCGGCCTGCTCGCCGCGTGGGGCTTGGCCGATCTCGCGGAGGCGGCCGAACTGGTGACGGCCGAGCTGATCTCCAACGCGGTGAAGGTGAGCGAACCGGACGGCCAGGTGGGCCTGGGTGTCTACCGGTCTACGGCGGGTGTGTCGGCGGGAGTGGTGGTGGAGGTCTGGGACGCCGAACGCAGGCCGCCCCGGCTGCTCGACGCCGGCCCCGACGACATCGGCGGTCGCGGGCTCATGCTCGTCGGCCTGCTCACCCGGGAGTGGGGCTATCGCCGGCCGGCCACGGGCGGCAAGGTCGTCTACGCCGTGGTCGACGCTCCGATGTGAGATCGGTCATAAATTCTGCGGTGAGAAAGTGACGATCCCTCATGTCTTCCGGAGAAAAGAACGGCCGGCGCCTCCCTCAACGCCGGCCGCACTTGTCTTCCTCCCTCTAGGACCGGCGCCACCGGTCTGAAGACGCTTCAACCATGACGTGAATTCCATGTGGATTGCGCGAATTGTGGTGGCCGGTACCGGTCAGTGACCGGAATCTGCCAAGGTTGTCCCATGTGGGAAGCCATTGGGCTGAGCTCCCTCGAAGAGCGCCTCTACCGGCTCCTCCTGCGTGACCCCAAGATCACGCCGGATGAGGCGGCGCGTCGCCTGGATTCCATCCCCGACGCCGTCGAGGCCGCGTCGGCGCGGCTCCAGGAAACCGGTCTCATGGAGTCCGACCCCCTCTACGGGGTCCGCCCCGCCGACCCCCGGATGGCCATCGGCTCGGCGATCCGCCGCCGCCGCGCCGAACTCGACCGCCTCGCCGTCGAGGCCGAGGAACTGGCCACCGACTTCCAGGAGGGCCTCCTGCGCGCCGACCCAGGCCGCGTCATCGAGGTCGTCGAGGGCGCCGCCGCAGCCGGCCGCAAGGTCGCCGAACTCCTCGCCCAGGCGAAGGAGGAGATCCTCGCCATCGACACCCCGCCGTATGCCACCAGCGGCACCTCCATCGAGGCCGAGTCGGCGGCCCTGGCCCGCGGTGTCCGGGTGCGCGCGCTCTACTCGTCGCTGGTCCTCGACATCCCCAAGAAACTCGACGAGATCCGCCAGGTGACCGCCCTGGGCGAACAGGCCAGAATCCTGGCCGAGGTCCCCATCAAACTCATACTGGTCGACCGCTCGACCGCCCTGGTCCCCCTGACCGACCGGGAGGAAGGCGTCCGGTTCACCTCGGTCGTCGTCGGACGCAGCGCCCTGACCGACGCCCTGGTCGCCCTCTTCGACACCCTGTGGCGCGAGGCGTCCCCGGTCTGGGGCAACGGCACCGGCTCGGTCGACGGCGTCGACCAGCAGATCCTCGAACTCCTGGCGGTCGGCATGAAGGACGAGGCCATCCTCCGCCAACTCGGCATCTCGGAACGCACCTTGAGACGCCGCATCGCGACGCTGCTGAGCCGGTTGGGCGCGACGGGCCGTTTCCAGGCGGGGGTACAGGCGGCGCGCAAGGGGTGGATCTAGACACCTCGCTGCGGCATCCGCGCCTTCTCAAGGCTCTTTCTCCGTTACGGCTCCGCCTACCACGACACCGCCCGCCGCCCCCGGCCCGCGCCGTAGCCGCCGCTGACCGGCCGCTTCCGCCTCGCTCGTGACGGCAGCACTGTGGCGTCGATCGGGTGCCCGGAAGGCGGAGCCGTAACGAAAGAAGGCTCTGAACGAGCGGAGCGAGGCCCTGCCTGGGAGCGGGAGGGGCGGAGCGTCCTCCCTCGGAGCGGAGCGACCCGGAGCGACAGCGACGACGGGGCGCGGAGCGGCCAGGGGGAGCGCGAGGGGTCGGACAGCCCCTTCGCAGCGGGGGGTTCGGGGGGTCGTCCGCCCGGGGAAACAGCAAAGCCCGGCGGATGGTCCGCCGGGCTTTACTGTCGTGTATTCGTCGCCCCGAGATCGATCAAGTGGCTTACTCCTGCCACCACTCCGCGTCGTCGTCGGCCTTGGCCGCCGGGGGCGGGGTGGGCTTCGGGGTGGGCTTGGGGTGCTCGATGGGCGGGGCCGCCGACAGGGCGGGCTTGATGGGCGCGGGCGCGACGGGCGCGTGTTCCGGCTCCATGCCCGGGAGGGCGGCGCCGCCGAGGAGCTGGCGGAGCTGGGCGAGGTGGCTCGTGATGCTGTCGCGCTGACGGGTCAGTTCGTCGACCTGGCGCTGCATCGAGCTGCGGGTGCGCTCGGCCTCGTTCTTCGCGTCGGTCGTTATGGTCTCGGCGCTCGTCTTGGCCTCGGCGACCAGCTGGTCGGCGTTCTTGCGGGCGTTGGCGAGCAGCTGCTTGGCGTGGGTGTCGGCCTCGCGCCGGGTCTGCTCGGCCTGCTGGGTGGCCTTGGTGGCGCGCTGCTCGGCGGTGGCCGCGCGCTGCTCTGCCTCGGCGACCAGCTTCTGCGTGTTGGCCTGCGCGGTGGCGTGGCGCTCGGCTTCCTGGCGCTCGGCGTCTTCACGGCGGCTGGCGAGCTGGATCTCGAACTCGGCTTCGTCCTGGGCGCGCTTGGCCTCGGACTCCTCGAGGACCCGCTGGGCCTGGGCACGCATCTCGTCGGCCTGGCGCTTGGCCGTCGTCAGGATCTCGTCGCGCTCACGCTTGGTGCTGGCGCGGAGCTGCGCGACCTCACGCTCGGTGGTGGTGCGAAGCTTGGCGATCTCACGCTCGGCGTCGGCGCGCTTCTCGGCGACCTCGTGGTCGGCCGTGGCGCGCTGCTTGGCGATCTCACGTTCGGTGGTGTTGGTCAGCTCGTCGGTCTCACGCTTGGCCGTGCCCCGGATCTCCTCGGCGTCGCGCTCGGCGGCCGTGCGCATCTCGTCGGCCTCGCGGGTCGCGAGCGCGCGCTTCTCGGCGGCCTCGTTCTCGGCGGCGGCCCGCGTGTCGGCGGCGTCGACCTTGGCGGCGGCCTTGATCTCGTTGGCCTCGGACCGCGCGGCCTGCACCAGCTCGGTGGCCTGCTCTTCCGCGAGACGAAGGAGCTGCTCGATCCGGGCGCCGAGGCCCGAGTAGGTCGGACGCTCCTGCTCCTGGAGCTGACGCTGGGAGTCGGACAAATCACGCTGGAGTGATCCGACCTGCTCACGCGCCTGCCGCAAATCAGTGTCGAGCTGCTTCAAGTGGTCGTGGACCTGGTGCCGGTCATAGCCGCGAAGCACCACGTCGAATTCCCGAGAGGGGGCGTCTTCGAAGAAATTGTTGAGCTGGGCATCGATGTCGGACTGCATGAGGCTCGATCCTGGGTTGTCGAGACGGCTACACGGGCCGGACGGGGGGTTTCGGACATCCGAGGCGAGGAGCCCAATAGGGTGGGATCCACGTCCGGTGGAAGGCCAGCGTACTCCGAGCGTGCGCCGTTGGAGGCCTCCACGGACTTTCTGCGCGACTTGTTACGTATGAACCTTTCTTACGTTCCATTACGCCCTCGGAGCCTCGACCAGCTCTGTCAGCACTCCTCCCACATCCTTGGGGTGGAGAAACGCGATAGAGGCACCCATAGAGCCGTGACGTGGGCGTTCATCAATCAGCCTGACGCCTTTTGTGGCGATTTCCGCCATAGCCTGACTGACGTCTTCCACTCCGTAACCGATGTGGTGTACGCCCTCGCCGCGTTTGGCCAGGAACTTGCCCACCGCGGTCTCCGGGCTGAGGGGTTCGAGGAGCTGGACGTAGCTCGTTCCACCGTCGCCGTCGGCGACGTGGAGCATGGCCTCGCGCACACCCTGCGCCTCGTTGACCTCGCGGCTCACCACGACGAGGCCGAAGGTCGACTCGTAGAACGAGATCTTCTCTTCGAGGTTGTGGCACGCGATGCCCACATGGTCGATCCGTTGGAACATGCGGGGACCCTCCTTGAACGATCGCTAAACACTGCTGGGTATGGTGACACCGTCGCCCCCATTTCTCGTAGGAGGCCCTCCAATGTCCAGTTCCGTCATCGTCGCCGGAGCTCGCACGCCGATCGGTCGCTTGCTCGGTGCACTCTCCGGTCTGTCCGCCGTCGAGCTCGGCGGCGTCGCCATCAAGGCCGCACTTCAGAGGGCCGGTGTCGCCCCTTCAGACGTACAGTACGTGATCATGGGGCAGGTCCTCCAGGCCGGCGCGGGTCAACTGCCCGCACGTCAGGCGGCCGTTAGGGGTGGCATCCCGATGTCGGTGCCGTCGCTGTCGATCAACAAGGTGTGCCTGTCGGGCCTCGACGCGATCGCGCTCGCCGACCAGCTCATCAGGGCCGGGGAATTTGACATCGTGGTCGCGGGCGGCATGGAATCGATGTCCAACGCGCCGCACCTCCTGCCGGGACTGCGCAAGGGCGTCAAATACGGCTCCGCCGAGATTCTCGACTCGATGGCGTTCGACGGTCTCACCGACGCCTACGACCAGGTCGCCATGGGCGAGTCGACCGAGCGCCACAACGCCCGCCTCAAGATCTCGCGTGAAGACCAGGACGCCTTCGCCGCCCGCTCGCACCAGCTCGCCGCCGCCGCCATCAAGAACGGCGTCTTCGACGACGAGATCGTCGCCATCGAGGAATTCACCAGTGACGAGGGCGTCCGCCCCGACACCACGGCCGAGAAGCTGGCGAAGCTGCGCCCCGCCTTCACCAAAGACGGCACCATCACCGCGGGTTCGGCCTCGCAGATCTCCGACGGCGCCTGCGCGGTCGTCGTCATGTCGAAGACCAAGGCCGAGGAGCTGGGCCTGACCTGGCTCGCCGAGATCGGCGCCCACGGCAACGTCGCGGGCCCCGACAACTCGCTCCAGTCGCAGCCCGCCAACGCCATCGCCCAGGCGCTGGCCAAGCAGGGCCTCGCCAAGGAGGACCTCGACCTGGTCGAGATCAACGAGGCGTTCGCGCAGGTCGTGCTCCAGTCGGCGAAGGAACTGGACCTCCCGCTCGACAGGGTGAACGTCAACGGCGGCGGCATCGCGCTCGGCCACCCGATCGGCGCGTCCGGCGCCCGGATCGTGCTGGCCCTGGCCCACGAGCTGCGCCGCCGGGGCGGCGGCCTGGGCGCGGCGGGCCTGTGCGGCGGCGGCGGGCAGGGCGACGCCCTGATCATCAACGTCCCCGCGTGAGGGAGCTGGTCGAGAAGGCGCGCGCCGGGCACGTCCGCGCGGTCGCGCGCCTCATCTCCCTGGTCGAAAGCGGCTCGGACGCCGACCTGCGCGAGGCCGCCAAGGTCCTGAGGGCGCCGGGCCACGCCCGCGTCATCGGCCTGACCGGTTCCCCCGGCGTCGGCAAGTCGACCTCGACGGCGGCGCTGGTCAAGGCGCTGCGCGCCCGGGGTGACAAGGTGGGCGTACTGGCCGTCGACCCGTCGTCGCCGTTCACCGGCGGCGCGCTGCTCGGCGACCGGGTGCGGATGCAGGATCACGCGCTCGACGACGGCGTCTACATCCGGTCGATGGCCACCCGCGGCCACCTGGGCGGCCTGTCGTGGGCGGTGCCCCAGGCGTTGCGGGTGCTCGACGCGGCCGGGTTCGACGTCGTGCTGATCGAGACCGTCGGGGTCGGGCAGGCCGAGGTGGACGTCCGGGCCCTCGCCGACACCACGATCGTGCTGCTCGCGCCCGGGATGGGCGACGGGGTGCAGGCCGCCAAGGCGGGCATCCTGGAGATCGCCGACGTGTTCGTCGTCAACAAGGCCGACCGCGACGGCGCCCAGTCGACCGTGCGCGACCTGCGCAACATGATCGCGCTCGGCAGCCCGGCGTGGCGGCCTCCGGTGGTGCCGACGGTGGCCGTCCGCGACGAGGGGATCGGCGACCTGCTGGACGCCCTCGATCTGCACGCGCGTCATCTGAGTGAAACGGGAGAGGGAAGGGCCAGGCGCCTCGCGCGGGCCCGCGACGAGATTCAGGCCGTGGCCCTGCGAGCACTCAGGGACAGATTCGCCGATCCGGCCCGTGACCTGCGAATAGACCGGCTCGCTCAAGAGGTGCTCGACGGCTTTTCCGACCCTTATACTGCCGCTGACGATCTCATCGTCGACCTTTGACCGACTTCGACGTTTCCCAGTCGACGTTAACCCTCGATTAACTTGTGGTGCTTACGTTGCCAGCCATGAAGTGGAAGCAAGTGGTCAATTCGACCCTTGAGGGCGTAACCGGCTATTCGATCCAGCGCCAGAAGTTGCCCGACCGGCAGGCCCCGCCGCCCAAGCCGATGACCCCCGCGTTGCCGAAGCGGCTCGACGGCGACGTGGCCCGGCCCCCGGCCGATCTGCAGTCAGACCGGTTGTTGCGCGCGCCGGTGTTCATCCTCTCGCCGCCCCGCTCGGGGTCGACCCTGCTGCGGGCGATGATGAACAGCCACTCCCATTTGCACTCGCCCATCGAGACCCACTTCCGCCGGATCTCGACCAACCTGAACACCGAGCCGGCCCGCCAGGCCGTCGTGGCGCTCGGCCACAACCAGAGCGACATCGAACACCTGCTGTGGGACCGGCTGCTGCACCGGGAGCTGATCCGCTCGGGCAAGCCGACGCTGGTGGAGAAGACCCCCAGCAACGTGTTCGCCTGGAAGCGCCTGTCGATCTGCTGGCCCGACGCCCGGTTCGTGTTCCTGCTGCGCCACCCGCTCTCGATCGCCCGGTCGTGGCACGAGGCCGACCCGGTCAAGCGGCCGATGCACGAAGCGGTGCGCCACACCTTCCAGTACATGAAGTATCTGGAGGAGGCCCGCCACCGCCTGCCCGGTCACGAGATCAGCTACGAGAAGCTGACCACCGACCCCGAGGGCGAGCTGCGGGCGCTGTGCGCCACCCTGCAGCTCCCGTTCGAAGACGCGATGCTCGACTACGGCCGTCACAACAAGCCGACCGACTTCACCAAGGGCATCGGCGACTGGCGCGACAAGATCCAGACCGGGAAGGTCCAGCCCGGCCGCGCCCTTCCCGCTCCCGAGGAGGTCCCCGAGATGCTCAGGGACGTCGCCCAGAAGTGGGGCTACATCTAAGAGGTCACCGATCAGGGCTCTGGGCCGTATTTCACCGTCACGTTGGTGAAGCCCAGGGCCTTCATCATGCCCTCGATGGCCGCCTTGGCGTTCTGGTCGGCGCGGTTGCGCAGGTCACTCGAGGTCGCGGCCTCGGTGATCTTCTTCTCGGCCAGCTGGTAGAGCTCCTCCTGGCCGGGCGGGTTCGACGACAGGAAGTCCTGCGCGCGGTCGATGAGGCCGCGTTCCTGCGCGTAGACGTAGGAGCGGCTGTTGTCGAGGTTGGGCTTCTCCAGAGCGGCGTGCGGCAGCGTCACGGTCACCGACTTGCGGTCCTCCGAGACGGAGATCGCGTCGCCGGTCAGGCCGCCGAACTCCACGTAGGCGTCGACGGTGCCGGCGCCCACGAACAGCGTGCGGCTGCCCTTGATGGCGTCGGGCAGGAACGCCGCGTCCTTCTCCAGGTCGACGATGACCTGGAAGTTCCCGGTCGCGGCCTGGTAGCGGCTCATGTTCTGGATCGACTGGAGCAATGCGGGCTGGCTGCGGTCGATGGACTGCTCGCCGAAGGGGTCGAGCCATGTCCAGGCCAGCCGGCCGCCCACCACGAGGAGCAGCGCGGCGAATATCAGCGCGGCGAGCCAGCGCCAGGCGCGGCGTGGGCCACGCTTGACGGGGGCAGGCTGCGAGAGCGGTGCGCGAGTCTGTCCGGTCACGGTGGGACATCTTCCCGCAAAGGCCGCCCTTTCACCTCGCCTCTGGGCCAGACATGACCGTCGGACTCGGAACCGGGTGGGTGTACGCCGCCGCGCCGAAGTGGGCGGCCTGCAACCGGCAGTTGGCGAAGTCGGCGTAGTACATGCGCAGCCACTCGCGGCGCTGCTGCTCGGTGAGCACCGCGAACCACGCCGAGGCGGTCTGGTGCTCGGGGTAGTCGCCCGGCGGCAGCGGCTCGCCGCGCAGCCAGGCCAGCACGATCTCGCGGTAACCCGCGCCGCGCTGCGCGGGACACGGCCGGGACAGCCGCTCGACGAACTCACGCGCGGCCCGGTCGGCATAGCCGGTGCCGAGGTCGTCGACGTGGATCGGCACCACCCCGCCCTGGAGCGTTCCGTCGGCCTTGCGGGAGTGCTGTTCGACCCGGTTGAACGCGGCCGGGGTGCCGCTCAGCCGCGCGGCGATGCCGGTGAAGGTGGTGCCCAGCTCGGGCAGCCCGTCTTTCATCCCGGGGTGGACGCACACCGTGATCGGCCAGTCCTGGCACGAGTAGGCCACCTGCCCCGGGTGCGGACGGTGGTCGGTGACCAGCCGGGCGACCCCGACCCCCGCGGCCAGCACCGCCAGCATCGCGGCGGCCAGCGCCACCGAATGGCGGGTCACCACGGCCGTCCAGCCCATGAGCAGCGCCGCGCTCAGGCCCAGCAGCCACAACGTCTGGTCGAGGAACGCGGTGGTGCTCAGGCCCTCGAACAGGTCGTAGGGCTCGCGGGTGCCCGGCGCCAGCCGGTCGGCCCAGGTGGTGCGGGCCGAGATCCAGGTGAACGCGGCGTAGACGCAGAAACCGGCGAGCATCGGGGTGATCGGATAGGGCACCAGCCAGCCGATGAGCCAGCCGATGACGACGTACAGGACCAGACCCGCCGCCCCCATGGCCAGGCCGCTGGGCAGCAGCCGGCCGACCTGGTCGTCGGCGACCGCCCGCAGCGACAGCACCAGCGCGGTCGCGCCGAACGAGCCGACCACGACCGCGAGGATCGCTAGCGGCGCCTTCAGCACCCGCCAGCCCTCGGGACGGTTCTTCGCGCGGCGCTTGCGCACCGCCACCCAGGCCGCGAACGCGCACGCCACCGGGCCGGTCAGCCGGACCGAGCCGATCACCGCGATCACGATGTTGTCCCAGGCCATCACCCCGGGGATGAGCACCGTCCAGGCCGCGACCAGACCGAGGGCGAGCAGCACGGTGACCGTCACGACCGCGCTCTGCTTCAGCTCCTCGCGTGACACGCCCTTGTGCTCACGCCCCATGTAGGACCCCCCGTCCGAACCCCGATAACCATAACGGAGCGTAATGTTTGGGGGGTGCTTCTTCTGGTCAAGGACTGAGTTTGGTCACGGTGCGTGAAGTCCCAAAGCGGACTATCCCCGCGCTACGGTAGGCGCGTGCCCCTCAACCTGCCGTTCGACCCCATCGAGCGCGCCGCCGAGACCTGGCGGGAGCGGTTCGGTCCGTCGTCCGCCATGGCCGCGGTCACCTCGATCATGAGAGCCCACCAGATCCTGATCGCGCAACTGGACGCGCTGCTCAAGCCCTATGACTTGACCTTCGCGCGCTACGAGGCACTCGTGCTGCTGACCTTCAGCAGAAGCGGCTCGCTGCCGCTGTCCAAGATCGGCGAACGGCTCATGGTCCACCCGACGAGCGTCACCAACACCGTCGACCGCCTGGAGAAGTCGGGGCTCGTCGTCCGCATGCGCAATCCCCACGACGGCCGCGGCGTGCTGGCCGAGATCACCGACGCCGGCCGCGAGGCGGTCAGGGGAGCCACGTCCGACCTGATGGGGGCCGACTTCGGTCTCGGCATGTACGACGACACCGCCCTCCACGCGATGTTCGACCACCTGAAGACCCTGCGGGTGGCGGCGGGCGACTTCCGCGAACACGACGAAGGGCCCGCCCCGCGGTAGCGGAGACGGGCCCCCTGGTCAGACTGGTCTGACTGGTCCGGTCGGGGCTAGTGGCCCACGGCGCGGAGCGCGTTCACGATTCCGGAACCGTAGAAGCCGTTCCGGAAGATGTTGCCCTCGCACGTGTGCGTCGCGGTGACGGTGTTACCGGCCGGCAGGATGCGGGTGTAGGTGTACGAACCGCCCGCGGGGCACGGCTGCTTGACCGCGGTCTGCTTGAGGCGGTTCTCCACGACGTCGGGGTCGAGGCCGAAGCCGCCGCCCCGCTGCGCGTGGCCGTACTTGCTGACGATCAGGGCGGCGACGCCCGCCGTGCGCGGCGAGGCCATCGAGGTGCCCTGGAGGTACTGGTAGTAGGCGCAGGTCGAGCCCTTGCAGTCCTTCACCACGTAGTCGACGGTCGGGTTGCCGGCGTCGTCGATCTCGCCGTTGGCGCGGGCCAGCGACTCGGGGTAGGCCGACAGGGTCGCCTTGGTGACGTCACGGGTGTTGGTCGGCGTGTCGTAGGTGTCGCCACCGGGGGCGGCGACGTCGATGAAGCCGTTGCCGAAGCTCGAGTAGTACGACTTGCGCTTGCTGATGCCCGTCGAGGCGACGGAGATCACGTGCTCGCCCTCGCCGGGCATCGAGATGCAGCTCGGCGGGATCGTGCGGTCGTAGGCGACCTCGCCCGGCTCGCTGGCGAAGTCGGGGCTGCCGGAGTCGACGTTGGTCTTGGTGTAGTCGATCGCCTCGTTGCCGGCGGCGCCCACCAGGGTCACGCCCTTGCGGTGCGCGTAGTTGAGCGCCCGCTGGGTGGCCTTGATGATGGTCGCCTGCTCCGCCTGGGCGGCGGGCGAGTCGGCCGGGTTGTTCGTGCAGTTGAACAGCCACGGGTCGATGTAGTAGCTCATGTTGACGACGTCGACGCCGATGTCGCCGGCGTAGGTGAGCGCGTCGACCGAGGGCTGCAGGAAGAAGTAGCCCGAGTCCTGGCCGGCCCGGATGTTGACGATCGTCACGTTCGGGGCCACGCCCGCGACGCCCAGCTTGTTCAGCGGCGAGGCGATGGACGAGGCGACGTGCGTGCCGTGGCCGTCGCCGTCGACGTTGGCGGGGTCTTCACACGACTGGTCGGGCTCTTCCTCACACGGGCCGTCGATCGTGTCGCCGTTGGCGTCGACCGGGATGTCCGTGGTGAAGTTGCGGCTCAGCCGGTTGCTGAAGTTCGGCGCGATGTCGGGGTGGGTGCCGTCGACGCCGGTGTCGAGGATGCCGACGAGGACCCGCTTGTCGCCGATCTCGTACTTGTGCGCCTCGTTGGCCTGCATCTGGTCGAGGTCCCACTGGGCCTCGTCGAGCGGCTCGGCGGAGGGCTTCTTGCCCCACTTCTTGTTGATCTGGCCGCCGTGGTTGCGGCCTTCCTTCTCGACGGCGCGCGACTCGATGGCCTTCTTGAGCGAGGCCTTGGCGCGGGCGTTGACCTGAGGGGCTTGGCCGATCACCCGGTTGTGGGCGACCCCCTCGATCAGCGGGCTCGCCTTGACGGCGGTCGCGAAAGCGGCGTTGGTGGTGCTGACCGTGGCGAGACCCACGGCGGCGTTGACCTTCACGATGGAGCCGCCGGCCGCCTGAACGGCCTTTTGGGCCTCGGCGGGGTTGGCGCCCTCCTTGTAAAGGACGACGTACTCGCTGCTGGTGTCGGCCGCGACGGTCGGCACCTGGGCCTGAGCCGTCGTGGCGGGCGCCGTCAGCGCCGCCGCGGTTAACACCACGGCGGACGCGATGACGAGAGTGCGCTTCACTGCCACCTCCCTGTAGGCAGATTGGGACGGAAGTCATCGTTGGTGATGGACGGCGCTTGTCATAGGTCTGTGGAATTTCGCTACCAATGTGTGACATTGCGGTGTTGATCTATCCGACTCTGGCCATAACTACTAGGACGTCCTAGTATCTGGATCGGAGGTCACATGAACGAGATCAACGCCGGCCGCTCGCGTTGGCAGGCGCGATTCGACGCCGCGCCCAAGCGCGACCGCGAATTCCGCACCCTGTCCGGCATCCCGGTCGAGCCCGTCTACGGGCCCGCGGCCGACGATCCGCGCTTCGAGCGCATCGGCTGGCCGGGCGAGTTCCCGTTCACCCGCGGCCTGCACGCCACCGGCTACCGGGGCCGCCCCTGGACGATCCGGCAGTTCGCCGGCTTCGGCAACGCGACCCAGACCAACGAGCGCTACAAGATGATCCTCGGCGCGGGCGGCGGCGGCCTGTCGGTCGCCTTCGACATGCCGACCCTGATGGGCCGCGACTCCGACGACCCCCGATCCCTCGGCGAGGTCGGCCACTGCGGCGTGGCCATCGACAGCGCCCTCGACATGGACCTGCTCTTCGACGGCATCCCGCTCGGCGACGTCACGACGTCGATGACCATCAGCGGCCCGGCCGTCCCCATCTTCTGCATGTACGTCGTGGCGGCCGAACGCCAGGGCGTCCCCGTCGGCGCCCTCAACGGGACCCTCCAGACCGACATCTTCAAGGAGTACATCGCGCAGAAGGAGTGGCTGTTCGCCCCCGAACCCCACCTGCGCCTCATCGGCGACCTGATGGAGTACTGCGCCGCCGAGATCCCCGCCTACAAGCCGCTGTCGGTCTCCGGCTACCACATCCGCGAGGCCGGGTCGACGGCCGCGCAGGAACTGGCGTTCACCCTCGCCGACGGCTTCGGCTACGTGGAACTGGGCCTGTCCCGGGGGCTCGACGTCGACGCGTTCGCGAGCGGTCTGTCGTTCTTCTTCGACGCCCACGTCGACTTCTTCGAGGAGATCGCCAAGTTCCGCGCCGCCCGGCGCATCTGGGCCCGCTGGATGCGCGACGTCTACGGCGCCACCTCGGCCAAGGCCCAGTGGCTGCGCTTCCACACCCAGACGGCCGGGGTGTCGCTGACCGCGCAGCAGCCCGACAACAACATCGTCCGCACCGCCATCGAGGCCCTGGCCGCCGTGCTCGGCGGCACCCAGTCGCTCCACACCAACGCCCTCGACGAGGTGCTGGCCCTCCCTTCGGCCAAGGCCGCCGAGATCGCGCTGCGCACCCAGCAGGTGATCATGGAGGAGACCGAGGTCGTCAACGTGGCCGACCCGCTGGGCGGCTCCTGGTACGTCGAGGCGCTGACCGACCGCCTCGAAGAGGAGGCCGAGGCGATCTTCGCCAAGATCCGCCAGATGGGGCCCGACGGGACGATGACCGGCGGCATCCTGCGCGGGATCGAAGACGGCTGGTTCATGTCGGAGATCGCCGAGGCGGCCTTCGACTACCAGCGGAAACTCGAAAAGGGCGAGAAGAAGATCGTCGGCGTCAACTGCCACACCGCCACCACCGAGGAGCCACTGGAGATCCTGCGGATCAGCCACGAGGTCGAGAAGGAGCAGAACCGGGTGCTCTCCGCCCGCCGCGCCTCCCGCGACCAGGCCGCCGTCGACGAGTCGCTTCGCGAACTCCTCCAGGTCGCGCGCGGGACGGGGAACATGGTCCCGCCCATGATCGAGTGCGCGCGCCGGGAAGCCACTCTTGGCGAGATCTGCGACGTTCTCCGAGACGAGTGGGGTACTTACACCGAACCGCCCCGTTTTTAGCCGTGTCGGCGGCCGCTCTGAGCGGGCGGTGAGCGCCCCGGCTCACGCGTCCGCTGGGAGCGGCGAGAGGGGCCGGGGTAGGCGGAGCCGTAACGGAGAAGAAGAAAGACCCATGAGCGGACCCGAGCGGATTCAACGGGTTGATCGGGGTCGGGAGTGGGAGCCCTCGCCGATACGGCAGGATTGGGCTTATGGCAGCGGACTTCTCTCGACCAGGATCGCTCTATGGGGCCATCGATCTCGGCGCCCGTAAGCAGGCCCTCGACGCGCAGGCCCGGCGGGAGGCCGCCGCGCAGAACCCGGCCGCACAGAGTGCGGCACCGGAGATCATCGACGTCAACGCCGCGACCTTCACCTCCGAGGTCGTGGAACGCTCAATGGCGGTGCCGATCGTCGTCGAGGCGACGGTCCCGCGCGCCGCGCAGGTGCAGGAGTTCAGCCGGGCGCTGGAGAAGCTCGCCGGTGAGGCCAAGGGAACCTGGCTGCTGGCCAGGGTCGACGTCGAGGCCAACCCCGAGCTGGCCCAGGCCCTGCGCATGCGCGCCATCCCCACGGTCTACCTGGCCTTCCAGGGTCAGCTGATGCCGCTGTTCGAGGGCCCGCTGTCCGAGCCGCAGCTCCGCCAGGCCATCGCCCAGGTGTTCGAGCAGCTCGGCGTCGCGCTGCCCCCGCCCGGCGAAGACGAGGGCGAGGCGACCCCGCAGGAACCGGCCGTCGACCCCGACCTGCTCGCCGCCGACATGGCCATCGAAGACGGCGACCTCGACGCCGCCGCCCAGGCCTTCCAGCGCCTGCTGGCCCGCCAGCCCGGCAACGAGGAGGCCAAGATCGGCCTGGCCGGGGTCGGCCTGCTCAGCCGCACTCTCGACCTCGACCCCTCCGACGTGCTGACCCGCGCCGCCGCGTCGCCCGCCGACGTGCCGCTCCAGATCCAGGCCGCCGACATCGAACTGCTCGGCGGTCAGGTCGACGAGGCCTTCAACCGGCTCATCGCGCTGATCCGCAAGACCGCCGGAGACGACCGCGACAAGGCCCGCGTCCATCTGCTCTCTCTGTTCGAGACGCTGCCCGCCGACGACCCCTCGGTGGCCAAGGCGCGTCGGGGGCTCGCCTCCGCGCTCTTCTGAACCGGGCATATCACCTGCTAGATGGTGGCACGATTGGACGCACACCCAATGCGCAAAGGAGCGGGTTGACGTGGCTACCGTGCCCAGCGTGTCCTATTCGATCACCGTCCGTCTGGAAGTGCCCGCAGGTGGCAAGGCGGTGAGCCAGCTCACTCACGCGGTCGAGAACGCCGGGGGCATCGTCACCGCCCTCGACGTGACCAACGCCGGACACGAGAAGCTGCGCATCGACGTGACCTGCGCCGCGCGCGACACCGATCATGCCCAGGCGATCGTCGACCGCCTGGGCGAGGTCGAAGGCGTGGCGATTCACAAGGTCTCCGACCGGACCTTCCTGATGCACCTCGGCGGCAAGATCGAGATGAAGTCGAAGGTGCCCCTGCGCAACCGCGACGACCTCTCGATGGCCTACACCCCCGGCGTGGCCCGGGTCTCCATGGCGATCGCCCGCAACCCCGAAGACGCCCGGCGTCTGACGATCAAGCGAAACTCGGTGGCCGTGGTCACCGACGGCTCCGCCGTCCTGGGCCTGGGCAACATCGGCCCCGCCGCCGCCCTGCCCGTGATGGAGGGCAAGGCCGCCCTCTTCAAGCGGTTCGCCGGCATCGACGCCTGGCCGATCTGCCTCGACACCCAGGACGCCGACCAGATCGTCGAGATCGTCCGGGCCATCTCGCCCGGCTTCGGCGGCATCAACCTCGAAGACATCTCGGCGCCCCGCTGCTTCGAGATCGAGCGACGCCTGCGCGAACTCGTCGACATCCCGGTGTTCCACGACGACCAGCACGGCACGGCGATCGTCGTCCTCGCCGCGCTGACCAACGCCCTGCGGGTCGTGAAGAAGGAACTGTCCGAGGTCCGCATCACGCTGGCCGGAGCGGGCGCGGCGGGCACCGCCGTCCTGCGGCTGCTGCTGGCGGCCGGGGCGACGAGCGTCATCGTGTGCGACTACCGGGGCGCCGTCCACACCGGGCGCGACGACCTCGACGAGTCGCTCCGCTGGATCGCCGAGCACACCAACTTCGACGGCTACAGCGAAGACCTGCGCGGCGCCGTCAAGGGCGCCGACGTCTTCATCGGCGTGTCCGCCCCCGGCATCCTCAACGGCGACGACATCGCGACCATGAACACCGACGCGGTCGTGTTCGCCCTGGCCAACCCCGAGCCCGAGGTCTCCCCCGACGACGCGCGCGAACACGCGGCCGTCGTGGCGACCGGCCGCTCCGACTACCCCAACCAGATCAACAACGTCCTCGCCTTCCCGGGCGTCTTCCGCGGCCTCCTCGACGCCCAGGCCGACGGCGTGACCCAGGAGATGCTCCTGGCCGCCGCCCGCGCCCTGGCGGCGGTCGTGTCGCCGGAGGAGCTCGGCCCGAACTACATCGTCCCCAGCGTCTTCCACCCGGATGTGGCGGGCGCGGTCGCGGCGGCCGTCCGGGAATCGGCCGGCGGCAAGGCCCGAGGCTTCACTGAGGCATAGTTCCTGTACGAAATGCGAGCGGCCCGGCCTGATGATCAGGCCGGGCCGTTCCGCTTGCCAGGAAAGCGACCAGACCACTCGGGCCGTGGCCGATGGCTTGATTTCGACGGTCGGCTGCTTCGTTTTGGGCACGACTTGAGCCTTGCCGCCCCCGGCGCCGGTGCGGCGAAGTTGCATCACGTACTCGGCGGCGCAGGACATCGGTGAGGTCGAAGTCGCCCCGGCTTCAGCTTGAGCGCGGGGTCACCGGGAAGATGCGGCGGGGCCAGACGCGGGCCAGCCACCAGAAGACGCCGCCCATGATGACCAGGCCGCCCGCAGTGGCCACCTTGCCCCAGAGGTCGGCGGGCGGGCCGGTGAACGGGAGCATGTTCTCGTCGTGGGGGCGGGCGCCGCCGTTCCACCAGCCGATGCCCTCGTCCTCGCGGTCGCCGTCCCAGCCGTGGCCGGGGCCGTGCTCCTCGCCCCGGCCCCACCAGCCGCCGCCGTGGTCGCCGTGGTCGTTGTCGCCCCACCAGCCGCCGCCGTGGTGGTCGCCGTGACGGTGGTGGTCGTCGCGGTCCCACCAGTTCTCGTCCCCGCGGTCCCACCAGCCGCCGCCGTGGTCGCCGTGGTGATCTCCGTGATGGTCGCCGTGGTGGTCGCCGTGGTGATCTCCATGGTGATCCCCGTGGTTCTCGCGGTCGCCCCAGCGGTCGCCGCGCTCGCCGCCGTCCTCCCGGGCGCTCTGGTCGCCCTGGAGGATCTGGCCCCACTTGCCGAAGTCGAACAGGCCATGGTGGACGTCGCCCGGACCCTGCTCGTTCTCCTTCTGGACGCTGGCCGTGCGCGTGGTCGGCTTGCAGGCGTCGATCCAGCGTTCGGAGACCTGCTCGTTGTTGCCCAGGACCTTGAGCCGGACGCTCCGGGTGATCCGGACCGACTCCTCGGTCGTCTCGTTGGGCCCGGAACGGCCCTTGGCGATGAGGTCGTCGCCCCGGTAGAGGGTGTATTCGTGGGCGTCGGGGCCCTGGTTGGCGATGGTGACCAAGAGATCGCCCGTGGCGCAGTCGACCTTGCCGTACTTCACCTGGAGCGGAGGCGGGGCGGCGTACGCCTGCGCGGGCAGCAGCAGCGCCGCCGCCACCGGTGTGGCGAGCAGCGCGAACGCCCTGCCGGCCGTCGTTCTCTGTACCACGGGTCCCCCTCCACCAAGATCCTTGCTGTACGGAGAGTTCCCATGTCCTTCAATTTCGTAACACAGAGTAACCGTGTGGGGTGACGTGCGCGAATCGGCCTTCCTGCCGCATCATTGAGGGTATGGCGGAGTCGATCTACGTCGGTGGGCTGCTGGTGGCGACGCCACTGCTCGACGACCCGAACTTCCGGCGTAGCGTCGTCCTCGTCCTGGAGCACGACGAAGACGGCGGAACGCTCGGTGTGGTGATCAACAGACCGAGCGACATCAGCGTGACGTCGGTCCTCCCCACCTGGGATCCACTAGTGACCGGCCCATCGGTCCTCTTCGAGGGCGGGCCCGTCCAGACCGACAGTGCATTGGCCCTGGCCGTCGTCATGAGCGGCGCCGAACCCCTCGGCTGGCGCCGCCTCCACACCGGGCCGCGCGGCGTCTCCCGCCTCGGCACGGTCGACCTCGACGCACCGCCCGAGATCCTGGCCGGGGAGATCTCCCAGATGCGGATCTTCGCCGGCTACGCGGGCTGGACCCAGGGGCAGCTCTCGGGCGAGATCGCCCAGGGCGCCTGGTACATCGTCGACTCGGAACCGGGCGACACCTTCCACCCCGACCCGAGCACGTTGTGGCGCACGGTCCTCCGCCGCCAGCCGGGCGAACTGGCCTTCGTCGCCAGCTACCCCGACGACCCATCGCAGAACTGACCGCCCACGTCGAACCCACCCGCCCTGGGTCGAGCCCATCTTCGGCCAGGCGGCCGACGGTCTTGGCAGGCCGGGCCGCTCCCTGTGGAAACCCGCCGCGCCAGAGGGGCTCAGCGGTCCCAGTTGGGGACCATCGTCTCCTCGACCAGCGTGAACGTCTCCTCCAGGCGCTTAGACATCTCGTCGATGTCGCTCAGCTCCTCGACCGTGCAGTTCTCGAAGCCGACCCTGATCGTGCTCGTGAAGGTCGCCGTCACGAACTGGCTGCGCAGGTCGTCGACCCCCCGCCTCCTGGCCACCTCTTCTAAGATCCGCTGCTCGTTGGCCATCATCAGGCGCATCTGGCCCGCGAAGATCGTCGGGGTCGCCTCCACCAGCTGCCGGGCCTTCAGGAAGCGCTGCTTGTCCTCCGGCTCGCCCTCGCGCAGGAACTCCACCGAACCCCGCATGGCCTGGGCCAGCGCCGTAAAGGGGGACTCGGACGCGGGACGGGCGTGGAGCTCCGATAGAAATACGTCCTGGGCGTCGGCCGCGGGGGCCAGCGCCACCTCCTCCTTCGAGCCGAAGTAGCGGAAGAACGTGCGGGGCGACACGTCGACCGCCGCCGCGATCTGGTCGATCGTCGTCGTCTCGTAGCCCTGCGCCAGGAACAGGTCGAGGGCCGCGTCGATGAGCGCGACGCGCGTCTTGGCCTTCTTGCGCTCACGCAGACCCATCGCCGTCACCTCCTCGAAACATACAGTTCATCAGCTGCCAGTTGTCAGGGTATGTCGGATAAAACACTTTGTCATCTGTCATGAACTGACATAATCTACGTCGCGTTGACTTTCTATCCGGGGGAGAGCCCGTTATGTCACAAACCACTGCCCTGCCGAAGGAGGCGCAGGGCGATCCGGCGCCGGCCAGGCCATGGCTGACCCTGCTGGCCGTCTCGCTCGGCGTGATCATGGTGATGCTCGACGGCACGGTCGTCGCCATCGCCAACCCGGTCATCGGGGCCGAGCTCCGGGCCACGCTCGCCGACCTCCAGTGGGTCACCAGCGGATATCTGCTGGCCCTGGCCGTCTTCCTCATCACCGCCGGCAAGCTCGGTGACATCTTCGGGCACAAGCGGGTGTTCCTCATCGGCGTCGTCGGCTTCGCGCTGACCTCGCTGGCCATCGGTCTCACCTCCTCGATCGGGCCCCTGATCGCCTTCCGCGTGCTCCAGGGCCTGTTCGGCGCGCTGCTCCAGCCCGCGGCGCTGGCGCTGCTGCGCATGGCCTTCCCGGGCGACCGGCTCAACATGGCGATGGGTGCCTGGGGTGGCATCATCGGCCTGTCGTCGGCGGCCGGGCCGATCGTCGGCGGTCTGCTGGTCGAGCACGTCAGCTGGCAGTCGGTGTTCTTCATCAACGTGCCGGTCGGCGTCGTGGCCCTCGGGGTCGGCTGGTGGGCGCTGCGTGAGAGCAAGGCCACGCTCCTCTCGAAGGTCGACTGGGTGGGCGTCGTGTTCCTGTCGATCATGATGTTCTCGCTGGTCTGGGCGATCATCAAGGCCCCCGAGTGGGGCTGGGGCGACACCGGCACGCTCGTCTCCCTCGGCACCGCCGTCGTGTTCCTCGCGATCTTCCTCTGGTGGCAGACCCGGGTCTCCCAGCCGCTGCTGCCGCTGGGCCTGTTCCGCAACGTGTCGTTCTCGGTCGGCACGACGCTGATGATCCTCACGGCGTTCTCGATGTTCGGCGCGATGTTCTTCCTGACCTTCTTCTTCCAGGGCGTCCACGGGCTGTCCCCGCTGGAGTCGGGCCTGCGGATGCTGCCGATGAGCGCGGGCATGATCGTCGCATCACCGCTGGCCGGAGTGCTGATCGGCAAGCTCGGGCCGCGCGTCATGATCTCGGGCGGCATGCTCATCACCGCTCTGGCGATGTTCCTGATGTCGCGCCTGTCGATCGAGGCGGCGTTCCTCGACAGCGCCATCCCGTTCGCGCTGCTGGCCTTCGGCCTGTCGCCGGTGTTCGTCGGCGCCACCGAGATCATCGTCGGCAACGCGCCCGAGGAGCTCTCGGGTGTCGCGGGCGGCCTCCAGCAGTCGGCCATGCAGGTCGGCGGCGCGCTGGGCACCGCGATCCTCGGCGCGATCGTCGCCGCGCAGGTCTCTTCGGTGTACGAGGGCTACCTCGGCCCCGTCGCCCAGGGCCTCACCCCCGAACAGCTCGCCGGCCTCAAGGACGCCGCCTCCTACGCGACGGTCCCGCCCGGCCTGCCCGAGCAGATCGCGGGCGCGGTCACCAACGCCACCCACCTGTCGTTCATGGACGGCCTCCACCTCGGCTTCGTGGTCAGCGCGGGCGTGGCGGTCTTCGCTGCGGTCATCGCCCTGCTGGTGCGGGCGGGCCGCAAGACCGAGGGCGCTCCGGTCCACGTCGGCTGAGATTAACCCACAGGCGGCTCCCGTCCCTTGGTGGGGCGGGGGCCGCTGTGTTTGTAGACTCGCGTGGGTGAGCAGTACGAAAATTCTTCCCGACCAGAAGACCGAGGTCGTCCCACGCACGTCTCACGGCGGCGACGGCGACCATGAGCGGTTCAGTCACTACGCCGACCGCAACAAGGTCACCGAGAGCTACATCACGGGTGCGCCGGTGCGGGCGATCTGCGGCAAGGTGTGGGTGCCCAGCCGCGACCCGAAGAAGTATCCCGTCTGCCCCGAATGCAAGGAGATCTACGAGGGTCTCCCCAAGGGTGAGTCGGGCGACGACAAGTGACGGGTGTCACTACCCCTTGATCGACTCCGATGCGGCTAGCGTTCGAACTCTGGTCCGGACCGGTCGCATCGGGGGAAACGAATGGCCCGGCGTGTTCTCGCCGTCTCTTTGGCATGCCTGCTTTCACTGGTCGCCCCGCCCGCCGAAGGCGCCGTCCACGATCACGACCACGACTGTCCAGCGCCCGCGCGCACGACCGGACGCGCCGAACCGCGGCCGCTGAGCGCCACCGAGCTGGCCCAGATGAACGCGGCCCTGCGCAACCACCCAGGGCCGATCCCCGCGACGGTCACGGTGCCGCTGTGGATCCACGTGCTCACCGACGGCGTGACCGGCGCGCCCGACGCGGCCGTCCGCGAGCAGGTCGCCGTGCTCAACCACGCCTACGCGGGCCGCTACGGCGGCGTCGACACGGGCGTGCGGTTCGCGCTGCAGGGGATCACCCGCACCGACAACAAAGAGTGGTTCCGCAACCCGCTCGGCCTGGAAGACCCCATGAAGTCGCGCCTGCGCAAGGGGGGTTCCGAGACGCTCAACCTGTACGTCTCCCAGCTCGGCGAACTGGTCCTGGGCTACGCGACCTATCCGAACTGGTATTCCGGCAATCCCCGCCACGACGGCGTCGTCATCGACTGGCGGACTCTCCCCGGCGGCGCGCTGCGCAACTTCAACTTCGGCTTCACCGGCGTCCACGAGATCGGCCACTGGCTCGGCCTCGTCCACACCTTCGAGAACGGCTGCTCCGAGCCGGGCGACTCGGTCGACGACACCCCCGCCCAGGCCACCCCGACCGAGGGCTGCCCCGAGAAGCGCGACAGCTGCACGGCGGCGGGCGAGGACCCGATCCACAACTTCATGGACTACGCCCACGACCGCTGCATGAACCAGTTCACGGCGGGCCAGGGGTTGCGCATGCGCCAGGCGTGGGTGACCTACCGTGGCGGCGTCACGGCGGGCCAGACGCGATCGAGCGGCCCGGCCGGAATCCTCGGCACCCAGGCCGGCCAGGTCCAGACCGCCCCACCGAGACCCCTCACGGGCCTGTCGGCCTCCCTGTTCATCCCTCGGGGCCGAGGCTAAAGCGGTCGTGTACGAAGTGAGCACCCCCGTCGTTGCGGTGCGCACCGGGCGGGGCCGGTCGGCGTCAGGATGCGGCGGGGTCCGGAGACGGCGGGCGGTGCCGGGGTGGGCGGAGCCGTAACGGAAGAAGGATTTTCGAGCTCTTCCGCCGATACCCAATGGCTGATCTTTATTGACGGGTGGCGCCCCCGCGTGACTGACTTGGCGGCATGGACGAGCGGAGGGTCTGGCCGCCCACCGATCAGGCCGATCCGGGGCAGGACGATCTACCCCCTTCCGCCCGTTGGTACGGCACCCCCGCCGCCCCACCACCCCGCAGGATCTCCCGTCGGCTGAGCCGGCTTCTCATCATCGGGTTCGCGGCGCTGGCCGCCGGAGCGGTCGTCGGAGCGGCGGTGCTGCTGGTCGTGAACCGGCCGGAGAGCCCGCCCGAGACGGTCGTGGTCGCCGACGAGCTGGCCGATCTCAGCTACCCGCTCCCTCCAGGTTGGCGTGAGGGCCCGCTGGCGCCGGTCACCGGGTTCACGTCGGTCGCGGGCAGCGGCGACCGGGCGATCGTGATGGCCAGGCCGGGGGAGAAGTTCGACGCGGGCGATCCGCGCCCGGCGACGGTACGGATCGCCGAGACCTACTCGCGCCTGCTGCTGCACGGCGACACCGTCGACGTCGTCGAAGACGAGAAGGTCACCATCGGCGGCCGCACCGGCCACACCCGCGCCGTCAGGGCCGTCTACCGCGACGTGGTGAACCAGCCGGCCTTCCTTCGGGTCACCGTGCTGACCGCGCCCGAGGGCCGGAGTGTGGTCCTGCTCGGCCTCGCGCACCCCGACGACCCGGCCTCGCGGCGCGAGATAGACACGATCATGGCGGGCGCGCGATAGCACTTACCAGGCACGATGGCGAGGATCTCGCGGCCTCGGCACGTCTTGTCGGTCGGTCAGACTAGTCTGAGGCCACGTGAGGGGAACCGATAGATACGGCAATGTCCAAGTGACCGGCGGGAGGCGCGCGTGAGCACGTCGGCCGCGTCCCACCTGTCGCCGTCCTATCCCGACCGCGCGGCGTGGGGCACCGCCCCGAAGTTGCGCGCGTGGCAGCAGGAGGCGTTCGACCTCTACTTCACCCGCGAGCCACGCGACTTCCTGACGGTCGCGACGCCGGGCGCCGGCAAGACCACCTACGCGCTGCGCATCGCCAGCGAGCTGCTCTCGCGGGGCGTCATCAAGGCCATCACGATCGTCACGCCGACCGAACACCTGAAGCGCCAGTGGGCCGACGCCGCGGGCAAGGTCGGCATCGGCATCGACCCCGAGTTCAAGAACAGCCAGGGCGCCACCTCCCGCGACTACACGGGCGTCGCGATCACCTACGCCCAGGTCGCGATGCACCCCGCGCTCCACCGCGCCCGCACCGAGGCCCGCAAGACGCTCGTCATCTTCGACGAGATCCACCACGCGGGCGACGCCAAGTCGTGGGGCGACGGCGTGCGCGAGGCGTTCGAGCCCGCCACCCGCAGGCTCCAGCTCACCGGAACCCCGTTCCGCTCCGACGACAACCCGATCCCGTTCGTCGGCTACACCGAAGACGCCGAGGGCGCGCTGCGCAGCGTCTCCGACTACAGCTACGGCTACGGCCCCGCGCTCGCCGACGGCGTCGTCCGCCCGGTCATCTTCCTGGCCTACAGCGGCGAGATGAAGTGGCGCACCCGCGCCGGCGACGAGATCACCGCCACCCTCGGCACCCCGCTGACCAAAGACCAGCTCGGCCAGGCCTGGCGGGCAGCCCTCGACCCGAAGGGCGACTGGATCCGCCAGGTCATCCAGGCCGCCGACCGCCGCCTGACCGAGGTCCGCCGCGGCATGCCCGACGCGGGCGGCCTCATCATCGCCACCGACCACGAGGCGGCCCGCGCCTACGCCAAACACCTGCGCGCGGTGACGGGCGAGGGCGCCACGGTCGTGCTGTCCGACGACCCGGGCGCCTCTTCCAAGATCAAGGAGTTCGGGGCGTCGCAGCAGCGGTGGCTGGTCGCCGTCCGCATGGTGTCCGAGGGCGTCGACATCCCGCGCCTGGCCGTCGGCATCTACGCCACGTCGATCTCGACCCCGCTGTTCTTCGCCCAGGCGATCGGCCGTTTCGTGCGTATGCGGAAGAGGGGTGAGACGGCGTCGGTGTTCGTCCCGTCGGTGCCCCTTCTTCTCACGTTCGCCGCCGAGATGGAGGCCGAGCGCGACCACGTCCTCAACCGCAAGCGCGACGAAGACGGCCTCGACGACCTGCTCCTGGAGCAGGCCCAGCGCGAGCAGAAGCAGCCCGACGCCCTCGGCGACGAACTCCCCTTCCAGACCCTCGAGGCGTCCGCCACCTTCGACCGCGTTCTCTACGACGGCGGTGAGTTCGGTACGGCCGCCGCCGCCGGATCCCCCGAAGAAGAAGACTTCCTCGGCCTTCCCGGTCTCCTGGAGCCCGAGCAGGTGGCGTCGTTGCTGCGCAAGCGCCAGGCCGACCAGCAGGCGGCGAAGAAGAAACAGCCCAAACCGGCCGAGCCGGTCGGGCTCGCGCCTCACGAGCTGATCGCCGAACTCCGCAAGGAGCTCAACGGCCTGGTCGGCGCGTGGAACCACCGCACCGGTCAGCCCCACGGGGTCATCCACGCCGAGCTGCGGCGTTCGTGTGGGGGCCCGGCCATCGCGCAGGCGACGGCCGATCAGATCCGCGAACGCATCGCGATGATCCGGAAGTGGGCGGCCGCCCGTAAATGACCTTCGAGATCGCCGTGGCCCGGCCGGAAGACGCCGAGGCGCTGGGCGAGATCCACGCGGAGGCGTGGCTGGTGGCCTACCGGCCTTTCTTCGACGCCGAGTTCTTCGAGAGGGCCGTCGCACGCCGGCGGGGCCAGTGGCACGCGATCGTGGCCGAGGGCGTCGACAGCGTCCTGGTGGCGTGCCATGAGGGGCGCCCGCGGGCCTTCTCCCGGTTCGGCCCGTCGAGGGACCGGCCGGGGTGGGGAGAGGTCTGGGGCTTCTACGGACACCCGGCGAGCTGGGGCACCGGCATCGCGGCCGCGTTGATGGCCGCGACGGTGTCCCGGATGGCCGACGACGGCTTTGCATCCGCCCACCTGTGGACGTTGCGCGACACCCCGCAGTCGCGCCGCTTCTACCGCAAGGCGGGGTTCGAGGAGTCGGGCGCGAGCCGCCGATACGACTTCGGCGAAGGTAGGTTCGTCGACCAGGTCGAATACCACCGCCCGGCGCCGTGAGCCGGGTGATGTGTCGTATGCACCATGGGAGTCACGGCCTTGCCAGCGCCCCTGATGAGATGAAGTGCCTTCTGGTTCGGCCTAAGAGGCCCTAACGCAATGACCTCGGTGCCCGGCAACTCGTCGTTGCCGAGCGCCGACTATGCAGGTGACGCATCTCGCCGCACCGGCGCCGGATTCAGCCTGCTTCATTTTGTTAGGAGCTCTAAGAGGTCCCAACAGAATGACTCTGGTGCCGGACAACGCGCCGTTGCCGAGTGCCGCCGATGCAGGTGATGCATCTCGCCGCGTCGGCGCCGGGTTCAGCTGGCTTCATTTTGTTAGGAGCTCTAAGTGGCATTGCACACGCCGAGCGATGTATGGCCCGTTTCATTGGTCGCTCTGAGCACCCTGTCGGGATGCGCCTTGCCACACTTCGCGTAGGTGTCTCCACCTGGGTTGGCGGTGCACGGAGACACCGAGTTGCCCGGCGCTCTGAGTTCCTACAGGGCCTGTTGGTGGGTGCTGAAGTTGGTGCAGTAGGCGATCGTGGCGTCGTCCGGGCGTATCGAGTGATGAGCCTCTGCCTGCCGGACTCGGTCGATGATGTCGCCAGGGCCATTTGACGCCAGGGCCGCCAGGACTCCCGGCCAGTCGGTGAGGTCGAAGCGGTCGACGATCCGGCCGGCTCCGTTGCTCAGCAGGGCGGCGGCGGACAGGTCGGCGACCGGGTAGCGGCCGGTGATCGCCTCTTCGGCCGCACGGGGGTCGTCTTTGGCCACCCAGAAGCCGCCCGTGCGATTTCGGTTTGCACGTAGGGCGTGGAGGATCCGGTGGTGTTCGTCGCCGCCCGGGGTGGTGGCCTCCAGCAGGGGTTCGTACGTCCGGCTGACGGTCACTTCGCGGGGATCGGTGCTGACGAGCGGCGGGGCGCCGGTGCGGTCGAGGAGCACGAGCGCGTCGCCGAGAACCAGGTGGTCGAGGTGGTCGCCGGACACGCGCAGGATGGCCACCGCCGCCGATGGGCTGATCGGATTGGTCACGTCGCACGTGTCCCGGTGGGCGTCCGTCACCTGTGTGATGGCCTCGGCGAGGATCCCCGGGAGGCTCTGCGGCAGCGACAACAGGCCGAGGAGGGTGCCGCCCAGACGGCGGGCATACCAGGCCACCCCGTGACGACAGGTCGATTCGGCGCCGGGTATCCCGGCGCCGTCGATCAGCACTGCGGCCGCCGGGATGGCGCCGGTGAAGTCCTCGTTCACGCGGTCGGTCCGCGCAGGGGCGCTCACCATCGTCACGTTCACGTGGTGGCCGCCTTTCCCGGATCGGGGGAGTCAGCCGTGGGTGATCGTCGGGATGCGTTTCCCGCTGCGCCCGTCGACCGCGACCCAATGCTGTCTGCCCAGTTTGTGGGCGACGTCGACGAACGCGGTTCGACCGTCGATGTTGACCGGCACGACCGACGCCCGATGGTTGCCCACCAGAGCCCCCTCGTGCACCCACACCCGCAGCCGGTGCCCCTTCTCGCCCAGGACCACGGCCGCCGTGTCGCACTCGCCGATGACGGCGGGCCAGAGGATGGTCACGTGGGTGCGGGAGAGGCGCACCTCATCAGGATGGGGGAGCCGCACCGGGCAGGCCACCGCCGTCGGCGACGGGACGGGGCTCGGCGGCAGCAGCGCCGCCACGGGCGGCGGTTCCGGCTGGTGCTCGCCGGTGGCCATGAAGATCGTCGACCCTTCGAGGGCCAGCAGAGTCGCAACGGCCCCGAGGCGGTTACGAAGCGGCTGACCGATCCCGAACAGCAGCCAGACGCAGACAGGAGTCAGCACCAACCACGACACACCAAGAACAAGAGCAAACATGACCAGCCGCCGACCTAGACGATATGACGCTAGGTAAGCGTATCCCTACGTTCGGCAATGGCAACCCGGACGGGAAAACCCCACTGGCCGGCGTTCAGTGCACGCCAATGGTGTGTCGATATGCCGAAATTTCAGGCAGGCCTGACGGAGGTCCGAGGCTCTGATGGTCACCCGGAGGGCGAGGGTGGCGGCATCTTGTGCGCGTTGGCGGGCTCCCGGATGGCTTCGCAGAGGTGAGATGTCCCCTGGGTGTGGGCCGGCTCACCAGGTGAGTGGCGGGGTTCACTCTTCCGGGTCGTCGGCCACGATCGGGCGGCCCGTCAGTTCGACGCCCGCCGCCGCCATCTCCGTCAGCGCCACTTCCGTCGTGACCGGAAGGACTCCGGCCGTCAGGTCGAGCAGTACTCGCACCGAGAAGCCCTGGGACCGGGCGTCGATCGCCGTCGCGCGTACGCAGTGGTCGGTCGCGATCCCCACCACGTCCACTCGGTCGACGCCGCGTTCCCGGAGCCACACCGCCAGGGCCACCCCGTCGGACGAATGTCCCTCGAAACCGCTGTAGGCCCCCGTGTGGGCGCCCTTGCTGAAGATCTCCTGGATCGGCTCGGTGTCGAGGTTCTCGTGGAAGTCGGAGCCCGACGTCCCCACGACGCAGTGGGCGGGCCAGGTCGTCATGAAGTCGGGGTCGAGGGAGAAGTGGCTTCCCGGGTCGACGTGGTAGTCGCGGGTCGCCACGATGTGGTCGTAGTCGCCGCGCGCGACGTGCACGCTGATGGCCGCGGCCACACCCGCGCCGCCGGTCACGGCCAGGCTGCCGCCCTCGCAGAAGTCGTTCTGCACGTCGACGATCACAAGCGCGGTGGTCATGGCGTCCAATCTAGAAGATCGCGGGAGACCGGCGTCGTCCTCATGCGCCGCTCCCCCGCGATCAGGAGAAAATACTAGGCACAGCAGGGTCTCCAGGGGAGAGGCTGTGGGCGATTTGCGGCAATTCGAGCATCGACTCGTGATGCCGGGCCCGAGCTTCGGAGAGGGGCTCGCGGCCGACGATCTCTCCGTCGCGGACCAGCGCGGCCAGCAGAGGCCGGCCCAGCGTGTCGTCGGGGTGGGTGGAGATGATCTCGCCGACCGCCACGCCGTCGGCGAGTGAGCGGTAGGCCCACTTCCGGCCGCCCTTGCTCGGCTTGCCCACCGAGGTCTTGGCGACCGGCTTCATCGCGCCCGAGGAGTCCTCCCGGTCGACCAGCTTGTAGACCAGGTTGGCCGTCGGCGCGCCCGAGCCCGTCACGAGCTTGGTGCCGACGCCGTAACCGTCGACGGGGGCCACGGCCAGCGCGGCGATGGCGTATTCGTCGAGGTCGCCGGTGACCACGATGCGGGTGCGGTCGGCGCCCAGGGAGTCGAGCTGCGCCCGCACCTCGACGGCGACGACGCCCAGGTCGCCCGAGTCGATGCGGATCGCGCCCAGGTCGCCTCCGGCCAGTTTCACGGCCGTGCGGACCGCCTCGGGGACGGAATAGGTGTCCACCAGCAGCGTCGTCGACGGCCCGAGGGAGTCGATCTGGGCGCGGAACGCCTCCTCCTCCGAGTCGTGGAGCAGCGTGAAGGCGTGGGCGCTGGTGCCGGCCGTGGGGATGCCGTACTCGAGACCGGCCTGCAGGTTCGACGTCGTCGCGAAGCCGCACAGGTACGCGGCGCGGGCGGCGGCGACGGCGGCGCGTTCGTGGGTGCGGCGGGAGCCCATCTCGATCAGGGGGCGCCCCCCTGCCGAGCGGGCCATGCGGGAGGCGGCCGAGGCGATCGCGCAGTCGTGGTTGAGGATCGACAGGATGACCGTCTCCAGGACCACCGCCTCGGCGAAGGTGCCCTCGACGACCATGATCGGGGAGCCGGGGTAGTAGGTCTCACCCTCGCGGTAGCCGTACACATCGCCGGTAAAGCGGAAGTCGGCGAGGAAGGCCAGGGTCGGCGGGTCGACGACGCGCTCCAGGAACTCCAGCTCCGGCTCACCGAAGCGGAAATTCTCTATGGCGGAAAGGACCCGATCCGTACCTGCGACGACACCGTAGCGGCGGCCTGCGGGAAGACGGCGGGCGAAGACCTCGAACACCGCGCGACGATGGGCGGTGCCGCCGGACAGCGCCGCCCGCAACATGGTCAACTCATACATGTCTGTTAGCAAGGCCGAGCTCATGGACGTTTGCACGAGTCGAGAGTACGACCGTGGTGAGGCAGGATTGGGGATGTGGGTAGCACCGCTCCGAGTGAGGTCGAGCGTCCGATAGCCGACGTTCGCCCAGATTTGCCGTGGGTGACCATTGTCTGGAACGACCCGGTCAACCTCATGTCCTATGTGACCTATGTCTTCCAGAGCGTCTTCGGCTACGCGCGGGAGAAGGCCGAGAAGCTCATGCTCGACGTCCACCAGAAGGGCAGGGCCGTCGTGTCCAGCGGCACCCGGGAGGAGATGGAGCGCGACGTCCAGACCCTCCACTCCTACGGCCTCTGGGCCACACTGCAGAAGGACGGCTGATGGGCCGCGGTTTCAAGGCGACGCACGAGGGCGTGGCGGTCACCCTCGACCCGGCCGAGGCCAACGTGCTCCGGTCGCTGGTGGCCTCGATGGTGCTCGACGTGGTCGAGCCGGGGGAGACGGGCGACGACCCGCTGGAGCGCGCGCTGCGCATCGGCCCGGCCACCGAGCCGACCGATCCGGTGCTGGCCCGGCTGTTCCCCTCGGCCTACGCCGACGACGACGCCGCCTCGACCGAGTTCCGCCGCTACACCGAGGGCGATCTCCGCGACGCCAAGCGCACCGACGCGATCACCTTGATCGAGACCGCCGCCGGGGGCCGGGTCGTGCTGACCACCGAGCAGGCCCAGTCGTGGCTGCGCGCCCTCAACGACCTCAGGCTGGTCTTGGGTGTACGACTGGAGATCACCGAGGAGATGCACCAGGAGATCGCCGACATGGGCGACGACGACCCCCGCTACCCCGCCTTCGTCACCTACGACTGGCTGACCTACCTGCAGGACACCCTCGTTCAGGCCCTTTGGTAGGTTCGCGGCATGCTGACGATCTCCCGCGAGCTGGTCGACCAGATCATCGCCCATGCCACGGCAGACCATCCCGACGAGGCGTGCGGCGTCGTCGCCGGACGGAACGGGGTGCCCGAGCGTTTCGTCCCGATGGAGAACGCCGAGCGGTCGCCCACCTTCTACCGCTTCGACTCGATGGAGCAGTTCCGCGTCTGGCGTGAGATGGACGACAACGACGAAGAGCCCGTCGTGATCTACCACTCCCACACCGCCACCGAGGCCTACCCCTCGCGCACCGACGTTTCCTACGCCTCCGAGCCGTTCGCCCACTACGTGCTCTACTCCACCGCGCTCACCCAGTTCCGGTCCTACCGGATCGTCGACGGGGTGATCGAGGAGGAGGAAGTCAAGATCTTGGAACCTGGCGTTTAAAATGGGTGACATGTCCCTGGGCGTGCAACCGTGCCTCTTCGCGCACTCTCGTTCTGTCGTGGTCTACGACTGTCATTGATCGTTCACATTTCCCCGTACACCACAGACCTTTTCCAAACGAAGAGAGAGAACGAGACATGGCCATCGAGGTCCGCATCCCGACCATCCTGCGCACCTACACCGACGGCGCCAAGGCCGTCGACGCGTCCGGCGCCACGCTCGAAGAGCTGATCGGTGACCTGGAGGCGCGCCACCCGGGGATCAAGGCCCGGATCGTCGACGACGGCAAGCTGCGCCGGTTCGTCAACATCTACCTCAACGACGAGGACGTCCGGTTCCTCGGCGGTCTCGGCACCCCGATCTCCGACGGCGACACGGTCACCGTGCTGCCCGCCGTCGCCGGTGGCTGATCACCGATGCGCTTCGACTCGCTGATCGAGTCGGTCGGCCGCACCCCGCTCGTCGGGCTGCCCCGGCTCTCACCGTCGCCCGACGTGCGGATCTGGGCCAAGCTCGAAGACCGCAACCCGACCGGCTCGATCAAAGACCGGCCCGCCCTGTGGATGATCGAGCAAGCCGAGAAGGACGGGCTGCTCACCCCCGGCTGCACGATCCTCGAACCGACCTCCGGCAACACCGGCATCTCGCTGGCGATGTCGGCCCGGCTCAAGGGCTACAAGCTGATCTGCGTCATGCCCGAGAACACCTCCGAGGAGCGCCGCCAGCTCCTGCGCATGTACGGCGCCGAGATCATCTCGTCTCCGGCCGCGGGCGGCTCCAACGAGGCGGTCCGGGTGGCCAAGGGCCTGGCCGCGGAACACCCCGACTGGATCATGCTCTACCAGTACGGCAACCCCGCCAACTGGCAGTCCCACTACGAGTCGACCGGCCCCGAGATCTTGGACGATCTCCCGACGGTCACCCATTTCGTCGCGGGCCTGGGCACCACCGGCACCCTCATGGGCGTCGGGCGCTACCTGCGCGAGCAGAAGCCCGACGTGAAGATCGTGGCCGCCGAGCCCCGCTACGGCGAGCTCGTCTACGGCCTGCGCAACGTCGACGAGGGCTTCATCCCGGAGATCTACGACGAGTCGGTGCTGACCACCCGCTACTCGGTCACCTCGGCCGACGCCCTGCGCAGGACGCGTGAGCTGCTGGCCTCCGAGGGCATCTTCGCCGGCATCTCCACCGGCTGCGCGCTGCACGCCGCCATCGGCATGGCCCGCAAGGCCGTCCAAGACGGTGAGCGGGCCGACATCGTGTTCGTGGTCGCCGACGGCGGCTGGAAGTACCTGTCGACCGGCGCCTACGAGGGCACCCTCGACGAGGCGGAAGACCGTCTCGACGGGCAGCTCTGGGCTTAGGAACACCAAAAAGAGAAGGGCCCCGCCTCCCTGAGAGTTGAGGCGGGGCCCTTCCTGTTTCTAATTGAACAGCACGCGGAGAGAGAAGTTGCCCTCACTCCCCTGGTAGCCGCCGCTGAGACCGACGGCCGACAGCGCCTGGAGGTTCGCCTTGTCCTGGTCGGACATGCCCTGGAGGTACAGGTTCTCGACCTTGTCGAGGTCGACGAAGGCGGCGAACGTGGCCGAGTCGGCGTTCGGGACGGCGGTCCGGAAGGTCTCGTCGTCCTTCAGGGCGCCCGAGGCGGCGAGCTTGGCGGCGTAGTCCTGGTTGGTGGCGATGACGAGCTTGCCGTCGCCGGGGGCCTTGGCGAGCTGGAACTGCTGGCCGCTGGCGGCCAGGCCCTGCTCGATCTTGGCCAGGATCGCCCCGGCCTTGGCCGGGTCGGTGGCGAGCACGGCTCCGACGTTGGGCAGGTCGGCGTCCAGGCCCTCGGAGTCGACCGCGACGGTGAGGCCGTCGCCCAGGAGCGTGACCAGGTCGTCGGGGATGGACAGGCCGAACTGCTGCTGGGCCTGGGTGACGAACTGGCTGAAGGCGCCCTGTCCGGCGGCGTCGGCGCTCTCGGTCACGGTGTCCCACTGCGCCTTCAGCGCCTGGCCGATGCCGGAGATCGCAATGGCGCCGGCGGTGGTGTCGGGCAGGTCGCCGATGTTCACGGCCTTGGCGTCGGAGACCTTGCTGTCGATGCCGCGGGTGATGCCGGCCAGTTCGACGTAGGAGCCGTCGAAGCGCAGCGCGCCGGCGAAGCGGCCGTTGCCGATCTGGGCGAGCGCCGCCTGGCTGGTCGCGCTGGCCGCGCCGCCGAGCTTGGCGATCCCGGCCAGGTCGGCCCAGACCGACAGCACGCCGGGCTCACCGAGGGCGTCCATGTCGTTGGTGAAGTTGGCCGACTCGGCCAGGGTGGGGCCGGTGGCGTACTTGTCGGCCTCCGCCTGGGTGGCCGAGACGATGGCGTAGTCGCCGCGGATGGCGACGCCGGTCTTGGTGGACGACCCCGCGTCGAGCTTGGCGATTCCGGCGCGGGCCGCGTTGGCGTCCTTCACCTGGATCGCGAGGGCGAGGCCGGGCTGGGAGGCGTCCTTGCCGGGCATGACCGCGAAGCCGATGCGGTCGCCGAGCCAGGGCTCGATGTCGGCGGCGTAGTCGATGTTCTTGAAGTTCTCGTTGTCCGTCGAGATGGCCTTGAAGAAGGCCTCGCGCGGGTCGTCACCGGAGAAGGCGTCCTTGGTGACGGTGAACTTGCGGGCGATGTTGAACAGCGCCAGCTTCTGGTTGGCGGCCGGGTCGAGGTCGATCCGCGCGTAGGCGAGGGCCCCGGCCGGGAGCGCCTCGGAGGGCTGCGCGCCGCCACCGCTCAGAGTGGAGAAGGCCCACACTCCGCCGCCGCCGACGAGGGCGACGACCACCGCGACGATCGCGGCGATGATGACGCCCTTGGGGCCGCGCTTCTCGACCGGCGCGTGCACCACGGGGGGCAGGTCGTAGCCGAGCTCCTCAGGCTGGCGCCACTGGCCCTGCTGCGGTGGGGGAGTGAACATCTGCTGGGTGCCGCCGAAGTCCATCCGGGTGGGTTGATCTACGTGCGGCTGCGGCTGGGGCTGCGGCGTGCGGTAGTTGATGGTCCGGTCCGGGTCTCCGTTGGTGTCGAACGGGAAACCAGGGGGGTTCTCGGCAGGCATGGGGTCAACTCGCAAAGTGGGGTGATCTCTGACGAGTTTGAAAGTATGCCGTGCCGGTAGCGAACCACTTGCAGCCTTCTTGACTATTGGCGCTTAAGTACCTCTCGTGGCTCTTTGAGGTGAACTTCACCGGTATCGCTGGTTTCGACCAGGTCCCACGGGACGATCAGGCTGCGGGCGTACAGGACCCGTGTGAGCTGCTGGAGCGTTCCGTTGACCCGGCCGCTGGCGTCGCGGTGGACGCCCAGCAGGAACTGGGCGCGGGTGGCCGACACGACCAGCCCGGCGGTCTCGGGCTCGGTGCCTCGCTTGAACGGGTTCCGGTTGCCGGTGATCATGCGCACGTCCACCACGTGGCCGACCCACACCCCGCGGACGTCCCATACGCACTGGCCGATCAGTTCCCGTCCCGTCATGGCCGGTGAATGCCCGGATCTCCCTGTACGGACGGCTATGGCACGGTCAAGATACAGTGTTCCAGAACAACATTCGGGAGGGTGTGTTGAGCGGTTTCGGGGAGGCGACCCGGGCGGTCCGGGCCGGCGAGGGCGTCTACGACGTGTGCCTCGACGAGGGCTACGCGATCGGCGGCCCGCTGAACGGCGGATACCTGATGGCCGTGCTGCTGCGGGCGGCGGTCGACACCTCACCGCACGAGCATCCGGTCTCCACCAGCGCCCAGTTCCTGAGAGCGGGCCGTCCGGGCCCGGCGCGGGTGCGGGTGGAGCAGGTGAAGACCGGGAAGACGACCACGATCAGCCGGGCCTCGCTCGTCGCGGATGACGGACCGATCCTTGAGACATTGGTCACCACCGCGACCCTCGACCCGCTGGCCGAGCCCGTCTACGCGAGCGGCCCGTCGATCAAGATGCCGCCGCCCGAGGAGTGCCTGCCGCTGCCCGAGCCCAAGCCCGAGTCGAACATGACGCTGAACGGCCAGATGGAGCTCCTCTTCGACCCGCCCACGGTCGGCTGGCTGACCGGCGAGCCGACCGGCCGCCCCGAGTCGCGCGCCTACTTCCGGCTGCGGCACGGCCAGGAGCCCGACCCGTACGTGCTGGCGCTGGCGGTCGACGCGCTGCCGCCGGTGGTGTTCAGCCAGGGGCAGCGCGGCTGGGCCCCGACGGTCGAACTGACGTGGCAGCTGCGCGCGCTGCCCGCCCCCGGCTGGCTGACCGTCCTTGCCTCAGGGCGCCTGATCAGCGACGGCTGGTTCGACGAGGAGGCCGAGGTCTGGGACTCCACCGGACGCCTCGTGGCACAGTCGCGGCAGCTCGCGAGGGTGGGACGCGGCTGAGGCGCCTCGCCGAGTGTGCTCGGTGTCACGGGGACGTGCCGCATGATCGGTCATAAGCTGACCCCGTGGTGGAGAGTTATGGTCAGGGGTCCATCGGGATCTTCGACAGCGGTTTCGGGGGGCTGACCGTAGCCCGAGCGATCATCGACCAGTTGCCCAACGAGCCGGTCTTCTACGTCGCCGACACGGCGCGTCAGCCGTACGGCCCCAAGCGCATCGCCGAGGTGCGGTCCTACGCCCTCGAACTGCTCGACCATCTGGTGTCCCACGACGTCAAGATGCTCGTGATCGCGTGCAACACGGCCAGCGCGGCGGTGCTGCGCGACGCGCGCGAGCGCTACCGGGTGCCGGTCGTCGAGGTCATCCAGCCGGCCACCCGCCGGGCCGCCTCGGCGACCCGCAACGGGAGGGTCGGGGTGATCGGCACCCAGGCCACCATCGCCTCGATGGCCTATCAAGACGCCTTCGCCGCCGCGCCCCACGTCGAGCTGTTCGGGGTCGCGGCGCCGCGCCTGGTCGACTTCGTCGAACGCGGCGAGACCGAGAGCGAGGCCGTCATCGAGGCGGTGCGCGAATACCTGACCCCGATCCTCGACGCCGGGTGCGACACCCTGATCCTCGGCTGCACCCACTATCCGCTGCTGCTCGGCGCGATCTCCTACGTCGCCGGAGACGGCGTCACGCTCGTGTCGAGCGCCGAGGAGACCGCCAAAGACGTCTTCCGGGTGCTGCGCGACCGGGGCTTGGTGCGCGCCTCGGGCGTGCCCGCCCACCGGTTCGGCACCACCGGAGACACGCTGCTGTTCGAGACCCTCGGACGGCGCTTCCTCGGACCGGAGCTCCAGGCCGTCGAGATGGCCGCACCCGCATTCGGAGAAACGGTATGAAACTGACCATAGTCGGCTGCTCGGGCAGCTTCCCCGGTCCGGCCAGCCCGTCGTCCTGCTACCTGTACGAAGCCGAGGGCTTCCGGATGCTCGTCGACTTCGGCAACGGCTCCCTGGGGGCGCTCCAGCGTCACATCAGCCCGTTCGACGTCGACGCGATCTGCCTGTCGCACCTCCACGCCGACCACTGCCTCGACATGTGCAGCTATCACGTCGTCCGCAACTACGGCCCCGGCGCGCCCTACCCCCGGATTCCCGTGTACGCCCCCTCCATGGCCTCCGCCAGGCTCGACGCCGCCTACGGCATGCCGCAGGAGCCCAAGATGGAGACCGCCTTCGACTTCACCGAGCTCGCGCCGGGCACGTTCGAGGTCGGCCCCTTCCAGGTCACCACCGCCCTGATGAACCACCCCGTCGAGACCTATGGCTTCCGCGTCGCCCACAACGGCGCGTCGGTCACCTACTCGGCCGACACCGCCGAGTGCGACGAGCTCATCGGCCTGGCCGGCGACACCGACCTGCTGCTCTGCGAGGCCTCGTTCCTCGACGAACCCGGCAACCCGCCGGGCCTGCACCTGTCGGGCCGCCAGGCGGCCGAGCACGCCGCCAAGGCCGGTGCGGGGAAGCTCGTTCTCACCCACCTGGTCCCCTGGCACGACGAGCAGCGCGTACGCGCCGACGCCGACCGGGGAGGCTACTCGGGCGAGATCGAGTTGGCCCGATCCGGTGCGGTCTATGACCTAGGGTGAAGCCCATGGCTCGCACTGATGGACGTACGCCCGACCAGCTCCGGCCGGTGACGATCACGCGGAACTGGCTGACCCACGCAGAAGGGTCGGTCCTGGTCGAATTCGGCGGCACGAAGGTCCTGTGCGCCGCCTCCGTCGAGTCGGGGGTGCCGCGCTGGCGCAAGGGCAGCGGCCTCGGCTGGGTCACCGCCGAATACTCGATGCTCCCGCGCGCCACCAACACGCGTGGTGAGCGCGAGTCGGTGCGCGGCAAGATCGGCGGCCGCACCCACGAGATCTCCCGCCTGATCGGCCGGTCCCTGCGGGCCTGCGTCGACTACAAGGCCCTCGGCGAGAACTCGATCGTGCTCGACTGCGACGTCCTGCAGGCCGACGGCGGCACCCGCACCGCCGCGATCACCGGCGCCTACGTCGCGCTGGCCGACGCGGTGGCCTGGATGCGCAAGAAGCGCATGTGCCCGGGAGACCCGCTGGTCGACTCGGTCGCGGCCGTCTCGGTCGGCATCGTCGGCACCACCCCGCTGCTCGACCTCTGCTACGTCGAAGACGTCAAGGCCGAGACCGACATGAACGTCGTGATGACCGGCAAGGGCGCCTTCGTCGAGGTGCAGGGCACCGCCGAGGGCGCGCCGTTCGACCGCGCCGTCCTCAACGAACTGCTCGACCTGGCCACGCTCGGCTGCATCGAGCTGACCGACCTCCAGAAGGCCGCCCTCGCATGAGCAGGCTCCTCCTCGCCACCCGCAACCAGGGCAAGATCGTCGAGCTGCGCCGCATCCTCGAAGAGGCCGCGCTGCCGATCGAGCTCGTCGGGCTCGAATCCTTCCCCGAGATCGGCGACGTCGCCGAGACCGGCCTCACCTTCGCCGAGAACGCCCTGCTCAAGGCCCACACCGTGGCCCGGCAGAGCGGCCTGCCCTGCATCGCCGACGACTCGGGCCTCTGCGTCGACGCCCTCAACGGCATGCCGGGCATCTTCTCGGCCCGCTGGTCGGGCGGCCACGGCGACGACAAGGCCAACCTCGACCTGCTGCTGGCCCAGATCAACGACGTCCCCGACGACCGCCGCCAGGCCCACTTCGCCTGCGTGGCCGCGCTCGCCCTGCCGACGGGCGAGGAGCGCGTGGTCGAGGGCGTCATGCACGGCCACGTGATCAGGGCGCCCCGGGGCACGATGGGTTTCGGCTACGACCCCATCTTCGTCGCCGACGGCGAGACCCGCACGACCGCCGAGATGTCCGCCGCCGAGAAGGACGCCATCTCGCATCGTGGGATCTCGATGCGGGGCATGGTCCCGGTCCTCGCCGAGGTGCTCATCACTTCGTAAGAAGTTGGGGCTGCCACATCACCAGGGCGTTCGTAGGATCGCTGATGTGACAGCTCGCACCACCGCGCCCGCATGGGCCGCGGCACTCGCCGGACTGACCGCCGCCGCCGTCGCGCTCGGAACCGGGCAACTGGTGGCGGGGGTCCTCGGCGGCGACTCCTCACCCGTCGTCGCGGTCGGCGACGCCGCCGTCGACCTGACACCCGCCTGGCTCAAAGACTGGGCCATCGCGACGTTCGGCGAGAACGACAAGATCGTCCTCCTGGGCGGCATCTTCGTCGTCATCGCCCTGCTCGCCGCCGGTTTCGGCATCCTCGCCCGTGTACGTGTAGGTTACGGCCGGCTCGCCCTGCTGGTCTTCGGCGCGATCGGCGCCTGGGCCGCGGCCACCCGCCCCGACGCGGGCATGGTCGACGTGCTGCCCGCGCTGCTGGGCGCCTGGGCCGGAACGTCCACCCTGACCCGGCTCTTCCGCCGCCTGGAGACGGAGCCGGTCGAAGAACCTCCCGTCGAGGAGGAGACGCCGCTGGAGAAGCCGCCCGTCATGTTGGCGGGGGATCGGTTGCGGACCATCGATCGGCGTCGGCTGTTTACCGGGGTCGCCACCGGTGCCGGGGTCGCCGTGGTCACGGGGGCGGCGGGGATCTGGATCGGGGATCGGAACAACGTCAGCGCCGAGCGGGCGCAGGTGGCGGCCGAGCTGCCCAAGGCGGCGAAGCCGCTGGCGCCGTTGCCCGCCGGGGTCGACTTCAAGGTGCCGAACCTGTCGCCGTTCGTCACGCCCAACCACGACTTCTACCGGGTCGACACCGCCCTCGCGCTGCCCAACGTCGACCCCACCACCTGGTCTCTCAAGATCCACGGCATGGTCGACAAACCGCTCGAAATCTCCTTCGCCGAGCTGCTGAAGCGGCCCATCGTCGAGGCCGACCTCACGCTCGCCTGTGTCTCCAACCCGGTCGGCGGCCCCTACGTCGGCAACGCCCGCTGGCTCGGCGTCGCCATGGCCGGGGTCCTGCGCGAGGCCGGGATCAGGGCGGGCGCCGACATGCTGCTGTCGACCAGCGCCGACGGCTGGACCGCCGGAACCCCGGTCGAGGTCGTCATGGACGGCCGCAACGCCCTCTTCGCCTTCGCCATGAACGGCGAACCGCTGCCGGTCGCCCACGGCTTCCCGGTGCGCCAGGTGGTGCCGGGCCTCTACGGCTACGTCTCGGCCACCAAGTGGGTCGTCGACGTCGAGGTCACCCGGTTCGACCAGGCCAGGGCCTACTGGACCGACCGGGGCTGGGACGCCAAGGGCCCCATCAAGACCCAGTCGCGCATCGACACCCCCCGCAACAAGACCCAGCCGGGCCGCAACGTCATCGCGGGCGTCGCCTGGGCGCAGACGAAGGGCATCGCGAAGGTCGAGGTCAAGGTCGACGAAGGCCCCTGGCGGGAGGCCACGCTGGCCGAGGTGCCGGGCCTGGACACCTGGCGCCAGTGGAAGATCGAGGCCGACCTCAACACCGGGCTGCACACCCTGTCGTGCCGGGCCACCGACGACACCGGCTACACCCAGACCGCCGACGGCGCCCCGCCGGAGCCGAACGGCGCGACCGGCTATCACCACGTTCTCGTGGAGACCACCTAGACGGCAGGATTCGGGAAAGACGGTCGCTCATCGGAGTCGCCCCCTTACCATCGGTCACATCGAAGGGAAGGGGACGATGGCCGATCGTCAGTCCCGGTGGCGGTTGCCGACCGGCGTCTACAACCCTGTCGTCACCGGTGACGGGCGCCGCTGGCGCGACTACGAGAAGGCCGCCGAGGCGCCCGCGCCGTCTCTCGACCCGTGGCCGCCGAGGCTGCCGCCGAGTGGCGACGACTGGTTCGACCGGGCGTCGCGGCCGCGCGCGCTGGAGGAGTCACGGCCCTACGGCGTGCCGGGCGGGCTGGCCCGGCCCGATCCGGAGGCCCAGCGGGACCTCGCGGAGGCACTCCACGGCAGGTTCCCCGATCCGCGCGGCACGTGGATCCGGCTGATCAACGCCGAGGGGCCGACCGACGACCCGTTCCGGTCGACCAACGCCATCGACTGCGCGCTGTCGGTCATGTCGTCGTGGCACGGCGAACCCGTCGTCGCGGCGGCCCGGCAGCCGGAATACGACCGGGTGGGCAAACCCGTCCTGTCGGGGGAGGCGGGCGGGGTGGCCAGGGCCGAGCAGTGGCTCGGCCATCGTTTCGAGTACGTCGGGCAGGGCCGCCGCGCCTACGGGGTGGTGGCCGGGAGGTTGCGGTCGGCCGGGCACGGCGCCGCGACCGTGCTCATCACGCGCTGGCCCCACGGGGGCAGCCATGCGTGGAACGCGGTGAACTCACAGGGGGAGGTGCTGTGGATCGACGCACAGCGGGGGCATATGGCGATCGAGCCGCCCTACGAGAACGTGACGGGGGTGTTCTGCGTGGTCCTCGATCGCGGGGGGCAGCGGGTGTGAGCCCCGAGACCGCCCGCGCGCTGGCCGAAGAGTGGTTCAACGGGGGCCGGGGGAACGCCTTCGACGTCGCCATCTACGCCTTCGACGACGGCTTCGTGGCCTGGGTCCGGGACGACGAGCCGGCCGATCCGTCCGTCCTCCCGGCGACCGTTGGGGGCGGCTGCATCGTGATCGACCGGCGCACCGGCGAACTGGCCGTCCGCCCCCTGCTGGGGCCGGAGTTCGTGGCCGAGCAGTGGCCCGACCACGTGCCCCGTTAGCTGCCGGCCAGGGAGCCGACGATCGACGCCCTGGCGGCGCGGCGGGCGGGCAGCACCGCCGCGAGCACTCCGGCCAGCGCCGACAGCACCAGATAGAGCAGCACCTGGAGGATCGGCACGCTGAAGACGGTCTTGTTCGGGATCGTCTGCAGCGCCGCCCAGCCGAAGGCGATGCCGATGACGATGCCGATCAGCGCCCCGATCAGGCCCAGCACCAGCGCCTCGACCGAGAGCATGCCGCGCAGCTGCGGCCGGGTCAGGCCGAGGGCGCGCAGCAGTGCCGACTCGCGGGTGCGTTCGTGCACCGACAGCGACAGGGTGTTGGCGATGCCGAGCAGCGAGATGAGGATCGCCAGCCCGAGCAGCGCGGCGAAGATGGTGAACATCATGTCGAAGGCCTCGTCGAACTCGCCGCGCACCTCGGCCGCGCTGACCAGCTGCGCGGTCGGGTAGGCGGTCAGGGCCGCCTCGACGGCCCGGCGTGAGACGTCGGCGGCGACGCCGTCCTTGGCCTTGACGTAGACGCGGGCCGGGCCGATCGGGCCGAAGTACTTCTCGAAGTCGGCCACGTTGAGCGTGTAGGGCATCGACTCGTTCAGGCTGCCGGTGGCCAGCACGGCCACCACCTTCACCTCGACGTTCCCGGCCTCGGTGGTGGTGAGGGGGACGGTGTCGCCAATACGTACATTCAGGTCTTTGGCCTGGTTCTCGTTCAGTGCGACGGTGCCGGCGGTGAGCGCGGCGAGCGAGCCGGAGACGACCTCGGGCCGGAACGCCGCGCCGTCGGGCAGGCTGCCGATGAAGGCCCCGCCGCTGTCGATCTGGCGCGTCTCGGCGACCAGCCCGACCTCGGGCAGCGCCCGCAGGGTGCCGGGCACCTCGGGCGACAGCAGGGGCACGCCGCCCTCGCGGCCGTACTGTGCCGAGACCATGAAGTCGACGGGGAACTGCTCGTCGAGACTGCTGGTCACGGTGGCGCGGGTGCTGGTGGTGATCACCGAGATGAGGGTCATCAGGGTGACGCCGATCGTCAGCGCGACCGTCGTGGTGGCGGCCCGCGTGGGGTTGCGGCGCGAGTTGTCGACGGCCAGCCGCCCCGGCACCCCGAAGACCTTGCGCGGCACCCATCCGGCGAACGCGGCCAGCGGCCCCATCAGCATCGGGCCGACCGCGATCACGCCGAGGAAGAACACCGCGCCGCCGCCCATCGCGGCGATCAGCCCGGCGTCGCCGTCGAGCATCCAGATCGCCACGGCGGTCAGCCCGAGGCCGCCCGCCAGCAGCAGCCCCGAGATGATCGACCGGGCCAGGCCCGCCCGGAAGGTCTGCTCCTCGACCTGGCTGCGCAGCGCCGCGATCGGCGCCACCCGGGTCGCGCCCCGGGCCGGCAGCACCGCCGAGGCCACGGTCACGAGCAGCCCGACGACCAGCCCGAGCACGATCGTGCGCGGTGTCAGCGCGATGCTCGCGTCCACCGGCACGGGCGCGCCGAAGGAGCCCAGCGCCTTGAGCGCCACCGTCCCCAGCCCGAGCCCGACGAGCAGCCCCAGCGCCGAGGAGATCAGCCCGACGACCACCGACTCCAGCAGGATCGACCGGAACACCTGCCCGCGCGTCGCCCCGATGCAGCGCAGCAGCGCCATCTCGCGGGTCCGCTGCGCGACCAGGATGTTGAACGTGTTGTAGATGACCAGCGCCGCCACGAACATCGCGATGAACCCGAAGAGCAGCAGCACGAGAATCAGGTAGTCGAGCTGCACGTTGCTCTCGAGGGCCAGCTTCTGGGCCAGTTCCTCACCGGTCCTGATCGTGTACGTCTTCCCGATGGCCGCCCCCGCGGCCTTCTTCAGCGTCTCGGGCGACACCCCGGGTGCGGCGGCCAGGTCGACCTCACGGAAGCCCTTCTCCCCGGTCATCTCCAAAGCGGTCGCCGTGTCGAACCCGACCGCCCCCGAGAAGGCCAGGTTCTGGTCGACGCCCATGTCGACGATGCCAACCAGGGTGAACTCCCGCGGCTTCTCGGCGACATCGAGCACGGTGATCACGTCGCCCACCTTGAACTGCCGCGTGGTGGCGGTGTTCTCGTCGAGCACCGCCTCCCCGGAGTTCGCCGGGCCCTTCCCGCTGACGTAGTTCGACCGGTCGAGCGGCCCGCTCGCGATGGAGATGCCGCTGGTCGCGGTCGATCCGGCGGCCCGGCCCGACTTGTCGAGCAGCGGCGCGGTGCCCCGCACGAGCCCCTGCGCGTCGGCCACCCCGGGCAGCGCCTTCAGTTTCTTCAGTACGTCGCCCGGGACGTCCGGCCCGTCCTTCGGGGTGACCGCGACGGCGACCTTGGCCGCGTCGGCGGTGAAGAGCTGGCGGAAGCCCTGCTCGATGGTGTCGGTCAGCACGAACGTGCCCGCGATGAACCCGACGCCGAGGGTGATGGCCAGCGAGGTGAGCAGCAGCCGCATCTTGTGCGCCAGCAGCCCGGCCAGTGCGGTGCGCAGCACGGCTCAGGCCTCCAGCTTCAGCAGCGTCTCGTGCACGCTCTGCGGGGTCGGCCCGGTCAGCTCGCTGACCAGCAGCCCGTCGCGGAGGAACACCACGCGGTCGGCGTAGGAGGCGGCCTGCGGGTCGTGGGTGACCATCACGATGGTCTGGCCCAGCTCGCGCACCGACCGGCGGAGGAACGAGAGGACCTCGGCGCCGCTGCGCGAGTCGAGGTTGCCGGTCGGTTCGTCCGCGAAGATCACCTGGGGCTTGCTGATGAGGGCGCGGGCCACCGCCACGCGCTGCTGCTGGCCGCCCGAGAGCTGGCTCGGCTTGTGGGACAGGCGGTCGCGCAGCCCCACGGTCTCCACCACGCGGTCCATCAGCACCTGGTCGGCCTGCCGTCCGGCGATCTCCAGCGGGAGGCGGATGTTCTGCTCGGCGGTCAAGGTGGGCAGCAGGTTGAAGGCCTGGAACACGAACCCGATGCGTTCGCGGCGCAGCAGCGTGAGCTGCTTGTCGGACAGCGTCGTGATGTCGGCGTCGCCGATGTGCACGTGGCCCGAGCTGACCGTGTCGAGCCCGGCCAGGCAGTGCATCAGGGTGGACTTGCCCGACCCCGACGGTCCCATGATCGCCGTGAACGCCCCCGACGCGAAACTCACGTCGATGCCGCGCAGAGCGTGCACGGCGGCGTCGCCCTGGCCGTAGACCTTGCTGAGCCCGCGGGCCACGACGGCGGCGCGGAGGTCGGTAGTCATCGTCATGGTCTTAGACGCTATTGACGCGATCTTGACTTTTCCTCGCCCGCCCGGACGGCCTCGGCGTGCGCTTTTCGTCGGCTCGCCGGGGTGGGTTCCTACCGGGGAGGTAGCCGGGGGTCAGACTTTCGGCCAACGACACCCGATTCGTACGCGTAGACCACCACCTGCGCCCGGTCGCGCAGCTCCAGCTTGGCCAGGATCCGCCCGAGGTGGGTCTTCACCGTCGCCTCGGCGAGGGTGAGCCGGGTGGCGATCTCGGCGTTCGACAGCCCCCGCGCCACGTGGACGAGCACCTCGCGCTCCCGCGCGGTCAGCGTGTCGGGCTCGGACGGCGCGGTGGCCTCGGGCAGGTAGGCGGAGACGAGGTCGAGCAGCCGGCGCGTGGTCGACGGCGCCACCACGGCGTCGCCGTCGTGCACCGACCTGATCGCGCTGAGCAGGTCGGCGGGCGGCACGTCCTTCAACAGGAACCCCGACGCACCCGACCGGATCGCCGCGAAGGCGTATTCGTCGAGGTCGAACGTGGTGAGGATGAGGACTTTGGGCGGGTCGGGCAGTGAGGTGATCAGCCGGGTGGCCTCGACGCCGTCCATGCGCGGCATCCGCACGTCCATCAGCACCACGTCGGCCACGAGCCCGCCCTTGACCAGTTCGACGGCCGCCGCCCCGTCACCGGCCTCCCCGGCGACCTCGATGTCGGGCTGCGCCCCGAGCACCATCCGGAACCCGGCCCGGACGAGCTCCTGGTCGTCGACGAGCAGAACACGAATCACCGCATACCTCCTGCTGGAATGCGCGCCACCACGAGGAAACCGCCCCCGGACTTGGGTGCCGCGTGGACGTCGCCGCCGTACATGGACACCCGTTCGCGCATGCCGATGAGGCCGTGGCCGCCCTCTCCGGTGGCGGAGGCGGCCCCCCGCCCGTCGTCGGTGATCCGCAGCAGCACGTCGTGGCGGCCGTAGACCACCTGGACCAGGGCCGTGACCCCGGGACCGCCGTGCTTGAGGGTGTTGGTCAGGGCCTCCTGGACGATCCGGTAGATCACCAGCTGGAGCCCTTCGGGGAGATGGTCGGGCGTGCCGTCGACCCGCATGTCGACGGGGAGGCCGGATGCGCGCACCTGACGTACGAGATCATCGAGCTGCCCGAGGCCCGGTTGCGGCGAGTACTCCTCGGAGTCGGCCCCGTCGTCGCGCAGCACCCCGACCAGCCGCCGCATTTCGGCCAGCGCCTGGCGGCCGGTCGCGGAGATCGCCTCGACGGCCCGTTTGGCCTGGTCGGGATCGCTGTCGATGGCGAACCCGGCGCCGTCGGCCTGGACGACGATGACGCTCACGTTGTGCGCCACGACGTCGTGCAGCTCGCGCGCGATGCGGGCCCGTTCGGCGGCGGTGGCGATGAGCGCCTGCTGGTCGCGCTCGCGTTCGGCCCGTTCGGCCCGCTCGACCAGGTTCGCCACGAACCGCCGCCGCATGTTGACGTATATCCCGGCGATCCAGACGGCGGCCACGAACGCCGAACTGGCCAGGAACACCTCGGCGTTGAACCCGCCCAGGTCGCCGAGCGACAGGGTGATCCCGAGCTCGGCGATGCCCCCCGCCGCGATGGCCCACGGCAGCCGGCACGAGGCGACGACGCCGAACATGGCGACCAGCACGGCCATGTTGGCCGGAAGCGGCGTCACGTCGCCGAGCCACTGGAGGAAACTGATCCCCGAGACGACCGCCATGACCTGCAACGGGAACCGCCGCCGCCAGAACAGCGGCACGACCAGCAGCGCGGAGAGCAGGAAGACGCCCAGGCCGCCGATCTCGGGGCTGCCGGTGACCGCCAGCCCGGTGGCGATGTAGGGGGCGCTCAGCAGTGAGTACAGCACGAGGGGCGACACCACGAGCGTGTCGATCCACGCCGGGTGCCGCCGCCGGAACGCGCGAAGCTTGCCGAGCACGCCTCAAGAGTACGTACGCGGTGTTCCCGGCACGGTCCACCTCACGACGGATTCGGTACTACGACCCAGGTCGCAGAGCAGGTGGTGCTTACACGCCTCTTACGCGGGGGCGGGCATAGTTAATCCCGGGAGCGCATCCTTGGGGTGTAAAGGGAGACAGATTCGCAATGACGGATCACGGAACCGGGCCGCGTGGCACTGAGGACACGAACACGACGCCACGCGGCCCGGCCGGCACCTTCGCCTCACCCGTACCTCCCCGGCTCCGCTTTCGCGGCCCTTCCGGTTCTCAGAGTTCGACGGCTTACGCTTTCGCGCCCGGCGGGCCGGGCTGGAACGCACCGGGCTGGCGTACGGCCAACCCGGAGCCTCCTCAACCGAAGCGGTTCGCCCGTTTTCTCCCATTGCTCGCCGCCGCACTGGTCGGCGCGATCCTCGGCGGCTTCCTCGTCGCCTTGGTGGGGCACCCCTGGCGAGACGACCGGCCCGCCTTCCGCGTGGAGATGAACGAGCCGATGCGCGGCATGCCGCGCGGCTGCGAACGCACCGACATGGGCTTCCGCTGCGAGTTCCCCCGCTAGCTACCCCGTCGTCAGAACCGGGCCGTCGGGTCGCGTGTCGGCCAGATGCCAGAGCCGGGAGGTCCCGGCCTCGACGCCGAGATCGTCGCGTCCCTCGTGGTGGACGCCGTATCGCCCACCGGTCGGCACCTCGAGAACGGTCCAGGAGATGGCGTCGGGAGAGGTCCCGATGATCACCGGCCGCTGCTGGGCGTCCCAGCCCTCGGCCTGGGCCAGCGCCGAGATCCAGATCTTCCCGGACGCGTCCGCCACGATGGAGTGCAGCCCGATGATCTCCGGCGGCAGGGGGACATCGGTCCAGGTGTCGCCGTCGTACCGGCTGAGCAGCGGTTCCGTCGGGCGCGGCTCACCGCGCGTGTAGTTCGTCCCCACGACCCAGGTGTCATCGGGTGTACGCGGCAGCACGTCCTCCAGGATCGACCCCTCGCTGAAGGGCGGCGGGTAGGGGACGCTCTCCCACGTGGTTCCGCTGAAATGGGCGACCCCCGGGACGGAGTCGTCCTCGCTCGGAGCGCCACCGACCGCCCAGGCTCCCTTGACGGCCAGCACCTTCTGCATCGGCATCGGATACGGGACCCACGCGGCGCCCTCCCGCCGCCAGATGACGCTGGCCCCGGGCTGGGTGCGCTGGTTCGCGGGCACCCATAATCCCGTCGAGGTCGCCTCGGGCGCCGCCGACGCCAGCCCCGGAGGGGCCGGGACCTCGACGAACCCGTTCCCGGCGAGCTGCGCGATGTAGGCGGACCCGTTCCTGGTTCCGCCGATCCAGACCTCGCCCGCGGTGGTCGCGCTGACGCTGGCGAGCACGCCCCGGCTGGCGAAGTTGGGGATCGTGAACCCGGCCCAGCGTGTCCCGTTCCAACGGTGGACCACGGGGTTGCCCGGGTAGCCGGGTTTGAGCGCCTGGTACCCGACGATCCAGACCTGGTTCTGTACGGGAGCGGCGATGTCCAGCAGCTCGGCTTTGGCGCGGAGCTCGGGCAGCGGGTGGGTCTGGAGCACCGGATCGGCGGCGAGCGCGGGCGAGGGGACCATGACGGCGAGAGCGAGAGCGGCCGCCGCGACTCGGGTGACGAAGAGTCTCATGGGGCCAGCTTCTCCTGACTTTCCCGAGAATGATCGGCTTTGTCCCGGTCGTTCACCACGAATTTCCAAGAGAATCGGTCCGTGCGGAAACTGGCTGCGTGTGTCGCGTTGTTATCGCTGACGTCCTGCGGATATCTCCAGGAGCAGCGCCTCCTGCGTTCTCTGCCCGCGATGGAGCAGGTGGCGAAGACCGCCCCACCGTGGGACGGCAAGGAACACCATCAGAAGGTGGGCGAGCTCGAATTTCAGGACATCTGGAGAGACGGTGACCGCGTCTACTTCCGGGAGGGCGAAGCCGTCGTCGGCGTCGACCCGTTTGGCTACGTCTGGAGCCCCAAGAGCATTCCGACCGACGGCCCCAACCGGGGCATCTATTCGTTCTTCGAACACATCCAGGGCTCCTGGTACCACTGGAGCGACAGCTACTAAACGGGGCACTTCAGTCGGTCGGGGTCCTTGACGACACCCACGTCGGCCAGTTTCCTGGCGCGCGCCGGCAGCTCGACGGACTGGCTGGGGTCCGCCGGGAGGTCCGTGGCCTCCGGAACGGCGTACAACTCGACCGTGAATCGTCGGCCCGCGCCCTGTGGCGTTTCCGAGCCCAATTGGATGCTGGATTCCCAGGAGCCCGATGTGTATATCGCTCTCGCGAAATAGGGCGTGCCATCAGGGTTGCGGGTGATGAGCCAGATGGCTTCCCGGGGAAGAGGTTGCGCGGTTCCCGCGGCGAGGCCACAGGTGGGCAGCAGTGCGCCTTCCCGGGGATGCGTGATCGTGGTCCCGTTCGCTGGCAGAGGGGGAGAGGTCTCGGCCGGAGCGGCGGTGAAGGCGGGCAACTCCCTGACCGCCACGACCCCCAGCACCCCGAAAGCGCACACGGCCAGTGTCATCGAGGCCCCACCCAAGGTGAATCGCTGATTGACCTGGACGTTCACCGACACATGATCTGTTCTGGGTGTGGCGGCCTCCGCCGCGGGGGTGTCCGGGCGCCGCATGGCCATGATCTGGAGGGTCAGCGCGACGATCGCGGCCGCTCCGGCGATCACGCTCGCCATTTTGTCCGCCTGGTCGAGATCACTCCAGACGAGAATGGCGACGACCGCCAGGATGATTGCCGCGATTCCGCCCACAATGGGCAAACGCGACGGCCTTTTCCGGCGCCTTCTCTCGGTCACGGACGAAATTATGGAGCGGCGCCGCCGCTCTTCTCCGCCGGTCGGAAGAATCGTTCTCGCTCAGGGAGAAGGCCCGCCGGAGATGGTGGCCTGCTCGATGAGTTGCGCGCGTAACTGCTCGGGACTGCCGAACAGGGTCGCGGCATACCCTTCGGGGCGCGACATCCAGTTCATCTGGCTTCGGCGGGTGGCGTTCCACGGCCGGTCGACCGATTCGCCCTGCCCTCGCCAGAAGCGCCAGGCCGGATACGTCTCTCTGAGTTGTCTGATGAGGGAGGGTTCCTCGAAGGACATACGCCGACCGTAGAAATCGGCCGGGCGCCAGGACTAGAAGATTTCCCGAGATTGCAGCAGAGCACGTGCGGCGCCTATCTCCGCCCGCGCCGCCTCGCCGTAGACGGCCTGCGACTGCAAAAGTCTGAAGATCCGCAGGTACGTGTCGATCTCCCCGGGACTCTTGGTGCGGTAGCCGCCGGTCCAGTGCTCACTGCGCACCAGCGACTCGTCGTAGATGTAGAACCCCTCCCCGGGCCAGAGGGTGCGGAGACGGCCGAGAGGGACGATGCCCAGCGCGACGTTCGCGAAGCCGGAGGCGCGCTCGATGTAGTCGAGTTGATCCAGCATCACCGCGACCCCGCCCCGCTGGGCGTAGAGCGCCCCCGCCTCGACGACGAACGAGAACGTGCACTTGCCCGACTCGAGAACGCGCAAGCGGTTCAGCCGCCCCTCGACGGCCTCCTCGACGTCGTCCGCCAGGCCGTGGAACCGGGACACGTCCTCGATGACGGCCCGGGTGTACCCCCGCCTCTGCAGGAAGCCGGGAATGGTCTGCGGCTCGTAGGCGCGGATCAGCCTGGTCTGTTCGTAGAGGGGCCTGAGCCGCTCGCTCTGCTGGTTGAGCCCGGCCCGCATAGCCTGCCGGTGCTCCTCCCACATCTGGTCGATCTGCCGGTGCGCGGCGATCAGCTCGGAGACCTGGTCTTCCGCGTCGCACGCGCGACACCACACCCGGATGTCGGCTTCGGTGGGATTCTGCCGCCCCAGTTCGATCCGGGAGATCTTGGAATCACGCATTCCCGATCGGGCCGAGAGCTGACGGCCGTTGAGCTCGGCGTCCAGACGCAGGGCGCGAAGCCGCTGCCCGAACGCCTTGCGCGCGGCCAATACCTGGTCTTGTCCGGACAACGTGGGACGCCGTCAGGCGGGCCGGCAGCGGTGCCGCGTGACCGCCCAGAGGGCTCCGCGGCCGATGCCGTTGACCAGGTCAGCGGGTGCCTTGGGGGAGATCAACTCCATAGTGCTCCCTCACGTACTTCCGGACGAACACGTTCACGGTCCGTTCGGAGAGCTCTCCGAACGTCTCATCTTCTCCGAGGCCGACGAGCTGAGCGCCCACCCCGGGACCGCGCTTCTTGACCTGGACGAGCCAGGAGCCCCGATTCGTCTGGTAGAACGTCTCGCACTCGTTGTCCTGGTTGGACTCGGGGTCCTTGCAGTAGAAGGTAAGAGAAAGATCGTCATCGTCGCCGTGGGATTGCACGAGATTTCGACCCTCCTGGTCTTGGCGGCAATCCCCAAGAGTCACTTAGTGTGAGTGCACAGTCAAGATTCGTGATCTCACGAATGGCCGGGCAATGAGCGGCTCGACGGATTTCCGGCGGGGATTTGGCACTAAATGCGCTCCGATTTGCGCTCTATATCCCATTTAATGGGGTACGGCATGGTGCCCAAGTGGCTGCCGGGCCATTCTCCCCTCGGGAAGAAAGTTGGAGCGATGAGCCCCTCCAAGAATCCCGCCGAGGCCCTGCAAAGCGGGAGCCATAGCGAACGAAGGCTTCGACGTACGAAGCGAGAGGGGCCGAACGAAGCAAGGCCGTGCCTGGGGGCCCTTCGTGAAGGAGTGAAGTGACCCGGAGCGGAGCGGCGCCGGGGCGCGACAGCGGCTAGCGGGAGCGCGAGGGGGCGCAAGCCCTCTCGTGTCGGGGGTCGTCCCTGCGTGCTCCAAGTGGACCAATTGGGCACTTGTTAGCCGCATACTCCTCACGGCCAACATCCTTAGCCGAGGAGTACACCGGCCCTCCTGAGGGTCGGTTCGTAGACCAAGTGGCGAGCGAAGCGAGAGCGGTCCGAGCGGAGCGAGGCCTTGCCTGGGAGCGCGAGGGGCGGAGCGCCTTCGCAAGGAGCGTAGCGACCCGGAGCGGAGCGACGTCGGGGCGCGACAGCGACCAAGGGGAGCGCGAGGGGGCGATCAGCCCCTTCGCAGCGGGGGGTTCGGGGGGTCGTCCCCCCGAGTGAACCAGTGGGGTTGGCGGGACTCGAACCCGCGCTGGCATGATCCTAAGTCATGTGCCTCTGCCAATTGGGCTACAACCCCGATGAGCGGAAGTGATCCTACCTCCCGCCCTGAGGCATCAGGAAACCCCGAGTTCCTTCAGCAGCCGGGCCACGTGTCCCGTCGCCTTCACGTTGTAGAGCGCCTTCTCGATCTTCCCGTCTCCGTCGATGACGAAGGTCGACCTGATCACGCCCATGATGGTCTTGCCGTAGTTCTGCTTCTCGCCGTAGGCGCTGTAGGCCTTGTGGACCTCCAGGCTCTCGTCCGAGAGCAGCGGAAAAGTCAGGCCGTCGCGTTCGGCGAACTGGCGGAGCTTGGCCGGCTTGTCCTTGGAGACGCCGAGGACGGTGAAGCCGTGGCCGGCCAGGGAGCCGAGGTTGTCGCGGAAGTCGCAGGCCTGCTTGGTGCAGCCTGGAGTCATCGCCGCTGGGTAGAAGTAGAGGACGACGCGCTTGCCGTGGAGCGAGTCAAGCGACACCTCGTCGCCGTCGGCGCTGGTCAGGGTGAAACCAGGAGCTGCGTCGCCGGGTTCGAGTCGCTGGGTCATGTCGCCTCCGTTGCGGTCCGTCTCGACGCGAACAAACTACCGGTTCGGCCGCTGCGGGTTGCGCGGTCCGCACCTGGCAGACTTGATCGAACACACCCTGTGACAGGAGGCGACCAATGGCCGACACCGATCCGGACACGCTTGAGGGGCGCATTGAGCGCACGCGCGCCGAACTGGCCAAGACGGTCGATGCCATCGCCGACCGGGTGAGCCCGAAGAAGGTCGCCGGTCGCAGTGTGGCCAAGATGAAGTCGCAGGTCAAGGCGCAGACCGAGCATGTCGTGTCGACCATAGGGGACATGGTGGGCAACCCGGCCGCCCAGTCTCCCAACGGCCACCGCCCGGCCGAGGAGCCCTGGGACGACGACTATCCGGCGACCCCGATCGCCCCGGTGCTGATCGGCATCGGCGCCGTCGTCGCGATCGGCGCCCTCATCGTGATCATGCGGCGCCGCAAGCGCTGAAAATGTCGTGACCCCGGGTCGGGAGGCGTCGATGACGACCCGATCGGGGCCGGGCTGATCCGAAAGTGATCCTTCCGGATGACCGTCACGCTCCCAAAGGAGGCCCTGTGCACACAGCGCATCGCCCCTTCCGGAGCTTGGCGCCGGATGCAAGTGGCCGGCCAAGGTGCGAGCCTGTCCAGTGGGCGGGCCGTTCTACAGGAACGTCTGGCCCTCGCCGCGATAGGTCGGGGCCTCTCCCGTCACGCGGTCGCCTTCGACCAGGTGCAGGGTGCTGAAGCGTTCGCAGAGTTCGCCGGCCTTCGCGTGGCGGAACCACACGCGGTCGCCGATCTCGAGGTCGCCGGCGGCCTCGCCGTGGAGGGGTGTCTGGACCTCGCCGCCGCCCTCGTCGCGGTTGTAGCGCAGCCCCTCCGGCAGGTAAGGGACGGGGACGCGTCCCGGTCCCGCGCCGGAGGCCGGATAGCCGCCGCCCAGGACCGTCACGACCCCCCGGGCGGGGCGGCGGACGACGGGCAGGGCGTAGAGGGCCGCGGGGCGGCCGGTGAAGTTGCTGTACCGGTCGAACAGGGCCGGATGGTAGAAGCCCGAACCGGCGGTCACTTCGGTGATCGCGTCTTCCCGGGTGGTCGTCTCGATGCTTCCGGTGCCGCCGCCGTTGACGAATTCCAGGTCGGCCACCTCTCTCACCGCTTTCACGATCGCGGCCCGGCGGTCGGTCAGTTCGCGGCGGGAGCGGCGTTGCATGAGGCGGACCGCCATGCCGTACAGGCCGGGGATGCGGTCGCCCAGGCCGGCGATCTGGCTCTCGTAGGCCATCAGGCCGACCAGGTGCAGCGCCGGGTTCTCGCCGATCAGGAGGGCGAGGTCGGCGGCCTGTGCGGGGGTGCGTACCGGCGAGCGAAGCACACCCGCCCGGAAGGCGCCCACGACGTAGGCCGCGCAGACGTCCAGGCAGACCCGAAGCGGATAACGGCCGGTCAGCAGGGGGAACTGCTCCGCGGAGTCGACCATCAGGGTGATCTCGCGGGCGGCCCGCTCGTCGGAGGCCAGTGAGGCGATGGCGGCGCGGTCGGTGGTCGGGTAGGCCACCAGGATGTCGCGGAATCCGTGCGAGACCAGCCACAGCGCCTCGGGCAGGGTGAAGGCCATGACGCCCTGATATCCGGGCAGGTCGAGCACGCGCCGGAGCACCTCGCGGGAGCGGATCGACTTCGAGGCCACCCTGATCGGCTTGCCCGCCGCCCGTTCGGCCATCGACCGGGCGTTGGCCGTCATCGCGTCGAGGTCGACGATGGCCAGGGGCGGGTCGAGGTGGGAGGTGGCCCGGTCGTATCGCTGCCGGTCGCTCATGCGCAGCACTTTACCTGGCAAAACCCGTCACAAGATCGAGTCATTCGGGCCCGCCGCGCTGATCACGGCGGCCGGGCCGTGTATCCCTGGGTGACCATGAGCGCGGTAGACGAGATCCGGACGACCAAGGACCGCCGCCGCGCCCGCCGTCGCACGGCCATGCGCGCCCTGCGGCCGGGACGAACCCCGGCGGGCGCGGGCGTGGCCGGGGCGCTGCTGGTGCTGGGCACGGCCGTGGTCGGTGAGATGGTGAGCGCCTTCGCCGGATGGCCGACCGGCTGGTCGGGGCTGCCCGGCCTGCTCGACCTGGCGTGGGGTGAGCCGCTGGTCGCCCTGACGGGGTCGCTGATGGTGGTGAGCGGGACCGCGCTCGTCCTTCTGGCGATGGTCCCGGGGCGGCCCCGGCTGGTGCCGCTGGAGGTGTCCGACGACGCCCTCGTCATGGGGCTGACCCGGGCGGGGCTCAAGCGGACCCTGGTGGCGGCGGCGATGGCGGTGCCGGGGGTCGACCTGGCCTTCGTCCGGCTGCGGCGGGGGCAGATCGAGGTGACCGTCCTGACCAAGGGGAACCGGACCGGTGAGCTGCTCAAAGAGGTCGGCGCCGCCGTCGGCGACCGCCTTTCCGGGCTGGGTGTGTACGGCCGCAACGAGGTCGTCGTGCGACTGCGGCGCAAGAACATCTGAGGGAGGGTCTGCATGCAGCCCGTGCTGCGTACTCCGATCGGTGATCGTGTCGGGCTGGCGGTCGTCGGCTTCGTGCTGGTGACCGGGGGGAACTATGTGCTGTTCGCGTCGGACGCGCGGGCGACGTACAAGATCGGGGAGTTGGCGGCCTTCACGGCCCAGCCCTGGGCGCGGTCGGTCGCGGCGGCGCTCGTGGTGCTGCTCGTGTTCGTCACCGCGCGGTGGCTGATCTGCTCGATGGGGGTCGGGCAGGACGGCGTGCGCCACGGCTACGGCACCGCGACGCTGGCCATCGCGCTCAAGGACCTGCCCGGGGTCGACAAGATCAGTGTGCGGGCCGTGGGGGAGGAGAAGCTCCGGGTCTCGGTACGCTGCCTCCCCGGCGCCCCCCTCGACGAGATCGTCTCCCGGGTCGACACCGAGGCGGTGTCACGCGTGCGCGGCGCGGCGGGCCGGGACGGGCTCTTTCCTGTCCTCGTCACGCTGCACGTTCGTCGTGGGTGACCGCCAGCCGACCGCGCACGCCGCGGCCAGGCAGGCGAGGGGGACGACCGGGACGACGTACCGGTGATCGAAGGCGGCGACCAGCGGGGGCACGAGCAGCAGGGTGAGTGCGAAGCCCAGCGGGAGCAGCGTCGCCACCCGGAACCGGATGATCATCACCAGGAACGTGAAGACGAGGATCGCCGCCAGGAGCGGGCCGCGCAGGTAGACCTGCTCCTGGTAGGCGCGGGTCCACGAGGCGAACGGCTCGACGACCTCGGTGTCGGCCCGGCTGCCCTGATACTCCTTCATCAGCTCCGGCGCCGACCGCCCGGCCGAGGCGAGCTTGTCGCTGAGCGGTTTCACGAAGTCGGGGAACCGGTAGGCGCTCTGGGTGCCCGGTGACGGGTAGACCACACGGTCCCACCGGAAGGCCCACATCGCGTCGCCGAAACCGGTCATCAGGAAGTCGAGCGGCTGGCTCCTCAGCGCCAGCATGGTGAACTCCGACGCCAGTTCGTCGCGCTGCTTGCCGGTCTTCATGATGGGCGAGGCCGGGTCCCAGATGTAGGCGGGGGCGGCCAGCCGGGGGCCGATGTCGGGGCACAGCACCTTCAGGTGCTCCGGCGGGTCCATCCGGCCGCAGTCGGCGAAGGTCATGGTCCGCGACCAGAGCCACACGCTGCTGCTGCCCATGCCGTAGCTGCCGTAGGTCGCGTTGAACCAGAAGGCGTAGCCGCCCACCGCGACCCCGGCCACGGCCACGCCCGCCAGCACCCGCTGCCAGCCCGCCCGCGCGATCAGCAGCCACACCGCCGCCACGGCGATCAGCGGCAGCCCGACCGTGCGCGTCATCGCCGACAAAGCCAGCAGCAGGAAACCGGCGCCCACCAGGAACCAGCTGCGCGGGTTGAGCAGGATGAGGGTCGTGCCGGCCATCACGAGGAACGTGAACAGCAGGTCGGCCATCACGAGGTGTTCGAGCTGGATCTGGTACGCGTCCAGCAGGATCGGCGCCGTCGCCAGGCCCGCCGCCCAGGGCGGGAGGAAGGTGCGTTTGCGCAGGATGACGTACACGCAGATCGCGATGCCCAGCCCGAGCAGGTGCTGCACGGTGATGAGGGCGACGACCGAATGGAACGGCGCGAGGAACACCGAATAGCCGGAGGGCCGCGACTCCAGGGGACGCATGTCCAGGGCCGAACTCAGGTAGGAGAACGAGTCGGCCCAGAACCACAACGCGGGACGATATCCGAGGCTTGAGATGACCCGGACGGTGATCCCCGACACAAGGAAGACGAGGAAGACCCAATGGGTCCGGAGAAATCTGCCTGCGGGAATGATGTCCACCGCCTTTCAGGTGGACATTTCAGCACTGTCGGGGTTTCACCGCCAGTCCCCATGGGAACACCCAGCACTTTCTCAGCACTCGATGACGTTCACCGCAAGGCCCCCACGACTCGTCTCCTTGTACTTGTCGTGCATGTCGCGGCCGGTGTCGCGCATCGTCTTGATCGCCTTGTCGAGTGACACGAAGTGCCTCCCGTCGCCGCGGAGCGCGATGCGGGCCGCCGCGATGGCCTTCACCGACGCCACGGCGTTGCGCTCGATGCACGGGATCTGCACCAGCCCGCCGATCGGGTCGCAGGTCAGCCCCAGGTTGTGCTCGATGCCGATCTCGGCGGCGTTCTCCACCTGTTCGGGGGTGCCGCCCAGGACCTCGGTCAGCCCGGCCGCCGCCATCGAGCAGGCCGACCCCACCTCGCCCTGGCAGCCGACCTCGGCGCCCGAGATCGACGCGTTCTCCTTGAACAGCACGCCGACCGCGCCCGCCGTGAGCAGGAACCGCACCACGGCGTCGTCGTCGGCGCCCGGCATGAACCGCGTGTAGTAGGAGATGACGGCCGGGATGATGCCCGCCGCGCCGTTGGTGGGCGCGGTCACGATGCGGCCGCCCGCGGCGTTCTCCTCGTTGACGGCCAGCGCGAACAGCGTCACCCAGTCCATCGCCTGGAGCGGGTCGCGTTCGGCCGGTTCGCTCTGGAGCTGACGCTGGAGCTGGTGGGCGCGGCGGCGCACCTTCAGCCCGCCCGGCAGCACGCCCTCGCGGGAGGAGCCGCGCCGCACGCATTCGTCCATGACGCGCCACAGGTCGACCAGGCGTGACTTGATCTCGGCCTCGGTGCGGCCGAAGGCCTTCTCGTTGGCCATCATCAGGCCGGAGATCGACAGGCCGGTCTCGGCGCACTGCGCCAGCAGCTCGTTCGCCGTCAGGAACGGGTGGGGGAGCGGGGTGTCGTCGGGTTTGATGCGGTCGGCGCCGGTGGCGTTCTCGTCGACGACGAAGCCGCCGCCGACCGAGTAGTAGATCTTCTCTCTCAGGACGTCGCCCGCCTCGCCCCACGCCGTGAAGCGCATGCCGTTGGGGTGGCCGGGGAGCGAGATCTTGCGTTCGAAGACGAGGTCGTCGCCGACCACGAACGGGACCACCCGCTGCCCCATCAGGGACACCGTGCCCGCCGCGCGCATCGCGGCCAGCATGCCCTCGACCGCGTCGACGTCGACGAGCTCGGGCTTCTCACCCGACAGGCCCAGCAGCACGGCCTTGTCGCTGCCGTGACCCTTGCCGGTCAGGCCGAGCGAGCCGTAGAGGATGACCTGGACCTTCGCGGTCTTCTCGAGGAGACCGTTGTGGAGCAGGCCGCGCGCGAACTTGTGCGCGGCGGCCATCGGGCCGCCCGTGTGGGAGCTGGACGGCCCGATGCCGACCTTGAAAAGGTCGAAGACGCTGATCGCCATCAGAGGGGGATCATGACTCTGCGGCGGTGAGGGTGGCGTACTCCTCGCTGGTGAGCAGGTCTTCGGGGGTGCCCTCGACGCGGATGCGGAACAGCCAGCCGTCGCCGTAGGGGTCGCTGTTCACCAGGGACGGGTCGTCGACCACGCTCTGGTTGATCTCCACGATCTCGCCGCCCGCGGGGGCGTAGATGTCGCTGACCGACTTGGTCGACTCGACCTCGCCGACCGCGTCGCCCGCCTCGATCCGCGCCCCGGCCTCCGGAAGCTGGACGAAGACCACGTCACCCAGCGACTCGGCGGCGTAGGCGGTGATTCCGACGGTGACGGTCAGACCGTCGTCCAGCCCGGCGACCCACTCGTGCTCCTTGGTGTAGCTGAGCTCGTCGGGAATGCTGCTCACTTCTTCCTCCTGTAGAAAGGCAGGTCAACGACGTCGACCGGTTCGTGGGAGCCGCGGATGTCCACGGCTGCGGGGGTGGCGTCCACCTCGACGTAGGCCATCGCGATCGGGCGGCCGATCGACGGCGAGGGGGCGCCGCTCGTCACCTCGCCGATGGGGGTGCCCTCGGCGTCGACGACGGCGAAACCGTGGCGGGGCACCCGCCGGCCCCGCATCACCAGGCCGACCAGGCGCTTGTCCGGCTGTACGCCGGACAGCGCCGTCCTGCCGACGAAGTCGCCCTGCTTGTCGAAGCGGACGACCCGGGCCAGACCGGCGTCGGCGGGGGTGGTGGCCGAGGTGAGCTCGTTGCCGTACAGCGGCATTCCGGCCTCGAGACGGAGCGTGTCGCGGGCGGAGAGGCCCGCGGGGACCAGGCCGTGGTCGCGGCCCGCCTCCATGAGCGCGTGCCAGAGCGGCACCGCGTCGCCGGCGCTCACGAATAGCTCGAAGCCGTCTTCGCCGGTGTAGCCGGTGCGGGCGATCAGCGCCTCGACGCCCGCGACGGTGCCGGGGAGACCGGTGTAGTACTTCAGCCCGGCGAGGTCGGCGTCGGTCAGCTTGGCCAGGATCTCCGGGGAGTTCGGGCCCTGGATCGCCAGCAGCGCGTAGGAGTCGGAGCGGTCGTCGACCACGGCGTCGTGGTTCTTGGCGCGGTCGGTGAGTTCGGCCGCCACTTTGAGGTAGTTGGACGCGTTCGCGCACACCATGAACTCGTCGGCGGCCAGCCGGTAGACGATCAGGTCGTCGACGATGCCGCCGCCCGGCTCGCACATCATCGTGTAGCGGGCCCTACCCGGCTCCAGGCCGCCCAGGTTGCCGACCAGCGCGAAGTCGAGCGCGTCGGCGGCGCCGGGACCGGTCACGTGGATCTCGCCCATGTGGGACAGGTCGAACAGCCCCGCGGTGGTGCGGACTGCGGTGTGCTCGGCCGACTCACTGCCGTAGCGCAGCGGCATCAGCCAGCCGGCGAAGTCGGTCAGGGTCGCGCCGAGGCTCTTGTGCACCTCGTGCAGCGGGGTCGGTCGGGACATGAAGCGCACCTCGAATAAGGTCGGATGTCAGCATCCTCCCCCTCTGTCATGGGTGCCTGAGAGCTTCGCCCGAGTTTTGCCGGACTTTCACCTTCGGCGAGGCCACAGGCCTGCTTTCCAGAGGACACCTCGCCCGCACGGTCCTTTGCCTTGAGAGGTTCGCGGGGAGGGCTTGCTCCTTCAGGGGCCCTGGCCGGATGCCAGGGCACTCTCCCGCGCGGGATCACCGGTGTGCGGTCAGCCTAGCCGCCCCTCACCGCCGGGCGGAACCCGGCGCGGGTGACGAACGACCCGAAGACCGGCGCCTCCTCGTCGGCCTCCGGATGCCACTGGACCGCCCAGACCGTCTCGTCGAGCATGACCGCCTCGATCGTGCCGTCGTCGGCGCGGGCGGTGACCGTCAGGCCGGGCGCCAGGTGGTCGATGGCCTGGTGGTGGTAGTGGGCGGGGGTGATCTCTTCGGCGTCGTAGAGCCGCCGCAATGGTCCGGAAAGACGTACCGGAACCCTGCCGTAGACCCCCGGAGCCGGAGAGTGGCGGTCGGTGCCGCACACGTCGGGCAGGTGCTGGATCAGCGTGCCGCCCAGGGCGACGTTGAGCACCTGGAGGCCCCGGCAGATGCCGAGGATCGGGAGCCGTTGCGCCAGGGCGGCCTTGACCAGCGAGAACTCGGCGTCGTCGCGGAAGTCGCGGATGTAGCCGGTTCTCGGGTGCTGGACGCCGCCGTACCGGCCGGGGTCGATGTCGCCGCCCCCGGCCACGATCAGGCCGTCGAGACGGCCGGCGAGCTCGCCCGGGTCACCGGTGGGCGGCAGGATCACCGGCTGCCCACCGGCCCGTTCGACGTGCCTCACGTAGTCCCACGGCAGCAGCGCCGCGGTCGTGTCCCAGACCGTGAACTGTGCTTTTTCGGCGTAACACGTGATGCCGATGACCGGTCTCACAGGGGCGTCACGTAGGCGCCGGAGATGCCGCCGTCGACCAAAAACTCGGCGGCGGTGATGAACGACGCGTCGTCGGAGGCCAGGAACGCCACGGCGGCGGCGATCTCCTCGGCCCGCGCGAACCTGCCGAGCGGCACGTGCACCAGGCGGCGCTGGGCGCGCTCGGGGTCCTTGGCGAACAGCTCGCGCAGCAGCGGGGTGTCGACCGGGCCGGGGCACAGGGCGTTGACGCGGATGCCCTCGCGGGCGAACTGCACGCCCAGCTCACGCGTCATCGCCAGCACGCCGCCCTTGGACGCGGTGTAGGAGATCTGCGAGGTCGCCGACCCCATGACCGCCACGAACGAGGCGGTGTTGATGATCGAGCCCTTGCCCTGCCGCTGCATGTAGGGCAGCACGTGCTTGCAGCACAGGTAGACGCTGGTGAGGTTGACCTCCTGGACGCGGCGCCAGGCGTCCATGCCGGTGGTCAGGATCGAGTCGTCGTCGGCGGGGGAGATCCCGGCGTTGTTGAACGCGATGTCGACGCTGCCGAACTCGTCGTAGGCGGTCTGGAACATCCGGACGACGTCGTCTTCCTCGGCCACGTTGGCCTTGACGAAGATCCCGCCGACCTCCTCGGCGGCGCGCCGTCCGGCCTCCTCGTCGAGGTCGGCGAGCACGAGTTTGGCGCCCTCTTCGGCGAATCTGCGCGCGGTCGCCATTCCGATGCCCCCGGCGGCGCCGGTGATCACGGCGACCCGGTCCTGCAAGCGTTGCATGTGCTTCCTACTCCGTTGCGATGAAGACGTTCTTGGTCTCGGTGAAGGCGGTCAGCGCGTCGGGGCCCAGTTCGCGGCCCAGGCCCGACTGCTTGAAGCCGCCGAAGGGCGTCCAGTAGCGGACCGACGAATGGGAGTTGACGCTGAGGTTCCCGGCCTCGACCCCGCGGGCGACCCGCAGGGCCCTGCCGACGTCGCGGGTCCAGATCGAGCCGGACAGGCCGTAGGGGGTGTCGTTGGCTTTTTCCAGAGCGTCCGCCTCGTCGTCGAAGGCGACGACGGAGACGACCGGGCCGAAGACCTCTTCGCGGTAGGCGGGGTCGTCGGCGCCAATGAGGACGGTCGGCGGGAACCAGTAGCCGGGGCCTTCGGGGCAACTGCCCTGGAAGTAGGGGTCCGACACGTAGGACCGGACTCTGGCCAGGTGTTCGGCGCTGACCAGCGGGCCCATCTGGGTGTCTTCACTGTTCGGGTCGCCGGTGCGGATGGCCTGCACGGCCTCGGTGAGTTTCGCGAGGAACTCGTCGTGGACGGAACGCTCCACCAGGATCCGGGACCGCGCGCAGCAGTCCTGGCCACTGTTGTCGAACACGGCCATCGGGGCTGACGCGGCGGCTTTCTCGAGATCGGAGTCGGCGAAGACGATGTTCGCGGACTTGCCGCCCAGCTCCAGCGTCACCCGCTTGACCTGCTGCGCGGCCTTCGCCGCGATCAGCTTGCCGACCTCGGTCGACCCGGTGAACACGATCTTGGCGACGTCGGGATGCTCGACCAGGCGGGCACCCGCGACCTCCCCCGCGCCGGGCAGGACCTGGAGCACGCCCTCGGGCAGACCGGCCGCCAGAGCCAGTTCGGCCAGCTTCAGCGCGGACATCGGGGTCCACTCGGCGGGCTTCACGATGACGGTGTTGCCCGCCGCGAGCGCCGGGGCGGCGCCCCACATCATGATCACCATGGGGAAGTTCCACGGCACGATGATCCCGACCACGCCCAGCGGTTCCTGGAACGTGACGTCGATGCCGCCGGCGACCGGGATCTGCTTGCCGTGGTTGCGCTCGGGCGCCCCCGAGTAGAAGTTCAGCACGTCGCGGACGTTGCCGGCCTCCCAGCGGGCGTTGCCGACGGTGTGCCCGGCGTTGGCGATCTCGAGCTGCGCGAGCTCTTCGCCGTGCTCCTCGACCAGCGCCGCGAAGCGCCGCAGCAGCCGCGCCCGCTCGCCGGGCGCGACCTCCTTCCAGGTCCTGTACGCCTTGCGCGCGTTCTCCACGGCTCTGTCGACCTCGGCGGGGTCGGCGAGTTCGATATCGGCCAGGATCTGCTCCGTGGCCGGGTTGATGATCTTCACAGCCGTTCGAACCCCCGATAGAGCTCCCAGTCGGTGACGGCCGCGTCGAAGGCGGCCAGTTCGACTCGGGCGTTGTTCGCGTAGTGGTCGACGACCTCGTCGCCGAAGGCGTCCCTGGCGAGCGTAGAGCCCTCGAACAGCGCGAGCGCGTCACGCAGCGTCGACGGGACCGTGTCGGCGCCCGAGGCGTAGGCGTTGCCGGTGAACGCGTCTTCCAGCGGGAGTTCGTCGTCGATGCCCTTCAGGCCTGCGGCGATGAGGGCGGAGACGGCCAGATAGGGGTTCACGTCGCCGCCGGGCACCCGGTTCTCGATGCGCAGCGAGTTGCCGTGGCCGACCAGGCGCAGCGAGCAGGTGCGGTTGTCCACGCCCCACTTGACCGCCGTGGGCGCGAACGAACCGGCCACATAGCGCTTGTAGGAGTTGATGTTGGGTGCGTACAGGAGAGTGAACTCGCGCATCGCGCGGAGCTGACCGGCGATGAAGTGCTCGCCGGTCTTCGAGAGGCCGTGGGGGCCGTCGCCGGCCATGACAGGCCTGCCGTCGTCGTCGCGCAGCGAGATGTGGACGTGGCAGGAGTTGCCCTCGCGCTGGTTCGGCTTGGCCATGAACGTGAGGGACATGCCCTCCTCGGCCGCGATCTCCTTGGCGCCGTTCTTGTAGATCGAGTGGTTGTCGCAGGTGGTGAGGGCGTCGGTGTACTTGAAAGCGATCTCGTGTTGGCCAAGGTTGCACTCACCCTTGGCCGACTCCACGTACAGACCGGCGCCCTCCATGCTGAGACGGATGCGGCGCAGCAGCGGTTCCACCCGGGCGGTGCCGAGCAGTGAGTAGTCGACGTTGTAGAGGTTGCCGGGTTCGAGGTTCCGGTAGCCGGTCTTCCAGCCCTCTTCGTAGCTGGTGCGGTAGACGCAGAACTCCAGCTCGGTGCCGACGAAGGCGGTCCAGCCGCGTTCGGCCAGCCGGTCGGTCTGTTTCCTGAGGATCTGCCGGGGGCTGGCGACGACGTCGGAGCCGTTCTCCCAGACCAGGTCGGCCAGCACGAGGGCGGTGCCCTCCTGCCACGGGACCCGGCGCAGCGTGGCCAGGTCGGGCTTCATCACGAAGTCGCCGTAGCCGTGCTCCCACGACGACATCGCGTAGCCGCCGACCGTGTTCATCTCCACATCCACCGCGAGCAGGTAGTTGCAGCCCTCGGCGGCGTGGTGGAGCACCTCGTCGAGGAAGTGCCGCGCCGACAGCCGTTTGCCCTGAAGCCGCCCCTGCATGTCCGTCACCGCGAGCAGCACGGTGTCGATGCGCCCCGACTGCACCTCTGCCCTGAGTTCGTCGACTGTCAGCACACTCGCCTCACCTTCTACGGTATGAAAAAATACCAATGAAGTGCCTAGATGGGGAGGGTGAGGTGAAGGAAACGCAACTCGGATCGTTACTGCGTCCGGTCCGGGCCGGGAACGCGTTCGAGGAGACGGTCGAACGCCTGCTCCAGGTCGTCAAACTGGGTGTCGTCCCGCACGGCGAGCGGCTGCCGCCCGAGCGTGATCTGGCCGTCCACCTGGGCATCAGCCGGGTCACCCTGCGCGAGGCGATCCGCTCGCTCCAGGAGGCGGGCTATCTCGACGTGCGCCGGGGGCGCTACGGCGGCGCGTTCGTGACCTACCGGCCGCCCGACCCCGGAGGCGGCGATCTGGCCGAGGCGGTCAACCAGATGGGCGCCGGCGACCTGGCCGACGCGCTGACCTACCGGATGGCCATCGAGTGCGGGGCCGCGCAGATCCTGGCGACCACGACCCTCGACTCGACGCAGCGGGCGATGCTGCTGCGCCGCCTGTCCGACGTCAACGAGGCCGCCCCCGCCGACTACCGCCGTCTCGACACCGCGTTCCACTTGTCGATCGCGGAGCTGACCGGGTCGCCGCTGCTCGCCGCCGCGTGCGCCGACGCCCGGCTGCGCGTCACCGACCTGCTGAACGCGATCCCCGTGCTCGGCCCGAACATCGCCCACGCGGGTGCGCAGCACCAGGCGATCGTGTCGGCGATCCTCGCGGGCGACCCCGACGGGGCGTCACGCGCGGTGGCCGAACACCTCGAGGGCACCGCCGCGCTTTTGCGCGGGTTCCTGGCCTGAACAGCTCACCTGGGTAGAGTCGCCACCGGGGGCGGTGACCATGGGTGAGCTTTTCCAGCGGGCGGTGGTCGACACCCATCGGCTGCCGCTGTTCTGCTTCTTCGTCGCGCTGATCGTGACGTTCGTGTTCACGCGCATCAACGTGCGGCTGATCCGGGCCGAGGTCCGGTGGTGGTTCAGGAACGTCAACGTGGGCGACACCCACGTCCACCACGTGGTGTTCGGCGTGATCCTGATGATGGCCAGCGGCGTGGCCGCGCTGATCGTCGGCCCGGGGGCCGAGGGCTGGCACGCGCTCACCGCCGCCCTGTTCGGCGTCGGTTCAGGCCTCGTCCTGGACGAGTTCGCGCTGCTGCTGCACCTGCGCGACGTCTACTGGGCCGAAGAGGGCCGCACCTCCGTCGACGCCGTGTTCGTCGCCATCGCCGTGACGGCGTTGCTGCTCCTGGGCGCCCGGCCGCTGGGCTGGGACGACACCGACGAGGACTTCCAGGCGGCCGTCTTCTTCCTCGTGCTCAACCTCGTCTTCGCCGTCGTCACGCTGCTCAAGGGGAAGATCTGGTCGGGTCTGCTCGGGGTCTTCGTGCCTGTTTTCGGGTACGTCGGCGCGGTCCGCCTGGCCCGTCCCGGCTCGCCCTGGGCGCACTGGTTCTATGGCAGCAAGCCCGCGAAGCTGGCCAAGTCGCTGCGGCGGGAGGAACGGTGGCGGCGGCCGGTCATCAAGGCCAAGATCGCCGTCCAGGAGTTCGTGTCCGGGCGTCACATGAGTTAGATCGCGGATCTGGCGGGCAGTCCGGAATGCCATGGGACTCTCCGCGAAACTCCGTGAAATGAAAGCCAGGGCCAAGCAGGAGATCGGCGCCCGCACCGGCAACCGCACCCTGGTCGCCGAGGGCCGCACCGAGCAGGCCGAGGCGAAGCTGCTCCGCACTCAGGACCGGCTCAGGGCCGTCGCCAACGAGATCCGCAGGAAGTACAAGCGGTAATACTTGGGCGGTGAGTCAAACGCCGTTCCTCGGGGTGTTCCCCGACCGCATCCTGGCCGCCGTCCGCCCCGGGCATCTGGGTCTCGCGCTGGTGGGAGGCCCGGCCCTGCGCCTGCACGGCATGCACGCGGACGAACCGGGGGAGCTGCGGTTCGCCACGACCGACAAGCTCGTCGAACCGGCCTGGCAGGCGACCGAATCGCTGCACCGGGCCGGTTTCGACGTCTCGGCCGAAGACGCCTCACCGAGGGTGACCCGGCTGACCGTCCACGACCCGGTGACCGAGCAGACGTGCGTGGTCGACCTGCTGCGCGAAGACCTGGCCGAGCCGGTCGAGGAGATCGACGGTGTTCCGGTGGTCTCGCTGATCGACGCCGCCGGGCTGGTGATGCGTGACCTGCACGAACGCGGCACGGCCGCCGATGTGGTGAACGTGGCCTCGGTGCGGGGGCTCTATTCGTACAGAGAGCTCGAAGGCCTGGGCCGCGACCACCTCGACGACTTCGCGGCCGGGGAACTGGCCGACCGCCTGGACGCCGCCGAGATGATGCCGCTCCCGCGCGAGATCCGCTCATGGGCCCTGGCCTGGGCGGAGGACATCCGCCTGCGGCGGCCGGAAGAGGGCGACACCGACTGGTGAGTGCCAAGATCCACTGTGCGTAATTAGCCGCAGAGGCAGGCATATCCGGATTTCTATGGTCTGAGCCGAACCTTTCGACAAGGAGTTGGCTCTCTCATGGACTTCACCGGCGAACTGCACGGCCGCCTCGTCCTCCCACACGACCCCGACTGGCACACGGCCCGCATGCCCTGGCAACTCGCCGTCGACCAGCGACCCTCGGCCGTCGTGTACGCGGCCACCGCCCAGGACGTCTCGGCGACCGTACTGGCCGCCCTCCAACTGGGCCTGCGCGTGGCGCCCCAGGGGACCGGCCACAACGCCGCGCCCCTGGGGCCGTTGAGCCGCACCATCCTGCTGCGCACCGACCAGCTCACGGAGATCTCCATCAACCCGCTGACCCGGATTGCGCGCGTCGGCGCCGGGGTGCGCTGGGTCCAGGTGACCGATGCGGCCTCGAAATACGGCCTGATGGCTTTGGCCGGAAGCGCCGCCGACGTGGGCGTGGTCGGCTACACCCTGGGCGGCGGCGTGTCGTGGTTCGCCCGCTCGCACGGGCTGGCCTCCAACCAGGTCGTCGCGGCCGAAGTCGTTCTGGCCGACGGAACCCTGGTCAGGGCCGACGCCGACAACCACTCCGACCTGTTCTGGGCGCTGCGGGGCGGCGGCGGCATCGCCGGGATCGTGACCGCCCTGGAGTTCCGCCTCTTTCCCCTGACTGATGTGTACGCCGGGATGCTGGCCTGGCCCCTGGAACGCGCGGCGGCGGTGCTGTCGGAGTGGCGCCGCTGGACCGACGACGTGCCCGAGACGGTGACCTCCCTCGGCCGCATCCTCCGCCTGCCTCCCCTCCCCGACCTGCCCGAACCCTTACGTGGACGGTCGCTGGTGGCGATCGAGGCGGTGTGCGACCTGCCCGTGGGCCAGGCCGAGGCCTTGCTGGCCCCTTTGCGCGACCTCTCACCGGAGATCGACACCTTCGCCCTCACTCACGTCGGTGACCTGCACCTTCTCCACATGGACCCGCCGTATCCGGTTCCGGCGGCCGGCGACGGGATGCTGCTGTCGGGGCTGCCCTCGGGGGCGTTGGCGGCGTTCCTCGGGATGACGGGGGCGGGGCGGGATCTTCCGCTGCTGTCGGTCGAACTGCGGCACCTCGGCGGGGCGCTTCGGCCCGGACGGGTGCGGGGTGGCGCCGTCGACGGGCTCGACGCGGAGTTCGCGCTGTTCGCGGCGGGGATCACGCCCGATGCGGCGAGCGTGGCGGCGGTGTATGAGGTGCTGGACGAGCTGTTCGCGGCGCTGGCGCCGTGGGAGGCGACGACGGGGTATCGGAACTTCTCCGAGCGGTCACGGGGGCGGTTCGACTCGGCGGAGGTCGAGCAGCGGTTGCGCGCGGTGAAAGCGGCCTACGACCCCGACAACCTGATCCACGCCAACCACCCCGTCAGCTGAGCGAACGGAGGGCCAGGCCCAGGCCCAGGATGATGACGATCAGGGCGGTGACGATCGGGGCCAGGCGGGAGAGGCGGGACGCCGTGGCGGAGAGGCGGCCCAGTTTGAGGAGCGACTCCACGCGGTCGGCGAGTTTGACCAGCAGGAGGCCGGTGGCCGTGAGGGTGGCGGCCATGCCGGCGCCGTAGGCGAGGACCAGCGCGACGCCGAACCAGGTGCGGCCCAGGGCGATCGCTCCCAGGAGGACGATCAAGGCTGATGGGCTGGGGACCAGGCCGCCGGCGATGCCCATGCCTATCAGGCCTGCTCGGGAGGGCTTGGTCGTGGGGGTCGTGGTGGGCTCTTCGCGGTGGAGGACCGCGACCGCATGTCCCGAAATTTCGTGATCTGCTGCCTCTGGGGTCGAGCTGTGGTGGTGGGTGGTCAGGTGCCCGTGGCCATGTGCTGCGACCAGTTCGCGGCTTCCTGCGAGTTCGTGCTCGTGATCATGTTCCGATTCGGCTTCATGGCTGTGGCTGTGACCATGTTCTGGGTCGGTTTCGTGACTATGGCCGTGCCCGTGCCCGTGCCCGTGGCCATGTCCGTGCCCGTGCCCGTGGCCGTGCCCATGTCCGTGGCCTGGGGAATCGCCTCGGAGGGCGGTTTGCAGGAGGCGGAGGCCGATGGCGGTGACCAGTAAGCCGCTGGCGGCGCCCAGCCACATCAGGACTCGGTCGCCCGACAAGGACGACACGGCGGTCAAGGTCAGGCCGACGACCAGGACTCCGGCCGTGTGCGTGGCCGTTACGGTGAAGCCGACGACCAGGGCGTCTCTCGGGCGCCCCCGGCGGCCGGCCAGATACGCGGCCATGATGGTTTTGCCGTGGCCGGGGATCAACGCGTGGCCGGCGCCGAGGATCAAGGCCAGTGCCACGCCGAGCAGGCCGACGCCCAGCGTCAGGGATTCGGTGCCGATCAGGTCGGTGAAGGTGCGGTCCAGGGCGTCGAGCCAGGTGCCGATCGGGCCCGGGGCCGTGATTCCCGTGGGGGCGGTGAGGATTCCCGAAGGGTTCACTGCCAGGGTCACCGAGCGCTGGTCGAGGGGCGAGGCGAGCAGGTCGTCGGGGTAGGTGCGGAGTTCGTCGCTGATGCTCGTGGCGGGGACCTCCGGCGGCGTGAGCCGGACCTCCGAGGAGGCGACGGTGATCTCGCGCCAGCCGATGCGGTCGGGGTCGTGGGCGTCGGTGAAGGTGATGGTTCCGGCCGGTGCCACCTCGGCCACGAACTCGCAGGTCAGGCGGGTGGTCTTGAGGCCTCCTTGCCCGTCGGGCTGGGTCAGGGAACTCTCCGTCACGCGCCACGGCGCGGGGGTGCCGTTCACGCGGAGGGTCTGGGCGGCGGCTACCTCCGCGCAGGTCGGGTGGTCGCCTTGCAACGTCGGGAGTTCGGCCACGTCCACTACCGCGGTGTTCTCGATGCGGTCCGCGTACAGGCGGAGGCCGTTGTAGTGGTTGACGGTGAAGTTGCCCAATGGATGAGCTTGGGCCGCCGAGCCCAGGGCCATGAAGGTCGCCAGGCCGACGAGGAGGGCGCGCGCGAGTTTCATGAGGACCTCTGGAGGGCGGGGAGGGCGGCGGTGAAGCGTGGGTTGTATTCGGTGACCAGGCGGGCGGAGTCGGTCTCCAGGCCCAGGGTCTTCTCGATCTCGGCGCGGTGGTGCATGACGAGGGCGTTGCGCCAGCCGGTCGCGGTGGCCTCCTTCGCGTAGCGGAGCGCTTCGGAGGAGCGGCCCGCCCGGTGAAGGGCCCACGCCAGGGCGTCGGCGGCGACGAGGTTGGGGTTTCTCGCGTATTCGGCCTGGGCGAACGTCACGGCCTCCGCCGGGGAGCCGTGGTCGGCTTCGAACTCGGCCCAGGTGATGTCGTCGCGGACGCCGTTCAGGCGCATCAGCTCGCGCTGCGCTTTCAACGTCGCCCAGCCCGGGTCGCGCCCAAGCGCTTTCAGGACTTCTCCCTGCTCGACCAGGATCTGGGTGAGGGGGAGGCGGGCGGTCGAGGCGGCGTACAGGGAGGCGGCTTTTTCCAGATCCCCGGACAGGGCCGTCACGCGGGCCAGGCCCGCGCGGGCGGGGTCGAAGGCGGGGTCGGCCTGGAGGGCCTTCGCGTAGTGGTCGCGGGCCTGGTCGTACAGGCCCTGGCGGAGGGCGAGTTCGCCCAGGTAGTGCTCGCAGAAGGCGATGTCGGCGGGCTGGTAGGCGTCGCGGCGGGCGTATTCGAGCATGTCGCGCGCCATGGTGAGGTCGCCGCGCAGTTCCGCGTCGTAGGAGGCGCGGGTGAACGACGACACCCCAGGCGCCAGGGAGATCATCTTGTCGATGGCCCCGGTCGCCTCGGCGTAGCGGCCGAGCTGGTGGAAGGAGTCGGCGAGGACACCATAGGCCGGCGCGCCGTACGGGTTCACCGCGATGGCCTGGCGCGCGGTCTCGACCGCTTGGGTGAACTCGTGGCGGCCCGCCTCCAGGGAGGCGCGGCCGGTCAGGCCCGCCGGGTTGCCGGGGCGGACCTCCAGCGATTTGGCCACGGCCTGTTCGGCCTTGCCGTACCAGGACGGGTCGCCGGTCAGCCGGGCCCTGTCGACGTAGGACGAGCCGAGCGCGGCCCAGCCGACGTAGTCGCCGGGCAGGCGGCGCAGGCGTTCCTGCAGGTCGTCGGCCGGAGCGGCGGCGACCACTTCCGTTGGTGTACGTGGGACGAAACCCGCGGCGGCGGTGATGGCGATCGCTCCGGCGATGATCCCGGCCAGCGCCACGCCGCCGCGCTTGAGAGAGCGCATGGCAAGGACTCCAGAGGAAGGAAGTGGGGTGCCGCCGCGGAGGGGAGCGCGGCGGCGACGGACTCAGGACCCGGACAGGGCCCGGTTCACGGCCACGTTGCTCGGGCCGGGGATGTACGGGAAGGTCGACAGCGCCGGCAGGTCGTTGGCGTCGACCTTGTCACCGGTCGCCAGCGCCTGCACGAGCTGGCCGGTCTGCGCCGCGCCCGCCATGGCCTGGATGGCGATGTCGACCACGTCGTCGCCGAGGCGGCGGCCGTTCGGGAAGCCCTGCAGGTCGCCCGCCAGCACGCCGAGACGGTTGGGGTTCGCGGTCACCGGCACCGACATGTTCAGCCGCAGCATCTCCGACGGCCGCAGCTTCCCGGCGTCCTTGTTGAGCGTCTGCGAGTTGAGGTCGGCGTTGATCGGGCCGTTGCCCTTCGCGATGCCGGTCAGGAAGATCTCGACCAGGTCGGTGCGCGGGGTCTTGGGCGCCTTCAGGCCGTAGATGGCCTCCAGCAGCTTGGGCAGTTCGGGCTCGGTGACCCGCTTGACCACCTCGGGGATGGTGGCGTCCTTGTCGGGGCTGAGCGAGTTGAAGGCGTCCTTCAGACCGGCGGGCAGCACGACCTCGTTGACCAGCGGCTGGCCCAGACGCGACACCTGCACGTAGCCCCTCGGCGACCACTTGTCGGTGGTGGCCCAGATGCCGACGACCGGGTTGCGGCCGACGTTGCCGCGCAGCGCGATCTCCTTCTTCGGGACCTGGAGCGCCAGCGTGTGGACGTTGTAGCCGCGGGTGGTGTCCTGGCCGACCTCCGACAGGTCGCCGCCGTAGAGGAGGTCGAAGACCCGCAGGTCGAGGAAGAACGCCTCGTCCGACTGGCCGGCGAACTGCTTGCCGCCGCCCCGGATGTTGTCGACCGCCTGGGTGCGCAGGGTGTTGTAGTCGGGCATCGACGCCTTGCCCACGTTGCTGGGCGCGACGGTGCCCCGTCCGATGACGGTGGAGCCCCGGTGGGTGATCTTCCTGAGGGTGTACGTCTGCTTGAACAGCAGGTTCGGGTCGTCGAGCGAGGTGATCGGGCCGTTGTTGTAGAGGAACGTGGAGGTGCCGCGCTTGTCGACGTCCTTGAACGTCCACTGGTAGACGACGTCGGGCTTGGCGTCGCCGTTGTTGTCGATCTTGATGTTGTAGCGCGAGTTGGTGTCGAAGAAGTAGAAGTTCGGGCCGCCGTTGGGCTCCTCGAACGGGATCCAGTTCGCCAGCAGGGTGACGGTGTCCTGCTTGTCGGGGCTGGTGAAGGCGTACACATCGGTGTTGTCGTTACGCGGGTCCCCCGCGATCAGCGGGGCCTCGCGGTGTGAGGAGGCGCTCGGCGCCTCCGGCCGGAGGATGACGAACGACGCGGCGGCGAGGGCGCCCGCCACCCCCACGGCGACGATCGAGCGCGGGGTGATCCGGAACTCCATGGCTATGGGGTCCTCTCGGGACGAAGAGTCAGGTTTCGAGGGGGTCCGGCCGGAGTCCTCGACCGCCTATTCGCCTCATCGCCGCGATCGGATTGGTGCCTTTTCCAAAAAAGAACGGCCCCCCTCTCGCGAGGGGGGCCGTCAGGTCCTTACGCGCAGGTGTACGACGTCACGGTCGAGGTGTTCCCGTTGGGCCGGGTGACCTGGAACCCGAACGACGTGCTGGCGCCGGCGCCGAGGGTGCCGTTGTAGCCCATGCTGGTCGCGGTCACTGTCTGCCCCGAGACGCTGAAGTTGGCGTTCCATGACCCGGAGATCGTGTGGCCGGAGGGCAGCGTGAACGTGACCGTCCACGAGGTGCGCGGCGTGCTGCCGTTCGTCACCGTCACCGGCTGGACGACGTAGCCGTTGCCCCACTGCGTCTGGACGGTCCCGGTCGTGGTGCAGCCGCCAGACGTCCCGCCGGACGTGGTGAACGTGACCGAGGTCGAATTGGCCGACAGGTTCCCCGCGCCGTCGCGGGCCCGGACATAAACCGTGTAAGCGGTCGATGCCGTCAGCCCGGTCAATGCCAGGGAGTTGGTGGTGGAGGTGCCGAGCTGGGTGCCGTTGGAGCGGTAGACGTTGTACCCGGCCAGGCCCGAGCCGCCGCTGTCGGTCGAAGCGGTCCAGGTCAGCGTGGCGCCGGTCGAGGTCACGCCGGACACGGTCGGGGTGCCCGGAGTGGTCGGCGCGGTCGTGTCGGTGGGCGCGGCCGACGTGGTGAACGTGACCGAGGTCGAGTTGGCCGAGAGGTTTCCGGCGCCGTCGCGGGCCCGGACATAAACCGTGTAAGCGGTCGATGCCGTCAGTCCGGTCAATGCCAGGGAGTTGGTGGTGGAGGTGCCGAGCTGGGTGCCGTTGGAGCGGTAGACGTTGTACCCGGCCAGGCCCGAGCCGCCGCTGTCGGTCGAAGCGGTCCAGCTCAGCGCGGCGCCGGACGACGTGATGTTCGACGCCGCCGGAGTGCCCGGGGTCGTCGGCGGGGTCGTGTCGGTCGGCTGGGTGCCGCCGCCGCAGTTGGTGCACTCGACGGCCGTGGACGCGATGCCGTTCGCCCCGTTGAACAGGCGGGTGCCCCATGAGGTCAGCTGGTTCGGGTTGAAGTTGGTGACCTGGTCGAGGTACTCGACGCCGCCGCCGTTGCCCGACCACGACCAGCCGAGGTAGCCGATGCCCCGGGTCTGGGCCTGGGCCATGATCGTGTCCTCGTCGGGGTTGCCGTCGGAGTGGTCGAAGCCGAACTCGCCGATGACCAGGGGCAGCCCGGCGGTCTGGAAGGCGTTCAGGTAGGCGTTGATCTCGGCGGCGGTGTCGAAGACGCCGTACATGTGCACCGAGAAGACGGTGTTGCGCTGCGGGTCGGCGGCGGCGACGGTCGCGGCGTTGTCGCGCATCGTGAAGCCCCAGTCCTGGCCCCAGTTGGGGGCGTCGACCATGAGCAGGTGCTGGAACCCGGCGGAGCGCATCCGCTGGATGGCGGCCGAGGTGGCCTGGGTCCAGCCGGGGGTCACCGCGTTGTTGCCGATCGGCTCGTTGCCGATGTTGATGATGACGTTGTTCTCCTCGCCGGTCAGCACGCTCTGGAGGCTGATCCAGTAGTTGACCGCCGTGTCGAGGCTGACCGATCCGCTCTGCTCGCCGAAGCCGGTGGTGTCGTGGTTCTCCAGGATGCAGATCAGCTTGCTGGCCTTGCACAGCGAGATGACGTTGGCGACGTCGGCGGTGCCGTTGGCGGGCCAGCGTCCGCCGCTGAGCACGATGCGGACCGCGTTGGCGCCCTTGGCCTTGATCGCGGCGATCGAGCTCGTCTGGTTCGTGTACCAGGTGTGCGCGTGGCTGGTGCCGCGGATGACGAAGACGCTGCCGTTGGCCTCCACGATGTTCCGGCCGCTGACCCGCAGGCCGACGGCGGCCTGGGCGGGGGAGACGGCGACGAGCAGGGACGCGATCAGGGTGAGGACCGCCGCGCATGTCAGCGCGATCCGTCGTCTCATGGCGTGACTCTTTTCATGAACCGGTTAAGGGGAGCGGGTCCTCAGAGTCGGGCGAAGTGCCGGAGGTGTACAGGAATCCACCTCTGGTAGGAGTCGAAACCCGAGGTGGCCGGTGAGACTCGGATGAAAGCTTCAATTTTCCGTCAATTCAGGTTGACACCCTCTTTGCCGTCAACCTAGATTGACGTCGTCAACTTTAATTGACGTCCTTTCAGGGGGCTCACGTGACGTCGTCCTGGCGAATGCTCGCCGACCTGGTCAGACCACACCGGCGCACCCTCGTGGTGGCCGGTCTCCTCACGCTCGCCGGTTCGGCCGGTGGGCTCGCGATGCCGTTGTTCGTCCGGTCGGTGATCGACCGGTTCGGGGCCGGGGAGAGCGTGCTCGGTCCCGTGCTGCTGCTCACGGTCGTGGTGCTCCTCGGCGCCTCGATCTCGGCGCTCGGTCAGTTCACGCTGGAGCGGATGGGCGAGGGGATCGTCCTGTCGGCCCGGGTGCGGCTCGTCGACCGGGTGCTGCGGCTGCGGGTGCCCGAGGTCGACCGGCTCAAGCCCGGCGACCTGCTGTCGCGCGTCACCTCCGACACGACACTGCTGCGGACCGTCACCACCGACGGCCTGGTCGGCGCGGTCGGCTCGGCCGTGCTGTTCGTCGGTGCGGCCGTGCTGATGGGGGTCATGGACTGGGTGCTGCTGCTGGTCACTCTCGGGGTGGTCGCGGGGGTGGGCGGGCTCGGCACGCTGCTGCTCCCGCGCATCCGCAAGGCCTCCCTCCTCGCGCAGGAGGCGCTCGGTGACATGGGCTCGGCGCTCGACCGGGCGCTTCAGGCCTTCCGTACGGTCAAGGCGTCCGGCGCCGAGGCCCGCGAGATCGCCGTGATCGAGGCCGCCGCCGCCAAGGCCCGCGACCGGGGCGTGCGCTCCTCGGCCTACCAGTCGATCGCCGGCACCACCGCGTGGCTGTCGGTCCAGCTCGCGTTCCTGGTCGTGCTGGCGGTCGGCGGCGCCCGGGTGGCCAGCGGCGCGATGACCATCGCCACCCTGATCGCGTTCCTGCTCTACCTGTTCTTCCTGGTCGCCCCGCTCGGCCAGATGGTGCAGGCGGCCACCCAGCTCCAGAACGGCCTGGCCGCGCTGACCCGGATCAGGGAGATCGACGACCTCCCGGTCGAACCGGCCGCCACCCCCGGCCAGGCCACCGGCGTGCCGGTCGGCGTGGTCTTCGACGACGTCGTGTTCCGCTACGGCGACGACCGTCCGATCGTCCACCACGGCGTCAGCTTCGAGGCGCCCGCCGGACGCCTGTCGGCGCTGGTCGGCCCGTCGGGCGCGGGCAAGTCGACCGTGTTCGGCCTGGTCGAGCGGTTCTACGAGGCGACGTCGGGCCGGATCGCCATCGGCGGCACCGACATCGGCGACTGGCACCTGCCCGACCTGCGGGCCGCCGTCGGCTACGTCGAGCAAGACGCCCCGGTGCTCGACGGAACCCTCCGGGAGAACCTCACCTTCGCCGCCCCCGACGTGACCGAGGAGGAGGTGTGGCGCGCGCTGTCTCGTACAAAACTGGACGACCTGGTCGAACGGCTGCCCGAGGGCCTGGAGACCCAGGTCGGCCACCGGGGCATCCTGCTGTCGGGCGGTGAACGCCAGCGCGTCGCCATCGCCCGCGCGCTGCTGCGGCGTCCCCGTCTCCTGCTCCTGGACGAGGCCACCTCCCAGCTCGACGCGGTCAACGAGCTGCGGCTGCGCGAGGTCATCGCCGAGGTCGCCCGCGAGACGACCGTGCTGGTCATCGCCCACCGGCTGTCGACCGTCACCGGCGCCGACCGGATCATCGTCATGGAGGCGGGCCGGGTCCGCGCCAGCGGCACCCACGACGAGCTGATCGCCGAAGACGACCTCTACCGGGAACTGGCGGCCACCCAATTCCTGGTCAACTCGTAGCCGGAGCTTTCCCGTGCGGGGGAGGTGACGCGAGCGGATCGCGGGCACCCCGCAAGGAGCGGAGCCTCTCCTTCGCCACAGAGCCGGAACCGGGTCAACGCGCACGTGCGGTCGCGTCCGGGACGGGGTGCCCCGGGACGCCGGGGTGCCCCTCCGACTCCCAGACCGTCTCCCACAGTCGTATCCTTCGGGAAACGGATGTGAATACGTTCATTCAGGAGAGTGCGCCATGCCGATCGTGCGGAGCCCCCGTGGCACGACCTTGACCGCCAAGGGCTGGCCCCAGGAGGCCGCGCTCCGGATGATCCAGAACAACCTCGACCCCGAGGTGGCCGAACACCCCGAAAAGCTGGTCGTGTACGGCGGCTCGGGCAAGGCGGCCCGCGACTGGCCCTCGTTCCAGGCGATCATCAGGACCCTCACCACCCTCGACGATGACGAGACCCTGCTCGTGCAGTCGGGCCGCCCGGTCGGCGTGATGCGCACCCACGAGTGGGCGCCCCGGGTGCTCATCGCCAACTCCAACCTGGTACCCGACTGGGCCAACTGGGAGGAGTTCCGCCGCCTGGAGGCCGCCGGTCTCACCATGTACGGCCAGATGACCGCCGGTTCCTGGATCTACATCGGCACCCAGGGCATCCTCCAGGGCACCTACGAGACCTTCGCCGCCGTCGCCGCCAAACGCTTCGGCGGCACTCTGGCCGGGACCATCACGCTGACCGCCGGCCTCGGCGGCATGGGCGGCGCCCAGCCCCTGGCCGTGACGATGAACGGCGGCGTCGCGATCTGCATCGACTGCGACCCCCGGTCGATCGACCGCCGCATCGAACACCGCTACCTCGACGTAAAGGCCTCGTCGCTGGCGGAAGCGCTGAAGATGGCCTACGAAGCACGGGACCAGCGGAGACCGCTGAGCATCGGCGTCGAGGCGAACGCCGCCGACGCCCTGCCCGAGCTCCTCGCCATGGGCGCCGAGATCGACATCGTCACCGACCAGACCTCCGCCCACGACCCGCTCATGTACCTGCCGCGGGGCGTCGAGTTCACCGACATGGCCGAGGCCCGCGAGAAGGACCCGGCGGGCTTCACGATCAAGGCCCGCGAGTCGATGGCCCGCCACGTCGAGGCCATGGTCGGCTTCCTCGACGGCGGCGCCGAGGTCTTCGACTACGGCAACTCGATCCGCGGCGAGGCCCAGCTCGCCGGGTACGGCCGCGCGTTCGCCTTCCCCGGCTTCGTGCCCGCCTACATCCGCCCGCTGTTCTGCGAGGGCAAGGGCCCGTTCCGCTGGGCCGCGCTGAGCGGCGACCCGCGCGACATCGCGGCCACCGACCGGGCGATCCTCGACCTGTTCCCCGACAATGAGCCGCTGGCCAGGTGGATCCGGCTGGCCGGGGAGAAGGTCCACTTCCAGGGCCTGCCGGCCCGCATCTGCTGGCTCGGCTACGGCGAACGCGACAAGGCCGGTGAGCGCTTCAACGAGATGGTCGCCGACGGCACCCTGTCGGCTCCCGTCGTCATCGGGCGCGACCACCTCGACTGCGGGAGCGTGGCGTCCCCGTACAGAGAGACCGAGGGCATGCTCGACGGGTCGGACGCGATCGCCGACTGGCCCCTGCTCAACGCGATGGTCAACGTCGCCTCGGGCGCCTCGTGGGTGTCGATCCACCACGGCGGCGGCGTCGGCATCGGCCGCTCGATCCACGCGGGCCAGGTCACCGTGGCCGACGGCACCCCGCTCGCCGCCGAGAAACTCAACCGGGTCCTCACCAACGACCCCGGCATGGGCGTCATCCGCCACGTCGACGCCGGCTACCCCGAAGCCGCCGAAGTGGCGGCCGAAACGGGGGTCCGGGTGCCGATGCGGGAGAATTGAGGCGTGGTCGACGGTCTCGAACGCCTCCTCGACGGCCGCCGCCTCTCTCCGGCGCAGCGCCGTATCGCCCACTACCTGGGCGAACACCTCCACGAAGCGATCTTCCTGTCGAGCGTGGAGCTGGCCGAGCGCGCCGGGGTGAGCCAGCCGTCGGTGACCAGGTTCGCCACCGCCCTCGGCTTCGCCGGATATCCCGAACTGCGCCACGCCCTGCGCCCGCTGGTCCTCGGCGGCCCGCCGCCGAGGGTGGAGGCGGGCCCCGACGCCCTCGACACCGAGATCGGCAACCTGCGCTCGCTGCGCGACCGCGTCGAGCCGCTGACCAAGACCGTCGGCGAGGTCGGCACCGCCCTGGCGGCCAGTGAACCGCTGCCGATCCTGGGCCTGCGCGTCTCCAGCGGCCTGGCCACCACGTTCGCCTACTTCGCCCGGCGCATCCACCCCGACGTGCGCCTGTTCACCCACGGCGGCTCGGAACTCGCCGACGGCCTCCACGCCGCCCGGCGGGCCGGGGCGGGCTGGCTGCTGGCCGTGGTCCTGCCCCGCTACCCCGCCGAAGCGGCGGCCGCCCTCACCGAGGCCCGCGCCCTGGGCCTGTCGATCGCCGTGATCACCGACCGGCCCGACGTGCCGTTCCCCGCCGACGTCGTTTTGGACGCGCCGGTCGGCGAACGGCTGGTCTTCGACTCACACGTGGCCCCGCTGGCGCTGGCCATGCTCCTGGTGGAGGCCATGGCCGACGCCGCGCCCCTGAGAACCCAGGCCCGCCTCGACGAGCACGAACGCTTCACCGAGCAGACCGGGACGTTTCTCTAGGCCGCCAGGCGGCGCAGGGAACGCATCGACCAGACCAACGTGATCAGGGCCAGGCCGATGAGCAGGGCGAACGCGATCGGGATGGTCGAGTCGCCCAGGTCGCCGCGGAACAGTGAGCGGCCCGCCTCGACGCCGTAGTAGAGCGGGTTGAACTTGGCCAGGGTCTGGAGCCAGTCGGGGCCGAGCGACACCGGCAGGAACAGGCCCGCGATCAGGGTGAGCGGCATCGCGAAGAACTGCACGAGCTGCGAGACGCCGTTCTCGTCCTTGATGGCCAGGGCGAGCCCATACGACAACGAGGCGGCGAACAAGCCGGTCACGGCCATCAGCAGCAGCATGACCAGGAACTCGGGCAGGCCGATGCGCAGGCCCATCAGGATGGCCACGCCCATGACCAGGATCGCCTGGAGCACCAGGACCAGCATGTCTTTGGCGACCCGGCCCAGGATGATCGCCGGGGGCCAGGCCGGGGAGACCGCCAGCCGCTCGAGCACCCCGTTCCGGGTCTCGTTGATCATGCCGAACCCGGCGAACAACGAGCCGAACAGCGCGATCATCATCATCGAACCCGGGGTGAACATGGCCAGCACTTCGGGCATCGACCCGCTCGCCGTCGTCGAGCCGAGCAGCGGCGCGAAGAAGACGAGGTAGAGGACCGGCTGCATGATGCCGAACAGCGGCCAGACCGGGTTGCGGAGCAGGAACCTGAGCTCGTAGCCGAGGAAGAGGGAGATCTGACGAATCATGCGGCATCTCGCAGGGATCGGCCGGTGTGGCGGAGGAAGACGTCGTCGAGGGTGGCCCGGTCGAGCGAGATCGACTCAAGGCTCAGGGAGCGCTCTTCGAGCACCCGCAGCAGGTGGGGCAGGCCGTGCTCGCCGTCGTCGAGGTAGGCCCGCAGCAGGCCCTCTTCGGTGCGGACCTCCTTGACGTAGGACTGGGTGCGCAGCGCCTCGGCGGCCTCGTCGACGCCCTTGAGCTTCAGGGTGACGACGTCGCCCGCGACCTCCTTCTTGAGCGAGGCCGGGGTGCCCTGGGCGACCACGGTGCCGTTGTCGATGATGACCAGGCGGTCGCAGAGCGCGTCGGCCTCGTCGAGGTAGTGGGTGGTCAGCAGCACGCTGGTGCCCCGGTCGCGCAGGGCGCGGACCTCGTCCCACAGGTTGGCCCGGTTCTGCGGGTCGAGGCCGGTCGTCGGCTCGTCGAGGAACACCAGCGGGGGAGCGGTGACCAGGCCGAGCGCGATGGCGAACCGGCGCTTCTGGCCGCCCGACAGAGTGCGGGCGGGCCGCCGGGCGAGCTCGCTCAGGCTGAAGGCGGCCAGCAGCTCGTCGGCGCGGGCCTGGGCGGCCTTCTTCGACAGCCCGGCGATCCGCCCGGCGAGCATGAGCTGGTCGATGCCCGGATTGTTCTCGTCGACGCCACCGGCCTGGCTCACGTAGCCGATGCTCTCGCGGACCTTCGCCGCCTCCTTCACCACGTCGAACCCGGCCACCCGGGCGGTGCCCGCGGTCGGGGCGATGAAGGTGGCGAGCATCCGGACGGTGGTGGTCTTCCCCGCGCCGTTCGGCCCGAGCGCCGCGAAGATCTCACCCTTCTGGACCTCCAGGTCGATGCCGCGTACGGCCTCGACCTCCTCGGTCTTCCCACGCCCGCGTTTGGCGTGGAAGGTCTTGCGCAGCCCGTGCGCCTCAATGATCATTCGGAAAGCCTTTTCGCATAGGGGGGACGACCCAGCCTCGGGGATGACGCCGGGTCAGGGTCAACCGATTTACGGGAGCTCGCCCTTTTTGACCCGCCCGACCGCGTCTTCTATCCAGACGAGCTGCGAGCCGAGCTGGGCGTTGGCCAGCCGGATGCACTCGTCGACGTGGCGGGGCGCGTCGAAGGCGAGCTTGGCCTGGAGGGCGCGTTCGGTGGCCGAGACCGCCGCCCGGAGCTGCACCAGCCGCGCCTCCATGGCGCTGACCAGGTCGGCGGGGGAGAGCCGGTCCATGAACGTCAGTGCGACCTGGAACGGATCGATGATCGGCTTGATCTCCCACCAGTAGGTGACGAGCTGCCGCTGGAACTCCTCGCGCCCGGTTTCGGTGATCTCGTAGACGGTCTTGCCGGCCTTGCCCTGCCCGACGACGGCGAGCAGGCCCTCGTCGGCCATCTTGGCCAGGCCGTGGTAGATCGATCCGTAGGCCACGTTGGCCCAGTGACCCGCCCCCCACAGTTCGAGGCGCCGACGCACCTCATAACCGTGCAGCGGACCGTCGAGCAGAGTGCCCAGGATGAGGACCCTTGTGGAGGACATGCTCAAATTTATACACAAATTTGAATAGGAGCCGCAACGCCTTTAACTAAGGTGATCGCCATGAGTGATCGTCCTGTCGCCCTGATCACGGGCGGATCCCGCGGCCTCGGCGCCGCCGTCGCGCGTGCCCTCGCCCCCACCCACGACCTGATCCTCGGTGGACGGGGCGGTGGGAAGCTCGGCGAGGTCTGCAAGGAACTCGGCGCGCGGCCGTTCCCGGTCGAGCTGACCGAGGTCACCGCCCGTGACGTCGAAGGGCTCGGGCGCATCGACCTCCTCGTGCACAGCGCGGGCGTGGTCACCCTGGGCCCCGTCGGCGAGACGCCGATCCACGTGTGGCGGGAGACCTTCGAGGTGAACGTCTTCGCGGTGGCCGAGCTGACCCGGCTGCTCCTGCCCTCGCTCCGCGCGGCGAAGGGGCAGGTCGTGCTGGTCAATTCGGGAGCGGGCCAGCGGGCGCACCCCGACTGGGGGTCGTACGCCGCCAGCAAGTGGGCCCTGCGCGCCTACGCCGACGTGCTCCGCCAGGAGGAGCCCGACCTGCGCGTCACCACGGTCTACCCGGGGCGCATCGACACCGACATGCAGCGCGACGTACGTGTGCAGGAGGGCGGCGAGTACGAGCCGCACCGCTATCTCAGGGCCGAGTCGGTGGCCGGGGCCGTCGTCGCGGCGGTGACCGCCCCGGCGGACGCCCACCTCACCGAGGTGATCGTCAGACCGCGCTAGATACGGCGGCGCGGGGTCCGGCGCGGATACTGCTTGGCCGTCTCGGCCAGGACCTGGGCGTGTTCGGCCTGCTTGCGCCAGTGGCCGTAGGCGTCGCCGCGCTGGGCCAGCCGGTCGAGCTCGGCCGTGGTGGTCAGCGGGATCAGCGCGGGCTCGGCGTCGCGCCACGGAGTGCCCGGCAGCGGCATGAACGTGTGGGTGTGGATGCGGGCACCCAGATCGGCCAGGTCGGAGGCGAGCCTGAGCGAGTCGCGCTGGTCGTCTTCGGTCTCGCCCGGCATGCCGAAGATGAAGTCGACGTTGGGACGGAACCCGAAGTCGATCGCGATGCGGGCCGCGTCGAGCACCGGCGCGGCCCCGTGGCCACGGCCCGAACTGGCCAGGATGCGGTCGGAGCCCGACTGGGCGCCGATGATGATGTTGTCGTTGGCGACGTACTTCCGCAGCATGCGCATCGCCTCGGGCGTGACGTGCTCGGGGCGGATCTCCGAGGGGAAGCTGCCGAAGAACACCCGGCCGCCCGCGGGCGCCTCCTCTTTGCAGGCCACCAGCAGCTCTTCGACCTTGCCGAGGTCGGGGTCGGCGCCCTGGCTGCCGTAGCTCAGCGAGGTCGGGGTGATGAACCGGACGTCCCGCAGCCCCCGGGCGGCCATCCGCCGCACGTGGTCGCGGACGCTCTCGACCGACCGGTGCCGGAACTGGGCCCCGAACATGAACGGGGTCTGGCAGAACTTGCAGGTGTAGCGGCAGCCGCGCGTGATCTCGATGGGCCCGGCCCGGCCCGTGGGGAAGGACGGGAAGGCGTCGAGCGGGAGCTGCGGGGCACCGGGGGTGCGAAGGGCGATGCCGTCGTGGTCGCGGACCGCCAGGCCCGGGACCTTCCGGAGGTCGGGCTCGGCGACCAGGGCGATGATCGTGGTCTCGCCCTCGCCGATCGCGGCGACGTCCCAGCCCGCGTCGATGACCTGCTGGGGTTCTGCTGTGGCGTGGACTCCGCCGGCGACGTGGACGACGTCGCCCCTGTCGGTGAGCGCCCGGACTTCGGCCAGTTCGGCCGTCATTAACGGGAAATCGGGCGAGTAGAACGACCACAGCACCAGAACCCGCCCTGCGTCGGCCTGGCCGATCTGGATCGCCGTCTCCTCGGCGCTGGTGGCGAACCTGATCTCGAAGTCGACCGCGGGAGGCGCCGCTTCGAGGGCCGCCAGCAGGGCGTGCATGCCGTAGGTCACCGCCTTGCGGTAACGGACGACCACGCTGACATCGAAACCCACGCGGTCAGGGTAGCCCTCCCTGGACTGAATGGAGCCATTCAGTAGGGTGGAGGAATGCTGGCGGACATCGAGCAGATCGGCAGAAACCCGCGCACCGGGGGCTATCGGCGTGACGCCTGGTCACCCGCCGACATGGAGCTGCGTGCGTGGTTCACCCAGGAGGCCGGGCAACGGGGTCTGACCAGCCACGAAGACCGCAACGGCAACCTGTGGGCATGGTGGGGCGACCCGTCCACGCAGGGGCCCGGACTGGTCACCGGGAGCCATCTCGACTCGGTCCGCGAAGGCGGCGCGTTCGACGGCCCGCTCGGCGTGGCGTCGGCCTTCCAGGCGATCGACCTGCTCCGGGGCGACGGGTTCGAGCCCGACCGCCCGATCGCGGTGGCCTGCTTCACCGACGAAGAGGGCGCCCGGTTCGGGGTGCCCTGCATCGGCTCACGGCTGCTGACCGGCGTCCTCGACCCGGTCAGGGCCCGAAGCCTCAAAGACGATCAAGGTCTGAGCCTGGACGAGGTTCTCACCGCCGAGGGCCGCGACCCCGCGCACCTGGGTCGCGACGACGAGACCCTCGCCCACGTCGGGGTCTTCGTGGAGCTCCACGTCGAGCAGGGGCGCGCCCTCCAGGGGCCCGTCGGGGTGGCCAGCGCGATCTGGCCCCACGGGCGCTGGCGCTTCGACTTCCGGGGGACGGCCGACCACGCCGGCACCACCGCCCTCGAAGACCGCGACGACCCGATGCTCGCCTACGCCCGCGCCGTGCTGGCCGCCCGCGTCCAGGCCGAGACCCACGGGGTGCGAGCCACGTTCGGCAAGGTGCGGGTCGAGCCCGGCAACGCCAACGCGATCCCCTCGCTGGTCACCGCCTGGCTCGACGCCCGGGGCCCCGAGACCGGGGCCGTGCGCCGCCTGGTCGAGGAGCTGTCGGCCGGGGTCGAGGTCACCGAGGAGTCGTGGACGCCCGAGGTCACCTTCGACGACGTGCTGCGCCACCGGATCGCCACCGTGGCCGGGCTCGACGGCCACCCCGCGCCGATCCTGCCGACCGCCGCCGGGCACGACGCCGGGATCCTGGCCTCGGCCGGGGTGCCGACCGCGATGCTGTTCGTCCGCAACCCGACCGGGGTCTCCCACGCGCCGGGCGAGTTCGCCGAACCGGCCGATTGCGTCTCCGGCGTCATCGCGCTGGCCGCCGTGCTGGCCGACCTGACCGGGGGAGGGGCCTGATGGAGACGTACTGGTGCGAGATGGCACTGGTCGGCGGTGCGGTCGCCGAAGGGGTGCAGATCGACGTCGAGGGCCGCCGTGTCATCGAGGTCAAACCAGGGGTGCCGCCGAGCGGCGAGGTCCTGGCGGGCCTGACCATCCCCGGCATGGCCAACGCCCACTCCCACGCCTTCCACCGCGCCCTGCGCGGCCACACCCAGGTGGGCAAGAGCAGCTTCTGGACGTGGCGCGACCAGATGTACGCCGCCGCAGGCCGCCTCGACCCCGACACCTATTACCGGCTGGCCCGCGCGGCCTACGCCGAGATGGCCCTGGCCGGGATCACCGCCGTCGGCGAGTTCCACTATCTCCACCACGACCACGGCGGCGTCCCCTACCACGACCCCAACGAGATGGGCCACGCCCTGGTCCGGGCCGCCCGCGACGCCGGAGTCCGGCTCGCCCTCCTCGACACCTGTTACCTGAGCGGCGGCTTCGGCGCCCCGCTGGAAGGTGTGCAGCAGAGGTTCGGCGACGGCGACGTCACCCGATGGGCCGAGCGCGCCGACCTGCTCGCCGGCGCCTACGCCGGAGCCGACGACGTGGAGATCGGCGCCGCCATCCACTCGGTGCGGGCCATGCGCCCCGAGCAGATGCCCACCTTGGTCGAGTTCACCCACCACCACGCCGGGCCGCTGCACGTCCACGTCTCCGAGCAGCCCGCCGAGAACGAGCAGTGCGTGGCCGCCTACGCCGCCTCCCCGGTCCGGGTCCTGCACGAGGCCGGGGCGCTGGGCCCGAGGTCTACGGCGGTGCACGCCACCCACGTCTCCGACGAGGACGTCGCCCTCCTCGGCGGCTCCGGCACCCACGTCTGCGTCTGCCCGACCACCGAACGCGACCTGGCCGACGGGATCTGCGCCGCCCGCCGCCTCCACGCCGCCGGGAGCCCCATCACCCTCGGCTCCGACAGCCACGCCGTGGTCGACCTCTTCGAGGAGGCCCGCGCGATCGAGCTCGGCGAGCGCATCGTCAGCGGCGAACGCGGCCACTGGCGGGCCGACGAACTGCTCACCGCCGCCACCCTGGCCGGGCACGCCTCGCTCGGCTTCCCCGACGGCGGCCAGCTCGCCCCGGGCGCCTGGGCCGATCTGGTCACAGTAAGGCTCGACTCCGTCCGTACGGCTGGCGCGACGGCCGGTTCGGCAGTGGAATCGGTGGTGTTCGCGGCGACGGGGGCCGATGTCGTGTCCGTCGTGTCGGGTGGACGGCGGATCGTCGACGCCGGACGCCACGTGATGGGTGAGGTGGGCCACCTGCTGCGGGACGCCATCGGCGACATCCGCGGCTGACACGTGATTGCGGGTGCGGATATGGGCGCGACGCTCTTCTATGACATCGGGCTGCTCTTCACGGCCGATCAGGACCGTGAGGAGATCACCAAGGCGGCGGTGGTGATCCAGGGCGCGGAGATCGCCTGGGTCGGGGAGGCCGCGCGGGCCCCCGCCGCCGACCACCGGATCGACGCGCGCGGCCGGGCCATGCTCCCCGGGTTCGTCGACAGCCACGCCCACCTGGTCTTCGCCGGCGACCGGACGGCCGAGTTCGCCGCCCGGATGGCCGGGGAACGCTACACCGCCGGGGGCATCCGGACCACGGTCGCCGCGACGAGGGCGGCGTCCACCCCGGAGCTGGCCACCCGGACCGCCGGGCTGGTCCACGAGATGACCAGCCAGGGCACCACCACCGTCGAGATCAAGAGCGGCTACGGCCTGACCCTCGACGACGAGAAGCGCTCCCTGGAGGTGGCGCGGGCGTTCACCGAGGAGTCGACCTTCCTGGGCGCCCATGTCGTGCCGCCGGGCACCGACCCCGACGAGTACACCCGCCTGGTCGCCGGGCCGATGCTGGCCGCCTGCGCCCCCTACGCCAAGTGGGTCGACGTGTTCTGCGAGCGCGGCGCCTTCGACGAGGCCCAGAGCCGGGAGATCCTCACCGCCGGGAAGGCGGCAGGGCTGGGTGTACGCGTCCACGCCAACCAGCTCGGCGAGGGCCCCGGAGTGCGGCTCGCCTGTGAGCTCGGCGCGGCCTCGGCCGACCACTGCACCCACCTCACCCGTGAGGACGTCGGCATGCTGGCCGACGCGGGCGTGGTCGCCACCCTTCTCCCCGGGGCGGAGTTCTCCACGCGCTCCCCTTATCCCGAGGCGCGCAGGCTGCTCGACGCCGGGGTCACAGTGGCGCTGGCGACCGACTGCAACCCGGGTTCCTCCTTCACCTCGTCGATGCCGTTCTGCGTGGCGCTGGCCGTACGCGAGATGGGCATGACCCCCGCCGAGGCGGTCCGGGCCGCGACGGCGGGCGGGGCGGCGGCGCTGCGCCGCGACGACGTCGGGGTGATCCGGCCGGGCGCGCGGGCCGATCTGGTGATCCTGGAGGCGGCCTCCTACGTGCACCTGGCGTACCGGCCGGGAGTGCCGTTGGTCACGCAGGTCTGGCAGGCGGGACGTAGGGTGGTATGAAAATTCCGCGCAAAGCCCGGCGCATCCTCCTATAGGAGGAATTGAAAACCATTCTGCTGGCGTATCTCTTGAGGGAATCTTTGCCCTGATCGAACCGTTGGCCAGTTCAGGACGAGGGTGTTCGCGCTGCGGAACGAGGTGCCTGGAATGGCGACGGGGAACAGGACGCAGGAAGTCGCGGATCGAGATCTGCTGGGAACCTACCTGGCCGAGATCGGACGCGTTCCGCTCCTGAGCGCAGAGCAGGAGGTCGAGCTCGCCAAGCGCATCGAGGCGGGGCTGTTCGCCGAGCAGCTGCTCGACACGGGTGACCCGGAGCCGAAGGTCTCCGACGCGCTCGACGAGGAACTCGAGAGGGTCGCGGTGTCGGGGCGCCGCGCGAAAGACGAGTTCATCCAGGCCAACCTGCGCCTGGTGGTGGCGGTGGCCCGGAAATACTCCGGGCGGGGAATGCCGCTCATCGATTTGGTGCAGGAGGGGAACCTGGGCCTGGTCAGGGCGGTCGAGAAATTCGATTACCGCCGTGGCTACAAATTCTCGACCTATGCGACGTGGTGGATTCGCCAGTCGGTCGGCCGGGCCATTCACGAGCAGGCGCGCCCGGTGCGGCTGCCCACCCACGCCGGCGAGCAGATGACCCGCCTGATGCGGGTGCGTCGCGACATGCTGGCCGAGTTCGACGCCGAGCCCACCGACGACGACCTCGCCACGGTGCTCGAACTGCCCATCGAGCGGGTGCGCGAGCTGCGCCGCTGGGCCTCCGACCCGGTCTCGCTCCAGCTGGGCGTCGGCGACGAAGACGAGACCGAGCTCGGCGACATGATCGCCGACGAGTCGTGGGCCAACCCCGAGGAGCAGGCCCTGGCCACCCTCGACCGTGAGCGCCTGGAGCACTGGCTGACCGGTCTCGAGGGCCAGGCCAGCGAGATGCTGCGCTGGCGTTACGGCCTGGTCGACGGGCGTGAACACACGCTGACCGAAGTGGGCGAGCGCTACGGCATCGGCCGTGACCGCGCCCGCCGCCTGGAACGCGACGCGCTGGCCCGTCTCCGCAAGATGGCCCACGTGGCCGCATAGTTTTACCAGCTCAGGGAGCGCCTGCCGGTTTACCGGCAGGCGCTTTTCGTGTGTCCGGAACCTCCGAAACACGTCCGAAACACGCCTGCGGCGAGTTTCACAGATGTGAAACATGCAGCGTCTCGACCTGAAACGGCGGAAGAACACCCTGGCGTGCACGGAGAGGTAGCCGGGCGGTATGTGACGGTTCACCTCTCATCCCTGACTACGTCAGTGCGCGAGCCGGTCGATGACGCCCTTGGTGAAGCGCCACTGCGCAAGTGATAACCGGCCACACGCCAATTGGAAGGAGGGTCGCATCGAATGAAGATCGATAGCGGCTCCACAGCCTGGATGCTCGTGAGCACGGCGCTCGTGCTGCTCATGACTCCGGGACTCGCGTTCTTCTACGGGGGCATGACCAGGGCGAAGAGCGTCCTGAACATGATGATGATGTCGTTCGTGGCGATCATCACGGTGACGATCACGTGGGTGGCCTACGGCTACTCCCTCGCGTTCGACGCCATCGGTGAAGGCGACGGATTCCTGAACAAGCTTGTCGGCGGGCTCGACAACGTCGGGCTCATGGGCGTCAACGAGGCTGCCTACAACGACACCTTCCCCATGATGGTGTTCTCCGCCTTCCAGCTGACCTTCGCGATCATCACGGTCGCCCTGATCAGCGGTGCGATCGCCGACCGTGCCAAGTTCGGCGCGTGGGTGGTCTTCACCGTCATTTGGGCCACCCTTGTCTACTTCCCCGTCGCCCACTGGGTGTGGGGTGGCGGCTGGCTGACCGAGCTCGGCATCGAGGACTTCGCGGGCGGCACGGTCGTCCACATCAACGCCGGTGCGGCCGCTCTGGCCCTGGCGCTGGTTCTCGGCAAGCGCTCCGGCTGGCGTAAGGAGCCGATGCGTCCGCACAACCTGACGCTGGTGCTCCTCGGTGTCGGTCTGCTGTGGTTCGGCTGGTTCGGCTTCAACGCGGGCTCCGAGCTCGCCGCCGACGCCACCGCCGGTCTCGCCTTCATGAACACCCAGATCGCCACGGCCATCGCGGCCGGCGCCTGGCTCGTCGTGGAGAAGCTCCGCGACGGTCACGCGACCACCCTCGGTGTCGCCTCCGGCGCCGTGGCCGGTCTGGTCGCGATCACCCCCGCGTGTGGTTTCGTCGACGTCTGGGCCGCCGCCCTCATCGGTCTCCTCGCCGGTGCGATCTGCGCCTACGCCGTCGGCCTCAAGTACAAGTTCGGCTTCGACGACTCGCTCGACGTCGTCGGCGTGCACCTCGTCGGCGGTGTCATCGGCGCCGTGGCGCTGGGCTTCGTCGCCGCCTACCCGTTCCTCGACGGCCAGCAGGTCGGTCTGTTCTACGGCGGCGGCTGGTCGCAGCTGGGCCTCCAGGTCCTCGGCCCGGTGGCGGTCGGTGGCTACTCCTTCGTGGTGACCTACATCATCGGTAAGGTCATCGACAAGACCATGGGCTTCCGGATCAGCCAGGAAGACGAGGTCACCGGCATCGACATCACCGCCCACGCCGAGACCGGCTACGACCTCGGCACGATCCACTCCTCGGGCGTATCGTCCCTCAACGGGCCGGCGGTTCCGGCCGAGGCGAAGAAGGTGGACGCATGAAGCTGATCACGGCGATCATCAAGCCGTTCAAGCTCGACGACGTGAAGGCCGCGCTGGAGCAGTTCGGCGTCAAGGGCATCACGATCAGCGAGGCCAGCGGCTACGGCCGTCAGAAGGGCCACACCGAGGTCTACCGCGGCGCCGAATACCAGGTCGACCTGGTCCCCAAGGTGCGCGTCGAGGTGCTGACCGAGGAAGACGACGCCGAGGACGTCATCGACGTCATCGTGAAGGCCGCCCAGACGGGCAAGATCGGCGACGGCAAGGTCTGGTCGGTCCCCGTGGACACGGTCGTGAGAGTCCGTACCGGGGAACGCGGCCCGGAGGCGCTGTAACCGGATGATGAGAGGGGAAGCTCGCTCGTTCGCCGCCGCCCGTAAGGAACGGGCGGCGGACATCGACCGGTGGCTCACGGACCTGCTCCGGACCGCCGTCAGTCAACGGAACGGAAAGGGCGGGCTCCTCGACAGCGAGCTCAGAGGAAGAACAGAGCTCGGAGGCGCGGAGCGCGGCCCCCTCACCGGGGTCGCGCTCGTCGCGGTCGGGAGCCTGGGTCGCGGGGAGCTGGCCCCCGGTAGCGACCTCGACCTGGTCCTGCTGCACAACGGGCGTGACGACGTCGCCCAGATCGCCGACCGCATCTGGTATCCCATCTGGGACTCCGGGGTCGGCCTCGACCACTCGGTCCGTACCGTCGACGAGGCCGTCAAGGTCTCACGGGAAGACCTCAAGGCCGTGCTCGGCCTGATCCAGGCCCGCCACATCGCGGGCGACGCCGAGCTGACCCGCGCCGCGCGTGAGGCGGTGCTCGCCGAATGGCGGGCCGACTCCCGGCGCCGGCTGGGCGAACTGCGGGAGTCGGCCGACAAGCGCGCCGAATCCTCCGGTGAGCTGGCCTTCCTGCTCGAACCCGACCTCAAGGACGCCCGCGGCGGCATCCGCGACGTCCAGGCGATGCAGGCCGTGGCCGCCGCCTGGGTCGCCTCCGCGCCTGGGCCGCGCGTCCGGGAGGCCCACGAACTGCTGCTCGACATCCGCCACGGGCTCCACCTGGTCACCGCGCGCGGCACCGACCGCCTGGTGCTCCAGGAACAGGACGCCGTGGCGGGCACGCTCGGGCTGCTCGACGCCGAGGCGCTGATGCGCCGCCTGGCCGAGGCCGGGCGCACGATCGCCCACGCCTTCGACGCGACGTGGCGTACCGTCGACCGGCTCCTGTCCGGTCCGGCGCCGCGCGGACGACGGCCGCTGGCCGACGGCGTGGTGGAGCACGGCGGCGAGGTCGTGCTGGCCCGCGGGATCAACCCGCGCAACGACCCGATCCTGGTGCTGCGGGCCGCCGCCGCGGCGGCCGAGGCCGGGCTGCCGCTGGCGCCCGCCACGGTGACCGCGCTGGCCGCGCAGTCGCCGCCGCTCCCGGTGCCGTGGCCCGACGAGGCCCGCGACGCCCTGGTGGGGCTGCTGGGCGCCGGGCGCGCGGCCGTGCCCGTCTGGGAGGAGCTCGACCAGGCCGGGGTGCTCGTACGGCTGATCCCCGACTGGGAACGCGTCCGCCACCGGCCGCAGCGCAACCCGATCCACACCTACACGGTCGACCGCCACCTGATCGAGACGGTCGCCGGGGCCGCGGCGTACACCCGCGAGGTGTCCCGGCCCGACCTGCTGCTCATCGGCGCGCTGCTGCACGACATCGGCAAGGGCTGGCCCGGCGACCACTCGACCACCGGTGAGGTGGTCGTGCGCGACATCGCCGCGCGCATGGGCCTGCCGCCCGCCGACGTCGAGGTGCTGGCCACGATGGTCCGCCACCACCTGCTGCTGCCCGAGACCGCGACCCGCCGCGACCTCGACGACCCGGTGACGATCTCGCGGGTGGCCGAAGCGGTGGGCTCCCACGAGGTGCTCGAACTGCTGGCCGCCCTGGCGGTCGCCGACGGCCTGGCCACCGGCCCGGCCGCCTGGAACTCGTGGAAGGCCAACCTGGTCTCCGACCTGGTCCGCCGGGTGCGGTCGGCCCTGGCGGGCACCCCGCCGGCGTCCGCGCCGAGCCTGTCGGCCGAGCAGGCCTCGCTGGCCCGCCACGGCGGCGGCGCCATCAGGGTCAACGGGGGAGCGGTCACCGTGGTCGCCCCCGACCGTCCCGGCCTGCTCTGGCGGGCCGCCGGGGTGCTGGCCGCCCACCGGATGGTCGTGCGGTCGGCCTCGGCCGCCTCGGCCGGGTCGACGGCCGTCATCGAGTTCGCGGTGGTGCCCGAATACGGCTCCCCGCCCGATCCCGCCACGCTGGAGGCCGATCTCCGCCTCGTCCTCGCCGGACGCCTCGACATCGAACAGCGGCTGGCCCGCCGCACCCGCTCGCTGCGCCCGCCCAGAGTGCCGGTCGCGCCGCCCCGGGTGACCTTGGTGGACGACGCCTCCAACACGGCCACGGTCGTGGAGGTCCGCGCCCACGACCGTCCCGGTCTGCTGTGGAAGATCGGCCGCGCGTTCGGCGACTGCGGTCTCGACGTGCGGGCGGCCCGGGTGGAGACGCTCGGCGCCGAGGCGGTCGACGTCTTCTACGTCGTCGACCGGGCCGGGCGGCCCATCACCGATGAGACACAACGTGGACAAGTCAGGGAACACGTACTGTCCGCACTGCGATGATCTGGTAGGTGTGAGGGCGGGTTCGCCTTGCACCTTCTTGATCACCTTTGTACGTTTCCGTCCACTTACCTATTGGTAACGATTGTGTGCGCGGCCATGGGTAAACCCGTGGCTGATCATGACCTTGTGGTCGAATTGTGCCCGCTTGTATGGCTATGTCACTTCACGCTGTCAGGAGTGTGAAGGGCTTTTTGTCAAGTACGAATGGCGGGGGCCGGTGTCCACTCACAAGCGGGCAAGCCGTTTCGCGCTGCGCAACTGGCGCGTGCCCACGAGGCTCACCGCGCTCATCCTCGCGCCGACTCTGATCGCGGTCATCCTGGCCGGTATGCGGGTCGTCGGCTCGGTCGACAGCCTGTCGGCCTACGAGAGGACCGCGACGGCGGCCGGGTACGCCGGTCGTCTGCGGGAACTGGCGCAGCAGCTGGCGGCCGAACGCGACCACAAGGCCTGGCTGGAGGGTCTGGTCGGCGTGCAGAGCGCGCTGCGCAACGCCGACGAGACGATCCGCCAGCACACGGACACTCTGACCAAGCAGAAGCAGGTCGTGGACGGGATGATCAAGACCTCCCTGACCGACCTGGGCGCGATCGACTCCACGTTCGGCCCGCGTCTCGTCGAGGACGCACGGCAGGCCGCCAACCGTCTGGAGACGGTGGCCGACAGCCACGTCGCCGAGCGCGACGACAACCCGGCGACCTCGATCTTCTTCGACTACACCACGACCATCGCCACCATCCTGCGGCTGCACGACGACCTCGGCGAGCTCAGCGACGACCCCGGCGTGATCAGCGCCACCCGCGCGCTCAGCGCCCTGGCCCACGTCAAGGAGGAGGCCTCCCAGCAGCGCGCCATGCTCGTCGGCGAACTCCTGGAGCCCCGCCAGTCGTTCACCCCTGACGACCTCCAGCGCTTCCTGGGCGCGGGGTCGCGGCAGGAGACGTACGAGAGCGCCTTCAACGCCGAGGCGACCACGACCCAGTTCCAGGCCTTCCACGCCGCCCGGATCAGCAAGGCCGGCACCGACGTCGAGATGGCCAAGGCCTGGGCGGTCGCCCTCGGGTCGCGCAACCAGCCGCTGAAGCCCATCCCCGGCCGGGTGCTGACCGCGCAGGACTGGTTCCGCGACAACGGCACCGTGCTCGACGCGATGTCCAAGGTCGAGGCCCAGGTGGCCGACGCCCTGCGGGCCCGCGCCGACGACCTGCGCTCCACCGAGCGGCGCAGCGCCATCGTGGCCGGCGCGCTCATCCTCGCGCTGATCCTGCTGGTCCTGGTGACGACCGTGCTCATCGCCCGCTCGATGGTGCGCCCGCTGCGGCGGCTGCGCGTCGAGGCCCTGGAGATCGCGGGCAACCGGCTGCCGGAGATCGTGCGCCGCATGCGCGAGTCGGAGACGGGCGACACCTCCCCGGCCGTGCAGCCCATCGCGGTCGAGAGCCAGGACGAGATCGGCGAGGTCGCGCAGGCCTTCGACGAGGTCCACCTCCAGGCGGTCAAGCTGGCGGGGGAGGAGTCCCGGCTCCGCAACAACGTCAACGCGATGTTCGTCAACCTGTCGCGCCGCACCCAGACGCTGGTCGAGCGCCAGATCTCGCTGATCGACGGCCTGGAGCGCGGCGAGCAGGACGGCGCCCGCCTGGCCGACCTGTTCAAGCTCGACCACCTGGCCACCCGCATGCGCCGCAACTCCGAGAACCTGCTGGTCCTGGCCGGGCACGAGACCGCGCGCAAGCGCAGCTCCCCGGCCCGGCTGGTGGACGTCGTCCGCGCCTCCCTGTCGGAGGTCGAGGACTACGAGCGGGTGGTCGTGCGGGTGCACCGGTCGGCCGCCGTCACCGGCCACGCCGCCAACGACGTCGTGCACCTGGTGGCCGAGCTGGTCGAGAACGCCATCTCGTTCTCCCCGCCCGGCACCAAGGTCATCGTGTCGAGCAGCCCCATCGAGGGCGGCGCGGTGCTGCTGGCCATCAGCGACTCGGGCATGGGCCTGAGCGCCGACGAGCTGCTGGAGGTCAACACCAAGCTGGCCGAGCCGCCCGTCGTCGACGTGTCGGTCTCCCGCCGGATGGGCCTGTTCGTGGTCGGCCGCCTGGCCGCCCGGCACGGCATCAGGGTGCAGCTGCGCCGCGGCGACACCACCGGCATCATCGCGATGGTGCTGTTCCCGGCCGAGCTGATCAGCAACGCCGACGCCCCGGTCTCGCCCTCGCAGCAGCAGCCCCAGGTGACCGGCCCGCTGCCCATGATCACCACGGGTCCGTTCGTGCCGGGGCCGATCATCAACACGGGCCCGTTCACCCCCGGCCCGTTCCCGTCCACCACGGGCCCGATCACCACGGGTCCGATCAGCACCGGGCCGATCCCCGCTCCCTCGGGATCGAGCGGTTCAGGCGGGCTGCCGCAGCGCAAGCCGCCGGCGCCGCGCACCCCCGGGGACGACGCGCACCCCGGCAGGGTGCCCCGGCAGGGGAGCACGCCTCCCGGCGGGACCTTCCCCGGCTTCGAGCGGCGCCAGCCGAGCGGCCCGGCGAGTGGGACCGGGCGGCTGCGCCCGTCGAACGGCGACACCCCGCCTCCGGCGCTCCCGGCGCCGCCGTTCACCGAGCACTCGGGCGCGTTCCCGGTGCCCGGGGCGGCGGGAACGCGCCCGCCCGCGCCGCCGCGCGTTCCAGATCCGCCGCTGGAACGGGGCGACGAGTTCCTGCCGATCTTCTCGTCGGTCGAGTCGGCGTGGTTCCGGCGGCCGGACGCGCCGCCGCCACCCGTCACCCCTGGGGCTCCAGATGCGCCTGTGGCGCCTGGGACGACCCCCTGGGGCAAACATGCCGATCAGGGTTTCCAGGCCGCCCGTGCGGCCAACGAACCGGCCTCCGGGGGCGTCACACAGTCGGGGCTCCCGAAGCGGACGCCGCGAGCCAACCTGGTGCCGGGTTCCGTGGGCACGCAGGGCGGTGCGGCCACGCCGCCGCCGGAGGCGCCCCGGCCGCAGGTCTCACCCGAGGCCGTACGCGACCGGCTGTCGAGTTTCCAGCAGGGCGTACGCCGAGGGCGGGCCGAGAGGCCGCAGGAGGGCACGGGTAATGAGGAGGAGGGCTCGTGACTGAGCTCAGCGTCGACGTGAGCAGGTTCGACTGGCTGATCACCGACTTCGTGGGCGGCACTCCCGGAGTGGCGCACGCGGTCGTGGTGTCGGCCGACGGCCTGCGGCTGGCCCACTCCGACGGGTTCCCGCCCGACCGGGCCGACCAGCTGGCGGCCGTGGCCGCCGGGCTGGCCTCCCTGACGACCGGCGCCTCGCGGGTGTTCGAGGGCGGACCGGTCCGGCAGACCGTTGTGGAGATGCAACGTGGACTGCTCATGGTCATGTCGATCAGCGACGGTTCGGCCCTCGCCGTACTGGCGTCACACGATTGTGATCTGGGGCTCGTCGCCTACCAGATGACCCTCCTCGTGGAACGCGCCGGACAGGCGCTGACCCCGGCGTTGCGCGCCGAGCTGCACTCGGCGCGGCGGTGATGGCCGGTGCGCGCGGGTGAGGGGACCGAGGACGAACCTCTATTCCGTCCCTACGCCGTCACCGGAGGACGTGCCGAGCCGCGTTACCATCTGGCGATGGAGACGCTGGTCTCCACGGCGGCCATGATGGGCGATGACTACTCCCTGCTCGGCCCCGAGCAGGAGGCGATCATGACGCTCTGCCGATCCGTCCGATCGGTCGCGGAGATCTCCGCACTGCTCCGGGTCCCTCTCGGGGTGGCACGGGTCCTGATCGCCGACATGGCCGACGAAGGGCTGGTGCGACTGCACATGCCACAGCTCATCAGCACCGGCCAGCCGGACTTCAACTTGCTCGAAAGGGTGCTCAGTGGACTTCGCAGGCTCTAGTCGCGGCCTGACCTCGACGAAGATCGTCGTGGCGGGCGGTTTCGGCGTGGGCAAGACGACGTTCGTCGGCGCCGTCTCGGAGATCCTTCCGCTGACGACCGAGGCCGTCATGACCGACGCCAGCGCGGGGATCGACGACCTCGGGCTCACACCGAACAAGACGACCACCACCGTCGCGATGGACTTCGGCCGTCTCTCCCTCGACCAGGATCTGATCCTTTATCTGTTCGGAACCCCCGGGCAGCACAGGTTCTGGTTCATGTGGGACGATCTGGTCCGCGGCGCGATCGGCGCGGTAGTGCTGGTCGACAGCCGTAGGCTTGCCGACAGCTTCCCGGCGATCGATTACTTCGAGGAGGCCCAGCTTCCGTTCGTCGTGGCGCTGAATGGGTGGGACGGCGTGTTCATGCACGTCGAAGACCAGATTCGCGAGGCTCTGTCGCTGCAGCCGCACGTGCCCATCGTGCGGACGGACGCGCGGTCCCGCGAAGCGGTCAAGTCCACCCTGATCACCCTAGTTGAGTACGTACTGACCGTACGTTCCGCTTACGGTCGGCAATACTGATCGGGAACATTCCGCACCTCACGGGCATTGAGGGCCATCTGTCCCCGGCAGGTGGCCCATGTTTTTGTCCGGATTGCGGTGTTTCGTGGAGTTAAGGAGCTGGAGTCCCATTTCAAAGTTTGACAGGGTGCTGAAGCATCCTTCAAATCGAAGTGTGAACGTCCAGCTAACAATGTCCTGAAAAGTCTTGATCTGTGTTGATACGTGCTGCAACACTCCCCCTTTGGTCTGCCCCCCAGCAGACCCCTCGGCAAAATCAGAAGGAGTAGCGGTCGTGTCCCGAACCCGGCACACCCGTCATCTGCCGGCTGTAGTCACCGCCGCCGGCCTTGTCCTCGCCATGGCCGCTTGCGGGCCTGACGCGAACACCGCGGCCGAGGGCGGCTCCGCCGCCGCGCCAAGCGCCACTGCGGCGCAGCTCGACCCGAACGCCGACCTCACCAAGCAGAGCCTCACCTTCACCATCTGGGACGGCTACAGCCCCGAGGACCTGCCGCAGCGCGTCAAGGAGAAGCTCGGCTTCAACATCGAGAAGGCGATCCACGACACCAACGAGACGGCGATGGCCAAGATCCTCGCCTCCAAGGGTGTCGGCTTCGACGTCGCGTTCGTCTCGGGCCAGTACGCCCAGGCCCTCAACGAGGCCGGTCTGCTGGAGCCCCTGCACAAGGAGCTCATCCCGAACCTGGCGAACCTTTACCCCGAGGCGTCGAACCTGTCCTACGACAAGGGCAACAACTACTCGGTCCCCTACACCTGGGGCACCACCGGTATCTGCTACCGGAGCGACCTCGTCAAGCCGGCCCCGACGAGCTGGAACGACCTGCTCCAGCCGAAGCCGGAGTACGAGAAGAAGATCACCCTGATGACCACCGAGCGCTGGCTCGCGCTGCCGGCCCTCAAGGCGATGAACCAGTCGATCAACACCACCGACGACGCGGTGATCGCCAAGGCCAAGGAGATGCTCCAGGCCGCCAAGCCCAAGCTGCTGGCCTTCGACGACACCACCTTCGGTGAGAAGGTCGCCAAGGGCGAGGCCGTGATGGCCGAGGCGTGGGACGGCTGGTGCCCCACCGGCGAGCCCAACGTCGCGTTCACGGTTCCCAAGGAGGGCTCCGACCTCTGGGTGGACACGATGGTGATCCTGAAGGCGTCCAAGAACAAGGAAGCCGCGCACGCCTTCATCAACTTCATCCTCGACCCGGAGCAGCACGGCTGGGCCGCCACCAACATCCTCTACAAGGTGCCCAACAAGGCCGCCATGGAGAAGATCCCGGCCGAGGTGCTCGCCTCGAACGAGCCGCTGAAGCTGACGCCGGCCGACCTGCTCCAGGGTGAGTCGATCATCGACCTGGGCACCGACTCGGTGAAGTACACCACCCTGTCGACCGAGGTCACTGCCGCGCAGTGACGTCGTGACGGCACCGCGGCGGAGTCCCCGGGGGCTTCGCCGCTTTTCGCCGTCCGCGTTGGAACGATCGTTTACCGCGAGAGAGAACCCCAATGTCTGCTGACAAGCCGCTGACCGTCCTGTTCATGCCGGAGAGCGCGTACGGGCCCACCAACAACTGCATCGGCATCGGAGACGTCCTCCTCAAGCGCGGCCACCGTGTGGTGTTCGCGGCCGAGGCGTCCTGGAAGGGCAAGCTGACCGCCCTCGGCTTCGAAGAGGACCTGGTCGACCTGGCCCCGCCGACCGACGAGGAGCAGGACGCCGGTCAGTTCTGGAAGGACTTCATCCGCGACACCGCGCCGGAGTACCGCAAGACGACCAAGGAGCAGCTCGAGACGGTCACCAAGCCGATCTGGGACGCCCTCGTCGACGGTGCCAAGTACTGCGAGCCGCAGCTCAAGGCCATCATCGAGCGCGTGCAGCCCGACGTCATCGTCGAGGACAACGTGATCGCCTTCCCGGCGCTGCTCACCGCGGGCGTGCCGTTCGTGCGGATCATGTCGTGCAACCCGCTGGAGATGCGCGGCGACGGCGTGGCCCCGGTCTTCTCGGGTCTGCCGGCCACCGGTGAGGGGTGGAAGGAGTTCTCCGAGGAGTACGACCGCACCCACCGCGAGATCTGGGCCGCCTTCAACGAGTGGGTCGTGGAACAGGGCGCCCCGTCGCTCCCGGACCTTGACTTCATCCACGAAGGTGACGCGAACCTCTACGTTTATCCCGAATTCCTCGACTACACTGTCGAGCGCCCGCTCGGGCCCTCGTGGACCCGGTTGGACTCGTCGGTTCGCGAGACGGATGAGGACTTCACGTTGCCGTTCGAGCGCGGTGACAATGCGCTGATCTACTTCTCGCTCGGTTCGCTCGGTTCGGCTGACGTCGAGCTGATGCGCCGGGTGATCGACGTGCTGTCGCGCACTCCGCATCAGTACATCGTCTCCAAGGGCCCCCTCCACGAGGAGATCGAATTGGCCTCCAACATGTGGGGCGCCGAGTTCGTACCGCAGACGAAGATCATCCCGCTGGTGGATCTCGTCATCACCCACGGTGGCAACAACACCACCGTCGAGGCGCTGCACTTCGGCAAGCCGATGATCGTGCTGCCCCTGTTCTGGGACCAGTACGACAACGCCCAGCGCGTCGACGAGAAGGGCTTCGGCGTCCGCCTGGACACCTACAAGTTCTCCGACGACGAGCTCATCGGTGCCGTCGACCGCCTGATCGGCGACTCCGCCCTCCGTGCCGACGTGGCCGCGAAGGGCGAGGAGCTCCGCCGCCGAGACGGCCTCCGCGTGGCCGCGGACGTCATTGAGAAGGTCGCGGTCAAGGAATAAGCACCAATCGCACTCGATGTCCGATTCGGCGATCCGAGAGTAATTCGCTGATCTGGTAACAGTGTGTTCCAATTTCTGGTGCCATAGAGGGCAACAGGAGTGACAGGCGAGAGGTTGTAAAAGCCAGTGACAACGCACGACCCGCGAGGTGGCCTCGGCATCGAGGCAGGCGTGCAGGAGAAGGCGGCGCCCGCCCCCGCCGCCAAAGCTCCAGGGGCCGCGTTCCTGCGGCTGGGAAACTGGCGGGTGCGCTCCCGTCTCGTCGCCCTGATCCTGCTCCCGACGGTGGTGGGCGTCATCTTCGCGGCGGTGCAGCTCACCTCCGCGATCAACACCTCCGCCGAATACCGGAGACTGACCGAGGTGTCGCGGCTCGTGGTCCAGCTCGACGAGCTGAACCACGAGCTGGCCAAGGAGCGCGACTACACGGCCTGGTTCATCCAGGAGGGTCGCCGCAACAACCGGTTCGATGAGGTCCAGGAGGTCTCCCGGAAGGTCGACACCCTCTCCGGTAAGGCACTTGCCACGCTCCAGTCCCTCGACTCGGCCCACTCGACCCGTGTGCTGACCCGCGCCGCCAAGATCGCCGGATGGCTCCGCGGTCTCGAGGGTCTGCGCAAGGGTGTCCGTGACAACGACAGCGTGCCCGCCCGAGCGGCCGTCGTCATGTACACGTCGATGATCTCCGAGCTCACCTCGCTCCACGAAGACCTGATCCGCTCCGCCGGCTCCGACGAACGCCTGTTCGCCGACACCACCGCCCTGGCCGCCCTCACCCGGGCCAAGGAAGACGTCTCCAAGAGCCGCGGCCTGCTCACCATCACCCTCGCCAGCACGCCCAGGCAGATCAACGCCCGGTTCGACTACGACGACCTGGCCGACTTCCTCAGCGCCGGCCGTTCCCAGGACGCCCAGCTCGCCATCTTCCAGAGCGAGGCCTCCACCCCCGACCGCGCCTTCTACGACCAGACGGTCAGAGGCGAGATGGCCGAGCGCGCCCACTCGATGCGCGCCGCCGCCCTCGCCCAGCTGCGCCAGTACAACGGTGTCGTCCAGGACCTCGACCGCACCCGCCGTGACGACCTCCAGCGGTGGTTCGACTCCACGACCGCGACGGTCGACCTCATGCGTGAGGTCGAGAAGCGCGTCGGCGACTCCGTCGTCAACCAGTCGGTCACCCTCCAGGACGCCGAGCAGCGCAGCGCCATCGTCTCCGGTGTGCTGATCCTGGTCCTGCTGCTCGTGGTCCTCGTCATCACCACCCTGGTCGCCGGTTCGCTGACCCGCCCGCTGCGCCGCCTGCGCCGCGAGGCCCTGGAGATCGCCGGTTCGCGTCTGCCCGACACCGTCCAGAAGCTGCGTGAGTCCGGCGAGGCCGGTGACCTCCCCGAGGTCGCCCCCATCGGTGTCACCACCTCCGACGAGATCGGTGAAGTGGCGCGCGCCTTCGACGAGGTCCACCGCGAGGCGATCCGGCTGGCCGGTGACGAAGCCCGCCTGCGGAGCAACGTCAACTCGATGTTCGTCAACCTCTCGCGCCGCACCCAGACGCTGGTGGAACGCCAGCTGTCCCTCATCGACGGCCTGGAGCAGGGCGAGCAGGACGAGACGCGACTGGGCAACCTGTTCAAGCTCGACCACCTCGCGACCCGCATGCGCCGTAACTCCGAGAACCTCCTGGTCCTCGCCGGTCAGGAACCCGCCCGCCGCTGGGGCCAGCCGGTCCCGATCGTCGACGTCGTCCGCGCCTCCCTCTCCGAGGTCGAGAACTACGAGCGTGTCGCGATCCAGGTGCAGTCGGGCGCGGCGGTCGTCGGTCAGTCCGTCAACGACGTCGTCCACCTCATCGCCGAGCTGGTCGAGAACGCCATCTCCTTCTCGCCGCGCGAGACCCGTGTCACCGTGTCGAGCAACCGCATCGACGGCGGCGGTCTGATGATCTCCGTGAGCGACATCGGCATCGGCATGACCGGCGAGGAACTCGGCGCCGCCAACTGGCGGCTGGCCAACCCGCCGGTCGTCGACGTGTCGGTGTCCCGCCGCATGGGCCTGTTCGTGGTCGGCCGTCTGGCGCTGCGCCACGGCATCCGCGTCCAGCTCCGTCAGCAGGACGTCGGCGGTCTCACCGCGATGGTGCTGCTGCCCGAGACCCTGCTCGCCCAGGCGGCCGCCTTCCCCGGCGCCCCGCAGCAGCAGCAACAGGGTGGCCTGTCCGGGCCCGGCGGCCAGCCCGCGCTGCCCGGCCCGCAGTCGGGGTCGTTCGGTGCCCCGTCCGTCGGCGCCGGCTCGTTCGGGCAGCAGCCCGCGCTGGCCAGCCCGACCCCGTTCGAGACGGTGCCGCGCCCCTTCGGCAGCGACGGACCGCCCGACCCCTGGGCGAGCACCACCGGCGGCACGCCGTTCGACTCCTCCTTCGGTCAGCTCCCGCAGCGCAACCCGTTCGAGAACCCCAACCCCGGAGGGCCGGCCGCGCCGCCCGCCGCCCAGCGCAACCCGTTCGACCAGCCGGAGCGCGACCCCTTCGCGCCCGCACCCGACCGGGGCTCCTTCGACACCGGTGGCCAGCGGATGTTCGGCGGGGGGCCGAGCCCGACCGACACCGGTCCGTTCGACCGCACCGCGTTCGCCCGCGGCCCCCTCGACAGCGGCGCCTTCGAGCCGCCCTACGAGCAGCGGAACTCCTTCGACACCGGCGGCCACGTCCTCGGTGGCCCGAGCGCGGGCGGCTTCCCCTCGGGCGGTTACCCTGCTCCGGGTACGAACAACACGCCGTGGCCGGGGCAGACGCCCGGATCCGGCACCCCTGGATGGCCCGGCGGACCGGCCGAGAACGGTTCCTGGCCGGGTACGCCCGCATCTAACCGCGGGCCCTTCGAACCTGATGTCGACAACACCGGACCGCTGCCCGCGGTCCGGAACTCGCCCCTCGACGAGATCGACGAGTTCCTGCCGATCTTCGCCGCCGTGGAGTCCGACTGGTTCCGGCGTGCGCCGGAGACTGAGGTGCCCGGCGACGACGAGAGCCCCGGTGAGCGCACCGCGTGGTCGTCCCCCGCGGTCGACGCCGGCTGGCAGGCCGCCCAGGCGGCGGCCGAGCCCTCACTCGGCGGAATCACCTCGTCCGGCCTGCCGAAGCGGGTGCCCAAGGCCAACCTGGTGCCCGGCTCGGCCGAACTGGCCGCGCCCTCGGCTCCCGTGCCGGTGGCTCCCGTCCCGCAGGTGTCGCCCGATCGCGTGCGCAACCGCCTCGCCAGCTTCCAGGCCGGCGTACGGCAGGGCCGCGCGGTGGCGAGGGGAGACATCAGCGAGGAGCAGGGTTGGCCCGGGGCGAACCCCGCCCTGGGTCAGGGTCAAGAGACCGATAAGGATGAGGCATGAGGGAAATGAGCCAGGCCGCTCGCGGCGTCAACTGGTTGATCACAGACTTCGTGAACAACGTGCCCGGTGTGGCGCACACGGTTGTGGTCTCCGCTGACGGGTTGCCCCTGGCGTACTCGGAGGGATTCCCGAAGGATCGCGCCGACCAGCTCGCGGCGGTGGCCGCGGGTCTGATCTCGTTGACGCAGGGTGCTTCGCGGGTCTTCGAGGGTGGAGCCGTAACGCAGACCGTGGTCGAGATGCAGCGTGGGCTGCTTTTGATCATGTCGATCAGCGATGGTTCCTGTCTGGCCGTGCTGGCCGCGGCCGACTGTGACATGGGTCTGGTGGCGTACCAGATGACGCTGCTGGTCGAGCGGGCGGGTCAGGTCCTGACCCCGGCCGTCCGCGCCGAGCTCCAGGCTTCCCACCCCCGTTGATCGAGATAGGAGGTCGCCGTGGCAGGCGGCTGGACAGGTGAGCCCCCGGCGGAGCAAAGTTCGCTGGTGCGCCCCTATGCGGTGACCGGTGGGCGCACGGCCCCGCGAGTTCAGCTCGCCATGGAGGCACTCGTCTCCTCCGTCATAGCGGCGCACGTGGATCTTTCGACCATGCCCCCGGAACGGCAGGCGATCACGTCGCTCTGCCGTCAGGTCAGGTCGGTCGCGGAGATCTCGGCCATGCTGCGCATGCCTCTGGGTGTGACGCGGGTGGTCATCGCCGACATGGCGGCGGAAGGCCTGGTGCAGGTGCACCAGCCGCAGCTCGACGCGGGTAAGCCGGATCTGGGTTTGTTGGAAAGGGTGCTCAGTGGACTTCGCAGGCTCTAGCCGGGGCCTGACCTCGACGAAGATCGTCGTGGCGGGTGGCTTCGGCGTCGGCAAGACGACATTCGTCGGGGCGGTGTCGGAGATCGTGCCGCTCACGACGGAGGCGGTGATGACCGACGCCTCGGAGGGAATCGACGACGTCGGGCTGACCCCCCACAAGACCACGACGACCGTGGCGATGGACTTCGGCCGGGTGTCGCTCGACCAGGATCTGATCCTCTACCTGTTCGGCACCCCCGGTCAGCACCGCTTCTGGTTCATGTGGGACGACCTGGTACGCGGCGCCATCGGCGCCGTCGTGCTGGTCGACACGCGCCGCCTCGCCGACAGCTTCCCCGCTGTCGACTACTTCGAGGAGGCGCAGCTCCCCTTCGTGATCGGCGTCAACGGGTTCGACGGCACCTTCCCCCACGGGGAGAACGAGGTGCGGGAGGCGCTGTCGCTGTCGCCGCACACCCCGATCGTGCGCACCGACGCGCGGTCGCGTGACTCGGTGAAGAACACGCTGATCACTCTGGTGGAACACGCACTGACGATGCGGGTCGCGGTCCCCGGCTGGCAGCGCTAGCCGGGGACCTCGGTCCCTTGGTCACTTAGTTCGGTACGGCCTCGATGACGCTGGCCCACCCGGAGAGCGGCAGGATCCGCGCCGTGGTGAGCCCACTCTTCTCCAGCAGCGTCTGATACTCGGCGGGCGTGCGCTCCATGCCGCCGCCGGAGAGCGACAGCATCCGGATGTCGCCGTCCTTGCCCACGTGGGGCGAGTCGTCGTCGCTCAGCACGATTTCCAGGATCAGTACCTTGCCGTCGGCGGGCATCGCCGCCCGGACGTTGCGCAGGATCCGCACGCAGTCCTCGTCGCTCCAGTTGTGGATGACGTTGGCCAGCAGGTACACGTCGGGGCCACTCGGGATGTGCGCGAAGAAGTCGCCGACGACGAACTCGCAGCGGCCGGCGAGCCCGGCCTCGGTGAGCGCGGCCTCGCCGCTCGACAGCACCCGCTCCAGGTCGAACAGCACGCCTTCGAGGTGCGGGTTGGCCGTGAGCAGCGCGCCCAGGATGTGCCCGCGCCCGCCACCCAGGTCGATCACCTTGCGGGCGCCGCTCAGGTCATAGTTGTTCGCCAGGCCGGCCGCGAAGGGTTCGGCCCGTACCGTCATGTAGTGGTCGAACAGCACCGCGATCTCGGGGTTGCGGCCGACGTACTCGTAGACGTGGCCGAACTTCTCCTTGAAGGCGCTCTTCCCGGTGCGGACCGTCTCGGGGAGCTGGCCCATGGCGTACCAGAAGGCCTCCTGGCCGACCATGCGGACGGCCGACCGCACCGATCCCGGCACGCCCTCGCGCAGGAGGTGGCCCGACTCGGTGAGCTCATACCCTTCGGGGACGGTACGCAGGAAGCCCATTGACGCCACCTCGCGCAGCGTCCGGTGCAGCGACAGCGGGTCGGCGCCGCAGCGGTCGGCCAGCACGTCGGCCGTCAGCGGGCCGTCGGCGAGGTGGTCGGCGCAGCCCAACTCCGCCATGGTGGCGAGGGCCGCGAAGCGGGAGATCCCGTAGATCGCATCCCATACCGGGGCGGCCGGGTCGTTCTGGGTCACCTGGTCTCCACTCCAAATCCGTGCGTGTTCCTGTGCAGGTTCTGCTGGGGGGTCATCCCGCGGACGAGACGGCCGACTTCGGCGCGGAGCCGGACGAAGGCGTCGAGTTCGCGGGTGTGGATCTGGTCGCGCGGCCCGGGCAGCTGGACGGGCAGGTCGCCCACCACCGTGCCGGGGGCCTTGCTGAGCACCACGACGCGGTCGCCGACGTAGACGCTCTCGTCGACGTCGTGGGTGATCAGCAGGATGGTCATGCCGTGGTGGGCGCAGACGCGGAGGGTCAGGTCCTCCAGCTCCTCGCGGGTCTGCGCGTCGACCGAGCCGAACGGCTCGTCCATCAGCAGCAGTTTCGGCTGGTAGGCCAGCGCGCGGGCGATGGACACCCGCTGCTGCATGCCGCCGGACATCTCCCACGGATACTTCGCGGCGGCGCCGGCCAGCCCGACCTGGTCGAGGGCGGCCATCGCGGCCGCCTCCCGCTTCTTCTTGTCCAGGCCCCGGCGGCGCAGCGGCAGGCTGACGTTGGCCAGCGCCGACATCCACGGGTAGAGCGAGCGGCTGTAGTCCTGGAACACGACGGCCAGGTTCTCCGGGCTGCCGTCGACGGGCTTGCCGTCGAGCAGGACGGTTCCGCCGGTGGGTTTGATCAGCCCCGCGATCGACCGCAGCAGGGTCGACTTGCCGCAGCCCGATGGCCCGACGATGCAGACCACCTCACCCTGGGCGACCTTCAGGTTGACGCGGTCGATGGCGCGGTAGGAGCCGTAGTTGTGGCCCAGATCGACTAACTCAAGCACCGGATCTTCCTAAACGGTTCGCCTGGCGTTGGCATGCCAGGACAGGACGCGGCCCTCGGCGACGAGGAACAGGGCGTTGAACAGCAGGCCGAGCACACCGAGCAGGACGATGTGCGCCCAGACCCCGGCGTAGTCGTAGGACTGCTGCGCGTAGAGCAGGCTGTAGCCGATGCCGCTGTTGCTGCCGACGAGCTCCGACACCACCATCAGGATCAGCGCCAGCGACAGGCTCAGCCGCAGACCCGCGAAGATCTTCGGCATGGCGGACGGCAGGATGACGCGGCGGAGGATGTCGTACCGGCTGAACTGGAAGACCCGTGCGGTCTCGAGGAAGCCCTTGTCCACCGCCCTGCACCCGTCGGTCGTGTTGACCAGCACCGGCCAGATCACGCCGAAGACGATGACGGCGAGCTGCGTCGGGGTGCCGATCTTGAACAGCACGAAGAAGATGGGCACCAGCAGCGGTGGCGGCAGCGCGCGCAGGAACTGCAGCACGGGGTCGACGTAGTCGGCCAGGCCGCGGATCCGCCCGAGCGCCACCCCGAGGGCGATGCCGAGCACCCCCGCGATGACCCACGCCGCGAGCAGCCGGCCGAGGCTGGGCCCGAAGGTGTCCAGCGCGGAGTCGGTCAGCAGGAGCTGGGAGGCGGGACCGCTCAGCCACATGTCGTAGAGCTGGCCCACGATCCGCGAGGGCGGTGGGAAGAACGGCGAACCCGTCGCGCCGGTCACCAGTTCCCACACCACCAGCGTCACGGGCACGATCCAGAAGCGGAGCACGCCGGAGGTCGCTCGTCTCACGTGGCCGCTCCCGCCTTGGCCCGGTGCCAGCGGAACAGCCGGTTCTCCCCGGCCACCAGCACCGCGTTGACCAGGATGCCGAACAGCCCGACCAGGATGGTCGCGCCGATCATCAGGTCGAGCCGGTTGCCGCTCGCCGCGATGGTGATGTAGACGCCGACGCCCTCGATGCCGCCCGCGATCAGTTCCGACGTCACGACCAGCACGATCGCGACCGAGGCGGCCAGCCGGATGCCGGTGGCGATGAAGGGCGCCGCGCCCGGCAGGACCACCCGGTAGGCGACGGAGCCGGGCCCGAAGCCGAAGCTGCGCAGGGTCTCCTTGGCCAGCGGGTCGACGTCGCGGACGCCGTAGATGGTGTTGACGAGCACGGGCCACAGCGCGGCGTACACCGCGACCGTGATCCGCATGTGCGTGGTCTCCGAGAACATCAGGATGACCAGCGGGATCAGCGCGACCGACGGAATCGGCCGCAGGAACTCGATCAGCGGCCGGACCGCCACCTCGGCGGGCCGGACCATGCCGAGCACGAGCCCGGCGGGCACCGCGATCGCGATCGTCAGCGCCAGGGCGAACGCCCACGTGGTCAGGCTCGACCGGGCGCTCACCAGGAACTCGGGGTCGACGAGCAGTTCACCGGCCCGCAGCAGGACGGTCGAGACGTTGGGCAGCTTCTCGGTGTCCCACGCGCCCAGCCGTCCGGCCGCCTCCAGAACGACGAGTAGCCCCGCGGTCCCGATGAGACCGCGGAGCAGACTCGCCCCGTTCACTTTCGGCACGTCGTCACTGCGCGGCAGTCGGCGCCATCAGCGCCTTCACGTCGAAGCCGGCCGGGATCATGCCGTACTCCGTCAGCGTGTCGGCGACCCGCTGGAGACGGGCCTCGCTCAGCGAGGTGGAGTAGGTGCCCAGCGCGATGACGGCCGCGGTGGCGGCGTCGATCTTGGTGTACTTGGGCAGCGCCTCTTCCACGACCTTGCGGTCGGAGGCGGCCAGGGTCTGCGCCTTGGCCAGGGCGCGCTGGAAGGCGGCGACCGTCTTCGGGTTCTTCGCGGTGAACTCGTCGGTCATCACCCAGCCGGCGATCGGGAAGTTCTCGAGCGGACCGGCCATGCTGTCGGCGACCTTCTTGGCGCCGGCCTTGGCGTTGGCCGAGATGAACGGTTCGGCGACCCAGATCGCGTCGACGGTGCCGGTCTCCAGTGCGGCGCCCATCTCGGGCAGCGGCATGGCGACGTACTGTTCCTTGTCGTTGATCGTGACGCCGGCGACCTTGGCGGTCGCGGTCACCGCGAGGGTGCCGATCGCGTTGAGGGTGTTGACGGCGATCTTCTTGCCCGCCAGGTCGGCCGCCGTGTTGATGGCGGTGTTGTCACCCTTGGTCATGATGACGAAGTTGTCCGGGGCGGCCTGGTAGCTGTCGGCCACGACCTTGAACTTGCCGGCGCCCGCCTGCTGCGCGATGAACAGCGCCACGTAGTTACCGAGCATGGCGTCGAGCTGGCCCGCGACGAGCTTGGGCGTGGCGGCGGCGCCACCGACCTCGACGGAGATCTTGACGTCGAGGCCCTCTTCCTTGAAGAAGCCCTTGTCCAGAGCGATCTGGATCGGTGCGGCGTCGGGCACGGCCACGACACCGATGGTGAGAGCGGACTTCTCCAGCCCGCCGGTCGCGCCGGTGGCGCCGGTCTCGGGCTCGCTGGTGCCACAAGCCGAAAGAGTCAACGCAGCCACTACGCCCACGATGAGCGTACGGCCCGCAAAAAGGCGCCTCATAGGTGGAGTCTCCTTAGAAGGGGGGATTGCACCCGCCCTGGCCGAAGATCGCGGGGCCCGGCGGGCGACGGCGAAGACTGTAGCGCTTCGAAATCACCATCAACAGGAATAAGAGCACTATGTCACCAAACTTGTAAATAAATCTCGTGGTGTGACATTTGTGAGGTTCACGTGGTTTATGTCCGTTTGGACCGGTCTAGTGAACAACCGGACCGGAATCACGGATTCGGTCCCGCCGTGACCAGCTACGAGGTAACGATGCGATGAATGGTCACGTTTGGAACGGGCCAAAACCAATGTGGCTATTGGTAGAGCTACGAGTCATATGCTCCAATTGCCCCTGGCTTATGGGAGGTATCCCGAAGAAAATTGAAATTTCTTTTATCGGAAGGGTGCGGCCTGTGAGGACGGCAACGATCGAGCGTGATCACCGCACCGCGCCCGAGGCTCCGCCGGAACCCCCGAGGGAACCGGCCGGACATCGGGACACGACGTCCAATCGGATGGCGTTGCACAACTGGCGGGTACGCAACCGCCTCATCGCACTGATCATGATTCCGACCGTCGCCGCGGTCGTTCTCGGCGCCATGCGCGTCATCAGCGCGGTTACCAGTGCCGCGGAATATCAGCGAGTGAGTGATATCGCAGCGTTCACCGGGACGCTGGGGGAGCTCATCCATGAGCTCGAGCTGGAACGAGATTTGACTGGTCGGTACGTTTCCGACAATCGAACCAACGAGTCGGAACTCAACCTGATCGACGCACAGCATGCCAAAGTGGACTTGGCGGCAGAAAAAGTCCAAGCGCGCGTTCCAGAGATCGCCGATTCCCTCGGTGACCTCGGTAAAGAGAAACTGACGCGGGTCGACGGCCGCCTCAGCGAACTGCCGAACCTCCGTGAGGTCACGGTCAAGTCGAAGCTCCTCGCGCTGCCGGCGATCGAGAAGTACTCCCTCGTCATCGGCGACCTCCTGCGCTTCTACGAAGAGGTCGGCGCCGGCGGCACCGACGAGGCCGTCGACGGGACCAGCATCGCGCTGACCGCGCTGGCCAGGGCCAAGAACGAGCAGTCGACCATGCGGGCCCTGCTCGCGCTCGGCATCGAGAAGGGCAACTACACGCCCAACGAGCTCGACGCGCTGACCGCCGCGCGCAAGCGGTTCGAGAGTGAGATCAGCGCCTTCCGCCTCGCGGCCACCCCGGCCGAACGGCAGCTCTACGCCGACACCGTGACCGGTTCACGGATCGACCAGGCCGAGTTCCTGCGGGGATCGGCCATGGAGCGCATCCGCCTCGACCGGCGGATCGTCAACCTCGACGGCACCCCGGGCGACGACTCGGAGGTGTGGTTCGAGGCCAGCAGCTTCGGCATCGACCGCATGTACGAGGTCGAGAAGGCGCTGGACAAATCAGTCGTGGAGCAGGCCGACGCCCTGGCCGCGGGTGACCAGCGCGGCGCGCTCATCAACATCCTGATCGTCGTGGTCATCCTGGCGCTGGTGCTGCTCATCACCACCGGAATGGCCCGTTCGCTGACCACGCCGCTGCGCCGGCTGCGGTCGGAGGCGCTGGAGATCGCCGGGCACCGGTTGCCCGACCTCGTCCAGAGACTGCGCGAGAGCGACACCTCGCACGAGACGGTTCCGCACGTCGCCCCCATCGGCGTCGCCGGCTCCGACGAGATCGGTGAAGTGGCGCGGGCGTTCGACGAGGTCCACCGCGAGGCGGTCCGGCTGGCGGGTGACGAGTCGCGCCTGCGCAGCAACATCAGCGCGATGTTCGTCAACCTCTCGCGCCGCACCCAGACGCTGGTGGAACGCCAGATCGCCCTGATCGACGGTCTGGAGCAGGGCGAGCAGGACGAGGCCCGACTGGGCAACCTGTTCAAGCTCGACCACCTCGCGACCCGCATGCGCCGTAACTCCGAGAACCTCCTGGTCCTCGCGGGTCAGGAACCCGCCCGCCGGTGGAGCCAGCCGGTGGAGGTCACCGACGTCGTCCGCGCCTCCCTGTCGGAGGTCGAGGGCTACGAGCGAGTGGTCATCAACGTGCCGGGCGAGGTCTCGCTGGCAGGACAGGCCGTCAACGACGTCATCCACCTGCTCGCCGAGCTGGTCGAGAACGCCATCTCGTTCTCCGCGCGCGACACCCGCGTCATCGTCTCGGGCAACCGGATCGACGGCGGGGGAGTGATGGTGTCGGTGACCGACTCCGGCATCGGCATGAACCCCGACGAGATCGGCGCCACGAACTGGCGGCTGGCCAACCCGCCGGTCGTCGACGTGTCGGTGTCCCGCCGCATGGGCCTGTTCGTGGTCGGCCGGCTCGCGCTGCGCAACGGCATCCGGGTGCAGATAAGGAATCACGACGGCGGCGGCCTCACCGCGATGGTGCTGCTGCCCGAGTCGCTGATCGCCTCCGCGGCCCCCGCGGTGCACCAGGCGCAGCACCAGTACCACCCCCAGAGCGGGTACGCCCCCACCTGGACCCCCAAGCCCCAGGTGGCCGCGCCCCCGCCCCAGGAGACCAGCGGTAGCTGGGGCCCGCCGCAGGTCGGCGCTACGGGTGGCCGTCCGGCGCTGCCGTCGCCCGGTCCGATGGGGCCGTCGACGGGCCCGTACAACACCCAGCCCGCGCCGCCGGCCCCGCAGCACACGGGTCCCCAGCACACGGGCCCGCAGCACACCGGTCCCCAGCAGTCGCTCTTCGGGCCGCCGCCGCGGCAGAACGCCCAGCAGCAGTCCGGGCCGAACGGCGCGCCGGGAGGGCAGCCGCCCACGATGTTCGGGCCGCCCCCGCCCATGCCGCAGCAGCAGTCCGGCGGGCCGCTGCCCCGGCGCAGGTTCGACTCCGCCCTCGGCGGCCTGTCAGGCCTGTCCGAGCGGGACGCCGACGTCACCGGTCCGCTGCCCGCGGTCCGGGAGCCGTCCGGGCCCGACCGCCCCGAGGAGTTCCTCCCGATCTTCGCCTCGGTCGAGTCGGCCTGGTTCAAGAAGCCCGAGGACGAGGCCAAGGTCGAGGAGGTCTGGAAGGAATCCAAGGCCGACTCCGCCTGGGGCGTCGCCGCACAGCAACCCCAGTTCGAGGCCAGCACATCCGCGGGCCTGCCCAAACGCGTACCCAAGGCCAACCTGGTCCCCGGCTCCGCCGAGCCGAACCGGCAGCAGGCGGCCGTGTCACCCCCGCCGTCCCTCTCTCCCGACCGCGCCAGAAGCCGGCTCTCCAGCCTCCAGCACGGAGTGCGCCAGGGCCGTGCGGTGACCCGGGGCGAGATCAGCGAGGACGAGGGTTACTCAGGAAGAGGGGAATGACCAGCGTGAGAGAGATGAGCCAGGCCGCACGAGGCATCAACTGGCTGATCAACGACTTCGTCCTGTCGGTACCGGGCGTCGCCCACACCGTCGTCGTCTCGTCCGACGGGCTGCCGCTGGCCTACTCGGACGGCTTCCCGAAGGACCGCGCCGACCAGCTCGCGGCGGTCGCGGCCGGGCTGATCTCGCTCACCCAGGGCGCGTCCCGGGTGTTCGAGGGCGGCGCGGTCACCCAGACCGTCGTGGAGATGCAGCGCGGCCTGCTGCTGATCATGTCGATCAGCGACGGCTCGTGCCTGTCGGTGCTCGCGGCGGCCGACAGTGACCTGGGGCTGGTGGCGTACCAGATGACGCTGTTCGTCGAGCGCGCAGGTCAGGTGCTCACTCCCGCGGTCAGGGCCGAACTCCAGGCCTCCAACCCGAGGAGATGAGCATGGATTCGTGGGGGCCGCCACCGTACGGGGGCGGCCAGCCTCCGCCGCGACCGGAGCCGGCGTCGCCGGTCCGCCCGTTCACCGTCACCGGTGGACGCACCAAGCCGCGCATGGAACTGGCGCTGGAGGCGCTGGTGTCGTCGGCCACCTCGCTGCAGCACGACCTGTCCCAGCGGCCACCGGAGTACCGCGCGATCAGCTCCCTGTGCCGCCAGGTGCGGTCGGTGGCGGAGGTGTCGGCGCTGCTGCACATCCCGCTCGGGGTGATCCGCGTGGTGATCGCGGACATGGTCGCCGAGGGCCTGGTGCACGTGCACCAGCCGCAGTTGGACGCCGGGATGCCAGATTTGGGTTTGTTGGAAAGGGTTCTCAGTGGACTTCGACGTCTATAGCCACGGCGGCGGCGCGAGCCGCGGCCTGACCTCGACGAAGATCGTCGTGGCGGGTGGCTTCGGGGTGGGCAAGACCACCTTCGTCGGGGCGGTCTCCGAGATCGTCCCGCTGACGACCGAGGCGGTGATGACCGACGCCTCCAAGGACATCGACGACGTGGCACTGACGCCCAACAAGACCACGACGACGGTGGCCATGGACTTCGGGCGTGTCTCCCTGGACGAGGATCTGATCCTCTACCTGTTCGGCACCCCTGGTCAGCACCGTTTCTGGTTCATGTGGGATGATCTTGTACGTGGTGCGATCGGCGCCATCGTTCTGGTGGACACGCGGCGGCTGGCCGACAGCTTCCCCGCGGTCGACTATTTCGAGGAGGCCCGCCTCCCGTTCATCGTGGGCATCAACGGCTGGAACGGCATGTACCCCCACGCCGAGGACGAGATCCGGGAGGCGCTCACGCTCTCGGCCCACGTCCCGATCGTCCGCACCGACGCCCGATCCCGCGAATCGGTGAAGACCGCCCTCATCACGCTGGTGGAGCACGCCCTCACCTCGCGTGTGGGCGGCCCTCGCTGGTGAGCGGATAGGCTTGGGAGGCCGGGGGTAGTCCCCTGATCCACCACGATTCCCTTCGAGGCTGGCCAATCACGTGTTCGAGACGCTTTCCGACCGGCTGACTTCGGTCTTCTCCTCGCTCCGGTCCAAGGGCAGGCTTTCCGACGCCGACATCGACGCGACCTGCCGTGAAATCCGCATCGCCCTGCTCGAGGCAGACGTCGCGCTGCCGGTGGTCAAGGACTTCGTGGCCCACGTCAAGGAGCGGGCCAGGGGAGTCGAGGTCTCGCAGGCGCTGAACCCGGCGCAGCAGGTCGTGAAGATCGTCAACGACGAGCTGATCGAGATCCTCGGTGGCGAGACCCGCCGCCTGCGCCTGGCCAAGACCCCGCCGACGGTCATCATGCTCGCCGGTCTCCAGGGTGCCGGTAAGACCACCCTGGCCGGCAAGCTGGCCCGCTGGCTGCGCGACCAGAACCACGTGCCGCTCCTGGTGGCCTGTGACCTCCAGCGCCCCAACGCGGTGCAGCAGCTGTCGGTCATGGCCGAGCGCGCCGGGGTCGCCGTCTACGCGCCCGAACCGGGCAACGGCGTCGGCGACCCGGTCGAGGTGGCCCGTCAGTCGATCGAGCACGCCCGCCGCCAGCAGCACGACGTCGTCATCATCGACACCGCCGGCCGCCTGGGCATCGACCAGGAACTGATGGCCCAGGCCGCCCACATCCGCGACGCCGTCAGCCCCGACGAGGTGCTGTTCGTCGTCGACGCGATGATCGGTCAGGACGCCGTCACCACCGCCCAGGCGTTCATGGACGGCGTCGGCTTCGACGGCGTCGTCCTCACCAAGCTCGACGGCGACGCCCGAGGCGGCGCGGCCCTGTCGGTGCGTCACATCACCGGCCGCCCGATCATGTTCGCGTCCACCGGTGAGAAGCTCGAGGACTTCGACGCCTTCCACCCCGACCGCATGGCGGGCCGGATCCTCGACATGGGTGACATCCTCACCCTGATCGAGCAGGCGCAGCGCACGTTCGACGAGGCCGAGGCCGCCAAGATGGCCGGCAAGCTGGCCTCGGGCGACGACTTCACCCTCGACGACTTCCTCGAGCAGATGATGATGGTGCGCCGCATGGGCCCCATCAAGAACCTGCTCGGCATGATGCCCGGCATGGGCCAGATGCGCGACCAGCTCAACCAGGTCGACGACAAGGATCTCGACCGCGTCGCGGCGATCATCCGGTCGATGACCCCGGGCGAGCGGTCCGAGCCGAAGATGATCAACGGTTCGCGCCGGGCCCGCATCGCGCGCGGCTCCGGGGTGAGCGTCACCGAGGTCAACAACCTGGTGACCCGCTTCTTCGAGGCGCAGAAGATGATGAAGCGCATGTCGCAGGGCATCGGCATCCCCGGCATGCCGGGGGGCAAGCGCAACCAGAAGCAGTCGAAGCCGAAGAAGGGCCGTCGCGTCAGCGGCGACCCGCGCAAGGCCGGTCTGCCGAAGGAGCCCGCCGCCGACACTCCGGCCAAGCCGTCGGGCGGCATGCTGGGCAACCTCACTCCGGGCGCCCTGCCCAAGGGGCTGGAGCTGCCGCCGGGGTTCGACCCGTCGAAGTTCAAGCTTCCCGGGCAGAAGTAGCCGCTTCGATCTGGCAGAATGTCATGTTGGAACATCGTGGTCTGGCGGGCGCCCTCTAATCCCCGCGTTCCGCGCCTGTCCCTGGAGTGGCCGCCACTTCGTGCCCCACTCGATGTGACGCCGCTCATCCATTTTTGAAGCAGGAGAGACCACACCCGTGGCAGTCAAGATCAAGCTCAAGCGGCTCGGCATGATCCGCAACCCGCAGTACCGCATCGTCGTCGCCGACAGCCGCACCAAGCGTGACGGCCGTGCGATCGAGGAGATCGGGCTGTACCACCCGAAGGAGCACCCCTCGCGCATCGAGGTCAACTCCGAGCGGGCGCAGTACTGGCTGAGCGTCGGCGCGCAGCCGACCGACCCGGTCCTGAAGCTCTTCAAGCTCACCGGTGACTGGCAGAAGTACAAGGGCGAGGCCGCTCCGGCCCCGCTGCTCGTCGCCGAGCCTCCGGCCGACCGTCACGCCGCCTACGAGGCCGCCGCGAAGGAGGCCCTGTCGAGCGACACCGGTTCGGCCGCCACCACGCAGCGGAAGAAGAAGGCCGAGCCCAAGGCCGAGACCGCCGCCGAGGCGCCCGCCGAGCCCACCTCGGAAAACGAGGCCTGACATGCTCGAGGAGGCCCTCGAGCACCTGGTTAAGGGCATCGTCGAGCATCCTGACGAGGTCCGCGTTCGCGCGCGGAAGATCCGCACCGGGCGTGTCCTGGAGGTCCGGGTCCACCCCGAAGACCTCGGCAAGGTCATCGGTCGCGGGGGCCGCACGGCCAAGGCGTTGCGCACCGTCGTCAACGCCCTGTCCGACGGCAAATACGTGCGGGTCGACCTGGTCGACCTGACCGAGGCCCGCTGAAGCATTTCGTCATCCCGGGAGACCGACCTGGTCTCCCGGGATCGTCGTTTTCTGGAGAACTTCTCATGCAACTCGTCGTCGGCCGGATCGGCCGCCCCCACGGCGTCCGCGGTGAGGTGACCGTCGAAGTCCGCACCGACGAACCGGGGGAGCGTTTCGCGCCCGGCGCGCGGCTGACCACCGACCCCGCGTCCCGGGGCCCGCTCGTCGTCGAACACGCCCGCTGGCACAAGGGCATCCTCATGCTGGCCCTCGAGGGGGTCGACAGCCGCGAGGCCGCCGAGGAACTGCGCGACACGATGCTCGTCATCGACTCGGCCGACGTCCCGGTCTCCGACGACCCCGACGAGTTCCACGACCACCAGCTCATCGGGCTGGCCGTGGTCTCCGTCGAGGGCGATCCGCTCGGCGAGGTGACCGACGTGCTGCACCACGGGCAGGACCTTCTCGTGGTCAAGCGCCCCGGCCGCGACGACGCCTACGTGCCGTTCGTGAAGGCGCTGGTGCCCGACGTCGACCTGGCCGCCGGGCGGCTGGTCGTCGCGGCGCCGCCGGGCCTGTTCGACCTTGACGCCTGACATGCGCATCGACGTCATCTCGATCTTCCCCGAGTACTTCGCGCCCCTTGAGGTCTCGCTGATGGGCAAGGCGCGGTCGAAGGGGATCCTCGACGTGCGGCTCCACCAGTTGCGGGAGTGGGCGCACGACGTCCACAAGACCGTCGACGACACCCCCTACGGGGGCGGGCCCGGCATGGTCATGAAGCCGGAGATCTGGGGCGCGGCGATCGACGATGTGACCGGGTTGGCTGAGGGCTCCCCCCGGATGATCGTGCCCACTCCGAGTGGGCGGCCGTTCACTCAGGCGGTGGCGCTCGAATACGCCGCCGAGCCGTGGCTGCTGTTCGCGCCGGCCCGCTACGAGGGCATCGACAGCCGGGTCATGATCGAATACGGCTCCCGCCTGCGGCTCGACGAGGTCTCGATCGGCGACTACGTGCTGGCGGGGGGCGAGGCGGCGGTGCTGGTCATGATCGAGGCCGTCGCCCGGCTGCTGCCCGGTGTGCTCGGGAACGCCGTCTCCGCGGTCGACGACTCGTTCGCGCCCGGCGAGATGGAGAACCTGCTCGAAGGGCCGGTCTTCACCAAACCGCCGGTGTGGCGCGACCACGAGGTGCCCGAGATCCTGCTCTCCGGCCACCACGGCAAGATCGCGCGCTGGCGCCGCGACCAGGCCCTGCGCCGCACTTTCCAGAAGCGGCCCGAGCTGCTGGAGCGCGGCGAACTGTCCGCCGCCGACCGTAAGGCCCTCGACGCGTTTCGCGACGACGGCGATCCTGTGGCAGACTGAGTCGCTGAATGCCTGCCGTTCGCAGGCTTGTCGTGCCCGCGTCCTTCTCGACGCCCCACCCCAAGGGGACGGACGGACCTCCGGGCGCCCTTTCAACGTGATGAGGAACCTCAGTCATGCACACGCAGATCCAGGCGCTCGAGAAGGCCGCCCTTCGCAGCGACATCCCGGCGTTCCGCCCGGGTGACACGCTCGAGGTGCACGTCCGAGTCATCGAAGGAAACCGCTCGCGTATCCAGGTCTTCAAGGGCTTCGTGCTGCGCCGCCAGAACGGTGGTCTCCGTGAGACGTTCACCGTTCGCAAGATCAGCTACGGCGTCGGCGTCGAGCGCACCTTCCCGGTCCACAGCCCGGTGATCGAGAAGATCACGCTGGTGACCCGTGGCGACGTCCGCCGCGCCAAGCTCTACTACATGCGTGACCTGCGCGGTAAGGCCGCCCGCATCCGCGAGCGCCGCGACGCGCTGCCCGCGAAGTAAAGCCGCATTTCACTGCAAGCCCGTGCCCTGCCGGCACGGGCTTTCGCAGTTTTGGGGGCCCGATGCCGAGTCGGCGACGTCGCGTACTGTGACCATGATTTAGGCTCGTCTAGGCGCGCGTCGGCGCGCCCGCATCTCTTGACTTCCCAGACCAGGACGGGGTGGACGTGGTCGCCGAAGACACCCATCAGAACGCCAAGCCCGGAAAAGACAAGAAGGGCTCGTTCTGGCGTGAGCTGCCCGTCCTGATCGTGGTGGCGCTGGTGCTGGCCCTGCTCATCAAGTCCTTCGTGGTCCAGGCGTTCTACATTCCATCGGAGTCGATGGAGAACACCCTCCTGAAGAACGACAGGGTCCTGGTCAACAAGCTCGTCTACCGCGTCCGCGACATCGAGCGCGGCGACGTCGTGGTCTTCTCCGGCGTCGACTCCTGGGCCGGAGAGGCCGAGTTCGCCCCGCCCGCCAACCCGATCGCCGGGTTCTTCCGCTGGGTCGGCACCGCGTTCGGCGTGGTCCCCGGCGAGAAGGACTACATCAAGCGCGTTATCGGCGTCCCCGGTGACAAGGTCAAGTGCTGCGACGCCAAGGGCCGCATCACCGTCAACGGGGTCCCTCTCGACGAGGAGAGTTATCTCTATCCGGGAGACGTCCCGTCGCTGGGCAACTTCGAGATCGACGTCGCCCCCGGCCGCCTGTGGGTCATGGGCGACCACCGCTCCGTCTCGCTCGACTCGCGCGCCCACGGCGGCGACCCGGGCGGCGGCGCCATCCCGATCGACCAGGTCATCGGCCGGGCGTTCGTGAAGGTCTGGCCGTTCGACCGGGCGGGCATCCTGCCGATCCCCGAGACGTTCGGGCAGAAGGGCCTGACCGCCGCCGGGGCCGCCTCCGAGGCCGTGCCGCTGCTGCTGGGCTTCGCCGGCGCTTTTCCCCTTCTCGCCCTTAGGCGCCGCATACGCGTGAAGCGGTAGTCTTTCCGCCCGTGGCCGTCGCAGAAGAAGAGACCAACTCCTCCGGCACGCCGGAGGAGTCCGGCAAGCCGGAGAAAAAGAAGAAGTCCGCCCTCCGGGAAACGATCACCTTCACGATCGGCGGTGTGATCGTCGCTCTCCTGGTCCACTTCTTCGTCATGCGGTCGTTCTGGATCCCATCGGAGTCGATGGAGAACACCCTGCTGGTCAACGACCGCGTCGTGGTCCTCCAGTTCGGCTCCATCGACCGCGGCGACATCGTGGTCTTCAAGGGCTGGGACGGGGAAGACACGATCAAGCGGGTGATCGGCAAGGGCGGCGACACGGTCAAGTGCTGCGACGAGGGCCGCCACATCACGGTCAACGGCACCCCGATCGACGAAGAGGGCAAATACCTCTACCCCGGCGACTACCCCGGCCGCACCTTCGAGGTGAAGGTTCCCCCGGGGCGCCTGTGGCTGATGGGAGACCACCGTTCCAACTCGATGGACTCCCGGTCGTACATCGACGACGAGTTCAAGGGCACGATCTCCGAAGACGACGTCATCGGCTTCGCCTTCGCCCGCTACTGGCCCCTTGACCGGCTCAGTCTCATATCGCAGCCGGAGACCTTCTCCAACGTCCGGTGATGGGGCGTACGCTGCTTCTGTCATGACAGTTGCCTATCGTCCACGCCCGAGCGTGGTCCGCCGTGACTCCGGCCTCTACGGCTATGAGCGCGCCCTGGCCCGCCGGGGCCTCAAGCCCGTCGCCGGCGTCGACGAGGCGGGCCGTGGCGCCTGCGCCGGCCCGCTGGTCGTCGCGGCGGTCGTCCTGGGGCGCGAGATCGACGGCATCAACGACTCCAAACTGCTGACCGAGGCCCGCCGCGAGGAGTTCCACGCCAGGATCATGGCGACCGCGAAGGCCGTCAGCGTCGTCGTCATCCCCCCGTCGGAGATCGACCAGCGCGGCCTCCACAAGATGAACGTGGCGGGAATGCGCCGCGCGGTCTTCGGGTTGGGTCTCACGCCCGGATACATCCTGACCGACGGATTCCCGGTCCCCGGCCTCCCGGCGCCGTCACTGGCCGTCTGGAAGGGTGACCAGGTGGCCGCCTGCATAGCGGCCGCGTCCATCGTCGCGAAGGTGACCCGGGACCGCATGATGACGACCCTGCACGAGACATTCCCCCAATACGGCTTCGCCGGGCACAAGGGTTACGTGACCAGAGACCACCGGGCGGCCCTCGCTCACCACGGGCCAACCCAGCACCATAGGTTCTCGTTCGTGACAGTGGCTCGGACGATGCCGGGTATGAGGATGCGGGAGAATGAACCAGGGGCCGAAACGGGGTTGGGAACAGGAGGGCCGGAATGAGCGCGGAGGATCTCGAGAAGTACGAGACCGAGATGGAGCTGCAGCTCTACCGCGAGTACCGCGATGTGGTCGGTCTGTTCACGTACGTCGTCGAAACCGAACGTCGGTTCTACCTGACGAACTCGGTCGACATGGAGGTGCGCACCGCGGAGAACGGCGAAGTGTTCTTCGACGTGAAGATGCAGGACGCATGGGTGTGGGACATGTATCGACCGGCGCGATTCGTGAAGAACGTGCGGGTGGTGACGTTCAAGGACGTGAACGTCGAAGAGCTCGCCAAACCTGACCTGGAGATGCCCAAGGAGGGTTTCTCCAGCTAAGCACTTCGCTCCAAGGGCCGGGTCCGTTCTTTGACGGACCCGGCCCTTTTGGTTTTCCACAGGCTGCCGCTGGGGTGCTTTTTGCCGTGGCGGGGTCTGTGAGGGTGGGGCGCATGGGAGCGAAGGACGAGCTGGGGCGGGCCGGGGAACAACTCGCGGCTACCTATCTGGTGGGTCAGGGGCTGGAGGTTCTTGAACGGAACTGGCGGTGCCGGGAGGGGGAGATCGACATCGTGGCGCGGGACGGGGCGGTGCTCGTGGTGGTGGAGGTACGGACCCGGTCTTCGGGGGCTCGGGGGTCGGCGTTCGCTTCCGTGACGGAGGCGAAGCTGGCGCGACTGCGGCGGTTGGGGGCGCGGTGGGTGTCGGGGCAGGGGAGGAGGTTCGCGTCGGTGCGGGTGGACGTGGTGGCACTGGACGGGTTCGCGGGGACGTTCTCGATCCGCCACGAGAAGGGGATCTTCTGATGGCGGCCTGGTCCCTCTGGCTTGAGCCTTGTGAGGGGTCCGTCGCGGCTTAGAGCTCCTAAAAAAAGCATCACCGGTCTCGGCGCCGGTGCGGCGAGGCGCGTCACCTGCATAGTCGGCGCAAGGGAATGGCGAGCAGCCCGAGTGCCGGGGTCATTTTGTTAGGACTGCTCAGCCCTATTGCTGTGCGTTTTCCGGTGTTCGCCGGGTTGATCGGGGTTTCGGGGTGCCTTCGGCGGAAGGCGTGAGGGGTGTTTGTGATGCCTGTTGCACGTACGCGGTGTGCCGCGCTGGTCGGGGTGGCCGGGCATACCGTCGAGGTCGAGGCCGATGTGGGCCGGGGTTTGGTGGGGACGCACTTCATCGGGTTGCTCGACACGGCGATCAGTGAGGCCCGGGATCGGGTCCGGTCGGCGCTGTTGAACAGCAGGTTCGACTGGCCCGACGCACGCGTGACGGTCTCGCTCTTCCCCGCGTCGCTGCCCAAGAAGGGATCTTCCTTCGACCTGGCCATCGCCATGGCGGTGCTCGGCGCGGCCGGACTGGTGCCGCCCGCCCGCATCGCGGAGCCGTTCTTCTTAGGTGAGTTAGGGCTCGACGGCAGAGTGCGGCCGGTACGCGGCGTGCTTCCCGCCGCGCTCGCCGCCGTAGCCGCAGGGGCGCGCACGATGGTCGTGCCCACTGCGAACGCCGCCGAGGCGGCTCTCGTACCGGACCTGGCGGTGGTGCCGGTGTCGACGCTCGGTGAACTCGTCGCCCTGCTGCGGGAGGGCGAGGCGAGTGAGCGGGCGCCGTACCTGAACCCGATGGAGTTCGCTCTCCCCGCCGACGAGAAGACCCTCGATCTGGCCGATGTCGCAGGTCAGGCCCATGGGCGGTGCGCTCTGGAGATCTGCGCGGCCGGGGGTCACAACCTCTGGTTCCTCGGGCCGCCGGGCACCGGCAAGACCATGCTGGCCGAGCGGCTGACCACGATCATCCCGCCGCTTGACCGGGAGCAGGCCCTCGAGGTCACCGCGATCCACTCCATCGCTGGCACCCTCCCCACCGGCCGCCCCCTGCTCGCCCGGCCCCCGTTCGTCGCACCTCACCACACTGCCTCGGCCGCCGCGGTGATCGGTGGCGGGACGGGGCAGATCCGCCCTGGGGCCGTGTCGCTGGCCCATCGCGGGATCCTGTTTCTGGACGAAGCTCCCGAGTTCCAGTCCCGGGTCCTCGACTCGCTCCGGCAACCGGTCGAATCGGGCCAGGTCACGGTCTCGCGGGCGCACGGCTCGGTGACCTTTCCGGCTCGGTTCATGCTGGTTCTCGCGGCCAACCCCTGCCCGTGCGGGCTCAGCGGAGAAGCCGGGCGGTTCTGCACGTGCACTCCGGCCGTCCGCCGACGTTATCTGGCCCGGCTGTCGGGGCCCCTCCTCGATCGGGTCGACGTCAAGGTACGGCTCTCGCCGCCCACCCGGGCCGAACTCCTCGCCGACCGTGCGCTGGCCGAATCCAGCGTCACCGTCGCCGACCGGGTGGCGGAGGCCCGTGACCGGGCCGCCACACGCCTCGCCGGAACGCCGTGGCGGCTCAACGCCGAGGTGCCGTCGTCGCTGCTGCACGGCGGCTGGAAGCTCGACCCCCGCGTCCTGACCCCGTTGAACCGGGCCGTCGACCTGGGCACCCTCAGTGCCCGTGGCGTCGACCGGGTCCTGCGGCTGGCCTGGACGATCGCCGACATCAGCCGGCGTGCCCGGCCGACGTCCGACGAGATCTCACTGGCACTCACGATGTGGATGGGAGAAGACCTGTGACCGGTGACCGGGCCGCGAGGGCGGCCTTGACCCGGATCGCCGAAACCGGCGACGAGACCATGGGCCGCCTGATCGCGACGCACGGCGCGGAGGCCGTCCTGACCGGGATCCGCGACGGAACCCTGGAGGGGCTGGACGACCGGAAGGCGGCGGCCTGGCGGATGCGCGCCACCGCGGCGGGCGAACCCGACGACGACCTGGCCCGCCACCGCTTCGTCATCCCCGGCGACCCTGACTGGCCCGACCAGCTCGACGACCTGATGGACGCCCGCCCGATCGGCCTGTGGACCTCTGGCGGAGGCGACCTCCGCCAGATCTGCGCCCGATCGATCGCGGTGGTCGGGGCGCGGGCCGCCACTCCCTATGGGGTGAACGTGGCCTCCGAGCTGGGCTGCCGCCTGTCCGACCGGGGGTACTCGGTGATCTCCGGGGGCGCGTACGGCATCGACGCCGCCGCCCACCGGGGCTGCCTGGCCGGGCCGTCGCCAACGGTCGCGATCCTGGCCTGCGGGGTGGACGTCCCCTACCCGGCCGCCCACGTGGACCTGTTCGCGGCCATCCGGGAGGAGGGCCTGGTCATCAGCGAATCACCGCCGGGCGTGCCCCCGACCCGGTTACGCTTCCTCGTCCGGAACCGGGTCATCGCGGCGCTGTCGCGGGGGACCGTCGTCGTCCAAGCGGCGCCACGGTCGGGGGCGCTGAACACCGCCCACCACGCGTTCCAGCTTAACCGCCAGCTGATGGCCCTACCCGGGCCGGTGACCAGTGAGGTGTCGGCCGGGTGCAACAACCTGATCCGGCTCGGGAAGGCGGTGTGCGTGACATCGGCCGACGAGATTTTGGAGCAGGCAGGCCAGGCGGGGGACGACATCGCTCCCATTCCACGTGGCCAGTCCACCGCCCGCGACCTGCTCAGCCTGGAGTCCAAGCGCGTCCTCGACGCGCTGCCGAACCGGGGGGCGATGGGCCCGGCCGAGCTGGCGCTCAAGGCGGGCCTGCCGTTGCCGGTCGCGCTGAGCTGCCTGGGCAACCTGGAATCCGGCGGCTACCTGAAGCGGGAGGGGAACGGCTGGAGGCTGAGCGCCAGAGGAAGGGGAAGATAAGCGGATATGTCGGGAGATCTAGAGGATGCGATACGGGCCTTCGAACGCCACCTCCGGGTCGAACGCGGCCTGGCGTCCAACACGCTTCGGGCCTACGCGGGTGACATGGCCTCCCTGGCGGAACACCTCATCGACGCCGGTATCGACCGCGTCGAGCTGATCGACGTGGGTGTCCTGCGGTACTGGCTGGGCGAACAGCACGAAACCGGCAAGTCCCGCGCGACCCTGGCCCGGCGGACGGCCTGCATCCGCACCTTCACGGCGTTCTGCCACCGGGCCGGCTGGCTGACCACCGACCCCGGCCTACTCCTCGGCACCGCCCGAGCCAAGCGCACCCTCCCCAAGGTGCTGGACCAGGCGGAAGCCCTACGCATGCTGGACGTCCGGCGAGGTGCCGGGGGAGACGATTCCCGAGGTGGGGCGCGACCGGGAAACAACCTGCGTCGTGGAGCCGATGACCGGGTCGGCAACGTGGTCGAGGGGCCAGAACCGAGAGCTTCGAGTGCCGAGTGGGCTGAGAGATCCGGTGTGGGCGATGCTTCGCCCGCGCTGTCAGACCCCAGCGAATCCGGGTCCCCACGGCCTGAGCTCGGTGGTTCGGGGTCGGGGCAGCCTGATAGCTGCGATGCCCGGTTGGAGCAGCTAGAACCGCGCGTTGCTGGAGTGGGCCGGCGAGAGCCCCACGATGCTCAATCAGAGAGGACTGATTTTCGCAATTCCGGATCGCGGCGGCCTGGGTCCCGTGGTGCACAAGCGGAGTCGCTTGAGCGGGGTGGGGTTGGGTCGGGTCAGCTTGAGCGGGGTGGCGTTGGGTCGGGTCAGCTTGAGCCGCGTGGGGTTGGGTCGGGTCAGCTTGAGCCGGGTGACGCTGGATCGGCGCAGCCAGAGCTCCGTGATACCCGGTCGGGGTGGCGTGAGCCGGTCGTTGTTGGATCGGACCGGCCCGAGGTACACGACGTTCCGTCTGGGTTGCCTGCTTCCGAGACGCGTAGATCGGAGTGGCCAGGGTCCCGAGGTGCCGACCTGGAGTCCGCCTCTCGTGACCATGGGTCTGGTCGGTCCGCGCTTCATGATCTTCGGCACTCTCGTTCCGATGACTTCCGGCCGGAGTGGTCTGAGGCCTATGAAGCCCCAGCGGTGCCATCGGGTTCCGAGTGTCCGGTGCTCCGTGACGCCGGATCGGATGGTGCCGACTTTCGCGACGCCCGACCCGAACGCTCTGGGCTCGACGCTCCACCATCCGGCAGGGCGGGCTCGCGGGAAGCCGAGTCTCATCGGTCTGGCCCGCGTGATGCGCGATGGCCCGAGCCCACCGGTGTTCGCGGCCGTTGGGCCGAGGACGTGGGCACACATACCGGAGGATCCGGCGGTGATGCGTCCAATGACAGCGGGCATCTCGCATCGGGGGGTGACGGCCTCTCCTCAAAGCGGAGATCGGTCGACCCCGGTCCCGCCGGCCCTCACCCCGACACGACCGCCCAAGGGCCAGGGCGTGAGAGCGAATCCGAGTCGGCCGACGAGCCGCATGCGGTGGCGAAGGATCTACGGGACCAGGCCCTGCTCGAGGTTCTCTACGCCACCGGAATCCGGGTCGGTGAACTCTGCGGACTCGACCTGGACGACGTCGACCGGGAGCGCCGGACGATCAGAGTCCTCGGTAAAGGTGGCAGGGAGCGGGTCGTGCCGTTGGGGGTGCCGGCGCTGGACGCCGTCGATGCCTGGTGTGTACGTGGGCGCCCCATCCTCGTAGGCGCGCGATCCGGTCCCGCGCTCTTCCTCGGTGTGAAGGGCGGGCGGATCGAACAGAGCGCGGTGCGGCGGGTCGTTCACGCTCGACTGGACGAGGCGGGGGTGCCGGACATGGGTCCGCACGGGCTCCGTCACACGGCCGCCACTCACCTTCTGGAGGGCGGCGCCGATCTCCGCAGTGTCCAGGAACTGCTGGGACACGCATCATTGGGCACCACGCAGATCTACACCCACGTCTCGATCGAACGCCTCAGAGCCGCCTACGAGCAGGCCCACCCTCGAGCTTGATCGACGGACACGGAGTAGTCGCCTATCCGATCGGTGGGGTGGCTCGATGCCCACAGACGTCATGGAAATCACCGCTGTGCCCGGTCCTAATACGTGCCAGAGCGCCGAATAACCCGCCCATAACTGGGCTGCGATGCCGTCGAATAAGGCGAAGTGGCGCAGGGGTAGCGGACGACACCGGTGGTGAGAGGTGACAGCGGCCCTCAGCGGTCCTGTAATGATCTCGGTTGGCTCAAAGGCAAACCCCTGCTCGTCCCGACCACTATCCCTGCAATGCGGTGAAGAAGCGACGAAGGCGGCACAAAGCGGATCTCGGTTCCCAGATCCTGTGATGGGGCGACGAAAGCGGAAGCTCCTCGCGGGTCGTCAGATGGGTGCAAGTCCGCAAGCTTCGCGATCTCACGTCAGGTCCCTGAGGGTTCGTGATTCGGCAGCAGCCGGACCTGGCCCAACCCCAGCAGGTGCAGCGGATCCAGGTACAGATTGCCGCTGAGCAGCCCCCAATGCAGACAGGTCTGGGGACAGTGCTCATCCGGCCCGCTCACGGTCCCCAGCACATCCCCCTTCCGCACCCGCTGCCCCTCGGCCACCGACGCATCCACCGGTAGATAGGTCGTCCGCAACCCACCGGCATGAGCCACCGTCACCACCCCCCGCCCCGCCACCCTCCGGGCCACCGTGACGACGCCATCCCCGGCGGCCATCACCTCCTGCCCCGCCGCAGCAGGCAGGTCGACCCCCCGATGCCCCGACAGCCACCGCTCAGGCGGCGGCGTGAAGGGCCGTACCGGCCGGGGTTCCCCCGCCAAAGGCCACCCCCACTGAGCGGCGATGACGAGCACGACGGACGCTGGAAACAACATGACCCCTACCCTGCCGCCCCCGACACGCTCGGCAACCCACCCACAACCCCCTGTGGAAAACCGTCGGCGATTTGCCCCGAAATGAGAGGTGAACCTGTGGAAGAACATGTGGATAACCTGGTGATGCCATGACCCGCGACGTCATCCACGCCCTGCAGAACCTCGCCGGAGTGGACCTGGGCCCCGTCCGGATCGAGGGCCAGGAGCCGATCCTCGACTCCCCGTTCCGCCTGGGCACCGCCGCCGCGGCCTCCATCGGAGCCGCCACCGCCGCCATGGCCACCCTCACCGGCCACCACGGCCGAGCGGAGGTGGACATGAGACACGCCGCCGCGGCCTTCAGCAGCGAACGCCACTTCAGAATCGGCTCCCGGCCCATCGAACTGTGGGCCCCGATCAGCGGCGACTACGCGACCATCGACGGCAAGGTCAGGATCCACGCCAACTTCGACCACCACCGCGACGCCGCCCTGGCCGCTCTGCATCTCCCCCCAGACGCCACGAAGCAGCAGGTGGGGGAGGCGTGCGGAAAACGTACAGGCGGGGAGATCGAAGACGCGGTGATCGTGGCGGGTGGATGCGCGGCCGCGATGCGCGGCAGGGCCGAATGGGCCGGCCATCCTCAGGGCCGAAAGACCGCAGCGCGCCCGCTCCTCACCCTCGACCGCCTCCCCGGACATGCGCCGCAGAAGAACGAAGGGCTGCGCGTGGTCGACCTCACCAGGGTCATCGCGGGGCCGGTCGCGAGCCGGTTCCTCGCCTCGCACGGCGCCGAGGTCATGCACGTCTGCGGGCCCGGCATCCCGGAGGTCCCGGGTCTCGTCCTGGAGACCGCCGCGGGCAAGCGATCCTGCCTGATCGATCTGCGCACCCACCCCGACCGGCTCAGGGAGCTCATCAGCGGCGCCGACGTCGTCATCCGCGGCTACCGGCCCGGCGCGCTCGAACGGCTCGGATTCGGGTTGGGGGACCTGGCCGGGCTGAGGCCGGGGATCGTCGTGGTCGACATCTCCGCCTACGGTCCGGGGCCGTGGCACGGCAGGCGGGGGTTCGACAGCCTGGTCCAGATGTCGACGGGGATCGTGGCCGAATCGGGGGCGCTGCCCTGCCAGGCGCTCGACCACGCGACCGGCTATCTCGCCGCCTTCGCGGCCCTCGCGGGGCTGATCCGCAGGCGTCGCGAAGGAGGGTCGTGGCACGCCGTCCTCTCCCTCGCGGCCACCGCCCACTGGCTGGACGGGCTGGGCAGAACCCCACCCGCCGAAGCCCCCGACGTCGACGACCTCCTCGACACCCGCGACGGATACACCTTCGTCCGCCCCGCCGGCCTCATCGCCGGACGCCCGCCGCGCTGGTCGCCGCCTCCGCGTCCCGGGGAGCACGCCCCCACCTGGTGAGGGGCGACAGCCACAGGCACGGGATCGTCAGCAGCGCCCCGGCGAAACACACCCACATGGCCGGACGCAGGCCCAGCAGCTCTCCGGCCACGCCGCCGACGAGTCCGCCGATCCCCAGGGCGCCCTGGGTCAGGAAGTTGATCGACGCGTTGACCCGTCCGATCAGCTCCGGCGGGGTCTCCCGCAGGACCTCCGCGCCCGAGCACACGCTGTAGCAGACCACGGCGACCCCGACCACGGCCTCCGCCACCCCGATCAGCAGGACGCACCACCAGACCGGGCCGCTCACGGCGGCCATCACCAGGAAGCCGAGCGGGAAGAACAGCACCGAGGCGAGCAGCACCCGGGGGGCGCCGTAGCGCCGGGACAGAGTGGGGGCGACGAAGGCGCCGACCAGGCCGCCCGCGCCGAAGCCCATCATCGAGATGCCGACCAGGCCGCCGGGCAGGCCGAGCACGTGCACGGCGTAGAGGACGTAGACCGCCAGCTGCGCCGCGGCGAACAGGTTGACCGTCATCCCGCACAGGGTCAGGGCCCAGAGCACGCGGTGGCGGGTCAGCGCCGCCAGTCCCTCCGCGATCTCGCGGCGGAGGGCTCGCCTGGGTGTGAGCGGACGCGAGGGTTCGACCGCACGGATCCTGCGCAGGCAGAGCGCCGACACCACGAACGTCACGGCGTTGACCAGCAGGGCCAGCGGCGCCGACAGCACGCTCACCAGGACACCGGCCAGGCCGGGGCCGCCGAGCTGGGCGATGGAGAAGACCGACTGCATGCCCGCGATGGCCTCGGTGCGCTGCGACTCGCCGACCACGCTGGTCAGGTGAGGGGTGGTGAAGTTCCGGAAGGTCACCGTGCAGGTGCCGACGACCAGGGCCACGCCGATCAGCCAGTGCACGGTCAGCAGGCCGAGCAGCCAGGCGACGGGGACCGTCAGGACGGCCAGGCCCGAGACGAGTTCGCACATCACCAGCACCGGGCGGCGGCGCGGCGCGCGGTCGGCCCAGGCGCCGATGGGCAGGCCGACGAACAGGAACGGCAGCGAGGCGGCGGCGGTGAGCACGCCCATCTCCAGGGGAGTGGCGGCGAGCAGGGTGACGGCGGTGAGGGGGACGGCGAGGCGGGAGACCTCGCTGCCCGCTTCGGTGACGGCCCGTGCGGACCAGAGGAGGCGGTAGTCGCGCTGTCGGCGAAGGGGGATCATATTTATGAAAGTACTCTTTCAGAGTTATGAAGGCAATGCTTCATATCTGAAGACGCCCTACCGTGGAGGGTCATGAAGAGCCATCGGATGGTCACCGACGACGTCGGCCTGCTGCGGGCGATGGCCCACCCGGCGAGGCTGGCGATCCTCGGCCGCCTCCAGGAGGAGGGCCCGGCGACGGCCACCGAGTGCGCCGAGATCGCGGGCCTGTCCCCGAGCGCGTGCAGCTACCACCTGCGCACCCTCGCCAGACACGGCCTCATCGAGGAGGCCCCCGCGCGCGGCGACGGGCGCGAGCGCGTCTGGCGGGCGCTCCAGAAGGGCTGGGGGATGAAAGACCCCGAAAGCGGCGAACTCACCCCCGAGCTTCTTGCCGCCCAGGGCGCCGTCATCCAGACCGTGCTCGACGAGGCCGCCCGCCGCATGGCGGAATACCTGGCCCAGTCGTCGCGGGAGTCGGCCGACTGGCGCAACGCGACGCGGCTCTCCCACGTGGTCCTCTACATGGACCCCGACGAGATCCGCGACCTGGCCGGCCGCATCGACGAACTCGTCGCCCCCTACCGCATCACCGACCGCGACCCGGAATCGACGCCCAACGGCGCCCGGGTGACCGAGTTCCAGCTCCGCCTTTTCCCCAGAGCCCCGAAAAGGCCCTAAAGCTCTTTTCTCCGTTACGGCTCCGCCTACCACGGCACCGCCCGCCGCTCCCGCCGCGCCCCCGGACCCGGCGCCAACCGGGCGCGCGGCCTCTCGCCGTGACGCCCGAATACCGGTCGCTTCGGTCGTCGCGCGAAGGCTACGCTCTCGCCGAAACCGGAAAAGGGGGACGTTCATGGCGATGCCCAAGAAGGGTTCCCGGCTGATCACCGTCGACGGTGAGATGTTCCGGTGGCGCGTCCGCCACAAGCCCGCCGGTGGCGACGGTCCTCTGTCCTTCTCGGCCGAACACGCCACCCGGCCCGGCGGTGTCCTCAAGGTCACCCTCCCCTGCGCCCGCCCCGACAACTGGCTGGGACGCCAGGCCATCGCCGTCCGCCCGGCCCTGGTGGCGTCGGCGATCCGGCGCGCGCTCGCCGAAGGGTGGACACGTGAACGCCCGTTCTCCCTCGACGTCACCGAAGACGAGCTCCCGGGGCTGCTCGGCGGGCCGCCCGACTACGTCGTCCCGTTCCTGTGGGGCGTCATGCCCGTCGGCGGGGCACTTCCGCCCGCCCGCCAGATCTGGCCTCCGGCCTGACGGTCCGGCGCCGGGCAGGTCAAGTCGTCCACCGGTTCCGGGTAGACTGTCCGGTGGTCTCCTTGGGTGAGACCGAATTCGCACGCCCATTCACGAAACGTTCTCTCGGTCCGCCGTTCAGGTGGCTGGAACGGTTCGGGGCGTCAGGGCGCGGGCCGCCGGCCCGTGCATGCAACCGAGATCGTGGAGGACCATTTCATGGCCACCCCCGTCGTTACCATGCGACAGCTGCTGGAGAGCGGCGTTCACTTCGGCCACCAGACTCGCCGGTGGAACCCGAAGATGAAGCGCTTCATCTTCACCGAGCGCAACGGTATCTACATCATCGACCTCCAGAAGTCGCTGGCCTTCATCGACAGGGCCTATGACTTCGTCAAGGAGACCGTCGCCCACGGCGGCACCATCATGTTCATCGGCACCAAGAAGCAGGCGCAGGAGTCGATCGCCGAGCAGGCGGCGCGCGTGGGCATGCCCTACGTCAACCAGCGCTGGCTCGGCGGCATGCTGACCAACTTCTCGACCGTCCACAAGCGCCTTCAGCGCCTGAAGGAGCTCGAGGAGCTCGACTTCGAGAACGTCGCGGCCTCCGGCCTCACGAAGAAGGAGCTGCTGCTCCGCCGTCGTGAGAAGGAGAAGCTGGAGCGCACCCTCGGCGGCATCCGGGACATGGCCCGCGTCCCGAGCGCGGTCTGGGTCGTCGACACCAAGAAGGAGCACATCGGGATCTCCGAGGCCAAGAAGCTCGGCATCCCGGTCGTCGCGATCCTCGACACCAACTGCGACCCCGACGAGGTCGACTACCCGATTCCGGGTAACGACGACGCGATCCGCGCCGTCAGCCTGCTGACCCGGGTGATCGCCGACGCCGTCGCCGACGGTCTCATGACCCGCGCCGGTGCTTCGCGTGGCGGCGACGACAAGCCGGCCGGCGTTGCCGTGGCCGAGCCGCTGGCCGAGTGGGAGCGCGAGCTGCTCGAGGGCACCCCCGCCGCTGCCGAGGCGCCCGCCGAGGCCCCCGCTGAGGCTCCGGCCGAGGCCGAGGCCGCCGCTGAGGCCCCTGTCGCCGAGGCTCCCGCCGAGGAGACGCCGGCCGCCGACGGCGACGAGCCGAAGGCGTAGTCCCCTCCCCAAAGCTCTACCGGGTGGGCGTGTCGAGACGACACGCCCACCCGCTCCACGACGAAACCCATGAGGAAATGACAATGGCTTCCGTGAATCTGGCCGATGTCAAGCGGCTTCGCGAGCTGACGGCCGCCGGCATGATGGACTGCAAGAAGGCGCTGGAGGAGTCCGAGGGCGACTTCGACCGCGCGGTCGAGCTCCTGCGTCTCAAGGGCGCCAAGGACGTCGGCAAGCGCGAGGCCCGCACCGCCTCCAACGGCCTGATCGCCCTCAAGCAGGACGGCGACTCCCGCGCCGCGCTGCTCGAGCTCAACTGCGAGACCGACTTCGTCGCCAAGGGTGAGCGTTTCCAGCAGGTCGCCGCCCAGGTGGTCGCCTTCATCCTGGAGACCAAGCCCGCCGACGTGGCCGAGCTGCTCGACTCCAAGCTCGACGGCAAGACCGTCAAGGAGCTGCTCGACGAGACCAACGCGGCCCTCGGTGAGAAGATCGAGATCCGCCGGTTCTCCGTGCTCGAGGGCGGCTACATCGGCGCCTACATGCACAAGACCGACCCGCAGCTTCCCCCGGCCGTCGGCGTTCTCGTCCAGCTCGACTCGGCCAACGCCGAGGTCGCCAAGGACATCGCGCAGCACGCCGCCGCCATGGCGCCGAAGTACCTCGACGCCGACGACGTCCCCGCCGAGGTCATCGAGAAGGAGCGCGCGCTCTTCGAGGAGATGACCCGCGAGGAGGGCAAGCCCGAGCCCGCGATCGCCAAGATCGTCGAGGGTCGCGTCAACGGCTGGTACAAGGACTTCACCCTGCTCCAGCAGGCGTTCGTGAAGGACAACAAGAAGTCGATCAAGAAGTACGCGGACGAGGCCGGCGTCAAGGTCCTGGCCTTCACCCGCTACAAGGTCGGCCAGGCATAGTCTGGGGCTGTTCGTCGAGGTCGTCCCGCAAGAGAGCGGGACGACCTGTTCAGCCCGAAATCCACTGAGGAGGCCGCCGCCGTGCAGGAGAACACCGAACCCGCCCCGGCGGCTTCGTCGTATGACGGGCCGCTGCGCTGGAAGCGGGTCATGCTGAAGCTTTCCGGCGAAGCGTTCGCCGGTGGGGATTCCCTCGGCATCGACCCGGTCGTCGTCGCCAAGATCGCCGATTCGATCGCGGAAGCGGTCCGTGACGGAGTCCAGGTCTCGGTGGTGGTCGGCGGCGGCAACATGTTCCGTGGCGCCGCGCTGTCCGAGCGCGGCATGGACCGCGCCCGCGCCGACTACATGGGCATGCTGGGCACGGTCATCAACTGTCTCGCGCTTCAGGACTTCCTGGAGAAGCGGGGCGTGGAGACGCGCGTGCAGACCGCCATCACGATGCAGCAGGTCGCCGAGCCCTTCCTGCCCCGCCGGGCGATCCGCCACCTGGAGAAGGGCCGCGTGGTCATCTTCGGGGCCGGGCTGGGCTCGCCCTTCTTCTCCACCGACACCTGCGCCGCCCAGCGCGCGCTGGAGATCGGCGCGGAGGCCCTGCTCAAGGGCACCCAGGTCGACGGCGTCTACGACGCCGACCCCAGGAAGAACCCCGACGCGGTCCGGTTCGACCGGCTCGAATACGGCGAGGTCCTCACGCGTGACCTCGCGGTGATGGACGCCACGGCCATCAGCCTGTGCAAGGACAACGGCCTGCCCATCGTGGTCTTCGAGCTGATGGGCGAAGGCAACATCCTGCGGGCGGTCCGCGGAGAGAAGATCGGCACGCTGGTGAGTCCGGCAGGGAAATAGGGAGCCAACTGTGATCGAGGAAACCCTCTTCGAGGCCGAAGAGAAGATGGAGAAGGCGGTGACCGTCGCCAAGGAGGACTTCGCCGCCATCCGCACCGGCCGCGTCACCCCCGCGATGTTCAACAAGATCAACGTTGACTACTACGGGTCGCTCACCCCCGTCCAGCAGCTCGCCTCCTTCCACGTCCCCGAGGCGCGCATGGTGCTGATCCAGCCCTACGACAAGGGTTCGATGAGCGCCATCGAGAAGGCGATCCGCGACAGCGACCTGGGGGTCAACCCCGGCAACGACGGCAACGTCATCCGCGTGGTGTTCCCCGAGCTCTCGGGTGAGCGCCGCAAGGAGTACATCAAGATCGCCCGCACCAAGGCCGAGAACAGCCGCGTGTCGATCCGGAACATCCGGCGCCACGCGAAGGAAGTGCTCGACAAGCTGGTCAAGGACAGCGAGGCGGGCGAAGACGAGGTCCACCGCGCCGTGAAGGAGCTCGACGACCTCACCCAGAAGCACGTCGCCAAGATCGACGAGCTGCTCAAGCACAAGGAAGCCGAGCTGCTCGAGGTCTGACGACCACAACGCACCATCGCGATCCTTGCCCCGGCAGGGGCAGGGATCGCGCGCATGTAGGGAGTAGGACATCTTGGACGGAACGGTGTCACCCCCGGCAGGCGGGAGCCGTACCGGCCGGAACCTGCCGGCTGCGATCATCTCCGCGGTCGGGCTGGCGGCAGTGATCATCGGATCGCTGTACCTGTACAAGCCCGCGTTCCTCGTGGTCGTCATCGCCGCCGTCGGCGTCGGGATGCACGAGCTGGTCAAGGGCCTGGCCACCCGCGACATCAACGTCCCGCTGATCCCCGTGCTGGTCGGCCTGGCGGCGATGATCTCCGGCGCCTTCTACTTCGGCACCGGGGTCTTCCTCGGCATCTTCGCGATCACCGTCATGGGTGTACTGGGCTGGCGGCTCTTCCAGGGTTCCGACGGCTTCGTCCGCGACGCGACCGCGTCGGTCTTCATGGTGGTCTACCCGGCGCTGTTCGCCGGTTTCGTCGGCCTGCTGCTGGCCCCCGACGACGGCGCGAACCGGGCGCTGATCTTCGTCGCCGTGACGGCCTCTTCGGACATCGGCGGGTACGCCGCCGGGGTCCTGTTCGGCAAGCACCCGATGTCGATCATCAGCCCGAAGAAGACCTGGGAGGGCTTCGCCGGTTCGGCCGTCGCGTGCATCGCGGTGGGCGGCTGGCTGGTGGCCTGGCTCCTCAAGGGCGAGATCTGGCAGGGCGCGCTCCTGGGCGCGGTGGTGGTCGTCTGCGCCACCGTCGGCGACCTGATCGAGTCGGTGATCAAACGCGACCTCGGCATCAAGGACATGGGCTCGGTCCTCCCCGGCCACGGCGGCATGATGGACCGCATCGACTCGCTGCTGTTCACCCTGGTGCCCTGCTGGCTGCTGCTGGCCGCCTTCATCCGCTAGATGCGGTTGGTCACGGCCAGTTGGGCGGCGATCGCGTCGTGGCCGTGTTCGGAGGCCTCGCGGAGTTCCGCGTCGGTGACGGGGATGAGCCAGAGCCAGCGGACCACGTCTCCGCCCACCTGGAACCCCGACAGATGCGGGACGCCGGCCGGTGCGGCCAGCATCATCACGCCCTCGTAGCCTCCCGGGATCGGGAAGGTCCCCGGCTGGTGGTACCACCGGGCCGTGTGGCCGTCGCCGAGCCAGGTGACCGAGCGCCACGGATACTGCCCCAGCCACAGGAACAGGCGGGCGGCCGATCTCGGGTCGCCGCGCGTCGCCACGGCCAGTTCCACCCGGGTCGGGGTGTCGTAGAGCTCGGCCGACGGCATGCGCTGGCAGCTCATCCCCACGGTGGACAGCACGGTGAAGTCGCGGCCGTAGGAAGGCGGGCGTTCGGTCACCCCGACCGCCGGGAGCCGCCCGCCGCTCGCGTCCCAGAAACGGCCCGGCGGACCGAGGCGGCCGTCGAGGTGGCCCATCACGAACTGCTGGAACGACGCCCACGCCGCCTCGCCGGCCCGCCACTGCCAGTAGGCCTCGGCCTTGGCGACCCGGGGGCTGAGACCTTCGAGCGCCTCCGACAGGGCCCAGGCGAACGGCCACTCGCCGAGGGCCTCGCGGGCGTAGCCGGGCATGCCGCGTTCCAGGTCGGCCCACCCCGGGATGACCGCGAGCAGGCCCTCGTCGTCGTAGAGGGCGACTCCGTCACCCTCCTCGAACCAGAGCACCCGCAGCCGGGTCGCGTCGAGGTGGGCGGTGCCGAAAGGGCGGCGGGTACCCGCCCTGGGCATGATCGGGGGCCGGCCGTTGTTGAGACGAGCGAGGTCGAGTGACAACGGGGCCGTCACGTGGTTGCCCAGCCAGACCGCTCCACGGACGGATCCGGCCGGGTCGCGCAGGTAAGCTACCGAGGACACCTGATCGCGCTCGACGGTAAGGGTGCGGCTCCCATAGGGATTGGTGCTGGTGAGCACGATGGTGGTGCTGTCCACAGCCTCACCTCCCAGATCAGGACTCTAAGCCCGGTGCCGCCCGGCCGTAAGTGCAGTCGTCGTTTTGAGATCGCGAGGGTTCGTTATGTCCGAGGCCGCCCCCAAGGCCGGTCAGCTCACGTTCGTCGCACCGCGACGGGCGAAGCCGCAGCGCCACCTGGCCGACCTGACCATGGCCGAACGCCGTGCGGCGGTCGCCGAACTCGGCGAGAAGCCGTTCCGGGCCGACCAGCTCTCGCGCCACTACTTCAGCAAGCTCACCGAGTCGCCCGAGGAGATGACCGACCTTCCGGCGGCCTCCCGCGAGACGCTCGGGCAGCTCCTGCCGTCGCTGCTGACGACGGTCCGCGAGATCACCTGCGACGACGGCATGACCCGCAAGACCCTCTGGAAGCTGTTCGACGGCTCCCTGGTCGAGTCGGTCATGATGCGTTACCCCGACCGGGTCACGATGTGCGTCTCCTCGCAGGCCGGGTGTGGCATGAACTGCCCGTTCTGCGCCACCGGGCAGGCGGGGCTGACCCGCAACATGTCGACCGCCGAGATCGTCGAGCAGGTCGTGGCCGGGCAGCGCGCGCTGGCCAAGGGTGACCTGCCGGGCGGTCCTGGCCGGGTCAGCAACATCGTCTTCATGGGCATGGGCGAGCCGATGGCCAACTACAAGGCCGTGATCGGCGCCGTCCACCGCATGGTCGACCCGTCGCCCGAGGGGCTCGGCATCTCGGCGCGCGGCGTGACCGTCTCCACGGTCGGGCTGGTCCCCGCGATCGAGAAGCTCTCCAACGAGGGCCTGCCGGTGACTTTGGCCGTCTCGCTGCACGCCCCCGACGACGAGCTGCGCGACACGCTCGTCCCGATCAACACCCGGTGGAAGGTGGCCGAGGTCCTCGGCGCGGCGTGGGACTACGCCGCCAAGACCAAGCGCCGGGTCTCGATCGAATACGCCCTGATCAAGGACATCAACGACCAGGAGTGGCGGGCCGATCTGCTCGGGAAGCTCCTCAAGGGCAAGCTGGTCCACGTCAACCTGATCCCGCTCAACCCGACCCCGGGCTCGAAGTGGACGGCCTCCCGTCCCGAAGACGAACGCGCCTTCGTCCGCCGCCTGGAGTCCCACGGCGTGGCCGTCACGGTCCGCGACACCAGAGGCCGCGAAATCGACGGCGCCTGCGGCCAGCTCGCAGCAGCGAACCCCTAAGCGGCCGATTCCTAGGCGCCAACCCCTAAGCGGCGAGCTCGTCAGAGGCCGACAGCTCGCCGTTGGTGTGCGCCGCCCACGCAGGTGACGCACCTCGCCGGGTCGGCGCCAAATTCAGGCGCCGAGCGGCTAGCTTCTGACGCGGCGGACCACGGCGTATCCCGCCAGGCCCGCCGAACTCCATGCCACCGCCGATGCCACGATGACCGCCAAGCGTTCCGGGAGGTCGTCGTGGTGGGCGGCGTTCATCCAGTCCAATACGGGCACCGACGCCCAGGGGCTGGTCGAGCTGAGCAGCAGGATCGCCATGTATCCCCCGATCAGCACGGCGGCCGAGGCGGCGGGGGAGGCGAGCACCGGGCGGCTCGTCAGAGCGCCCAAGGCGGTCCCCGCGAGGACGGCCAGCAGGTGCAGGCCGATTCCATAGGCGAAGACGTCAGCGCCGGGAGTCTCGGCGAAGCCCATGACCAGCGGGAACACGATGGCGACCAAGGCCAGCGCTGCGGTCAGGGCCAAGGCGGCCAGGAGCCCGGCCACGACTTCAAGGCGGCGGCCGATGGCCGTGATCGCGATCATGCGCTGTTCGTCGGGTTCGTTGTCGAGCAGGCCCCGGGCCGTCCAGGCGAAGACCACCATCAGGACGCCCGCCGAGTCGGCGTAGCTCGGCAGCTCGCCTCCCGCGGGGACCCCCGTCGCGTACACGATGGAGAGGACGGCGAGCAGGCCGAGCAGGGGCTGGAAGATCCGATGCGACCGTACATAACCGGAGATCCGGAACCTGACCAGGGGGATCATGAAACCTCGTGGCCTTCCGCCCGCAGCCGGGCCGCCAGTGCCCCGGCCCGCGACTGGGGGAGTTTGATCGTCAACGTGGTCAGGGGATCTTCCTCGACCGGGATCGTGACCTGGGTGATCGCGCCCGAACGGACCTCGTAACGGGTCACGCCGGGCACCGACCGCAGGTCGCCCTGGTGGTCGCTGGCGACCACGATGCCGCCCCGGGCCGCCATCTCGCCGATGATCACCGCCAGTTCGGCGCGGGCCGTCACGTCGAGCCCGGCGAAGGGCTCGTCGAGGATCAGCAGCCCCGGCTCCCCGGCGAGGGCCTGGGCGAGGCCGACCTTGTGGGCGCTGCCCTTCGACAGGTCGGGGAGGTTCTGGCCCAGGAGGTGGTCCATGCCGAGCCGGGTGGTCAGTTCCTCCGGTACGGGCGCCTTCCGGATCGCCCCCATGTGCCGCAGATAGGCCGCCACCGTGAACGGCTGCGACGACGGGAACCGCTCGGGGGCGTAGCCGACGACGGCCGGACGCCCCTCGATCGCCCCGCGCACCGGCCGCAGCAGGCCCGCGAGCAGGCGCAGCAGGGTCGACTTGCCGGTGCCGTTGGGGCCGGTGATCTCGGCCACCGACCCGGGGGCGAGATCGAGGGATGCGTCGTCGAGCACCCACGGGTCGCCCCGTCTGTAACGGAAGTACACCTTCGTCGCGAGCACCTACCGATTTTAGGTTGATTGTGGCCGTTGCCGGTTTCATCTCGATAATGAGCGGCATGCTTCGCACACGAATCTCCGGCGCGGCGTTACTCGCGGTCGCCGCGTTACTCGCGGTCGCCGCGTTACTCGCCCCTTCAGCCCCCGCCTGGGCCGAAGCCCGGTCTCCGGGCTCCTCGGGGGTGGGCGACCCCTACTTCCCGCACGCGGGGAACGGCGGGTACGACGTCCAGCACTACGACCTGAAGCTGCGTTACACCCCCAAATCCGGTGAGATCGACTCCACCGCCACGATCACCGCGACGGCCACCAAGAGCCTGTCGCGCTTCAACCTCGACCTGTCGGGCCTCAAGGTCCGGTCGGTCACGGTCAACGGCACGAAGGCCAAGTGGTCCCGCAAGGGCCAGGAATTGACCGTCACCCCGAAGAAGGGCATCGCCGACGACGCCGACTTCAAGGTCGTCGTCGACTACGACGGCAGGCCCAAGCCGGTCAGGGACGACCTCGGCGTCACCGGCTTCATCCACACCAAGGACGGAGCCGTCGTCGTCTCCCAGCCCGACGGCGCCCGCACCTGGTTCCCCGCCAACGACACCCCGCGGGACAAGGCCACGTTCTCGTACGAGATCAGCGCCCCCGTCGGCCTCACCGTGCTGGCCAACGGGGAGCCGCAGAACGGCGGCATCGTCCGGGTCAAGAAGGGCTACGTCGTCTCCCGCTGGGCGATGAAGCAGCCCATGGCCCCCTACCTGGCCATGATCGCCATCGGCAAGTACAAGGTCACCGACGGCACGGCCGCCGGCGTCCCCAACATCACCGCCTACGACCCGTCCCTGGCCAAGACCTCCAAGCACCTGCACCAGGAGACCGCCGAGGCCACCAAGTGGGGCATCGAGCACTTCGGCCCCTACCCGTTCGGCTCGACCGGCGGCATCGCCGACAAGCTCGACGTCCACTACGCCCTGGAGACCCAGGGCCGCCCGGTCTACGACGGCGACGCCAGCGACGACCTGCTGATCGTCCACGAGATCGCGCACCAGTGGTTCGGCAACAGCGTCGGCCTGGAGTCGTGGAACGACATCTGGCTGAACGAGGGCCTGGCCAGCTACGCCGAATGGCTCTACGAGGAGACCCACAACGGGCCTTCGGCGCAGTCGACCTTCGACAAGTACTACAAGAGCAAGGGCGCCTTCTGGGACGTCAAGACCGGTGCCCCCGGCAAGAAGAACATGTTCGACTTCGAGGCGATCTACCTGCGCGGCGCGATGACCGTCCACGCCCTGCGCACCGAGATCGGCGACGAGCCCTTCTTCGCGCTGCTGAAGGAGTGGCCGGTCCGCTACAAGCACGCGACCGCGGACACCAGGGACTTCATCGCGCTCGCCGAGGAGCTCAGCGGCAAGGACCTCGGCCCGCTGTTCAAGAAGTGGCTGTACGTGGCCAAGAAGCCGTCGCTCTAGTGGAGGAGGGCGGGTCGCCAGGACCCGCCCTTCACACCAGCTTCCCGATCTGGTCGATCAGCGTGAGAACCGAGAAGAACCCGAAGAACGCGAACGTCAGCAGCACCGCCACCATGCGGTATCCGCGGATCCTGATGGCCTCGGGCAGCATCTTCCGGTTGAGCACCGCCAGCAGCGCCGAGTAGACGAACATCATGATCCCGCCGACGCTGGAGGAGATCACCAGCAGCGTGATCGGCTGGTCGAACCCGATCGTCAGCATCGCGATCCCGAACAGCACGATGAACCAGACGACGATCGAGTAGATCCTGCTCTCCGTCCACCGCGACGAGGCGGGCAGGTAGACGGTCTTGACGATGTCGGCGACCATCCGCCCGACGTAGTCGCAGATCCCCATCGCCGCGGCGAACAGCGAGAGCGCGCCGATGGCCCAGAAGAACGTCCCGAACCAGCTCAGCCGCTCATTGAGCACCTCGCCCTCGGCCTTCAGGAACGTGATGTCGTTGGTGTTGCCGGTGCCGAAGACCGTCGAGTAGGCCAGCATCGACATCAGCACGATCGTGAAGATGGTGATCGCGACGAACGAGATGAGCTGCTCGATGTTCGCGACCCGCCACCAGCCCCGCCACCGCGACAGGTTCTCCTCGGTCGGCTCGAAGGTGTAGCCCGTCGCGGGCGCCGCCTGGTCCTCCCCGGTCACCGGCGAGACCAGCCGGGGGATCCGGGCCCCCATGCCCATGTTCTTGTCCCTGATCCAGTTGCTCTGGACGAGGTTCTGACCGCCCCCGGCCCCCGCGAAGGCCAGAGCCCCGAGCACGAGGGCGGTCCCCAACTGACTCGGCACGGTCCCGATGTTCGTGACCGCCTCTCCCAGCCCCCGGTACGCCTCTCCCGAGATCGCCACGAACAGCGCGATCACCAGGAAGACCAGCACCGCCGCGACCTTGACGAATTGGGTGGCCTCGACCGTGCGGTAGACGACGGGGGAGAGGGTGAGCGCGATCCCGATGATCACCAGTTCGATGACCGCGATGACCGTGACGTTCCCCTGCCCGACCGCGTAGGTGAACACGGTGGCCGACGAGGTGGCCCACCCCGGCCAGATGTTGGCCAGCAGCGCCATCAGGGCGAACGCGATGCCCCAGTGCCTCCCGAGCCTGGAGAACCCCGTGAGCGCCGTCTCGCCGGTGGCGAGCGTGTAGCGCTCGATCTCCATGTTCAGAAAGAACTGCGCGATCACCCCGACCACGGCCGCCCACAGGAACACCAGGCCGACGTTGGCCGAGATGTACGGCCAGATGACGAACTCACCCGACGCGAGCCCGACCCCGGCGGCGATCACCCCCGGACCGAGGACTCGGCGTAGCGGCTGGGGCTCGGGTAACTGGGCGACCTTGAACGCCGGCATGCTGCTCATGGCCGCCGCCGCTACCCATCGAAAAGATCTTTACTACAGGCCGCTGTCGCCGCCGCTGTTCAGCACCGGCGCCTTCGGCGCGGACAGGCCGGAGTCGGCGCCGGAGGCGGTGACGGCCGTCGGGCCCGCCGTCGCGAGAATGCCGGCCAGCACGAGTGCGGCCGCGCCGAGCATCGATCTGGTGGACATCGTTCTCCTCTGTTCGCAGGGAGGGCGTGCCGCCCACTCGAATGCTCGGACAGAGTGGCCGTCGCGGGAACCTGGAAGCTTAGAGGTTGACGATCGGGGTCAGTGTGTGCCCCAGGAGTACGTTTGTTTGTGGAGCTTAAGGTAGACAAAGGTCTCGGTCGCGCGTACCGCCGGGATCGCCCGGATTTTGCCGAGAATTTCCAGGAGGTGCTGATCGCCCTCACACACGACCTCGACCATGATGTCGAGCGAACCGGCCGTCAGGACGACGTAGTCGACCTCTTCGATCGAGCCGAGCTCGTCGGCGACGGCCTCCAGATCGCCCTCGCACTTGATGCCGATCATGGCCTGGCGCGGGAATCCGAGAGTGAGAGGGTCGGTGACCGCCACGATCTGCATGACACCGGCGTCGAGCAGGCGCTGCACGCGCTGGCGGACGGCGGCCTCGGAGAGCCCGACCGCCTTGCCGATCGCGGCGTAGGGTTTGCGGCCGTCGGCCTGGAGTTGCTCGACGATCTGTTTGGAGATCTCGTCGAGCACCACGGGGCCGTTCCTGGTGGTCCGAACCTTCGACGTGGTCATCCCCGCATATGCCCTTCGTGTTTCCGACAGGTTGCCGCCTTGGTGCGACATGTTGTCAGTTCAGCGTCCCTTGTCAAGCGATTCCGTAGCAATTTGATATCTTTCGCTACGAAATCCCTTGTCGTTGTCTGATATGTCTGTCAGAGTCGCGACAACTTTGAACACCTTCACAGGAGGTCGAAGTGACCACCCGCCTGCAGAACTACATCAACGGGAAGTTCGTCGACGCCAAGAGCGGACGCTTCTCCGACGTGGTGGATCCGAGCACCGGCGAGGTCTACGCGCAGGCCCCCCTGTCAGGACAGGAGGACGTCGACGCGGCCTACGAAGCCGCCGCGGCGGCGTTCGAGACCTGGGGACAGACGACTCCGGGTGAGCGTGCGAACCTGCTGTTGAAGATAGCCGACGCCATCGAGGCGCGCGCGGACGAGATCAACCAGGCCGAGTGCCGCAACACCGGCAAGCCCTACGCCCGCATGAGCGAGGACGAGACGCCGGTCGCCGCCGACCACTTCCGCTTCTTCGCCGGCGCCGCCCGCACCCTGGAGGGCCCGACGGCCGGTGAGTTCCTCGCCGACCACACCTCGGTGATCCGGCACGAGCCGGTCGGCGTCATCGGCCAGGTCACGCCGTGGAACTACCCGATGATGATGGCCGTCTGGAAGATCGCCCCGGCGCTCGCGGCGGGCAACACGATCGTGCTGAAGCCGTCGGACACCACCCCGGTCTCCACGGTCAAGCTGGCCGAGATCATCGGCGACGTGCTGCCGGCCGGCGTGTTCAACGTCGTGACCGGTGACCGCGAGACCGGTTCGCTGGTCATCGCCCACCCGATCGCCTCGATGGTCGCGATCACCGGCTCCGTCGGCGCGGGCATGGCCGTGGCCAAGAGCGCGGCCGACGACCTCAAGCGCGTCCACCTGGAGCTGGGCGGCAAGGCGCCGGTCGTGGTGTTCGACGACATCAAGGACATCAAGGCCGCCGCCGAGGCCATCGCCGGGGCGGGGCTCTACAACGCCGGGCAAGATTGCACTGCGGCGTGCCGGGTGATCGTCCAGGAGTCGATCCACGACGAGTTCGCCGCCGCGCTGAAGGAGGCCGCCGCCGCGACCGTCACGGGCACCGGCGACGACGCCTTCTACGGCCCGCTCAACAACCCCAACCAGCTCGCCCGCGTCCAGGGCTTCTTCGAGCGGCTGCCGGAGCACGCCACCGTGCTGACCGGTGGGCAGCAGGTCGGTGAGGCGGGGTACTTCTTCGCCCCGACCGTCGTCGACGGGCTGAAGCAGGACGACGAGATGGTGCAGACCGAGGTCTTCGGCCCGGTCATCACCGTCCAGACCTTCACCGACGAGGCCGACGCGCTGGCCAAGGCCAACGGCGTGCAGTACGGCCTGTCGGGCTCGGTCTGGACCTCCGACCACGGGCGCGCGATGCGCATGTCCAAGCGGCTCGACTTCGGGGTCGTGTGGGTCAACACCCACATCCCGTTCGTGTCGGAGATGCCGCACGGCGGCTTCAAGCACTCCGGGTACGGCAAGGACCTGTCGGTCTTCGGCCTGCACGACTACACCCGGGTCAAGCACGTCATGCACTACATCGGTGAATAGGTAAGCGAGAGGTGATATGCCCGAGGATGTCCCCGCCATCGAGCTTGACGGCGTCGTCAAGGAATACCTCTCGCACGGCGAGACGGTGCAGGCGGTAAAAGGTGTCAGCCTGACGATCGGCGAGGGGGAGTTCTTCTCCCTGCTCGGCCCGTCCGGGTGTGGCAAGACGACGACGATGCGCATGATCGCGGGGTTCGAGGAGCCCACCAAGGGCCTCGTCCGGCTCCTCGGGCAGGACGTCACCAACGTGCCGCCCAACAAGCGCGACATCAACATGGTCTTCCAGTCGTACGCGCTGTTCCCGCACATGAACGTGTGGGAGAACGTCGCGTTCGGCCTGCGCCGCAAGAAGGTGGCGGAGGCGGAGATCAAGCAGCGGGTGGGCGACATCCTGGAGATCGTCGACCTCACGGGCCGCGAGAAGCGGCGCCCCAGGGAGATGTCCGGCGGCCAGCAGCAGCGGGTGGCTCTCGCCCGCGCGCTGGTCAACCGGCCCCGGGCGCTGCTGCTCGACGAGCCGCTGGGCGCCCTCGACCTGAAGCTGCGCCAGCAGATGCAGACCGAGCTCAAGCGCATCCAGCGCGAGGTCGGCATCACCTTCGTGTACGTCACCCACGACCAGTCCGAGGCGCTCACCATGAGCGACCGGATCGCCGTCATGAACGACGGGCTGGTCGAGCAGCTCGCCGATCCTCGGGAGATCTACGAGCGGCCCGCGTCGAAGTTCGTGGCCGGGTTCATCGGCACCTCGAACCTGCTGAGCGGCACCGTCGACGCCGTCGACGGCGACCTGCTGGTGGTCCGCCTCGGTGAGCAGGACCGCATCCTCGTACCGGGCACGGCGGCGGCTGGGGACACCGTCGACCTGACCGTACGGCCCGAGAAGATCATGATCTCGACCGAGGAGCCCGAGGCCGGGCTGAGCAAGGTCAAGGGCACCGTGGGCGAGCTCACCTACCTGGGCACCTACAACAGCTACGCGGTCGCGCTGTCCGGCGGGGCCGAGGTCACGGTCTTCCAGCAGAACGCCCTCGACAGCTCCACGACCGCGGAACGCGGGGACGCGGTGTGGCTCTCGTGGCGTCCGCAGCACTCTTACACACTGTCGTAACCGGGGGAAATCTCCAGATAACGTCAGAAAAGTACAGCTAGGATCGACCGCTCTTCTCCCCTCGGAGCCTTGATGAACAATCCCCTCCTGCGTGGTCTGACGCAGTCCCGATACTCCCGCCGCGACGCCCTCCGCGTGGCCGGTTTCTCCGCCGCCGGGCTGGCACTGGCCGCCTGTGGCGTGCAGGGCCAGAAGCCCCCGGCCGCCGCGCCGAGCGCCGCCGCGAGCGCCGCCGCCGACTTCTGGTCGAGCCAGAAGAAGAACGGCAAGGTCGTCTTCGCGAACTGGCCCGAGTACATGCCCGAGGACCAGGCTCCGCTGAAGCAGTTCCAGCAGGCGACCGGGATCTCGTACGAATACAGCGAGGTCATCCAGGAGAACGCCGAGTTCTTCGGCAAGTCGGAGCCGCAGCTGCGCGCCGGTCAGCCGCTCGGCTACGACATCATCGTGATGACCAACGGGGTCCATCTCGGCAAGATGATCCAGCTCGGCTACCTGACCGCGCTCGATCACAAGCAGCTGCCGAACTTCGCCGCCAACGCCGGCGCCAAGTACAAGAACCCGGCCTACGACGCGAACAACACGTACACGATCCCCTACCAGGCGGGCGTGACGGGCATCGCGTACAACACCAAGTACGTCGACGAGGACATCACCAGCATCCAGTCCCTGTTCGACAAGAAGTACGAGGGCAAGGTCGGCATGATGGCCGACGCGCAGGAGGTCGCCAACTTCGGCATGTTCGCCACCGGAGTCGACCCCGACACGTCGACCCAGGCCGACTGGGAGAAGGCCGCCGCCAAGCTCAAGGAGCAGCGCGACCAGGGCATCGTCCGCAAGTACTACGCGCAGGACTACATCGACGCCGTCGCCAAGGGCGACATCTGGCTGAGCCAGGCCTGGTCGGGCGACGTGTTCCAGCGCCAGCTGGCCGGGGAACCGGTCAAGTTCGTGGTCCCCGACGAGGGCGGCACGATCTGGATCGACAACATGGCGATCCCCAAGGGCGCCGCCAACCCGGTCGACGCGCTGATGCTGATGGACTTCCTCTACAAGCCCGAGGTGGCCGCCGAGCTGACGGCCTACATCCAGTACGTCACCCCGGTGACCGGCGTGCAGGAGATCCTGGCCGCCAAGGACGACAAGGACTCCAAGGCCCTGGCCGAGAGCCCGCTGATCTTCCCCACCGACGCCGACTACGCGAAGCTGCGCAGCTACCGCACCCTGACCAACGCCGAGGAGCCGGTCTTCAACGGGCTCTTCCAGACCATCACCCAGGGCTGACCGAATGAGACGCTGGACGCCTTACTGGCTGGCTCTGCCCGCGTGGCTGTGGCTCGCCATCTTCCTGGTCGTGCCGCTGGTGGCGATGGCCTCGGTCTCGCTGACCACCGGCAACCTGATCGACGGGTTCGCGCAGACGTTCAGCGTCTCCAACTATTCGGACGCGATCTCGAAGTACAGCACGCAGTTCCTGCGCTCGCTGCTGTACGGCGGCATCGCGACGGTGATCATGCTGGTGCTCGGCTATCCGGTGGCCTACTGGATCGCCTTCAAGGCCGGGCACCGCAAGTCGTTCTTCCTGTTCCTGCTGCTGCTGCCGTTCTTCGTGTCGTTCGTGCTCCGGACGATCTCGTGGGGCTTCCTGCTCGCCGACGACGGCATCCTGTTCGGCACGCTGAAGGGCTGGGGCCTGCTGCCCGCCGACTTCCACGTGCTGGCCACGACGGTGGCGGTGATCGGCGGCCTGGTCTACAACTTCCTGCCGTTCATGATCCTGCCGATCTACGTCGCGCTGGAGCGGGTCAACCCCACGGTCATCGAGGCCGCCTACGACCTCTACGCCTCCCGGTTCTCGACCTTCCGCCGGGTGGTGCTGCCGCTGTCGCTGCCCGGTGTGTTCGCCGGGGTCCTGATGACGTTCGTGCCGGCCACGGCCGACCCGATCAACGCGCAGGTCCTGGGCGGCACCGGCAACACGATGATCGGCAACATCGTGCAGACCGAATATCTGGTCAACAGCAACTACCCGACCGCCTCGGCGATCTCGTTCACCCTGATGGCCGTGCTCCTGATCGGCATCTTCATCTACGCGCGTGCGCTCGGCACCGAGAACGTCCTGGAGGCGGCGGCCCGATGAGAGGCAAACTCGGTGATCGCGCGCTCTACGTCTACACGTGGCTGATCATCATCTGGCTGTCGTCGCCCATCGCGGTGATGATCCTGTTCGGCTTCAACGACAAGCAGTCGAAGTCGAACACCTCGTGGCAGGGCTTCACGCTCAAGTGGTACCAGCAGTTGTTCGCCATCGACGGCCTCACCGAGGCGCTGCGCAACACGCTGCTGATCGCCGTGATCAGCACGGTGCTGGCGACCGTCCTGGGCACGCTGCTGGGCCTGGCGGTCGGACGCTACCGCTTCCGCGGCAAGGGCGTCACCGACTTCCTGATCTTCGCGGCGATCTCCACGCCCGAGCTCGTCATGGGCGCCTCGCTGCTGTCGCTGTTCGTGTCGGCCAACTCGCCGCGCGGCCACATCACGATCATCATCGCGCACACCCTCTTCTCCCTCGCGTTCGTCGTGGTGACGGTGCGGGCCCGGGTGGTCGGTCTCGACCCCTCGCTGGAGGAGGCCGCGCGTGACCTCGGCGCCGGGACGTGGACGACGTTCCGCCTGGTCACGCTGCCCTCGATCATGCCGGGCGTACTGGCGGGCGGCATGCTCGCCTTCGCGCTGTCGATCGACGACTACGTCGTGACGAGTTTCGTCAACGGCTCGACCCAGACGTTCCCGCTGTGGATCATCGGTGCCGTCAAGGTGGGCATCCCGCCGCAAGTGAACGTGATGGGAACCCTTATCTTTGGTATTGGCGTACTGCTTGCCGTGGTCAATGCCGTGTCCGCCCGAAGGAAGACGACCCACTAAGGGACGTGAAATGTGTGAGCCCCTCGCACAGCCGCACCGCCAGTAGTCCCGTCGGCGTATCCGCCGCCCCCACCTGATCTGACGCCGCCGAGCCCCGTTGAGCCATGCTCCGGGGCCATGCGTGTTTCCCCGTGCCCGGTGTGACGTTCCGTCGCGCCGTGATTTTCCGTACCCCCAGAAAAGAGACCTTGAATGCTGACGCGTACCGCAAAAATTGTCGCAGTCCCCGCCGGTGACGAACCCGTGTTGAGGCGATGATGGATCCCCGACGCGCACTGGCCGACGCCGAGCGCAGGCCCTACTGGCTGCACGAAGACCCTCTTGAGCCGGAGACGCTGCCGCGTCTGTTCGGCCACACCACCGCCGACCTGGCTATCGTCGGCGGCGGCTTCTCCGGTCTGTGGACCGCCCTACTGGCCAAGGAGCGCGACCCCAAACGCGACGTCGTCCTGCTCGAAGGCCAGACGGTCGGCTGGGCCGCCACCGGCCGCAACGGCGGCTTCTGCCACGCGAGCCTGACCCACGGCCTGGGCAACGGGCTGGAGCGGTGGCCGTACGAGATCGCCGACCTGCACCGGATGGGCATCGAGAACTTCAACGAGATCGAAGAGACGATCAAGCGCTACGGCATCGACTGCTCCTTCGAGCGCACCGGCGAGATGAACGTCGCCACCGAGCCGTGGCAGGTCGAGGAGATGCACGAGGTCCACACGATCGGGCGCGAGCTCGGCATGGACATCCAGTATCTCGACCAGGACGAGGTCAGGGCCGAGGTCAACTCCCCGACCTACATCGCCGGCGTCTGGGAACGCGGCGAGTGCGCCATGATCGACCCCGCCCGCCTGGCCTGGGGCCTGCGCCAGGCGTGTCTGAAGCTCGGGGTCCGCATGTTCGAGCACTCGCCGGTCCGCGAGATCACCACTCTCGGCCCGTCGCTCCAGCTCAAGTCCGTGTACGGAACCGTGCGCGCCCGCCGGGTCGCTTTGGGCACCGGTGTGTTCTCCCCGCTGCTGCGCCGGTTGAAGTACTACGTCGTCCCCGTCTACGACTACGCCCTGATGACCGAGCCGCTGAGCCAGGACCAGCTCGACTCGATCGGCTGGAAGAACCGGCAGGGCATGGGCGACTCGGCCAACCAGTTCCACTACTACCGGCTGACCGACGACAACAGCATCCTGTGGGGCGGCTACGACGCCGTCTACTACAACGGCGGTCAGGTCCGCACCGGCTACGACCAGCGCGACACCACGTTCACCACGCTGGCCGAGCACTTCTACGAGACGTTCCCGCAGCTGGAGGACGTGCGGTTCTCCCACAAGTGGGGTGGCGTCATCGACACGTGCAGCCGCTTCTCCGCCTTCTTCGGCACCGCCTACGGCACCCGCCTCGCCTACGCCGTCGGCTACACGGGCCTCGGGGTGGCGGCCACCCGGTTCGGCGCCAACGTCATGCTCGACCTCCTCGACGGGCGCGACACCGAACGGACCCGGCTCCACATGGTGCGCCAGAAGCCGGTGCCGTTCCCGCCCGAGCCCGTGCGGTCGGGGGTGATCCAGCTGACCCGATGGTCGCTGGCCCAGGCCGACGCCAACGGCGGACGCCGCAACATGTGGCTGCGCACCCTCGACCGGTTCGGGCTGGGATTCGACTCGTGAGATCCCGTCGTCAAGACTGAGGGGATGAGAGTCGAGTTCACCGCAGGCACCCTCCGGCTCGTCGGCGAGCTGAGGGTGCCCACGGGCCCGGGTCCCCACCCGGCGCTCGTCTTCACCGGCCCCTTCACCGGGGTGAAAGAGCAGGTCACCGGCCTGTACGCCGAGCGTCTCAGCGCCCTCGGCTACGTCACGCTGGCCTTCGACCACCGCAACTGGGGTGAGTCCGACGGCCAGCCCCGCCGTCATGAGGACCCGCAGGGCAAGCTCGAAGACCTGCGGGCCGCGGTGAGCTACCTGCGTTCCCGCCCCGAGGTACGGCCCGACGCGATCGGCGCGGTCGGCATCTGCCTCGGCGGCGGCTACGCGCTGAAGTTCGCCGCCTTCGACCCCCGGGTGCGGCTGTTCGTCGGCATCGCCGGGGGCTACAACAGCCCCTACACGATGCGGTCGGGCGAGTGGTGGCCCGGCGCGCTGAAGGCGTTCACCGAGGTGCTCGAGAAACAGGACCAGGGGGCGCGCCCCGAATACGTCCCGGCGGTGGGCGGCCCCGACGCCGCGATGGCCGGCGACGAGCCGTTCCAGTACTACGGCACCGAGCGGGGCGAGGCGCCCGGCTGGGTCAACGAGGTGACGAGGGCCTCGTTGCGCGAGCTGATCACGATGGACAACATGATGGGCGCCGACTTCCTGTCGCCGAAACCGGCGCTACTGGTCCACGGAGTGGTCGACGCCTTCTGCGCCCCCGAGGGCGCCCACGAGGCGCACGCCCGGCTGTCGGAGCCGAAGAAGCTGGTCTGGCTCGACGCCAAACTGCACATCGACCTGTACGACGCCGAGCCCTACGTCACCCAGGCGGTGGAGGCCGTGGGCGAGTTCCTCAGCGTCCACCTGCCAGCCACCGCACGGGGTTCACACGGGTGACCAGGTCGGGCACGCCCTCGACGTCGAACAGCTTCGCGTACCCCTCGCCGCCGTAGGGGGCCAGCTGGCCCCGGCGGGTGATCCCGGCGCTGAACAGCACCCGCTCGCCGTGCCCGGCGTCGAGCAGGGTGAACACGTCGTCGGGGCAGGTGACGGTGACGTAGGCGCCGGTCTCGCAGATCTTGCGCTGGGCCAGCGGGTCGGCGGTCCTGACGTTGACCCGCTTCGGCGGCACCTTGTGGTGCAGCAGCGTCTCCAGCAGCGCCAGGCCGCTGGTCGCGAGGGGCAGGTCGGTGCGCAGCGAGGCGCGGGCGGCGGCGACGGTGGCGCGTTCCTCGGCCGGGGTGGGCGTCTCGTCGTGCGAGGCGGTGACGATGAGCCCGGGGCGGGCCGAGGTGCCGTCGAGCCCGACGCCGATCTCCCGCAGCAGGTCGCCGGTCAGGTCGTCGACCCCGGCGCGCTTGATCAGTTCCCCGGCGAACGGCTCCGGCCCGAACCCGGTCGCCGCGACCACGGAGACCCGGCTGCCCGCCGCCATGCGGGTGAGCGCGGTCGTGTCGCGCCCCATGCCGAGGCCGGTGTGGTCGACGATCAGCGACAGGCCGTGGGCCTTGTTGAGGCGGGTCAGCTCGGCGGTGACGTGGCCCTCTTCGTCCAGCCAGCGTTCCGGATCGGACTCGACCCCGACACCCCAGCGGGTGTCGGCCCGCAGGGTCTCCCACGGGAGCACGGGACCTTCGACGGAACTGACCGGGACGGTCCCGGCGACGGTCTGGATACGAGCCTCGAACATGACCGGACATTAGCCGATTTTGAGGCGTGATCAGGCCATTCTTGGGATTCCTTTACCCCGGAGTATGCGTGTTTGTCGGCTTGGCGCTCTCGCAGGCGGGTGACGCCGGGTCCTTCACGACGGTGATCTCGTCGAGGAGCTGCGCCTCGTCCGGCACTGCCGGTGGCGGGCTGCCGCCGGGCGCCCAGTAGACCCTGAGCTCGTATTCGTGATCGGCGTCGCGGGGGTCGTCGGCGCCGACGCGCACTGGTATCCGCCAGCCCCCGTCGTCGGCGGGCCGCAACTCGTGGACGCCCTCGCCGACGACGACCAGCCACAGGGTCCCGGTGTCGGGTGGGATGGCGGTGCCGGTGACGGTCGTACAGGTCGGAGTGAACCCGCCGTCGACGGGATGGGTGATGTGCACCATCCCGTAGCTGACCGCGAGCGGCGCCCGCGTCGCGGCGGCGACCTGGGGGGTGACCCCGGCATTGCGCACCAGCGTGACGGCCAGCCCGGCGGTCATCAAGGCGAATCCGGCGACGACAAAAGGTATAAGTCTGGATTTGGTGGATTTGTTGGAAAGGGCGACCACTAAAAGCACCAAGGCGGCGAACCCGGCCAATAAGCTCACCGGTCCGAGGTATTTGTCGGACACATCCGAATCGGCGAACCACCAGGTCACCGCCACCGCAGCTCCGAAAACGGCAGCCGCCACCCGGGCGGCGATGCTTTCCATGAAAGGGAGTATGGGGTAATCGCCGCAGATCATTTGGGAAAATCTGATTCACCGCCCCTTTCGTGAAAAAGGGGCGGTGAATGGTCAGCCGTTCAGCGCGTGCTGCGGCTGCTGCGCCGTGGCGAGCGGGCGCCGGACGGCCCTGCCCACGTTCGCCAGGGCGATCACCAGGAAGATCTCCAGCACGACCACGACCCGCTCCAGCAGCCCGAAGTAGGTCTCGCCGCCGACCAGTGCCGACACCGGCGACGACGGGTGGCTCAGCAGGTAGGCGGCCAGGACGACGCCGCTCGCGCGGGCCAGCAGGCCCACCGCCCCGAGCGGCCCCCGCCGCGTCAGGATCCAGCCGGCCACCGGGAGCGCGGTGAACACCGCGGCGGTCGACCAGCGGTGGATCTCCCCGCCCAGGCTCATCACGTCGACGACCGGGTCGGTCGGGAAGATGGTGCCCAGCACCAGCCCGGCCGCCGCGATGATCAGGAGCACCCGGGTGGCGGCGGTGCGCGACGGGTCGAAGCGGGTGAGCGTCCAGGCGGTCGCGACGCAGCCGGCCGCCAGGGCCATCATGCCGAGCGCGAAGATCGTCTCGGTGGTCGTGCCGACGAGGGCGTAGTCGCTCAGCAGGCCGGTCATCGGGTCGATGAGGTCGAAGAAGAACAGGTGCAGGGCCAGCATCAGGAGCAGGGCCGTCGCCGGACCGGCCGTGGCCAGCAGGATCATGGTTCCCCCGGATCAGTGGACAGCGGATATGGGTGCGCGGTGCACGAGTTCCCCGTAGATCGCCTCGAAACGGGCGAGCGACTGCTCGTGGGTGTGGGTCGTGGCCAGCGAGAGGCTCGCCTTGGCCATCGCGGCGCGCTCTTCGGGGTGGGTCAGGATGAACTTGAGGTGGCGGGCCAGCTCGGAGATGTCCCCGTGCGTGTAGAGGTGGCCGTTGCCCTCGATGAGGTGCGGCAGCGCCATCGCGTTGGCGGCGACGACCGGCAGGCCGCTCGCCATCGCCTCCAGGGTGGCGATGCTCTGGAGTTCGGCCGTGCCGGGCATGCAGAACACGTCGGCGACGGCGTACGCCTGGGGGAGGTCCGCGTCGGCGACGAAGCCGAGGAACTTCACGTTGTCCCCGGCGCCGACCCGGTGGGCCAGCTTCTCCAGGGTCTCGCGGCGGTTGCCCTGGCCGACGAAGACGGCCTGGCAGTCGAGGTCGTTGAGCAGCTTCGGCAGCGCCAGCACGATCTCTTCGAGGTGCTTCTCCTCGTCGAGGCGGCCGACGAACAGGATCGTCGGACGCTCCGGGACGCCGAACCGGCGGCGTGCCCAGGCCTGCGGCTGCGGGTGGAACCGGGACAGGTCGATGCCGCACGACACCGGCTCGACCTTCTTGTGCAGGCCCTTGGCCGACAGCAGGTCGGCGGCCAGCGGGGTCGGGGTGGTGACGTGGTCGGCCCGCTCGAAGATCCGGTTGAGGTCCTTCCAGGCCAGCTCGCCCACCCGGCGGCGCAGCCGGGTGGGCACCCCGGTGAACTGGAACAGGTTGTCCGGCATGAAGTGGTTGGTGGCCACCACGGGCAGCCCGGCCCGCTGGGCGGCGGCCACGGCCGAGCGGCCGACCACGAAGTGGCCCTGGGTGTGCACGACGTCGGGGGCGATGCGCCGCACCAGCCGGTCCATCGTGCGGCCGAGCCCGGCCGGGACGGTGAACCGCATCGTCGGGTGGACCAGCAGGCGGGCCGACCTCAGCCGGTGCACGAGCACGCCGTCCATCACGTCGGTGACCGGCGGGCCGTCGTCGGAGGAGCAGACGACGTGCACCTCGGTCCCCCGGGCCGCCAGGCCCGAGGCCAGGCGGTGGGTGAAGTAGGCGGCGCCGTTGACGTCCGGCGGGTAGGTGTCGGACGCGATCAGCACCCGGCGGGGGCGGGACTGCGCTACCGACGCCTCGGCGAGGGTGAGGCTCATGGGGGCTCCGTTCACCTTGACAGGGGGGTGGTTCTGGCGAGCGCGACCGTTCCGGCCGCGGCCAGCGCCGCCGCGGCGGTCGCGGCCAGGCCGTTGGCGGGGAGGGGTTCACCGAGCAGCAGCGCGCCGAAGGACACCGCGGTCACCGGGTCGGTGACCTGCAACGCCGCGAAGGCCACGCCGAAGTGCCCGATCGCGTACGCCTTCTGGAGCAGCATCAGCGCTCCGACCAGCGGGATCGGCAGGGCCAGCGCGAACCAGAGCTGGGCCGGCCAGCCGTCGGCGATGACCCGCATCAGGGTGGACGCGGCGCCGTACATGATCCCGGCGGAGACGGCCAGCAGGGCGGTGCGCCCGGGTGGCCCGATCCGGGTGGCGGCGGCCAGGCAGAGGAGGGCGGCGGCGCCCGCCAGGCCCAGCATCAGCGTGACCTCGGCGCCGGTCATGCTCGGTGGTTGCGACGGCACCGGCACCATCAGGACCAGGGAGATGAGGCCGATCGCGACCATCGCCCCGGCCGCCAGCTCACGGCCGGAGGTCTTCCGGCCGTGCAGGGCGGCGGCGATGGGGAGGGCGAACAGCAGGCTGGCCACGCCCATCGGCTGCACGATCGTCAGCGGGCCGATGCTCAGCGCGTAGATGTGCAGGAGCCCGCCCAGGGCGATCACCGCTCCGCCGATGACCCAGCGTGGCCGGCGCAGCAGCACCAGCACGCGGGGTTCGTTCGCGGTCGCTGCGACGTGCTGCTGGAGCGCGGCGCCGAGGGCGAAGAAGAGCGAACCGGCCAGGGCTACGGCCGCCGACGGCGCTGCCGCGAGCATGCTCATGGTGCGGACTCCTCTCCCCTGGATGAAGCCATGGCACGGTGGCCGGAACGCCGCGAAATGGCGTCCGGTTCGGGAACTCGTGGGGGATTTCCGCTGTCGTGCCTGACTGCTTACCCGCAGCCTGATTCATCCGGGATGGAGATCCATCCGGGATCGCCCCTGAGATGACGGCCCGTCATCCCTGGGGCGACCCGGGGGGTGTTCAGCTCATCGTCTTGCCGCCGTTGACGGCGATCCGCTGCCCGGTGACGAACCGGGAGGCGTCGGAGGCGAAGAACGCGACCGTGTCGGCGACGTCGGCGGGCGTGCCCATGCGGGGGAGCGCGAGGGTCTTCCGGTACGACTCCAGGCCGTCGGCCGCGACGTCCGCGTGGCGTTCGACGGGGATCCAGCCGGGTTCGACGGTGTTCACGGTGATGCCGTGGGGGCCGAGGGCGCGGGCCCAGGAACGGGTCAGGCCGTGCATGGCCATCTTGGCGGCGACGTACTGGGCGAACTCGGGATTGCCCAGGTCGGCGACCTCGCTGCCGATGTTGACGATCCGGCCGGTCCCGGCGGCCTTCATCGCGGGCAGCACCGCCTGGAGGATCAGCAGCGGCGCCTTGACGAAGAACCTCAGCTGGTCGAGATGGTCGTCCCAGGTCTGGTCCTCGACCGGGATCTCCGGCTGCGGCCCGGTCGCGTTGTTGACCACGACGGTGATCGGCCCGGCGGCGGCCAGCGCGGTGGCGACCTCCTCCTCGGACGTCACGTCGAACCGGACGATCTCGATCGAGTGACCCTGAGATCTCACCCGGTCGGCCACGGCGGAGGCCCCCGCCGTGTCGTGGGCGTAGTTGAGCAGGACGTGCCACCCGTCGGCGGCGAGACGTCCGGCGATCACGGCGCCGAGCCCGCGGCTGGCACCGGTGACGAGAGCGGTTCCGAGAGACACGAGCGGTCCTTTCACACGGGGACGGGGACGGGTGCCGATACTCGCGGACGCAGCACCGGCGCCGCCAGCGCGATCGCCCCGGCGGCCACGGCCACCAGCAGGAACGACACGCGGGGCGAGAAGGCGTCGGCGACCACGCCGAACAGCGTGGGCCCGCCGAGCCCGGCGAACAGCGCGAACGAGGCGACCCCGGAGATCCCCTCCCCGGGCGTGGGCGCCGCGTCGGCCCCGGCGCTGAACGCCTGCGGCACCACGCTCGCCAGCCCCAGCCCGACCAGCGCGAACCCGACCCCGGCCACCCACGTGACCGGCGCCAGCACGACCATCAGCCCACCGGCCACCCCGGTCAGCGCGCCGATCCGGACGGTCTTCACGACCCCGAGCCGTACGATCACCGGAACCGAGCACAGCCGCGAGACCGCCGCCGTGCAGGCGAACGCGACGTAGGCCAGCGCGCTGGCCAGTTCGTCGGCGCCGGTCACGTCGCGCACGTAGATGCCCGACCAGTTGCCGACCGAGCTCTCGGCGAAGGAGGAGCAGAAGGCCACCAGGCCGATCGCGAGCACCGGCCGGGTCGGCAGGGCGAACCGTCGCGCGGGGGCGGCGTGGGAGTCAGGTCGTACCGGCAGGAAACGGGCGGCCAGCGCGGCGCCGCCCGCCGTCACGACCGCGACGGCGCCCAGGTGGAGCGGCGCGTGGACGTCGAACGAGGTGGCGAGGGCGCCGCCACCGGCGCCGGCGAGCAGGCCGACCGACCACATGCCGTGCAGACGCGTCATGATCGGTTGCCCGGCGGCCTTCTCGATGCCGGACGCCTCGGCGTTGACGGCGATGTTGGAGGCGGAGGTGGCCGCGCCGTAGAGGGCGAGGGTCAGGCCGAGGACGGGAAGGTTGGGGGAGAGGGCGGGCAGGGCGACGGTGAGGCAGAAGATCGGGATCAGGATCGCGGTGGCGCTCCTGGCTCCTAATCTGGCCAGCAGCGGCCCGGCGGCGATCAGTCCGGCGACCGATCCGGCCGCAGTCAGCAGCAGGACGAGACCGAGGGTGGTGGCCGACAGATCCAGGTTCTCCTGGATCCAGGGGATGCGCGTGGACCAGCTTCCGGCCACGAGCCCGTGGCACAGGAAGACCAGTGAGATCGCGCGACGCATGTCGTACTCCAGAAATCGAGGGGTACGATCAAATTAACAGTTAGGCTTCCTGATGATTAAGGCGACCCCCCGCACCGCGCGGGCGATCAACGACCGCATGGCGCTCGACCTGCTGGTCGACATGGGCCCGTTGACCGCTCCGCAACTGCGCGAGCTGACCGGCCTGTCCCGGCCGTCGGTCTCCGACCTGATCGAACGCCTCCACTGCGCCGAACTGATCGAACCGGCCGGGGAGACGGGCGCCGACCGGCGGGGCCCCAACGCGCGCCTGTGGCGGGTGGCGGCCTCCCGCGCCCACGTGGTCGGCGTCGACGTGCGCCCGGGACACGTGAGCGTGGTGTGCGCCGACCTCGCGGGGGAGACGGTCGACGAGCAGGTCATCGAGGGACGGCCGGGAATCGTCGCCGCCGTGCGCGCGGTGACCAGGAACCCGCTGCACACCGTCGTCGTCGGCGCCCCCGGCCACGGCTCCCGCGACGCCTCGGCCGAACAGAGCGAGCTGGGCGTGCGCGTGGTGATCGAGAACGAGGCCAACCTGGCGGCGGTCGCCGAACACCGGGCCGGGGCGGCGGTCGGCCGCGCCGACTTCGCCCTCCTCTGGCTCGACGCCGGCACCGGCGGCGCGCTGGTCCTCGACCACAAGCTGCGCCGGGGCGTCTCGGGCGCGGCCGGGGAGGTCGGTTTCCTCCCGCTGCGCGGCGGCGGCCTGCACACCCTCGTCACCGAGGCGCCCGGCTCACCCGGCGCGCTGGCCGAGCGCATCGCCCTGGGTGTGGCCACGATCGTGGAGGTCGTCGACCCGGGCATGGTCGTGCTCGGCGGCGGCGTCGGCCACGCGGGCGGTCCCGATCTGGCTGGACGGGTCCAGCGCGCCGTCGAGGAGATCTGCCCCGTGGCGGTGGAGGTGCGGGCGAGCGAGGTGGCCGACAACCCCGTGCTGCTCGGCGCGACGCTGCTGGCCCTCGACGCGGCCAGGGACGAGATCTTCGGCTAGTTCGACGTCCAGATGGCCAGGTTGAGCGCCCCGGCGTAGGTCACCCAGAGCAGATAGGGCACCAGCAGCCATCCCGCGACCGGCCGTCGCCGCAGGAACATCACGAGGGTCACCAGGATCGCCACCCACAGCAGCGAGATGTCGGCGAACGCCGTCCCGTAGAGCCCGGCGCCGAAGAACAACGGCGTCCACAGGGCGTTGAGAACGAGCTGGATCGCGTACGGCACCAACGAGGCGTCGAGCCCGCGCGCCTCCCAGACCAGCCAGCCGGAGATCGCGATCAGGAGGTAGAGCACCGTCCAGGCCGGGCCGAAGAGCCACTGCGGCGGGGCCCACGAGGGCAGTTCGAGCCGGGAGTACACGGCTCCCGCGTTGGCGGCGGCCAGCCCGCCGACCACCGCGACCAGCGCCACGGCCAGCGCGAACACGAGGAGACCGGGCCAGCGGTGACGGGTCAGAGTGCTCATGGAGCCACCCCTGCCCGCGAGGGCTCAGGTCAAGCGGGCTCGGCGTGCATCCGGTTCAGCACCCGCTTGAACGCCCAGATCGACCCGGCGAACGCCACTCCGGTGATCAGGGCCACCGCCGAGGTGCGCACCAGCAGATAGGTCGACACCGAGTTGTGCAGCAGCAGCCAGATGCTCACGGCGGAGTTGCACAGCAGCACGAACGCCCACAGCAGGGTGATCCGCGCGAAGAACTGCCGCATCCGCGCGTGCTTCAGCACGAACTGCGGCAGGTGGATGTAGTCGAGCGTCAGCCGCTGGACCAGCGGCTTGTTCAGTCGCACCGACGCCAGGAAGGCCATCGCGATGCAGATCGTGCCGAGCTCGGGCTGGATGAAGTAGACGACGGCGTCCCCGCTCCACCACCCCAGCAGCGCCCGCACGGTGATCGCGATCGCCGCCAGCACCATGGTCCCGGGCACCGGCCGCCGGCGCACCAGGCGGTAGGCGACCCCGATGTAGACCCAGGAGACGGCGGCGATGAGGCCGCCGTCGAGCCCGAGCAGAGCGAAGGCCGTGTAGAACACGACCAGTGGAGCGACCACCCCTTCAAGCAGCCGGGGAACCGCGGTCCGGAGCAGCGCGGTCAACCGGGGCAGGGCGAATTGCGGGTGGTTCATGCTGCTCCTTTGGGCGTCGGAGCACCGACGCTAAAGCTTCAGCGCCTACCCGTGGGGTGGTGTGTGAAAACCCGTTGGGAAGGTCGTGGCCGATCCGTTACAGTACCCGACCCCTAGGGGTGTCCGGGCTTACCCCTTAAGGGACGTGTGTCGGGTAAGGGGGATGTAACGCTTTCGGCCAGAAGTGGTTGATCTACCCCAAACTCGTCGTCGCCAGCTTCGCCCCGAAGCCCAGGAAGACCGCGCCCACACCGGTTGTGAGCCCTGCCGACAGCACCCGGCGCCGCTTGAACTGACCGGCCAGGAACGTCCCGCCGAAGATCAACGCCGACAGGTAGAGCACCGAGAAGATTTGCAGGATCGCGCCCAGGATGAGGAACGACAGGGCGGGTGCGGCGTACCCCGGGTCGACGAACTGGATGAAGAACGACACGAAGAACAGGATCGCCTTCGGGTTCAGCAGGCTGATGACCAGCGCCTTGCGGAACGGATCCGGAGAGGGCGCGGGGGCCTCGACGCCGCCGGTCATGGTCTTGGTCCGCCACGCGCCCCAGATCATGGAGAGCCCGATGTAGGCCAGGTAGGCCGCGCCGGCGTACTTGACGATCGTGAAGACCAGTTCGTTGGTCGTGAGCAGGGTGGCCGCGCCCGCCGCGGTGGCGAACATCAGGACCGTGTCGCCGATGAAGACGCCGGCCGCCGCGCGATAGGCGTCGCGGACGCCGCGCTGGGCGGCGGTGGAGAGCACGAACAGGGAGTTCGGGCCGGGGAGGAGGACGATCAGGAACGCGCCGATGACATAAGTCCATATGTCGGTGATGCCGAAGAACACGTGGTCACGATACTCCCGCCCGCTTTACCGACAATCCCTATTTGTTTAGTATGAAATGCATGACCGAACCCCCCACTCGGCAGGAGAGCCGCACCCAGTTCAACGAGGACTGGGCGGCCACCGTCATCGGGCTCGTCCTGCTCGTGCTCGTCATCCTCGGCGTCATCCCCACGGGGCTGATCCCATGACCCAGACCCGGACGCCCTTAAGAAGCGCCGCCGCGCTCGGGGTCGTCGTCGTGCTGGTGCTCGGCGCGGCCACCCGGTTCCTGGAGAAGAACGTCCCGACCTGGTTCGAGGGCGACTTCGCCAAGGCCATCGAATACCCCGTCTACGCCATCGTCCTCGGCCTCCTCGGCAACGCGATCCTCACCGCCACCGGCTGGAGGGAGCGGCTCGAAGGCGGGTTCCGCACCGAGTTCTTCATCAAGACCGGCCTGGTGCTGCTCGGCGCCTCGATCAACCTGAAGGTGATCGTCACGGCGGCCGGGCCCGCCATCATCCAGGGCATCCTGCTCATCACCAGCGTGTTCCTGTTCACCTGGTGGCTCGCCGGGCGGCTCGGGATCGACGACAAGCTGCGCGCGCTGCTGGCGTCGGCCGTGTCGATCTGCGGGGTGAGCGCGGCCATCGCGGCGGCGGGTGCCGTCCAGGCGAAGAAGGAGCAGCTGGCCTACACGGCCAGCCTGGTGATCGCCTTCGCGCTGCCGTCGATCTTCCTGGTGCCGTGGCTGGCCTCGGTGTTCGGCCTGACCGACGAGGTCGCGGGGGCCTGGATCGGCGGCAACATCGACACCACGGCCGCCGTCACCGCGGCCGGCGCGCTGGTCGGCGAGGACGCGCTCGCGGTCGCCTCGATCGTGAAGGTCACCCAGAACGCGCTCATCGGGATCGTGGTGATCGCGCTGACGGCGTGGTTCGCGTTCCGGGTTGAGCGGACGCCGGGCGCCAAGGCGCCGGGGATCGGGGAGTTCTGGGCGCGGTTCCCCAAGTTCGTGCTCGGGTTCGTCGCCGCCTCGGTGATCGCCACCTGGTATCTCGGCACGGTCTCCTCCGACGAGGGGAAGGCCACCATCGCGGTCGCCAACGACCTGCGGGTGTGGTTCCTGATCCTGGCCTTCGTGAGCATCGGGCTGGAGTTCAGGGTGTCGTCGCTGCGGGAGGCCGGATGGCGGCCGGTCGTGGTGTTCGGCAGCGCCGCCCTGCTCAACCTGATCCTCGCGCTCGGGCTCGCGTTGCTGCTCTTCAGCGGCTTCACGGTGTGATGTAGGTCACAATTCGGGGATTGGAACGTGCCTGAGGGTGACGCCCCTTGTTCGGGGCGTCACCCGGCGGATAGCTTCACACCCCGACGTCGCGGCGGCGGAAGCCCCAGAGCCCTGCCGCGACGAGTGCCACGGCAACCACGGTGAGCGAGACCAGCGGAAACACGGTCGCCTCGCCACCGGGGAGGTGGGGCGTGTGGGTGAACGGCGACAGGTCGAGAACGACCTGGCTGAGCTGGAGCAGTGCGCCGATCTGTCCCAGCAGCAGGCAGATCGCCAGGATCCCCCACGCCACCGCCGACAGGCGCGGCAGCAGGCCGAACAGCGCGACCGTCAGGCCCGTCAGGGTGGCCGCCGCCGGGGCCTGCGCCAGCGCCGCGCCGATCAGACGGGGAACCTGGCCCATGTCGCCGACGTCGGCGCCGTACGTGAGGCCGAGACCGGCGCCGATCATGAACAGCGCCACGATCGGGCCGAGCACCGCGAAGACCACGTGGCCCAGCGCCCACGGCACCCGCGCGGTCGCGGTGGCCAAGACCGGTTCGGCCCGCATCGCGGTCTCCTCGGCGCGCATCTTCAGGGCCGCCTGGATCCCGTACGCCGCGGCGGCGATGGCCGCGATGCCGAGCAGAGTGGCGATGAAGGTGTCGGTGAGCGACACCCCGCCGCCCAGGCGGGCGAACAGCTCGGCGAGCTCGGGGTTGCCGTTGAACGCCTCGGTCGCGCCGGACACCGCGCCGCCGAAGGCCAGCCCGAAGATCAGGAAGCCGACGCTCCAGCCGATCAGCGGTCCCTTCTGGAGCCGCCAGGCCAGCGCGAACGGGCTGTTCAGCGCGGTCGAGCCGGCGGGGCCGAGCCGGGTCGGCAGCATCCCGCCGCCCACGTCGCGGCGCACCGACAGCCAACCGGCCAGGCCCGACAGCAGGGCCGTGAGGGCCAGTGAGGCCAGCAGCGGCAGCCAGGTCTCGTCGGCGAACGGCTGGGTGTACTGGCTCCACGCCAGTGGCGACGCCCACGACAGGTTCGAGCCGGTCGCGTCACCGGCCGCCCTGATCAGGTAGGCCACGCCGAGCACGGCCAGGGCCAGCCCGCGCGCCGGTCCGGCGTTCTCGGTGAGCTGCGCGGCCACCGCGCCGACGGCGGCGAACACGATCCCGGCGAAGGCCAGTGACATGCCGAGCAGCAGCGCTCCGCCACCGAACCCCAGGAAGACGGCGGTCAGCAGGCCGAGCACCAGGTCGGCGCCGACCACGACGATCAGCGCGGCGCCCAGCGGGGCGTGCCGCCCGACGACGGCCGCGGCGACCAGTTCCCGCCGCCCGGCGTCCTCCTCGGTACGGGTGTGCCTGATCACCACCAGCACGTTGATCAGCGCGAGGATCAGCAGGGTCAGCCCGGCCCGCTGGGTGGCCAGCGCCTCGACGCTGTGGCCGTAGACCGGGCCCAGCATCGCCTCGATCGACGGGACGGCCGCGGTGGTCCGCGCGTAGAGGATCCGCGACTCCTCGGTGGGCGTGAGCTCGGCGAAGCTGGCGGCGTACACGGCCGGGAGGGCGGCCAGGATCAGCACCCACAGGGGGAGCAGCACCCGGTCGCGCCGCAGGATCAGCCGGATCAGGTGCCGGGTGCCGGTCATTTCGCCGCCGCCTGGTAGTGGCGCATGAAGAGCTCTTCGAGGGTGGGGGGCTGGGAGGTCAGGCTGCGCACCCCGGCTGCGGTGAGGTGCTTGAGGGTCTCGTCCAGCTTGTCGGTGTCGACCTCGAAGCGGACGCGGGTGCCGTCGACGACCAGGTCGTGCACGCCCGGAATCCCGGCCAGGGGGGTGGCCAGGTCGGCGCTGATCGACGTGCGGGTGAGGTGGCGCAGGTCGGTGAGGGTGCCGGTCTCGACCGTCTGGCCGTTCCTGATGATGCTCACCCGGTCACAGAGCTGCTCGACCTCGGCCAGGATGTGGCTCGACAGCAGGACGGTGCGGCCCGACGTCTTCTCCTCGACGACGCACTCGCGGAAGACCTCCTCCATGAGGGGGTCGAGGCCGGAGGTGGGCTCGTCCAGGATGAGCAGCTCGACGTCGGAGGCGAGCGCGGCGACCAGGGCGACCTTCTGGCGGTTGCCCTTGGAGTAGGCGCGGCCCTTCTTGCGCGGGTCGAGGTCGAAGCGCTCCAGCAGCGCGGCGCGGCGCTTGGGGTTGAGCCCGCCGCGCAGGCGGCCCAGCAGGTCGATGACCTCGCCGCCCGACAGGTTGGGCCACAGCGTGACGTCGCCGGGGACGTAGGCGAGGCGGCGGTGGAGCGCGGTGGCGTCCTTCCACGGGTCGCCGCCCAGCAGGCGGGCCGCGCCGGAGTCGGCCCGGAGGAGCCCGAGGAGGACACGGATCGTGGTCGACTTCCCCGATCCGTTCGGGCCCAGAAAACCGTGCACCTCCCCGGTCCTGACCGTGAGGTCCAGTCCGTTCAGTGCTTGCGTCCGGCCGAAGGCCTTGTGGAGGCCGGACACCTCGATGGCGTTTTTCATGTTTCGGACCGTACGCTTGTTTCATGAAGTTGTGAAATCCGTGACGCGTATGAATCGCGTATATATTCCGGTGGGGAGGTTGGATGCGAGACGAGGAACAGGTACGGATGGCCACCGAGCGGATGGCCATGGTGTTCACGAGCTGGGGTTTCCCGCGCATGGCCGCGCGGGTGCTGATGACGGTGATGACCGCCGACGAAGACGCGCTGACCGCCGGCCAGATCGGCGAGCGCCTGGGAGTGAGCCCGGCGGCGGTGTCCGGGGCGGTGCGCTACCTGATGCAGGTGAGCATGCTGGAGAAACAGCCCCAGATCGGCGCGCGCAGCGACGTCTACCGGCTGCCCGACAACCCCTGGTACGAGGCGACGGTCCTGAAGAACGACCTCTTCGTCACACTGGCGAACCAGGCCGAGGAGATCGCGCTGGCGCTGGGGAAGGACACCCCGGCCGCCCGGCGGGTCGGCACGATGAACGAATACTTCAAGTTCATCCACGAGGCCATGCCGAAACTGATCGACCTGTGGCGCGACTACAAGGTGGAACACGGCCTTGACTGACAGAGTGGTCTGACACTTGTTGACATAGACCGCCTCGGGTTCCGGGGCGGTTTCGTCATGTTTCACCGGATAACGGGATAGGCCTTGTGAGGCTGGAATCGGCGGGCTACGATCCCCACAACTCTTAGGAAACTTTACTAAAAGAAGTCCTGAACCACTGCGTCAAGTCACCGGACGCGGCCACAGCTCTGTTCCCCCACCCGTCCCACAGAGGTTGTGACATGCAACGCAGGTACCTCTGGCGAACGCTGACGGCGGTCTTCTCGCTCGCGCTCGCCTTCGTCGTGATCCCCTTCGTAGCAAGCCCGGCCAGCGCAGCGGCGTCGGCGACCTTCACCAAGACCTCCTCGTGGGGGTCGGCCTTCGAGGGCAAGTACGTCATCACCAACAGCGGCCCCACCGCTGTCAACGGCTGGTCGCTCGCCTTCGACCTGCCGTCCGGCGGGGCCGTCAGCTCCCAGTGGGACGCCGTGCTGTCCCGCAACGGCCAGCGCTTCACCTTCTCCAACGTCGGCTGGAACGGCACCATCCCGGTGGGCGGCTCGGTGAGCTTCGGCTTCATCGCCAGCCCCGGCGGCGCGACCCCGGCCAACTGCACGATCAACGGCGTCTCCTGCGGCGGCGGCACCAACCCGTCGCCCTCGCCGTCCCCCTCGCCCTCGCCCCAGCCGGGAGTCCCGGGCAAGCCCGGTACCCCCTCGGTCACCGGCACCACCGGCTCGTCGATCTCGCTCAGCTGGGGTGCCTCGTCGGGCACCGTCACCGGCTACCGCGTGTACGAGGGCACCACCCAGCGCGCCCAGGTCACCGGCACCACGGCGACCATCTCCGGGCTGGCCACGTGCACCGGGAAGACGTACACGATCAAGGCCTACAACGCGCAGGGCGAGTCGGTCGCCAGCGACGCGGTGAGCGGCTCGACCACCGGCTGCCCGATCGGGCCGCTGCCCAAGCACTTCCTCACCGGCTACTGGCACAACTTCGTCAACCCGGCCACCGAGCTGAAGCTGTCGGCGGTGCCGAGCGAGTACGACCTCATCGCCATCGCGTTCGCCGAGGCCACCTCGACCCCCGGCCAGGTCACCTTCGCCCTCGACTCCGGCCTCGCCGCCGCCGTCGGCGGGTACACCGAGGCGCAGTTCAAGGCCGACGTCCAGGCCAAGAAGGCGCAGGGCAAAAAGGTCATCATCTCGGTCGGCGGTGAGACCGGCCGCGTGCAGGTCGCCAGCGCCGCCGCCGCGACCCAGTTCGCCAACTCGGTCTACACGATCATGCAGAACTACGGCTTCGACGGCGTCGACATCGACCTGGAGAACGGCCTCAACGCCCAGTGGATGGGCGATGCGCTGCGCCAGCTCCGCAGCCGCGTCGGCTCGTCGCTGATCATCACGATGGCGCCGCAGACGATCGACATGCAGTCGACCGGCATGGAGTACTTCAAGCTGGCCCTCGGCATCAAGGACATCCTCACGGTCGTCCACATGCAGTTCTACAACTCGGGCTCGATGCTCGGCTGCGACCAGGCGTTCGCCTACAGCCAGGGCACGATCAACTTCCTGACCGCCCTGGCCTGCATCCAGCTCGAGAACGGGCTGCGCGACGACCAGGTCGCCCTCGGCCTGCCCTCGGGCCCCGGCGCCGCAGGCGGCGGCATCGTCGCCCCCTCGATGGTCAACCAGGCCCTCACCTGCCTGGCGACCCGGACCAACTGCGGCAGCTTCGTGCCGCCGCGCGCCTACCCGGGCATCCGGGGCGCGATGACCTGGTCGATCAACTGGGACGCCAGCAACAACTGGAACTTCTCCCGGACCGTCCGCCCCCACCTGAACACGTTGCCGTAGATGAAGATCCGCAGCCTCATAGCAGCTGCGGCCCTCGTGCTGGGCGTCGGCGCCATCGCGCCGTCGCCCGCCCAGGCCGCCAACATCGCCACCAACCCCGGCTTCGAGTCGGGCCTGACCGGCTGGAACTGCCCCTCGGGCAGCCAGGCCGTCACCACCCCCGTCCGTTCGGGCAGCGGCGCCCTCGCCGCGACCCCCGCAGGCAGTGACTTCGCGCGGTGCTCCCAGACCGTGACCGTCCAGCCGAACACCGCCTACACGCTGTCGGCGTGGGTGCGCGGCAACTACGTCTTCCTCGGCGCCGTCGGCTTCAGCGAAACCTGGGCCACCCCCGGGGCGAACTGGGCCCAGCTCACCCGCACCTTCACCACCGGCGCCTCGCAGACCTCCGTAACGATCTACGTCAACGGCTGGTACGGCCAGGGCACCTACTACGCCGACGACTTCGTCCTCGACGGTCCCGGCGGCAACCCGCCCGGCCCGCAGCCCCCGGCGGCGCCGGTCCTGTCGCTCAGCCAGACCGTGTCGGAGGCCACCCTGACCTGGCCCGCCGTCTCGGGCGCCACGGGCTACCGCGTCTACCGGGGCGGCTCGCTCATGGCCTCGCCGACTGGTCTTTCTTATGTCGACCGGCCCGCCGCCGGGACGTACAGCTACCAGGTCAGCGCGGTGAACTCCGTCGGCGAGTCGGCGAAGTCGAACACGGTCACCGCCGTGATCGGCAGTACCCCGCCGCCGCCCACCGGCCTGCCCAAGCGGGTCCTGGTCGGCTACCTGCACGCCTCGTTCGCCAACGGCTCCGGCTACACGCGGATGGCCGACGTGCCGAACGAGTGGGACGTCATCAACCTGTCGTTCGGCGAGCCGACCTCGGTGACCTCGGGCGACATCCGCTTCACCCAGTGCCCGGTCGCCGAGTGCCCCAACGTGGAGACCGAGGCCCAGTTCATCGCGGGCATCCGCGCGAAGCAGGCGGCCGGAAAGAAGGTGCTGATCTCGATCGGCGGCCAGAACGGCCAGGTCCAGCTGAGCACCACGGCCGCGCGCGACAAGTTCGTCCAGTCGGTCGGCGCCATCATCGACAAGTACGGCCTCGACGGTCTCGACATCGACTTCGAGGGCCACAGCCTGTCGCTGAACGCCGGTGACACCAACCTCAACAACCCGACCACCCCCGTGATCGTCAACCTGATCGCGGCGCTGCGCTCGCTGAAGGCCCGTTACGGGAGCCGTTTCATCCTGACCATGGCTCCGGAGACGTTCTTCGTCCAGCTCGGCTACCAGTTCTACGGCTCGGGCCAGTGGGGTGGCGCCGACCCGCGCGCCGCGTCGTACCTGCCGGTCATCCACGCGATGCGCAACGACCTGACCCTGCTCCACGTGCAGGACTACAACTCCGGGCCGATCATGGGCCTGGACAACCAGTACCACACGATGGGCGGCCACGACTTCCACGTCGCGATGACCGACATGCTGCTCGCCGGGTTCCCGATCCAGGGCAACCCGAACAACGTGTTCCCCGCGCTGCGCCAGGACCAGGTCGCCATCGGCCTGCCGGCGTCGGGCCAGGCCGGCAACGGCTTCACCAGCGTCGCCGAGGTCCAGAAGGCCTTCGACTGCCTGGCCAAGGGCACCAACTGCGGCACGTACCGGCCGCGCGGTGTCTACCCGAACCTCCGAGGGCTGATGACCTGGTCGATCAACTGGGACCGGTTCAACAACTTCGAGTTCTCCCGCAACCACCGCGCCTACCTGAACGCGCTCGGATAAGGGACCGGTTTCGATGAGACTACGTGCGCTTTTAGTGGCTTTGGGGACTCTCGCGGGAGTCCTCGTCGTCGCCACCCCCGCCCAGGCCGCCCCCGCCACGGCCGTCTTCACCAAGACCTCCGAGTGGGGGTCCGCCTTCGAAGGCAAATACGTCATCACCAACGGCACGACGTCCACCATCAGCGGCTGGTCAGTCGCCTTCGACCTGCCCTCCGGCGGCAACGTCACCTCCCAGTGGGACGCCGTGCTGTCCCGCAGCGGCCAGCGCTTCACGCTCTCGAACGTGGGCTGGAACGGCACCCTCGCCCCCGGCGCCACCGCGAGCTTCGGCTTCATCGCCTCGCCCGGCTCGGCCGTCCCCGCCAACTGCACCCTGAACGGCCAGCCCTGCGGCGGCGGCACCACCAACCCCGGCGCCCCGGGCACCCCCGGAACCCCGTCGGTCACCGGTACCACCGGCTCGTCCATCTCCCTGAGCTGGGGCGCGTCCTCGGGCACGGTCACCGGCTATCGCGTGTACGAGGGCAGCACCCAGCGCGCGCAGGTCACCGGCACCTCGACGACCATCTCGGGGATCGCGGCCTGCACCTCGAAGACCTACACCGTGAGGGCCTACAACAGCGTGGGTGAGTCGTCTTCGTCTGGGTCGGTCACCGGCTCCACCACGGGCTGCCCGACCGGCGGCGCCCGGATGCCCGGCGCGCCCTACCTCTACATGGGCTGGGGCGACCCGCCCAACCCCGCGACCGTGATGGCGGCGACCGGCGTGAAGTCGTTCACGATGGCCTTCATCCTGTCGAGCGGCGGCTGCAACCCGGCCTGGGACGGCAACCGCCCGCTGAACAACGCCGCCGACATCAACGCCATCAACGGCATCAAGGCCGCCGGCGGCTCGGTGCAGATCTCGTTCGGCGGCTGGCAGGGCAACAAGCTCGGCCCGAACTGCTCGACGCCGCAGGCCTACGCGCAGGCGGTCCAGACGGTGATCAACGCCACCGGGCCGGCCGTGGTCGACTTCGACATCGAGAACACCGACGAGTTCGAGAACTACACCGTCCAGGACCGCATCCTGAACGGCCTCAAGATCGTCAAGCAGAACAACCCGAATGTGAAGATCGCCGTGACCTTCGGCACCTCCACCTCGGGCCCGACCGTTCACGGTGTCCGCCTGATCAACCAGGCCAGGGCGCTCGCGGTGCCGATCGACAACTTCACCATCATGACGTTCGACTTCGGCAGCTCGAACATCCAGCAGGACACGATCAACGCCTCCGAGGGCCTGAAGAACGTCCTCAAGTCCGCCTACGGCTACACCGACGCGCAGGCCTACGCGAAGATGGGCATCTCCGGCATGGTCGGCCTCTCCGACCAGTTCGAGACCACCACCCCCGCGGCCTGGACGGCCATCCGTGACTGGGCCCTCCAGCGCGGCCTGACCCGCTTCGCGACGTGGTCCGTCAACCGCGACCGCCCCTGCCCGGGCGGCGGCGTGGTGGCCAACTGCTCCGGCATCAGCCAGTCGAACTGGGACTTCACCCGGATCACCGGAGGCTTCTAACCCGCACGACCGCCGGGGAACCCCTACGTGGTTCCCCGGCGGCGCACCACTTCAGAAGCTTCTTTGGCGGAGCTTCCGAAGGCACCGAGAACCGAGGGCGGTGCGCACCCACGCCGGGACGCCGGGGCGCGCACCGCTCTCTTTCGTGCCCGACGCCGGGTCGCGCACGGCTCTGTTCGGCGTCCAATGCCGAGCGCGTCGGCGCCGGTATGGCGAGGTGTGTCACCTGCATGGGCGGCGTATGGCAGCGGTGAGGTGCCGGGCGCCTGGGTCGTTGCGGGGCGATGCGGGAGCGGGGGTTGGCGTTGGCTGCGGGGAGATCCGGCGACGGCGGGCGGTGCCGGCCAGGCGGAGCCGTAACGGAAGAAGAGACCACGAACGGAGCGGCGGTGCCGAGCCGCCTGCGCTTTTGGACGTCCAACGTCAGACTCGTTGCTCGCGCAATGTCCGGGACTTGTCCAAACCTCGCTGCCGCCCTTGTCTGCGGCCTTCTTTCGTCATGAGGACTGGCTAAGGTTGGCGCGTCATGGATTACGCAATCCCCACGGGAATCCTTCTCGTCACCGGTGTCGTGCTCGCCCTCCTCGCGCAGCGGAGGGGGTGGCAGCCCTCGATCTGGGCGATCCTCGGGGTGGGGGTCCTGGTCCGGGTGCTGGTCATGGTGTTCGCGGCCGACAGCGAATGGCAGCCGATCGACTTCGTCAACAGCTTCAAGCCCGCGGGCGAGGCGATCCTCGAAGGGCGCAACCCGGTCAACAGCGGGTGGCACTTCCTCCCGGCGATCCCCTATGTCTACGGGTCGCTGATGTGGCTGGGCATTCCATGGGAGATCGCGGGGCGGCTCGTCACCGTCGTCGCCGACCTGGCGCTCATCCCTCTCGTCGGCAAACTGGCCGGTCAGGGGCAGGGCAGGCTCCGCGCGTTCCAATACGCGTGCAACCCCCTCGCGATCCTCGTCGCGTCGGTGCACGGCCAGGTCGAGCCCGTCTCGCTCGTCTTCGCGGTGGCGGCCTACGTCGTCGCGCGCGGTCCCGGTGGGTTCCGGGGGAGCGAACCGCTGCTCGACCGGCCCGACCGGATGGTGCGCAGTCTCCTCACGCGCGACGCGGCCGGGGTCACGAAACGGGCCGTCTACGCCGGTCTGCTCATGGGCCTGGCACTGACCGCGAAGAGCTGGCCTGTCATCCTGGTGCCCGGCATGCTCATGTTCCTGCCGGGGGTACGGGCGCGGATCATCTCGGGGCTGACGGTGGCCGTGCCGATGATCCTGGTGCTGCTCACCATGCCGCTCGGCGGCTGGGTGCGCTGGGATCAGCTGCTCGACGTGCTCAGGGAGATCAGCCTGGCGCCGAGCGCCGTGCGGCCGATCACCGGCGACTGGGGCTGGACCGCCGTGATCAACGGCGGCAACTGGGACCTCACGCCGTGGAAGCTCGTCGTCGGCCAATATCTGATCTACGCCGTGGCCGCGTTCTGCCTGTGGTGGTGGCGCAAGGCCGACCCGATCGACGTGTCGATCGCGATCCTGCTGGGCTTCATGGTCGTCACGCCCCGCCTGGGCGCGCAGTACCTGCTCTGGTTCATGCCGTTCCTGATCGCCCGCCCCACGAAGTGGGCCTGGCCGGTCATCATCGGCAGCTCGCTGTGGGCCGCGACCGGCTATCTGGTGCTCACCCAGTTCCGCGGCCAAGACTGGGGCGCACTCCACTCGCCGTGGGCGATCAGCTCGGTCGTGCTGTTCCCGCTGCTCATCGCCGCGATGCCATGGGCCCGCCGCTCATTCGACGATCAGGCGAACCAGGTGGCCGTGACTCTTGAACCCGGGCGGGTCGCCGTCGAGCACCCCCGTGACACAGTCGAAGACCCGGGGCTCGCTCTGCCGCACGAAGAAGACGGGCTCGGCGATCGCCGACAGAAGACCGATAGCGGCACGGTGCAGCGCGACACCTGACAGCTCCTCGCCGGTCGCGAGGGTCACCTCGTAGACCCCGTCGTCGAGGAGCCGGTCACCCACGATCCGCCACGTCTCGCCACACGCCTTCTTCAGGTGCGGCAGCAGGTGGACCTCCGGCTCCTCGGTCACCCAGCCGTCCCGGCGCATCCCCGCCATCAGGCTCTCGACCTGGGGGTCCATCGCCGTTCCATCGGCGATCCCGGTCTGCCGTTCGTCGATGTCCCATCTGCGCATCCGGTGACCCTATGCCGCGGTTCGCTCCGGCGGAGGCGGTTCCCCCGAAACCAGCGCCCGCGCGAACCGCGCGGACGGATCACTGTCGATCACCAGCGCCCTGACCAGCAGCGACAGCGGAATCGCCAGCAACGCCCCCAGCGGCCCGATCACGAAGGCCCACACGATCAGCGAGATCAACGTCATCGTGGTCGACAGCCCGACGGCGTCACCGAGGAACTTCGGCTGCACGAACGACTGCACCACTACGTTGATCACGATGTACGCCAGGATCACCAGCACCATCGTCGAAAAGCCCCCGTCGAGCAGCCCGAGCAGCGCCGGCGGCACCAGCCCGAGGATGAAGCCGATGTTCGGCACATAGTTGGTGATCAGCGCCAGAATCCCCCAGAGCAGTGGCAGTGGCACGCTCAGGAAGAGCAGCGCGATCACATCGAGTACCGCACAGATGACGCCGAAAACCGTGGACACCCACAGATACCGCCGTGTCCGCGACGCGAACGCGGTGAGGGCGGCGTGCATCTCGGGCCGCTCCTTCTCGGCCGCGCGGATGATCCGGGTGAACCCCGGCGCGTCGAGGCTCATCGACAGCGACAGCACCACGATGAGGAACAGCGCCGACCCGGCCCCCAGCGCTCCGGCCAGCAGTCCCTGGGCGATCGGCAGCAGCCGGCTCGGATCGAACGACTCGACCGCATTGTTGATCTGGTCGGTCCCGTAACCGAGCTCGGCCGCGAAAGCGCGCGCCTCCGCCGCCAGCGCGGCGAACTTGTCCGTGTACGAAGGTGCGATCTCCGCGAGCTGCGCGGCGGCCACCGCGATGATCGCGATCATCCCCACCAGCACCAGCAGGACCACCAGAAAGGGCACCGCCACCTGAACCCACTGCGGCGCGCCCCTGCGTTCCAGCACACCCCTGATCGGTGACACCGCCACGACCAGCACCAACGCCAGCATGACCGGACCGACGATCGACCCGACGGCCTGGACACCGGCGAGGGTCACGACCGCCGCCGCCGTGGTCAGCAGGACGACCAGGGCGCGGGGCAGCTGGATCATGAGCCGTTTCTACCCGTCTGACCGGCGGAGATCCACTGTTGGCGATCAACTGACCGAGCCGTGACCTCGCGGCCGTGCGGAAGCGCTCCGGGGAGCTGTTAATCTTTAACACGTCGACCTGGTTCGGCAAACCCCACACAACAAGGTCCGGAAATCCGGGCGATTTGACATCGTCTGGAACTTGGCTAAGTTAGAGGGGTTGCTCTTCGGCAGGAACCGCAAAAAGTGCCAGTTTGACACTAGCGGGAAACGCTGAAAAGATAAAGACACAACAGCAACAAAAAAGCTTCAAAACAAAAAAGCAAGTCCGTTTCTTGAGAACTCAACAGTGTGCTAAAAGCCAGTGCATGATGCACAACCCCGTCATTTGATGACGGATTCCTTTGGTTGACATTCATGATGGATGTTGGCTGGGAGAACATCTCTGAAGACATCTTTTGGAGAGTTT
>NZ_BAAGDO010000005.1:0-220097 GCF_054661255.1 Herbidospora sp. RD11066
AGCGCCGATGGTACTGCACCGGGGACGGTGTGGGAGAGTAGGACACCGCCGGACAATCTTTATACCGAAGGCCCCGATCTCAGGATCGGGGCCTTCGACGTTTCCAGGGGGAAAATCTTGGGCCCGGCCGTGGTGGCCGGGCTTTCGTCGTTTCGCGGGAGTGCCGGCGCCGGCGAATGGCTGTCAGGCGTTGGTGTTTCACCGAGTCCGCCATGCGCCGGGCTTTTGATGTCTCTCCAGGAGGTATCTAGTCCGGCATCCGTGCCGGCCTTTCGTGTTTTGAGGCCGTGAGTTCAGCTGAGCTATGGCCTTCGCGGGGAAGTGCCCCGTCTCCCCAGGCGCCGGGCTTTGATGTTCACGGTGAAGTATCAGCCTGCCCACGCGCTGAGCTTTGACGTTTCTCGCTGCTTCGCCGGCGACACGACGCTCCCCTACCCATCCGCGCTAGGCGCGAATGCCACGACTTCTGCGGTGGCTGAGCCCCGCTAAAAGGAGGTATCACGCCCGGCTTTCGTGCTTCTGGGGTTGTTCCGGAGATCTGGCCGCGATGGGCCTGGATTCTCAGGAGATCTGCCGGGCCCGGCCATCGTGCCGGGCTTTTCGTTTTTCCGGGGCGGCTATCGGCCTGATCTGCCGTGGCTGAGGTCTTCGCGGTTCCCCGGAGTTGGTGTCGAGTTGGGCTATCGCAGCCGAAGTCTCTTGGGAAGCCAGCCTAGGCGGAGAGTCTCCCGGGCGATTCACGTTGGTGTTACTGAACGCATTGCCGGGGAGCGCCGGTTGTCATCCTCGGGCTGTCTCTTGAAGCTCCGGACAGAAACTACTCGGCGCGGATCCCCGTCGGACAGCATCTATCAGGGTTGATGGCTCTCGGGCATCTGAGCCGTCGCCGGTGCATGGTTGTCGATCATTAGGCAATGTGTTTGCTCCCGCTGCGCTCGGGTTGGTGGCTACGGGCCAGGGCGCTCTGCCATAGGTGGCTGGAGTGCGACGGGGGAACGAATCCCGGGGCACCTGTGTAGCGCGTACTTCTCTTCTGTCGTAGTGCTGGCTTGGTTGTTGCCCTCAAGCGATGCGCTGTCATCTGGGCATTGCGTGTTCTGGGAGCTTGGTCGAGTAAGCCGGGCTTTCGGAGATTCGGGGGTTAGCGGTGGCTTTCTTGGTGCCAAGGCGCCCGATCTTTCGGATCTTCTGATGCTTTGTTGAGCCTGATGACGTTGCTCAACGACACGATCTCTGTTCGCGGCTGACCACGACCTCGATGAGTCTCGTGTGAGCTGGGCTCTTGAGGCCTTGGCTACTCAAGACGCTCTGGTGGTCCAGACTACTGGCTGGATGCGCGAGGTTGGCTGTGCCTACCTCTCGAGGCTGGCCGCTCCAAGGGGTGATCAGCTCTGGGGCAGACGCATGAGGTGGTTCGCGGCTGCTTTCGCGCCGTCGGTGCGGATCAGGGGCGCCAGGGCTGCGGCGTTGCTGGCGATGTCCGGCCATAGGGTCTCGCTCAAGGCGACGGTCAGGGATTCGCCGGTCGGGGTGCCGGCAGGGTGGGCGATGCCGATGCCCAGGTGCTGGATCTGCCGGGCCCAGTAGAATTGGTCGTAGAGCTGGGGGACCACCACCTGGGGTGTGCCGGCGCGGGCGGCGGCGTGCGTCGTCCCGGCGCCTCCGTGGTGGACGACCGCTGCCACTCGAGGGAAGAGGGCCTGCTGGTTGACCTCGGCGATCGACAGGACATCCGGAGCGGAGCCGCTGGGGAGCAGGTCGGCCCAGCCTCGGGAGAGGATCGCTCGTCGGCCGGTCTCGCGGGCCGCTTCGAGCATGGCCTCGGCCAGGCCTGCAGGGGTGCGGATGCTGCCGAAGCCGAAGTACACCGGTGGGGCGCCGGCGTCGAGGAAGGCCTGTAGGTCGTCCGGCAGGGGGCGAGTGTCCGGGAGGATCCAGGCTCCGGTCTGGGTGACGCCGCTTTCCGGTTCTGGCCAAGGAGACAGGGTCGGGTCGGAGGCCAGGAGCGGGTGGTCGGTGAGGATGTGGCGGCGTACATCGGAGATGGGGTTCAGGCCGAGCGTCGTGCGGTGGCTGTTGAGGGCGGGGCCGAAGTTGGTGGTGAAGCGGGCGGCGTCTTGGGCCCACCCGTCGCCTTCGGTGGGGTGTCCGGCAGGAGAGTGGTGGCGGGAGGGCAGGACGGCGGGGCAGAAGGCCGTGAAGACGTAGGGGATCTTCAGGACCTCGGCGACCGAGCGGGCGGCGACCTGGAGGGCGGTGGCGGCCACGATGAGGTCGCAGCCATTCGCCGCGGTCATCACCGTTTCGAACTGGGTGGTCACGGAAGCCTCCGCCAGGCGGCGGAGTGTTTCCGGGGACGGCGGGGTCGTGGGTGGGGCGGCGGCGGTGAGGGTGCGGAGTTCGGGGCCGATCGGGGTGACCGGGAGGCCGAGGCCCTCGATCCAGTCGCGGAAGTCCGGTGGGACGCACAGGTGGGGTTCCTGGCCGAGGGACCGTAGTTCCACCGCGAGCGCCACCAGCGGCTGGACGTCGCCGCGTGATCCGATCGTGGACAGCAGTACGCGCATGAAGTCTCCCCCTGGTGTGGTTGCGAGCACCGATTTTGGGGGGTCACGGGGGTCTTGCCGCAAGCCCGGGGGTCGGCTATAGCTTGAAAGTGGCGGGGTGAATCAGGTGCCCCCGCACTCTTCGCCTTGGATGTCCGCCAGGCATTCCCGCATATGTGGTGATCCGGTGGGCACGGGTAGTTCCCATGATCTGTGCTCTTCGTCCGAGTGATGCGATTGGTCACACTCTGTCGCTACGGTCCGTTGTCCAGCGAATTGATTCGGCGCCGGAATAATCTGTTTAGCGAATGCCGCATTTCCGCCACAATGGTGCTCATCGACGGTCCGGTTATCTGACCTTCCAGCAGGCGGATGCTCGCCGGGTTACCCTTGAATGGCTGGTCGGTAAACGAATCTACGGTGCAGGCGCGCATGTCACGGGGCTACTGACGAACCCCGACAAAGAGAATCCCATGTATAGGCGTGTCGAGTCGCCGTAAGAGAATGGTCGGTTAGCGTCCCTTGTGTCGGGACAAACCCGGAAAGGACGAAGCCGATGGGGGCAGTGCGCAAGGTAGCGACCTACCTTGGCCTGGGCGGAGCCGAGCAATATTCGGATGAGCCCTATGGCGAAGAGGAATACGACGATGACTGGATGCCGGCTTCGGAAAGGGCCGCGAAACGCTGGCAGTCGACGGGGGAACCGTCGCGGATTGTGATGGTACGTCCGAGGAAGTACGACGACGCGCTCACCGTGGGCCGTCACTTCCGCGAAGGCCACACGATCGTGATGGACGTCGCGACGATGTCGACCCTGGAGGCGACCAGAATGGTCGACTTCGCGGCCGGCCTCGCGTATGGCTGCGAGGGTCGCATTGAGCGGATCGCCGACAAGGTCTTCCTGCTCACGCCGTCGAACGTCGAGGTGACCACCGCTTAGCGGTCACTCCGGCGAACGGGTGGAGAGGCGACGCCGAGGCCTCTCACCACCCGATCCCGCGCCGGCGGCCCCTCCGCCGGTCTCATGTGTACGACCTGTCCGACACTCCAGGGGATGTTCCGACCAGCCCCGACCGACCATTCGACCCGGCCCGCGATGGGATTCCGCAGGCCGGGTCCGCCATTTTCGCGATAAATCCGCGCTCGCCATCCGCCCGAATCAGTGCAACCTGGTGCAGCTCGCCATCGGCCAAATTCGTGCCGATTTTCCGCACGCCGGAGCCCGCCCCTCAACGCGGCATCCTCTGATTCCCGACAGGTGGTTCATCTGAGGCAAACCACCCCCGGTCTGTAATTAGCGCCACGCCACGCACCGCACCCGATATTCAGACATACATCGGTATGTTGGTCGGCGCCTGCCGGGTGCCCTCCATCGCGATATCGGAATCGGTATTCGGCCAAAACCGGTCAGTGCACCCGCTGCCCAAACCGGCTACCCGCCTTCGATCGGCGACCACGGAAACCCGGCCGATGACGCTGGTCGTCGGCTGATCGGTCACCCGGCCGGGTCGCTCGAACCGTGAACTTTGAATCCGAATTCGGCCGCCGCTGGAATGCATCATGGTGACCAGATCGGTCCCTCGTTGACTCTCCGCCACGACGGCACCCAGCTGATGGACGAGTCCGCGTGATCCCAGCCGCCCCAACCCTGGCGCTCGGCAACCTGGCCGATCTGACGCCCGAGATGGTGGAGAGTCGACAAGGCGGCGGGCAACTAGAGGATGACGGCAGTGGCGAAGTCGGCCTGGTGGCGGGGCCAGTCCTCTTCTGCGCCGGTGTCGGTTCCGCTGGCCGCCCGGCCCATCACCAGAACTGGACGGTCACCTAGGCAGACGACGCTCCTAAGCGGCCATCCCAGCTGCCCAGCAGAGACGGTGCACATCACCGACGATCGAGCCCACCGCCGAGGTGCCGCCGTAGTGGTCACCCCGCGCGAGGTCCCTGCTTCAGCAGAGACGGTGCACATCACCGACGATCCAGCCCACCGCCGAGGTGCCGCCGTAGCGGTCACTCGGCGCGAGGTCCCCGCTTCAGCAGAGACGGTGCACATCGCCGACGATCGAGCCCACCGTCGAGGCGCCGCCGTAACGGGTCACCCCGCGCGAGGCCCCCGCTTCAGCAGGCGGGTGATCTCGGCGACGTCGGCCATGGCCTGGTCTCGTCGGGTCTTCGCTTCGCGGGCGTATTCGTGAAGGGCCCACACCGCCGACGACGCCAGCTCATGGAGTTCGGCCAGTTGCGCGTTGACCAACGCCAGGTCTGCCTTCTCGCGCACCCGGAAGCGCCACAGCAGCCACGCCCCGAACGCCCCCAACCCCACCCCCACCACGGCCAGGATCAGCGAGAACACGAAGCCCAGCGTGAAGACCACCAGGCCGCCCACCGCCGCCAGGTAACCCGGCATGGGAGAAGGGCGCCGGGGGATGTAGCCCGCCATGATGCGGCGTTCGGCGTCGGTCATCGCCTCGGGGTCGGGGCCGTCAGGGCGCAGGGTGATCGAGTGGCCGAGGATCGGCAGGACCAGGGTCTCGGGCTGGTCGCCCTCGGTGCGGTCGGCCAGGTGGGCGGCGGCGGTGCCGATGGCGGGGGCGGCCACGTGGAGGGCCAGGGCGGCCAGGTAGGGGTCGGCGCCGGGCTTCAGGTCGTCGAGCAGGTGGCCGTTGAGGGAGCTCAGAGGACCCTCGGCCTCGGGGGAGCCGGTCAGGGCCGACAGCACGGCCATCGGCTCGGTGTCGGGCCAGACCGCACGGCCCTGCGGCAGCGCGCCCGAGGGCGGCGGTACGGAGGTGATCTCCTCGCACCGGTGGCGCAACCTGGCCAGCCGGGCCGCGGCCTGCACGGGGCCGCCCAGGGCCGGGATCTGGGCCAGTTCGGGAAAGTCGTTCAAAGAGGGCGGGACGACCAGGCCGGGCTCGGCGGGGACCAGCGCCTTCAGCCACACGTCGTCGTCTCGGGGGACGTCGACCACGTCGAGCTTGCGCAGGACGAAGATCTTCCCGGCGGGGCCGTAGGCGCCACGGGCGGCGGCCAGCCACAGGGCCCGCTGGCCGGAGCCGACCGGGCGCTCGGCCGACAGGTCGCCGAAGGCGGTGCCGAGCCACGAGGCGTGGATGCGGTCGCCGTGGCCGCAGACGGCTAAGGCCAGGCACAGGAACAGAGCGGTCTTCGCGCCGTCGAGCTGGGCCGCCTCGGACAGCGGCTCCATCGCGTCGTCGCCCGCGAGGATGCGCACGAGCGCCCGCACCGCCGGGGAGAGCCAGTAGCCCGGGACCTCGATCGATCCCGGGGGCAGCGGCGGTGCGGTGCCGTCGGCGGCCAGGTGGACCAGCAGTGCCTCGGCGTAGCGGTGCAGCTCTGTGGTGTCGGCGTGTCCGGACGATCCCGACCGGGCTGATACATCCATGCTCACGCGCTGACTCCCCCAGGGCAGGTGGACGTCTGCTTTGCGTTCCGCAGACGCTCCCTTGACCGCGCCCACACTAGACGCCCGTGACCTGTTCGTGTCTTCAGGCGCGCCGATCTGTGGATATCACATCCGCTCGGGCGCGGTTATCCCCAGGAGGTCGAGGCCCTGCAGGAGCACCCGCAGGGTCAGCTGGGACAGCGCGAGCCTCGACTGACGCGCTTCTTCGGAGTCTGCCTTCAGGACCGGGCAGTTCTCGTAGAAGGTCGTGAACGCGCTGGCGAGGTCGAACAGGTAGGCGCACAGACGGTGGGGCTCGTTGCGCTCGCCCACCTCGGTGACGACCCCGCCGAAGCCCAGCAGCTGCAGGGCCAGGGCGCGCTCGGCCGGGTGGGTGATCACGACCGGGCCGTAGGAACCGGCCGGGTCGAGCTCGCCGCCCCGGAAGATGGAGCGGATGCGCGTGGTGGCGTACTGGAGATAAGGACCCGTGTTGCCGGTCAGGGCGAGCATGCGGTCGAAGTCGAAGACGTATTCGCTGTCGTGGCTGACCGACAGGTCGGCGTATTTGACCGCGCCCATGCCGACCATGTGGGCGATCTCGCCGCGCGCGGCGTCGTCGAGGCCCGGACGGTCGGCGAGCACGGCGGCGGCCCGCGTCTCGGCCTCGTCGAGGAGTTCGAGCAGCTTGATGGACTTGCCGGCCCGGGTCTTGAACATCTTGCCGTCGCTGCCGAGCACGCTGCCGATCTGCACGTGTTCGGCCGACACGTGGTCGGGCAGCCAGCCCGCCATCTTGGCCGAGGCGAACAGCATCTGCATGTGGAGGGCCTGGGTGGCGCCGATGGCGTAGAGGAGACGGTCGGCCTTCAGATCCTGCACCCGGTAGCGGATGGTGGCCATGTCGGTCGTCGCATAGCCGTACCCGCCATCGGATTTTCTGATCATGAACGGGAGCGGCTGGCTCTCGCGCCCGGTGAAGCCGGGCGGGAAGACGCACAGCGCGCCGTCGCTGATCTCGGCGATGCCGCGTTCCTGCAGCTCGTCGCAGACCTGGGCGAGGGCGGCGTTGTACATGCTCTCGCCGGCGATGTCGTCGTCGGTCAGGGTGACGCCGAGCTGGGTGTAGACCTTGTTGAAGTAGCGGACCGTGGCGTCCATGAAGATGCGCCACAGGCGCATCGTCTCGGGGTCCTCGGCCTGGAGGGTCACCACGCGGGCGCGGGCCCTGCGGTTGAACTCGGGGTCGGCGTCGAACTTGGCGCGGGCGGCCTGGTAGTAGTCGTTGCCGTTGCCCGCCTCGAGCTGCGCGACCGCGGCCTCCTCGCCGATGTCGAGGAGGTGCTCGATGAGCATGCCGAACGGGGTGCCCCAGTCGCCGAGGTGGTTCTGCCGCACGACGCGGTTGCCGAGATGTTCCTGTACGCGGACCAGAGCGTCGCCCACGACCGTCGTGCGCAGGTGCCCGACGTGCATCTCCTTGGCGGCGTTGGGCGCCGAGTAGTCGACCACCACGGTCTTGGACGGGAGCTCCTTCGGCACGCCGAGCCGGTCGTCGGCGAGCAGTGCGCCGGCCTCGGCGGCGATCCAGGAGTCGTGGAAGCGCAGGTTGAGGAACCCGGGGCCGCTCACCTCGACGGTGCCGGGCAGGTCGAGGACCTCGGCGAGCTGCGACGCCACATCTCGCGGCGCGCGTCGGAGTCGCTTGGCCAGGCTCATCGCGACGTTCGCCTGGTAGTCGGCGAACTGGGAGGGCCTGATCAGCGGGTCTTCGACGGCGTATTCCTGGCCGAACGCGGTGGCCAGCGCCTGCTGGACGCGTTCGACGAGCACGAGTTGCGGGTCGGTCATACACCAAGCCTAGCGACGCGAAACCGGCGTCGTCGCCACGGTTTACCGCCGCTCGGAGAACCACAACCGGTGGGAGCGGGGGATGGCCGCGATGCGTTCGCCGACCTTGCCGACGACGCCCTCGGCGGCCAGTTTGGCGGCCAGTTCGCAGGCGGCCGCGACGCCCTTCGCGTGGGAGGAACCGTGGGCGATCACCACGCAGCCGTTGAGGCCGAGCAGGACCGCTCCACCATGGGCCTCGGGATCGAGGCGTTCGTAGAGACCGCGCAGGCGGGGGCGCTGGAGGAGGCCGCCGATGCGGGCCACCGTGCTGCCGTCGACGGCCTGGCGGAGCTGGCCGAAGGCGTAGCGGACGCTGCCCTCCATGGTCTTGAGCGCCACGTTGCCGGTGAAGCCGTCGGCGACGATGACCTCGACGCGGCCCGTCAGCAGGTCGTGGCCCTCGACGTTGCCGGCGAAGTGGATGCCGGGGGCGGCCTCCAGCAGTTCGTGGGCCCGTTTGACGACCTTGTTGCCCTTCTCGGCTTCGGCGCCGATGGTCAGCAGGCCGACGCGGGGGTTGTCGTGGCCGAGGGCGGTGGCGACGTAGGCGACGCCGAGGTGGGCGAACTGGACCAGCATCTCGGGCTTGGCGTCGGCGTTGGCGCCCGCGTCGAGCAGGATCGTCGGGTCGGGGACCGTCGGCAGGGCGACCGCGATGGCCGGTCGGAGCACGCCCGGCTGGGTCTTCAGCCGCAGTTTGGCGGTGGCGACCACGCCGCCCGTCGAGCCCGCCGACACGACCGCGCTCGCGTCGCCCTTGCGCACCAGATGGCAGGCCACGGCGATGCTGGAGCGGGGGCGGCGCAGGCTCGCCAGGGCGCCCTCGTCCATCGAGAGCGCCTCTTCGGCACGGACGATCGGGATCTCGGAGGCGGCGCCGTAGCCGAGGAGGATCTCGTGGAGCACGCGGGGCTGGCCGACCAGCACGACCGGGACCCCGAGCTCCCTGACGGCCATGACGGCCCCGGCGACGATCTGCTCTGGCGCGTGGTCGCCGCCCATGGCGTCGAGCGCGACCGGCGACGATACGGCCACAGCGCCATCCAATCGATCCGGGAATCCTAGTGAATGGTAGGGGGGACCGGTTGGTGCGAAGTCCGTCGGCTCGCGGCTATGAGCGCATATTCCAGTCGGAGACGGTACGCGACACGATGACCTTGGAGAACGCGGCGTGCCCGGTCAGCCGGATGACCGGTCCGCCCTCCTCGCCCTGTTCGTCGCCCGCCACGATGCGCTTGGAGAAGGCGGCCCCGCCGTCGTCGATGATGTGGGCGTTGGCCGGCATCCGGATGATCACCTTGCTGAAGGCGGCCTGGATGTCGACGGTGATCTCCCGGCCCGGCAGCACGGCGCTGCCCAGGTCGATGATCAGGGCGCCGAAGCTCGCCTGCAGGCGGAGGGTCCGGCCGGGCACCCAGCGGCCCTTCTTGACGACCTTGCTGAAGACCGCGCTGACGCTTCTGCGGCCGACGTCGGCCGGAGCGGCGATCGCGGTGGTGGTCGAGGGGAGGTCTTTGGTGATCGGGACCAGTTCGCCCATGGTGACCGCACTGTAGGTGGCCTCCAGGCGGTCGGCGTGTTCGGCCGTGGTGAGGCGGCCGGAGGCCAGGCCCTCGGCGATGACCGCCGCGACCCGGTCTCGGTCGGCGTCGGATGCGCGCTGACCTGGGTCTTCTATCGTCACATTTCCTAGATTACTCCCATTCGAGATATGTCGCGAGATAGGAATTCCCCGACTTCGGCCTTTACCAAATCGTGGATTCGGCTGTCGGGATGGCCCAATACCGGTATAGAGGATGCCCAGACGCCTGACAGGCCTCCTTGGTTTACACGAGATCGGGAAAAACTACCGGGAAGGGAAGGCCGAGTGATCTTTAGTGAGGGCACCCGCGGCTTTCGGGCTTACACCACGAAGCATCTCGACGACCTGCTGCGAGAGAAGGCAGGGTTCGGCGAGGAGGCGCGGCTGCGGGCGCGCGCGGTGGCGACGGTGCTGCCGTTCCGTACCAACGCCTACGTCGTCGACGAGCTGATCGACTGGTCCGCGGTACCCGACGACCCGATTTACCGGCTCGTCTTTCCTCAGGAGGACATGCTGCCCGAAACGGACGTGTCCCGTCTGGCGAACCTCCTCAGGACGGACGCGTCCGTCAAGCAGCTCACGGCCGCGGCCAACGAGGTGCGGATGGGTCTCAACCCCCACCCGGCCGGGCAGCTCGACCTGAACGTGCCGAAGATCGGCGACGAGCCGGTGCCCGGCATGCAGCACAAATATCCCGAGACGGTGCTGTTCTTCCCCAAGCAGGGGCAGACCTGCCACGCCTACTGCACCTACTGCTTCCGCTGGGCGCAGTTCATCGGCGAGCCCGACCTGAAGTTCGCCTCCGGCGACGTCGACGCCCTCGTCGGCTACATCCGCCGCCACCCCGAGGTGACCTCGGTGCTGTTCACCGGCGGCGACCCCATGATCATGGGAGAGGCGGTGCTGCGCCGCTACGTCGAGCCGCTGCTGGAGATCCCGCAGATCGACTCGATCCGCATCGGCACCAAGTCGCTGGCCTACTGGCCCGGCCGCTTCGTCACCGATCCCGACGCCGACGACACCCTCAAGCTGTTCGAGCAGGTCGTACGGTCAGGGAAGAACCTCGCCTTCATGGCGCACTTCTCGCACCCCCGCGAGCTCGAACCCCAGGCGGTGGGCTCGGCGGTCCGCCGGATCCTGGACACCGGCGCCACGATCCGGACCCAGGCGCCCCTCATCCGCACCATCAACGACGACGCCGCCACGTGGGCGCACATGTGGCGCCGGCAGAACTCGATGGGGATGGTCCCCTATTACATGTTCGTCGAGCGGGACACCGGGCCCCAGGACTACTTCGCGGTGCCGCTCGCCGAGGCGTACGAGACCTTCAGGGACGCCTATGCCCAGGTCTCCGGTCTCTGCCGGACGGTCAGGGGGCCCTCGATGTCGGCCACCCCCGGCAAGGTCTGCGTCGACGGTGTGACCGAGGTGAACGGCGAGCGCGTGTTCGTCCTGCACTTCATCCAGGCCCGCGACCCCGGGCTGGTCGGGCGTCCCTTCTTCGCCCGGTACGACCCCAAGGCCGTCTGGCTGACCGACCTGCGCCCCGCGTTCGCCGACCGATTCCCCTTCGAGCCGCCGGCACCCCTCGCGGCCTGACCGCTTGCCAAGGGACGGAAAACAATTCCTCCCGGCCCGGGCGCCGTGTTTACCGTGCCTTTCTCCCGGGCCGGATGTGAATTCCCACCATGTGCCGCCAAGTCGGGCGCCCTCCCGCCCCTCGGCGTTGTGACTCCCGGTCACCGGGCCGTTTCTCGCGGTGATAGAAATTCGGCCTAGCCAATCGGCCGGCGCGAACCCGCGCCGGTTACGCGGGGGTTCTCGGTTCCCGTTCCCTGACCTGGGACGGGGCTCAGGAGGCATTTACATGAAGCGAATGATCAAGGCAGCAGTTGTCGTCGCGACCTTCGGCGTCGCAGCGATGTTCGCCGCGCCCGCTCAGGCCGCGAGCGACCCGATCTCCGACCTGCTCGGCACGCTGCCGATCGGCGGACAGCTCACCGGGCTGACCGGCGCCATCCCCGGCGCCGAGTCGGTCGTCCCGGCAGCGCCGGCCGCCCCGGCCGCCGCCACGGGCTGGGCCGAGCGGGTGCAGGTCACCCCCATGACCGCCACGCCCAACGACGTCTCGGGTGAGCTCAAGCCGGCGCTGTCGGCCATCACCGGCGCGACCGGCGAGCTCACCGGCACCGCCGACCAGCTCAGCGGCGCCGCCAAGAACCTGACCGGTTCGGCCACCCAGGTCGGCCTGGCCGCCCAGGGCCTGTCGGGCGCGGTCAACAACATCGTCGCCGGTACCCGCAGGTAGTTCCCCACCGGACACGTTGGCGTGGCCACGTCAACGTTTCCGTATCTCTGACATGCGAAAACGGCCGGTGCCTTGATCAGGCGCCGGCCGTTTTCTAGTTGTTCGAGGCCCAGGGCCGCACCGAGGTGCGCCGGGCGATCTGTGCCTGCAGTCTGGCCATCTGCCAGTGCAGTTCGATGAGCTGCTCGGTGAGCAGGGCAGGTGAAAGTTCAGAAGGGTCTTCGTCGGCCAGATGATCGATGGCCGTCACCAGCTCACTCATCCCGCCCTCCCATGGCATCGGCGTTCCTTAGATCGAATCCCCGTTCGAATCATAGTGGAACACCGGCCGCAGCGGCATCAGCTTTCGTACACCGGTGCGATGAATCCGCGCGCGAGGGTGTGGGCGGTGATGTTGAAGCCGACCACGGCCGGGTTGGAGTCGGGGTCGACACCCAGCTTGTCGACGTCGAGGGCGTGCACGGCGAACAGGTAGCGGTGCGGCCAGCCGGGGGGAGGGGCGGCGCCGCCGTACTCCTTGATGCCGTAGTCGTTCTTGGCGTGGACGGCGCCCTCGGGCAGGCCCGCGAACGCGGGGCCGTTGCCGGCGCCCTCGGGGAGTTCGGTGACCGACGCCGGGATGTCGAACACCAGCCAGTGCCAGAAGCCGCTGCCGGTGGGGGCGTCGGGGTCGAAGCAGGTGACGGCGTAGCCGAGAGTGCCCTCGGGGGCGCCCGACCACGTGAGGGCGGGAGAGACGTTCTCGCCGGAGAAGCCCCAGTCGTTGAAGACGTGGCGGGCCGACATGGTCTGGCCGTCGGCGAGCCCGGCGGCCTCGACGGTCAGGGCCGCGACTTCCGGCAGGTGGTCGTAGGGAATCGGTGGTGGCGTGGGCATGTCGCTCTCCGCTCGGGATGGGTCGTGATCACCCATCCTCTACCACCTACGCCTTGTTGTAGGCGCTGATCACCTCGGTGGGGTCGCCGTCCATCTTGATCTTGCCCTTGTGCAGCCAGATGACCCGGTTGCAGGTCTCCTCGATGACGTCGAGGTTGTGGGCGACCAGGAAGACGGTGCCCGCCGACTCGCGCATCTGCATGATGCGCTTCTGGGAGCGCTTGCGGAACTCGCGGTCGCCGGTGGCCAGCGCCTCGTCGATCAGCAGCACGTCGTGGACCTTCGCCGACGCGATGGCGAACCGGAGACGGGCTCCCATGCCGGAGGAGTAGGTCGACATCGGGAACTGGACGAACTCGCCGATGCCGGAGAAGTCGACGATCTCGTCGTATTTGGCTTTGACCTCGGAGGGGGTCATGCCCATCGCGTAGCACCCGAGGGTGATGTTGCGCTCGCCGGTGAGCTCCTTCATCAGGGCGGCGTTGACGCCCAGGAGCGACGGCTGGCCGTCGGTGTAGACGGCGCCGGAGGCCGGCGGCAGCAGGCCCGCGATGGCGCGCAGCAGGGTCGACTTGCCCGAGCCGTTGCGGCCGATGATGCCGATGGCGTCGCCGTGGCGGGCCACGAACGAGACGCCCTTCACGGCGTGGACCTCGCGCATCTGCGGGCGGCCCTGCCGTTTGACCAGCCGGAGCAGGGCGGTGGCGGCGTTGCCCTTCTCCTCGTCGGAGGCGGCGCCCCAGACCTTGTAGATGATGTTGAGGTCGTCGACGATGACGGTCGGGGTGCCGGTGGCGGACCTCTTGGTGGTCGCCTCCTGCTCTTCGGCGGTCAACGGCCACACCCTTTCCATCGCCATCGGCTTCGCCTCAGCCACGTCCGTACCTCTCTTCGGCGCGCCAGAAGTACCAGAATCCGATGACAAGGGCGAACACGGCCCAGAATATGGCAGTCGTCCAGGCCCACTGGGGTGCGGGGTGGTCATGGATCAGCAGGTCGCGCATCAGTTCGATGTAGGCGGCCGCCGGGTTGAGCTCCATGATGTACTGCACGAATGCCAGCTCCTCGGGCAGGTCGGCGACCCGGTCGGGGATGCTGAAGAAGACGCCGGAGGCGTAGAGCCACGTGCGCATGATGAACGGCAGAAGCTGGTTCATGTCGCGGGCGAAGGCGCCGACGCGGGCCATGAACAGGCTCGCCCCGACGTTGAAGGTGAGCTGCAGCAGCAGCGCGACCGGGATGAACAGCCAGGCGAGGGTGACCGTCTCACCCGTGAGCAGCACGATGCCGATGAGCACGAGCATCGACCACATGAGCTGCTGGAGTTCCTGCACCGCGTAGGCGAGCGGCAGGGCGGCCCGGGGGAAGTGCAGCGCCCGGATCAGCGACAGGTTGTTCGAGATCGACTTGGCACCGCCGCTCACCGTGCGCTGGGTGAACGTGAAGATGAAGACGCCGGTGATCAGGAAGGCGGTGTAGTTGCCGATGTCCTTCTTCTGATCGAGGATCACGCCGAACATCAGGTAGTAGACGCCCGCGTTCAGGAGCGGGGTCAGGAGCTGCCAGAGCTGGCCCAGCATCGACTGGCTGTATTTCGAGACGTTGCGGGACGTCGCGTACTTGAGCACGAAATGCCGACGGGCCCAGAGCTGGCCGACGTAGTAGGGCAGGCTCGGGCGGGCGATCGCGCGACGGAGACCGTGGCGTTTGGCGAGCGCGGCCAGCGATTCCGTCGCTGCGCCGCCCTGCGCGTCCGCGACGGCGGAATCCGGCTGGCTCATGGCAAGGACTCTATTGGATGCAGATGAACGAGGCGCCTGCGATGGTCATCCGTAGGCTCCTCGTGGGGGTTGGGTGAAGCCACCGGCGGCGGGGTGCCACGGCAGGGTCAAAGGTAGCCCACCAGGTCCTGATATGGGGACAACGCCACGGTCGGTACCGCAAAGGCCGTACCTTGGCTCCACCAGCATCTAGACATGTGTACCTTTATGGGGTCTTTAAAGCTTATTGCGAGGTTTGCGGCGACCTTCTTGGTATGCGTGTGACGCCCGACTGACGCACGTGTGACCGAACTGCAACGCAGCAGAGACAACACTGCGGTGTGTGGTGAGGGATGCTCGCGGACGACTGGCAGGGCGTCAGCTCGTTTGACCGTGTCTGCAAATCCGGGGTCCCCACAAGGGACCGCGGGGGTGCCGACCTGGACTTATCGCAGCTCAGCGCCAACGCCCATCCTTTGAGGGAGGACCTACTCACTATGCGCGTACTCAAGGGCGCACAGATCATCGCCGGCACTGCCGTGCTGGCGCTCGCCGTGGCCGCCTGTGGCGGCGGCGACGAGGCTTCGAACCCTGCCGCCACTGGTGGCACCGCCGGCGCGGCGCCGGTCACCGTTGAGATCGGGGAGCCGCAGCACGAGCTCGTCCCCGGCAACACCGCGGAGACCAGCGGCGCCGAGGTGCTCAACGCCCTGTTCATCGGTCTTGTGAACTACGACGCGGACAAGAAGCCGATCAACCAGATCGCCGAGTCCATCACGTCGGAAGACCAGACCAACTGGACGATCAAGCTCAAGGACGGCTACAAGTTCCACGACGGCACCCCCGTCGACGCCCAGAGCTTCGTGGACTCCTGGAACTACACCGCCAACGGCGCCAACGCGTACGAGGCCAACTACTTCATGGGTTCGATCACCGGCTACGCCGAGATGAACCCGGTCGACCCCGACGGTGACGGCCCGCAGGCGGCCCCCGCGGCCACCGCGACCAGCCTCTCCGGTCTGAAGGTCGTCGACCCGCTGACCTTCACGGTCCAGCTCACCAACCCGTTCTCGGGCTTCCCGACGATGCTGGGTTACACCGCCTTCTACCCGATGCCCAAGGCCGCCTTCGGCCCTGACGGCAAGGTCACCGCCGCCTACGGCGAGTCGCCCATCGGCAACGGCCCCTTCAAGATGGCCAAGCCGTGGAAGCGCGGCGTCGAGACCACCATCTCGATGGTCCGCAACGACGACTACACCGAGGCCAAGGCCAAGGTCGAGGCGATCGACTTCAAGATCTACACCGACCTCAACACCGCGTACCGCGACCTGCAGGCCGGCAACCTCGACATCATGGACCAGCTCCCCGCCGAGGTCATCGCCTCCGCGAAGGCCGAGCTGGGCGACCGTTACATCGAGCAGCCCTCCTCGGGCATCGGCTACCTCGGCTTCCCGACCAAGGTCGGCGCCGACTACGCCAAGAGCGCCGAGCTGCGCAAGGCCATCTCGATGGCCATCGACCGCAAGACCATCACCGAGCAGGTCTTCTCCGGCACCCGCGTGCCGGCCGACGACTTCATCTCGCCGGTCGTCGCCGGTTACCGCCAGGGCGCGTGCGGCGAGGCCTGCACCTACGACCCGGTGAAGGCCAAGGAGCTGTGGGACAGCAACGGCGGCGCCAACGCCGGTGCGATCGAGCTCGGCTACAACGCCGACGGTGGCCACAAGGAGTGGATCGAGGCCGTCGCGAACAACCTGCGCACCAACCTCGGCGCCACCGTTGAGCCGAAGCCGGTCGAGAAGTTCGCCACGATCCTCGACGACCTGGGCGCGGACAAGTGGAAGGGCCTCTTCCGGATGGCCTGGATCATGGACTACCCGTCGCCGGAGAACTACCTCAAGCCGATCTTCGCGGCCAACGCCGGTTCGAACTACTCGGGCTTCAACAACAAGGAGTTCGAGGAGCTGCTGAAGAAGGCCGACTCGGCCCCGACGGTCGAGGAAGGCATCGCGTCCTACCAGGCCGCCGACGACATCCTGCTGAAGGAACTGCCCTACATCCCGGTCTACTTCTACCAGACCAACGCGGCGTTCTCGGCCAACGTCAAGAGCGTCAAGATCGACCCGTTCGAGCGGATCGAGATCGCGAACGTCGAGAAGGCCTAAGACGGCATCCAACCCGGGCGGCGGAACCCCTTGAGCCGCCCGGGATGGACCATCACTCTTGGGGCAGCCCGATTGGTTGCAGTGGGGCTGCCCTTCGTCATGATCGGGAGACCGAATGGGCCGCTACGTTGTCAGGCGCCTGCTCCAGGCGATCCCTGTGCTGCTTGGCACCACGTTTCTCATCTTCGCGCTCGTCTACGCCCTGCCGGGCGACCCCATTCAGGCCCTCGCGGGCGACCGGGCGGTCGACCCGGTCTTCAGGGCCACGATGCGCGAGATGTTCCACCTAGATGACCCTCTGATCGTCCAGTACGGCTACTACGTACAGGGCATCTTCACCGGAGACTTCGGACAAACCTTCCGAGGCCTGCCAGTGTCGACCATTTTCGAAGGCAAGTTCCAGGTCACCCTCAACCTGGCCCTCATGGCCCTGGTGATCGAGGCGATCGTCGGCATCGGCCTGGGCCTCATCGCCGCGCTGCGCCGCGGCAAGGCCGCCGACACCGCGATCCTGGCCTTCACCCTGCTGCTGGTGTCGGTTCCGACCCTGGTCAGCGGCTTCGTGCTCCAGCTGGTGCTGGGCGTGCAGCTGAAGACCTCGACGGGCATCGACTTCTTCCCCGTCGCGGGCACCTCGGAGGGCTGGCGCAGCTATCTGCTGCCGGGCCTGGTGCTGGCGGGCACGTCGATCGCGTATCTGACGCGGCTGACGCGGACCAGCCTGATGGAGACACTGCGCGCCGACTATGTGCGCACGGCGATCGCCAAGGGCATGCCGCGGCGAAGAGTGCTCGGCAGGCACGCGCTGCGCAACTCGCTGATCCCGCTGGTCACCTATCTGGGCGCCGACCTCGGCGCGCTGATGAGCGGCGCGGTGATCACCGAGACCATCTTCAACCTCAACGGCATCGGCCGGCAGCTCTTCGACTCGGTCTACCTGTCGGAGAACTCGGTCGTGGTCGGCATCGTGACGGTGCTGGTGCTGATCTTCATCGCCGCCAACCTGTTCGTCGACCTGCTGTACGCCGTTCTCGACCCCAGGATCCGCTATGAGTGACACGCTCACCGAGCAGAAGCCGAAATCGGATAAACCGCCGAAGCAGAAGAAGCCGGCGAGCCTGTGGTCGGACGCGTGGTATGACCTGCGGCGGAGCAAGGTCTTCATCATCGCCGCCGTCATGATCGCGATCCTCGTGGTCATGTCGATCATTCCGGGTCTGTTCTCTCCGGTCAACGCATTTGATTCGAGCACGTGCGACCTGACCATCGCCCGCCAGGGCGTGAGCTCGGCCCACTGGTTCGGCACCGACAACCTCGGCTGCGACACCTTCTCGCGGGTCGTGTACGGCGCCCGGATCTCGATCATGGTGGGTGTCTTCTCGACCCTGGTGACCACGCTCATCGGCGGCATCCTGGGCCTGTTCGCCGGCTTCTACGGCCGGTGGACCGACACGATCCTGTCCCGCGTGGCCGAGGTCTTCTTCGCGATCCCCTCGACCCTGGGCGCCCTGCTCATCCTGGCCGTCGTCGGCCGGGACAACGCGGGCATCTGGACCGTGGTGCTCGCCCTGTCGGTGCTGGCCTGGCCGATGGTGCTGCGGATCATGCGGGCGGCGGTCATGTCGTCCAAGAACCAGGACTACGTGATCGCGGCGAGGGCGCTCGGCGCGGGTCCCGGGCGGATCATGCAGCGTCACATCCTGCCGAACGCGCTGGCGCCGGTGATCGTGGTGGCGACCATGAACATGGGCGTCTTCATCGCCGCCGAGGCCGCGCTGTCGTTCCTCGGCGTCGGCATCCAGTCGCCCGACATCTCGTGGGGCCTGATGATCGCCGACGCGCGCAACCGGTTCCTGCAGGCACCGGAGGCGCTGTTGTTCCCGGCCCTGTTCCTGAGCCTCACGGTGCTGGCGTTCGTCATGCTCGGCGACGCCGTCCGCGACGCTCTCGACCCGAAGCTTCGATAGGAGGGGTGATCAAGTGAAGAACCCGTCCGTCGACACGCACCTGCTTCCGGCCGACAGCGGCACGATCGGCACCGAGCCGCTGCTCGCGGTCGACAACCTGCACGTGGAGTTCACCACGCGCCAGGGAGTGGCCCGCGCGGTCAACGGCGTGTCCTACGCGCTCAACGCCGGGGAGACCCTCGCGGTGCTGGGCGAATCGGGCTCCGGCAAGTCGGTGACGGCCCAGGCGATCATGGGCATCCTCGACATGCCGCCCGCGCGCATCCCCAAGGGGGAGATCCGCTTCCGGGGCACCGACCTGCTCCAGCTGTCGGAGGCCCAGCGCAGCCAGATCCGCGGCCAGCAGATCGCGATGATCTTCCAGGACGCCCTCTCGGCGCTCAACCCCGTGTTCACCGTGGGCTGGCAGATCGCCGAGATGTTCCGCGTGCACAAGGGCATGTCGAAGAAGGCCTCCTACGCGAAGGCCGTCGAGCTGATGGACCGGGTCCGCATCCCGGCCGCCAAGCAGCGCGTCAACGACTACCCGCACCAGTTCTCCGGCGGTATGCGCCAGCGCATCATGATCGCGATGTCGATCGCGCTGGACCCCGACCTGCTCATCGCCGACGAACCGACGACCGCTCTGGACGTCACCGTGCAGGCCCAGATCATGGAACTGCTCGCCGAACTCCAGCGCGAGAGCAACATGGGCCTGATCCTGATCACCCACGACCTCGGCGTGGTCGCCGACGTCGCGGACAAGATCGCGGTCATGTACGGCGGCCGCATCGTCGAGAACGCCCCGGTGCACGACATCTACCGCAACGCCGCACACCCGTACACGAAGGGCCTGCTCGAGTCGATCCCCCGGGTCGACATGAAGGGCCAGGAACTGTACGCCATCAAGGGCCTGCCGCCGAACCTGCTCGACATGCCGACGGGTTGCGCCTTCCACCCCCGCTGCCCGTTCCGCCAGGACGACTGCGTGACCGACGTCCCGGCGCTGCACGAGATCAGCGGCACGCGCAGCAGTGCGTGCCACTACTGGAGGGAGGTCCTCGATGGCACCGCAGGGTGACCCCATCCTCGAGGTCCGCGACCTGGTCAAGCACTTCCCGCTGACGCAGGGGATCGTGCTCAAGCGCCAGGTCGGCGCGATCAAGGCGGTCGACGGCGTCAGCTTCGAACTGAACCGCGGGGAGACCCTCGGCGTGGTCGGCGAGTCCGGCTGCGGCAAGTCGACGCTGGCCAAGCTGCTGATGGCGCTGGAGAAGCCGACCTCGGGCACGGTCAAGGTCAACGGCGAGGTCGTCGACCTGCACAAGGGCAGCAATCTGAAGCGGTTCCGCCGCAACATCCAGATGGTGATGCAGGACCCGTACACCTCGCTCAACCCGCGGATGACGGTCGGCGACATCATCGGGGAGCCCTACGAGATCCACACCGAGGTGGCCCCCAAGGGCGACCGGCGTAAGAAGGTGCAGGATCTGCTGGAGGTCGTGGGGCTCAACCCCGACCACATCAACCGCTACCCCCACCAGTTCTCCGGTGGTCAGCGGCAGCGCATCGGCATCGCCCGCGGGCTGGCGCTGCAGCCCGAGATCATCGTCTGCGACGAGCCGGTCTCCGCGCTCGACGTGTCGATCCAGGCCCAGGTCATCAACCTGCTGGAGCGGCTGCAGAACGAGTTCGGGCTGGCGTACATCTTCATCGCGCACGACCTGTCGGTGGTGCGGCACATCTCCGACCGCGTCGCGGTGATGTACCTCGGGAAGATCGTGGAGATCGGCCGGGACGCCGAGATCTACGAGAGGCCGAGTCACCCGTACACGCAGGCGCTGCTGTCGGCGGTGCCGGTGCCCGACCCCGAGGGCCGGGAGTCGCGGGAGCGGATCATTCTGCAGGGTGACCCGCCGTCGCCGGCGAACCCGCCGTCGGGCTGCCGGTTCCGGACCAGGTGCTGGAAGGCGCAGGAGATCTGCGCCGTCGAGGAGCCGCTTCTCCAGATCCGTCCCGGTACGGATCACCTGAGCGCCTGCCACTTCGCCGAGGTCCACGACGTCGTCGGCGCCTCGTAGGCGATTACTCGCAGTAACGGGAAAGGCCCCCGCTGGATCCAGGCGGGGGCCTTTCCACAAGTGGTACGCGAGAACTAGCGAACCGACACGGCGTTGACCGGCAGGAGGCCGGTGACGGTGCCGGTGCTGACGCCCGGGACGGACGGCAGCGACGGCAGCGACGGCAGCGGGAGGCCGGTGGTGGCGCCACCGACGACCTGGCCGACGAGGCCGGGGAGGCTCTTGACCAGGCCACAGACCGGCGAGAGCAGGGTGGCGAGCACGGGGAGGCCCGTGAGGAGCTCGGGCGACGACACGCACTGGGTGTTGAGCAGGTTGGTGACGGGCGTGTCGGCGTGCGCCATGCTGGCGGGGGCGACGACGACGAGACCAGCGGCGGCCGAGGCAACGACGATTCGGCGGATCATATGTATCTCTCCCCTGAGGTGGGTCCGGGCGGCTGAGCACGCGGATGACTACTCTGTGTAGTCAGACACATGTCTACCCGGTCTTTCGTAAGGGGAGGACCCCCCATCCGGTCAGGGAGCGGCAAGGAAGCCGCAATGCTCAGGCGCGAAGCGCCACCCTCGCGACCAACGCGGCGACAAGTAACAACAGCACGGCCCAGATCAAAGGCCCCGAACGGGTAGATTCCGAAGCCCCTCCGACGACGGCCTGACGCGGCCGCGCCGCCATCACCGCCTGCCGGGGCGCGCCGGCGAACAGCAGCGCCCGCCGCGCGTTGGCCACCCCGGTGGCGTCGGCGTCGCGCCGGGTGGCGCCCTGCGAGATCGCCCGGCGCACATCGGTGACGCTCATGCCGGGATGGCGGGCCTTGATGAGGGCGGCGATCCCCGCCACGAACGCGGCGGCCGAACTCGTGCCGTCGCCGACCACATAGGACGCCGGACCGCCCGCGCTGACGATGCGGGTGCCGGGGGCGGTCACCCACACGTAGCCCTGCCGGTTGGAGAAGGGCGCCGGGCAGAGCCTCTCGTCGACCGCGCCGACCGCGATCACCCCGGGATAGGCGGCCGGGTAGGTGCGCCGGTTGGCGCCCTCGCCGTCGTTGCCGGCCGAGGCCACCAGCACCACGCCCCTCGACAGGGCGTAGCGGACCGCCTCCTCCTCGTCGGGGCTGCCCTCGTCGCTGCCGTCGCCGCCGCCCAGGGACATGCTGATCACCTCGGCGCCGTGGTCGACGGCCCACCGGATGCCCCGGGCGACCGCGCCCCTGACCCGCACCTCGACGTGGGGGTCGGTGCGGGCCGGGTCGTCGGCCTCCAGAGTCACCCTGATCGACAGCACCGTCGCCCGCGGGGCCACCCCGACCACCCCGAGCCCACCGCTCGGTCCGTGGCCGCGCCCGGCGATCAGGCCGGCCATGGCGGTGCCGTGGCGGCCGACGTGGCCGGTCCCGGCCCCCGTCAGGTCGGGACCCTCGACGACGGCTCCGGCCAGGTCGGGGTGGCGGGCGTCGACGCCGGTGTCGAGGACGGCCACCGTGACGCCCTCGCCCCGGCTCAGCTCCCACGCCGCCGGAACGCCCATGACCCCCAGCGGCCACTGCCGCTCCCGGGCCGTCGTCCCCAGCTCATCGGCGTGAGCGGGGGGCGGGAAGATCAGCCCGGCCACCACACAGACCATGAGCAGCCGTGATGCCACAGAGGTCACGGCGGCTTATTCTGGCACGCTCACGCCCGCGAATCTGACCTTTCCGTGAACATTCAAATACAGTGCGTTATGTCCGGGCGGGCGACAGGCGCACGTGGGCGCCCGGCGGCAGCCCGAGCCGCTGGGCGGCGTCACCGGCGTTGACCGCCACGGCCACCAGCCCGGCCGAGTCGGTGAAGGCCACCAGATCGCCCGGCGGCACGGCGGCGAAGGTGTCGCGATAGGGGACGGCCAGTTGCCGGCGGCCGAGCCAGACGGCCAGGGTGTCGCCGTCGCGTACACCCAGATATCCCAGGTCGGCGGCGGTGATCGAGAGCTGGACGTTGCCGTGGCGGTCGACCGAGAGCACCTCGCCCTCGCACGCGCCGTCGCGCAGCCGGGAGGTCGGCTCGGGCAGCGTCACCAGCTCGCGGAGCGGGATCGCGGTGCCGAGCTCCATCAGGTCGCGGCCCGCCACCACGTGGCCGGCGACCGGGCAGAAGATGTCACGCCCGTGGAAGGTCCGGGAGACCGGCTTGAGCCAGACGTCCTCGTTGGTGAGCTCGAAGGCCCCGGTGGCCCCGCCGACGGCGTGGACGGCCCACGAGAGCACCCCGTTGTCGGGCCCCACGAACACCCGCCCGCCCGCCTCGATGGCGACCGCCCGGCGGGTGCTCGACCCGACCGACGGGTCGACCACCGCGATGTGCACACCACGGGGCAGATAGGGGATCGTCTGGGCGAGGATCGCGGCCCCGCGCCGCACGTCACCCGCCGGGACGAGATGGCCGACGTCGATGATCCGGGCCTCGGGGGCGATGCCGGCGATAACGCCGTGACACGCGGCCACGAAACCGTCTTCGAGACCGTAGTCGGTCAGGAGAGTGATAACAGGCGTCACACCTGGTGACATTACGTTGCCGCCCCGATAAATGGCGACAGTTAGCATGGCCCGTGTGGACGGGCTCTCCCCAACAGAACGGGACATTCTCGAATTCGAGGACGGCTGGTGGCGCCATCCCGGCGCGAAGGAACAGGCCATCAGCGACCGTTTCGGCATGTCCACCACCCGCTACTACCAGGTCCTGGCCGCGTTGATCGACCGTCCCGAGGCGCTGGCCGAGAATCCCGCTCTCGTCAACCGCCTGCGCGAGCGCCGGGACGCGCGCCGCCGCGGACGCGGGCGGTCGATCTGAGTTCACGTCGCGTTAACCTGCGATTGACAGAGTGACCGTCGCGCGACGAAAGGGGCGAAGCCGTGGGGGAAATTCCGGACGTTCGGACCAGCGGTGGCCGGGCCGGCCTTGAAGCGATGGTGAACGACCCGGGCGGGGCCGTCATCGGCCTCGACTTCGACGGCACGCTGTCACCGATCGTCGCCGACCCCGCGTCGGCCTGGATCCACCCCGCCGCCCCGGCCACGCTGATCAGGCTGGCCGAGGTCGTGCGCCGCATCGCGGTCGTCACCGGCCGGCCGCCCGGCACCGCGCTCGCGCTGGGCGACACCCCCGAAGGCCCCGACCTGGTGGAGGTCCCCGGCCTGGTCATCCTCGGGCAGTACGGGATCGAGCGCTGGGAGGGCGGGGAGATCACCTCGCCACCCCCGCCGCCCGGCCTGACGACGATCCGCGCCGCGCTGCCCGGCCTGCTGTCGGGCCACGAGGGCGTGACCGTCGAAGACAAGGGGCGGGCGCTGGCCGTCCACACCCGGAGCTGTCCCGACCCCGACGCCGCGCTGGAGGCGCTGCGGGTGCCGCTGGTCGAGCTGGCCGCCGCCAACGGACTGGTGGTCGAGCCCGGCCGCAAGGTGCTGGAGCTGCGCGGTCCCGGGGTCGACAAGGGCAAGGCGCTCAAGGAGCTCCTGATCGCCGAACGGGCCCGTTCGGTCATGTTCATCGGCGACGACCTGGGCGACCTGGCCGCGTTCGAGGCGGTGGCGTCGGTGAACATCCCGGGGGTCCGCGTCTGCTCGGCGTCGGCCGAGGTGACCGCGCTGGCCGAGCAGGCCGACGTGGTGGTCGACGGGCCCGACGGGGTGGTCGCCTTCCTCGAAGGGCTCCTCAAGTCGATTGCAAGCCGCGAACAGTAGCCTCTGCGCCATGATCTCCAGAACTCTGGCGGTGGCAGCCGCCGGCCTCGCCCTGGTCGGATTCGTCTCCACTCCCGCCGCTGCCACTGCGGCGGGCACCAAGACCGTCCAGTTGCGCAAGGGCCTCACGATCAAGATCCCGTCGAACTGGAAGGTCTACAAGACCGCCCCCGACTACGTGCGGATCGTCACCGGCAGCTGCCCCACGGCGGGCACCAAGAACTTCGGCTTCCGCGACTCGGGGTGCCGCAGCTTCTGGGTGTTCGGCCCGGCCGCCATCAGGGTCGGCCACGAGACCTTCAACCCCTACGACCCGAGCCGCCCCTACAGCCCGGCGACCGACGTCGGCCCCTGCGTCTACAACAAGAAGCTGTGGATGCAGTCGTTCAAGACCAAGCCGGTCGTCAAGGGCTACAAGCCCGTCGGCGCCGGTCACAACGCCCACTACCGCGAGTGGACGGGCAGCTGCATGTACGGCCCGCCCAAGTACAACCGCGCGGGCTACTTCACGCAGCGCGAGTGGTACCTGCCGCAGTCGAAGATCCTGGTCGTCGACCAGTGGAAGACCCCCGGCCTGGCGACCATCCTCAAAACTGCGACCTGGAACTGAGCAGCCCGCCGGCCGCGAGGCCGAGCAGCGCGGGGGCCAGCAGGAAGGCCGTGTGGGTGCCGAAGGCGTCACCCAGCGCGCCGAGCACGAACGGCCCGGTGCCCGAGCCCACCCCCGCCCACACCGAGGCGATCCCGCTGGCCTGGTCGGGCCGCCCGCCCGAGGTCTCGATCATCCGGGTCAGGCCCAGGGGGAACAGCATGCCGATCCCGGCGCCGCTGACGGCCAGGCCGGCGTAGCCGACGGCGACGGAGGTCGTCGACCAGAAGATCGTCCAGCCGACGAGGGTGACGGCCATGGTGCCGAGGAAGACCTGCCAGACCGGGAAGCGCAGGGTGAGGGCGGCGCCGGCGAAGCGTCCGGCGGCGATGCCGGAGAGCATCGCGGTCAGTCCGGTGGCCGCCTCGGCCAGCGACAGCCCGGTCCGCTGGGAGAACAGCTCGGCGGCCCAGAGGTTGAAGACGAACTCCACCGCCACGCAGCAGAGCAGCACCGCCCCGGCGAAGTGGAACCGCCAGCCGAACGGCCTGCGCACCCGGGTCACCTCCCGCTCGGCCGGGACCTCGGGGAACCAGACCCGGCCCATCCCGAGCGCCAGCAGCGCGGTGAGCACGACGGGGATGAACATGGCCGCCCGCCACCCCAGCACCGACTCGGCCAGCACGCTGAACCCGTAGGTCGCCGGGATGCCCGCGAGAACGCCGACCGCGTTGGCCTCGCTGATCGAGGCCGGTCCGGCGGGGCCGTGGTGGTCGCTGAGGGCGGCCATGGAGACGTACAGGGCGATGGCGGCGAAGCCGCCGGCGATGCTGTATCCGGCCAGGGTGAACGCGAGGGTCGGGCCGAAGCCCACCAGCACCATGCCGGCGTTCATGCCCGCGATGCCGAGCCAGACGGCGAACCGGCGGCCGTAACGCCTGGTGAGCCAGGGCATCGACAGGCCGGTGAGGATGCTGCCGACGGCCATGCCGGTGCCGTGGAGACCGGCGATCGCCTGGGTGACGCCGAGTTCGGCGCGCAGGGTGGGCAGCGCGGAGGACAGTCCGTACAGGTAGGTGGCGAAGGTCGCCAGCATCAGATAGACGAACCAGGTGGGCCGGTCGCGCGTGAACGTGATGGCAGGCGTCGACACCGGCAATTCCCCCGATATTGATAGATATACGGGGAAACCGTACATCGTCAGGACAGAGCGGCCAACTGGTCGGCGAACCAGCGCTGCGGGGGCATCGCGGTGGCCGCCTGACGCAGCCGCACGCAGCGTTCGGCCCGCTCTTTGTCGGGCATGACCAGGGCTTCGTACAGGGCGGCGGCGGTGCCCGTGACGTCGTAGGGGTTGACCAGGAGCGAGTCGGCGCCGAGTTCGGCCGCCGCGCCCGCCTCGCGCGAGAGCACCAGCACGCAGCGGGGCGACAGGATCGGCCCCTCTTTGGCGACCAGGTTCATGCCGTCGCGGATCGGGTTGACCAGCAGCACGTCGGCCATGCGGTAGGCGGCCAGCGAGCGCGGATAGTCGTCTTGCATGTTGAGGATCAGCGGATCCCAGTCGTCGGTGGCGTATTCGTCTTCGATCTCCTTGGCGCAGCGCTGCACGGCCGCGGTGTATTCGCGGTATTCGGGCAGGTCGTGGCGCGAGGGATAGGCGAAGGCGAGGTGGACGACCTTGCCGTGCCACTCGGGGTGCTCGGCCAGGAACTCGCGATAGGCGAGCATGCCCCGCACGATGTTCTTGGACAGCTCGGTGCGGTCGATGCGTACGATCAGCCGCCGGTCGCCCACCTGCTCCTTGATCGCCTGCATGTGCGACTCGACGTCGGGCTCGGCGGCGCGGGCCAGCAGCGCGTCGCCGTCGACGCCCAAAGCGTGCACCCCGATCTGGGTGATCCGGCCCTCGAACTCGACCGTCATGGCCGACCGGTCGACCCGCGCGCCGAGCACGGCCTCACAGCAGTCGATGAACGCGCTCGCCCACCGCTCGGTCAGGAACCCGGCGTGGTCGGCGCCCAGCACGCCCTGGAGGATCTCGGCCGCGATCATGTCGGGCAGCAGCGCGAAGTATTCGGGCGGCGCCCACGGGGTGTGGGAGAAGTGGGCCACCCGCAGGTCGGGCCGGTCGACGCGGAGCATCGCCGGGGCCAGCGTCAGGTGGTAGTCCTGGATCAGGACCTTGGCGCCGTGGGCCGCCTCTTCGGCCAGGGCCAGCGCGAACATCCCGTTGTACTCGCGGTAGGACTCCCACTCGCGCTGGAACCGGGTGTCGAAGGTGGGCGCGAACGGGGTGTTGTAGAGCAGGTGGCCGACGAACCACAGGGTGGAGTTGGCGACCGCGTTGTAGGCCCGGTGGAAGACGGCCGGGGGGATGTCGAGCATGCGTACGGGCCCGGTGTCGTAACCCGCGCGGTCGATGCGGCCCTCGGGGGCCACCCGGACGGCGCTGCGGTCGCCGTCGGTGAGCGCGGCGCAGACCCACAGATGGTCGTCACCTCCGGCCACTTCTGACAAACCGGACACCAGTCCGCCGCCGCCTCTCCGCATCGTCAGCGCGCCGTCATCCGAGAGGATGAACGAGACGGGCCCGCGGTTGGAGGCGATCAGCGTTGAACTCACGGTGGGCACACCCCAGATGGCCGGAGGACTAAGAAAAGATGTCGTCGACAATAGGATGTCAGGAAACCCCCGGCCGCCGAAGAATCGGGGCAGTCAATGCCGCTTGACGAGACCACCGAGGAACTGGCCCGCACCGCGGCCACCGGCGACCACGTCGCCCTCGGCGAACTGCTGCGCCGCGTCGAACCCGATGTGCTGCGCCACTGCGAACGCCTTCTCCCTTATCGTCAGGACGCCGAAGAGGCCTGTCAGGACACCCTGCTCGCGGTGGCCCGCAACATCGGCCGTTTCGAGGGCCGCTCCCGCTTCTCCACCTGGCTGCACATCGTGACCGCCAACTGCGCCCGCACCACCTACCGCACTTTGAAGCGCCGCTCCGCCGAGCAGTCGAGCGACGACCTGGCCGAGCAGCGGCCCGACCCCCACCGGGTCAGCGTGATCGCCGGCGCCCGCCTCGACCTGCTCGACGCCATCGAGGCGCTGGAGGCCGAGAAGCCCGATCTGGCCCGCGCGCTGGTGCTCTGCGACATCGTGCAGCTCGACTACTCCGACATCGCCGCGCAGCTCGGCATCCCGCTCGGCACCGCCAAGAGCCGCATCCACCAGGCCAGGAAGCACATCCAGGCCTCGCTGGGCGACGGATATCTCGGAAGGTGAGACAGCGATTCGGACTCTGACGGGTCCAAGGTACAGTTTTGTGGACAACTGAATATTTGCTCATCCAGAGGGGTGGAGGGACCGGCCCTGCGAAGCCCCGGCAACCATTCCGATTCAACTCGCCACGGGGCGAGGCCGATCGGAACAGGTGCCAATTCCGGCCTGTGATCAAGGCGGTCGCAGGCGAAGATGAGGGAAAGGCCTCGCTTCATGGCGCTTCAGCACGACTTCGGACCCGCCGTCGCCCTCTCCTGCCGCGAGTGTGGCGCCCGCTACGACCTCGGTCCGATCTTCGCCTGTCAGGACTGTTTCGGGCCACTTGAGGTGGCGTACGACTTCGGCACCGTGACCCGCGAGGACATCGCCGCCGGTCCGGCCAACATCTGGCGTTACAAGGCCCTGCTGCCCGTCCCGGCGAACGTCGCCGACAAGCCCAACCTCCAGCCCGGCTGGACCAAGCTCCACCACGCCGGGAACCTCGGCGCCGAGCTCGGGCTCCGCGACCTCTACGTGAAGGACGACTCGGGCAACCCGACCCACTCGTTCAAGGACCGCGTCGTGTCGATCGCGGTTGAGGCGGCCCGTAACTTCGGGTTCACAACCCTTTCGTGCTCGTCGACCGGCAACCTCGCGGGCGCCGTCGGCGCCGCCGCCGCGCGGGCCGGGCTCGACTCGTGCGTGTTCATCCCGTCGAACCTCGAAGAGGCCAAGATCGTCGTCGCGTCCGTGTACGGCGGCAAGCTGGTCGGCATCGAGGGCAGCTACGACGAGGTCAACCGCTTCTGCTCCGAGCTCATCGGCGACCCGCTGGGTGAGAAGTGGGGCTTCGTCAACGTGAACCTGCGGCCCTACTACGCCGAAGGCTCCAAGACGCTGGCCTACGAGATCGCCGAGCAGCTCGGGTGGCGCATCCCCGAGCAGATCATCATCCCGATCGCCTCGGGCTCCCAGCTCACCAAGATCGACAAGGGCTTCAAGGAGCTCATCGCGCTCGGGCTGGTGGAGGACACCCCCTACAAGATCTTCGGCGCCCAGGCCGAGGGCTGCTCGCCGGTCTCGGCCGCCTACAAGGCCGGGCACGACGTCGTGCGCCCCGTGAAGCCCGACACGATCGCCAAGTCGCTGGCCATCGGCAACCCGGCCGACGGGCCCTACGTGCTCGACATCGCCCGGCGCACCGGCGGGGCCGTCGAGGACGTCACCGACCCCGAGATCGTCTCGGCGATCCGGCTGCTGGCCCGCACCGAGGGCGTCTTCGCCGAGACCGCCGGCGGTGTCACGGTCGGTGTGCTGCGCAAGCTCACGGAGGCCGGGGTCATCGACCCCGAGGCCACCACGGTGGTCCTCAACACGGGCGAGGGACTCAAGACCCTCGACGCCGTGCAGGCGGAGGCCCGCCCGACGGCGGTCATCCGGCCGTCTCTCGACGCCTTCCGCACCGCATTCGCCAACTAACGCCTCGTAAGGAGAACATCATCATGAGTGTTTCAGTGCGGATTCCGACGATTCTCCGTACGTACACCGGAGGCGTGGCCGAGGTGGCCGGCGAAGGGGCGACGCTGCGCGAGGTGTTCGAGAAGCTCGAAGCCGACTACCCCGGGATCGGGGCCCGGATCCTCGATGAATCGGGCAAGGTGCGGCGTTTTGTCAACGTCTACGTCGGAGAAGAGGACGTCCGTTTCTCCGAAGGTTTGGACACTCCAACCCCGGCCGGCGTACAGATTTCGGTGATCCCCGCCGTAGCCGGAGGGTAACCTTCCGCAGCCTTTCCCACACCCACGTACTCCTACAGTGCGTGGGTGTTTCTATGTTTACCTGCACTTCTATCGTTATCGAAGCTTAATGAGTGCCATGGCATATGGTGCAATTCTCAACCAACCAATCTCTAACCGAAAAAGAAGCCCTCTCGCTTTGGGCGAACGACAACAAGTCAGGGGTCGATTGACTCTGTTGTCCCACGCCTTGCCATGTGTATGGTCGAGAACGATCGACGTAGCCGGGAAGAACGGCTCGAAAGGTCACGGATCAGCGGTGGAATGGGCGGATCCGTTGCCAGGCCCAGCAAGAGGAGTCGGAAAGTGGCGCAGGGCACCGTCAAATGGTTTAACGCGGACAAGGGCTACGGCTTCATCGCGGTAGACGGTGGTAAGGACGTTTTCGTCCATTACTCGGCAATCATGATGGACGGCTACAAGGCCCTGGAGCAGGGTCAGCGTGTCGAGTTCGACATCACGCAGGGACAGAAGGGTCCACAGGCGGAGGGTGTCCGGACCGTCTGATCCCCACCAGGCAGTAATCAACCCCACAACCCCCAACGACGTGGAGCCCGGTCCGCAGCCTGCGGTCCGGGCTCTTCTTTCGTGGAGGTGCTGGTCGTCGGCCTTCGGCTTGCACTCGACCGGTGAGAGTGCTAAACAGTTGGTTGGCACTCCCCGGCCGGGAGTGCCAACCATACGGATCGAGGCGATGGGGCCTGCCAAAGGGTATGCGGGCCTTGCCGTCGCGGGCGTCGGCTCGGTCCTCTCTTTCGAAGCCACCCTCTTACTGGGAGGTCCAGCCTTATGGCAGCCAAGATGATCGCGTTTGACGAGGAAGCCCGGCGCGGTCTCGAGCGCGGTATGAACCAGCTCGCCGACGCCGTCAAGGTGACCCTCGGCCCCAAGGGCCGAAACGTCGTGCTGGAGAAGAAGTGGGGCGCCCCCACGATCACCAACGACGGTGTCTCCATCGCCAAGGAGATCGAGCTCGAAGACCCGTGGGAGAAGATCGGGGCCGAGCTCGTCAAGGAAGTCGCGAAGAAGACCGACGACGTCGCGGGTGACGGCACCACCACCGCCACCGTGCTCGCCCAGGCGCTGGTGCGCGAGGGTCTGCGCAACGTCGCCGCCGGCGCCAACCCGATGTCCCTGAAGAAGGGCATCGAGGCCGCCGTCGAGCGCGTCAGCGAGGAGCTTTCCAAGCTCGCGAAGGACGTCGAGACGAAGGAGCAGATCGCCTCCACCGCCTCGATCTCCGCCGGTGACACCGAGATCGGCGAGCTCATCGCGGAAGCGATGGACAAGGTCGGCAAGGAAGGCGTCATCACCGTCGAGGAGAGCAACGCCTTCGGCCTCGAGCTCGAGCTCACCGAGGGTATGCGCTTCGACAAGGGCTACAACTCGGGCTACTTCGTCACCGACCCCGAGCGCATGGAGGCGGTCCTGGAGGACCCCTACATCCTCGTCGTCAACTCGAAGATCTCCGCGAACAAGGACCTGCTGCCGCTGCTCGACAAGGTCGTGCAGGCCGGCAAGCCGCTCCTGATCATCGCCGAGGACGTCGAGGGCGAGGCCCTCGCGACCCTGGTCGTGAACAAGATCCGCGGTCTGTTCCGCTCGGTGGCCGTCAAGGCCCCCGGCTTCGGCGACCGCCGCAAGGCCATGCTGGGCGACATCGCCACGCTGGCCGGCGGCCAGGTCATCTCCGAGGAGATCGGCCTCAAGCTCGAGTCGACCACCCTCGACCAGCTCGGTCGCGCCCGCAAGGTCGTCGTGACCAAGGACGAGACCACCATCGTCGACGGCGCCGGTGACGCCGACCAGATCGCCGGCCGGGTCAACCAGATCCGCGCCGAGATCGACAACACCGACTCCGACTACGACCGCGAGAAGCTCCAGGAGCGCCTCGCCAAGCTCGCCGGCGGCGTCGCCGTCATCAAGGCGGGCGCGGCCACCGAGGTCGAGCTCAAGGAGCGCAAGCACCGCATCGAAGACGCCGTCCGCAACGCGAAGGCGGCCGTCGAAGAGGGCATCGTCCCCGGCGGTGGCGTGGCTCTGCTGCAGGCCTCGGCCAAGGCGTTCGACAAGCTGGAGCTGTCGGGCGACGAGGCGACCGGCGCCGCGATCGTGAAGAAGGCGCTCGAGGAGCCCCTGAAGCAGATCGCCGTCAACGCCGGCCTCGAGGGCGGCGTCGTGGTGGAGAAGGTCCGCAACCTGACCCCGGGTGAGGGCCTCAACGCCGCGACCGGCGAGTACGTCAACATGTTCGACTCGGGCATCATCGACCCGGCGAAGGTGACGCGCTCCGCGCTGCAGAACGCCGCTTCGATCGCGGCCCTGTTCCTCACCACCGAGGCCGTCATCGCCGAGAAGCCGGAGAAGAACCCGGCTCCCGCGGGCGGCGGCATGCCCGGCGGAGACATGGACTTCTAAGTCCATCAGCACCACACAGAGCAGGCGGTCCCCGTTTCCGGGGCCCGCCTTCTTCTGTTTCCGGGTGTACGACTAGAGGTGCTTCACCCAGCGGCCCCACTCTTCTTGGAGCGTGTAGCCGGTCGCCGTCCACGCGGGGTGGGCGTCGGTGTTGCCGTGCAGGACCATCGCGTCGACCCGGAAGGCGCCGAACGCCTTGAAGCGCTCCTCCGCGGCGGCGATGAGCTGTTTCCCGATGCCCCTGCGCCGCGTCTCAGGTGCGACCGCGAGCCGGTAGAGGTGCGCGCGCCAGCCGTCCCACCCCGCGACGACCGTGCCCACGATGGCGCCGTCGAGTTCGTACACGAGCAGGGCTTCGGGGTCGCGCTCGATGAGCGCGTGCACTTTCGCGGGGTCGTCACGCCGGTCGGTGCCCTCGGCGGCGGCCACCCAGAAGGTCAGGATCGCCTCGACGTCGGCCGAGGTCGCAAAGCGGATCATGGCGTCACCCTGCCACGGGAGCGGGGCCGGCGTCGCGGACATTTCCGACTCGGCCCGGTTCACAGCGCTTCCGGGAGCGGGCGGCTGTGCACCACGGTCAGGGTGGTGACGGCTCGGGTGAGGACCACGTAGAGGCGGGCCAGGCCCCGGGGCTCGGCCTCGACGATGTCGGCCGGTTCGACCACCACGACGTGGTCGTACTCGAGACCCTTGGCGAGGCCCGCGGGGACGACCAGGACCGTCGAACCGTCGCCGTCCGGGCCCAGCACGGGGGTGCCGAGGGCGGTCGCGAAGGCCTCCGCGTCGGCGTCGCGGACGATGACACCCACCGAACCCTCGCCCGCGGCGCTCACGGCGCCCCTGACGCCCGCCAGGACATCGGAGGTCTCCACGAGCCTCAGCGAGCCCGCACCCGGGCGCAGCGAGCGCGGGGCGGCCAGTTCGGGGGCGATGCCGGGCAGCAGGCGGGCGGCGTAGTCGAGGACCTCGCGCGGGACGCGGAAGCCCAGGGTCAGTTCCGTCACCAGACCCTCGGCGAAGCCCAGGTGCGTGAGTACGGCGGTCCACGAGCGCGCCGACCACGGCGTGGTGCCCTGCGCGAGGTCGCCCAGGATGGTCGCCGAGCCGTTGCGGCAGCGGCGGCCCAGCGCGCGCAGCTGCATCTCCGACAGGTCCTGCGCCTCGTCGACGACCAGGTGGCCGTGGGAGGGGGTGCGGTCCATCAGGTCGGCCAGCTCGTCGAGGAGCGCTCCGTCGGCGCCGCTCCACTTCGCACTCTTGTGGGACTTGTAGGGCTTCGTCCACAGCAGAGCGGTCTGTTCTTCGGCCGTCAGGTCGGTCTTGGCGGCGCGGGCCAGGAACTCGGGGTCGGCGAGTAGCCGGAACAGCACCTGCTCGGGGACCAGCTTCGGCCAGACCTGGTCGACCACGGCCTTGACCGACTTCGAGCGGGCCACGGCGTCCTGCACCCGGTCGTCGGGTGACTCGCCGCGCCGCTCCATCTGCACCAGCACCTGGTGGGCGAGCCGCTGCGCCAGCGCCGCCCGCCCGGGGTTGTAGCGGGTCGTGCCGCGCAGCGAGGCGACGATCTCGCGCACCTCGTAGTCGGCCACGCGGTAGCGGTTGGCCCCCTTGGTGACCAGCACCCCTTCGAGCGGTTTCACCACATGCAGCCACATGGCCCGCTTCAGCACGGCGGCCATCCGGGCGTCACCTTTGACGGCCGAGACCGCCGGATCCTCGGGGTGCGCGTGGTCTCCCAGGATGCCCGCCACGGTCGTCTGGTCGACCTTCACCTCACCGAGCGCGGGAAGAACCGAGGAGATGTACGACAGGAACGCGCGGTTCGGACCCACGATCATGACCCCGGCGCGAGACAATTTCTCGCGATGGGTGAACAGCAGATAGGCGGCGCGGTGCAGGCCGACGGCGGTCTTCCCGGTGCCGGGCGCTCCCTGCACGCACACGGTCACGCCGAGTTCGGCGCGGACGATCTCGTCCTGGTCGGGCTGGATCGTGGCGACGATGTCGCGCATCGGTCCGGTGCGCGGGCGCTCGATCTCATCGGTCAGAATGCGGGAGGGGCCGAGGTCGCCGCCGTGGGCGAGGTCCTCGTCTTCGAAGGCGGTCAGCGCGCCACCCTGGTAGCCGAACCGGCGCCGCCGGTCGACTCCCATCGGGTCGGCCGGGCTGGCCTGGTAGAAGGCCCGGGAGACGGGTGCGCGCCAGTCGATGACGAGCGCCCGGCCGCCGCCGTCGTGGACGTGCCGGCGGCCGACGTACAGCACCGGCGGCAGGTCGTCGTCGGCGGAACGGTCGAGGCGGCCGAAGAACAGGGGGGTGTCCGGGTGGTCGGCGAGAGCCGCGACGCGCTGGTCGAGCAGTCCCTGGAGCACCTGCCGGGAGACCCAGTCACCGGCCATGTCCGACGACAGCGAGCTCGCGTGCTCGCGCATCGCCCGCAGGGCCGCACGCGACTCGTCGAGGTGCCTTCGCTCCTCCCCGAGGTCGTCGGCCGGGGGTATGTCGGGGGCCAGGGTGTGTTGCGGCATGACGGAGTGCCTCCTGAAGAGCTGGGCGAACCGGCCAGCCTAGTCGCCGGTCGCGGTCAGACCAAAAGGTTTACGGCCCGTCTGAGTCGCGTCGTGGCCGGGTAGGGCGGCAGAGGTGTTCCGTGGTCCGATCCCGATCCCGCCCGCGCTGCCGGCCGCCGTCATGGTGCTGCTGGCCGCCCTGTGGGGTCTTTCCGTGTACGCGGGGTGGGGGCTGGAGGCGTTCTGCGCCGGCGGAGAACCGGCCGAGGAGTGCGCCGGGCGCATGACCCTCGTGATCTCCGTCTCCTCACTCTTCGCGGTCGTCGCGACCGCGCTCACAATCGGCGCGTGGGTGACTTGGCGCGCCCGTCTTCTCGTGTACGCAATCGCCGCATGGATCGGCGCGGAAGGCGTACTATTCGTCGGAGGTCTGGTCGCGCAGTAATCTCGCGAATACCCTCCGAAGTCTTAATCAATCGGTATGGGAAAAGCCTAAGAAAAGCGCGGCAAATCAGGTGATTGCCCAGGACAATGGGGGTATGCCCGAACCTGGGCGTTGATGCCATCTTTGGCTGTGGGGGCCAGGCACGAGGGGGTGATGAGGTTGACTCGGGCCTACGGAATTTCGTGGACTTAAGTATGTTTTCTAAGTAGACCCGGCGGGAGTTGTCCCGCCGGGTCTTTTAATTGCGTCAGGTAAGCACGTCGTCGGCGTCGATGATCTGGTAGGCGTAGCCCTGCTCGGCGAGGAAGCGCTGCCGGTGGGCGGCGAAGTCCTGGTCGACGGTGTCGCGGCTGACGACGGAGTAGAACCGGGCACCGCCGCCGTCGGCCTTGGGCCGCAGCACCCGCCCGAGCCGCTGCGCCTCTTCCTGCCGGGAACCGAAGGTGCCCGACACCTGGATGGCGACCGCCGCCTCGGGCAGGTCGATGGAGAAGTTCGCCACCTTCGACACGACGAGAACCTGGAGTTCTTTGTCGCGGAACGCCTGGAACAGCCGCTCGCGCTCCTTCACCTTGGTTTCGCCCTTGATGACCGGCGCGTTCAGATGTTCGCCGAGTTCGTCGAGCTGGTCGATGTACTGCCCGATGACCAGGACCTGTTCGCCCGAGTGCTTTTTCACCAATGCCTCGGTGACGCGCAGCTTCGACGGAGTGGTGGCGGCGAATCGATAACGCTCGTCGGTGTCGGCCATCGCGTAAGTGAGCCGCTCGTCGTCACGCAGGGTCACCCGGACCTCGACGCAGTCGGCCGGGGCGATGTAGCCCTGGTTCTCCATCTCCTTCCAGGGCGCGTCGTAGCGCTTCGGGCCGATGAGGGAGAACACGTCGCCCTCGCGGCCGTCTTCGCGCACCAGCGTGGCCGTCAGGCCCACCCGGCGGCGTGCCTGGAGGTCGGCGGTCATGCGGAAGATGGGGGCGGGCAGGAGGTGGACCTCGTCGTAGACGACCAGACCCCAGTCGCGGGCGTCGAACAGCTCGAGGTGGCGGTAGACGCCGCCGCGCTTGGAGGTCATCACCTGGTAGGTCGCGATGGTGACCGGCCGGATCTCCTTCTTGGTGCCGGTGTACTCGCCGATCTCGTCTTCGGTCAGGCTCGTGCGCTTGACCAGCTCGGTCTTCCACTGGTGCACGCTGACCGTGTTGGTGACCAGGATGAGCGTGGTCGCCTGGGCGTGGGCCATGGCCGCCGCGCCGACGATCGTCTTCCCGGCGCCGCAGGGCAGCACGACCACGCCGGAGCCGCCGTGCCAGAACGCGTCGGCGGCCTCCTTCTGGTAGGGCCGCAGCGACCAGCCCTCTTCGGTCAGCGCGATCGGATGGGCCTCGCCGTCGACGTAACCGGCCATGTCTTCAGCGGGCCAGCCGAGCTTCAGCAGCAACTGCTTGATGTTGCCGCGCTCACTCGGGTGGACGGCCACCGAGTCGGCGTCGAGGCGCTCGCCGATCATCGGCTGCACCTTCTTGGCCCGCAGCACCTCTTCGAGCACGGCCCGGTCGGTGCTGGTCAGCACCAGCCCGTGGACGGGGTGCTTCTCCAGCCGCAGCCGCCCGTAGCGGGCCATCGTCTCGGCGATGTCGACGAGCAGCGCGTGGGGCACGGGATAGCGGCTGAACCCGATGAGGGCGTCGACGACCTGCTCGGCGTCGTGGCCGGCGGCGCGGGCGTTCCAGAGGGCCAGCGGGGTGATGCGGTAGGTGTGGACGTGTTCGGGCGCGCGCTCGAGTTCGGCGAACGGCGCGATGGCCCGACGGCACTCGTCGGCGCGCTCGTGGTCGACTTCCAGCAGCAGGGTCTTGTCGGACTGGACGATGAGCGGCCCGTCGTTCACGGGTGGAGCCCCCTAATCAGTTGACGTCGGCGACGCCGGTGATCCGGTGGAGTACGAAGCGGTGGATGGCCGCCCTCGTCTCGTCGTACGCCGTCAGGTAGCCACCCTCTATTCTCGCCGGTTCGAGGATCCGGCTCGTGGCCTGACCTTGTGAGTCTAGGTAACCGATCCAAACCCGGGAGCCCTGCCTGATCGCCTCTTGGAGCGCCGAGATGGTCGCGGTCGCCGGGGTGCGGGGGACCGCGCCGCCCGGTTCGCCCACCGGCGCGGGCCGCGACAGCAGCGCCTTGTCACCGGCCCGCAGCGCCCGGATCGCCGCCGTGACCACCTCGGCCTCGGGCGCGAACAGCCCGTTGACCTGCCGCACCGGCTGGGCCTCGGCGCGCCGGGCGTCGGCCCGGGTGATCAGCACGTCGCCTTCGAGCGACTCGGCGACGGGGGCGTAGCCCATCGCGCGCAGCGAGTCGAGCATGGTCGCCCGCGTCGCCTTGGACACCAGCACGGTCGGGGCCAGCCGCCGCATCCGCAGCACCGAGGCCCGCCGGTCGGCCAGCAGTTCGTCGAGGACCGCGGGGTCGTCGCACCGCAGGTAGGCCGACGCCGAGCCGACCCGCAGGCGGCCGTGCCGCCGGGCGACGTCGGTCACCAGGTAGGACAGTGGCTGCGGGACCGGAGTGGTCGAGTGGCGGGCCAGCATGGCCAGGATCTCTTCGGCGCTCTGCCCGGCGTCGAGGACCCGCCTGATCGAGCTCTCGGCGAACCGGTAGACGGTCGCGCCGCCCTTCGACTCGATGTCGGCCGCCATGCCCAGCCAGCGGTCGAGCTCACCAGTGAGCGGCCCGGGGGCGACGGCGGTCAGATCGGCCTGGAGCACGACGTGGGCGACCGGCTCGGGCAGCAGCGGGGCCAGCAGCCCGGCCGCCTTCTCGTTGTCGAGCAGCGCCCGGCCGTGGGGCGACAGGACGCCGAGCCCGGTCAGGCCGGCGACCTCGGCCTCGCGCAGCGCGAACTCGGTCATGCGTTCCAGGTGGGCGCCCCTTCTGCGGGGGCGTTCCCACGTCAGCCGGGCCAGTACCGACTCCTGCGTCGGGGCGAGCCGGGTCGCGGCGACGACCGACAGCACCCGGCGGCGGATCTCGGCGGCGGCGCCCCGGCGCAGGTCGGGGTGGAGCACGTTGAGCAGGCGGTCGCGGTCGTCGCGGGCGCCCGCGAGGCCGGGCACCCGGTCGAGGGTCAGCCAGGCCCGCGCCACGGTCTCCCAGCGGTCTTCGGTGTGGCGGGCCCGCCAGGCGTCGTAAGCGGGGGTGGGCAGCCACTCGGCGTCGGCCGGGCCACCCGTGGCGACCAGCCCGGCGGCGTGGGCGACCTCGATGACGAGGGCGGCCGTCCATTCGGGCACGTCGAGGAGCTGGGCCGCGCGCCGCAGGTCGCGGATGGCCAGGCCGCCCGTGCGCAGCACCCCCGGCGCGTCGACGCTCCAGATCTCGCAGAGCTCCTCGACGGACCGTACGAAGCTGAAGGCCTGGCCGGCGGCGGTGCGGGCGGCCAGGTCGGCGCGGCGGGTGGCGCCGGTCAGCGGCGGCGGGACCGGCGACAGGTCGCGGTGGAGACGGTCGTGGCGGAGCACCAGCCCGACCTCACGCGGCAGGGTCACGGTGTCGTCGCCGATCGCGCCGAGCAGGCCCCGGGCCAGCAGCTGCTCGATGGGCGACTGGGCGGTCTCGACCGACACCTCGCGCCGCGCGTTGGGCACCCGCCCCGACGGCGGCCCCCAGGCCAGTTCGTCGAGCGCGGCACGGGCCTGCGGGCCGACCTGGTCGAGCAGTTTGCGTATTCTCCCCGGCTCCGCCAGTTTCACGGCCGTTCGCTGGTCGTGGCGGAACACGTGGGCGGCCGGCTGGCCGAGCCCGGCGGGCGGGTCGAGCGCCTCCTTCACGCCCGGGGCGAGCCCGCGCGCGTCGTCGACCAGCGCCATCTCGGTCAGGGTGGCCAGCGCGCGGTCGATCGCCTCGTCGGTGCCCGGGGCGTCGTTCGTGGCCCGGTGGACGGCTTTCGCGAGCTCACCGGGCGGGAAGACGACCAGGGTCTCGGCCACCGCGAGGGTGAAGCCGTCGAGCCGGTCGAGGGCCCGGCCGATGGCGGATGGGGTTCCGGCTCTTGCCGCCAAACCCGGCACATTCGCCGGAACCGGGGTGATCAGCTCGGGTCGGGACATGGCGAGCACGCGCAGTTGCTCGTCGCTCCGGCTGCGCAGCCACTCCGTGAACCCCTCGCTCATCCTTTCCATCGTAGGAGCATGCATGGAGTGCGGCGCTGGGGCACTATGACGGTGTGATCGAGCGAGCCGACCAGCTCGTGCTGGATTTCGTGAGCCGGGTGGCCGACGCCGCCCACGGCCGTATGCGCCCCGAGGAACGCCTCGACTACGTGAGGCGGGTCCGCGAACGCGTCGACCAGGAGCGCAAAGGCGACGAGAACCCCAAATCGGTCGCCCGCCTCCTGTCCCGCTTCGGCACCCCGGCCGACATGGTCGACCGCGAGGTCCGCCGATTACGCGGCGAACCCCCACCGGAACCCCCAATTCAACAGACCCGCCCGATGAGCGCGTTGCGCCGCACGGTCCTCCCGCCCTCGGCCCTCCCGGGGTCAGGGTTGTTCAGACCCGCCCGACCGGGTTCGGGGGTGTCGAGATCGGGTTCGGGTGCGTCGCGGTCTGGCCAGCCGGGTTCGGGTGTGTCGAGCTCGGGTCGGACTGGTTCGGGCGCGTCAGGTCCCGGTTCGTCGGGTTCGGGCGGTTCGACGTCTGGTCAGCCGGGTTCGGGGGCGTCAGGTTCGGGCCGGACGGGTTCGGGGGTGTCGAGGCCAGGTTCGCCGGGATCTCGTTCGCCGGGATCGGATCGGCGTGGATCTGACCCGACTTCGGTGCTGCCCAGCGTGATCACGCCTCCTCGCCGCGTGTGGAGGGTGGGTGCGTCGCAGGGGCGCCCGGCGCCCCGGTGGCGGCGCAGGCCCACGCCCGATGCCTGGTCGATTCTGCATGGGCATCGGCGGGAGACCGTCGCGATGGCGTTGCTGGCCGTGGCCGCGCTGCTGGTGCCGATCAGGTTTCCGGCTGTGGTGATCTTTCCGGTGCCGGGGATCGTGTGGGCGGTGGGGGCGGTGGTGACCCTCTCGTGTCAGGGGTGGAACATGCCCGACCGGCTGGCCGGGCTGGGGGCGCCCGTGCTGGCGTGGATCTTCGGTGGGGGGATCCTCGCGCTCACCGGGCCGGAACGTTCCTCGGTCGAAGGGCTGCTAGCACGCTTCAACGAGGTCGCCGGCGTCGCGTTCATCATCGGCACCGCCGCCGGGCTCACGTGGCTGCTCTATCGCCTCTTCGATCCACCCGTCTCCACCCACGCCCGCCGGTAGCAGGCCGACCGCCAGCCTGATCCACGCCGAGACGAACCGCTCCTCGCCCACGCGGCCGGGCGGTTCGCCCGCGGTGTCCTCGATCAGCCGGTAGTGGATGATCGCGCCGCCCAGCACCGAGCTGACCCCGGCCCAGTCGACCTGGGCGTCGAAGTATTCGGGCTGTTCGTCGAACCAGATCCGCAGCGCGTCGAACATGGGCTGCAGCAGGCCCGCCCTGACCACCGCGATCAGGTCGGGGAACTGGGAGAGGTCACGGAAGAAGACCTGCGCGAGCAGGCGCTCCTCGCGCATCTTCTCCAGCCCCGCGTGACACATCGCGGCCAGCCGGACCTCTATCGGGTCGGTCTTGGCGACGTCCAGCTCGATCTCGTTCCGGGACGCCCGGTCGGCGACCGCGGCGGCGAGAACCTCGTATTTGGACTTGAAGTGCCGGTAGAGACCCCCGGCACCGGGCGACAACCCGGCGGCGGACTCGATCTCCGCCACCGAGGTCGCGTTGTAGCCGCGCTCGGCGAACAGCCGTAGCGCCTCCTCGATGATGCGACCCCGTGTGCTCATCTGTACCTCCCGCGAGGGACAGCGTAGACCGCCCCGCTTTCAAAGCAAGATCCACTTCGCGGCTGATCGCCTGCTTTGGCATCCTTGACGCGTGCACAACATGGGGATCCACGTCGGTTTCGACCTCGACCTGACGCTCGCCGACACGCGTGCGGCCATCGCCGCCGTCTATGAGGCGATGCTGCCGTCGCTCGACACCCCCATCGACGTCGCCGTCGCGGTGTCGCGCATCGGCTGGCCTCTGGAGAGCGAGCTGGCCCAGTGGCTGCCGGCCGAGGAGATCCCGGCCGCCGTCACGCTCTACCGGTCGCTCTACCCGGTCATCGCCCTGCCCGCCACCGTGGCCATGCCCGGCGCCCACGAGGCGCTCGCGGCCGTGCGCGAAGCGGGTGGCCGGATCATCGTGGTCACCGGCAAGAACGCCCGCGACGCCCGCCGCACCATCGACGCCCTGGGCCTGGACGTCGACGAGATCGCCGGATCGGTCTTCGGCGCCGACAAGGGCGCCGCCATCGCCGCCTTCGGCGCGGGGGTCTACGTGGGCGACCACGTGGCCGACGTCGACGCCGCGAAGGCGGGCGGGGCGATCAGCGTGGCGGTCGCGACGGGCGGCTGCACCCCCGCGCAACTGGCGGCGCAGGGCGCTGACGTGGTGCTCGACGACCTCACCGAGTTCGTCTCCTGGTACACCACCCAGGCGTCGATTCTCGCGTAATTTGACGGGCTTTCGGCGGTCACCCGGGAGCCCTAGTGGGCATAACCTACATCCATTCCCTTCCACGACAGTTTGAACGAGGTCACTCCTGTGCCCAGCGGCAAGGTCAAGTGGTACGACGAAGCCAAAGGTTTCGGTTTCCTCACCCGCGACGACGGCGGTGAGGTCTTCGTGCATTCATCCGCACTGCCCAAAGGCGTGGAAGCCCTCAAGCCCGGGCAGAAAGTCGAGTTCGGAGTCGCAGAGGGGCGGCGCGGTCAGCAGGCGCTGTCGGTGCGGGTCCTGGAGCAGCCCCCGACCCTGGCCAAGGCGCCGCGTCCGAAGGGGAAGCGTAAAAAGCCCGACGAAATGGTCGTGATCGTCGAAGACCTCATCAAGCTGCTCGACGAACTGTCGACCTCGTCGTACCAGAAGGGCAAACTCCCCGAGCCCGTGGCGGCCAAGAAGGTCGCCGTTGTCATTCGGGCAATTGCGGATGACATCGACGCCTAAACGTGGCTAAAACGGATTTGTCAACGGTTTCGTATCTCCCGTTGTGGCCGGTGGCTGAGTCACCGGCCGCAAGGGAACCGTGACGGCGGCCGCCGCACTCACGCGTTTGCGTCCGCGCCGCGCCACCAGCAGCCAGCCCAAAGACAGCACCAGCACGCCCGCCATGACCGCCAGGCCCGCGGTGCCCTGCGCGAACAGCGACAGCATCAGGCCGATCAGGCCGCCGAACACCCAGGCGATCTGGAGCAGCGCCTCGACTACGCCGAAGGTCGACGACCGCACCTCCTCGCCGATCTCCCGCTGGATGATCGCGTCGAGCGCCAGCTTGCCGAGGCCCTGCGCGAAGGCGCCGATGAGGGCGACCGCGACGGCCGTCCACAGACTGAAGAAGAACGCCGCCACGAGCGTGGTGATCGTGGTCAGTGCCAGCGTCGTCAGCACGATCAGCTGCGGCGAGTAGGACTTCACCCACGACGCCACCGCCGCGCCGAACAGGCCGCCACCTCCGGCCGCCGCCGCGAGCAGGCCGAGCGTGATCTCCGGGGCCAGGCCCGGCAGGTGCTCGTCTTGGACGAGGAACAGCAGGAAGAAGACCAGGAAGCCCGCCTGGATGCGGATCGCCGCGTTGGCCCGCATCGATTCGGCCACGATCGGGCCGACGTTGAGCAGGGCGCGCACGCCCGGCGGTTTCACGTCCTCCTCCTCTTCGGGGGAGTCGACGTGGCGCGGCAGCCTTATCGAGACGACGCCCGCGACCAGGAAGAGCACCATCGCGATCCGCAGCACCCACTCGGCGCCCACCCAGGCCACCAGGCCTGCGCCCAGACCGGCCCCGGCACCCGCCGCGACCAGGGCGAACAGGGCGACGCGGGCGTTCGCGGTGACCAGCCCTATGTCGGCGGGCAGCACGCTCGGCATGGTCGCCGCCCGGGACACGTTGTAGGCCTTCGAGAGCACCAGCACCGCCAGTGCGGCGGGGAAGAGGGAGAGCGTGTCGCCGTAGACGACGCTGGAGGCCATGCCCCAGCAGAGCAGCCCGCGAGCGAACAGGGTTCCGGCGATGACGTAGCGGCGGCCCGACCGGAACCGGTCGAGCACCGGGCCCACGAAAGGGGCCACGACCGTGAACGGCACCATCGTGACCAGCAGGTAGAGCGCCACCTGGCCGCGCGCCTGGCCCACCGGCATGCCGAAGAACAGCGCGCCCGCGAGCGAGACCGTGATCAGCGCGTCGCCCGCGCTGTGCACCGCGGTGACCTCGATGAGCCGGCCGAGGCCGGTGCGGTCGGCGCCCTTCGCGTGGGTCAGCCTCCGGCTGGCCCGTCCGACGCCGTGCACGCCACGGCCGACACCCCGGCCCGCGGCGGTCACGCCACGGCCGATGGAACGGCCGGTCCGGCCCGTCGCGGACGCGAAGGCCCGGCTCGCGTCACGGACCTTGCCCCAGGCACCCGCCACCCCACGCGCTCCTCTCGTGTCGAATTTCCAGTCTTACCGACGCGGTTGGATGCTGTCCGCTCCCGGTGAGGGTGAAAATCGCTCCTCAGGTAGGTGAAAATGAAGTGTGAGCCGTACCCGCGTGAGAACCCCCGCCGCAGACCAGGCCTGCGCCGCCGCCGTCGACCTGGCTCGCTCGGCGGCCGAGCACATCGCCAGGCCGGGCGAGGTGGGCGACCACCTGGGGTTCGATGCGGAGGGTGACCGCATCGTCACCCACTACTTCGCCTGCCTCGATCGAGCATACGAGGGCTGGCGGTGGGCGATCACAGTGACCCGCGCTTCGCGTGCGAAGGCCGTCACCGTCAGTGAAACCGTGCTGCTGCCCGGCAAGGGTGCCCTGCTGGCGCCCACCTGGGTGCCGTGGAGCCGCCGTCTGCGCCCCGGTGACCTGGGCCCCGGCGACCTGCTGCCGGCCGAGGCCGACGACGACCGGCTCGCCCCCGGCTTCACGACCGCCACCGCCGACGCCGACGACGACACCGACCACCAGATGCTCTTCGAATACGGCCTCGGCCGGGTGCGGGTGCTGTCGGCCATCGGCCGCGACCTGGCGGTCAACCGCTGGCACAGCGGCGAGTCGGGCCCCGATTCCCCGCTCGCCACGGCCGCCCCCGCCCAGTGCTCGACCTGCGGCTTCTACTGGCCCCTCGCGGGCGCGCTGCGCCTGGGCTTCGGGGTGTGCGCCAACGAGTTCGCCCCCGACGACGGTAAGGTCGTCGCCGCCGATCATGGTTGCGGCGCCCATTCCGAGGCGACCCCGTCGCCCACAGCGGGTGGCGAGGCTCCCCAGCCGATTCTCGACGACATGGGCTACGACCCCATGCCGGAAGGCTGACCTCCCTTTCATCCCTTTTCCGGAAGCGTGTGATGAACGACCTCTTCGGCACCACCCGCCTGCGTGAAAACGTCCTCGCGGCCTGGACGGCCTCGCCCGCCCGGTTCCGGGAGGACGCCAACGCCGAGGAGGACTTCGCCCTCGGCGGTTACCGCGACCGGCTGATCATCGAGCTGGCCCAGAACGCCGCCGACGCCGCGCTGCGCGCCGGGGTGCCCGGCCGGTTGCGGCTGACACTGCGCGACGGCGTGCTCGAGGCCGCCAACACCGGGGGAGCGCTCGACGCCGCCGGGGTCGAGGGCCTGTCGACGCTCCGGGTCTCCGGCAAGCGCGACGAGGCCGGTGCGGCCGGGCGGTTCGGCGTCGGCTTCGCCGCCGTGGTCTCGGTCAGCGACGAGCCCGCCATCGCCTCGCGGGCGACCGGCGGGGTGCGCTGGTCGCGCGAGCTCACCACCGAGCTGGTCGCCGCGATCCCCGCTCTGGAGACCGAGCTGGCCGGGCGCGAGGGCCATGTGCCGCTGCTCCGGCTGCCGTTCCCGGCCGAGCTGACGGTCCCCGAGGGCTTCGATTCCGTCGTACGCCTCCCGCTCCGCAACCCCGCCGCGGAAGACGCCGTCCGGCGGATGCTGGAGGAGACCAGCCCGGCGCTGCCGCTGGTGATGCCCGCCCTGTCGGCGATCGACATCGAGCTCGACGGGGTCTGGCGCAGCGTCACCGCCACCGGGTGGCACGTCGTCGAGGCCTCCGGCGAGTTCACGCCCGAGCAGGTGGGCGACCTGTTCGCCGACCGGCCGACCGAGGAGCGGGCACGTCCGTTCTGGCAGGTGCGCTGGGCGGTTCCGATCGCGGGGGCGGTGGCCCACGGCCAGGCCCGCGCGTGGGGCGACCAGGCCCGCCGGGCCGGTGAGGCGCTGCCGCTGCCGAAGGACGTGCCGTCGTCGGTGCACGCGCCGACGCCCTCCGACGAGCCGCTCGACCTGCCCGCGCTGCTGATCGCGACGTTCCCGCTGGCCACCGACCGGCGCCACGTCGCCTCGGGGCCGCTGACCGACTTCCTGGTACGCCGCTCGGCCGAGGTCTACTGCGACCTGCTGCGGTCGCTGCCGCGTACACCCCGGCTGCTTGATCTGGTGCCCCAGGTGCTGGCGAAGGGCGACCTCGACGCGGCGATCCGCAGCGAGATCCTCACCCTGCTGCCCGACCTGCCGCTGCTGCCCGCGATCTCGGCACCTGAGGAGCCCTCGGAGCGCTACGCCGAGATCGTCAACTCGCGGCGGGTGGCCGACGGCCTGACGCCGGTCTCCCTCGCCGACGAAGAAGAGCTGGTCATCGCCGGGCGCGACGCCCGCGTGGTGGCCGGGCCCGGTGAGTTCCTGACCATGGTGGCCGAGATGGTGCCGGGGCTGCTGCCCTCGGGGTGGCCGGTGCGCCACCACGCGCTGCCGGGGCTGGGCATCCGCCGGGTCGAGCTCGCCGACGTGATCGACATGCTCTCCGGCGACGCCGTGGAAGACCGCGAACCGGCCTGGTGGCGGGCGCTCTACCAGGTGATCCCGGCCGACGACCTCGAAGCGGTCGGGGCCGTGGCGGTCCCGCTGGCCGATGGCCGGCTGGTCCGGGGCGCCCGGGGCACGCTCGTCATGACCGACGGGGAGAAGGCGCTCGACGCCTCGCTGCTGGCGCCGCTGGGGCTGCGGATCGTCCACCCCGACGCCGCCCACCCGCTGCTGCTGCGCCTCGGCGCGGCCGAGGCGACGCCGCGCACCGTCCTCGACGACCCGCTCACCCACGCCGCCGTCACCGAGTCGGCCGGGTCGGCCGATCCCGAGCCGGTCGCGCAGGCGGTGCTGGCGCTGGTCGACGCCGCCGGGCTGACCGCCGGTGAGGCGCCCTGGCTGGCCACGCTGGCGCTGCGGGGCGCCGACGGCGAGGTCTACGCCGCCGGTGACCTGCTGCTCGAAGGCGGCGACCTGGCCAGGCTGATCGACCAGGAGGCCCCGTTCGCGGCGCCCGACCTGGTCGAGAAGTTCGGCTCGCGGGTGCTGGCCGCGGCCGGGGTGCTCGACGGCTTCGCCGTGGTCAACGACTCCGACGTCGTGCTCGACCAGAACGACTGCGACCACGACCTCGACCGCGAAGACGAGTGGCTCGACGCCATCCTCGACCTGCTGCCCGAGCTCGACGTGCCGCCCGTGGCGCGCGAGTTCACCGCCGTCCGCGACCTCGAATACGTCGCCGACTGGGCCGCCGCGCTGCCGCTGCTGGCCCGGCCGCCGCTGCGGGCCGCCCTCCAGCCGTTCCGGGTGGTGGCCAACGGTGAGGTCCACGAGGTGCCGTCGTACACGGCCTGGTGGCTGGCGCATCATCCGGTGATCGGCGGCAAGGCGCCGACCGCCCTGCGGCTGCCGTCGGCCGACCCCCTTCTCTTCGGGCTGTACGCCGACGCGCCCCCCGTCGCCGACGAGGCCGCCCTCACGATGATCGGCGTGCGCTCGACCCTGGCCGACCTGCTGGCCTCCCACGGCGGCCCCGAGGAGCTCCTCGACCTGATGGCCGACGCGTCGCTGCCGGTCGACCGGGCCCAGCTCCGGGCGCTGTGGAAGGCGCTGGCCGAGGTCGCGCCCGACCGGGTGAGCCCTCCGTCGGCGGTCCGGGCGGTGCTGAACGGCGAGATCGTGGTCGCCGACGTCGACGGCGAGCTCGAACCGGTCGTCGTCGAGGCGCCCGACCTGCTCGCGCTGGTGGCCGACCGGCCGCTCGTGCTGGTCGGGTTCGACCAGGCCGAGGCGCTGTCCGAGGTGCTCGACCTGCCGCTCGTCGGCGAGGTCGTCACCGGCGACGTCACCTCCACGGGCGCCGACGCGCCGGTGCCCCCGCAGGTGCGCAGGCTGCTTCCCGACGCGCCCAATTCGTACACGAAGCATGAAGAGCTGCTCGTCGACGGCAGGCCGGTGCCCTGGCGGTTCGTCGAGGGGCGCGTGCACGCCAGTGGTGTCGAGGGGCTGGCGCGCGGGCTCGCCTGGGCGGCCGGGCAGTGGAGCGACCGGCTCGCGGTCGAGGCGCTGCTGCGCGACCCGGAAAGGGTGCCGCTGCTGCTGGCGGAAGCGGACCTCGACGCCTAGGAAATGGCAGGGTGGTCGGGTGGAACGTCATCTGATCAGTCACATAGCGCACACCGACCACCCGATCGCCGCTCCCGTGAGCGGGCAGACCGTCACCCGCATCCTGCGGCGGGCCAAGCTCGGCAGCCAGCCGCGCGTCCTCGACCTCGGCTGCGGCCACGGCGTGTGGACGCTCCGCGCGCTGGCCATGCACGAAGACGCCACCGCCGACGCGGTCGACCTCTCGCGCGAGGGCCTGGAGTCCTGCCGGATCATGGCCGAGCAGCAGGGCCTCGACCACCAGCTCGCGCTGCACCAGACCGCCGCCGCCGACTTCAGGGGCGGCCTCTACGACCTGGTGATGTGCGTGGGCGCCACCCACGCCTACGGCGGCCTGGTGGAGACCGCGCGGGCGGTCAAGGAGCACCTCAAGCCGGGCGGCCTGGCGCTGATCGGCGAGGGGTTCTGGGAGGTCCCGCCGAACGCCGAGACGCTGATCACGCTGGGCGCCGAGCCAGGGGAGTACGCCGACCTGGCCGGCACCGTCGAGCGCGCCGAGAGCGCGGGCTACGCCACGGTCTACGCCTACACGAGCGAACTGTCCGAGTGGGACGACTACGAGTGGTCGTGGACGGGCAGCCTGCTGCGCTGGGCGACCGACCACCCCGGCGCCGACGGCGACGCCGCGCGGGCGGCGGCGCTGGCCCACCGCGACATGTGGCTCAAGGGGTATCGCGGGGTTCTGGGCTTCGTGACGCTGCTGCTGAAGCGGACCTCCTGATCTTCTGGTCACGCCGCCGGACGAACCAGAGCCCGAAGAAGCCCATGCCGATGCCGGCCACGCACGTCCACGGATACCAGCTCTGGTCGGGCCGGACGACGAGCAGGACGATCAGCGCGATCGCCCACAGGACGATGCCAACCGTGATCGTGGCGGTGTCGTTGGTCTTGAGGGGCTCTGGATCTGGCCGCCTTTGCTGGGTCACACTGTCAGCCTAAATCCGGCAGGTCACAACCGGCCCACGTGAGGTTCGACGCGGGGTGCGTACGAAACCGCAACGAAAAAGTCACGTAGGCGACCTGGGTCTTTTCCCTGCTGGTAAGGGGTGTCACTCTGCGCACGTGAGCGACGTCAAAACCCCCCAAAGCAGTAGTTTCCTCGACACGTACTTCAAGATCTCGGATCGCGGTTCGTCGGTTGGCGCAGAGGTTCGTGGTGGTTTGGCCACGTTCTTCACGATGGCGTACATCGTCGTGCTCAACCCGATCATCCTGGGCTTCGTCCAGGACGCGGACGGTCAGTTCCTCGGAGACGGGTCCGCGCCCAATCTGTCGCTGATCGCCGTGGCGACGGCGTTGGTGGCCGGTCTGCTGACCATCCTCATGGGCTTTGTGGCGAATGTGCCCTTCGCCCTGGCGGCGGGCCTGGGTCTCAACGCGTTCGTCGCCTACGGCATCGCCTCCCAGGTCTCCTGGGAGGACGCCATGGGCCTGGTCGTGCTCGAGGGCCTGGTGATCCTGGTGCTGGTGCTGACCGGGTTCCGGACGGCCGTCTTCCACGCCATCCCGGCGAGCCTGAAGACCGCGATCTCGGTGGGCATCGGCCTGTTCATCGCGCTCATCGGCTTCGTGGACGCCGGGTTCGTGCGCAAGACGGCCGCCCCGGCGCCGCCCCTCGAACTGGGCATCGGCGGCGGGCTGACGAGCTGGCCGATCCTGGTGTTCGTGGTCGGCCTGCTCGGCACCGCGCTGCTGGTGGCCCGCAAGGTCAAGGGCGCGATCCTGATCGGCATCGTCGGCGCGACGATCTTCGCGATCATCGTCCAGGCGATCGGGAACATCGGCCCGGCGGTCGACGGCGACAAGGTCAACGCGCAGGGCTGGGGCCTCAACGTGCCCTCGCTGCCGAGCTTCGACCAGATCTTCGCGCTGCCCGACTTCTCGCTGATCGGCCAGTTCAGCCTGTTCGGCGCGTTCACCAAGCTGTCGGTCGTGCTGGCCGTGCTGCTGGTCTTCACCCTGCTGATCACCGACTTCTTCGACACGATGGGCACCATCGTGGGCGTCGGCAAGCAGGCCAACCTGGTGCAGGACGACGGCACGCTGCCCAAGACCCGCGAGATCCTGCTGGTCGACTCGATCGCGGCGGCCGCCGGTGGCGCGGCGTCGGTGTCGTCGAACACGACCTACATCGAGTCGGCGTCGGGTGTCGGCGAGGGCGCGCGCACCGGGCTCGCCTCGGTGGTCACCGGTCTGCTGTTCCTCGCGTCGATGTTCCTCGCGCCGCTGGTCAACATCATTCCGTACGAGGCCGCGGCGCCCGCGCTCGTGGTCGTCGGCTTCCTGATGATGACCTCGATCAGGGAGATCGACTTCACCGATCTGGAGATCGCGATCCCGGCGTTCTTCACGATCGTGCTGATGCCGTTCACCTATTCGATCGCCAACGGCATCGGGGCCGGGTTCATCACGTATGTGCTCATCAAGGCCGCGAAGGGCAAGGCCTCCGAGGTGCACCCGCTGATGTGGCTGGTGGCCGTGCTGTTCACGATCTACTTCGCACTCGGCCCGATCAAGATCCTGTTCGGGTTCTGAAAGTTTCAGATATGAGTCGATAGTTTGCTGGATCTCTCTCTGTCGCACGGTCGGTTCATTGACCGCTCTACCGGCCGATCCTAGCCTTCCGTGCGACACGAGCGTTACCGAAAGGTTTCGGAAAGAGGAGATCCAGTGCGTTCCTTGAAATGGCGATCTCTGGCGGCGGCGGCCCTCGCCCTCGCCTCGGCCGCCGCGACGGTGCTCGTCGCCACCCCGGCGTCCGCCGACGCGGCGTTACGCGTGCACGCCCAGGCTCGCGGCAAGTTCATCGGCACCGCGCTGGCGACCTCGCCGCTGGCGAACGAGACCGCGTACCGGAACATCGCGCAGACCGAGTTCAACCAGATCACCGCCGAGAACGCGATGAAGTGGAGCGACACCGAGCCGAACGACGGCCAGTACACGTTCTCCGGCGCCGACCAGATCGTCAACTTCGCCACCGCCAACAACGCGCAGGTGCACGGCCACACCCTCATCTGGCACCAGCAGACCCCCGGCTGGGTGCAGGGCCTGTCGGCCGCCAACATGCGCACGGCCATCAGCGACCACATCGCGACCGTCGTGGGGCGCTACGCCAACAACGCCACGGTCACCTCGTGGGACGTGGTGAACGAGGTCTTCAACGAGGACGGCAGCTTCCGCCAGTCGTTCTGGTACAACACGCTGGGCTCCGGCTACATCGCCGACGCCTTCCGGTCGGCCCGTGCCGCCGACTCCAACGCGCGCCTGTGCATCAACGACTACAACGTCGAGGGCATCAACGCCAAGAGCACCGCGATGTACAACCTGGTCTCGCAGCTGCGCTCGCAGGGCGTGCCGGTCGACTGCGTCGGCTTCCAGGCCCACCTCTCCACCCAGTACGGCTTCCCGAACGACCTCCAGCAGAACCTCCAGCGGTTCGCCAACCTCGGCGTCCAGGTCAGGATCACCGAGCTCGACGTCCGTATCCAGGGCTCCCGCACCACGGCCAAGGACACCCAGCAGGCCACCTACTACACCAACGTGGTGAACGCCTGCCTGGCGGTCACGGCCTGCGCCGGCGTGACGATCTGGGGCTTCACCGACAAGTACTCCTGGGTCCCGGACACCTTCCCCGGTGAGGGCTTCGCGCTCCTCTACGACAACAACTACAGCCAGAAGCCGTCGTACACGGCGGTCCACAACGCCCTCGACGACGGCACCACACCGGTCGACACCACCGCTCCGACCACGCCGGGCGCCCCGACCGCGTCCAACGTGACCTCCTCGGGTGCGACCCTGTCGTGGACGGCGTCGACCGACTCGGGTGGTTCGGGTCTGGCGGGTTACAACGTCTACAACTCCGCCGGTACGCAGATCGCGACCTCGACCACGAACTCGGTGAGCCTGACGGGTCTGTCGGCTTCGACGGCCTACACGGTCTACGTCCGGGCGCGTGACGGCGCTGGCAACCTGTCGTCGAACTCGACCTCCACCACGTTCACCACCACGGGCGGCAGCAGCGACACCACCGCGCCCACCACCCCGGGCACCCCCGCCGCCTCGTCGATCACCTCGTCGGGCGCGACCCTGTCGTGGACGGCGTCGACGGACTCGGGTGGTTCGGGTCTGGCGGGTTACAACGTCTACAACTCGGGCGGTACGCAGATCGCGACGTCCACCACCAACTCTGTGGTTTTAAGTGGCCTTACCGCTTCGACGGCGTACACGGTCTACGTCCGGGCGCGTGACGGCGCGGGCAACCTGTCGTCGAACTCGTCGTCGGTGACCTTCACCACCACGGGCGGCACCTCCGGCGGCTGCTCCGTCGCCGCCACGGTGCAGACCCAGTGGGGCGGCGGCTACGTCGTGCAGCCGGTGACCGTGACCAACGGCAGCTCCGCGCGCACCTCGTGGACGGTGACCTTCACCCTGCCGTCGGGCCACACCCTCGTCGGCTCGTGGAACGCCACCCTCACGGTGTCGGGCAACACGGTGACGGCGCGTAACGCGAACTACAACGGCAACCTCGGCTCCGGCGCGAGCACGACGTTCGGGTTCCAGGTGGCGCGTCCGACCAGCGACACCTCGACGGCGTCGGGTTACGCCTGCGCCTGACCTGCTATTTTTCGGGCACGGTCTCCCATCCTGGGGGGCCGTGCCTCTGCTTTAGGGGAAGGTATCCCGGTGGAGGAATTCCACGGACTGCCATATAGTTAGCAAAGGTAATGACTCATGCTAACGAATCCTCAGAAAACGGAACCGGCTGCGAACCTGCGCAGCGACGCCGGCCTGGCGTCCGCGCTGCGCGTGTCGCTGGCGCGGCTGACCCGTCGCCTGCGCAAACAGGCCACGGGCCACATCCTGACGCCCACGCAGCTCGCGGCCTTGGCCGCCGTCGAGCGGCACACCACGATGACCCCCGGCGAACTGGCCGACCACGAGAAGGTGCAACCTCCCTCGATGACCAGGGTGGTCACCCATCTGGAGGAACGCGGCCTGCTGGCCCGCTCGCCCCACCCCACCGACCGTCGTCAGGTGACCCTGTCGGTCACCCCGGCGGGCGAGGCCCTGCTGAAAGAGGAGCGCCGCCGCAAGGAGGCCTGGCTCGCCCAGCGCCTCGGCGAACTGACTCCGGAGGAGAAGGCGATCCTGCGCCAGGCCGCCCCGATCCTGGAGAAGCTCTCCCAAATGTGAGACGCCTGCGCACCGCGGCGGATCTGGCGAAGTGGACGGGAGTGGGGCCGGTTCGGGAGTCCGGCCCGACTCCGACCACCGCGCCCGGCCCGGCATCGGCCGGAGCTTCCGGGAGCTCGATCGCCGGGATCTCGGCAGGCCGGAAGGCCAAGGCCGGGTCTGGCCAGGAGGCGCGTCCGGGGGAAAGGGCCAAAAATGAGGTCGGGTCGGGGGTGGAGGCTGAAGCCGCTTCGGCTGGGGAACTCGGCTCCGAGGTGGCGATCGAGGCTCCCTCGGCTTCCGGTGATCCGTCGGAAAAATCCGGCATGTTCCGGTCGTTGCGTAACTACAACTACCGGTTGTTCCTCTCCGGCTCTGTGGTCTCCAATGTCGGCACGTGGATGCAGCGCACCGCCCAGGACTGGCTCGTCTTGAGCCTGACCGGTGGGTCGGGTACCGCGCTGGGCATCACGGTGGCGCTCCAGTTCCTGCCGATCATGCTGTTCGGGATGTGGGGCGGCGTGCTGGCCGACCGGTTCCCGAAGCGGCGGCTGCTGATGACCGCGCAGACGCTGATGGCGCTGCTGGCGCTGGCCATGGGTGTGCTGACCGTCACCGGAAACGCCGAGGTCTGGCACGTCTACGTCATGGCCTTCACCCTCGGCCTGCTGGCCTGCATCGAGGTGCCCACCCGGCAGTCGTTCGTGGTCGAGATGGTCGGCCGCGACGACCTGTCGAACGCCATCGCGCTGAACAGCTCCTCGTTCAACCTGGCCCGCGTGGTCGGCCCGGCCGTCGCCGGTCTGCTGATCAACTGGCTGGGCGGCACCGGGCCGCTGTTCCTGGCCAACGCCCTCACCTTCGCGTTCACCATCGGCGGGATGCTGCTGATGCGCAAGGCCGAACTCCGCACCCCGGAGCCGGTCAAACGCGGCAAGGGCCAGGCCAGAGAGGGCCTGCGCTACGTGTTCGGCAACCCCGACCTGCTGCTGCCGGTGCTCATGGTCGCCTTCGTGGCCGTCTTCGCGCAGAGTTTCAGCACGTCGATCGCGCTCATGTCGACCGAGGTGTTCGACTCGGGGGCGTCGGCGTTCGGCATCGCGAGCAGCGCGTTCGCCATCGGGGCCGTCGTGGGGGCGCTCCAGGCCGCCCGGCGGGTGACCCCGTCGCGGCGCACGCTGATCATCGGGGGTGTGGCCTTCGGGCTGTTCCAGATCGCGGCGGCGTTCAGCCCCGGATATTGGGCGTTCCTGGTGGCGCTGGTCCCGGCCGGGCTGGCGATGATCACCGTCCAGACGACCGCGAACTCGACCCTGCAGCTCGGGGCCTCCAGCGAGATGCGCGGCCGGGTCATGGGAATCTACGTTCTCGTCTTCACCGCCGGAGCGCCGATCGGCGCCCCGCTGATCGGCTGGATCGCCGAACTGGCCGGTCCGCGGGTCGGCATCCTGGTCTCCGGCCTGCTCAGCCTGACCGGGGTCGCGCTGGCCCTGCTGGTCACGAAACTGGTCGCGGCCCGCAAAACCGTGGCCCTCAACCCCGCCGCCGCTTCGGTCGCGGTCTGACGACGGTCAGCGGCACCCCATGAGCTTGGCTAGGCTCGACGCCGTGGACCGTCCCCGCCGCTGGCTGCTACCGACCGTGCTCGGTGTGCTCATGCTGCTCGTCGTCGCGGGCGCACTCCTCCAATGACCCGTGCCTACCGTGTCAGCAACCACCTGATGGCCTCGGCGGCGTCGACCACGATGTGATCGGGCTCGCCGGTCGCTTCCGGCCAGAGGCGGCCGCGGCTGACCCAGACCGTGTGTAGACCGGCGGCCCGCCCGCCGTCGATGTCGGCCGTCACGCTGTCGCCGACCATCCACCCGCCCCCGGTCAGGGCCAGACCGCATCGTCCGGCGGCGAGTTCGAACAGCCTCTGTTCCGGTTTGCGGACGTCCTCCGCTCCGGAGATCGCCCAGCCGTCGACGCGCCCGGCCACTCGGGTGTGGGTCATCGTCGCCAGCTGAATGTCGGCGAGGCCGTTGGTGACCAGGCCGATCTTCCATCCCGCGTGACGCAACCGGGCGAGCCCGGCCAGGGCCCCCGGGACGGCCGGGATCAGGGCCGGATGGCGATGGCGATATTGGGCCTCCAGCTCCGCGACGGAGTCGGGCAGGGAGAGTCTCTCCCGGAGCCGGGTGAAGAATTCGATCTTCGGTACGAGGCCGTCCCCGTCCGCGGCCACGATCCATTCGACCTCACGGGCGTCGATGTCACGCCCCGCGCAGAATTCGGCCGCCCACAGGCGCAGCCCCGCCGCCCGATCCACCAGTGTGTTGTCCAGATCGAAGAGCGCCAGACGCTGCGTGACGGTTCACCCCTTCTCACCGGCGACGGGGCCTCGCGCGCCGGAGCGGCGGGGACGTGGGTCGGTGTCCCCGCCGCCGGGAACCTGATCTACCAGGCGTAGGCCTCGGGGGCGGTGCCGCCCGGGCCGGGGAAGATCTCGTCGATGCGGGCCAGGGCCTTGTCGTCGAGCTTGATCTCCAGGGCTCGCAGGGAGCCGTTGAGCTGGTCGGCGGTGCGCGGGCCGATGATCGGGGCGGTCACCGCCTTCTGGTGGAGGAGCCAGGCCAGGCCGGTGTTGGCCGGGTCTTCGCCCAGGTCGTCACAGAAGGCCTCCCACTGCTCGATCTGCGGGCGGACCTTCTCCAGGGCCTCGATCTGGTCGGGGTTGGCGCTGCGGCCCTTGTCGATCTTGCGGAGGACGCCGCCGAGGAGGCCACCGGCCAGCGGGCTCCAGGGGATGACGCCCAGGCCGTAGTCCTCACACGCGGGCAGGACCTCGAGCTCGACCGAGCGCTCCAGCAGGTGGTACTTCGACTGCTCGCTCACCAGGCCGAGGAAGTTGCGGCGCCTGGCGGTCTCCTGGGCCTTGGCGATGTGCCAGCCGGCGAAGTTCGAGGAGCCGACGTAGAGGATCTTGCCCTGCTGGCGGAGCACCTCCATGGCCTCCCAGAACTCCTCGAACGGGGTGTTCCGGTCGACGTGGTGGGCCTGGTAGACGTCGATGTAGTCGGTCTGCATGCGCTTCAGCGAGGCGTCGCAGGCGCGGCGGATGTTCAGCGCCGACAGGAAGGTCTCGTTGGGCCAGTCGCCCATCGAGCCGTAGAGCTTGGTGGCGATGACGGTCTTCTCACGACGGCCGCCGCCCTGGGCGAACCACCGGCCGATGATCTGCTCGGTGACGCCCTCGCCCTTCTTCCACCCGTAGACGTTGGCGGTGTCGAAGAAGTTGATGCCCAGCTCATGGGCGCGATCCATGATCGCGAAGGAGTCCTCCTCCGTGGTCTGCGGGCCGAAGTTCATCGTGCCCAGGCAGAGCTTGCTGACCTTGAGTCCGGTACGACCGAGCTGCGCGTAGTCCATGCTTCCCACCTTAGGAACCTGGAGTGGACTCCAGCCAAGCCCTCGCTTCCGGAGGCGCGACCATCAGACAAGGCAGGATGTCTCTATGGGGTGGACTTTTCGGGGGATGGCGCTGGCGGCGTTGATCCTGCTCGTGTGGGCGGTTCCGGCGCAGGCCGACGACGATGAGCTGTTCGAGTTCGCCGATGCGCGGATCACCGAGTCGAGCGGGCTGGCGGTCTCGCCCACGCACCCCGGGATCATCTACACACACAACGACAGCGCGGCGGCGCCCGTCTTCTACGCCGTCGACTCCTCCACTGGGCGGACCAAGGCGGCGTACACGATCAGGAACGCCGAGGCCCGCGACTGGGAGGGCATGGCGGCCTATCGTGACCGGTCGGGGCGCGGGGTGCTGTTCTTCGGGGATATCGGGGACAACCTCGACGGGGCCTGGCAGGACATCTCCGTCTACAAGGTCACCGAGCCGAACCGGCTGCGCGGGGGCGCCATCGACGCGGTCCGCTACCGGTTCCGGTATGCCGACGGGGCGCGCAACGCCGAGGGCCTGATGGTCGATCCCCGCACGGGGCGGCTCTACATCGTGACCAAGGAGTTCGACGGGCTCATCTACGCCGCGCCCAAGCAGCTGCGGACCGATCGGGTGAATGTCCTGAAGCGGGTGGGGTCGGCTCCGACAATGGCCACCGACGCGGCCTTCGCGCCCGACGGGTCGAGTTTCGTGGTGCGGACCTACTTCTCGGCGACCCTCTACCGGAAGATCGACGACGAGATCTCCGGGGTCGGGATGCCCATGCTGCGCCAGTCCGAGTCGATCACCTACTCCGCCGACGGGAAGTCGCTGCTGACGGGCTCCGAGGGGGAGCACAGTCCGGTCGTGCGGGTCCCCCTGCCGGAGAGCGCCAAGCCGAGCCCGTCGCCGACCCCCGAGGCCACGAAGGCGAGCCCGGCGGCGCAACCGGTGGCCTCCGAGTCGCAGGAGACGGGCGGCGGGTTCATGATCGCCCTGTGGCTGGGCGTGGCGGTGGGGGCGATCGGGATCATCTTCGGCATCGCCCGATGGGCCGGGCGGTAGACCGGGGCTTCTTTGTAATTCACATACCGGGATACTCACCGCGAATTGAGTAGGTGCTCCATAGCGCCCACGTGGGCTTACGCGGGATCGTTCCCGTATGCACACCGCCGGCTCTCCAGCCTGCCCCGATTGCGGTGCCCCGCTCGACGGGTCACCACGCCGATGCCCGGCCTGCGAGCTTCCGCTGCACGGCCCGATCGCGGCTGAGCTCTGGCAGCTCGACCTCGCCCTGAACGATCTGCGGGGGCGCGAGGCCCGGCTGCTCGGCCGGAGAACGGAACTGCTGACCGCACTCCGCGCCGCCGGAGAGAACCAGCCGGCCGACGCTTGGACCGCGGGGGCCCAGGCGTCGGCAAGCAGCCCGGCGAGCGGCTCGGCCGAAACCCAGGCGGGCCACCCGGGGGGATTCGCCGGTCAGCCGATGCCGCCTAAGCGGGAGATGTCCCCGTCCACTGTCAGGAATCTGCTGCTCGGGCTCGGTGGGCTGCTGCTCGTCGTGGCCGCCGTGGTGTTCACGATCGTGAGCTGGGGGTCCGTGGGGATCGGGGGGCGGGCCGCGATTCTGCTCGGGTTCACCGCGCTCACCTTCGCGGCGCCGTTTGTCCTGGTCAAGCGAGGGCTCAAGGCGACCGCCGAGACGCTCGCGATCCTCGGCGTGGCGCTGTTCCTGCTCGACGGGTACGCCGCCTACCAGGTCTGGTTCGAGGGCCGGGTGGGGGCGCTGTCGTACACGGCGGGGTTGATCGCGCTGGCGGCGGTGGTGTTCGGGGTCTACGGACCGGTGGCCAGGCTCTCGCTGCCGCTTCCGGTCGCGATCGGGCTGGCCCAGTTCCCGCTGATCATCCTCAGCGCCGACCAGACCCAGGCGCACGCCGCCGGGGCGCTGATCCTGACGGCCGCGATCGACATCGCCCTGTGGCTGAGCACGCGGCAGAAGGTCGCGCTGGCGGGGCTCTTCGCGACGTGGGTTCTCGGGTGCATTGTCGCGCTCTTCCGGACGACCGGGTATCTCGACGACCTGTCGACGGCCTCCACTTACGGCGCCCTGCTCGCGGTGGCCGCCGTCGAGGCGGGGTTCATGGCGCTGCGGGCGAAGAAGTATCCGCTGGTGCCGATCATCGGCGGTGTTCTCGCGGGGGTGTTCGCGGTGCGGACGCCGGTCATGGTGGTCGTCCCGGACGAGTGGGCCGTCGTGGTCCTTCCGGCGATCGCGGGCGCTTTCGCGCTGGCGCTGCGCAAGGAGGCCAGGGTCACGGCGCTGGGTGTCGGGGCGGTGAGTTCGCTCATCGTGCTGGTGCCCGTGGCCGTCGTGCTGCGCGGACCCGATCGGGGCGTCTGGTCGAGCGGGCTGAGCCTCGGCGCGGGCGACTTCCTGAGCCGGGCCGAGTGGATCCCGAGTGTGCCGGATCTGGTGCTGATGGTGCTGGTCACGGTGGTGCTGGCGCTGACCGTCAAGCAGCGGATGGCGGCGGTGATCGCGGGTGTGGTGACGGTCGCGTTCGTGCCGCCGGTGTTCGATCTGCCCTATGTGTACATGCTGATGGTGCTGCTCGCGCTGACTGTCGCGTCGGCCTCGGTGATGGTGGCCTCCTACGTCTGGCTGGCGCTGGCGATCGGGGTCGTCGCCACGGTGTGGGGGCTGGTCAGTGAGACGGGCACGCTGATCGTCCTGCCCGCGCTGGCCCTCATCGCCGGGTGGGTCGCCTTCAAGGACGCGAAGCTGCGCGTCTGGGCGGCCAACGTGGCCGTCATCTATGCCGGTGGGTTCGCGGTCGCGGTCTGGCTGTCGGCGGGGCAGGAGGCCCGGTTCCTCCCGTTCGTGCTGCTCGCGGTGGCCGCCGCCGCGGCGCCCTGGCGGGTCACCGAGATCGGGGCCGGGGTCGTCGGGCTGGCGGGGCTCGTGCTCGTCCACGACCTGAGGACGTTCAGTCTCGCCGCCGCCACGGCCGGAGTGATCGCGGCCGGGGTCGCGCTGCGCAAGGAGCGCGGGAACGTCGCCTATCTCGCCACCGCGCTGCTGCTACTCGCCTCGTGGTCGCGGCTCTACGCCGACGACGTCACGCTGGTCGAGGCCTATACGGCGCCGTTCTCGGTGGTGCTGCTCGCTTTCGGGTGGTGGAAGGCGCGGAGCGCGTCGTCGTGGCGGGCTTATGGCGCGGGGCTGACGTTCACGCTGCTGCCGAGCCTGTTCGTGCTCTACGACCAGCCCGAAGGGTGGGTGCGGCCGCTGGCGTTGGGCCTGGTCGCGCTGGTCGTGCTCGTGGTCGGGGCGTTGAAGCGGCTCCAGGCGCCCGCGGTGCTCGGCGGGTTCACGCTGGCGGCGGTGACCGTCCACGAGATCGCGCCGTGGGTGGTCGATCTGGTGCTGCTGGTGCCCCGGTGGGTGCCGATGGCGGCGGGCGGGCTGCTGTTGCTGCTGGTCGGGGCGACGTATGAGAGCCGGATCCGCGACGTCAAGCGGGTCGGCGCGGCGATCCGGGGTCTGCGGTGAAGCGTTCGACGAACTCCTCGCCCCGCAGAGCGCGTTCGACCAGGGCGATCGAGGCCGCCAGGGCCACCAGTCTGGGGCCCTCGCGGCGGTAGACCTCCAAGACCGCCTCGACCACATGGGGCGGCAGGTGTTCCTTCAGGTCGACGGCGGCGTCGCGGTAACCGGCCCGCGCGCCCTCCACCTGGGCCCGCACGGTGTGGCCCGCCATCCGGGCCAGCGCCAGCGGATGGCGGCGCAGCACCCCGTAGGCGCGGTAGTCGGGCGGCACGGCGTCGAGCAGCCAGTTGACCGCCGATGTCTGCCAGTCGGGGCTACCCGGAGGGGGTACCTCGGTCGGCCATCCCGGAGGAACGTACACGTCACCCACTCTAACCGAACGTGAGTTCGACCACGAATGTGTGACAATCAGGGCATGAAGATCGGGGTCGTCGGAGCCGGCATCCTCGGGCTCGCGGTGGCGCGCGAACTGACCTCCCGGGGCGCCGAGGTGACGGTGCTGGAGAAGGAAGACCACGTCGCCGCCCACCAGACCGGGCACAACAGCGGGGTCGTCCACGCCGGGATCTATTACCGGCCAGGGTCTTTGAAGGCGCGGCTGTGCCGTGAGGGCGTCGCGCTGCTGCGCGACTACTGCCGGGAGCACGGGCTGCCCTACGACGAGGTCGGCAAGCTCGTGATCGCCTCGACGCGCGCCGAGCGGGCGGGGCTGCGGGAGATCGCGGACCGGGCGCGGGCGAACGGCGTACCGGATATTTCGGAGCTTGACGCTCTCGGCCTCCGCGAGATCGAACCCCATGCGGTCGGTGTCGGCGCCGTGCATTCTCCGCACACCGCCGTCGCGGACTTTCCCGCCGTAGCCCGGCATCTCGCCGCCAATTTGGATGTACGGCTCTCGCACCCCGTATCGGCCATCCACGAGTCGGCCACGGCCGTGGCAGCGGGGAATCTCCGGTTCGATCGCCTGGTGGTCTGCGCCGGACTGGGCACCGACGCCCTCGCGGGCAGGGGCGACCTCCGGATCGTCCCGTTCCGCGGTGAGTACTTCCGGCTGGCGGGCCCGGCGAAAGACCTGGTCAGGGGCCTGATCTACCCCGTACCCGACCCGAGGTTCCCCTTCCTCGGCGTCCACCTGACGAAGCGGATCGACGGCGAGGTGCTGGTCGGCCCCAACGCGGTGATGGCGCTGGCGCTGGAGGGCTACTCGTGGCGTGACGTGCGGGTTCGCGAACTGGCCCGGATCCTGGCCTGGCCCGGCACCAGGAGGATGGCCCGCCGCCACTGGCTGACCGGCCTGCGCGAGCTGAACGGCTCCCTGCGGCCGTCGGCGTTCCTCAGGGCGGCCCGCCGCTACGTCCCCGCGCTCACCGCGGGCGACCTGGTCAGGGCGGAGAGCGGGGTGCGGGCCCAGGCGGTCGGACGCGACGGCACGCTGATCGACGACTTCGCCATCGACCGGCACGGACGGGTGCTGATCGTGCGCAACGCGCCCTCCCCGGCGGCGACTTCCAGCTTCGCCATCGCCCGGCATGTGGCTGATTTGACGGCAGCTTTAAGCGATCCTTCATAAAGTGCTCAGGTACGTCCCCCTCGTCCGAGAAGATGCCCATAGTGACTCCTGAAGCCCGACTGCTGATCGTCGAAGACGAGCCGAACATCCTCGAACTGCTGGCCGCGAGCCTCCGGTACGCGGGATTCGACGTCAGCACCGCCTCCAGCGGCACCGACGGCGTCGCCGCGGCGACCCGCCACCGGCCCGACCTGATCGTGCTCGACGTCATGCTGCCCGACATGGACGGCTTCGACGTCGTCCGCAGGCTGCGCGGCGGCGGCACGTTCACCCCGGTCCTGTTCCTCACCGCGCGCGACGCGACGGAGGACAAGATCCGCGGCCTGACCCTCGGCGGCGACGACTACGTGACCAAGCCGTTCTCGCTGGAAGAGGTCATCGCCCGCATCCGCGCCGTGCTGCGCCGCACCGCCGGCGACCCCACCGCGCCGCCGCCCCGGCTGACCTTCGCCGACATCGAACTCGACGAGGAGTCCCACGAGGTCTGGCGGTCGGGCAACCCGGTGCCGCTGTCGCCGACCGAGTTCAAGCTGCTGCGCTACTTCATGGCCAACGCCGGACGGGTGCTGTCGAAGGCGCAGATCCTCGACCACGTCTGGGACTACGACTTCCGGGGCGACGCGGGGATCGTGGAGTCGTACGTGTCGGTGCTCCGCCGCAAGATCGACAGCCGGTCGGCTCCTCGCCTCATCCACACCCTGCGCGGTGTCGGCTACGTGATGCGAACGTCGGTGTGACATGAGCCGGGTGTCGCTGCGTACGAAGCTGATCGCGGCGATGCTCGCCCTGGTCGCCTGGACCCTGCTGGTGATCGGCGCGGCCAGCGTCTCCCTGCTCCGCAGCTACCTGGTCGACCGCGTCGACGAACAGGTGACCAAACTCAGCGACCAGACCATCGGCCGCCTCGCCCACGGCGGCGACCTGGTCTACTCGGCGCAACGGCTGCCGCCGGAGGGTGTCGTCCAGCTGATCAAGCCCGACGGCACGCCCGGCCTGTCGGCCAGCGGTGAGTCGGTCACCCGCAAGCCGTCCCTCACCGACCTGCCGGCCCCCGGAGCCCCGACCGCGCACGTGTCGGAGGGCGTGTCGTGGCGGGTGAAGACCGTGCCGCTGCCCGGTGGCGGAACCCTGGTGACCGCCGTCGGCCTCGTCGGGGTCACCCAGATCACGACCAGACTCGGGATGATCGTCATCCTGGGCGGTGCCGTCGTGCTCTGCCTGGCGGCCGGACTGGGCATCCTGCTGGTGCGCCGGAGCCTGCGTCCACTGGCGGAGATCGAGAAGACCGCCGGATCGATCGCGGCCGGGAACATGAGCAGCCGCATCCCCGACCGGGACCCCCGCACCGAGGTCGGCCGCCTGGCCCACTCGCTCAACGGGATGCTCACCCAGATCGAGCGCGCCTTCGACGACCGCTCCCGCTCCGAGGCCGCCGCCCGAGAGTCGGAGGAACGCATGCGCCGCTTCGTCGCCGACGCCTCCCACGAACTGCGCACACCCTTGACGTCGATCCGCGGCTACGCGGAATTCCACCGCCAGGCCCCGCAGAGCGACGTGACCCGCCTGATGCGCCGCATCGAGAGCGAGGCCGAACGGATGAGCATCCTCGTCGAGGACCTTTTGCTGTTGGCCCGCCTCGACCAGCAGCGTCCGTTGCAGTCGAAGCCGGTGGATCTGCTGGCGATCGCCGGGGACGCCGTCCAGGACGCGCGCATCCTTTCCCCTGGACGGTCGATCTCCCTCGTGGTCGAGGGGACCACGGCGCCCATCGTGTCCGGGGACGAGGTGCGGCTGCGGCAGGTCGTGGGGAACCTGATGTCCAACGCGCTGACCCACACGCCCGACGGGGTGCCGGTGACGGTGACCGTGGGGGCGGGCGGGGAGGAGGCGTTCGTCGAGGTCGCCGACAAGGGCCCGGGAATGACGGCCGACGAGGCCGACCGCGTCTTCGAACGCTTCTACCGCGCGGATCCGGCTAGAACCCACGACGAGTCGTCGGGGACGGGGCTGGGACTGTCGATCGTGTCATCCCTGGTGAAGGCGCACGGGGGGACGGTGACGGTGACGACGTCCCCGGGGGCGGGCGCGGCCTTCCGCGTGACGCTGCGACTGGAGCCGTGATTGTGTACGGGTGTGCCTGAACAGGATCCCGACCCCTTGGTCACAGTGGACGTGTGGCTGCGCGCGGGCAACGTTCGCGCGATCCACGACCTGGTCGGAGCCGACGGCTTCTCGGCTTACGTGAACGCCGCAGTGGAACGCCGGCTCCGACGGGATCGGCTGGAGGAAAGACCCGCGACGTGATGTCCGGTCCAGTTCCCCCGGCCTCTGCTCAGAGGCCGGGGAAGGTGCTGTCCGGGAATTCGCCGTTGAGGGCTGAGGCGCCTGGGAGTTCTACCTTTTCTCCCTCGGTCAGGCCGGCGGTGATCTCTACGGTGGTGTCGCTGCGGACGCCTGTGGTGACCTTGCGCTTCGCTCCGTCGGACAGGGTGACCATGTTGTTCTGGACGGCTCTCGCCGGGATGTAGACCGCGCCCGGTGCGGCGCCTGTGACTACCTGGACGGTGGCCGTCTGTCCCAGCAGCAGGCCCTTGGGCTGGTCGTCGAAGGAGATCGTGACGCCGTATTGGACGAGGCGGTCGGTCGTGGTGGACATGGGGTCGATGTGGGTGACGGTGCCCTCGTAGGTGCCCTCGACGTTGCCCAGGGTGATGGTGGCCTGCTGGCCCGCTTTCAGGGAGCCGATGTCCGACTGGGTGAACAGGGCCTTGACCTGGAGGTCGTTCAGGTCGCCCAGACTGACGAAGGCTCCCTCGGTGTAGGGGTCGCCTTCGACGCCGTTGATCTGGAGGACCGTACCGGCCGCAGGGGCCTTGATGGTGACGCCCTTCAGGGCGTCCTTGGCGGCGTTCAGGTCGTTCGTGGCCTTGGTGACGGCCGCTTCCGCTTCGGCCTCGGTCATCTGGGGTCCGCCGCCGCCGCTCTGCTGGGGGAACTGGGTGCCGCCGCCCTGGGGGCGCTGCTGCTGCTGGGGCTGCTGACCTCCCTGGTCGCAGTTCTGCTGCGGCTGCTGTGAGGTGCCGGTGGGGGCGGCGCCGGTGGGCGAGGGGGACGGGGAAGGCGATGCGGACGGCTTGCCCGCCGGGTCGAGGTGGACCTCCGCCTCACCCTGCTGCCTCGGCTTCCACATCGGCGAAGCCGACGGCGACGGGCTCGTGACCTTGGTGAACGAGACCGCGGCGGCCCGGATGCCCTTCGAAGGCGACGGGGACGGCGAAGGAGAGGGAGACGGCGAGGGGGAAGGCGACGGAGAGGGAGACGGGGACGGCGGGGGCGGGGGCGGAGACGAGGGTGGGGGACTGCTGGGCGGGGCCGACGGCCGGGGGCTTCCCGAAGGGCTCGGTGAGCTTGACGGCCGGCCGCTCGGGCTGGTCGACGGCTGTGCGCTCGGCTGTCCTCCGGTGGGCGGGCAACTCGCCTGGCCCGTCTTCTGGGGGGTCGGGGCTGCGAAGGAGCCGCCCGTCGAGCCTGAGCCGGTGATGTCATCTAGCTGGTCTTGGGCCGCGTCCAATGACGCTTTCGCCGCGTTGTAGTTCTCTCGTGCGATCGTGTCGTCGATGCGGGCCAGGAGGGCGCCCTTCCGGACTCTGTCGCCGAGTTTGACGTACACCTTCTTGACCGTGCCGGCCGTCGAGAAGGCCAGGTCGTGGATGCCGTCGTCGATGGTGTTGCCCGCCGCGGACGCGACCGAGGTCACGTCGCCTCGCTGGGCGGCGACGAGTTCCACGTTCGAGAGGGACTGAGGGTCCTCCCTGGTCAGGATCACGCCTGTGGTCACCAGAACGACGGCGGCCAGGGTCAGGCCGCCGACGCGTAGCCGGGTACGGGTCATGGTCGTCCATCCTGGTGACTCCGCGTCATGCTTGGCTGAGGCGAAACTGCGAGTTGGCTGTGACCGCTTGACAGGAAACGTTCAGGACCGGCGGAGGGCCCTCCCAACCTGACCCGGCAGTGTCCATCCCTGTGAAGTTGTCGACGAAGCGCAGAGCGCTGATCCTGAACGCCTCCCTGGGGGTGTTGCTCCTCGGCGGGGCCGGGGCGGCCTGGGGCTCCCTCGGGGGCGGCAGCGAGCCCGCGGAGTCGGGGAACGTGCTGACCACGAGTGTCACCCGGGGGACCGTCGAATCGGCCGTGACGGCGTCGGGGGCGGTGGAGAGTTCCCGCAGCCGGTCGCTGAATTTCGCCACCCAGGGGACCGTCGACTCGATCGAGGTCGAACCGGGGCAGAAGGTGAAGAAGGGGCAGGTGCTCGCGCGGCTCGACGACGAGACCGCGCAGGAGGGCGTCGACTCGGCCAAGGCCAGCCTCGACGCGGCGGCCGACGGTGACACCGACACGGCTTCGGGTTATGCGCAATACGTCCAGGCGAAAAATGCTTATCAGGCCGCGAAGCGGACGCTCGCGGGGACGGTGATCAAGGCGCCGTTCGCCGGGACCGTGACCGCCGTCGGCGGGACGGTCGGCGGGCCCTCGCAGGTGCAGGAGGGCGGGTTCGTCGACCTCGTCGACCCGAAGAAGCTGCAGATCGTCGGGAACTTCACCGAGTCCGACGTGACCAAGCTGAAGGTCGGGCAGGCGGCCTCGATCACCTTCGACGCGATCCCGGGGGTCACGGCCGCCGGTGAGGTCGCGCTGATCGGGGCGCAGCCGCAGACGGAGAACAACGTCGTGCAGTATGCCGCCACGATCGCGCTGACCGAGATCCCCGATCAGGTCAGGCTCGGGCAGACGGCCTCGGTCAGCGTCGTGATCGACCGGGCCGAGAACGTCCTCACACTTCCGTCGGCGGTGATCACCACGGCCGGTGGACGCAGCACGGTGACCGTGCTGGAGAACGGAAAGCAGACCGTGAAGGTCGTCGAGACCGGGGTCAAGGGGACCACCGGCACCGAGATCGTCTCTGGCCTGAACGAAGGTGACCGGGTGGTGCGCCCGGTGGCCTCGACGACCGGCCAGACCGGGGGCTTCCCCGGCTTCGGCGGTGGCGGCGGCATCCGCCCCGCCGGAGGCGGTTTCGGTGGGGGCGGGCGGCAATGAGTCTGGTTCTGGACGTACGGGACGCCACGAAGGTCTACGGCGAGGGCGAGACGGCGGTGCACGCCCTGCGCGGGGTGTCCCTCCAGGTCGAGCCCGGTGACTACGTGGCGATCATGGGGGCCTCCGGCTCCGGCAAGTCGACCCTGATGAACATCATCGGCTGCCTCGACATCCCCAGCGCCGGGGAGTTCCACCTCGACGGGGTGGACGTCGGCCGCCTCGACGACCGCCAGCAGGCGGTGGTCCGCAACCGCAAGATCGGGTTCGTCTTCCAGTCGTTCAACCTGATCCCGCGGATGTCGGCCCTGATGAACGTCGAACTGCCGCTCGCGTACGGCGGGGTCAAACCGGCCGAACGGCGCAGAAGGGCGCTGGCCGCGCTCGAACTCGTGGGCCTGGCCGAACGCGTCAACCACCAGCCCAACGAGCTGAGCGGCGGCCAGCAGCAGCGCGTGGCCATCGCCCGCGCGCTGGTCAACTCGCCCACCCTGCTGCTCGCCGACGAGCCGACCGGCGCGCTCGACAGCACCTCCACCCTCGACGTGCTCGGCATCTTCGACCGCCTGTCGGCGGCCGGCCGCACGATCGTCGTCATCACCCACGAACCCGACGTCGCCGAGCACGCCAAGCGCGTGGTCCGGCTCATGGACGGGCGGATCATCGAGGACACCCGGCTCGCCCCCGTGGAGGGCCTGCCGCCGCGCCTCGCCGAGATCTCCAAGGAGGTGACCGCGTGAGCACCGTCGAGATCGTCAGGTTCGCCATCCGGGGGCTGGCGGCCAACAAGATGCGCTCGGCGCTGACCACGCTGGGCATCCTGATCGGCGTCGCGGCGGTGATTTTGCTGGTCGCGGTGGGGGAGGGCTCCTCGCAGTCGATCCAGAAGAACATCGCGCAGCTGGGCGCCAACACGCTGACCGTCAGTGCGCTGACCCAGGGCGGCCGGGGAGGTCAGCAGCAGTCCAGCGGGCCGCGTACCCAGGTCAGGGACCTGACCGTGGACGACGCCAGGGCGCTCGCCGACACCACCGCCGCGCCCAATGTCAGCTCGGTGTCGCCGGTCGTGACGGCCAACTCGTCGACGGCGTCGTACGAGGGGGCCTCCGCCACGATCTCGCAGGTCGTCGGCACCTACCCGAGCTACTTCCAGGCCTCCAACAAGCCCGTCACCAAGGGCACCTACTTCTTCAACGACGACGTGCTGGCCGCCCGCAAGGTCATCGTCATCGGGCAGACCGTGGTCGACAACCTGTTCGGCACGGTCGACCCGGTCGGCAAGCAGATCACCATCACCGGAGTGCCGTTCACGGTCGTCGGGGTGCTCAAGGAGGCCGGGTCGTCGAGCGGCTTCCAGGACGCCGACGACGTCGCCATCGCGCCCCTGCCGTCGGTGCAGCAGAGCCTCACCGGGTTCGGGCCGCTCAACCAGATCCTCGTGAAGGCCAAGTCGGCCGACGACGTGGACGCCGCCCAGGCCGAGATCACCTCGGTGCTCGACCAGCGCCACGGCATCGGCGGAACGGTCAGCGCCGACTACCAGATCCTCAACCAGGCCACCCTCCAGGAGACCGTCAGCGCCGCGACCTCGACGTTCACCGTCCTGCTGGCGGCCGTGGCGGCGATCAGCCTGCTGGTCGGCGGGATCGGGATCACCAACATCATGCTGGTCACGGTCACCGAACGGACCCGGGAGATCGGCATCCGCAAGGCGATCGGCGCCCCGCGCGGCGCGATCCTCGGCCAGTTCCTCGTCGAGGCGACCCTGCTGAGTCTCATCGGCGGCCTCCTGGGGGTCGCCATCGCGGTGGTCGGGGCCCAGTTCACGATCGCCGGCATCACCCCGGTCGTGGTGCCCAGCTCGGTCATGCTCGCGCTGGGCGTCTCGGTCGCCATCGGGCTGTTCTTCGGCAGCTATCCCGCCAACCGCGCCGCCAAGCTGCGGCCGATCGAAGCCCTGCGCTTCGAGTAAAGGAGTCACGGTGCCCAGGCGCATGTCCGCCGACGAGCTGCTGGAGACCTCCCCGTTCCGGGGAGAGCTCACCGAGGAGCTGACCGCCCGGCCCCCGAGGGCGAAACTGCCGAAGCTGACGATGCTGCTGGCCGCCGGGGTGGTCCTGGTGGCCGGGATCCTGGCCGGCATCCAGGTCCAGAAGGCGTTCGGGGAGTCGGCCGCGCCGTCGTTCCCGACCATCTCCCGCAGCGGCGGCGGTGTCCAGAACGGGTCGGGCTTTGCCGGAACGGTAGGTACCGTCAAATTGGTCGACGGCGCCAAAATCTACGTCGCCGGCTCCGACGGGACCACCACCGTCGTCACCACCGGCGACGACACCGAAGTGCGGATCTCCCAAAAGGGCAAGGTGGCCGATCTCAAGCCCGGCGCGTCGGTGGTCGTCCAGGGCGAGAAGGACGCCGACGGCAACGTCAAGGCCACCAGCGTGACCGAGGGCGGTGGCGTGCCGAGAATGCGAGCGAACCAATGACAGAGGCCAGACTCCTGGTCGTCGACGACGAACCGAACATCAGGGAACTGCTGTCGACCAGCCTCCGCTACGCCGGGTTCGAGGTGATCACCGCGGCCGACGGCAGGGAGGCGGTCGAGGCCGCCGAACGCTTCCGGCCCGACCTGATGGTCCTCGATGTCATGCTCCCCGACATGGACGGCCTGTCCGTCGCCACCCGCCTCCGGTCCGCCGGACGGCGGGTTCCCGTCGTTTTCCTGACCGCCCGCCAGTCGCACGACGACAAGATCGCGGGCCTGGCCCTCGGCGACGACTACGTCACCAAGCCGTTCTCCCTCGACGAGGTGCTGGCCCGCATCCGGGCCGTGCTGCGCCGGGCCGGGGCCGCCGACCCGGCGCCCGCGCGGCTGCGGGTGGCCGATCTGGAGATGGACGAGGACGCCCACCAGGTCTGGCGATCCGGCCGCGCGGTGAAGCTGTCGCCGACCGAGTTCAAGCTGCTGCACTACTTCATGGTCAACCAGGGCCGGGTGCTCTCGAAGGCGCAGATCCTCGACCACGTCTGGCGCTACGACTTCGGCGGCGATCGCAACGTGGTCGAGTCGTATGTGTCGTACCTGCGCAAGAAGATCGACACCCGTGACCCGAAACTGATCCACACCCTGCGCGGCGTGGGCTACGTGCTGCGTGCCCCCCGCCGATGAGGCGCGTTCCGCTGTGGGCCAGGCTGGTGGCCGGGACGCTCGTCCTGGTCGCCCTGGCGATCACGCTGACCGGCGTGTTCGCGGTGCGGCTGCTGCGCGGCTACCTGGTCGACCGCATCGACCAGCAGCTCACCGCCGCCGGGCCGCCGCTCCGCGACGCGGCCTTCACGTCTCCCGACCGGCCCCGGCCGCAGCGTCTCCCCGGCCTGTTCCACGTGCTGGTCCTCGACGCCAACGGCGGCAACCCCTTCCAGGTTGCCGCCTCGACCGGCACCGACCAGCCGCTGCTCGTCGGCCTGAACCAGGCGGCCGTCAAGGCGCTCGCCGGGCGCCCCTTCACCGTCGAATCGGTCGGTGCGGCGGGTCCCGAATGGCGGGTCGTGGCCGTGCCCACCCCAGATGGGCGCAGCCGCGTGGTGGCGGTCAGCATGGGCGACATCGACCACACGGTCGCCCGGCTGACCGCCATCGTGGCCGTGGTCGGCGCGGGGGTGCTGATCCTGCTGGGGCTGGCCTGCTTCCTGCTGGTACGCCGCAGCCTGCGTCCCCTCGGGGAGATCGAGCACACCGCCGCGGCCATCGCCGAGGGCGACCTGTCGCAGCGGGTGCCCGAACAGCCCCGCAGCACCGAGATGGGCCGCCTCGGCGGCGCGATCAACGGCATGCTGCACCAGATCGAGCTCGCCTTCCGCGACCGGGAGCAGTCGGAGGCGGCGGCCCGCGCGTCCGCCGCCGAGGCGCGGGGGTCGGAGGAGAAGATGCGCCGCTTCGTCGCCGACGCCTCCCACGAGCTGCGCACCCCGCTGACCTCGATCAGGGGGTTCGCCGAGCTCTACCGCCAGGAGGCCGACCCCGACACCGAGAAGCTGATGGGCCGCATCGAGGGCGAGGCCTCCCGCATGGGCGTCCTGGTCGACGACCTGCTCCTGCTCGCCCGGCTCGACCAGCAGAGGCCGCTCGAACTGGAGCCGGTCGACGTGCTCAGCCTGGCGGCCGGGGAGGTCCTCGACGCGCGTCTCCTGGCTCCGGAGCGTGAGATCGATCTGGTACGACTCGACGACTCCGAAGATCCCCTGATGATCGTCGGAGACGAGGCCCGGCTCCGGCAGGTCCTCGGCAACCTCGTCGGGAACGTGCTCAAGCACACGCCGGAGGGGTCGGGTTTCACCGTCGCCGTGGGCTCCTGCGGCGAACGCGTCGTGATCGAGGTCGCCGACGAGGGGCCGGGGCTGCGCGACCCGGAACGGGTCTTCGAGCGTTTCTACCGGGACGACCCCTCCCGCAGCCGGGGTGCCAGGAAGGGCGGCGCCGGGCTCGGGCTGTCGATCGCGTCGGCCCTGGTCGAGGCGCACGGAGGGAAGATCTGCGCGTCCAACGGGAAAAAGGGCGCGATCTTCCGGGTGGAGTTGCCGGTCGCTGCCGGGGAGTGACCTGGCGCCGCAGTTGCCAGCATCCTCACAGGGTTGACTCAAGGGGCTCATATGCCCGCCTACTTCGATGGGTGACGTGCAGAAGACCGTCTTCGCCGCCCTGACCGCGGCCCTCCTCCTGTCCCTGACCGCCTGCGGCGGCACCGCCGACGGGGAGACCGCCGCGGCGCCCGCGTCGTCGGGCGGACCGGGCGACCGCACCGCTTTGGCCGAGTGCCTCAAGGAGCACGGGGTCACCCTGCCCGAGGGCGGCGGAGGCTGGGGCGGCAACAGAAACGGCGGTCAGCCGGGCGGCGGCCAGCCGGGTGAACGGCCGTCGGACCGGCCTTCCGGCGAGCCTCGGGTCCGGCCTTCCGGCTTTCCTTCCATGGACGACAAGACGCGCGAGGCCTTCCAGGCCTGCGGCGGCGGCCAGATGATGGGCGGTCGTGGTGGCGGCGGCATGGACAACTCGGCCTTCAACGCCTTCCGTACCTGCATGAAGGACAACGGCGCCGAGGTCGCGAACATGCGCGAGATGAACCAGGACGACCCGGCGATCAAGAAGGCGCTGGAGAAGTGCCGGCCGTTGATGCCCACGGGAAGGCCGTCCGCGCCGCCCGCCTCGTAGACCTTTGCGGTGAGTTGGGGCGTGTGCCACGTTGTGCACGCCCTTTTGAGGGAAGTCGGACGGTATGTCCGATGACGGGTTGGCGACGGCGCTGAGAAGCCTGCGTGCGCAGCTCGGCCGCGACCTGTTCCCGCTCGCCATCGGGAACGTCGACGCCGACCGCCACGCCCAGAAGGAACTGACCGGCCAGCTCGACGACTACCTCCTGCCTCGCCTGGCCGCCATCGACGCGCCCCTGCTGGCCGTCGTCGGCGGTTCGACCGGCGCGGGCAAGTCCACCCTGGTCAACTCGCTCGTCCAGGACGACGTCACCGCCCCGGGCGTGCTGCGCCCGACGACCCTGGCGCCCACGCTGGTGGCGAGCCCGGCCGACCGGGAATGGTTCGCCTCGCCGCACGTGCTGCCGGGGATGGCCCGCTCGACCGGCGACGGCCAGCCGGGCACGCTGAAGATCGTCACCTCGCCGATGGTCCAGCCCGGCCTGGCCCTGCTGGACGCCCCCGACATCGACTCGGTCGTCACCGCCAACCGCGAACTCGCCGCCCAACTGCTCGCCGCCGCCGACCTGTGGCTGTTCGTCACGACCGCCAGCCGGTACGCCGACGAGGTCCCCTGGGGCTTCCTGCGCATCGCCAGTGAACGCAGCACCGCCATGGCGGTGATCCTCCAGCGGGTCCCCGAGGAGGCCCGCCTGCCGGTCGCGGCCGACCTGCGGCGGCTGCTCAAGGAGAACGGCCTGGGCGGTACGCCGCTGTTCGAGGTCCCGGAACTCCCGCTGCCCAGCGAGCGCGCCCGCCTGCCCGAGATGGCCGTCCGCCCGATCAAGAAGTGGCTCGACGGCCTGTCCGCCGACCACGAGGCCCGTGCCGACGTGGTGCGGCGGACCCTGAGCGGCGCCCTCGACAGCCTGTCGGTCCGGGTCCCGGCGCTGGCCGAGGCGGCCGACCGGCAACTGCTGGGCGCGGGTGAGCTGCGCGGACTGGTCGAGAAGGGCTACGACGTCGGCATGGCCGACTTCGACGAGGCCATGCGCGACGGCACCCTGCTGCGCGGCGAGGTCTTGGCCCGCTGGCAGGACTTCGTCGGCACCGGCGACCTCATGCGCTCCCTGGAGACCCGCGTCGGCTGGCTGCGCGACCACATCGTGGCCGCCTTCACCGGCCGTCCGGCCCCCGACAAGCGGCTGAGGGTGGCCCTGGAGACCGGCGTGGAGTCGCTGATCCGGACCACCGCCGACGGCTCGGCGGAACGCGCCGTGGACGCGTGGCTCTCCACACCACAGGGGCGTGACCTGCTGGAACGTACCGGAATCGAAACCGCGGGGAAGCTCGGCCGGGTCTCCCCGGACCTGTCGCCGAAGGCCGCCGCCGCGGTGCGCGACTGGCAGGGGTACGTGCTGGAGCTGGTCAGGAACGAGGGGGCCGACAAGCGCAGCATGGCCAGGGCGGCGTCGTTCGGGGTGAACGGCATGGGGCTGCTGATCATGCTGACCGTGTTCGCGTCCACGGGAGGGCTGACCGGCATCGAGATCGGCGTCGCGGGCGGCACGACCGTCCTCAGCCAGAAACTCCTGGAGGCGGTCTTCGGCGACCAGGCGGTCCGCCGCCTCACCGACGACGCCCGCGCCAACCTGCGCCAGCGGGTCAGGGACCTGTTCGACAAGGAGGCGCAGCGCTTCTACGTGCTGTTGGAAGGGATGGAGTCCACCGACACCCACGCCCTGCGCGCCGCCGCCGACGCCGTCGAACAGCGCAAGCGCGACATTCCAGGCGGTGCCGCGTGAAGCTCCTGCGGCGCCGCTCCCCGGTCTCCCTGGACGACCGCCTCAAGGCCCTCGGCGCCGCCGCCGACCTGGCCGAAGGCCGAGTGGCGAGGGAACCGGTCGAACGCGCCCACGCCGTGGTCGCCCGAGCCGGAGCCCGCGCGGGCCTGTCGGTCGACCACACGGTCGTCGCCCTGGCCGGAGCGACGGGCAGCGGCAAGTCGTCGCTGTTCAACGCCCTGGCCGGCGGCAACGTGGCCACGGTCGGCGTGACCCGCCCGACCACCTCGAAAGCACAGGGCGCCCTGTGGTCGCCGGAGGGCTCGGGCCCGCTGCTCGACTGGCTCGACGTCCCCACCAGGCACGTCGTGCGCTCCGACGAGCTGGCCGGACTGATCCTGCTCGACCTGCCCGACCACGACAGCATCGAGCTCTCCCACCGGCTGGAGGTCGACCGCCTGGTCGCCGTCGTCGACCAGCTCGTGTGGGTCATGGACCCCCAGAAGTACGCCGACGCCGCCATCCACGAGCGCTACCTCCGCCCGCTGGCCCGGCACGCCGACGTGACCATGGTCGTCCTGAACCAGGTCGACCGCCTGCCGGAGGACGCCGTCCGCCGGTGCATGGACGACCTCCGCCGCCTCCTGGCCGCTGACGGCCTGCGGGACGTGCCGATCCTGCCGGTGTCGACGGTGACGGGCCGGGGCGTACCGGAACTGAGGAATCTCCTGGCCGACCTGGTCGACCACCGCCACGCGTGGTCGTCGCGGCTGGAGGCCGACACCGCCGGCGCCGCCGACCACCTGATCGCCGCCTCCGGCGGCCTGCCCACCGCCGACCCCCGCACCCCCGACCACGAGGCCCTGGACGAAGCGCTGTCCGAGGCGGCCGGAGTCCCCTTGGTCGTCCGGGCCGTCGCCAAGGCCCACCGCCACCGGGCCGTAGCCGCCATGGGCTGGCCGGTCACCCGCTGGCTCCGCCGCTTCCGCCCCGACCCCTTGCGCCGCCTCCACCTGAGCCGCCCGACGGTGGGCCGCACCTCGCTGCCGCAGGCCCACGCGATCCAGGTCTCCCAGATGGACGCGGCCGTCCGCGCCGTCGGCCTGGAAGCGGCCGAGGGCGTCCCGGAACCGTGGGCGGCGTCGGTGCGTCGCTCGGCCCGCCAGCACCACGACCGGTTGGCCGACGCCCTCGACGGCGCGGTGGCCGGCAGCGACCTGGGCATGGAACGCCGCCCGCTGTGGTGGCGCACGGTGAACGCGCTGCAATGGCTGCTGTTCGCGACACTGCTGGCGGGCCTGGGCTGGCTGCTGGTCCTGTACGTGATGGGCTTCCTGCAACTCCCGCGCCTCTACACCCCGACGGCCGGAGACATCCCCTGGCCGACGACGTTGCTGGCCGGGGCCGCGATCGCCGGTCTGGCGGTGGCTTTGCTGACAAGGGGCCTGGCCTGGATCGGCAGCCGCCGGAAGGCCCGCAAGTCGGCCAAGGTTCTACGGGAGAACATCTCGAACGTGGCCGACCGGATGGTCATCGCCCCGATCGACCACGAACAGACCCGCTACCTCACGTTCCTGAAACAGGCCAAGGTCGCCCGCGACTAGGCGCGGTCCTTCGAGCGGTTGAGGTCCTGCAGCGGGTCCGGGACCGGCTGGCCCTTCTCGATTGAGCGGGGCAGGGAGTCCGCTTCCGCCTCGGCCTTGGCCTGGGCGGCGGCCGCCTCTGCCTCCGCGACCGCCTCCGACTTGGCCGGACGCTCGCGCGTCGACTGTTCCCGGGTCGCCGCCGACTGCGGCAGGGCCTCGGTGAAGGCCTTCGAGACGCCCTGGAGTGCCGACGTCACCTCGGAAGGAATCACCCAGAACGTGTTCCCCGGGCCGTTCGCGAGCTGCGGCAGCATCTGCAGGTACTGGTAGGCCAGCAGCTTCGGGTCGGGGTCGTTCCGGTGGACGGCCTGGAAGACCTCGTCGATCGCCTGCGACTGGCCCTCGGCCTTGAGGATCTGGCTGGTCCGCTCGCCCTCGGCCCGGAGGATGGCCGACTGCTTCTCGCCCTCGGCCGTGAGGATCTGCGACTGCCGGAGTCCCTCCGCCGTCAGGATGGCCGCTCGCTTGTCGCGCTCGGCGCGCATCTGCTTCTCCATCGCCTCCTTGATGGTCTTGGGAGGGTCGATGGCCTTGATCTCCACCCGGTTGACCCGGATGCCCCACTTGCCCGTCGCCTCGTCCAAGACCCCGCGCAGTTGGCTGTTGATGGTGTCTCTGCTGGTCAGGGTCTTCTCCAGGTCCATGCCGCCGACGACGTTCCGCAGCGTCGTCACGGTCAGCTGTTCGACGCCCTGGATGAAGTTGGCGATCTCGTAGGCCGCCGCGCGCGGGTCGGTCACCTGGAAGTACAGGACGGTGTCGATGTCGACGACCAGGTTGTCTTCCGTGATGACGGGCTGGGGCTTGAAGCTGACGACCTGTTCGCGCAGGTCGATCAGGGGGCGGACCCGGTCGATGTACGGGATCACGAAGTTCAGGCCGGGGTCCAGGGTCCGGCTGTAGCGGCCCAGGCGTTCCACGTTGGCGGCGCGGGCCTGGGGGACGATCCTGAGCGTCCGGAACACGGTGACGACCGCGAACATGGCAACGATGATCAGGATGACGAGCAGGGCGACTTCCATATGTGTCACTCCCGTGGATAGACGAGGGCGGTGGCGCCCTCGATCTCGAACACGTCGACGGTGGCGCCCACGGGGATGACGAGGGTTTCGTCATAGGCGCGGGCCGACCACTCCTCGCCGCCGATCTTGACCCGGCCGCCGCGCCCGGTGACCTCGTGGGTCACGTACGCGGGCTTGCCCACCAGGGCCGAGACGCCGAACTTCGCGGCGGGGGGCTGCTTCAGGTGCCGCTGGGCGAGGGGACGCAGGCCGAGCAGGCCGCCGCCGGAAGCGAGGATGAAGATCAGGATTTGCAGGCCGGGAGGAAGGCCGATCACGGCGGCGCCGGCGGTCAGCAGGGCCGCGGCCGAGATGATCCCCATCGCGAAGGTGAGCGTGAACAGTTCGGCCACACCGAGGGCCGCCGCCAGGATCAACCAGATGATCCACGAGTCCATGTGCACCGCCCTACCGATAGGGGGTTCTTCATATCAACCTACATGTCAGGACAGGAGAGCGCTGCCCGCCTTCCACTGGTTCCAGGCTAGTTGCCAGAACCCCCATCCGTTGGCCGCCTCCAGTGGTCTGTCCGTGCCAACGATGACCACCGGGTCGCCGCGGAGCGAATTGTCGAAGAACCACTTCGCCTGATCCGGGCGCGCGTTCACACATCCGTGGCTGACGTTCAGCCTGCCCTGGGCCCAGACGTTGTCCTTGGCGTGGACGTACTCGCCGCTGTTGGAGATGCGGACGGCGTGGTCGATCATCAGGTCGTAGTACTCGGGGTCGCCCGGTTTGCGGCCGGGGGAGACCATGCGGACCTTCTCCTTCTTCTCCATCGTCAGATGGACCCCGCTGGTGGTGGTGTATTCCCTGGTCGTGGCCATGCCGGCGCTGATCGCCATGTCCTGGGCGGGCACCCCGTCGCGCAGGACGGTCATCCGGTGGGTGCGGGTGTCGATGAGACTGGTCATGCTGCGGCCGACGACGAAGGTGGTCGTGGGGTCGGTGGTGCCGTACACCCCGGGAGCGAAGCGCAGGCCGGTGAGGTGCGCGGTGAAGCGCACCCGCGTGCCGGGCTGCCAGTAGAAGCGGGGGCGCCAGACCGCCTGGGTGTCGGAGAACCAGTGCCAGCCGCCCTCGACCGGGCGGTCGGGGACGACCTCGAAGGCGCGCTCGACCGCGGCCCGGTCGGGGACCGGCAGGGGGAAGGTGACGACGATCGGCATGCCGACGCCGACCGTCTCCTCGGGATCCGGAGCGATCTTGGGTGGCGTCGGCGGGGTGCCCATCAGGGTGCGGAAGCGGCCGGTGATCCGGCGGTCGCCGGTGACCGCCGTGACGATGTGATCGGTGCCGGGGCGCAGCGTCCACGACGAGCGCCATTCGCTGCGGGCCTTGTTGTACCTGCCGGGGACCGGCTGCCCGGCGGCGGTCACGGTGACCGACTTCAGCACGCCGCCGAAAGCGCTGATCGTCAGGCCCCGGTCGGGGACGGCCCGCTTTTCGCCCAGGGCCGGGGAGATCGCGACGCCGACGGGGGTGAGGGCGGTGACGGGTGAGCAGGCGGTCAGGGTGATGAGGGCCGTGAGCAGGCAGAGGAAACGCGGCACCGCCCCGACGTTACCGAAGGGTAGCGGGCAGGATACGCCCGGTTACCTCCCCGAGGGACAGTCCTGACGGGGTCGTGGCCGTGATCGTGACGGTGTCGCCGTCTTCGAGGAACGACTGGCCGCTCTTCAGCGGCCGGGTGCCGTTCCAGGTGAGCTCGATCAGCGAACCGGGGTCGTCGGCGCCGGAGACGGTGCCGCTGGCGTAGAGGTCGCCGGTGCGCAGGTGGGCGCCGTTGACGGTGATGTGGGCGAGCATCTGGTCGGGCGTCCAGTACATGTCCCGGTAGTCGGGGCTGCTGATGATCTCGCCGTTGAGCTCGATGCGAAGGCCCAGGTCCAGGCCCCAGTCGGACTTCCGCCGCAGGTAGTCGAGCGGCGCCGGGTCCTGCGCGCGGCCGGGCACGCGGGCGTGGTCGAGGGCGTCGAGCGGGGTCACCCAGGCCGACATCGTGGTCGCGAACGACTTGCCGAGGAAGGGCCCGAGGGGGACGTACTCCCAGGCCTGGATGTCGCGGGCGCTCCAGTCGTTGACCAGGACCACCCCGAAGACGTGCTCCTCGAAGGGGCCTGACCCGCCCACACCGACGACGTAACCGACCTCGGCCTCGATGTCGAGCTTCTGCGACGGTCCGAACACAGGGCGCTGGCCGTTGGGGCGGCGGATCTCCGTACCGGAGACGACGACCGTGCCGGCCCGGCCGTGGTAGCCGACCGGGAGGTGCCGCCAGTTGGGCTTCAGCGGCTCCTCGTCGGGGCGGAACATGCGGCCCAGGTGGGAGGCGTGTTCGAGGGAGGCGTAGAAGTCGACGTAGTCGGCCACGTCGATCGGCAGGTGGAGGCTCACCCGGTCGAGCGGGATCAGGTGCTCGGCGCCGCGCCCGTCGGCCAGCAGGTCCTGCACCCGCGCCCGGGTCGCCCGCCAGGCACCGCGGCCCCGGGCCATGAACGGGTTGAGGGTCGGCTCCAGGAACACGTCGTCGTGCAGCAGGGGCGCCAGGTCGAGCACCTGGTCTTCCAGCCGCACCCCGACCCTGGGCCGCCCGCCGCCGACGGAGAACACGCCATAGGGCAGGTTGTCGGGCCCGAAACTCACTCGTCTTCTCCGATCAGGCCGAGGATCCGCAGGTCGGCAAGGGGCTGCGCGGTGCTGCACGAGCCGTAGGAGACCATGGTCTCCCTGGTCTTAAAAGCTTCTTCTTCTTTTACGGCTACCGCCGCACGCGCCAGCCCATCCACGTCGGTCGAGGCCAGAATCGGCAGCGGGTCACCCCCGTACAGTGCGGCGTGGGTGGCCAGCAGCAGGTTGAGGAACCCGTGCCGCCAGACGCCGAGCAGTTCGTCGTAGTGCCTTATGGCGTGGTGCAGCCCGGCGGTCGCCTTGAAGGGGATGCCGTTGCGCGTGCAGAACGTGATGAACCGGGCGACCTCCTCGGGCGACGGGAACGTCTCCCGGATCGGCCCGCCACACCGGATCTTGAACCCGGCCCCCTCCGAGGGATGCGGGTGCGCGACGGCGTCGAACCCGTCGAGCTCGTCGGCCGTGACCTCGACGAACAGCCGCGCGCCGGTGTGCGGGACGGGTTTGCCCAGCCGGACCTCGATGAGGTCGACGTCCCCCAGCTCCACGGAGGGGTCGTCGACGATCACCCCGAGTTTCTCGGGACGCGAGGTGAGCTCGTGCAGGCGGCTGGACAGGCACAGGAACCGGTGGGTGAGCACCCGGCTTCCGGCGAGGCGGTCGGACTCGTGGCGGGCCAGCGCGTCGGCCATCGGCAGGGAGGTCGGCGGGAACAGCCCGGCGTCGTCGACCAGGGCGGTGAACAGCGGGTTCATCGGGCCCAGGTCCAGGCGTAGTCGCCGTCTTCGCAGGCCAGCGCGCCCGGCCCGAGGTCCAGCGGCCGGAAGGTGTCGATCATCACGGCCAGCTCGGACGTGTGGGTCGCCCCCGACGCGATGACCGCCTCGACCGCGCCCGGCTGCGGCCCGTGGGTGAACCCGGCCGGGTGCAGCGACACCGACCCGACGTCGATGCCCGAACCCGCCCGCGCCGAGTAGTCGCCGCCGACGTAGAACATGAACTCGTCGGAGTCGACGTTGTGGTGGTTGTACGGAATCGGCACCGCCTCCGGATGGAAGTCGAGCGGCCGGGGGCAGAACGAGCAGATCACGAAGCCCGGCCCCTCGAACGTCTGGTGCACGGGCGGCGGCGCGTGGGTGCGCTTCACCACGGGCTCGAAGTCGTCGATGTTGAACACGTAGGGGTAGAGGCAGCCGTCCCAGCCGACGACGTCGAACGGATGGTTCCGGTAGGTGAGCCGGGTCAGCCCGCCCCTGGTCTTGACCAGGACCGGAACGTCCTCCCCCTCGACGATCAGCGGCTCGGACGGCGCCCGCAGGTCGCGCTCGGAGTAGGGGGCGTGCTCCAGGAACTGGCCGAACTGCGACAGGTAGCGCTTCGGCGGTCGGATGTGGCCCGAGGCCTCGATCGTGAGGGCCTCGACGGGCCCCGAGGGCACCCATCGGTGGATGGTCCCCGTCGGGATCACGACATAGTCGCCCTCGCCGACCTCCAGGGCGCCGTACATCGACTCGAACCGGGCCCGCCCCGACTTGATGTAGACGCACTCGTCGCCCATCGAGTCGCGGTAGAGCTCGCTGGGCCGGTCGGTGGCGGCGTAACCGATGCGCACGTCGCCGTTGCCCGCCAGCAGCCGCCGCCCCGAGACCAGGTCGCCCTCGGCGGGGAGGTCCTGGGTGCGGAAGTGCCGCGGCGACAGCGGCAGGTTGGGCTCCAGGGCGTTCTTGCGGGCGTCGACGGCCTCGGCCTTGGTGATCGCCGTGGGCGCGTGGCGGTGGTAGAGCAGCGAGGCGTCGGAGGAGAAGCCCTCTTCGCCCATCAGCTCCTCGGCGTAGAGGCCGCCGTCCGGACGACGGAACCGGACATGGCGTTTACGGGGAACCTCTCCCACGGTGCGATAGTGCGGCATAGTTGCCTCCTGTACGCATACCGGACGTTGACGTCCACTATACGTCAAGCGCCTCCCCGAGTTCCTTGGCGGCCTCCGACACGAGCGCCCCGGCGACGGCGACGTCGAGATCGCCGAACGAGATGATCCCGACCGACGCCTCCAGCCAGCCGAGCCCCGTGATCGGGGCGGCCACCCCTCGGGCTCCCTCCTGAAGCTGCCCCTCGGTGGCCTGGATACGCGGCTTCCCCTCGCGCAGCGACAGGATCGCCAGCCCGGCGGCGCCCTTCGACAGCGGATGACGTGATCCTGCCCGGTAGGCGACGTGGAGATTCGTCCACGACGGCTCGACCACCGCCATGGCCAGCCCCTCGCCCCCCTCGGCCACGGTCAGATGCGCGGTCGCCCCCGACGCCTCCGCCAGCCGACGCAGCGCGGGAACCGCCGCCGCCATCAGCAGCGGCTGCACCGCCTGGGCCAGCTTCACCACCCCGAACCCGAGCAGCACCCGCCCCGCGGCGTCCCGCCGGGCGAACCCCTCGTTCTGCAGCGAGGCGATCAGCCGGTAGACGACCGGCCGGCTGACCTCGAGGGCCACCGACAGCTCGGTCGGCGTCATCCCGGTGGGGGTCTCCGCGAGGAGACGAAGCAGCCTTAAACCCCGCTCAAGGGTCTGTGCCGACTCAACAGCCATGTGACCGATTATGGGACGGTGCAGAACGTGATTGTGGTGGGCGCCGGCATCTGGGGCGCGTCGCTGGCCCTGCGCCTGGCCGAGTCGGGCCGCCGGGTGACCCTCATCGAACGCCTCGCCGGAGACGACCCCCGCCGGGCCAGCGCTGGAGAGACCCGCCTGGTCCGCTCGGCCCACGGAACCTCGGAGTTCTACGCGCAAATGGCCTGGCATTCCACCCGCGAGTGGCTGGCCCTCAACAAGCGCGTGGGCGAGGAGATCTTCCTCCCGCAGGGCGTCATGTGGTTCGGCCGCGAGGCGGACGGCTGGGAGGCCCGTAGTGCCGAGGTCCTGAAAAATCTAGACATTCCTTGTACGTTGCTCGACTCGGCCGAGGCCGCGAGGTTCTACCCGGAGCTACGCCACGACGACCTGGCCACGGTCCTCTACGAACCTCAGGCCGGGGTGGTCCGCGCCCGCCGCGCCACCGAAGTGATCACCGGTCTGGCCCAGGACGCCGGGGTGACCTTGATCCGGGGCACCGCCCGGCCTGCGGGGCAGGGAGTAGCGGGCATAAGTGACGGTGATGCGGCCGGGCATGGCGGTGATGCGGCCAGGCAGGGCGGTAATGCGGGCGGGCATGGCGGTGATGCGGCCGCGCATGGCGGTGATGCGGCCGCGCAGGGCGGTGATGCGGCCGCGCAGGGGGGTGATGCGGCCGAGTCGGGCGATGGTGCGGCCGGGCGCGATGGGATGGCCGACTCCGATGCCGTGGCGGGGCGTAAGGCGGGGCGTAAGGCGGTGGGCGGCGTTAGCGCGGTCGGTCGCGGGGTCGGTCGCGGGGTCGGTCGCGCGGTGGTGGTCGATGGCGAGGTCATGGTCGCCGATCAGGTCGTTTGGGCCTGTGGGGCCTGGTTGCCCGGGTTGTTCGAGGGGTTGCCGATCACGGTCACCCGGCAGGACACGACGCATTTCGCCGCCGGCTGGACCGGGGTTCCCGCGTTCTGCGATTACAGCGCCTCCGCCTACGGCCACGGTGACATCGGCGGCCACGGCATGAAGATCACCAGCGATGTCGAGGGTGAGCCCGGGTTCGATCCCGAGTCGGCGCGCGGGGAGGTCCTCCCGTCCAGCGAGCGGCGGGCTCGCGACTATCTGGCGCGGCGCTTCCCCTCCCTGGCCGAGGTCCCGTTGGGCCTCACCCAGGTCTGCCAGTACGCCATCACTCCCGACGCCGAATGGATCATCACCGAGATCGACGAGGGCGTCTGGGTGCTGGGTGGCGACAGCGGCCACGGCTTCAAGCACGCCCCGGCGCTGGCGACCTACCTGACCTCGGTGCTGAACGGCGAAGCGGACATTGCCCCCCGCTTCGGCCTCCACCCGAGGGAAAGTGTGCGCGGCCTGCGAACCAGCGGAGACACGTGATCTACTGCCCCACATGGGTGAATTCGGGGCGGCCGAGGAGATCACGGTCGAAGCAGACACGCTCTCCCGGCGGGGAGCGGCCCTGGCCAAGATCGTGATGGCCCTGCTGGCGGCGGCGGTCCTGACGGCTTCCGCGCCACCCGTGGCCATCGGCGTCCCCGCCGTCTCCGGCGTGACCGACGGCCTGGAGGGCGCGACCCCCGTGGAGGCCCCCGCCGTCGACCTGGTCTGCGAGGGCGGCTGCCCCATCGGCGACGCCGCCGAAATGGGCGACGAGACCTCCCCGTTCCCCGAGGGCTACCGCGAAGAAGACCAGGAATGCACCGGCCCCGGCTGCGCCATCGCCCCGGAAGACCCGACGGTCATGATCGACCCTCTCACCGGCAGGGAAATCGCCCCGCGATAGGGCCAACGCCCCGCGATAGGGCCAACGCCCCGCGATAGGGCCAACGCCCTGAGGTGGGGCCGACGCCCCGCGGTAGGGCCAACGATCCGCGGTAGGGCCAACGATCCGCGGTAGGGCCGACCTCCCGTGATGGGGCCGACGCCCCGTGATGGGGCCGACGCCCCGTGATGGGGCCGACCTCCCGCGATAGGGGCGACCATCCGCGATCGACACCACGTCGCGGTCAGTGGCAACCGGCAACCGATATGACTCGTGGTCGGTGGAAGTCAGCGGCTCGCGGTCGGGGAGCGCCTTTGGTTTGCGGCCGGGGAGATGTCGTCCCGCTGTCGGTCGTGAGGTGACAGGTAGGATATTTCCTACGTATAGTGGCTGACATGCCCATATCGCATGCCTCGACCGAGGAGCGGGTGTTCGCCGCCCTCGCCAGTCCGGTTCGCCGGGAGGTGCTCGGGATCCTGCGTGACTCGGGGCCGCAGCCCGTCAGCGTGCTCGCCGAGCGTTTCGACATGGCGCGGCCCAGTTTCTCCGAGCATCTCCGGGTGCTCCGGGAGGCCGGGCTGGTCAGTGAGACCCGGTCGGGCCGGCTGCGCCTCTACCGCCTGGAGGGTTCCGCCCTCTACGAGGTGCAGGAATGGCTCAACCCGTTCGAACGCTTCTGGCGCGACCGCCTGACCGCCATGCGCGAGGTTCTCGACACCCTCGAGGACACCCTGGAGGACACCCATGACTGACGACGATCTGACCGCCATCCGCATCGACCAGTTCCTCGCGCATCCACCGTCCAAGGTCTGGCGGGTGCTCACCGAGCCCGAGCTGATCGCCCGGTGGCTGATGCCCGGTGACTTCAGGCTGGAGGTCGGGCACCGCTACACCATGGAGACCGGCGCCATCCCGGCCACTGGCTTCTCGGGTCACGTCCAGGCAGAGGTGCTGGCCTTCGAACCCGGGCGCATGCTGCGCATCGGCTGGCGTGACGCCGACCCCGCGAGCCCGGCCGGAGCCGAGTGGACCATCACCTGGACCCTGGCCCCCGAGGGCCGGGGCACCCGGATCTTCCTCACCCACGAGGGCTTCGACCCCGACAACCCCCTCCAGCTCAAGGCCCGCACGATCATGGGCGGCGGCTGGCGCGGCATGCTCACGCACCGCCTCGAGGAACTCCTCGCCCATGTCTGAGATCGCCGACCGGTACGCCCGCCTCGCCAGCGACTTCACGTCCCGGATCGTGGCCGTTCCCGATCATCTGTGGGGAGCCGTCAGTCCCTGCCGGGGCTGGACCGCCCGCGACGTCGTCGCCCATGTCGTCAACGGCCATCGGGGCATCGCCGGGTTCGTCCACGGCGCTCCGCCCGCGCCCGCTCACGGGGTCGGGGTGTCGTCCATGTCCGGCGCTCCGGTCGTCGAGCCGGGTGCCGATCTCGCGGTGGCGTTCGGGGCGTGCCGGGACGACCTGCTGGCCGTGCTCCGCGATCCCGTTCTGGCGGCCACGATCCTGCCGTTCTCGCCGATCGGGCCCGTTCCCGTCGAGAGGGCCGTCGACGTCGTGGGCGCGCTGGAGCTGCTGGGGCACACCTGGGATCTGGCCCGTGCCACGGGAGGTGACGAGATCCTCGACGAGGACGCCGTGATCCGTACACATCAGGCTCTTCTTCCCCATCACGCCGCGCTGCTGGCGACGGGGGCGTTCGAGGCCCCCGTACAGGGGCGGGAAGACGCCGATCCACAGACGGCTTTCCTCCGCTTCACCGGGCGCCTGGGGTAGCCGCCCGGTTCCAGCGGGGACGGCTCCTAGCGGGAGGACTCCAGCCAGGCGCCGAACTCGGACAGGTTGATGAGGCCGTCGCCGTCGCCGTCGACCTTGGCGATCACCGCGGCGGCACCCGCCTCACCGAGCGGCTGGCCGAGCAGATCCGCCAGGCGGGTCAGCTCTTCGGCCGAGATGAGGCCGTCGCCGTCGGCGTCGACGAGGGCGAAGGTGGGAGCGTACTCGCTCATGAATTCCTCCTCAGATACGCGATCAGCACCCTAGCGGGATATGTCTGCCCAAGACCGGCGTAGCCTCGCATTCATGACGCGGATCCTCGTTGTCGACGACGAGCCTCAGCTGCTGCGGGCGCTGCGCATCAACCTGGCGGCCCGCGAATACGACGTCGCCGTGGCCGCCGACGGCGCCGCCGCGCTGCGCCTGGCCGCCGACTGGCACCCCGACCTGGTCGTGCTCGACCTCGGCCTGCCCGACCTCGACGGCGTGGAGGTCATCCACGGCCTGCGCGGGTGGACCAAGGTGCCGATCATCGTGCTCTCGGGCCGCGCGGGCAGCGTCGACAAGGTCGACGCCCTCGACGCCGGCGCCGACGACTACGTCACCAAGCCCTTCGGCATCGACGAACTGCTCGCCCGCATCCGCGCGGTGACCCGCCGCACCGCCTCGACGGGCGCCGAACCGGTCGCCGTGAAGATCGGCGGCCACGTGGTCGACCTGTCCGACAAGACCATTTCCGGTGGTGTACGCCTCACGCCCACCGAATGGCACCTCCTCGAGATCCTGGTCCGCAACCCCGGCAAACTCATCAGCCAGCGCCAACTCCTGACCGAGGTCTGGGGCCCGGCCTACCTCAAGGAGACCCACTACCTGCGCCAGTACTTCGCCCAGCTCCGCCGCAAACTGGAGACCGACCCGGCCCACCCGGTCCACCTGGTGACCGAACCGGGCATGGGCTACCGCTTCCAACCCTGAGAAGAACCTTCCTTCTCCGTTACGGCTCCGCCCACCCTGCCCCGACCGCCGTCCCGGCCCGCACCGTATCCGGCGCCGACCGCCCGCTCGTGGTCCCGCGGCCAACGGCTCATGTGCGGCCGAGACCGTGCTGCCCGGCGTCGAGGCGGGCGATCGGCGGGTTCTCGTCGGGAACCTTGGTGGCCTGCGCCCTCCTTGACCTTCTCGGGAAACGCGGTGGAGCCGTGGCCTGGGGGATGGCCACGGCTCCACGGTTCGGGGCCGCTCTCGGGTCGGCCCCGCGAAGGTCAGCTGACCGTGCAGGTGGGGACGGGGGCCGCGTTGGTGGAGTTGTTCCAGGAGGCCAGGAAGCCGAACGTCGCGCTGGCGTTGGCGGCGAGGTTGCCGTTGTAGCCCGCGTTGCGGACGGTCACCTGGGCGCCCGACTGGGTGTGGGAGCCGTTCCAGAGCTGGCTGATCTGCTGGCCGTTGGCGAAGGTCCAGCGGACCGTCCACGCGCTGATCGCAGAGTTACCGGCCTTCACGATCACCTCGGCCTGGAAGCCGCCGCCCCACTGGGTGCCGGGCTTCCAGGTCGCCGTGCATCCACCGGGCTGCGGCGACGGGCTGGGCGACGGTGAAGGCGACGGGGAGGGAGAGGGCGAAGGCGTGGGGGACGGGGAAGGCGTCGGGGTCGGGGAGGGGGTGGTGCCGTTGATGGCCGCGGTCAGAGCCGGGTACCAGGCGTTGGACATCTTCTGGTCGCCTGCGGCGTTGGGGTGCACTCCGTCGTAGGTGTCGGTGGCGGTGCTGAAGCCCGTCCACTGGTCGACGACCGTGATCGGGGACTGGGCGGTCGTGCGGGCGGAGGCCCAGGCCGGGATCGCGTTGTTCAGCGCGACCGTGCGGGCGGCGCACTCGCCGCAGGTCGAGGGGTTCATGGGGATGATCTTGGCGACCAGGATCTTCATCGCCGGGTTCTTGGCCCGCATCTGGGTGACCAAGGTGGAGTAGGCGTTGAGGATGTCCGTCGTCGAGCGGTTGCTCCAGACGTCGTTGGTGCCGAAGTGCATCATCACGATGTCGGGGCTGGTCGCGTTCAGCCAGCCGACGAGCTGGTTCTGGGCCGCGACGTTGGTGACGAGGAAGCCGCCGTGGCCCTCGTTCTCGCCGTCGTAGGTGAACCCGCAGCCCTGCGGGCCGAGCGTGCCGACCATGTCGATGGACGTGTAGCCGGTCTGCTGCAGGCGCTGCCACAGCAGGGCGCGCCAGCAGCCGGGAGAACCGGTGATCGAGTCGCCCAGTGCCATGATCCGCACTGTGGCCGCCTCGGCGGGCCGCGCGACGAAGAACGCGGCGAGCAGCACCAGAGCCGCCACGAGGGCGCTCATCTTGGACGTCTTCACGGCCCGGATCGTAAGAACCGGTTCGTATGGTCTCCAAACAATTCGTCTAGCGCAGGGCTCTGAACTGCGAAGGTCTATGTACGTTTCACGACTGAACCAGTTCAGTCAGCGCCGCCACATCGACGGAACCCGGCGCCGAACGGTCCCGGGCCGCGCGGTTCGCCTCGCGCTGCAGCATCGCGTTGACCGGGGTCGGCACGCCGTGCAGGCGGCCGAGCAGGACGATCTCGCCGTTGAGGTAGTCGGCCTCGATCGTGCCGCTGCCCTTGGCCAGGCTCTGCCACGACGACCCGCCCGGCCGGGGCACGCCCTCGATCTCGCCGTGTTCGACCAGGGACCCGCGCCGCTCCCGTTCTTCGCCGGAGCCCGTCACGTCGATGCCGGCGGCGGTCAGCACCGCGACGCCCTCGTCGCGGGCGCGCCGGGCGAGGTCGTGACCGGCCGGGTCGGGGCCGGCCAGCGCCTCGACGGCGTTGCCGAGGTTGCCGAGGAGCTTGCCGTACTTCCAGCGCATGATCGCGGGGTCGGCCCAGGAGGCGAAGCCGCTGCCGTCGAGGTCGGCGGCGATCGTCTCGGCCAGGTTGTCCACACCCTGTGGATAACGTCCGACCGGGAGCATGCCGGACTTCGGGGTGCCGTAGGCGATGACCGCGCCGGGCTCCAGATGCAGGGTGGGCATCCAGATCAGCATTCCGTACACATCGGAGAACAGGCGCAGGGCGGTGCGTTCGTTCTCGACGGAGTTCTGCGCGCAGACCAGCGGCAGGCCGTCGGAGTGGGGCGCCCACGCCTGGAGGGCGGCCGGGGTGTCCTGCGTCTTGGTGGCGACGATCAGGACGTCGCCCTCGCGCAGCTCCAGGTCAGAAGGGTCGGCCACGGCGGGGATCGGAAGTGTTATAGACCCGTTCGGCGTAATGAAACGCAGTCCGGTTGAGCGGAGCGCGGCCAGATGAGACCCTCGGGCGGACAATATGACGTCGTGGCCTGATTGGAAGAGGCGGGCACCGATAGTGCCCCCGATACCTCCGGCCCCGATGATGATGTAGCGCACGCACCCGATTCTGCCCGGCTTTACAGTCACGGAGAGCTCTGTCACCGTGACGGTGGAACGCTGACTTCGGCGGATTTCGGGTCACCCAATATGCTGCGGTGCGAAAACTGCGGACCTCAAGGAAAGGAAGGCTCATGTACAAGGAGTTCGCGATCGAGGTCGTCGTCTGGCTGATCCCGGTCGTCATCCTGCTGGGCCTCGCCTGGCTGGTCACCGCGACCGCCTGACGCGCGACCGGTCACCGCAGTTCCAGGGCGAAGTCGCCCGCCGGGCAGCCGGAGATCCGCCATCCGCCGGGCACCTCACGGAACGCCACGGTCGCCACACCCGACGTCGTCACCGCCGGGCGGGCCGCGCCCGGCGCCCACACGTCGAGATCGCACCGCCCGGTCCCCCCGGTTCCGGTCAGCCGCAGATGGCGACGCTCCGGATCCGAATACAGCGAGGTGAGACGGCCGGGCACCACCCTCGGGTAGGCCCTGCTCACCACTTTGGTCACCGAGGGTGACGGCGCGATCTCTTCGCCGGTCGCGCAGTCGACGGCCATCAGGTTCCCGGCGGTGGCCGGATCGGTCCCGAAGAGCTGCGGATCGCCGCACGACTGCTTCCACACCCAGAAGGCGCCGCCGATCATGGCGCCGTCTTCTGCTTCCGCGTACGCGTTCAGCCGCCCCCCGCCCCACGCGTTGGTCCACAGCGGGGTGCCGTAGCGTCCGGCCATCCGCGCGGCGAGCGCGACCGCGCGGGCGGGGTCGATCGGCAGGTCGTCGGGTTTGACGGCGAAGACCAGGCGGGGATCGTCGGCGAAGCCCGTCCAGGGCGACCACAGCGGGCCCGGCTCGAAGAAGATCAGGTGGCGGAGCCCGCCCGCCGTGCGTTCGGCGTCCCTGATGGCGGCGACGGCGCGGGCGTAGAAGCGGCCGAGGGCGGCCGAGGAGGTCAGCGGCGGGGTCTCGCCGAGGCCGGGGTTGTTCAGCAGGTCGAACCCGGCGACGTCGGCCGACCGGGCGAACTCGCGGGCCAGCCGTCCCCACGTCGCGACCAGCCGGGTCTGGATGCCGTCGCGGTCGGCGTAGAAGTCGTCGAAGGCGCGGCTGACCACCGGGGCCAGCTCCTTCGACAGGAACGCGCAGCGCTTGCTGCCGTCGAACGGGGTGGCCCAGCCGGGGGCGCCGTCGCCGCCGGTCAGCGGGGTGGTGCCGGCCGGGCAGGTGGTGCCCATCGGGGCGACCACGCCCCGGCCCCAGGCGTCCTGGTGCAGGTCGAGGACGGTGACCATGTCGTGGGCGGCGGCCTGCTCGACGGCCTGGCGGATGCGGGCGACGTAGCCGGGGTCGAGGGTGCCGGGCTCGGGTTCGAGCAGCGACCAGGAGACGGCCAGCCGGACCGTCGAGAAGCCCATTGCGGCCATCTGCTCGAAGTCGTCTTCGGTCAGCGGGCGCACGGTCTCCTTCGTCGCGTCGCCGCTCCAGTAATCGACGAGCTGGTTCACTCCAACGCCGCGTAACAGCACCTGGCGGCCCTGGTCGTCGGTGATCACCTGGGCGGCGGACAGGGCGGCGGCCTCCGGCGACAGGGCCGATGCCAGGCTCAGTGCCAGGGCCAGCGCCACGCTCACGCGGGGCAGACTTCCCGTGAGTGGCCTGGGGCCGTCCTTCCTCCCGGGGAGCAGGATCGTGGCCGTGGCGGCGAACAGGCCGATCACCGCGCCGTAGGAGGCGCCCACGGCCAGGCGGATGACCAGGGAGTACAGCGGCCACAGGTCGGTGGTGACGGCGTCGGCGGGGCCGTACCCGAAGAGGGCTGTGACACTCTGGGCGAAGCCCAGGAAGAGCCCGCCGCAGACGCACGCGAGCCAGCACCCGATGAACCGCCCGGGTCCCGCCAGCAGCCGGGCCGAGGCGAAGTGGACGACGGCGAGGAAGACCGCGAGCCCGGCCAGCCCGCCCACCACCCCGGCGTCGGGCGTCGGCGCGAAGAACCACCACCCGCCGCCGAACGCGTAGCCGACAGGGGAGTGCGTCCACCACTCGTGCCCGAGCACGAGCAGCCCCGCGATGGCCGCGAAGGCCGCCATGAGCGTGAACTCCGGTACCGGCCGCCCCCAGGCCCGGCGCCCGGCCTTCCGCGCGGGGACTCCCGGGCTCAGGGCCGGTTCTGCGACCGGCCGGCTCCCAGGCATCGGTTCCGTGACCGATGGTCCGGGCCGGGAAATCACCGGATGCCCCGGCACCCGTTCCGCGGCCGGCCGGCGCGCCCCGCGTGTCACGATCCAAGCCGGGATCGCGGCGGGCCAGCAGAGAAGGCCCAGGTAGACACCGGTGAACCCGGCCGACCATGCCGTTGTCAAGGGGCCCTCGCCCTGCGGAACGGTCCCAAGGAAACGCCCGGCGACGGCGGCCAGCACGAGCACGCCCCAGGTCGCCAGGAACCCCCGCCGCAGCAGGTAGGAGCCGCCGACGAAGGCCGCCACCGTCAGCGCGGTTTCGACGGCGGAAGGGGCCAGCAGGCCGGTGGGATCGGCCAGGTTCAGGGCCGTGAGCAGGCCCGCGAGCACGCCGGACCCGGCGCCTGCGGCGCGGAGGGCGGTCGGGTCGACGGTGACGTGACGGGGCACCCCGCGATCCAACCAGCCCCACAGGCTTCCCGACTAGGGGTCGTTTGTGCTGGTCAGATCAGGCTATTAAGGGTTAAAACATGGCAAATTAGGACCGATCCAGGTATTTCGGTCATGCGTCCACAAAAGTGTCACTGTGCTGCAACATTGATCATCGTCATTTGATCATGTGATACTGCGCCGGTGATGCTGTAGTGATGGCAAACCATCACAGATGCGACATATAGCCAGTGAAGTGAGAAATGGGAGGTAACCAACACTCTACTGACCGTTCGAACCCGGTCATTGTTCCTGGTCACGTACGCACGAATCTCTTGGACCATTCGCAAGCGCTCATCCGCCGTGAGCGCTGTTTGTGCTGCGCAAATCCATCAGTGTGGGGAGCCACCAGAAATGTCCGTCGAGACACCCGCGAGACCCACCCGGCCCCAGCGCAACCTACCCCTCCACCGGTTGCTGCCCATGGTCGTCCGAGCCCCGTTGGAGGGTCTGGCCGATGTGGCCAGGGACGCCCGGGGGGAGATCGTCCGGCTGGACGTCGGGCCGTTCCGGCCCTATCTGCTGAGCCACCCCGACCACCTCCAGCACGCGCTGCGCGGTGACTGGACCAGCTACCTGCGCCAGGGCATGTTCTGGAAGCCCGTCGGGCGGCTGCTCGGCGACAGCGTGATCAGCGAGGGGCCCGGCTGGGCCGCAAGCCGGGCCGTGCTCCAGCCACTCTTCACCGCGCGCCACATCGGCTCGCTGACGGCGGACATGGCGGCCACGGTCGACGAAGGTCTCGACGAGCTCACCCCGAACGTGCCGATCGACGCGATGGAGGAGCTGAACCGCATCCTCACCCGGGCGGTCATCTCCGTCCTCTTCGGCGACCGGATCTCCCCGCGGGAGGCCGAGGTCCTCCAGCCCGCGTACGCCGTCGCGAACGTCTCCCTGGGCTTCCGGATCGCGCTGCCTTTCGTGCCCGACAGGGTGCCGCTGCCGGGTGACAAGAGGTTCCTGGCCGCCAAGCAGACCATCGACGACGTGATCTACCCGCTGATCCGGCAGGCCCGCAAGGAGAGAAGCGACGGGCCCGATGTCATCTCGGCGCTGGTCCGAGCTCGCGACGACGAGGGTCGCGAGCTCACCGACCTCAAGCTCCGCGACGACCTGGTCAGCATCTACGGCGCGGCCGCCGAGACCACCGCGGCCGCGCTGAACTGGCTGTGGCCCCTCCTGCACGAGCACCCCGACGTGGCGGCCAAACTCTACGCGGAGATCGACGAGGTCACCGGCGACGGGCCCGTCGACGCCGAGACGCTGCCGAAGCTGCGCTACCTGAACATGGTGCTGCGCGAGATGCTGCGCCTCTACCCGGCGGGCTGGGCCATGCCGCGGACGGTCACCAGAACCCACGAGATCGGCGGCGTCACCATCAGGGCCGGGGCGCAGGCGCTCATCAGCCCGTACATCACCCATCGCCTGGACGAGTTCTGGCCCGACCCGCTGACCTTCGACCCGGAGAGGTTCGCCCCCGGGAGGGATGACCGCCGCCATCGGTATTCGTATGTGCCGTTCGGCGCCGGACCGCACAACTGCTTCGGGCAGCACCTGTTCCACATCGAGGCGCCGCTGCTGGTCGCCGGGCTGCTCAAGCGGTTCCGGCCCGAGCTGGTCACCGAGGGGCCCTTCCCGGTGCAGCCGGCCGGGACGCTGCGCAGCCGCAAGAAGATCGAGATGATCCTGCGTCCGGTGAAAAAGTGATCGACGCGTACTCCGCCGGCCGGGTGAGCGGCCTGGCGGCGGGGTCCGCGCGCGATCTCACCGCGTGCGCCGCCGCCCACTCCGCCCTCTTCCCGGCGAAACCGTTCGACGCGACCCTGTTCAACGCCGTCTCGCTGGCCAACGCGTTCGGCTCGCCCGACGCGACCGTGGCCGAACTGCGGGTGGCCAACCGGCTGTCTCTGTGGATCTTCGCCGTCGACTGGCTGATCGACCACCGTGCCTCCCGCATCGACGAGGTCGACGCGATCGTGGACGAATGCCTCGACGGCGCCGCCAAGGGCCCGCTGACCGAGTTCCTCAACGAGATCCGCGACGAGGTGGCCGACCCGAGCGGCCTCTTCGAGGCCGAACTGGCCCGGATGCTGCACGCCATGCGCCTCGAGTTCGCCTGGAAGACCGGCGGCGAGCCGCCCACGTTCGACGCCTACCTCGGCAACGCCGCCAACTTCGGATCGACGTTCGTCAACGTCGCCCACTGGATCAGGAACGGAGTCACCGGGGTGCGCGACCTGCTCCCGGCCAGCGACGAGGTGCAGAAGGTGCTGCGCCTGCTGAACGATCTGGCCACCCACCACCGGGACGTGAGCTGGGGCGACCTCAACGCCCTCATGCTCGGCCCGACCCCGGAAGAGATCCGCGCCCACATCGCCGCGCTGACCGCGACGGCCAGGGAACTGATCGGGACGGGCCCCCAATCGGGCTATCTGGGACGCCAGATCGGCTACAGTTCCGGTTTCTACGGCGTCGCCGATTACTGGGGCAGCCGGTGAGCCCGGAAGATCCGGTCGGCCATCTGGTCAACGACCTGATGGCCAGACCGTGGGGCGACGTGTCGCCGTCGGTCTACGAGACCGGCCGCATGGTCACCCTGGCACCCTGGCTCACCGGGCACACCGAGCGGATGGAATACCTGTGCGCCGGGCAGCGTCCCGACGGCGGGTGGGGCCTGCCCGACGGCTATGACCTGGTGCCGACCCTGTCCGCGACCGAAGGACTGCTGTCCGCCGTCGACCGGGGGGATCCGGCCCCGCGCCGTGGAGATCCGAAGGTCGCCGCGCACCGGGGCATGGCGGCGCTGGCGCGGCGCCTGATCCACGAGCCGTGGCGGCCGCTGCCCGACATGCCGGCGATCGAGCTGATCGTGCCGCACCTGATCGGCCTGATCAACGAACGTTTCGGCGGCGCGGGCCTGCCCCTGCCGCCCGGCATGAGCGCGGCGCCGCTCGGCCGAATTCGCGACAGGTTGAAATCCGGTGGGCAACTTCCAGAGAAATTGCACCACGCGCTGGAAATAGCGGGAGATTCCGCGATTTTTGCGCAAACAAGCCTTACTTCAATTGGGACGGTCGGCGCGTCTCCCGCCGCGACGGCGGCCTACCTGGGCGACAGCGGGCTCCTGGAACCCGGCAACCCGGCCCGGCTGCACCTGGAGGCGGTGGCCCGGCGCTTCGGCGGGCCGGTCCCGGTGGGCCTGCCGATCACCGTCTTCGAGCGCGGCTGGGTGCTGAGCACGCTGGTCAGAGCGGGTGTCGCGGTCGACCCACCGGCCGAGATGGTGGCCGACCTGGCGGCGGCGATCGGCCCCGCCGGTACCCCTGCCGGGCCCGGCCTGCCCCCCGACTGCGACACCACCTCGGTCGCCCTCTACGCCCTGGGGTTGCTGGGGATTCCGTACGACCCCGAGTGCCTGCTCGCGTACGAGCTGGACACCCATTTCTGCACGTGGCAGGGGGAGGAGGGCGCCTCCATCAGCACGAACGCCCACGTGCTGGACGCTCTGGGCCGCCACCTGAGCCTCGTCCCGGGCGCCGTCCACCACCGCCCCCGGATGGAGAAGGTGATCACCTGGCTCGCCGGGCGGCAGCTCCCCGACGGATCATGGACCGACCGCTGGCACGCCAGCCCTCTCTACGCCACCGCGTGCGCCGCCCTGGCCCTGCACGAGTACGGCGGCCCTGCGGCGCGCTCTCATGTTGACAGGGCACTGACCTGGACTCTCGCGAACCAGCGCGAAAACGGATCTTGGGGCAGGTGGTCCGGCACGCAGGAGGAGACCGCCTACGCGCTCCAGATGCTGCTGCTGGCCGGAGACGCGCGCCACCGCGAGGCGGCGGCACGCGGGCACGCCTTTCTGACCGAAGAAGATGACATCTCCGAATGGCCGCCTCTGTGGCATGACAAGGACCTGTACCTGCCCGTTTCCATCGTCCGAGCGGCCATGATCGCGGCGCGTCATCTTTCGCGACAGAATGTCGCTGCGTACCTCCAGATATGAGTACATAAAAGGGACACGCGAGTTGAGTGTGTTTCCTGGCATTGCTAGGGTTCCCCGAGGCGCGTGCGGCTTGCACCCCAGAAATCCCCGCAAAGCGGTGAACTGTTAGTAATCGCCGGGAAACGTCCCAAGGTGGTTGATATGCGCTTCCGCAATTCCCGAGTGCGGACCAAGGTGGTGGCACTGCTGCTGTCCCTCGCGGCCCTCTGGGGGTTCGCGGCCTGGGTCACGCTCCGGGAAGGCGTCAACCTCCTGTTCGTGAACACGATCGACCAGGGTGTCGCGGAGCCCAGTGACGCGCTCGTGCTGGCCCTCCAGAATGAGCGGCGCGCGACGGTCGTCCTGCTCGCCAGCCGCCGTCCGCAGGCCGACTTGGCCGCGGTCCGGGCCAAGACCGACGAGACCAGGGCCCACTTCGAGGCCCTGGCCAGGGGCGACGACGTCGCGTTCGCCTCCAGCCCCGACACGGTCAAGAACCTCGACGAGCTGTTCGGTCTCCTCGCGACCCTGCCCGAGATACGCAAAGCGGTCGACGAGGGACAGATCAACCGTGGCCAGGCGTCCGAGGGTTACACCAAGGCGCTCGACGCCATCTTCCGCACGTATTTCTCGGCCGCGACCCTCGACGACGAGCAAATCGCCAAAGACGCTCGCACTCTCATCAATCTCCAGCGTGCACGTGAGGTTCTCTCGCAGGAGGACGCGCTGCTGGCGGGCGCCATCGCGGCAGGCCGTTTCGTCGCCGGGGAACACGCGCAATTCGTGCAGATCGTCGGCGCCCAGCGTTTCCATACGGCCGAGCAGGTCGCCGAGCTGCGGGCCCCCGACCGGGCCCACTTCGACGCGTTGCTGAAGAGCGAGGCGTTCACCCGGCTCCGCGCGGCCGAGAACGAGGTGATGGAACGCGGCCGGACCCTGGAGGTGCCGCCCCTCTCGGCGGTTCAGTGGCAGCAGACCACCTCCGTCGCGCTCGGCCGCATGAGCGACGAGGTGCTCGCGGGTGGTGACCGCGTGCTCGAGCGCGCCACCCCGGTCGCGATCGGCGTCATCGTGCGGCTCGCGCTGGCCGGCGGTCTCGGGCTGATCGCGGTCATCGCGTCGATCATCCTGTCGATCACCACGGCCCGGCGGCTGGTCGCGCAGCTCGAGAAGCTCCGCGAGGCCGCCCTCGAACTGGCCAACGAGCGGCTGCCCGGCGTGGTCGAGCGCCTCGCCCACGGCGAGAAGGTCGACGTCGCCAAGGAGGCGCCGCCCCTGGAGTTCGGCGGCGACGTCATCGGCCAGGTGGGCCAGGCGTTCAACGCCGTCCAGGAGACCGCGATCCGGACCGCCGTCGAGGAGGCCGAGCTCCGGCAGTCGATCCGCGACATCCTGCTCAGCCTGGCCCGGCGCACCCAGTCGCTCGTGCACCGCCAGCTCACCCTGCTCGACGTCATGGAACGCCGCGAGACCGACGCCGAGGAGCTCAAGGACCTGTTCCGGGTCGACCACCTCGCCACCCGCATGCGCCGCAACGCCGAGAACCTCATCGTGCTCTCGGGCGCGACCCCGGCCCGCGCCTGGCGGCGTTCGGTGCCGATGGTCGACGTGGTCCGCGGCGCGCTCGCCGAGGTCGAAGACTACACACGCGTGACGATCGTCCCGATGGGCCCGGTCGACCTGACCGGACGCGCCGTCGGCGACGTCATCCACCTGCTCGCCGAGGTGATCGAGAACGCGGTGTCGTTCTCGCCGCCCTACACGGTCGTGCAGGTCGGCGGCCAGCCGGTCGCCAGCGGTTACGCCATCGAGATCGAGGACAGAGGCCTGGGCATGACCCAGGAGGACCTCGACGAAGCCAACGCCCGCATCCTGAACCCCCCGGAGTTCAACCTCTCCAGCACCGCCCGGCTCGGCCTTTACGTGGTCAGCCGCCTGGCCGAACGCCACGGCATCAAGGTGTCGCTGAAGAGTTCCCCCTACGGCGGCACGACCGCCGTCGTACTGCTGCCGCGCGATCTGGTCATCGACGACCGGCCCGCCGACATCCCCCCGGCTGAGCAGTTGCCGTTGCCCGAGGCGCCCCCGAGGCTGGCCGAGGTCACCATGCTCGCCGCGCCGGTGGCGCAGCTCACGCCGCGCCGCCCCGAGCCCGTGCAGGACACCCCTGTCGCTCCGCGCGTCCCGGAGGCCACCGTGACCGAGTTCACCCCCTCAGGTCTGCCCTTCCGCGTTCCCCAGGCGAACATCGCCGCGCCGCTGCGTGACGCGGCCGACGACCTCGCCGAACCGGAAGAGGACGACGACGACCGGTCACCTGAAGAGATCATGCGCATCATGGGCTCGTTCCAGTCGGGCACCCGGCGTGGCCGGTCCGATGCGGCCCGCAAACTCCAACAGAACGAAGGGGACGATCGGTGACCGCGGCCGACCTCGCCTGGCTCCTCGACGATTTGGTCAGCAACGTCAAGGAGGTGCGGCACGGCATCGTGCTGTCCTCCGACGGGCTGCTGATGGCGAGCTCACGGGACCTGGAGATAGCCAGTGCAGAACACCTGTCCGCGGTCGCCGCGGGGGTGCAGTCGCTGGCACGCGGCGTCAGTGAACGTTTCGACGGTGGCGCCGTCCGGCAGACCATCATCGAGATGCGGTCGGCCTACCTGCTGGTCACCGTCGCCGGCAAGGGCGCCTGTCTCGCGGTGCTCTGCGAGGAGGACGCCGACGTCGGCCTGGTGGCCTACGAGATGGCGATGCTCGTGGTCCGTGTCGGGCAGTACCTGACGTCCCCCGCACGGACAGTGGCGACTACGGCGACCAGGAGCGACCCGTGAACCCTGACGAGCAGCTCTACGACGAACAGGTCGTCCGCCCCTACGTCATCTCCCGCGGCCGCACCGAGGCGCGTGCCAACCTCGACCTCATCTCCCTGGCGGTCGCCATCAGGCAGCCGACCGGGCTGGAGGTCGGGCTCGATCCCGAGCACCTGGCGATCGTGAAGATGTGCCACCGCCCGCTGTCGGTGGCCGAGGTCGCCGCCGCGCTCGACCTGCCGGCCGGCACGGTCCGGGTGCTGCTCGGCGACCTGCTCGACGCGGGCTTCGTGGCGGTCCAGGACCCCCAGCCCGAGGTGGACGTACTCGACGAGCGAATGTATAGGGCGGTGCTCGATGGCCTCCGTGCCCTCTAAAAAAGCGGTACGCATGCCCACACCCGTGAAGCTGCTCATCGCGGGCGGCTTCGGGGTGGGCAAGACGACGATGGTCGGTGCGGTCTCCGAGATCCGGCCGCTGCGCACCGAAGAGGTGCTGACCGACCGCAGCATCGGCGTCGACGACCTGTCCGGCGTCGAGACGAAGACCACCACCACCGTGGCGATGGACTTCGGCCGGATCAGCGTCGGCGACGACTACGTGCTCTACCTGTTCGGCACCCCCGGCCAGGACCGGTTCTGGTTCGTCTGGGACGAACTGGCCAGGGGCGCCCTGGGAGCCGTCGTGCTGGCCGACACCCGGCGGCTGTCCGACTGCTTCCCGTCGGTCGACTACTTCGAGCGGCGCGGCACCCCGTTCGTCGTCGCCGTCAACTGCTTCGAGGGCGCCCCGGTCTACGACCTGGCCGAGGTGAAGCTGGCGCTCAGCCTGCCGCCGGACATCCCGGTGCTGCTGTGCGACGCGCGCCGCCGCGCCTCCGGCAAGGAGGTGCTGATCGCGCTCGTCCAGCACGCCTACAGCAAGCGGCCCGTGGCCAAGGTCTGAGACACCGCCTCCTGAATGCGCCGCCGCACGGCGGCCTGCTCGTCGCGTTCGGTGACCACCTCGACCACCCACAGGCCCGTGCTGGGTTGCAGCTCGTTGACGCCGTTGACGCGCGCGTAGGGCACCTGGGCCATCGCGGCGACGTCGCGGGCGCTGACGCCGTGGGGAGTGCCGAAGAGGCGCTCGAACTCCGGCCGTCCGGCCGGTTCCAGGGTGGAGAAGATGCCGCCGCCGTCGTTGTTGACGACCAGGATCGTCAGGTCGGGTCTCGGCTCCATCGGGCCCATGACCAGGCCGTTCTGGTCGTGGATGAGCGACAGGTCGCCGATCAGCGCGTACGAAGGGCCGTCGTGGGCCAGGGCCGCGCCGATCGCCGACGACACCAGGCCGTCGATGCCCGAGGCGCCCCGGTTGGCCAGGATGCGCACCCCGTCGCGGGGGCGCATGGCCAGGTCGAGGTCGCGGATCGGCATGCTCGACCCCGCGAAGAGCAGGGCGCCCGCGGGCAGCGCCGCGACCAGGTCGCGGGCCAGCCGGGGCTCGCTCACCGGGGTCGCGTCGAGCATCAGGTCGATGGCGTCGCGGGCGCGCTTCTCGGCCTCGTGCCAGGTGGCCGTCCAGTCGGTCGGGCCGCTCGGGGAGGTGGCCCGCACCGAGGGGACCACGGCCGAGGCGGTCCGGGTCGGGTCGGGGTGCCTGGCCTCCCGCGACACCACGACGTGGCGTTCGGCCGACCGGACGTAGGCCAGCGCGGCCCGTGACAGGCCGACCCGGCCCGACGTGACCACCAGGCCGGGCCGGAAGACCCGGGCGAACGCCGGGTCGCCGAGCAGGCTGCGGTAGGTCGAGATCGCCGCCGGGCCGTGACGGTGGCCGCTGGTCGGCTCGGCCAGGATCGGCCAGCCGGTGGCCTCGGCCAGGCCCTCCCAGTCGTCGTCCTCCGCGCCGTCGCCGAGGACGATGACGCCGCGCTCCTCGGCCGGGAGCGCGAACGGTTCGCTCTGGAAGGCGGGCGGCGTGATCGACGTCCACGGCTGCCGGTCGGCGCGGCCCTCCAGCAGCTTGTCGGCGTCTCCCGACGGGATCAGCGGGTCGCGGAAGGCCAGGTTGATGTGGACCGGGCCCCTGTCGGGGTGGAGCATGGCCGACCAGGCCCGGTCGATCGTGGTGCGCCAATAGGGCATCTGGCCGGGTTCGGCCGCGCCCATCTCGCAGAACCACCGCACGTGGGCGCCGTAGAGCTTGATCTGGTCGATCGTCTGGTTGGCGCCGGTCGCCCGCAGCTCCGGCGGCCGGTCGGCCGTCAGCAGCAGCAGCGGGACGCCCGATTCGGCGGCCTCGACCACGGCGGGCAGGTAGTTGGCGGCGGCGGTTCCGGACGTACACACGAGAGCGACCGGGCGGCCCGACCGGCGGGCCAGCCCCAGGGCCAGGAACGCGGCCGAACGCTCGTCGACCCGCACGTGGAGCCGGATGTGTTCGCTGTTGTGGAAGGCCAGCGCGAGGGCGGTCGAGCGCGAGCCGGGGGAGACGACGACCTCGGCCAGCCCGCACCGGGCCAGTTCGTCGACGACGACCCCGGCCAGCGCCGTGGAGCCGTTCCCGCTCAGAAGTGCCATGGGAACGGGCTCCAATCGGGTGATCGTTTCTCGAGGAAGGAGTCGCGGCCCTCGGCCGCCTCGTCGGTCATGTACGCCAGCCGCGTCGCCTCCCCCGCGAACACCTGCTGGCCCACCAGGCCGTCGTCGATGAGGTTGAAGGAGTATTTGAGCATCCGCTGCGCGGTCGGGCTCTTGCCGTTGATCTTGCGCGCCCATTCGAGCCCGACGACCTCGAGCTCCTCGTGGGGCACGACCGCGTTGACCATGCCCATGCGGTGGGCGTCTTCGGCGGAGTAGGTGTCGCCCAGGAAGAAGATCTCGCGGGCGAACTTCTGACCGACCTGGCGGGCCAGGTAGGCGCTGCCGAAACCGCCGTCGAAGCTGGCGACGTCGGCGTCGGTCTGCTTGAACTTCCCGTGTTCGCGGCTGGCGATCGTCAGGTCGGCCACCACGTGGAGGCTGTGGCCGCCACCGGCCGCCCAGCCGGGCACCAGGCAGATCACGATCTTGCCCATGAAGCGGATCTGGCGCTGCACCTCCAGGATGTGGAGGCGGCCGGTCGAGGGCAGGCCGTCGGCGTACTGGTAGCCGTCCTTGCCGCGGATGCGCTGGTCGCCGCCGGAGCAGAACGCCCAGCCGCCGTCGCGCGGCGACGGGCCGTTGCCGGTCAGCAGCACGCAGCCGATGTCGACCTGCTGGCGCGCGTGGTCGAAGGCCCGGTAGAGCTCGTCGACCGTCTGCGGGCGGAAGGCGTTGCGCACCTCGGGACGGTTGAAGGCGATCCGAACCGTGCCCTGATCAACCGCCCGGTGGTAGGTGATGTCGGCGAAGTCGAAGCCCTCGACGGGGCGCCACGCCTTCTCGTCGAACAGTTCAGAAACCATGCTGTCTCACTTTACGCAAGAGGGTTCGGCGAACAGATCCCGGATGGCGCCGAGCTTCGCCTCCGTTTCGTGCCACTCGGACGTCGGATTCGAGTCGCCCACGATGCCGCATCCGGCGAACAGCCGGAGGTCGGGGCCCTTCACCTCGGCGCACCGCAGCGCGATGCACCACTCGCCGTCGCCGCGCGCGTCCTGCCAGCCGACCGGGCCGGCGTAGCGCCCCCGGTCGAGGTTCTCCAGCTCGCGCAGCAGTTCCAGCGACTCCCGGAACGGGGTGCCGCAGACGGCGGCGGTCGGGTGGAGCCGCGAGGCCAGCGTGAGCGCGTCGACGTTGTGGCTGAGCGTGCCGCTGATCCGGGTCGCCAGGTGGGTGACGTTGGCCAGTTCGAGCTCGTGGGGCTCGTGGACGTTCAGCTCCGAGCAGTGCGCCCGCAGCACGTCCTCGGCGGAGTCGGCCGCCAGTTCGTGTTCGACCGCGGTCTTCTCGGTGCCCAGGCCGATCGCGCCGCCAGGCCAGTCGGTGCCGGCCAGCACGAGCGACTTCACCATCCGGCCGAACCGGCCGGTCAGCAGCTCGGGCGAGGCGCCCACGAGGCCGTCGACGGCGAACGTCCAGCAGCCGGGGAACCGCTCGTGCAGCCGGGTGACCGCCGTGCGCGGGTCGAAGGGGCCGCCGAGCAGCCCGCGCACGTCTCTGGCCAGCACGACCTTGTGCAGCCGCCCGGCCCTGATGTCGTCGACCGCCCGGGTCACCTGCTTGTGGAAGCGGGCCTCCGCGTCGGGCTCGGTCAGCCAGCGGACGTTCGGCAACGGGTGGGGGACCGTTCCATCGGGATGACAGGGGTCGCCCACGGTCGTCATCCACGAGGCGCCGCCCCGCCGGGCGATGAGCACCTGCGGGATCACGAACACCGACCGTCCGGGCCCGTGGTCGAAGGTGAAGCTCCCGAACGCGACAGGACCCGAACCCGGCAGGCCCACCCGGTCGTCGACGTTGCGCTGCGCCAGCCAGCGCCGGAACCAGCGCCGGGCGTGCTCGAACCGGCCGGGACCGCTCACCTCGAACCGGGCCGCGATGCCCCATCCGGCCATGCCCTCGTCGCCGTGCAGCCAGAGCAGGCTGTCGGAGAACGGCACGGCGTCGATCAGCGGACCGGGATCCTGGATCGGGACCGTCCGCACCAGCTCCATGCCGCGGGATTCCATCAGGTCTCCTCTGGCCGGCGCGCCAGCACCGAATGGACGGTGAAGGACACCGCGCGGAAGCCGGGGTCGGCCATGACCGCCCGCACCTCGTCGAGCTGGTCCCGGGTGAGCCCGGTGGCCAGGAAGTGGTCTTCCAGGTGGAAGCTGTTGCTGGTCAGCAGTTCGAGCCCGGCGGAATCGGGGCCCCACACCTCGACGTGGCACCACGGGTCGATCTGGACGAACCCGGCCTCCGCGATCTCCTGCGCGGCCGAGCGCCCCCACGTCGGGTCGCTGCCCACGCCGACCAGCACCGAGGCCATCGCCCGCAGGAACGTCTCGTAGAGCTCACGCGAGGTGTGGTCGGGCACCAGCAGGGCGGGCCAGTGGGTGACGTCGATCTCGTCGATCTGCAGCCAGCCGCCCGGCTTCAGCGAGTCGCGCAGCCGCGCGAGCACGGCCTTCCGCTCGGCCAGGTGACTCAGCACCAGCCGGGCGTGGACGAGGTCGAACGCGCCCTCGGGCAGCGGGTCGTGCACGATGTCGTGCCGGGTGGCGGTCAGCCCCTGGTGGGGCGGGATGAGCCCCGGCTTGATGTCGGTGGCGAAGACGTGGCCGCGCGGCGCGACCCGGTCGGCCAGCCAGCGGGCGACGCTGCCGCCGCCCGCGCCGATCTCCAGGCAGCTCCAGCCGTCGCCGACACCGGTCTGGGCGAGCCGGGCGAAGGTCAGCGGGTCGAGCAGGTCGGCGAGGCATCGATGCTGGTCGGCCGAGTGATCTCCATCGTTGTCGAAGACATATTGGTGCGCGAGCGCATGCGTCACTGGATTTCCCCCCCGGGAAAGACAAGCAGTCCGGTTCCGCATGCTAGGGCGTGATCACATCAGGACATCGGCAGACACTCAGAGTAGTGAGCCGTTACGGAACACGGCGGCGGTGTTCCGGAGCGCGGTGTGATCGCTGGTGGGGTCGCCGTGCACCGCAAGGAGGTCGGCGTCGAGGCCGGGCGCGATCCGGCCCTTGCGCGTGTCGATCCGGCAGACCCTGGCCGCGTCCGAGGTGAACGCGCGCAGGATCTCGACCGGTGTCATCCCGGACATGGCCAGCATGTCGCCGCCGTGGGTGAGGATGCCGTGGGGCTTGGGCGGGCCGATGCCCGAGTCGCTGCCGCCGATGATCGTGACGCCCGACGCGTACAGCATCCGCAGGAGCGCGTTCAGTTTGGGGATCAGCGCGAGGATCCTGGGCGGGGGCGGGAAGCCCGCCCGGACGCCGACGGTCAGCGAGGCGGCGACGCCGTTCGCGGCCATGGCCGCCATGATCTCGGGGTCGGGCTCGACGCCGTCCTCGGTCAGGAAGGTGACGTGCTCGACCGAGTCGAACCCGGCCGCGACCGCCGCCGCGATGCCCGGCCCGCCGTGGGCGTGACCGGCGATCGGTAACCCGTGGCGGCGGGCCTCGTCGGCCGCCGCCTCGATCTCCTCCCGCGTGAACTGGTTGAGGTGGGAGGAGGTCCCGGGCGTCATCTCGCCGCCGGTGATCATCATCTTGACGGCGTGCGCGCCCTTCTCGGCCCGTTCCCGTACGGCCCGGCGCACGCCCTCGACCCCCTCGGCCTCGCCTCCGAGGAACCAGCAGTGTCCCTTCACCGAGGTGATCGGGGCCCCGGCGCTGAGGATCTCCGGCCCGTCGGTCATCTCGTTCGCGAGGCGCAGGGCCAGGTAGTCGCGGTCGCCCAGGTCGCGGACCGTGGTGACCCCGGCGGCCAGGTGCGCGCGGGCGTGGGCGCGCATCCGGTCGTACAGACCCGGCTCGTCCAGACCCGCGACGGGGTCGGGGGAGGCGTCGAAGGCGAGGTGGACGTGGGTGTCGACGAGACCGGGCAGCAGGGTGACGTCGCCGAGGTCGCGGACGTCGCCGCTCTCGGGGGCGTCGTCGAGCAACTCGACGATCTTCCCGCCGGAGACGACGACGGCCCGCTTGGCGGTCAGGTCCCTGCCGTCGAAGACGCGCCGTGCGCGAATGATGTGCATGGCCCGAATATCCGCCCATTTTCGGCTCGGCGCATGAGCAGGGGGCTACTCAGTGATGGGGATCCTCAGCGAGACCGATCCGCGCAGGTCGAGCCAGGCCGCCTTCGGCCCCCGGACGAGCGTCAGCACGACCTCCTCGCACCCCGGGCAGCGGGCGACCAGGCCGGGTCCTGGGCCGTAGACGTGCAGTTCGGCCAGGGGGCCGCGCCGCCCGCACGACGCGCAGGTGCCCTGCGCCACGGTGACGTCGAGGGTGAAGATCTCGCTCAGCGGCCCGGCGAGGGCGTTGCCGTCCTGATAGTCCATGGTCACCCTCCGGTGGGTCCGAAACGCTCGGTTCTGATCTTGGCCGGGTCGTGGCCCAGCCCGGTCAGCAGGTCGGCGGCGGCCTCGACGAACCCCGTCGGGCCGCAGACGTAGACGTCGGGGGCGGTCTCGGGGGGCCAGCCGTAGGCGACCAGGTCGGCCGCCTGGAGCCGTCCGGCGGCGCGGCCCGCGTCGGGCGGCGCGATCCGGGTGTAGAGGTAGGCGACCTCGATCCCGGCCGTCACCTTCTCCAGTTCGTCGGCGTAGAAGAGCTGGCCGGGGTCGCGCAGCGAGTAGAGCAGGCGGAACGGCGTGTCCTGTTTGCCGCGGGTGCGGACCATCGCCATCAGCGGCACGATGCCCGACCCGCCCGCGATCAGCAGGACCGGCGGCGAGGAGTGCGGGCGCCAGACGAACCAGCCGCCGACCGGGCCGCGCAGCTCGATCTGGTCGCCGGTCTCCAGCACCTCGGTCAGGTAGGGCGACACCTCGCCGTCGTCCACCGCCTGGACCGTCAGCTCCAGGCGGTCATCGGAGGAGGCGTTGGCGATGGAGTAGCTGCGCTGGGTGCTGTAGCCGTCGGGGGCGGTCAGCCGCACGTCGACGTGCTGGCCGGGCAGGTGGCCGGGCCAGCCGGGCACGTCGAAGACCAGCGTCTTGGCCGTCGGGGTCTCCTGGCGGGTCTCGGTCAGCGTGGCCACCCGCCAGGTCAGCCGCCTAATCACCGTCGTAGCGCTGCTCGCGCCACGGGTCGCCGTAGTTGTGGTAGCCGGCGGTCTCCCAGAAGCCCGGGTAGTCGTCGTTGAGCAGGCGGATGCCCTTGATCCACTTGGCCGACTTCCACAGGTAGAGGTGGGGCACCAGGAGGCGGGCCGGGCCGCCGTGGCGGGGTTCGAGCTCCTCGCCGTCGAATTCGTACACGACCCAGGCCTTGCCGTCGAGGAGGTCCTCCAGCGGCAGGTTGGTCGTGTAGCCGCCGTAGCTGTAGGCCAGGGCGTATTCGGCGGCCGACTCGACGTCCTCCATCAGGACGTCGAGGCTGACGCCCTTCCATTCGGTGCCGAACTTCGACCACTTGGTCACGCAGTGCAGGTCGACGGTCGGGGTCTCCTGGGGCAGCGCCAGGAACTCCTCCCAGGACCAGCGGTGGACCTCGCCCTCGGCCGTGTCGATGGCGAACTCCCACCGGTCGAGCGGGACCCTCGGCGTGGGCCCGGCCGACAGCACCGGGAAGTCGTGGACCAGATACTGGCCCGGCGGGAGCTTGGCGTCCGGCTCCCTCGGACGGCCGTGGAAGGCACGCGAGATGATCCCCATAGGTGCCGTCCTACCCCATTTAGCCGAGCATGTCCTGCGAGACGTACCAGAGCCTCATCGCGAGTTCCGGGTCGACGGCGTAGTCGGCGTAGCCGCGCCTCGGGCCGGTGCCCGGATAGGGCTCGGCCTCGTTGCAGTCCTCGAAGTAGCGGCCGCTCACGCCGTCGAGCAGCGGTGAGGTCGCCACCAGGACACTGGTCGCGGCGCCCTGCCCGACCGTCTTGCCCTCGGGGCGGCCGGTGCCGGTCTTGAGGGCCTGGAACTCCTCTTCGGTGAAGTTGCGCTCGATGTTGGTGGAGATCACCCCGGGCATCACGGCGTTCACCATGATCCCGTCACCCGCCCAGCGCCCGGCGGCGCCGACCGCGAACAGCGCGTTGGCGGTCTTCGACTGGGCGTAGCCCAGCATCGGCTCGTAGGGGCGGTGCAGGAAGTTGATGTCGTCGAAGACGACCGGCGAGCGGAGGTGCGCCGACGAACTGAGCACCACCACGCGCGAGCCCGGCCGCATGGCCAGCGCCTCGTGCAGGCCGGTGGTCAGCGTGAAGTGGCCGAGGTGGTTGGTCGCGAACTGGAGCTCCCAGCCCTCGGGCGTCCGGGTCAGCGGGGGCGCGGCGATGCCCGCGTTGTCGACGAGGATGTCCAGGCCCCCGGCCCATCCGGCGACGAAGTCGCGGACCGAGGTCTGGTCGGACAGGTCGAGGTGGGCGATGGCGACCTTGCCGCCGATCTCGTCGGCGGCGCGGATGCCGGCGTCGACGTTCCGGACCGCGAGCATGACCTCGGCGCCCGCGTCGGCCAGGACCCGGGCGGTCTCCAGGCCGATGCCCGAGTTGGCGCCGGTGACGATGGCGCGTTTCCCGCCGAGGTCGATGCCTTCGATGACCTCACTCGCCGTGGAATCTGCCCCAAAAGGCGTTTTAACGGTCATATCGCCCACGCTACGGCATGGGTACCGCCACGGGCTCGCGCTGCCCCTCCCAGGTCAGCCAGATGACCGAAGGATGGCGGGACGCCGGGCGTACCAGGAACTGCCAGCTCGAACCCGGCCCGATGGCGACCTCCGAGGGCAGGTCGGCCAGGCCGGGACCGGCCTTGCGCCAGTCGGCCGTCACCGACAGGGCGCGGTCGGTGCCCGTGTTGGTCAGCCAGCACAGCGACTGCGTGCCCCGGACGCGGGCCACCCGCCAGGACACCGGCGGGGGCACGGGTTCGCCGAGTGCGCGCCGGTTCACCCACAGGCCGACCATGCTCAGGCCGAGCCCGCCGACCCCGACCGCCGCGCCGAGCGCGAGGTCTCCGTTCGTCAATGCGTTCACACGGCCGACATTAGGAAGGCGGGGGGCCGGAGGCCGCGGGCCTGACGAGACCCTTACTCCGACCTGGCCTTATGTAGATGGCACAGAAGGGCGGTTTCGTCGCAGAAAGGTCATCATTTAACCTAGGGGCAAAGTAGGAAGACAAGGAGATGCCGTGCGGTCATTGATCTTGCTCGGGCTCGTGGGGTTCGCGGCCCAACTCGTCGACGGCAGTCTCGGCATGGCATACGGCGTCACCTCGACGACCCTGCTGCTGGCCGTCGGTGTCAACGCCGCGGCCGCGTCGGCGACCGTGCACCTCGCGGAGATCGGCACCACGCTGGCCTCGGGCATCGCGCACTGGCGGTTCAACAACATCGACTGGAAGGTCGTCGCGAAGATCGGCATCCCGGGCGCCGTCGGCGCCTTCGCGGGCGCCACCTTCCTGTCGAACCTCTCGACCGAGGCCGCCGCGCCGGTCATGTCGCTCATCCTGCTCACGCTCGGCCTCTACATCCTGATCCGCTTCACCGCGTTCGGCCTGCCCAAGAAGAACCTCGGCAAGCCGATGCGCAAGCGCTTCCTCGCGCCGCTCGGCCTGCTCGCCGGGTTCGTCGACGCGACCGGTGGCGGCGGCTGGGGCCCGGTCGGCACCCCGGCGATCCTGGCCAGCGGCCGCATGGAGCCGCGCAAGGTCATCGGTTCGATCGACGCCAGCGAGTTCCTCGTCGCCATCGCCGCCTCGCTCGGCTTCCTGTTCGGCATCGGCTCGGAGAACATCGACTTCGCCTGGGTCGGCGTGCTGCTGCTCGGCGGCGTCATCGCCGCGCCGATCGCCGCCTTCATCGTGCGCTACGTCGCGCCGCGCATCCTCGGCTCCGCCGTCGGCGGCCTGATCATCCTCACCAACGTGCGCACTCTCCTGCGCAGCGACTGGATCGCCGCGAGCGGTGCGGTCCAGACGATCGTGTACGTCGTCCTCGCGGTCGTCTGGGCGGGCGCCATCGTCTACTCGGTCGGCGAGCACCGGAAGACGAAGGCCGCCGAGGCCGAACTGACCCCGGCGGCCTGACCCCGTCCTACGACCGGACCCTCACGATCACGCGGTCGATCACCAGCATCGCCACCATCGTCAGACCGGCCAGCGGGAACAGCAGCCCCAGCACGGCGAGCAGGGCCACCACCCCCCACGTGGTGCGCCCGTTCGCCGGGCGGCGCGGAGCGGCGACCTTCCCCTTCGGGCGGCGCTTCCACCACATCCAGACCCCGGTCACGATCATCGCGATCAGCGCCAGGCACGCCCCGAGCATGACCAGCAGGTTCACCACGCCGTAGCGGCGGCCCTCGTGGATCGCGATGCCGGCCGAGACCGCCTTGGCCATCAGGCCGTATTCGGTCCAGCCGAAGTCGACCAGGATCTTGCCGCTGTACTGGTCGACGTGCAGGGTCTGCTCCGCCGACGGGTCGGAGTGGTGCTCGGTGACGACGGTGTAGACGCCGGTCGGGCCGCCGGGCAGCAGCATCTTCACGTCGCACTCACCGGCCGGGCAGTCGCGGATCTTCGGCCGGGCCGCCACCAGCGCGGCCTCCAGGGAGATCGCCCCGGGCTGGAGCAGGCCACCGCCGCCGCCGTGCTCCGCGTGCGACTCGGGGACGGGCAGGTTCTCGGCCGCCCACGGCACCTTCGCGTCGGGGTGGTGCGACAGGTCGCCGCTGAGCGTCGACGACGACTTGACCGACGGGCGGCCGGAGTCGAGGGCGGTCTGGATGCTCTTCAGCCCCTCGCCCCACACGCCCGACCAGGGCAGGCCCGACAGCACCAGGAACACGATCACCGCTCCGGAGCCGACCCCGGTCCACATGTGCAGGCGGCGCAGCGACCCGCGGGTCCGCTTCTTCGGGGCGGCGCGCTTCCTGGTCGTCCACCACATGTAGGTGCCGGTCGCGATCAGGATGAGCGACCAGCAGGCGGCCGTCTCGACGATCCGGTCGCCGACGACCCCGGCCATCAGTTCGCCGTGGATGAGGCGGATCGCCGCCATGAACGTGGCGGTGTCGTCGATCTCGCCGAGGACCGCGGCGTTGGCCGGGTTGACGTACACCGAGACGCCGTCGGCGAAGGGGCTGGGGTCGGAGCCCTGGAACAGGATGCGGGTGGCGCGGTCGGGGCCGGAGGGCGGGAGCACCGCCCGGATCGCCTTGCCGGGCCTGGTGAGCTGGGCCGCCGCCACCTGGTCGGCGAGCGGCACCGGGTTCGCGACGGCGGCGACGGTGCGCACGTCGCGCTGCGTCCACTCTTCGAAGGGCTCTTTGAACAGGTAGATCGAGCCGGTCACGGCCATGACGAACAGGATCGGGGCGACGAACACCCCGGCGTAGAAGTGCCACCGCCACAACAGGCGGTAGTTGTGGGTTGACGCTTTGGGGTCGGTATCGGGCGTCGTTGGACGCACGTCGATCGTGGTCATGATTTTTCTCCGGGATGAGAGGTCGACGGCTTCAGCGGGCGGGCTGAACCGGTGGACCTCTCCGCCGGAGGACAGAGGTCAGGAACCGCTCATCCGGTGCGGCCTCCGCCTCGCCCCGGAACGCCACGACCCCGAAGGCCGGGATCCTCGGCCGCAGCAGCACGAACAGGCGCGCGACCAGCAGGTGCAGCAGCTCCGCCAGGGCGCTCTCGCCCCGCGACAGCCAGGCCGCCGACAGCACCGCGATCACGCCGTGCGCGACGGCCATGCCGAGCGCGGCCGCCGCCCCGCCGGTGTGGTGGTCGGCCGGAGGGGTCACCGCTCCCAGGGCGAACAGGTGGTGCATGCCGTACTGGAACAGGAAGCAGAACCCGAGCAGGACCGGGCCGGACACGCGGTGGCGGGCCAGCGCGAACGCCACGCAGCCGGTCGCGAAGGCGGCGGCGCCGATCAGCGGCAGATGGACGGGGGAGCCCCCGGCGAGCACGTGCATGGCGAGGGAGGCCAGCACGCAGACGACGGCGAACAGCGCCGCGCGTGCGACGCGTAAACCGGGCCCGCCGATGTCCACGACCGCAATGCTCCCAGAAACGATCAGAGAGGCAAGGGCCCCAAGCCCTCACGACCGGAGATACGCGACATCCACCACGGCCGTTCGATTACCGGCACATCAGACGATTGGTGATCGTTGACCGAACACGAACGGTTGCGCTCCGTAATAACACGAGCTCACCCTCTTAGCGTGATGTCGTGATCTTCGCATCAAGGTCGCTAGTTCGACCTCTATCTACCGCCACTCTGGCGCTTTTCATAGTGGGGACGGCCGGATCCACGGTCGCCCTCGCGGACCCGGTGGAGAAGAACCCCGCCGGCGTCCGGTCGCAGGTCAGCCGTGCGACCGTTTCGGCCAAGCCCGTCATGCCGCGCAAGCAGGTCAGGACGGCGAAGAAGGCCAAGCCGGTGAAGTTGAACCGGTACCAGCAGGCGGTCGCGAACCGCCTGCGCAAGGAGACCCAGGTCTACAAGGTCGCGCAGCGCAAGGCTCCCGCCTCGCTGCTGCTCAATGAAACCTTCACCGGCGCCTCGATCTCCGACCCCGGGTTCAAGCCGCTCGACCTGGTCTGCCTCACCGGCGCGACCGTCGCCCCGCCCGTCGGCCAGTCGCCGACCGGGCCGTGCAACCAGACGGACCAGCAGACCCCGCCGGTTCCCACTCCCGGTGTGATCCCCGGTTATCTGCAGATGACCGACAACAACAACTACCGGGTCGGCGGCATCGTCTACGACCGCCCGCTGTCGAACAACAACGGCCTCGTCGTCGAGTTCGACCAGTTCCAGTACGGCGGCAACGGCGCCGACGGCATCGGCTTCTTCCTGGTCGACGGTGCCGTCGAGCTGACGAACGACGGCGCCAACGGCGGTTCGCTCGGCTACGCCCAGCGGAACCTGTCCCCCGGCGTCGACTCCGGTTACCTGGGTGTCGGCCTCGACGCCTACGGCAACTTCGTCAACGACGGAGAGAACCGCGGCAACAACTGCCCGGCGAACAAGAAGTCGCCGATCGCGACCACCATCCAGGTCCCCGACACCGTCACGGTGCGCGGCCCCGGCCAGGGCGTGAACGACTACTGCTGGATCGCCACCACGATGAAGGCCGACGCCACCAAGCCGGCCGGCTTCGTCACCACGCTGCCCGGCAGCCTCCGGGACGCGGGCAGCAGCCCGACCCCCGCGCTGCGCAAGGTCCGCATCACGCTGAGCGCGACCGAGCTGCTCGACGTCGACATCGACTTCAACGACGGCAACGGCTACGTCCGCGTGCTGGAGAAGCAGCTCACCGACGACGCGCCGAAGACGTTCAAGTTCGGCTTCAGCGCCTCGACCGGTGGCTCGAAGGACACCCACCTCATCCGGAACCTGGTCGTCGGCTCGGTGACGCCGCTCCAGCTCCTGGACCTGGTGACCACCGTCCAGCAGCAGGACGTGCGCCCGCCGTCGAACCCGTTCACGGTCGGCGAGACGGTCCACTACAACTTCCTGGTGACCAACACCGGCCCCAGCCCGCTGAGCGCCGTCTCGGTGACCGACCCGACCGCGACCAACATCGTCTGCCCGAGCACCACGCTCGGCCCGGCGGGTACCGCGACCGCGTCGATGACCTGTACGGGTCAGCACACCATCACCGCCGCCGACGCGACCGGCCACACGACCTTCACCACGACGGGCACCGCCCACGCGACCTCGATCGGCGGCCCGATCGACTCGAACACGTCGTCGGCCACGGTCCCGGTGCAGGAGCTCGTCTCGACGCTCGACATCGCCGAGACGGTGACGCCGAACCCGGCGAAGGTCAACCAGAAGGTCACGTACACGATCACCGCCACCAACACGGGCGGTATCGCGCTGACTCCGGCGCAGCTCTCCGACGACCTGTCGAAGGTGCTGAACAACGCGACGTACAACAACGACCTCACGTCGACGGTCGGCTCCGCCTCGATCACCGGCACCACGCTGAACTGGTCGGGCAACCTGCCGGTCAACGCCCAGGCGAAGATCATGTTCTCGGTGACGACGAACCTGAGCTCGGGCGGCCAGACGCTGACCGACGTCATCACCTCGCCGACCGCGGGCGCCGACTGTGTCGCCGCCCCGGCGACGGCACGCCGTGCCAGCGCGCAGGCTCCGCTGCCCTGTGGCAAGTCGGTGCCGATCACGCCCGACGCGCAGGCGCTGAACCTGACCACCACGGTCACCAACCCGCGCCCGGCGACCAACCCGTTCAAGGCGGGTGACACGGTGGACTACAGCTTCACCGTCACCCACCAGGGCATCGGCACGGTCACCGGCGTCAAGATCAACGACCCGGACGTCACCAACGTCGTCTGCCCGAGCACCACGCTCGGCCCGGAGGGCACGCCGTCCGCGACGATGACCTGCACCGGCACCCACGTGATCCAGCCGAACGAGACGCTGACCGGCACCTTCACCACGAAGGCGACCGCCACCGGCACCTACAACGGCACCCTGGAGACCTCGAACCAGACGACCACCTCGGTCCCGGTCGTCGTCGAGACGCCGCACATGACCATCGCCGAGACCGTTTCGGCCAAGACGATCGACGTCGGCGGCAAGGTCACCTACACGATCGTGGTGACCAACACCGGCAAGCTGGCCATCGCGCCCGCGAGCATCACCGACAACCTCGCGAACGTCCTGAACAACGCGACGTACGACAACGACCTGACCGCCACGTCGGGCACGGCCGCGATCAACGGCACCACGCTGACCTGGACCGAGAACAACCTCGCTCCGGGTGAGTCGGAGACGATCAAGTTCTCCGTCACGTCGAACCAGAGCGCGGGCGGCACCACGCTGACCGACTCGATCACCTCGCCGGTGACCGGCGCGACCTGCGCCACCGGCCCGTCGACCAGCCTGCCGTGCACCAGCTCGGTCGCGGTCGCCGCGGCTCCGCAGAAGCTCACGCTGGTGGCCACCGTCACCAACCCGCGGACGCCCGACAACCCGTTCAAGGTCGGCGACACGGTGAACTACACCTTCACCGTCACCCACCAGGGCATCGGCTCGGTCACCAACGTCGTCGTCTTCGACCAGACCGTCAGCCCGATCAACTGCCCGAGCACCACGCTCGGCCCGCAGGGCACCCCGACGGCCACGATGACCTGCACCGCTTCGCACGTCATCACGCCCGAGGACGCCGAGAACGGCACCTTCATCACCCTGGCCCAGGCCGAGGGCAACGACGGCGGCTCGCCGATCGCCTCGAACGAGACCGAGACCGCGGTCCCGACCGTGGTCGTCAAGCCGATCCTGCACATCTCGGAGTCGGTCAGCTCGACCTCGGTGCACCCGGGTGCGGTCGTCAAGTACACGATCCACCTGACCAACGCCGGTCTGCTCACCATCGACCCGGCGCAGCTGTCCGACAACCTGTCGGACGTGTTCCTGCACGCCACGTACAACAACGACCTGGCGGTCTCGTCGGGTCTGGCGAACATCACCGGCAACACCCTGACCTGGGTCGACTCGCTCGTCCCCGGTGAGATGGAGACCATCACGTTCTCCGTCACGGTCAAGGAGGACGCCGGCGGCGACACCATGCGCGACGTCGTCACCTCGCAGAACCCGTACGCCACCTGCACCACGCCGTGCGGCCCGGTCGTCACCATCAACCCGGACCCGCAGGAGCTCCAGCTCACCACGACGGTCACCAACCCGCACACCCCGGACAACCCGTTCAAGGTGGGCGACACGGTCGAGTACCAGTTCACGGTGACCCACCAGGGCATCGGCAGCGTCACCGGCGTCGTGATCAACGACCCGGGCGTCACCGTCGTCTGCCCGAGCACCACGCTCGGCCCGCAGGGCACCCCGTCGGCGACGATGGTGTGCACCGGCACCCACGTCATCACCGGCGAGGACTCGAAGACCGGCGCGTACATCACCACCGCCCAGGCCACGGGCACCGACGAGGACGGCCCGCTGGCCTCGAACCCGAGCCAGGCGAGCGTCCCGGTCCAGATCCTGCTGCCCAAGGTGCAGATCACGCAGACCGCCACGCCCAACCCGGTCCGCGCCGGCCAGATCGTCACCGTGACGGAGACCATCACCAACGTCACCGGTTACGCGCTCTCGCCGGTCCAGATCCACACCGCGCTGGTCGACGTGCTGAACAACGGCACGCTCGTCGCCGGCTCGATCGCCAGCTCCACCGGCACCGCCGCGATCACCGGCACCGACCTGATCTGGGAGGGCTCGCTCGCCAACAACGCGAACGTGGTCATCACCTTCCAGATCCGGGCCAACGCCAACGCCGCGGGCAAGAACCTGGTCGACGAGATCAGCACCACCGTCGCCGACTCCATCTGCATGCCCGGCTCGACCGCCGCGCCCTGCAGCGTCAGCGTCGCGGTCAGCCGTTCGTGGCCGCCGCGCCCGCCGCACCACCACTGCAAGTGGGGCTGGGACAAGAAGAAGAAGCACTGCCACTGGCCCAAGCCGCACAAGCCGCACCACCCGAAGCCGCTCCCGATCGACCCGGTCGACGAGGAAGAGGCTGAGGAGGAGGGCGAGGGCGAGGACGACCTCGACGAGGGCCGTCACCACCACCACCACAAGGGCCGCCACCACCACCATCACCACAAGTTCCACCACGGACATCACCACCACCACGGCAAGTGGCACCACCGCCACCACCACCGCGGCTGGGGCGAGTGGGGCTGGAAGCACCGTCACCACCACCACCCGCACAAGTTCGTGAAGATCGCCAAGAAGGTCAAGGTCAAGGCCGCCAAGAAGAGCTGGGCCTGCCGCACCATGACCGCCGAGGCCACCTGCGCCCCGCTGGGCGACGGCACCTCGCAGTACGTCCCCGGCCTGGGCAGCCTCGCTGTCGCCCGCCTGGGTTACTAACCGAATAGCGACAAGACAGGATCGCCCGTGTCCTCTCCGGAGGACGCGGGCGATCCGCTTTTATGTGGCAAAAAGCAATGATCCGGGACGTTTGCCAATCGCGTCACTCACGGTGATGCCACCGCGCCAATGTCCCGTTTCGTCGCGATATCGGAACTGGAGGGCCTTGATTCTCTCGGCCGGAGGGCGTGCGGATTCATGAGCCTGCTCGCCGCCTATTCCGGCATAACGATTGACGGCTGCGGTGTGCGCGTTTCTCGGATCACGTGTGCAGTAGGCGCCGACCGCCATGGGGAAAACGAGCGTCGACGCGATCAGATCGGCGATCTGCAGGCCGGCGTGATTGTCGCTGCACGCGAACAGCGGAACGTCTCGCAGGGCCGGATAGGGATCGCCCCCCGAACGCCACTTCTGCGTGAAGATCGAATGCGCCACCCTGCGATTGGTATGTGACTGGCGGCTGTCCGCGATGACCGTACCGACGTCGCCTCTCGCCTGCATGTACTGATTGAAGTGGGCGGTGATGTGCTGGACGGCGGAGCAGTAGCTCCCGTCGGGAGACATCGACCGGCCGGATTCCTTGATCCACACTCGGCCGAGTAATCGGCACCCGTGTCTCTCGACGAGATCGAGCAGCGCGCCCCGGAACATCATCGCGATCCGCCTCTTGTTCCGTGAATCGCTGCGCGTCATCTGAAGGATCTCACTGCCCTTGATCTCCACGAGAATGTGATCCAGTGCTCGTCCACCGAACCGATTGGGGAAATAGCGCCGCTTCAACGCGAGAAAATCCCGGGTCAGCAGAGGAACGGAGGCGGCGTCGACGACGAGCCCAATGATGACCATGGCGGGGGTGGCGGCGGGGGAAAGATCCGGAGGCTCGCAACCGCCGGCCTCATCGAGGTAGCAGAATTGCACCCGCGTCAGAATAGCGCTAAGGCCGCCCCATCGGGACGGCCTTAGGATGTGGTGTTCGGGTCTCCCCTAAGCACCTGAAGAATTTTCTACCCCCAGTTAAGCACAGTGCAATGCCGGGCGGCAAAGCACTGGGCAAAGACCTGTGCCGGTCGGCAAAGCACCTGGGTACCGTCGGATCAGCTCGCGAAGGCCCCCGCGTTCTCGTGGGCCCAGTCGGCGAAAGTCCTGCCCGGTCTGCCGGTGAGTTCTTCGACCGTCGGGAGGACCGTGCGGCCTTGGATCGGGGGGTCGGTGGCCATCTGGAGCATGAAGGCGATGGCCTCCTCGTCGTAGCCCCACGACGTCCAGATGGCGATCACCTGTTCGGTGGTCTGTTCCTCGAAGCGGATCTCGCGGCCCAGGGCCTTCGCGAGGGTCGCCACCTTCTCCGGGATGGTCAGGACCTCGGGGCCGGTGATCCAGTAGGTCTCGTCCTGGTGGCCGTCCTCGGTGAGGGCGCGGGCGGCGACGGCGGCGATGTCCCACTCGTGGACGAGTGAGCTGGGCACGGTGGCGAAGCCGTCTCTGACGACACCCTCCGCCTTGATGCTGTCGGCCCACTGGAGGGCGTTCGACATGAACTCGACGGGGGCCAGGCCGGTCGGGCGGATGCCCGTCTCGCGGAGGGCCGCCTCCAGGGGTTCCGCGTCGGGGTGCAGGACGGTCACGCGCGACAGGCCCTTGGCCGCCGCGGCGACGGCCGCGGGGTCGCCCGCGAAGGTGATGAGGTGGGCGGCCTCGACGCCGTCGAAGAGGCCCGACGGGTCGGCCAGGTCGCCCTCGACGACCTCCACCCCGGCCGGGAGGTGCGCTTTCGAGGGGTCGCGCGTGAGGGCGCGGACCTCGTGGCCCGCGTCCACGAGTTGGGTTACCAGGGGGCGGCCGACGTTGCCCGTCGCGCCCGTCACCAGGATGCGTGTCATGCCGCCGACCCTAGGAACCCATGCGGTCAGATCCTGACCTCAGATCGACTCCGCCCTGCCCTTGCGCCAGTAGCCCATGAAGGCCACCGCCCTCCGGTCCATCCCGCGTTCGCCGACCAGGTGGCGGCGCAGCGTCTTGACCACTCCGGCCTCCCCGGCCAGCCACACGTAACAGGCCGCCGGGGGCGCCTCGGGGATCTCCCACAGGATGTCCTCGTCGATGTCGACGTCCTCGACCTGGGTAGGCGCGGCCGGCGGGATGAGGCGCGCGGCGGCGGACCGCACCTCGTCGATCAGCAGCGCGCCGTGGCCGGCGCCGTCGCGCGGGAGCCAGGTCACGCGCATTCCTGCGGGTGCCGTCTCCTTCAGGACGTCGGCTCCCGACGGCACCTCCATCAGGGCCTCACCGGTCATGCCAGGGGGGAGCTGTTCCAGGATGCGCATGATCGCCGGGACGGCCGTCTCGTCCCCGGCCAGCAGCAGGTTGCCGCCGTCTGCGGGGAGCTTGAACTCCAGCCCGCCGTACGGGCCGCCGTGCCGGGAGTCGGGCCCCCACAGGGCGCAGCGGTCGTCTTCCTGGACGTTCGCCGCCCACGTCGCGGCCGGGCCGAAGTGGCCGTCGTCGGGGTGCATGATGACGTCCACGTCGACTTCTGCCCTGTCGGGGCGGACGGCTCTCACGGTGTAGGTCCGGAACGGGTTCTTCTGGTCGAGGGGGAGGGCCTGGTAGCGCTCGTACCAGTCGGGGCCGTCGGGGAACAGCAGGGTGCCGTATTCGGGGATCGGCAGGACCAGCTTGATCCGCTGGTCGTAGCCGGGGTCGGCGAAGTGTTCCAGGTCGTCGCCGGTGAAGGTGACGCGGAGGAAGGCCGGGCTCAGCCGGTCGACGCGGCGGACCCGCACCTGGAAGACGTGCCATGGGTCGTGCATGTCAGGACTCCTGTCCCGCTCGTGACCGCCACAGCAGCCAGACGAAATACGGTGTGCCGAGCATGGCGGTGACCAGTCCGGCGGGGATCTGGGCAGGGGCGATGACCGTCCGGCCCAGGGTGTCGGCGAGGCTGACCAGCAGCGCGCCCAGCAGGGCGGCGACCGGCAGCACGCGGGTGTGCCGGCCGCCCACGAGGGCGCGGGCGGCGTGCGGGGCGACGAGCCCGACGAAGCCGACCACGCCGATCGCCGACACCGCGGTCGCGGTGAGCAGGACCGCGCCCGCCAGGGCGGTGAGCCGGGCCGGTTCCATCGGTACGCCGAGGACGCGCGGGGTGTGCTCGTCGAGCGAGAGCAGGTCGAGCTCCCGCCGCTGCGCGACCACCAGCGGCACGACCAGGGCCAGCGCGACCGCCACTGGGATCAGCTGCATCGGCGTGCGGCCGTAGGTCGAGCCGGAGAGCCAGGTCAGCGCGGTCGCGGTGTCGTACGGATCGGTCTCGACGATGATCAGGACGGTGAGCGCCGTACCGGCGGAGGAGATCGCGAAGCCCATCAGGACCAACCTGTCAGAGCTCAGCCCTCCCTTCCAGGCCAGCCCGTACACCAGCGCGAACGACACCACCGCGCCCAGCCCGGCCGCGCCGGTGACGGCCCAGAGGCCGGCCGCCGGGGCGAACGAGAGGACCGCGATGGCCCCGACCCCGGCGCCCGAGGTGATGCCGAGCACGCCCGGCTCGGCGAGCGGGTTGCGGCTGACGGCCTGGATGACCGTCCCGGCCACCGCGAGCGCCGCCCCCGCCAGCACCGCCGCGAGCACACGCGGATAGCGCTGGTCGAGCACGAACGTGATGCCCATATTGGTCCGGCCCTGGAGCCACAGGGCCACGTCGCCGGTCTTCAGGAAGGTGTCCCCGAGGAGCATGCCTCCCACGACGGCGGCGGCGAGCAGGCACGTACCGGAGACGACCAGCACCCGGAAGCCGGTCCGCGACCGGTGGGCGGCGGCCCTGATCCCGGGTGGACGGCGGGCGGGGCCGGCGTCGCGATGCCTCCGTGCCAGGTAGACCATCACCCCGGCCCCCGCGAGCGCCGTCACCACTCCCGGCGGCACCTCGACGCCCCACTGCCCGCCGAAGAAGGCGCGCAGCACGACGTCGGAGACCAGCACGACCAGCACCCCGGCCAGGCCGGACAGGGGGATCAGCACGTGGTGGGCGAGCAGTCCGGGCAGCCACCGACCGGCCAGCCGAACGATCACCGGCGCGCAGAGCCCCACGAACCCGACCGGCCCGGCGATCACCACGGCCGCCGTGGCCAGCAGCACCGCCAGCAGGGTGACGACGAGCCGCACCCGCCGCACGTTCACACCGAGCACGGTCGCGCCGTCGTCCCCGAGCCCGAGCACGTCGAGCCTCGGCCCCAGGACCACCGCCGTGACCAGCCCGAACGCGATGACCGGCGCGAACTGCGTCACGACGGAGAGGTCCTTCTGGGTCAGCGACCCCGAACCCCACGCGAACAGACCCGTCGTCTCCTGCTGGAACAGGATCATGAACAGGTTCGTCAGCGCCGTGAACGCCAGCGCCGCCGCCGACCCCGCCAGGATCAGCCGCGTGGTCCCACTCCGCCCACCCGCCGACACGGCCATGACCAGCCCGGCTGCCGTGAGCCCTCCGAGGAACGCCAGCCCACCCGACGGCAGGGTGGGCAGGTGCAGCCCGAACGCGGCCGCCGCGACGACGGCCAGATAGGCCCCCGAGGAGACGGCCAGAGTGTCGGGCGAGGCCAGCGGATTCCGCGAGATCGCCTGAAGCAACGCTCCCGAGGCCCCGAGTGCCAGCCCCACGGCGACCCCGGCGAGCAACCGCGGCAACCGGGAAGCGATGAGCACCCGCATGGCCTCTTCATCAGGGTTCAGCAGATCGGCGACACCGATCGACGACGTGCCCTGAGTGACATGAACGGCGGCCACCAGCAGGGCGACGACGCCCGCGACCAGAAAGACACCCGCGACCCCGAGCCGGTTCACGACCCTCGGCCGCCCCTTCGACGTTTCGGCCGCAGTGGTTCTCCGGCTTCCTGGGGTTCTCTGAACCGATGGCTCCGGAGTTCGCTGGTCCACTTGAGTTTCCTGAGCCGACGGACCCGAGGTGTGTCGGTCCGCACGAGTTCCCTGAATCGATGGCTCCCGAGCTTGCCGGTTCGCACGCGTTCCTTGAGCCGACGGCACGGGAATTCGCTGGTCCGCGCGAGTTTCCTCGGCCGACCGGGCTCTTTCGGTTTCCGGTATCTCGTCGGGGCCCAGGGGTTCGGTCACGGTGGTCAAGCCGTGTAGGCCTTCGCGAGGGCGTCGGCGTACTGGCCCATGGAGAGGGGGCCGCCGAAGGTCCAGATGCCGTTGGGGAGTTTGGTGATCTGGTCGTTCGCGACGAAGGGGAGGGCGGTCCAGATGGCGTTGCCCTTGAGGTCGTCGGCGAAGACGTCGGTGCCGTCGCTGGCGTTGTAGAAGAAGCGGATCTTCTCGTCCTTCAGCGGGGTCAGGCCCTCGACGTCGGTGGTGCCGAGGCCCCAGTCGGCGTCGACCTCGCCCTCCCAGGCGTTGCGCAGGCCGATGGCCTCGGCGGTCTCGGCGACCAGGGCGCCCTTGCCGAACATGCGGATCGACACGGTGCCGCCCTCGGTCCAGCCGTCGGCCATCGCGAACGGGCTGCCCGCGTGGCCCGCGGCTTCGATGGCCGATTTCGCGGTGGTGAACTTGGCGTCCATGTCGGCGAGCAGCCGGTCGGCCTCGGCCTCCTTGCCGACGGCGGTGGCGATCATCTTCAGGTCCGACCGCATGCGGCCCAGGTTGTCGGTGGCCGACGAGCCCTTGGGCACCAGCACCGGGACGAACTTCTCCAGCTGCGCCACCAGCGGGCTGTTGGCCGGGGCCTCCATGACGATCAGGTCGGGCTGGAGGGCCACGATCGAGTCGACGCTCGGCTCGCCCCGGGTGCCGACGTCCTTGACGGAGGCGTCGAGCGGCGCGGCGGTGACCCAGGTGGCGTAGCCCGTCACGTCGGCCGCGCCGACCGGCATCACGCCGAGGCCGACCAGCATCTCGACCTCGCCCCATTCGAGGCCGACGACCCGGGTCGCCGGTTTCGCCAGCTCGACCTCACGGCCGAGCGAGTCGGTGATGGTGATCGCGGTCGCCGGGCTCTCGGCCGTCGGCGCGGGGGCCGCGGCGGGCGGTTCGGTCGTACCGCAGGCGCCCAGTGCGAGAACGGCGGCGATGAGGAGCGCGGAGCGCAGGGGCTTCATGCAGGACAGTCCTTAGAGCAGGTGAGATGTCGGCCGACCAACGGGTCAGGCGGTGGCCCTTTGGGTGTGGCGGCCGACCGGGCGGGTGCGGATGGTGCCGCCGTCGTGGGTGACCTCGACGCGGATGCCGTAGGCCTCGGTCAGGTGGGCCTCGGTGAGGACCTCGGCGGGGGAGCCGACGGCCCTGATGCGGCCGTCGTGCAGGAGCACGATCTCGTCGGCGATGGAGGCGGCCTGGTCGAGGTCGTGCAGGACGACGCCGACGGCCACCTCGTGGTGGTCGGCCAGGTCTCTGACCAGGTCGAGGAGTTCGACCTGGTAGCGCAGGTCCAGGAACGTCGTGGGCTCGTCGAGCAGCAGCACGCCGGTCTCCTGGGCCAGGCAGGTGGCCAGCCAGACCCGCTGGAGTTCGCCGCCGGACAGCTCGTCGGCCGGGCGGTCGGCCATGCCGGTCGTGCCGGTCAGGTCCATGGCGCGGGCGACCGCCGCCGCGCCCTCGGGGTCGCCGGCCCGCCAGCGGCCCCGGTGGGGGTGGCGTCCGTAGGCGACCACGTCGCGCACCAGCACACCCGACGGGGTCGGGCGTGACTGGGAGAGCAGGGTGACCTTCCTGGCGAAGTCGCGGGGGGCGAGATCGAAGGCGGAGGTGCCGTCGTGGAGTCGTACAGAACCGGAAACGGGCTCGTGGAGGCGGGCCAGCGCGCGCAGCAGGGTCGACTTGCCGCTGCCGTTGGGGCCGACGAGCGCGGTCACGCGGCCGGGGCACAGCACGATCCCGGCGTCCTGGACGACGGGGGTGCCGTGGTAGGCCAGGGACAGCCCGGAACCGCGCAACGCGGTGGATTCGGTCACGGAGATTAGGTTAGGCTAACCTTTGTTTCCAGTTCAAGCTGGGGCAAAAAGGATGAGTTGTCCCGGTTCCGGACCTGCGCGGGAAACGGAACCGGGACACCCCGTTAGATCGCTCCGCTGGGTGGCAGATTCCGACCATGGAGCGCCACGAGTCCGACGGATTCCTGATCATCCCGTTCGCCTCCGCCGAGGCGTTCGAAGACTGGCTGGAGAAGAACCACGCCCATGAGCCCGGCCTGTGGCTGAAGTTCGCCAAGAAGGGGCGCGGCATCCCGACCATCACCTTCGAGGAGGCCCTGGAGGCCTCCGCCTGCTACGGCTGGGTCGACTCGAAGATGTACCGCTACGACGACGACTACTACATCCTCCGCTACCAGCCGAGGAAGAAGACCTCCAAGTGGTCGCCCCGCAACAGCGACCTGGCCCAGCGCCTCATCGACGAAGGCCGCATGCGCCCAGCGGGCCAGGCCCAAGTCGACCAGGCCAAAGGCGACGGCCGCTGGAGCGGAACTAAGGGCTGACCTGTTCGTCCAGCCAGTCGAAGATCCGTTCGCCGCGTAGCCCGTTGGCCATCGGCTCGCAGTGGGCGTCGGCGCCCTCCGGTTCGGTGAAGTGGACGAGGGTCCGCTTCGAGGAGAGCAGGTCGTAGAGCCGCCTCGACTGCCCAGGCCAGAACCCCTCGGCCTCCGGGTCGGTGATGAGCATCGGGGTGGTGATCTTCGTGGCCGTCCCGGCGTCGAGGCGGTAGTCGCGGGCGGCGCGGAAGAAGTCGTAGAAGCTGGTCAGGCCGTAGGGCCGCATCCGCCACGCCAGCATCGACCGGGTGCGGGGCGACACCTTCAGCGCCCACTCCATCTCGCGGTCGAACGCCGCCCGGTCGCCCTCGTCGAGTTTCCTGGCCAGTGAGTGGGGGATGTGCCGGGTCATCGCCTCGGACACGTCGACCACGCCCGGGTCGACGATCGCGGCGGCGTACCTGTGCTCGAACGCCAGCGCCCTCGGCACCCAGTATCCGGCCTGGCTGACCCCCATGACCGCCAGCCGGTCGCCGTCGACGTCGGCCCGGGTCAGCAGGTGGTCGGTGACCGGGGTCAGCACATGCTCCCAGTCGGGCCGGAAGTGCAGGCCCTGCCGCACCAGCGCCGCGTTCTGGCCCGGACCGTCGAAGGTGGCGACGTTCCAGCCGCGGGCCAGCGCCTCGGCGGCGCACTGGGTCCAGGCCTCGGTGACGGGGCCGTCGCTGCCGTTGTTGTAGACGATCGTCCGCCGCCGCCCGTCGCCGGCCCGGAAGAAGTAGCCGGGCAGCATCGACGACCCGAACGGGATCTCCAGCCGTTCGACGCACGTCAGGTCGGCGAAGCGGTCCCAGGCCTCGCGGTGCTTCTCCCAGATGTCCTCGAACAGGCCCGGCTCGCCGACCCCGTCGGCCATGTCGGTGGCGGTCGCGTAATAGGTGGCGGCCCGCAGGAATTCACAGGCCGCCGATCTCGTACGTCCCGCGCCCGCGTTCCCCTCCGCCTCGTCGGCCACGCGGTCGGCCGTCGACAGCCAGGCGTCCACCCACGAGCGGGGTTTCCCGTCGCGGATCAGGTCGATCGTGGCCAGCACCTCCCCGGCGTCGGCGGCCCGGTGGTAGACGGCCCCAAGAGCGACCTGTGTCGAGAAGTCGAACCCGTCGTCTTTGAAGAAAGGAGGCATGGGGCCCTCATGGCCGGGCTCAGGTCGCGTCTATCCCCATTTCTGGAAATTTCCCGACAAGGAGTGCATCGCCGACCTTGGTGCGGGCGTACAGAACCGATCTTCCGGTACGGAACGACGCCACCAGCCGCGCCTCCCGCAGCTTGGCCAGATGCTCCGACACGCTCGCCAGCGGCAACCCCAGCCGCCGCCCCAGCTCGGTCGTCGAGAGCGGCGTGTTGAGCTCGGCCAGGATCCGCGCCCTCGGCGCCCCGATCACCGCCGCCAGCGCCCCCGGATCGGGCGGCACGTCCCGCTCCCAGAGCGTGGCCAGCCCCCGGGCCGGATAGGTCACCGTCGGCTGACCGGGGGAGTTGGTGCGAGAGAAGGTGTTGGGCCACACGAACACCGACGGGATCAGCAGCAGCCCGTCACCCGCGAGCACCCGCGTCTGCATTCCGGACGACCGCTTCACGGTCAGCGTGTCGTGCTCCCACGTGATCCCCGGATGCAGGTCCTCGAACAGCCGCGCGGCCCCGCCCTCGTGGAGCACCCGCACCCGATAGAGCACGTCGCCGTCGAGCAGGTTCCGCATGGCCGGCCAGTAGGGCGCGAACGCCGCCTCCCAATAGGCCTCGATCGCCGCGACCAGCCGCTCGATCCCGGCCGCCGGATCGGCCCGGAGCTCGGCGGCGAACGGCGTGTCCAGCCCGGCGAGGTCGTTGCGGATCACCGAGGCCGGGGTGGCCCGGAGAGTGGCCAGTTCGAGCGTGATGTCGGCTCCGGGGGTCGCGGGCGGCGGGGTGAGGAAGTCGGGGATGTAGCCCGAACACTGGACCACCAGATCGCCCAGCGGCGCCAGGTCGAGCCCGTCGAGCCGGGGCCGGACCCGCCGCAGCCACGGATGGTGCAGCACCCGCCGCTCCGGCCGCGCCACCGCTTTCACGCTGGCCACGACCTCCTTGAGCGGCGAATAGGCGAACCGCAACGACACCAGGTCGAGCGGCGAGAAGGTCAGCCGGTGGAACACCCTGCCCTCCTCACGTTTCGGCTGGAGCCGAATCTGTCGCGGTGCCGTTCGACGGCGAACATCGTCGTGACCCGTGGCGGTCACGGTGTTCGGGGGGTTGCCCCGGGTCTTCTGGTTCCTGTTCTCCGGTCAGCTGGTCAACCGGTTCGGCGGCATGGTGGTGCCGTTCCTGGTGACCTACCTGGCCCTGATCGGTTATTCGCCCGGGGAGATCGGGCTGGTCATGGCGGTCTACGGGGTCGGCGGGCTGTTCGGGCAGCTGCTCGGCGGGATCCTCGCCGACCGGTTCGGCTACCGGGACACGCTGGTGACCGGGCTGGTGACGACGGCCTGCTGCGTGGTCCTGGTCGGGCTCGCCGAGGGGCTGGCGCCGCTGGTATGCGCCGCCGGGGCGCTCGGGGTGGCGGCCGACGTGTACATGCCGGCCGCGCGGGCGCTGGTGGCCGAGACGGTGCCGGGGGAGCTGCGGGCCAAGGCGTTCGGGCTGCTGCACTGGGCGTACAACATCGGCGCCGCCGTCTGCGGTGTCGTGGCGGCGGCGCTGCTGGCGAACGGATATTGGATCCTGGTCGCCCTCGACGCGGTGACCAGCACGATCTTCGCGATCCTCGTCTGGCGCGGGGTTCCCCGCGCGCGGCCCGTTCGCCCGGCGAAGGACGCTCGGGCCCGGCCCGGGAGGTTCGTGCTGCTGGTCCTCGGGCTGATGTTGCTGAACTCGCTCGTGTACGCCCAGCAGCGCTACGGCCTCCCGCTCGACATCGTGGCCGACGGGCTGCCCGGGTCGTTCTACGGCGTGCTGATCACCGTCAACGCCGTGCTGATCGTGGCGACGCAGCCGTTCGTCGTCGCCTTCCTGGCCCGGTTCCCGAAGCTGGCCGTCCTCGGGGCGTCGTGGGCGCTGATCGGGATCGGCCTGGCGCTGAGCGGGCCCGCCGAGACGACGTGGCAGTACCTCGGCTCGGTGCTGATCTGGACCCTCGGTGAGATCGGCATGGCCGGGTTCGGCGCCGCCCTGATCGCCGACCTCACCCCCGGCGACGCCCACGGCACCTACCAGGGCCTCTACGGCTGGACCAACGTGATCCCGCGCCTGGCCGGACCCCTGCTGGGCGCCGGACTCTACGAACTGGGCGCCCTCTGGTGGTTCTGCCTGGTCGCCGGGCTCCTGGGCGGCGCGGTGGCGTTCAGCGGATGGCGGTGAGCACGCAGTCGCCACAGATCCCGCCCACCCGGTAGTAGAGACAGCACGACCGCCGCACGCCCCGCCGGTCGAGCCGCCCCGCGAGCGGCCCCTCGGCCAGTAACTCCCGCTGCAACGCCTCCGCCCGCGCCGCGTCGCCCGGCCGGGCCCGGCAGAAGGCGCCGACCGCGCCGACCAGGGCCGATGCGGCGTTGCCGTACAGGACCAGGGGCGAGACCCACGGCAGCGCCGCCACCAGCGGTTCGAGCGCGAAGCCCGGCCCCTCGCGCAGTTCGGGGACCCGCACCCCGTCGTCGGCCCAGCAGGCGTCGCCCAGGTCGAGCGAGATCCCGTGGGCGGCGCGCAGACCCACGTACGGAGACCACAACCGCGCCAGCGCCCCCTGGAACAGGATGCTCGCGGCGGCCCTGCGGTCCTGGGTGAGCAGCTGTTTCGCGGTCTCGTCGATGACCGCGCCGTCGCGCAGGCGCTCGGCGAGGGGGACCCCGCCACCCACGCCGATCGCGAAGAACGCGTTGATCGCGGCGATATCGGCGACGGCGGCCTCGATGGTCGTCATTCCGCCGATTATGCGGTCAGGGGGCGCCTCCGATGCCCGGAACGGCCGTCGACGAGAAACGTTCCCCCTTGAAGGTGCGCAGTTTCCGGGTGTTCCCGGTGCGCACGTCGAGGGCGTAGGCGGTGATGAGCGTGGCCTTCGAGCCGCAGGACGGGTTGGGGAAGGCCAGTGCGACGACCTCCCGGGGGCTGAGCCAGTTCCGCAGGTAGACGTTGTGGTCGTCCATCGGCAGGCGAGGTTTTCCGATGGTGGTCAGCACCTTGCCGGTCCGGGCGTCGAGGTGGACCAGGTCTCCGGGGACGCAGTTGTCGGTCCGGGTCATGTTGCTCTCCAGCCCGACGATCGTGGTGCCGTCGGCGGCCCCCGCGCTGAATCTGTAGGAGCGCTTCAGTGTGACCTCGGTCGGCTTCGAGGCCGTCCCCCACAGGTCGGTCATCGTCATCAGCCGGGACCTCGGCGAATAGTCTGCCAGCGTGATCCGGTCGGCGTTCCCGGAGATCCAGATCGGCGCGTAGCGGTTGGGCAGCAGCCGGGTGCGCTGGGCGACCATGTCGAAGAGCATCGCCGGGTCCTTGAACTCGGGCACCTTCGACAGGGCCACGTAGCGGCCGTCGCCGGTGATCACCAGCTTGGCCATCGAGCCCATCTTGTCGAGCGGGACCTTCTCCGGCGCCACCGTGATCTCGCCGGTCCGCAGGTCGCGGGTGACGATCGTGCCGGCGTCGAGGCTGTAGTAGGCGATGGTCCAGCCGTTTTCGGTGATCGCCAGCGGGCCGTTGCGGCCGGGGAGTGCGTCGTCCAGCGGATACTCCTTCCCGCCGGCCACCATGCGCCATCCCGCGCCCCGGCAGTCTTCCGCCAGCCCTTCGAGCTCTCTGCACGGCAGGCGGTAGGCGTGGGTGGCCGGGCCCATCGCGCGCTTGGGGGGATCGACGGCCGGAACCGGCTCCTCGCCCCTGTGGAGGAGCCGGATTCCGGCCATCACGCCGACCACGGTCACCACGACCATGACCCCGGCGGCCACCGCAGTCAGCGTGCGGCGGCGTCGACCCCGGACCTCGATGACCCGGTCGGCCAGGTCGTCGAGGTCGGGGGCCTGTGCGGCGATGTCGTCGAGGGCGTCGGACAACCAGGTCATCGCCGGGCCTCCTCGATGTCGGCGAGGATCCCGGTGAACTCGCGCAGCCGGACGAGGGCGTGGTGGGTCTGGCTCTTGACGGTGCCGAGCGAGCAGCCGAGGATCTCGGCGGTCTCCTTCTCGGTCCGGTCTTCGTAGTAGCGCAGCACGATCACCGCGCGCTGTTTGGGCGTCAGCCGCGTTAGGGCCTGCTGGACGACCAGGCGGGTGACCGAGGCGTCCTCGGTCGAATACGACCGTTCGGGCGGATCGGCGCTGGGGATCTCGCCCTTGCTCCGGCGCCGCCAGGAGATGGACTGGTTGACCAGCGCCTTCCTGACGTAGGCGTCGGGGTGGTCGAGGCGGGTCAGCCCGTTCCATTTGGCCAGCACCTTGATCAAGACGCTCTGGAGCAGGTCTTCGGCCAGGTGGGCGTCTCCGGTGAGCAGGTAGGCGGTGCGGATCCAGGCGCGCTGGTGGCGGCCCACGAACTCCCGGAAGCCCTCGTCTGCTCTCACACCCCCTATCGACGCCTCGCGGGCCGCTAAAGGTTGTCCGCGGTGAAATTTCCGGTGAATTCCTCGCCTGCCGGGATCTGGGTGATGACGTCGATCAGCACGCCCTCGGGGGCCGCGACGATGAAGTGACGCTGGCCGAACTCCTCGCTGCGCAGTTCGAGCTCGGGCTTCAGGCCGCCCGTGACGACCAGACGGCGCCACTCGGCGTCGACGTCGTCGACCTCGAAATTGAGCAGCAGGCCGCGCGCGGGGGTGCGGTAGCCGGCCGGGATCGTGGGGTGCGCGGGGTCGAGCAGGGCCAGTTCGTAGCCGCTGGGGTTCTTCATGCTCACGTACCAGTCGGCCTCGAAAACGATCGAGAAGCCGAAGTTCCGCATGTAGAAGTCGCGGGACTCGGCGATGACCGGAGTCGCGATCACGGGATAGAAACTCGAGGTCTTCATGTCCGGTACGCTATTTCGCATACCGACGGTATGTCAATTGGAGTGAACCACCGTGCGAGCCGAACAGAAAGAGCGCACCCGCCTGGCCCTGATCGCCGAAGCCCGGCGGCTGTTCGCCGAGCGCGGCTACGCCGACGTCGGCCTGGCCGAGATCACCGCCGCCGCCGGGGTCACCAAGGGCGCCCTCTACCACCAGTTCGACGGCAAGACCGCGCTGTTCAGGGCGGTGCTGGAGGCCGTACACAACGAGGTCGCCGACCGCATCGTGGCGGCTTCCGACGGTGATCCGTGGGAGGGGTTCGTCGCGGGCTGCCGGGCCTTTCTCGTCGCCAGCACCGACCCGGCGCTCCAGCGCATCCTGCTGATCGACGGCCCGGCGGTGCTCGGCTGGGCCGAGTGGCGCGCCTTCGACGAGGCCACCTCGGCCTTCCACCTCGAAGAGGCGATCACCGACCTGATGCGCCAGGGTCTGCTCCCGCAACGCCCGGCGGCCCCGCTCACCCGCCTGCTCTCCGGCGCGATGAACGAGGCCGCGCTGTGGCTCGCGACGGAGCCGTCGGCCCTCGACGACACCCTGCGCACCCTTACCGAACTGCTCGAATCGCTCAGAGGAAGGTGACCGTGCAGGGCACGCCGTTCAGCGTGATGCCGGTCGGGTTCGCGTAGGTTCCGGTGAACGTCGCCACGAACCCCAGCGGCGCCGAGGTGGTGCCGGGGGCGATCGACGGAGCCCAGACCGGATTGACCGCCTGGGCGCTCGGCGGCGTCTGCGACCAGGTCGCCGACCATCCGCTGGAGATCGTCTCGTTCCCCGGGAAGACGATCTGCAGGATCCAGGGGCTGAAGGTGCTCGTACCGGTGTTCTCGACGGTGATGGACGCGACGAAACCGCCGGTCCAGACGGTGGTGTCGTAGGTGACGTCGCACGAGTACGACATCGCGTGGGCGGGAGCGGAGGTGCCGAGCACGAGGGCGGCGGCGACGGCGAGGGCGGTCAGGAACCTCATGGGCGGATGGTCCGGCGGAGGCCTCGCCCGGTCAATCGATCGCGGCTCACGCCCAGGTCAGCGGGATGAATCTTTCACGTGCCAGGGCCGGTCGGCCTGGGTCGGCGCGGCCGCCTCGGCGACCCGCACGCCGTAGACGTGCTCGCCGACGACGCCCAGGTAGGAGTGCCCGGTCAGATGACACCAGGCCGGCAGATCGATGGGCGCGGCCGGGTCGGTGGCCCGCAGGTGCACGACCGTCCCCGGTTCGAGCGAGTCGACGAGCTTGCGCAGCTCGATCAGGAGCAGCACGCAGCGCCGATCGCCGCCGTCGAGCACCACCGCTTCGTTGGCCATGAGACAAGTCTCCCCCAACCAGGTCAAGCGAGGGGGCGGCGGGATCATGCCCGAGTCCGTACAGGAAAGGGATTTTAAGCAGTAAAACGCAACAAATGCCGTGTTGCTAGCGTGGCCGGGGCCAACTCGATGTCAGGGGGACGAAATGGGCAAGGTCACCGTGGGCCGCGAGAACAGCGACACGATCGACATCCATTACGAAGACCACGGCTCCGGGCGGCCGGTCGTCCTGATCCACGGCTATCCGCTCAACGGCGCGTCCTGGGAGAAGCAGCAGCGGGTCCTGCTCGACGCCGGGTTCCGGGTCATCACCTACGACCGGCGCGGCTGGGGCAAATCGAGCCAGCCCACGAGCGGACACGACTACGACACCTACGCCTCCGACCTCAAGATCCTGCTCGACCGCCTCGACCTGCCCGAGGTCGACCTGGTCGGCTTCTCCATGGGCACCGGCGAGGTCACCCGTTACCTGGGCAACTACGGCAACAAGCGCGTCCGCCGGGCGGTCCTGATGGGCGCCATCCCGCCGTTCCTGCTCAAGACCGCCGACAACCCCGAGGGCGTCGACAAGTCGGTCTTCGACGGCATCAAGGAGGCGGTCGTGCACGACCGCCCGGCCTATTTCACGAAGTTCCTGAACGACTTCAACAACGTGGACATGTACATGGGCACCCGGATCAGCCAGGAGGCGTGGAACAACTCGTTCATGGCGGCCTGCCTGGGGAGTTCGTATTCGGCCTACAAGTGCGTCGACACGTGGCTGGAGGACTTCCGGGGCGATCTGCCGAAGATCGACGTCCCGGTCCTGCTGGTCCACGGCGACCAGGACCGCATCCTCCCCTACGCCAGCACCGCCGCCCGCCTCCCCGGCCTGATCAAGGACCTGACCTTCATCACCATCGAGGGCGGCCCCCACAACATCGGCTGGACCCACGCGGAAGAGGTCAACAAGGAGCTCTTGGACTTCCTGGAGCGGTAACCGCCGTAGAGAAAGGCCGCCCAACGCCCGGCTTCCTGTCCCGAAGCCCGGCGGGGGCGGCCTTTCTGATGCCCGCGAGCGGCGCGGGGACCCGGCGTTGTTTCCGCCGGGATTGGTACGCCTCGGGATGGCTCCGGCGCCACCCCGAGGCGGGTCTTCGGATTCATGCGGATTCACATGGCGTGGGGGCCGTGGCCGGACGTTGGTCGACTGCGACGGGGCTACGCGGCGTGTGGGGTGGGCCGGGTGGAGGCGGCTTGCACGGTGGCGCGCTGGGCGGTGGCGCGCTGGGCACCTGCGGCCTGGGCGGAGGCGGCGTGGGCAGAGACGGCCTGGGCAGATGCGGCCTGCGGGGTGGCGGGCTGGGTGGAAGCCGCCTGGGGGTCGATGACGAGGTCGTGGACGCCGATGTCGGTGACGAGTGCGCGCAGCGCCGGTTCGCAGAGGCGGATCCAGTGCTGGTCGGGGCCGAGCACCCGGGCGAGCCGGACCGGAGAGGTGAAGGCCACCGCCGTGCGGGCTCCGTCGGGGGTGCGGAAGACCCGGAGAGCGTCGGCGCAGCCGGAGTTCCGGACCGGCACGAATAGCGGCACGTCCATCGTCGAATTCCCTTCCTTGTTCACGGAATCGACATTAGGGGCGCCGGAAATGCCGCGCGAGTTTCCCTACGCCGATCTGACGGGAGCACGGTCAATGCTGACGCCGTGTTGACGCGTGGTCACGGCGTCAAGGAGGCGTAGGAATGTCATAAGTATGGGTTGCCATCGGCCGGAACGCTTGTTGGATGGAGGTGAAAGGGAGGCTCGAAATGGTTTCTCGGCACGATCCTTCATTGGAGATGCTCATTCCGGCCGGCGCCGCGATGGCGGTCGGGGCGGCGGTCGTGGTGGCCGTGGCCGTGCCCGACGTGACGGAGCGGGTCGCGGCGATGGCCGCGCTGACGGCGGTGATCGGGCTGGTCGTCCGGCGGCCCGTGGCGGCGGGGGCCACCGCGTGTGTGGCGTGGCTGCTGATGACCGGATTTCTGGTGAACGGGATGGGCGAGCTGACGTTCGCGCGGGCCGACTGGCTGCGGCTGGCGCTGCTGGTCGTGGCGGGGCTGGTGGGCGCGGCACTGCGGACACCGATGCCGTTGCGGGGTCCTGCTCGGGTTCCCGCGGTCAATAAATATCAGCATATAGACCGATTCGCACATCAAAAGACTTTGTCCTGAATTAGCGTTGTGCAGGGCTGACGCCAGAATCCCTACGGGTATTTCCCGGCCGGACACTCCCATGGTGTTCCGGCATTGAGAAATGACAACTCGTATGGAAGTGCACATGCACGCGCGTGTTAACAAATTGAGCCTGGGGCTGACCGGCGTCCTCGCCGCCGCCCTGGTCACCTTCTCCGGGGCGGCCGCCTCGGCGCAGGTCAACCCCATCGACACACCCGCCCAGCAGGCCCAGGCCGCCAGCGCCGCGAAGGCGGCCAAGCAGGCCGCCGCCGTCGCCGCGAAGAAGGCCACCACCCTCCTGTCGGCCACACCGGCCGAAACTCCCGCAGCCGACGCCAAGCAGAAGCGCCGCGCGGAAAAGGCCGCCGCCAAGGCCGCCGACGCCGCCAAGCAGACCCAGGCCACTCCGGCCCAGCCCGCCAAGGCCTCGGCGCAGGGCGTTGCGGTCAAGGCCGCTCCCGCGCAGCCCGCCCAGGCTCCGGCGAAGGCCGCCCAGGCCGCTCCGGTCAAGGCTGCCCAGGCCGCCGCGGTCCAGCCTGTTGCGGTCAAGGCAGGCCAGGCTGCGCAGGCGGCTCCGGCCAAGGTTGCTCAGGCTGCTCCGGTTATGGCGGCTCCGGCCAAGGCGCAGTCCGCTGCCGCCGCTCCGGCTCTGGCCATCAAGGCTCCGGCGCAGGGTGTCGCGGCCAAGGCCGCTCCCGCGCAGGCTCCGGCGAAGGCCGCGCAGGCTGCTCCGGCCCAGGCTGTTGCGGTCAAGGTCGCCCCGGCTCAGGCCGCCCAGGCTCCGGCGGAGGTTGCCGAGGCGGGTAAGGTCGCGCTCGCCGAGAAGGCCGCGGCCAAGCGGGCCGAGGCGCTCCGGAAGGCCGCTGTGAAGCGGGCCGAGATGATGCACCTGGCCGCCGCCAAGCGGGCCGAGATGATGGTGAAGGCCGCCGAGAAGCGCGCCGCCGCCGTGACGGCCGTCGACCAGGCCGCGCAGGCCGCGGCGAAGGCCGCTCCGGGTGCCGCCAGCGTCCAGGCCGCTGCCGCCTACGCCAAGGCCGTGGCCGAGGCCGCCCTCGCGCACGCCGCCGCCGGTGAGATGGCCGCCGAGGCCGCCAAGCAGGCCGTCATGGCGGAGGAGGCCGCTGACGTCCCTGACGCCAAGAAGGTCGCGACCCCGGACGCCGCTTCGGCCGCCGCCGCCCAGGTCGTCAACGCCGCCGCTTCCCAGGCCACCGCTCCGGCGCAGGGTGCCACGCTGCTGGCCAAGGCCGTCGCCGCCACTCCGGGCGACGCGCAGCGCGCAGCTGCGGACGCGCATCCGTGCTGTCACGGGCACGGCTGCTGCAAGGGTCCGCGCGGGCCGATGGGCCCCCCTGGGCCGATGGGTCCGATGGGGCCGCTGGGCGCGACCGGGCCGGTCGGTCCGCAGGGGATCCCCGGCGTCTCGGGCTACGAGGTCGTCTCCGGTGTTCCGGCGACCTGCGCGCCGAACGGTCAGTGCACCAGCCAGGCGATCTGCCCGATCGGTAAGCGCGCCGTCGGTGGTGGCTACGCCCTGGAGCCGATCGCCCCGCCGATGCACACGGTCACCACGGTCCCGAACCCGTCGGGTCTCTCGTGGGACGTGAACGTCCACAACGGCGGCGCCACGCCGCTCGTGCTGGTCCCGAGGGCGGTCTGCGTCAACGCCACCGTCTGAACCACGCCGGAACGCCGCCCCGCCCGGGGCGGCGTTCCGCGTCAGCGGCCGACCTCGCGCCGGAGCAGCTCGAAGGGCTCCTCGCGCCGGACGATCAGCCGCGCCGCCCCGCCGCTCACCGCCACCACCGGGGGACGGCAGGTCAGGTTGTACGACGATCCCATCGCATGGTGATAAGCCCCGGTCACCCGCACGACCACGAGATCCCCCGGCCGCGCGTCGGCGGCGGGCACGCCTTCGGCGATCACGTCCCCCGCCTCGCAGTGCCGCCCCACGATCGTCGCCGGCGCCCCCGACCGCCCGACCACGGAAACCGAATAGCGCGCCCCGTAGAGCGCCGGCCTCGGGTTGTCGCTCATCCCGCCGTCGACCGCGACGAAGGTCCGCCCGCCCTGCCGCTTGACCGAGATCACCCGGTAGAGCGTCACCCCGGCGGCGGCCACGATGGCCCGTCCGGGCTCGACCACCAGATGGGGCTGCGCCAGCCCGAGGGCCCGGCACCGTTCGGCGACCACCTTCGGCACCACGGCGCCGAAGTGGCCCAGGTCGAGGCCGTGCTCGTCGTCCAGGTAGGCGACGCCGTGGCCGCCGCCGAGGTCGAGTTCCGGCAGTTCGGTCGCGAACTCCTCGCGGACCATGGCGAGCTGGTCGACCATCACCCGGGCCGCCGCCTCGAAGGGCGCCACCGACGTGATCTGCGACCCGATGTGACAGTGCAGCCCGGTCAGCCGCAGCTCCGGCTGGCTGAGCACCCGCGCGACGGCGTCGGGGAGTTCGGCGAGCGGGATCCCGAACTTCTGCGCCTCCGACCCGGTGCGGATGGCGGCATGGGCGCCCGCCTCGATGCCGGGCGTCACCCGCAGGTAGACGTCCTGGCGTTCCCCGAGGGGCACCAGCGCCGCCAGCCGGTGGATCTCGGCGACGTTGTCGATCACGATGCGCCCCACCCCGACGGCCTCCCGCAGCTCGGCGGGGGTTTTCGCGTTCCCGTGGAAGATGATCCGCGAGAGGGGGAAGCCGACGGAACGGGCGAGGGCGAGCTCTCCGCCGGAGCAGACGTCCAGCGACAGCCCTTCTTCGGCCACCCACGACGCCATGGCCTGCGTCAGGAACGCCTTCCCCGCGTAGGCCACCGTCGCGGTGGGCAGCGCGTGCCGGTATTCGCGGCACCGGAGCCGGACGGCGTCTTCGTCCACGACATACGCGGGGGTCCCGAATCGCCGGGCAATTTCAGCGAATGACATGAAACGACGCTAAGCACCCATCAGGCCATATAGCGGGATCTATATGTCGTTCCAACGCATCGGCTACGCCGAATTGACGGGGTCGTAACTGCCCACACTCCAGACGTGCCCTTCGGGGTCGAGGATCGTGTACCCCCGGCCGCCGTAGTCCTCGGTGCGCAGCTCCCGGATCACCTGGGCTCCGGCGGCGAGCGCGATCTCGTACAGGGCGGAGATCTCGGCGTCGTCGACCACGACGTAGACGCTCGCGGGCCCCGTGGGCAGGTCGAGTCCCTGCCCGACAGTGCCCAGCATGACCATGCCGTTCCCCCGGCTGAGCTGGGCGTGGACGATCACGCCCTCGTCGGACCGGTAGACCTCGGGGGAGGTGAAGCCGAGCACGGCCGTCAGCCAGGCGACGGCCTTGTCGGCGTCGTGGTAGCGGATGGTCGGGATGACCGTCGGTGATTCCGTCATAACCGTCAGTCTAGACATCCGGGAAATTTTGCCGCTTGCCCCGTATGGACCTACCGCCCCCGGGCAAGGGCCGAACGCATGGCGCTTTTCGACGCCCTCCAGCGTGCCCTGCGCGACCACGTCGACGGTGAGATCCTGTTCGACCGGGGGACCAGGGCCGTCTACGCGACCGACGCCTCGAACCATCGCGAGGTGCCGATCGGTGTGGTCGTACCGAAATCCATCGACGACGCCGCCCGCACGGTGGAGATCTGCGCCGACCACGACGTGCCGGTGCTTTCGCGCGGCGGCGGCACCAGCCTGGCGGGGCAGTGCTGCAACACCGCCGTGATCATCGACTGGTCGAAGTACTGCACCCGCGCCTGGGACACCGGCGATCAGACCGTGCTCGCCGAACCGGGCGTGGTCGTCGACGACCTCACCGGCAACGGCCTCATGTTCGGCCCGAGACCGGCCACCCACAACCACTGCACCATCGGCGGCATGATCGGCAACGACGCCTGCGGCGCCACCGCCCAGGCCTACGGGAAGACCTCCGACAACGTCCTCGACCTGGAGGTCCTCACCTACGGCGGCACCCGCTTCTGGACCTCGGATCCTCCAGGGGAACTCGCCCGGACCGTCAGAGAGATCATCGACGACCACGAGGACGACATCAGGGCCGCCTTCCCCAGAATCCCCCGCAGGGTCTCCGGCTACGGCCTCGACGCCCTCCTCCCCGAGAACGGCCGCGACCTCACCAAGGCCCTGGTCGGCTCCGAATCCACCCTGGTCACGGTCCTGCGGGCCAGCCTGAAGATGGTGCCCCAGCCCAGGGCCGGCGCGGTCGCGATCCTCGGTTTCCGCGACGTCTTCGAGGCCGCCGACGCCGCCCCCTCGATCGCGCCCTACGACCCGATCGCCCTGGAGGGCATGGACGACCGTCTCATCCGGTACGAACGCGCCCGCCGCCTCAACCTGGCCGCCATCGACCGGCTCCCGAAGGGCGGCGGCTGGCTGGTGGTCCAGTTCGGCGGCGACACCCCGGAGGAGGCCGTCGAGAAGGCCCGCGACATGGCCGCCGACCTGGGCGTCCGACCGGTCGTCCACACCGACGTCGCCTCGACGGCCGCCATCCGCGAGGCCGCCGTCGGTGCCACCGCGGGCGACGCCTGGCCGGGCTGGGAGGATTCGGCCGTCCCGCCGAGCCGTATCGGTGACTACCTCAGGGACCTGCGCGCCCTCCAGGTCGACCACGGCTACGGCGAATCCTCGCTCTACGGCCATTTCGGGCACGGTTGCGTCCACACCCGGATCCCGTTCCGCCGCGCCGACTACCGCGCCTTCGTCGAGGAGGCCGCCGACCTGGTCGTCTCCTACGGCGGCTCGTTCTCCGGCGAGCACGGCGACGGACTGGCCCGGGGCGAACTGTGGCCGAAGATGTTCGGCGCGCGGGTCATGGCGGCGTTCACCCGCTTCAAGCAGGTCTTCGACCCGCGCAACCGGATGAGTCCGGGCCGTCTGATCGACCCCGACCGGCTCGACGACCACCTGAAGAACCGCCCGCCCGACGTGGAGACCGCGTTCACCTTCCGGAACGGCTTCGCCGCCGAGACGACGAGCTGCGCCGGGGTCGGCGAGTGCCGCCGCGACACCGGCGGCGTGATGTGCCCCAGCTTCCGCGTCACCCGCGACGAACGCCACTCCACCCGGGGCAGGGCCCGGCTGCTCTTCGAGATGCTCCAAGGCGATGTGATCACCGGCGGCTGGCACTCACCCGAGGTGAAGGACGCCCTCGACCTCTGCCTGTCGTGCAAGGGCTGCCGCTCCGACTGCCCCGTCCACATCGACATGGCCACCTACAAGGCCGAGTTCCTGCACCACCACTACCGGCACCGCCTCCGCCCCCTCTCCCACTACGCCCTGGGCTGGCTGCCGCTGTGGGCCCGCTTCCCGCCGCTGCTCAGGATCCCGCGCGTCCCCGGCCTCACCCGCGAACGCGACCTGCCGCGACCGGCCCGCGTCCGCTTCAGCGACACCTTCCGCGCCCCGAAACGCGGCCCGGAGGTCCTCCTGCTCCCCGACACGTTCACCGACAACTTCACCCCTCGGGTCGCGGTCGCCGCCACGAGGGTGCTGACACAGGCCGGATTTTCCGTACGCATTCCGCGCGCCCCCATCTGCTGTGGTCTCACGTGGATCTCCACCGGCCAGCTGGGCGTGGCCAGGCAGGTCCTCCGCCGGACGGCGCGGATCCTGCGCGACGACCTCGACGACGGCATCCCGTTCGTCGGCCTCGAACCGTCGTGCACGGCCGCCCTCCGCTCCGACGCCCTCGAACTCCTCCCGGACGACCCCGACGTCAGAAGGCTGGCCCACCGCGCCCGAACCCTCGCCGAGCTCCTGGACGACCACGACATCGACCCGCCGCACGTCCCCGGCCGGGTCGTCACCCAGCCCCACTGCCACCAGCACGCCATCATGGGCACCGACGCCGACCTGCGCGTCCTGCGCAGAACGGGGGCCGACGTGACCCGGTTCGACGCCGGATGCTGCGGCCTGGCCGGGAACTTCGGCTTCGAGCCCGACCACTACGCCCTGTCGATGGCCGTCGCCGAACGGGCCCTCTTCCCCGCCCTGCGCGCGACGAGAGGAGCCCAGGTGCTCGCCGACGGCTTCAGCTGCCGTGTCCAGATCGAGCACGGCACCGGAATCCGCGCCCTCCACCTGGCGGAGTTCCTGGCGTCTCAACCTTCCGGCCCCCGGCGGAGTCCTTAGGGCATGCACGACGCGGAGGGGTTCCGGACGTTCGTGGCCTTACGGGGCCGCGCGCTGTCGCGTGTCGCCTACCTGCTCACCGGCGACCACACCAGGGCCGAGGACCTCATGCAGGAGACCCTCGCCAAGGCGGCGGCGAAGTGGCGGCGGATCTCGGCCGCCGACGACCCCGAGGCGTACGTGAAGACCATCATGATCAACCAGTCACGGACCTGGCGCCGCCCCCGCGCCCTGGCCTTCTTCCCGACCTCCGAACCGCCCGACACCCCCGAGCCCCCACCCGACACCGACCTCAAGATCGTGCTCCGGCACGCCCTCGCCACCCTCACCCCGAAGCAGCGCATCGTCGTCTACCTGCGCTTCTACGAAGACCTGCCCGAAGCCCAGATCGCGGCGCGGCTCGGCTGTTCGGTCGGCACGGTCAAACGCCACACCCACGACGCCCTGAAGCGCCTCAGGAAGGCAGGTGTCCATGAACCCGCGTGAGGCACTCCGCGACCTGGCCGACGACGCCCGCGACTACGCCGACGCCGACCGCGCGATCCGCACGGCCGAACGGCGCAGGACCGTGCGCTGGGGCGTGGCGGCGGTCGTGGCCATCGTGGTGATCATCGTGCTGCTCCCGGCGCGGCAGACCCGGCAGGCCGAACCGGTCACCCCACCGCCGCCCCCGCGGGCCCACTCCCTCTACTCCGCCTGCCGCAACGCCTGCGCCACCCTGCTCCGCACGACCGACGGCCGCGAGACGGAGATCGGCTTCGACACGGTCCACCCGCCCGGCAACCTGACCCTCTCACCGGACGGCCGCTGGTTGGGCCTGACCGTCACGGGCGGCGGCTACGAACTGCGCGACCTGCTCGGCGGCACCGTTCACCGGATCCCGGCCGAGCCGGGCGGCGCGTACACCCCGTGGGTGTGGTCGGCGGACTCCCGCCGCCTGATCCTCGGCCACCACCGGGACGGCGACATCTCCCACTTCCTCGGCGTCGACCTCACGACCGGCACGACGGGCCGCCCCGCCGTGCCGGAAGGCGCCGAGATCGTCGGCCTGACCGGCGGAAACGACCTGATCCTGCTCTCCCCGCAGAAGATCACCCGCCGGGTCACCCTGGACGTCGCCGGGAGGTCCGTCGACTTCCGCGCCCCCGACGCGTATGTCCGCGAGAACCACGGCTTCGTGGTCCAGTCGCTCGGAGACCGGATCTACCTGCACAACTACGGCGGTGACACCGGCGACGAGATCACGGTCCTGGAGTACGCCCTCGACGGACGGCTCGTGTCGTCCCTGCCGATCCCCGACGGCCGCTGGCCCGTGGGCCCGACCCCGACGGGATACGTCGTGGTCGAGCCGGGACGGCAGCAGCGGCTCTACAGGGGTGCGGAGCTTTTCGGCACGTATCCGGAGATGGCGGGCGTCGTCATCCCCGGTCTCGGCCGCTTCTAGGCCAGTTTCGCCACCGCTTCGGGCGTCAGTTCGGCCAGGTTGTCGAGCACCAGCGTCGCCCCCGCCAGCGCGTCGGCGTCGGGCGGGTAGGCCGCCTGCGGGACCGCGACCACGATCAGCCCGGCCGCCGCCGCCGACCGCAGCCCGTTGCTGGAGTCCTCCACGGCCACGCACCGCTCGGGCGTGACCCCCATCCGCTCGACCACGGCCAGGTAGACGTCGGGGGCGGGCTTGCCGCGCTTCATGGTCTCGGTCGAGATCGCCACCCGGACGTCCACGTCGAGGGCGGTCAGCACGGTCTCGATCAGCACGGCGGGGGAGGAGCTGGCCACCCCGACCGGCCACTGGTCGGCGATGGCGCGCATGGTCGCCGCGGCGTGCGGGAGCAGCGGCAGGTGGTGGCGGTAGTGCTCGGCCATCCGCTCGACGACCATGTTGGCCGTCTCGTCGGGCGAGAGCCAGACGCCCAGCTCACCGGTCAGATAGTCGGCCCATTCGGGGGTGCTCATGCCCATCAGGCGCTTCTGCGTGTCGGGCATCCAGGTGCCGCCGAACTCGGCGACAACGGCCCGGCGGACCTCTTCCCAGACGGGCTCGGAGTCGACGACGATACCGTCGAGGTCGAAAACGACTGCTTCGATCATGCGTACAGCCTGACATGCGAAAGCGGGGCCGCCCCGAAAGGGACGGCCCCGCTTTACCCCCTGGGTGCCGGGGTTACGGAAGAGCGTCGATGACGGCGTCGCGCCAGTCGTAGTTCATCCAGTCGTAGTTCGCCCACATGCCGCCGGTGACCTCGGCGAGCTCGTTGTCGCCGAGCTCCTGCGCGGTGTTCTCGAAGTTGTTCATGACAACCCCCTCTTTTTCGTTCTTCGAACCTTGCGAGACCAAGATTGCCCGGGGCCACTTGGGGATCTCTTGTGCCTGACTTCACGCCGGAGATCCGGTCGCTCACAAGCCACACGAAGCGCGCTCCAAGTCGTCGTGATACGCGTCGGGGCCGCCCCGAAGGACGGCCCCGAACCTTGACCCTTTTTGTTCGTGTGAACCGTGCGGATCAAGAGTCGCAAGGTCCACTTGGTGCGACCTTGCTGCTTTCGTGGACGTTTTCTTGGTGCGCCACCAGCCGCGTGTAGTGGCCACCGAGGTCCAGCAGCTCGGCGTGGGTGCCCTGTTCGACCACGCGGCCGTCGTCGACGACCACGATCAGGTCGGCGTCGCGGACCGTGCTGAGGCGGTGGGCGATGACGATGCGGGTCTGGGTGAGGGCGGTGAGGTTGCGTTCGATGGCGGCCTCGGTGACCGTGTCGAGGTGGCTGGTGGCCTCGTCGAACAGGAGGACCTTCGGCCGTCCGAGGACCGCCCTGGCCAGCGCGAGCCGCTGCTTCTGGCCGCCCGACAGGCCCATGCCCTCCGACAGGTTGGTCTCGTAGTTCATCGGCATCGCCATGATCTCGTCGTGGACGCAGGCGATCTTCGCCGCCTCGACGATCTCCCGGGGGGTGGCGCCGGGGCGGCCGAGCGAGATGTTCTCCCTGATGGTGCCGGTGAACAGGTGAGCCTCCTGGGTGACCACCCCGAAGTTCCGTCGCAGGGACGAGCGCTGGAGCGCCTCCATGCGGACCGAGTCGTAGCTGACGGCGCCGAAGGTGGGTTCGTACAGGCCGACCATGATCCTGGCGAGGGTGCTCTTGCCCGAGCCGCTCCCGCCCACGAGGGCGACCTTCTGCCCCCGGCCGATGGTCAGGGAGATCCGCCACAGGATCCACGGCGCGTTGGGGGCGTGCCGGAACGACACGTCGCTGAGCCGGATCTCCCCGCGCAGGTGGTCTACCTGCACCTCGCCGTACGGCTCCGGGGTGAACTCCAGGATGTCGGCCAGCCGTTCGAGGTGGGTGCCCGCCTCCTGGAGGGTCCGCACGGTCGCCACCAGCGACGTGATCGGCGCCAGCGCCGCCCCGGCCAGCGCGACCAGCGTCAGCGTCTGGCCGAGGGGCCGTCCGTCGAGGACCTGCCAGCCGCCCGTCCAGAGCAGAACGGCCGGGGCGAGCAGGCGCATGCTGTCGAGCACCGAGGTGACCAGGTTCTCGGTCCTGCCCTGCTGGTGGTCGGCCTTCAGCTGGTCGGTGAACAGGCGCGACCAGCGGCTCAGCGCGGCGTCCTCGATGGCGCCCGCCTTGAGGATCTCCACGCCCTTGATGGCCTCGATGAGCTGCCCCTGCGTCTGCACCTGCGCCGACAGCGCGGCGAGGTTCAGGTCGGCCCGCCTCCGCCGGGTGGTCAGCAGCAGGACGGCCTGCACCGACGCCAGCCCGAGCAGGGCCAGCCCCAGCGGCGGCGACGAGATCAGCACGATGGTCACGTAGCCGACCGCGAGCGGCCCGTCGAGCAGCGCCGTCGTGATCGGCCCCGAGATGAGCTGCCGCAACCGGCTCACGCTCGCGCTGCGCTGGGCCAGATCCCCGGCGCCCCGGGTGGCGAAATATCGATAGGGCAGCCGGAACAGATGCCCGACCACCTCGGTCGTCAGCAGCCGGTCGGCCCGCAACCGCAGCTTCAGCACGGTCGCCGCGCGCAGATAGGTGAGTCCCAGGTGGACGACCCCCGCCACCGCCAGCGCCACCCCGAGCGCGGTCAGCAGTGAGGCATTACTCGTCGGCAGCACCCCGTCCACGAGGATGCCCGAGAAGGTCTGCACGCCCAGCCCGAGGATCTGGAGGAACAGCGACGCCAGCAGGATCCGCGCGATCAGGCCCTTCTTCAGCGCGGTCTCCGCGAGGGGCCGCACCCACGTCCGTCTCGTGCGCCCGCGCGGCCGGAACGTCTCACCCGTCGTGAAGGTGAGCAGGACCCCCGAGTAGCCCTCGGCGAACTCGTCTTTCCCGAGCCTGCGACGGCCCATCGCCGGGTCGACGACGTCGACGTGCCGGGCGGTCTGCCTCTCGACGACGACGAAGTGGTTGCGTTGCCAGTGCGCGACCGCCGGGAGGGGCGCGTCGGCGATGGCCTCGGCCTTGTAGGCGGTCGCGGTCAGCCCGTAGTGCCGCGCCGCCTTGACGATCGCCAGCGCCGACAGGCCGTCGCGGCCCACCCCGCACTGCTCGGACACCTCACGGACCCCGGTGTGCCGGCCGTGGTGACTCAGCACCATGGCCAGGCACGCGGCCCCGCATTCGGCCAGACCGGACTGAAGACGGACGGGTACTCTCACGCTCACTTCGCGAGCGTGGCAGCGCCGACTTGGGCCTCACTTGCCCCTGGTTTGAGGGGCCCGGCGCCGAGCCGGGCCCCTCGCCCACTCAGGCCTGTGCGGCCAGGCGGAACGACTGGGCGGCGGTGCCGTTGCAGGCGTACTGCACCAGCTGCACCGAGTTGGCCAGCGACGCCGCCGGGACGTCGAGGCACTTGCCGCTGTTGCGGTTCACGAAGTGGTAGTAGCCGTCACCCTCGGAGACCGGCAGCCACTGCTGGTTGTTGCCGCCGCCGTACGTCCAGGTCTGGATGGGGGCGTTGTCGGCCACCGAGACGTTCGTGACGTCGAGCGCCTGGGCGGCGTTGCCCCGGTTGTTGATGCGGACGTAGCCACCGCTGGTCGGGACGAACTGGTACTGCTGGGCGTTGCTCGCGTTGCAGGTGTACTGCTGGATCGCGGTGCCGCTGACCGTGCCGGCGGCGCGGGCGTCGACGCACTTGGCGCTGTTCTCGTTGATCACCGAGTACCACGTGGTGGGGGAGATCGGGCCGGTCTGCGGCGGCGGGGTGGAGCCCTCACCGGCGAGCCAGCGGATGCCCTGGATCAGCCACTGGTTCTGCTGGGCGCTGGCGAAGGTCGACGACGTGCGGGTGTTGGTCGAGTAGTTCATCCCGTTGTGGCCGAAGTTCGTGTACAGCATCTTGTAGTTGGTGTTCGTCCAGATGAGCGGGTAGAAGCCGCTGCGCCACTGCTGGTTCGGGTCGGTGCCGACCGGGAAGCTCGACGTGTCGATCGAGGCCAGGATGCTGATGGCGGGGTTCTGCCGCAGGTCGCGGCTCCACGAGTACCACTCGCTGACCGACGACTGGATCGTGGCGGGCAGCCCGGCCATCGACGGGTGGTTCCGGTTCTCGATCTTCAGCGTCTCGGCCGTCGGGCCCCACGTGTTCGTGGCGAACGCGCCCGAGCCGAGGAAGGTGTTGTAGTACCAGCTCCACGAGTTCGGGTCGGTCGTGAACGCGCTGACGTGGAAGCCCATCCACGCCCCGCCGTTCTGGATGTAGTTCTGGAACGCCGTCCGCTGCGAGGCCGGCGGCGCGTCGTCGAGGAACATGACCACCTTGTACTGCGAGATCGTCGACGAACTGAGCCGTGACCAGTCGGTCGTCGCCTCCCAGGTGAAGCCGTTCTGGGCCCCCGCGGCCGGGAACCACTCCTTGGCCTCCTTGGTGAAGTCGATGTGCGCGGCGTCCCAGGTGCCGTTGTAGAAGGCGAGGACCTTGAACGGCGCCGCCTGCGCGGGCGGGCTGAGGACGGCGATCAGGAGGAGGCCGAATAAGGCGGCGAAGAGACGTTTCACGGGATTACCTGCCCTTGAACGGTGAGAGGTGGCCACCGGCGCCGACGGGGCACTTTTTCTTAAGAAAGTTTCCTAACAAATGACCACAGCTGTCAACATTTCCGTCAGCAGGCGTGAGAAAGGCGGCACCGCGCCGGAGCGCGATGCCGCCGAAGAGGAGAGATCTAGAAGACCGGCACGCCCGCGCGCGTGAGCCTCCAGTTGACGTCGGCGAACGTCGCCGGGTCGATGGTGCCCGAGGCGGTCGCGGCGTCGATCAGCGCCTGGCGGATCTCCACCTGCCCGTTGTAGAGCACGGGAGCCGTCGTGACGTGCGGGAACCCGCCGCCGCCCGACTGGCGGTAGTTGTTGATGGCCACCACGAACTGCTGGGCGGGCGCGACCGGGCTGCCGTTGTAGCTGAGCCCGACGATGCGCGACCCAACCGGCTGCGAGATGTCGACGTCGTAGTCGACGCCCGAGAGCTGGTCGTAGTTGTAGTCGGGCGTCCCGCCCGCGTTCGTGAGGGCGCGCAGGTCGATCGGCGCACCCGGGGCGACCTGGGCGAAGTACTTGGCCGAGTACTCCAGGAAGTCCTTGACCTGCGCCCCGGTCATCTTGATGCCGAGCAGGGTGTTGTCATAGACGTACAGACCGGCCATGTCCCGCACGCTCACCGGACCGGCGGGGAAGACGGCGCTCCGGCTGAACGGCGCCGCGATCGACAGCACCGGCAGCGTGGCGTCCGGTGTCCCGGCGATGGCCGCGGTGACGACGTCGGTCTGCACCTTCTGGATGTAGTCGAGGATCGCGGTGTCCTTGTAGGGCGACTCGACCGCCGACAGCTGCTCCTTCGACTGCGCGACGACCTGGTTGACGTAGCCGACCGTGGTGTCGTGCTGCTCCTTCATGAGCTCGACGATCTTCGGGTCCTCGGCGACGGTGTTGGCGTTCAGCGTGGTCGACGACTTCGCGGTGACCTCCCACGCCTTCCGCTTCTTGACGAGCGTGAAGTCGACGACCGACAGACGCTGCCCCCAGCGCCCCGGCTCGGTCAGCAGCACCTGCTTGCCGGTCGCGAGGTTGGTCACGAACCGCTGCGGCACGTCGTTGTGGGCGTGCCCGAACAGCACGGCGTCGATCCCCGGCACCTGCTCGGCGACCATCGCGGAGGCGTTCTCGACCGGCAGCTCCGAGCCGTAGGACGACAGCCCGTTGTCCCCGGCGTGCGCCGTGACGAGCACGACGTCGGCCCCCTTGTTCCGCATGATCGGCACGTACTTCTTCGCCGTCTCGACCAGGTCGAGGAACCTCAGCTTGCCCTCGACGTTGGCCTTGTCCCAGATGGCGCTGCCCGGGTTGGTCAGCCCGAGCACCCCGACCTTGATCGGGCTCGCCTGGCCCCGGACCTTCATCGTCTTGATGATGTACGGCTCGTAGGCGGGCTTGCCGTTCTTCGCCGACACGGCGTTGGCCGCCAGCACCGGCGCCTTCATCTGGTCGACCCACTCGGCCAGCAGCGGGATGCCGTAGTTGAACTCGTGGTTCCCCAGCGTCACGGCGTCGTAGCCGATGGCGTTCATGGCCTTGGCGATGGGGTGGGTCGCGCGGGTCTCGGTGATCGGCTCGACCTTGGCGTAGTAGTACGCGAGCGGCGTGCCCTGGATCGTGTCCCCGGAGTCGAACAGCAGCGTGTGGTCTTCGCCGCGGTCCGCACGGACCTGGTTGACCAACGTGGAGACCTTGGCGAGCCCGACGTCGTTGTGTGCGCTGTCGTCGTATTCGGCGTTCTTGAAATAGTCCCAGTTGAGGGCGTTTCCATGGATGTCGGAAGTGGCCATGATCGTGACCTTGACCTCGTCGCCATTGTCGGCGCCGGCCGGGACGGCAGGTGCGAGGGCCACGGCGGCGAGGGTGACGGCGGCGAGGGCCCGAGCTGTTAAGGACGGCATGATCGGTGACGCTAGTGAAGCCGAATTAACAACCGGTCACGGATTCCTTAACAGGTCGGCGGTGAGCCGGTCCGTCTGTGGACGGCTGCCCCAGAACCACTGGAGGTCTGCGTCACCACGCTGTTCGGCGAGCCAGTCGTCGAACAGCCGCCGTTCCGCGAGGGCGCGGGTGTGCGGGTCATCAGGGTCGGCGGGCTCCACGGCCAGCACGTGCACGACCACGGGAAGCCTGACCCCCTGTAGAGCGATACGCGGGTTGGCCTCCATCCGGCACGTCGCGGCCCCCGCGAGAACCTGCCGGGTCGCGTAGGCCGCGGCCGCCTCGGGCGAGGCGTCCCGCAGACAGGCGACGGCGGCTTCGGCGAGAGAAGGGTCGGCGTAGCGAAGGCGGAGGACCCGGACCAGGTCGTAGTCCGGCAGGTGCGCGGCGAGGTGATCGTCCAGCCGGGGAGCCACGACCTCGCGCCGCAGATCGGCCACCGCGGCCTCGGCGGCGACGAGCTCCTCCAGGCGCGCATGCCCGATGCCCCGCTCGGTCATCCACCGCCGGGTCGCCTCCGCGGTCAGCAGGCCGCGCGCCCGGCGGAAGGCGTCCATGGCCGCTTGAAGATCGAGGTTCCCGGCGGGCCAGGCGGCCAAGGCCTGTTCGACGAGGGCGTGGTCGACCAGGCGGCGGGCCAGGCTCGCGTCCTCCCACAGCGTGTCCAGCACCGACACGGCGCGCTCGATCGTCATGTCGGCGCCGTTGACGCGTAGCACGACCTGCTCGCCCGACCGCTGGCTGCCCCGCAACGGCCAGGGGATGGCGCGGTCGGGGGCGTAGGACAGCGACACCGTGCCGGAAGGGCCCGGCAGCAGCAGGTCGTAGTGGTAGTCGCCGGTCGCGGCCTCCCGCTGCCAGACCAGGCGCATCGCGGTGCCGGGGTGGCGGGAGCGCAATGCGTCCAGGCCGGAAAGGGCGGTGTCCGGGTCCTGGTCGGTCAGGTCGTGCAGCCAGGTCAGGGCGTCGTCGAGCAGGGGCATGTCAGGTTCCTTCCAGGAGGAGGTCGCAGACGGCCGCGCCGATGGGCAGGCCGGTCAGCTCCTCGATCCACAGCCACTGCCCGTTGGGGTTGATCTCCAGGAAGACGTAACGGCCGTCGGGGGTGAGGATCAGGTCGATGGCGCCGTAGCCGAGCCCGAGCCGTCCGGTCAGCGCCAGGCACCGCTTGGCGATCTCTTCGGGCAGGTCGTGGACGGCATGGGGGGTCGAGGCCAGGTCGTACCGCCGCCAGTCGTCTCTGGACCGGTTGCTGCGCTGAGAGTGGATCTCGGCGGCGAAGACCCGGCGCCCCACGACGGTGACCCGCAGTTCGAGCCGCTTGGGAACGCACTCTTGGGCGATCACCGGCGACAGCCGCAGCGCCGGAGCGTAAGCGAGGTCGCGCGGCGCCACCGGCTCACACTTGCGCGTCACCGTGTGGCCGCCCGCGAGGTTCTCCACCCACGGCAGTCCGAGCGGCTTCGTCACGATATGACCGTCGTGCCGGTCGCTGAAGTCCCACAGGGCCTCGGGCCGGTTGGTCACGACGGTGTCCGGGATCTCGAAGCCGAGTTCGGCGGCGAGCATGAGCTGCGACGGCTTGCGCGCGGCCCGGCGGAACACCGACTCGGCCGCCGGCAGGATCCGGCAGCTCAGGTGCTCCCACAGGTCGCCGATCAGGTGCGCCGCCTCCCCTGCCGTGTACGCCGCCACCGCCGGATCCGTGATGTCGGGATGCGCGAGGGGGACCCCCGGCTTGCGCCACCACAGGGCGGTCAGCGCGTCGAGGTCGACGACCTCCGACCCCGTGCGCAGGACCCTTCGGGACAGACCACCCCGCGTGAACGCGATCTCGGCGTGCGCGAGGCCGGGATAGTCGCGGTTGTCGAACACGGTGCTGCGTGCGCCGCGCGCCGCCAGAAGGCCGCGCACGTGCTCGGCGTGCGGATCGCCCTCGCGGGTCAGGATCAGGACGTGCGCTGATGACACGGGATCTCCTTGGGAAACGCGGGGACGCGCACGGCGTCCCCGCGTCGCTTCTTAGTCGGGGTAGCAGACGCCCGGCGGGTCGAAGTACTCACCCGTGAGAATCTCGGGGCGCTGACCGCCGCTGATGCCGCTCAGAGCGCTCTCGTCGAGTTCCACGCCGATCGGGGTGATGTCCCCGATCTCGGTACGAGGCTTCATGGAACGTTCCTCCTTTCTTGGTTGGACGGACTTCTCGAGATCAATCCTGCGAAGGTCGTCTTGCGCGTGACTTGGGAACCGCTGCAGCTTCACCGCAGCTGGGCACGCGTGAGATCGGCGTAGAGCCCACCCGCCGCCGTGAGCCCGACGTGGTCACCCGCCTCGGCGATGCCACCCCGGTCGAGCACGACGATGAGGTCGGCGTCCCGGACGGTGCTGAGCCGGTGGGCGATCACGATCCTGGTCTGCGGCAGGCCCGCGAGGTTGACGCTGAGGGCGTGCTCGGTGGCCGTGTCGAGGTGGCTGGTGGCCTCGTCCAGCAGCAGGATCTCCGGCTGCCCGAGAAGGGCGCGGGCGAGCGCGACCCGCTGCCGCTGCCCCCCGGACAGGCCGCCCCCTTCGACGAGTTGGGTGTGGTAACCGAGCGGCATGGCCGCGATCTCGTCGTGGACACACGCCAGCCGCGCCGCCTCGGCGATGTCGTCGAGGGTGGCGTGCGGGCTGCCGAGCGCGATGTTGTCGGCGATCGTGCCCGTGAACAGCGCGGGATCCTGCGTGACGACCCCGAAACGGCGCCCGTCGCGCACGATCTCCCCTTCGGTCGGAGCCAGCAACCCCAGCAGCAGCCGCGCGAGCGTGGTCTTCCCCGACCCGGACCGCCCGACCAGCGCGACCGTCTGCCCTGGTGTGAGCCGCAGATCGATCCCCCGGACGATCCAGGGACTTTCCGGGGCGTACCGGAAACCGACCCTCCGCAACTCGATCCCGGTGCCGGCCGACGGCGGCGCTTCGGGGCTGGGCTCGGTATCCCAGATGTCGGCGAGGCGTTCGGCCTGCGCGCGAGCGGTCTGCAGCCCCCGCATGCTGGCGGTGAGCGAGGCCAGTGGCGCGAGCGCCGCCGCCGCCAACGCCAGCGACCCGAGCATCGCACCCGGACTGAGCCGCCCTTCACTCACCTGCCACGCCCCCGCCAGCAGCAACGCCAGGGGAGCGGCGAACCGCAGCGCCGCCAGCACACTGTCGAGCACACCCTGGGCCAGCGAACTGCTTCTCACTCTCCGGGCCTGTACGTCCAACAGCCGCCCCCACTGCTCCAGCATGTGCCGCTCGGCGGCGGCCGACTTGATCGTCTCGATGCCCTTGACGGTCTCGACGAGCCGACCGGTGGCGTCGTTGCGCGCCTCGTACTCCCGATGGACCAGATCCCGGATGCGCTGCCGACTTGTGAGGAGAACCAAGACCTGCGCGGCCGCCAGCACGAACAGCAACCCGCCGAGGATGGGCGACCGCCAGGTGAGAACGACGAGATAGCCGAGCGCGAGCGGCCCGTCGAGCAGCGCTGACAGGACCTGACCGGTGAGGATGTCGCGCAGCAGCCCCGCGCCGGTGATCCGCGCGGCCAGGTCCGCGGACCCTCTCTGTGCGAAGAAACGGAAGGGGAGTTCGAGGAGACGGCGTCCGAGTTGGTCGAGCAGCGCGGTGTCGGCCCGCGCCCGCAACACCACCATCGCCCAAGCCCTGAGCGCTCCCGTCGCCAGATAGGCGAAGACGGCAACCCCGGCGGCCGTTCCGAGCAGGCCCAGCACGTCGGTCATTCCCCGGCCGAGGACCTGGTCGACGACGACCTCGGTGACGGCGGGCAGCACCAGCCCGAGCCCCTGCAGCCCGAGACTGAGCAGCAGCAGGACGGCCAGCAGACCTCGGTGGTCACGCGCGCTGTGCCGGATGTAGCGAGACCACCACGCTCTCCGGTCGGCGAACCGGCCCCGGGCGAAGTCCTCCGACGGGGCGAAAGTCAGCAGGACGCCGCTGTAGTCGCGCGCGAACTCCTCGCGGGTGAGACGGATCCGGCCGGTGGCCGGGTCAATGACCGTGATCCCCTTTGAGGTGGCGCCTTCGACGACGACGAAGTGCCGGGAGCGCCAGTGCGCGATCGCCGGAAACGGCTGGCCGGGGACGTGTTCGGCGGGAAGTGACACCGCCCGCGTGGTCAGCCCCCTGGCCCGTGCGGCCCTGACCAGGGTGAGCGCGGTGGCGCCGTCCCGGCCGATGCCGAGATCGGCGGCGAGCGCGGGCACGGTCGTGTGATGGCCGTGCCCGGACAGAACCATGGCGAGGCAGGCCGCCCCACATTCGGCGACGCTGTGCTGAAGGAGAACGGGTACCCGCATGGCGTGTGAGTCTTCGCGACGGCACTGTGATCCGAGTTGGGAACCACTGGCACCCTGGGGCCGGGATGTGCACCCGCTCATTGATGAGGGACCGTAAGCCGAGGCCGCCTGCGGTCTTCCAGACATCGGCCACCAGATGCGGTGTCGTGATTTCACTGATGGCGCCCCGCGTGCTGCGCCCCGCGCGCTGAGCCTGCCGGCTCGCCGCTGCCCGCCGAAGCCCTGTACCTGCGACTCCCGTACGTGCGGGCCTTGCGGGGGCCTCCAGGAGATGGTCGAGCTTGGCCGGAGTTAGCCTGCGGGTTCTGCACCTGCGGGTTCTGCACCTGCTCGGCGGCCTGCGCACCCCCAGCGTCTTGGCCCCCACAAGTCTGGCGTCGCGGATATTCGCTCTGGTGCGGTGTCCTTGTGCCGAGCCCTTTTGTGGAGCCCGTGGTACATCGAGGCCATCTCCCGCGCCGATTGCGCCGTCATCTCGCGCAAGTCCTCCGGTCCCGAGCACCTCGTTGTGTGGGGCTTGGGTGGGGTGGGCGGACACCTGAAACGACCCGCGGCCCGCGGGACCCAGCGGGCCGGCCGCACGCGATGTGGCGTGCCAGGCCAGCCCGCTTCACGCATTGTTCGAATCGTCGGCGCATTCAATTCAGCAGCTCGCCCATTGTGTGCTACCTCAACGTTTTTCCGGAAGGAGTGTTGGTCATTCCTTCTTTTGCGCGTCAGGGTGGCTTCTCGGGTACGACTCTGCTGAATGCTCAGGAAGGAGAATGTCGCCGTGTTAAGAACCGGGGTTACGCGTCGGCGTTCTGCGCTGCCTTTTCGGCGGTCTGGCGGACCTGCTCGATCTGGGCCTCGGTGACGTTGAGGGCGCCGAACTGCTTGACGGCCTGGTAGTAGGTCCAGGCGAGGCCGTTGCAGGTGCCTCGGGGGATGGTGGAATATCCCGCGCAGATCGCCTTCATGTCGAAGTAGAAGGCGTCGTCGATGCGCGACTTGTTCGCCGGGAACTGGCCCACGGCCTTGTAATTGCGGTAGCCGAAGTCGTGGCGGCGGCACGGCATCCGGAAGTCGAAGCCGAGCGGCTGGTCGGGGCTGGTGGAGCACAGGTCGGTCGACCAGTCGAAGGCGTAGTCGGCCCAGGCGCCCTGGTTCTGCCAGGCGGCGCGCCAGCTGTTGGCGCTGGCGGCGGTGGGCTGGCTGAAAGTGGAAAGTGTGGCGATCTTTTGCTGCAGTGTAACCGCGTATGCAGGAAGTGTTAATCCGACTAATGTGGCGAGGGAGGGGGCGACGATTGCGAGGACTCGCTTGACCATGCGCTCTTCCTTTGTCCGTGGGGAACCGCAACGGCAGTGCTCTGCCACTGCACAACAATGAAGCGAAACAACCTCCGGCGCTGAGACAGATCTCCATCAAGATCGCCCCGAAGATTCACAGACGATCGCTCTTTACAAGTCGACTATTTTCCTGTCAGTGCACTTGGTAATGGCGATGTTACGACCGGCGTACCTTCGTGGGGACCTCCGTAGGGGGACGACAACGGCCCTTACCTGGGCGGGCAAGGGCCGTCGGTCCCGGGGCTCGCGGTGGATACGTGGCGCGGCTAGGGGAGTTCGTAGACGCGGCCCGGCGTGTGGAACCACGCCTCATCGAGGAAACGGCCGGTGATCCGCCCGGCCACGGTGAGGCAGGTGTGCGCCAGCGGCTCGTCCCCGCCGTCGTCGGCGTAGTCGCGGACCAGCCCGGACACGTACGGCCTGAACACCGAACCCTCCTCGAGGTGGCCGCCCCAGAACGCCGGCAGTTCTTCGACGTGCCCGTCCTCCTCGTACCAGTCGAGGCCGTACAGGCCGTCGACGTCCATCAGCCAGCTCACTTCGAGGCCTCGCCGCCTGCCCGACAACATCTGCAGGTTCATCGGGGCTCCGCCGACGGGTGCCAGGTTGATCACGGCTGACCAGCCGGGCGTGTGTGGGCCCACCCAGACGAGCCCCTCAGGGACGTCGCCGCTCGTCCCGCTCATCGCGTCCGCGAGTGTCGCGTCCCGTCGTGCCGGCGGGTCGGCTCCGAGTAGCCGGACGATCTCGTCGAGGTCGTCGCGCTCCAGCCAGAGGCCGCCGAACGCGTCCCCGAAGCCGTGTGACGTGAGCAGGGCGTACTGGTCGTGGTCGGGGAACTTCTCGCGTAAATCCGTCATCGGGTCGATTCCCATCGTTCGGGGTGTCTTGTACGGGGTCACGTACAGAACCAGAAAGGTATTTGGGCCGGTAGCGGGCGCGCACTTCGGCACAGACCGGAGCGGGACGGGGGCGCTTTCCTTGGGGCATCGGCCCGACGGGGGCCGGGACCACCGAAACGAAGGACTGAATCACATGCGTCGTCACATCGCCGCGCTCGCTCTCACCATCGCCGGTTTAGCCGGTATGGCGTCCCTGTCCGCGCCCGCCCAGGCGGCTTCGCCGATCACGGTGACGGTGAGCCTCGGGGGGCTGACGGTCACCGGTACGACCGGGTCCGACCTGATCACGCTGGCCGAGGGTGGCGGGGGTGCCATCAAGGTGACCGGGGCGGGCGTCACCTCCGCTGACACCGACTGCCAGTTGATTTCTGGTGGGGTGAGCTGCAAGAACGCCAGTACGATCATGGTCAACATGCGCCAGGGCGACGACATCGTCAACAACGACACCGTCAACCGGTTCACCGAGATCTTCGGCTCGGCGGGCAACGACACTCTGTGGGGCGGTAGTGGGCGCGACGTTCTCGTCGGTGGCACGGGCAACGACTTCCTGAACGGGCGTGGCGGCAACGACACGACCGACGGCGGCGCCAACACCGACACCTGCACGGGCGAGACCGAGGAGAACTGCGAACTGTGAACGACCGGCCTCGGGGGATGAGGCCGGTTGGGGGCCGGGCGACCGATGGGGGCGCCCGGCCTTTCACGTTCGTCCACCGCGGAACAGCAGAGCCGTGGTCGGCCCGGCCTCCAGCATGATCATGTGGATCATCTATGGAAATGGCGCCTTCAGCAGGACCAGCACCCCCACCGGTGCCCAGCGCCGTAACCATCTGATCATCTGCCGGTCGATCAGCAGAGCTGGCCATCCTCCTTTGCCACACACCAACCCTGATGTCACGCGTCTTTGACGTGAGGCAGGTCGAATGCGAGGCCAACCACAACGCTGCAGGCTACGGGAGCGACGAGTCGTCATTCCGGTAAGGGACGCTCGTATATAAGTTACGCCTTCTATGCGTAGGGATGTCGGTCCTGGACGTTGGCACCGTCTATGCACAGCGGTTGGAGTCCGCCGACGACACTGCTGGCCGAGGCCAGTCAACGTGGCTCTGGGGAACTGAGGCCCATCGCTCATGGACGACCGACAATTCCCACACTCAGTGAATAGGTCTGGCCGGGCGGTGCTGAGCGCGGTAGACATTTTCCATGACCGGTGAAACAGGCCCGAGCAGCGGCGATGACTCGACACTGCGGATGGCGATTGTCGTAGCGGGAGTGGTGGGCTTCCTGGCCTTTGTCGCCGGCGTGGCGACTGGCGGGATCTGGGGCGTGCCGTTCTGGTCTCATGACGAAGAAGCGGGAGACATGAAATGTACGGGGAACCTGATCGCAAAGCCCTGGTATCTCGCCGGTTCGAACGGCGCCGTCGAGCGATATCAGGAGTTCTCCGACCCGCTGACCTTGAACGGAAAGCGAATACTGCGCATTACATATAATCTGCACGGCATGTGGCTGAACGAAGGGGAACGCAAAGACGAATCAGCGCTGATCCTCGATCAGCCGAACTGGTTCGTGGTGAGCCTCGCAAACTACGGCCAGAACGGGTCGGCGGACAGGCAGACGGTGGACATTCCCCTAACTGCTTTCGTCGGCCTTCCCGACGCCGCCTCGCAGACCGAAGGCGGTGGAAGGCTGGATCTCAATCGGGAAGTGAAGGTGTTCCACGTCAGGTTCTGGCGGCAAGAACAATTCGCCGTCGACATCGAGAGTGTCCAGGCATGCTGAACAGATCACACACCGACGATCGAGATCCTGTCGATCACGGTGATGCCTTCCGCGAACCGAAGGAAGGGGAAACCGTGGTCGAGTCTTTCGCCGGAGTTATAAAGGGTGTCGGTTGCCGCCGGACTGAGATCGACGAGGATGAGTTCGAATCGTTCGCCCTTTTTGAACCTGCCGCCAACGAAGACGTTCGCCGTCCAGATGCCGTCGGTGAACCGCAGTTCACCGGGATATCCGGGCGGGTCGGCGGCGTAGTATTTTCGCTCGGCCGTTACGTGCAGGAACAACCACAGTGTGTGCCCCTCCTTCAGCGGGTCGGCGATTCCGGAAACCGACAGCATGCCATGGGGAACCTCGGCATTGTCGGGCGGATAAGTGATTTGTCCCAGGTCTCGGTTCGACTCCGGTTCTTTGACGACCGTCGGCAACGGGATGCGGCGGATTTCCGCTGTAGTCGGTGGTGGTTTTGGCGCTAGTTCCGCCGGTGGCTGCCAGTCGGAAAAAGCGGCGGCCGTGATGGGTGTCCCGGCCATGACGATCACCGTCGTTACGAGCGCGGGGCCGATGGACCGTCCGATGCGCCGCGACTCCATGAGTGACCACGCCGCCGACACGAGGAAGGCGGAGGCCCAGAAGATGCCCCCGGCAACCGCGCCCACCGAACCTTGGTAGCCGTTCCTCCGCGTCAACGCCACCGTCGCCACGGTCATCAGCCCGGTGACGACGGCAATCGAGTGGGCCACCCAGGCGCGTGATCGCCGCTCACTAAGGGGTGGCGGCTGGGGCAGGGGAAGGTGGGCGGTGGTCGACGAATGCCCGGCCTGATGGAGAAAGGCCTGTGTAGCGCGGGCGGCCAGGCGAAGAAACCAGGTGCGGTCCTCCTCCCGGGGCAGGTCGCGCTGGAGGAAGATCAGAGAACACGCGACGGTGGACAGCAGGGTCTGCCTGCGCCAATCTCCTTCGTACCCTTTCCGATGGAGCCAGCGAGAGGCTGCGCCGTGCACCTCAAGGACGAGTTTTCGCAGCCAGCCGGGTAAGAGGACGTCGCTGCCGGTGCCGGAGGCCGGGTCAAGCAGCAGGTCGATCAGAGCGCTGCGCTGGCTGGCGGACAATTCGGGAAGGGCCTGAGTGACGAGGGACAGGACCAGATGAACGGGATCACGGGTGAGGGGCGCACGCGACTCGTAGTTCGCCAAGTCGGTGAGGAAGAAGTCTCCCGGCTCGACACGGTCCACGCGGACCAGGATGTTCTGGCTCTCCAAATCGCCGTGCGCCCGTCCCAGCAGAGCTGGGACGGTGATGTCCACCGTCGCGGACGGGTCCCACAGCAGCGAGAACGGGTTGGGCAGCGGGTGTGGTTCGTCGTCGAAGACCAGGATGGGAGTGCGCTGATCTCCGCCGAGCCAGTCGGGCGGTACGTCGAAACGGCTGCCCACGTGCCGGACCAGGAACTCGGGAACCGTGTCGCGAGGACGTAGGGGATCGTGCGTGGCGGACACCGCCCAACCAGCGAGAACACCTTCCACGATGAGGCGGCACGTCGCCACGAAGGTGTCGGCGTCGCAGATCGGATGGCCAGGACCGGGCTTGAGAAACGTGCTGAGCAGGAAGGTCAGAGTGTTGTAGTTCTCAAGGCTGCCGGACGCGATCTCCTGAAAGAAGATCCACAAGTGGTCGCCGGAACCGGTGACCCGCACCGGAACAGGGTCATGAGCAATGTCGGCCAGCCTGCGTTTCCACTTCTTGGGTGCCTCGTTGACGGCGGCCTGGTGGCGCGGATACTCGGTCCCGTCGTAGTCGTCCCCGGCCGTGGTGAATAGCTTGAGTACCAACTTGCGGGCGCCGAGCGCGTGGACCTCCCGGACCAGCGCGACAACGGAACCCGATCGGCCGTTGAGGAACCAGCCTTCGAAGTCGTAACGCAGCCGTTTCTGACGTGCCCAAGCGGCCAGTGTCGCAGCCGATTCCGGGCCCAGACCGGCGCTGAGATGGGGGTCGAGGGTCGGTGGGTCGGCAACCATGGCGTCCTCCGTAATCGGAGGATAGATGAGGCAGGCCGTTGTGGCCTTTTCAGCAGGCCGCAGCAAGCATGCCGGATATTTCCGTACAAGCCCGTACAGGAAAGAGAGAATCAGGTGTGAGTTCCGGAGAGCCGTCGTCGATCGATCCCACTCTCGTCAGCGCCCCTCTAGCGGCGGGGCTTGGGCCTGCCGCGGCGCTCGTCCTGGCCCAGTGGGCCGAGATGGAGGGATACGGATTCAAGCTGGTTCGCTGGCTGGCGAACGGCCGGTCGTCCGCACAGGTCGCGGTAGTCCGGGAAGCACATCAAACCGGCTATCGGCTCCTAATCCTCAAGATCGATCTGATCCGGTATGACCGCCTCCACCTCTCGGAACGCCGTCGCCAACTGGACGCCTTCGCCGAATCCCCGCGCGGATTTCCGGCCCGGCACCTCGCCGAGACTGCGCACCAGTCGCTGCCCGTAGGCGACGGCCGATGGATCGTCTTCCAGACGCTGGCCGGACACTCGCTGGAGAGCCTGGTCACATTGGGCGTGTTACTGGAGGCCCTGCGCCGGGGCGAGGGTAGCGCGGAGACCTTCACGTCCGCGTCAGAACGGGTAGTGCGCTCGGTCCTCCGAGACTGGGCCGTCCATCCGATGCCCAAAGTGGCTGACATGACCGCCGCGTCGTTTCTGCAGCACGCCCTGACCGACAAACTCCGGCCGGAGACGCCCCTGACCTCACTCGCCGCAGACCTGGCAGCCGAGAAGAAGATCGACGTAGGTAGGGCTGGTCCGCTGTCCAATCCGTTCGCGTTGCTCTCCGGACGGCTGGCAGACCCAGCCGGCCCGTTCACCCCGTTCCTCGGCCGTGCTCACGGCGACCTGAACGTCGAGAACGTCCTGCTCCCAGACGGAGATCCGTCTAACTATCGGCTCATAGACCTGGCGAAGTACACCCCCGATGCGCCTCTCTCACGAGATCCGGTCTACCTCGTGCTGTATGTCGTCGGTCGGATACTCCCTGATCTGTCTCCCTCCCAGCGGGACGTCCTCATCGATGCCCTGATCGGGCGGCCCGATCCGGCGGAGCGACTGCCGGCCTGGCTGGCCGATTTCATCCGGCGGATCCGACAGGTCGCGGCGGAGTGGATGGAGCAGGCCAGCCTGACCACGGAGTGGCGACAGCAGAGCCTGCTGTCCCTCGTCGCCTGCGCACTCATCTACACAACGCGTAAGTCGACCGATCTGCCGGACCGAGACTGGTTTCTGCAACTGGCGGCGCACGCCACCGATGCGTACCTCGGCGAGGAGTACCGGCGCGGCCTCACTGGTGGGAGAGCTGATCCCGCACTCTGACCGTGGCGGGGTGGCTCTCGCCGAGCACCGCGACCCGGGTATCGAAGACCTCCCGTAGCATCGCTTGAGCGGCCCTCCTGTCGCCAAGAGCACGTCGCACCTCGGCGAGAGACTGCAGCACGTTGAGGCGGCGTGGATGTTCCCTGCCCAGCACCCGGCAGCAGGTCCGGTGCAGATCAGACAGCGTTCGGGCGGCCGCGAGGAGGTCGCCCGCGTCCTGTTCGACCCTGGCGAGGTAGTGGCGCGTGATGAGAGTGGCCGGGTAATCATCGCCGAAAAGCTCGCGCCGGGCTGACAGCACCTCCTCGAGGCCGTGCCGCGCCTCCTCCAGCCTCCCCTGCTCACGCCACAGGTCAGCCAGATTATTCCTGCTGGTGAGCGTGTGCGGGTGGCCGGGTCCGAGCACACGTTCCCGGTCGCGAAGCGTGGCGAGAAGCAAGTGCTCCGACTCGGCGACTCGGCCGATGTCACGCAGAGCCCTGGCCAGATAGTGGCGGGTGGTCAGAGTGTCAGGATGGTCCGGCCCAAGGTCTCTTTCCCGTACGGACAGTACGCGCCGTAGCCCTTCCTCGGTTCTCGTGTATTGACCGAGGCCGTGTCTGACACGGTTGAGGTCGTGTTCGATCGCCACGACCTCCGGATGATCGAGGCCGAAGAAACGGCGCCCGGTTTCCAAGGTGGCCGCGTATCGTTCCTCCGCGAGGAAGAGGTTGCCAGCGGCGCGCAGGTAGCGGGCGGCGAGCACAGCCGGGCGAAGCACAGCTTGGTCGGGCCGTGACCCGGGCAGTTCCGCAGCCAGATCTAGCGGGCTCTGGCAGTGGTCGGCCAAGGCACGCCAGCGGATCCAGGATGTGGGGTCACTGGGGTCGAGGTTCTCGGCGACCCCTACGAGGATTTTGGTCAATAGCGTCACGTAGTCGTCAGTGCGATCCCGGACATCGGGATGACGCCGGTTGACGTCCCGGACCAGCGGATGAAGCACCAGGGTGTGGCTAAGCTCGGAATCTGCCGTGGTTTCCTGCACGAGATCGACCAGGCCGACCCCAACCAGCGCCCGGAGCGCGGTCCGCAATGAACCAGGGGTGAGGGCGGGGAACAACGGTGACCGGGCAAGCTCATCGATGGGTAAGAGCAGCCCGTAAGGGATGGCGGCCAGCCGGAAACAGCACAGCAGTCGGAGCAGCGGCCGCGCTAAGGTGCTCCCCCGCTCACTAAGCAGGTCGAGCGACAATTCCCAGGTCTGGCCGATCAGCCGTCTCGCGCTGCCGCCGGTCAGCTGGTCGTCGGCGAAAACCTCCTCATGCAGTCCGTCGTCCAGCGCACGTACGTAGTCGGAGAAGGTCACCGGACCGGCGAGCGCACCGGGCATACGACTCGCCTCGGCCAAGTGGGCGCTGGCCGACCGCAATGCCAGCGGCAGACCACCGAGCCGCTCCGACAGCGCGGCGGCCTCCTCGGCGCCGCCCGCGCTGGGGCCTCCCAGTTCGCGAAGCACGGCCACACCGTCTGGAGTGTCCAGCCCGCCGATCCGATGGAGACGGAGCCAGGAGTGTCCGTCCCCCCAGGTCATGGCGCTCCCGTCGCGGGTGGTCACGACGACCATCCCGTAGCGGCCCTCCACCGGTCGCACCCATCCGGTCCCGTCTGTGACGGGCACCCCCTTTGCCGCGAGATCGTGAGGAGGGTCATCCGCGTTGTCGATGACTAGCATCCAGGGCCGAGGATGGAGGTTAAGCAGCCGCCAGACCACGTCGGGTATGCTGCCCAGTCGCATCAGTTCGCGCGCGGCGCCGAGTTCCACGGCCAAGGCGCGCATGCCCGCGCTCACGCCCGCGTCGCCGTCGGCGGTGATCCACCATGTCTGGACGTTCAGGCGTACCGCCCGGCTAGCCAGTACCAGAGCCACCGTGCTCTTTCCCACGCCTCCGATACCGTGAATCACGTGGACCGCCTGTGCCGGTTTGCCGGACGCCCGTCGATCAAGTGATCGGCCGAGCAGTCCAAGGAGTTCACCGCGTCCGTGCAGACCCCGTTCTTTGCTGAGCCGCCCGACAGGCGGCCGGGTGGAGATCATCGTGGCGGAGTCTTGCGGATCACCCGAATCTGCCGGTTCGGCCGCCTCGATCGAGGCATGGGCTCCGCGATGGATCCGCCGGAGCATCGACATCCACCTGTTGATGTCGGCGGGTTCCCGAACGCCGCAGACACGAAGGATCAGGGGCAGGTTGTTGGACTTGAGCGGCGGTAGATGTCGTCCTGCGAAATAGCCGCCAAGAGTGCTGACGGGGATGCCGGTCAGCAGTTCGATGTCGCGGACCGTGAGCATGGCCTCCACCCGTATCTGAGTGAGCGCGCGCCCAAGGTCGTGGCGGGTCGCGATCGACGTCAGATTGGGCACACGGGGCGGCATCTGCTACTCCTCAATGAGCTTTGACCACCGGGACCTGCCCCCTCGGACCCCAGCAGGGCGATCATAACCGCCTGTGTTTGGACATGTACGACCCTTGTCCGAGGTTCCCGCCGAACGTTCCACCGCCTCTCCCTTTTGGGGTCGAATTGCGACACGTCGTGAACCCGCGACGGAAGCGATTCCCTCTGTGGTGGTCATTGGTGCCTTCGAACGACTCGTCAGCATCTTCTTTGCGGCGGTGGTGCCGGTCCCGACCGTCCCCGCGTTTCCAGCGACGTCTACCCCTACTGGCCGAAAGCAGGCCCAGAGGTCACGTTCACGAACTGCTACTCCAGCGGCGGGGGCCCGGAGTGCCAGACGTTCTGCGCCAATCCGAGATCGCCGATGGCGCGGTCTCGGCCGATGATGCCTGAGGATCACCCAAGTCGTCGACTTGAAGGGATATCCCGATGCCGAATGTCGATGTCATAAAAGTATTTTGCGATCAGTCGGGAGTGTGCGGAAATCTTTTGGGGGTAGTCACCCGAGGTTCTGAAGTGGCGGAATCCGACCGCCAGGCCGTGGCGAAGCGGCTGGGCTACAGCGAAACCGTGTTCATCGACGATCTCGAACTGGGCCAGGTGAGAATCTTCTCCCCTGCGAACGAGCTTCCGTTCGCAGGCCACCCGCTTGTGGGTACGGCCTGGCTTATTTCAAGGATCACAGGTCACATGCCTCACACACTTCATCCGCCGGCAGGCGCCGTTCCCTGTTGGCGGGTAGGCGACCAGGTGTGGATTCGGGGTCTGCTCAAGGACACTCCGCCGTGGTGGCATGAACAGCTGTCCAGCCCCGCATATATCGATGCGCTGGAGGGCCCGCCGGCAAGAACCCAAAGTGCGACGCAGCTTTGGGCTTGGGAGAATGAGGGTGAAGGCCACGTGAGAGCCCGTACTTACGGCTCCATGTTCGGAATACCTGAGGACGAGGCGTGTGGTTCGGCGTCGATGAGACTCGCCGCAGCCCTGGGACGTCGGCTCGTCATCAGGCATGGAAATGGATCTGTCATCTTCGCTCAACCCGGCCCTCCTGGCAGCGCAGAGGTCGGAGGGTTCGTCGTGCGCGAAGACACCGCCCGGAACATCTAGCAATGTGAGCCTCAGCCATGTGTGCGCCGAAGGATGCCAGATGGAATGGATTCGAGAAAGCAGTGACATATTTATCCGCATAGATCCTGGCGAACTGATGATCCAGTCCCTCGCCCGAGCCGCCAGGGAAATGCATGTCACGACGGGGGTGCTGCTGTCCGGCGTCGGGATGTTCGAGCAGGTCACGCTTGGATATTTCAATGCCACCGATGACGAATACATTCAAACCAAATATGAGGGAATATATGACGTCAGCTCGATCGCGGGAAACATCTCCCAAAGGCGTGAATTGATCGTTCCCCACATACATGCAATCTTCAACGACGCCTCCCACTCGACCTTGAGTGGACACGTCATCGAAGCCACGTGTCATGTGACCATGGAGATATTCATGTCCACGAGCAGGCTAGACATCGAGCGGGTAAAACTACCCGGAATTCCCGCGACTCGAATAATGCCGAGGAGGGTGAAATGACGATATCAGACGAGTCCGAAAGATCCATGTGGACGTCGGCGAAGCTTCTGATCAGGCCCAACCCACTGTTAGCACTGGTACTGGCATCGCTGGTTTTGCTCTTCCTGGCGGTCTTCGTTTTTGGCGGCAGTGGAAAATATCCGTCAGCAGACGCGGCGGAGATCCTCCGAACGCTTAGCGTTGGTGTCCTAGCCGCAGTAGTGGCGACCATTATTGACAGGGCGATCACGTTTCGCAATCTAGACGAGCGACTTCGCCAGAGCGTCAGGGAAGCCACCAGCACCGCCAGCTCATTGAGCCTCTTGGGCATACGCAACGCCCATCCGTCATTCGACTTTAAGATGATCTTTAAAGAGGCGAGAAGAGGAGAAACGATAAGCTGGCTGGACACCTACTGTCCACGCCAGAACGAGTTCATCGACGACCTCATGGGAGCGCTTCGACGCGGCGTCAGCGTGAGAATGCTCGTCATCGATCCGACCTGCGAAAACGCACGCTTCCGCGATCAGGAACTTGAGGGAACGATCGATACCGGCGAAGCGTGGACCGCTGGCCTAGAGGCTTTTATCCGCAAGATGGAAGCCATCTCAACCCGAGACTTGGGGCGATTCGAAATCAGATACTACCGCGACCTCCCATGCATCCCCATGTATCTCATCGGAAAGCCACTCGCACCAAGAAGAGGATATTTCTCGATCTTCCTCACCCGTGCGACCGCTCACTGCCAGCATCTGGAGCTCCGAGGCGGTGAGTGGCTACACGACATGGCAAATTACTTCGAGAAGAAATGGACTCGTCAGGAAAAACAAATACCCGAGATGCCGCAGCGCTCCTAGTACTCCAGTAGCTCTTTTGATCTTTGAGGTGTTGTCGCTGGTAGTGGATCGATGGGTTGGGGTTTGGGTGTCGTCGTCGGGGCTAATGGTCGATGTGGTTATGGTTCGGTGCGGGCTGGGTCGGCAATGCGGAGAGCCGTCGGACCTCGTTGGGGGACACCGCGATCAATAGGCCGGCCGGATCGGATCCGGCTGTGGAAGCTTCTGTGAACTTGGCTCGGGTGACGGTGAGGTGGGCCAGGGCGAGCATGGCCGGGTGATGTGCCGATACCGGCCGGGGTGGCTTCGGATCTGGTAGCGATCGAGGCCGGTTTCGTTCTTGCCGGTCTGGAGCATTCCTCGATGCTCCAGCGAGTGTCGGCCGTCCTGACCGGCCGGTTCAGGGACGTCGGGGTTGGCGTGTCGCAGCGGAAGACGGCCAGCTCTGGTGCTCGCCTGATCGACCGGCGGATGAGCAGATGGTGGACGGGCTGAGGTGATGACCAGCGCCCAGTCGCAGGGCCGCTCGCTTTTGGCTCCGTTGCCGCAGGGCAGGCGCTGCCGTCCGGACCGCGGGACCTTCCTGGCCGTCATGTCTTCGCGGAAGACTTTGGCCACGGTGATCATGTGGTGGGAGCGGGCGATGGCCAGGATGTAGGCGATGTGCCCGGCCTCCCGGAAACGGCGTAGGGGTCCGTTGTCGCCGTAGACCTCATCGGCGGTGACCCGGGCGAAGGGGAGTTTCGCGGTGAGGTGCGTTCGATCATGGCTTGTAAGCGCTTGGGCTTTGGCGGCGAAGGCCGTATGCGCAGGGATGGTGGTCTTCTCGCACTGAGTCTCGATCCAGAATTGGCGTGGCACGTAGAGCTCGTGGTCCACCAAGGCGCGGCCGCGACGGGTGGCGTAGCCGGGGAGGACCCGGATCTGGCAGTTGGTGATCCTCCGGGCGGTTCCGGTGGACTGTCCTGCACCCCGGCCGAGCAGGCGCCTATCTTCTTAAAGCTGGTGTCATCGCCCACCAGTTCCTCGTCGGTCTCGCCGAAAATGATCGGCCAGGTAGCCGCGAATGTCGTCGCGGACACCGTTGACGTCCCATTTCGCGCTGGACAACAGCCGCTGCATGCCGCGCGGGGTCGCCTCGCCCGCATGCTAGGCCAATGACCGGTTGATCTTGCGTTCCCATTCGCCAGCAGAACCCTGGACGCGGGAGCGCGCGCAGCCGTACCTCGCGCCGTTGGAATCGACTCGTCACCCGTGCGAACGCGTCATCCAGTCCTGCCCGCAGAGGACTATCGCTGACGTTGTCTTATCCGGCCATCGCGGTCATCGCGGCCATCGCACGATCTTCAGTTCGAAACACCTGAATGATCACAGTGGTGGCCGTCCGTGTCTGACCCGGCTACGAGCGCGAACAAACGCAAACGTCTGCAGACACGCCTGGATAAGCAGGTCTCGCCTCGCTGATCTCCAGCTCACATCCCGAAGTGCAACTGGAGTACGAGGCCAGTCCTGACGTACTCCCGTCGGCGCCCCTCCTGCAACTACCTGAGCAGGTCATGCCAATGCTGGTCCGTATGAGCATCGCTGATGGCTTGCCGTCTGTCCTGTCCTTACTTGCCCGTTCCACGGCGAGGCTGGAGATGGGCAACGGGCTCAACATCGGTCTCTACGGCTTGATCCTTTGGGCGGACATTGGACAGAACCATCCGCAAACGATCACCGTCGGTCGCACACAGCTGGACAACAAAAGAAGCCCGTGACCCTGCTGAACAGCAGGGTCACGGGCTACTTCAAGGGTGCCCCCGATAGGATTCGAACCTACGACACCAGGTTTAGGAAGCAGCGCAGCCTTCTACGCAAATGACCCACCTGACCTGCTGAAATGCCAGGTGCTCGCTCACTCGATGCGTCCTGTGGGTAAGCATTGGGATCGAGAGCCGTAGAGGAGTCGGGTGCCTTGCTGAAGATGTTCGTGTCTCAGCAGCAGAGGCACCTGGCTCTGGGTTGATGGAGTGCCCGCCAACGGGATCCAATCGATGCTGAGAAGCATGTGTACGCCGATTTGACGCCTGCGAAACTGATCGTGTCTGTCGACGCAACAGTGCGCCGACCTCGTCTCCCCTGGTTGAAGGAAAGAGGCCACTACGTGGCGAAGCTCACGTTGCCGCAGCTTGAGCGGCATCTGTTCGGGGCTGCGGACATCCTCCGCGGCAAGATGGACGCTTCGGAGTTCAAGGAATACATCTTCGGGATGCTGTTCCTGAAGCGCGCCTCCGACCAGTTTGACGTCGTCCGTGAGCAACTCGTCAAGCAGTGGATCTCCCAGGGTAGGAGCCAGGATGAGGCCGCGCGGATGGCCGCCGCCCCCAACTTCTACCGGGGCGAGAGCTTCTACGTGCCCGAGAAGGCCAGATGGGCGTACGTCAAGGACCGTTCCCGCGAGAAGAACGTCGGCAACCTGCTTAACACCGCGCTCAGCGCGCTGGAGGAGGCCAACTCCACAGCGCTCGAAGGCGTGCTTGAGCACATCGACTTCATGAAGAAGGTCGGCCAGTCAACCATTCCTGACAGCCGCCTCCAGAAGCTCATCGACCACTTCAACCGGGTGCGACTGCGCAATGAGGACTTCGAGTTCCCTGACCTGCTCGGTGCCGCCTACGAGTATCTGATCGGCGAGTTCGCCGACTCGGCGGGAAAGAAGGGCGGCGAATTCTATACACCGCGTGGCGTCGTGCGGATGATGGTTCAACTGGTCAAGCCCGAGCCCGGCATGCGCGTCTACGACCCGTGCTCGGGCTCGGGCGGCATGCTCATCCACGCCAAGGAGTACGTCGAGGAGCACGGCCAGGACCATCGCAACCTGACCCTCGCCGGCCAGGAGTACAACGGCGGCACCTGGGCCGTTTCGAAGATGAACATGATTCTCCACGGCGTGCTCAACGCGAGCCTGGAGAACGACGACACCCTCGCCAACCCCCTTCACAAGGAGGGCGGCGAGCTTATGCGCTTCCACCGGGTGCTTACCAATCCGCCGTTTTCGCAGAACTACGTCGCCGCCGATATGGAGCACAGAGAACGCTTTAAGTACGGCTTCGCCCCGGAGACCGGCAAGAAGGCGGACCTCATGTTCGCCCAGCACGTGCTCGCCGTACTGACCCCCGACGGCGTCGGCGCCACGGTCCTCCCGCATGGCGTGCTGTTCCGCGGCGGTAAGGAGAAGGATATCCGCGAGGGCATCATCAACGATGACCGGCTGGAGGCGGTCATCGGCCTCGCACCCAACCTCTTCTACGGGACCGGCATCCCCGCCTGCATTCTCATTCTTCGCGGTATGGCGCGGCGGCCCGAGGAGCGGCGCGGCAAGGTGCTGTTCATTAACGCCGACCGAGAGTTCACCGTCGGCCGTGCGCAGAATTACCTTGAGCCACAGCACGCCGAGAAGATCGTCGCCACGTTTGACGAGTATAGGGACATCCCCGGCTTCGCCCGCGTCATAGATATCACGGAGTTGAAGGAGAACGACTTCAACCTCAACATCCGTCGCTACGTAGACAACACGCCACCGCCGGAGCCCCAAGATGTCCGCGCCCACCTCCACGGCGGCGTCCCCCGGGTCGAGGTCACCGACAAGGCGCACCTGTTTCAGGCGTTCGACATCAACCCGGCCACGCTCTTCACGGAGAAGGACGCCGCTTACTTCGACTTCCTGCCCGAGGGCTGGAAGGCCACCGCCGAGCGCCTCCTGGCACTCGCGAACCCCGCAGAGGTACGGCTCCGCGAAGCGTTCACCGACTGGTGGGCACGGCACAGCAAAAGCCTGGTCGAGTTGCCCGAGACCCGGAAGGTAATAGAGACTAGGGCCGACTTGCTCGAGTCGTTCGTCAATGAGCTGAAGCCGCTCGGCATGCTCGACCGCTTCCAGTTGGCCGGCGTCGTGGCCGCCTGGTGGGGCGAGACCCAGTACGACATCAAAACCCTGTCGTTGAACGATTTTGGGGGAGTCGTTGAGGGCTGGATCACCACGATCGAGTCGGCGTTTGCGCTCGACGAGGAAGAGGTCGAGTACTGGGACAAGCAGAAGATCGCCGCCGAGAAGCGCAAAGCCCGCGACCACCGAGTCGTCCGGGCGCTCATTCCTGAATACCTGAGCGAGCTGGAGGCGTCCGAGGCCCGCTCTGCCGAGCTGAACGCCCAGTTCAAAGCCGCCACCGCCAAACCGAGCGACGATGACGAGGAGGCTGAGGAGTCGGAGGACCAGCTCTCGGAGGCTGATCTCAAGAAGCTAAAGGCAGCCGTCGCCGCCGCCCGGAAGAAAGTCGCGGCCCTGGATGACCACTTCCTGCCTCGCCTCCGAATGGCCGCAGGAGCCCTTGACCAGGATGGACGCCGTAACCTGGTGCTCGACGTCCTTCGTTTGCAGCTCTCCTCCCGCCTCGATTCCCGTATGGCTGTCGCCCGGAGGACTCTCGAATCGGCGTTTCGCGTCTGGGCCGAAAAATACGCCGTCACTCTCCGAGGCCTCGAAGACCAGCGCGAGTCCGCTGCTGTCCGTCTCGATGCGTACCTGAAGGAACTTGGCTATGTCTGACGCGAGACATCGGAAAATCCGCGATCTTTTGACCAGGCAATTCCCTGGCGCTTGGGGCGATGATCCCTCTCCAGCGAACAAGGCCAACGTTTCGGTTCTACGTTCAACCAACCTCGACGACGACGGGCACGTAGACCTGTCCACAGGGGCACTTCGCCGATTCTCGTCACGTGAGTTGGTTGAGAGGCGCCTGCTCGATGGGGATATCCTTCTTGAAACGTCAGGAGGCGGACCTGGCAAGCCCGTTGGACGAGTCGCGCTCTTCCGGCAGGTGGATGATGCTGTATATGCGAGCTCCAACTTCTTCCGTACACTTCGCGTCGATCGTCGTATAGCCGATCCATCGTTCCTGGCTTGGCGGTTGAATTGGATGCACAAGCAACCCGAGATCTGGCGCTTTCAGCAGCAGACAACCGGAATCATCAACCTGCGCTATGCCGACTATATGGACTCGACGATCCTGCTTCCGTCGCTTGGCGAGCAGCGGCGGATTGCGGAGATCCTCAACGCCCTCGATGAAAGAATTAGCACGCTCTCGGCTTATCGAGAGAAAGTGGCCATAGTTGGGCGGGAGGCGGTACGGGAAAGGCTGGAGGTAGCTACCCGTCATGCCGCATCACGCCTGGACGAGGTTGCGTTCGTCGATCGGGGTCGATTCTCGGCCCGCCCTAGGAACGATCCGAGTTTCTATGGCGGCAAATACCCGTTCATTCAAACTGGTGATATTACGCGTAGTAACGGCGGCCTTATCGCGACCGCAACGCAGACCCTTAACGAATCGGGACTGCGAATGAGTAGGGAGTTTCCTGCAGGGACTGTTGCCGTCACCATCGCTGCCAACATCGGTGATACGGCAATTCTTGAACGTCCTATGTGCTTTCCGGATAGCGTGGTCGGCGTAGTGCCGTTCTCCTCGGAGATGCCACCGAGATTCATTGAGCTGTACATCAGGCGGGCAAAACCGCTTCTCGAGGCACGGGCGCCTCAGAGCGCACAAAAGAATATCAACCTTCAGGATCTTCGCCCACTCTTGATTCCGATTCCCCCGCTGGTCGAACAGAGGGAGATTGCGGCACTATGGGACGACCAGAATCGCTTGGTATCTGTTGCGCGCAATGAGGAGGACGAGCTTCGACGCTTACGCCAAGGGCTCATGGAGGACCTGCTGACCGGGCGGGTGCAGGTTTCGCAGACGGAAGCCGTATTGGAAGACCTTTAAGGCTCTTACCGAGCGTGCTTAGGCTCGCCCGGTACGGGGTGATTTGTTCGGGTGTGTTGCTGGATCGGGCGATTGGAGATGGGAGCGAGATCATGGCGAGTGAGCTCGAATACGCACTGGTAGAGAAGCCACTCATCGACCAGCTCCAAGGGATGGGATGGGAGCATCTGGAAGGTGCTCCCTACTTCGCGGTGATCCCGACGATCGTCCCTAAGTCCGGCCGACATAGCTTCGACGAGGTGGTTCTTGAGGAGAAGGTGCGAGAGGCACTGATGCGTATAAACAAGAACGCCCATGGCGAGCAGTGGCTGGACGACACCCAGATCAGCTCGGCCGTTAACGCTCTGACGCGCACAGCCCCGGGCAGCCTTCTTGAGGTCAACCAGAAGGTCACCGAGCTGCTGCTCAAGGGCACTGCCGTCGAGGGCGTGGCTGGATGGGAGGGTGGCAAGAGCCGCATCGTCCACTACATCGACTGGCAGCACCCGGAGAACAACGAGTTCACTGTGGTCAATCAGTTCCGGGTGGACATCCCCGGGGGTCGCGGGTCGATCATCCCCGACATTGTGCTGTTCGTGAACGGCATCCCGCTCGTGGTCGTCGAGTGTAAGAAGACCATCGAGTCCGACCTGAGTGGCGCCGTCGGTCAACTTCGCAAATACGCCGAGCAGGTGGTGAGCGAAACTCGGATAGGAAACCAGAGACTTTTCCACACGGTTCAGCTGACGATCGCGACCAGCGGCGAGGACGCCAGAATCGGCACGTTCACCGCCGAATACGAGCACTACGTTCCGTGGCGCGACCCCTACCCGCTCACCAAAGACCAGCTCGCTTTACGGCAGGGCAAGAACGTCTACCAGCTCAGCAGGCAGGAGATCCTAGCTGCAGGGGTGCTCGCCCCGGCCAACCTGCTCAACATCGTGCACAACTACGTCACGTTCATGACGAGCGAGTACGGCAAGACCGTCAAAGTCGCACCGCGCTACCAGCAGTTCCGGGCTGTGGAGAAGTCCGTCAGGCGGCTGCGAACCGGCAAGACCCGCAAGCAGGACGGTCATGTCGACCGGCGAGGCGGGATCGTCTGGCATACCCAGGGATCAGGTAAGAGCATCACCATGACGTTCCTGGTCCGCCGATTACGCTTCACGCCGGAATTGGCGAACGTCAAGGTCGTAGTGGTCACCGACCGGACTCAGTTGCAGGACCAGCTCGGCAAGACCATGCAACTCAGCGGCGAGAAGGTAGACACCGCGAAGTCGGCCGCCAGAGCGCGGACCGTCCTCGCCCGCAGCGGCCCGGCCATCGTATTCGTGATGATCCAGAAGAACCAGGGCGGCGAGGGCATCGCCGCGACCACTGCCCTTGACGAGATCAACACCGACGAGTCAATCGTGGTGCTGGTCGATGAGGCGCACCGGTCACACACCGCCTCACTCGGGGCGAACCTGCGGGAGGCGCTGCCGAACGCGGCGCGGATCGGCTTTACCGGAACCCCGATCATGACCAGGAAGGGCCAGCGCAAGACCAGCGTCGACCTGTTCGGTCCGTTCATTGACACCTACCGCCTCCGAGAGGCAGAAGAGGACGAGGTGATCGTCCCGATCCTCTACGAGGGTGTGAAGGTCAACGCGGCGGTTCGCGACCGCAAGGACCTTGACGACATCTTCGAAGACGAGTTCATCGAACTCGACGACGATGAACGGCAGCAACTGCAGAAGCGCTGGGCGACCAAGGGCAAGGTGCTGACCGCGCAGCAGATGGTCGACGCCAAGGCCAAGCACATGCTGAACCACTACGTCGACCATGTCCTCCCTGAAGGCTTCAAGGCGCAGGTGGTCGCCGAAGACCGGGAGACCACGGTCCGCTATCGCGACGCGTTCCTCGCCGCCCGAGACGATCTCGTCGCTGCCATCGAGAAGTTGCCCGAAAACGTTCTGGCCACGCCGCCGGAGAGCATCCGCAGCGCGAGCCGTGCCCGGCTGGTTCGGGCGGCCAGGTTCCTCGACCTGCTGAAGCGTATCGACTTCGTCCCGGTCATCTCCGCAGGCCAGTCGGAAGAGGAACACCTGCTGGCCGAATGGACCGACGAGACGAAACAGAAGGAGCGGATCGACGGCTTCATCCAGCCCTTCGGCCAAAACGACATCGCCATTCTGATCGTCAGGACGATGTTGCTCACCGGCTTCGACGCGCCGATCGAGCAGGTCATGTACCTGGACCGCAAGCTCTATGAGCACGACCTGTTACAGGCAATCGCCCGGGTCAACCGCAAGGCCGATCGCAAGCCTAACGGCTGGGTCGTCGACTACAGCGGAGTCGCCAAAAGCCTCCTTGAGGCGCTGCGCATCTTCGCCTCCGAGGACTTCGACGGCGACGAGGGCGACGACGCCGCCGGCGCCCTTCGGGACGCCCGCCTGGAGATCGCCAAACTCGACCCGCAGCTGCAGCGGCTGCGGATGATGTTCGGCGACCCGGATGACGTCGAACGCTGCGTGCAGGAGCTTGCCGACCCGGAACTGCGCGACCGGTTCAACGCCGAACTACGTCGCTTCGCCACTACCGTCAACACGGTCCTGCCCGACCCGGCGGCCAAACCGTACCTGCCAGATTTGAGGCGGTTCATGGTCGTCAAGCTGACCGCGGCCCGGCGCTACCGAATCGACGGAGGTGAGTTCGACCCCGGTGCGTACGGCGCGAAGATTCGCGCGCTCATCGATGAGCACATCGCCTCGCTCGGCATTGAGGAGCAGCTGCCGCCGATCAGGATGACCGCGCCCGGCTTCGCGGCGAAGGTGGAGGCGATGAGCGGCGGCCCCCGGGCCAAGGCGTCGGAGATGGAGAACGCAATCCGCCACCACATCTCCATTCGCGGTGGCGAAGACCCGGCTCGCTACCAGATGCTCAGCGAACGCTTAGAGAAGATCCTTACTGAGTTGAAGGACGAGTGGGATCAGCAGGTCATCGCACTCAGGGACCTGATGACGGATATCGTCCAAGAGAAGCAGGAGAACCCGTTCGGCCTGAGCGAGATCGAGGCACGCGTCCACCGGACCATCACGGCCGAGCTCGCTACCTCCCCAGAGGAGGCACTGACGGAGGAGCGGTTCGCCGACGCCGCCAGGGAGATCCATCTGAAGGCCACCCGGACGATCCACCGGCAGGACTTCTGGCGCAAACGCGTCGATCAGAACGACTTCAGGCTCGACATCTTCGCCATCCTCCACGAGCGGAACTTCGGCGAATACGAGCGACTCGACCAGCTCGCCACCGACCTCCTTGACGTGATCAAGAGCAACCGCCATCTCATTCCAAGAGGATGAGGCTGGCATGCTGATGACCGTGAGTGAATTCCCGGGGGTCCTGCGCGTCGGCGATCTGGAGGTCGCCGTGTCGGTGAGCGAACGCCGCAGAAGCGTGCGGCTCACCGTCGAGCGCGACGCCTCGGTGACGGCGGTTGTTCCGCCCCAGGTGTCCAAAGCCGACCTGGTCAAGATGGTCGAGGCAAAACGGTCCTGGCTGTACGGCAAGCTCGCCGAGAAACGCGACTTGGGTGAGGCACCACGGGACAAGGAGTACGTCTCGGGGGAGGGGTTCCTCTACCTTGGCCGGTCCTATCGTCTTCGGATCGTCGACTTGGGCGAGGTCCGGCTTATCCGGGGGCGGCTGGAGCTCGCCCGAGGTGGTGCGGCCAAGGACCTGGTCCGCTGGTATCGCAGGGTCGGCGAGCCGTGGCTGCGTAAACGGGTCGAGCCCTGGGTGTCCCGCATGGGTGCCGAGATGACCGGGCTGCGGGTCCGGCCGCTGGGTTACCGGTGGGGATCATGCTCCCAGGATGGCCAGGTCAACATCCACTGGGCCACGACGCAACTCCCACCTACGTTGATCGACTATGTGCTCGTCCACGAACTGGCGCATCTCCAACGGCCCGACCACGGCCCCGAGTTCTGGCGGATCGTCGAGCGAGCGATGCCCGGCCATGAAGAATATCGGGAACGACTCCGTACAGGCGGGAATGAACTGTGGCTTCCCGAAGAAGGGCGATGAGCGAAGGCGAGATCACAGTCGACACAGCTATGCATGGATCTGTATCTCAGCACTTGAAGCGATGATTCGGCTTAAACGTCAGCAACCTCGCATATTTCATGGCCCGAACAAAGTGTCGTCTCCAGTCATGGCCGTCTGCCCTGAACAGGTATAGCCGGATGTGCTTTAGGCTATCGGGGTTCCCCTTCGCCAGCGGGAGATAGGGAGATGAAACGATGGGCGCCAGTGAGACCCAGCGTCAGCTGAACAGCAAGCGTAGTCAGCGGATAGACGCAGAAAAGAAGGCTAGCGAGCACCGCCGCAAAGAAAGTGAGGCGAGAACGAAGGCGGCGAAGGCGAGGCTCGCCGCTGACACGACCTCCAGTGCGCTGACCAGGAAAAGTAAACTGAGTGAGGCCGAACGAGAGGAGAAGGCTGCCGCTGCGGCAGGCAAGACGGCTGGAGACTGGGCGAGCAAGGCCGCTGGCTATGCGAAAGCCGAAGGTCAACTGCAGGAGAAGTGTGACAAGGAACGGGCGAAGGAAGAAGCCGACGCTAACCGACGACGCTTGCATGCGCAGAAGCAGGCCGAGACGGCGCAGAAGCGGGCTGAGGTCGCCCACCGTGCTGAGCGCGATTCCCTCCAGCGTCGTATCAATCAGACGGAGTACAAGGTGTCTCAGGCTATCCGTGAACTGCGAGTCCCGAAGCCCGAAAAGCTCCGCATTCTCCTGCTGGGCGCTACAAGCGACGGTGGGTTGCGCATTGGCCGCGAGCAGAAACGAATCCGCGCTGCCGTGAACGCCGCCATCAACCGGGACTCAGTTGAACTAGACGGCCGGCCAGCTGCAACCACACAAGACTTGCTCGACGGCCTGTCGGGATTCCGTCCACACGTAGTCCATTTTTCGGGGCACAGCGACGAGCAGTTCATCGAGTTCGAGAAAGACATTGATGAAGCCCATGAATCCGCGATCGTCACGGCCGAGGCATTCGTGCTCGCGATGAAGGCGCCTGACGAGCCGCCCCTGCTGGTCATGCTCAACTCCTGCAACTCGGCTAAACAGGCGGACCAGATCACGATGCTGGGTGTAGCGCCGTTCGCGATCGGAATGTCCGATGAGATCGAAGACGGCGATGCGATTGCCTATGCCGCGCAGTTCTATGCTGCGATCACCGACGGACAGTCGATCCAGGGTGCACACAATCTTGCTGTGGCCGGCTTGGCCTTGAGTGGTCTCACAGGAGTAGCTCTGCCACACCTGGCCACTGCTGACGACGTCGACCCGGCTGCCGCCTTCTTGGTTAAGAAGCTGGCGTAGGCCCCAGCAGCAGGTCACGGGCTATTTCAAGGGTGCCCCGGTAGGAATCGAACCTACGACACCAGGTTCAGGAAGCGTCACAGCGACATCGTCCGAAATAGTCTTTGACCTGGGAAAACTCGTGGGAGTGGTCAAGGGTGCAGGCTGTTTGGGACGGCATTGGGACGAAGGTGCTCGGCAAACCATCGAGCTGCGTCCTCCGTAAAGAGCCGACTGCCGAATATGGGATTCCCCACGCGAGATCTGCGCCGGGAGTTAGCATCGGGGCGTGGGAGGTCGAGCGCGACGCCAGCAGGGCATAAGCCCGCAGCGTCCTTGGCGTGTGATCCTCCTATCTAGCGGAACGATGCTCTTCAGCATCGCGTCAAACTTCGACGAGTTCCCTGCCTGGCATCAGGTTGTGTTCGGCGTCACCGCGTGCATTGCTGCTGCCGCGCTGGCCGTTTCGCCCTCCGCCAATTTAAAAAAATTCAAACTGAGGTCGCTTACGGAGAGCAACTTCGGCTGAAGGTAAGTGTTTTTGCTTACCTTCGTGATCCACGGCAACGGAACAGTTGCAGGGGAGACCCTGGAGGCTGGCCCCAGCACAATGACCTCCTGACACTGATGACGGCGATGACACGACGACGCTAAGCCAGGCTCGTGGAGGCCCGGTCGCTCGATGGCGTAGCGATGACACAGCGTGACAGTCGTTGACAGCAAGGCCTGCGTCAACGGCTGTCAGCGGGTGTCACCGCCGGAGACCTCCCGCGAAACTCCCGGGGGATCCATGGGCAAGCATGCTTGTCACCGCTGTCATCTGTGTCCGCGCAAGATCGCCAAATTTCGACAGCGAGGGAACACCGCCGTCCTCAACGATCGTTTGGCTGGCCGGTCGTATTGGATATCGGGGGGTTTCCATGAACGAGCTGCCGCCGTCCGCCTACAAGCGTCGTCCGCCCATCAAGCCCTTCGGCCGGTTCTTCTGGGGCCGGCACAGCCTGTTCCGCAGAACCGTGACGCTGGCCCTGGCTGGCGGGTTCGGTGTGGGGTTCGGCTATTCGTTGGGGGTCATCGTGCAAGCGGAAGCGCCCGCGCGACCCGCACTCGCGGTTGCGCCCGTTTCCGCAGCGCAAACGACCTCACCCGCTCCGGTGGCGCTCAGAGTCGCGTCAGTGAGCGTGCCTCATGCCCCTTTGGCGGATAAGAGCGCGGCGTCGGCCAAGCCGACTGAGCAGCATCGGACGCCACTCGTCAGGGTGAGCAAGAAGGCCAAGGGGCCAGCGGCGAAACGCCACCGCTCCGTTCGACACCACCCATGCGCCCGTTTCGACGGCTACAAGGCGCAGGTCTGCAAGACGTTGTTCAAGCGCTGACGGGGTGAGCCAGCGCGCGTAGTTCCCTGACCGTCGGCAGGTTGGCGGACTCGCGAGGTACCGCGTCGACGATGCGACGGATGATGAGCTGTCTCATGGGGGTGAGCTGCCGAACTCCTTCTGCGATGCGTAGAGCATCCTGAAGGGCGTGTGTCAGGTCGCCCCCGTGGATGGCTGAGAGCGCTTGGATCAGGCGCAGGTTGCCGCCCGCGAGGTTCGACGGGTAGGTGGCAATGGCTCGGTCGATCGCGGCGGGCGCCTTCTTCGTGTCGGCGAGGAAGGCGTACACGTAGGCCGCGCTTCGGTGAACCGATGCTTCCGGGTAGCTGGTCCCCACCGACGAGCCGATCGCCCCGGCCGTCGTGGCGTGGTCGGGTAGCCGTTCGTACGTGTCGGCCAGCTCGTTGAGTGCCTGGATGGCGTCCGCGGACCGGCCGTCGAGGGCGGCGAGCTTGGCGCGGACCTCCAGGGCCATCGCGCGCCCCGTACTGGGGGTGCCCTGGGCCTGGCCCAAGGCGTCGTCGAGAAGAGCGGCGATCATGGATCGCGGCTGGTCCTGCCAGAACAGGCAGTCGGCCTCTCTGGCCCGCACCCAGACAGAGAGGTTCCTGTCCTCGGACGCGTCGGCCGTGCGACGGGCGGTCTGCCAAGCCAGACGGGCGGAACGCCGATTACCGGCGTCGTTGAAGTCGGTCGCCATCAGGGCCGTGAGCTGCGACCCCACCCGGAGCAGCTCATTGCGCGGGAGACCGGTCCGGGGGTCCTGGAGAAGGCGGCCGACCTCCAGCAAATCAGCCGTTAAATCCGAGATCAACGCGTTGGGTGGCTGGGCGTAATAGAGCTGGCCATACGTCTGGACGGTTCTGTGCCAGTCGTCCATGTGATGGTCGTCCCGCAGGCCGAAGGATCGTTCGACGCTGCTGAGAATGGTTTCCAGCGTTCCTGCGGGAACTGTCACTCCGGCGCTTAACGCGCTCATGAGTCGCAGGGCTGCACGGCGGTCCATATCGTCATCCTCGTCACGTGCTGAGGCTGTTGGGCGAATCTTGAGCATACGCCTGCGGAACTGGTCAAGTTCAACGATTAGGGCATAAAGGCTGACAAGTCGGCCATCTGTCTCTAGTGCGTGGTCAAGCCTTTCGACGGCTTCCGGCGGTGGGCGGTGCATGCCGCGTTCCCACTTGCCGATCAGAGAGAAATGCCAGCTCAGACGGTCTGAGAGCTGGCGCAGGCTGAGATCTTTCGTGTGACGTGCGTGACGGATGTGGCGGCCGAAAAGCTCCCAGATATCGGAAACTTCGGTTGAGATCTCGGGCTCGGTCATCAACCATCTCCGGTTGTGTCGCCATGTGGCATACGTGATTTGCCACGCGCTGAGTCTTCTCGGTTACTACCCGTGGCCTAAGTATGTCACTGCACCGCAGTTCTTCCCCGAACATAAGCGGGACCCGCAGAAACGTCGCCACGTCCTACGGGCCCCATTGATCGCACTCGGAGGTGCGACCCGTGGCACACAATAGGGCCGGAAGAGCAGCAAGGCGAGATGATCACGAGCAGGCCGGCGGAACTGCGGATTCGGCGGCGATAGGAAGCGCTTGCTTTTCTCTGCTGAATTCGTGCGCGCCAATTCCCCCTGGCAACTATCTGCGCCTGGTGGCCCATCCTGAGTCTGTCGCGAAGGCACGGGCGCATGTTCGCGGCCTCATGGCGGCATGGGGCCATGAGGACCACCTGAGCGAGACGGCCGAATTCGTTGTGAGCGAGCTCTCCACCAACGCGATCACGGCAACAGAGAGGGCGACGGATTCGTCCACCAACGTGATCGGCCTGGACGTCTACCCACTCCCGAAATCGGGCCCGGCCGGTGTGATGGTGGCGGTCTGGGACTGCTCCCGCGAGCCTCCCCGTGTGCTGTGCCCTGACGAGGATGCGGAAGGGGGCCGGGGGCTACTGCTGGTGGCGGCGCTGGCGCAGGGGTGGGGATACCACCGACCCGTGATCTTCGGGGGCAAGGTCGTCTACGCCACGATCACGGAGGTTCCGTGAGCGGCGTGGACTTGGCTCCTGGGCCTGAGGGTTGCGGGGCGCCATCGTGTGACGGAACTGCCTACAGGTGCAGCGTCACGCGGGCGCTGGCTGCTTCTGCTCAGGTCGTGGCCAACGTGGTGCGGGAGCGGCTGTTCAGGGAGTGCGTCAACGCGCTGGGTCGGCTCGACCGCGAGTGGATCGATGCGCGGTCCGCTGAAGAGAACGTGGTCCTGATGACCGACGAGGAGTGGGTCGAGTGGTCAGGCCAATGAGGCTGCCGCTGGGCTGATGAGCTCCGGGAATCCGTGGCTCGGAGTGAGGTCGTTCACGTACTGCCCCCACAGCGTGGACGGCCCCGGTCTGGCGGTATGCGGCGGGGTGGCTGAGCACGGTCTGGCGTGCTCAGCCACCCCGCCGTTCCATTCACATGCTTGGCGCGGGAGTCTCGGCGAATTCGGGCTGCGGGCGTGCCCAGCCCTCCCGCCGGAATATCTCGTACGCGGCCTCTCGGACCGCCGGATTCTGTACCTGCGTGATGAACTCGGCAACGGTGCTTCCGCACAGATTTCGCAGCTCAGCGGATAGCCCGAGTACCTGGCTGATCAAGGCGCGCTGCTCGGTGAGCCGGAGGGCCTGGCCCTGCTGGTCGCTCAGGTAGCCGTGCTTGCCGACGTACACGAAACAGGCCTGGAGCGGCACGCCCGAGGTCAGGACCACGGGGAAGTCGTCGAGGGGAAGTAGCCGCCGGTCGTAGTTGGGTTCGGTGGCGTCGAGGATCTCGAACTGCGGCTCATCGAGCCACAGGACGAACAGGCGTGAGGTTTCTTCCGGTACGGCGATGGGGGCGGCGGGGATGTAGCCGTTCCGGTTGATGTGGGCCGACACGCCGGGGGCGATGCCGGTGACGTCGGCCAAGGTCAGGGGGATGACCGGCCGGACGTCGTGGTTGACGAACTTGCGGTGGAGCTGGCTGGGGGCCGCGTTGGATCCGACCGCGATCACGCGATTCCGCTCGGACATCGGTGCAACGCCGAGCTGGTCGAGGCGGTCGTCCAAGCGGCCGAGGTCGGTGTCGAGAACCCATGCTTCGGCCGGCTCTCCGTCGCCCGCGTCGAGGCGGGTGTACTGGCCGTCGGAGAACAGGCCGGAGGTCGGGGGGATCCGGCCGGGATAGGTGAGCGGTTGTGTCATGGGGTCGTCGACGAACAGGTCGTCGACGTCGAGCTCGGGGGCGCTCACGTGGCGTCCAGCTCGTACACCATGACGTGTCTGTCACCGGGGAGCACGGAGACCATGACCCGGACGGGTCGGCCGTCCGCGTCGTAGCCGGTCCGGGTGTGCTCCGCGATGGGTGTTCCGGCAGGCAGGCCGAGACGCGTGGTCTCGTCCTTGGTCGGCATCCGAACCTGGATCTCGTCGAGCGTCTTCACCTGCGGGTGCCCGATGGACGACAGGATGCCGCCGGGCACGGCGATGTCGCCCGGCTTCATCAGGACAGTTCCTTGTGCGATGTCCATCGGGAAGTAACTGTCTGAGAGCTGGAACGGCATGTCGTCGACGTAGCGGACACGCCGACGCACCACGACAAGGTCGTCTGCGGCGACGTTGAGTCGTTGGGCGACCTTCGCGGACGGCGTGTCGATCCCGACTGTGACCTCTTGTCGGGGTTCGTGACCCTGGGTGCGGACGTCGTTGTTCCAGGCGTCGCCGTCTGCGTTGTGGCGCGCCGTGCTCTCGAAGCTCGACAACTGCCAGCGCAAGCGGGTCTGCGAACGCACGACACGCCCGCGGCCACGTCCACTGGAAAGCAGTCCCTCGTTCGTGAGCTGCTGCAGAGCTTGGCGTACGGTCTGGCGGCTGACCTGGTGGTTAGCCGCCAGTTCTTGTTCTGCGGGGACGTTGTCCCCGGGCTTCAACTCGCCGCGCACGATGGCGGCTCTGAGGTCGTCTGCGACGCGCTCGTACAGCGCGCGTGTGTCCGCTCCCGCAGGCACGTTGGCGCACCCCTCTCAACTCTCTGTGTCGGTGTACGTACTCACCGTACCAACGTGCTTGACATTGGTCACGCTGGGTAGCACTGTACGTACACAGAGGTGAGTACGTACTCAACGTACAAGCGGACTTGCCTCCGAACACAGAAAAGCCGGGACGCGGCCCAAGTCGCCAAACCAGATCCGCACCCCGGCACCCCTTAAGAGAGGTGTACTCATCATGACCTACGGGTCCAACCTGCCCAACCTTCCCGTCCTGCGCGTCGAACTCGACTTCGGACGGGACGACGCCTTCGCGGGCGTCCAGTGGATCTGCCTCGTCTGCGACGGCGCTGAAGAGTGCGAGCCCGGTGACGAGGCTCCGACTCCCGCCATCTGTTCCTCCTGCAACGCCCTCGCCATCGCCGAGGCGATGAACACGCTGCGCGAGTCCGGCGTGTCGGTGGACTTCAGCGGGATGGAGGGCTGACATGCGGTTCGCCTGTCCCGACTGCGGACACCGCCACGGTTCGGCCCTCGGGTGCCGATGCGGCACGCCGTACCCGCAGATCCAGATGTGTGTCGTTCACGCCATGCGCTGTGTGGCCGGCTGTCGTGCCTGCCGCGCTCTCGTCCGCTCCCAGTCCGGCCGATAGGAGGCCCGCGTGTTCGTTCGTCTGCGTGGCCTCATCGCCCGTATCAAGGCCCGGCAGTTGCTCAACGATCAGCGCAAGCTCGGTGGGTCCTGGGAGCTGATGGCCCACTTTTGGTCCCGCGACCTGGGACGCGAGTGCGCCAAGCCCGAATGCCCTCGCTGCGGAGGGAGCCGGAACCGATGATGCGCCCGCTCACCGAAGGCGAGCACACCGCTGTTGCCGTCACCACGGCGGCGGTCGGTGTGCTGGGCCTCATCGGATTCGTCATCTCGTTCGCCACCGTGGCGCAGGCCGCCGAACCGGCCTTCGGCCGCCTGGCCTTCCTGCTGCCACTCGGTGTCGACCTCGGGATCGGAGTGTTCGCCGCGCTGGACATCGTCCTTGCCCGGCTGGACATGCGGGTTAGGTGGCTCCGCCTGATCCCGTGGACACTCACCGCCGCCACCGTCTATCTGAATGTCGCGACGCAGGCCGATGTCTTCGGCATGGTCGCCCACGCGGTGCTGCCACTCCTGTGGGTGGTCGCCGTCGAAGTGGGCGCCCATGTCATCCGCAAGCGCGCCAACCTGGCCAACCCGACGCGGATGGACCGCATCCGAAGTTCGCGCTGGGTACTGGCCCCGATCTCGACCGGCCTCCTGTGGCGGCGCATGGTCCTCTGGGAGATCCGCAGCTATGGGGACGCGCTCGACCGAGAGCGTGAGCGCGTCCTGGCCACCACCGATCTGCATGACCGTTACGGCCGCCTGTGGCGGTTCAAGGCCAGCCGTCGGGAGCGTGCGCTCTACCGGTTGGGCGAACTCACGCCCGCAGAGCGCCCCGTGCCCACGGTCCGCCGGACCGTCGACGACCTCATGTCTCTCGGCTGGCAGATCCTTGCTGACCACGACGCCGCCGGTACGCCGCTCACCCGCGACCGGCTCCGCGACGCCGTCCGTGAGACCGGCCAGTCCATTTCCACCGACCGGGCGGGGGCGCTGCTCGCACGCCTCCGGTCTGAGACGCCTCCTCGCCGCACCGCCCGCTTCAAGGCTCACGAGGTGACCTCTTCATGACGCAGCCTGAAGACCACGAGCCCACCGCTGATGTCGTCCAGATCGACGCCGCCCGGGAACGCCGGGCGGCCGCAGAAGACCGACCGGTCGAGGGCGTCATCGTCCGCGTCGACCGGCCCGACGCGGACGGCCCGGACTGGCTGACCGCCCTTGCCGAGCGGTCGAAGGACCGCCGCCCGATCGTCCCGTCGTGGATGCGGTCGGGACCGGAACGGACCGCGACCGTCAAGTGGGTCGCCGCCCACTACACCTACGTGGCCGGGTACCACGTCACCCGGTCGCCCAAGTACGCCGGACGGCTGGCCATGCGCGCCCCGGTCGGCCTGGGCCGCGTGGTCAACGGTTCGTTGTCCTGGACGTTCGACCTGGAAGGACGGCCGGTCCGAATGGACGCGGTCCGCCGGGCCGACGCCGAGGTCTACCTCAAGCTGTCGCGTCAGCGGGACGCCCGTGTCCGGCTGCGGGTGGTGATCGCGCTCCTTGCCCTGGGCGTGGTCGTGCCCGCCGGGCTGGTGGTCGCGTTTGCCCCGCCGGGAGCTCAGCTATGCGCGCTCGTGGTCTTGGTGGCCGCCCTGGGCATCGCCGGTCGTCCGGCGGACCGGCCGCTGATCGACCGCGCGGTCGTGCCGACCGCTCACGAGAAGCTGACCAGCGACATCGTGATCCGCGCCCTGGGCGCGCTGGGCGTACCCGCCATCAACCAGGCCCTCGCTCGGGGCGGGTCGGGGATCAACTTCGTCGCCCCCATCACCCGCGACGGCGGCACTGGCTACCGGGCAGACCTGGACCTGCCCTACGGCGTCACGGTCGCTGAGGTCATGGACCGTCGGGAGAAGCTCGCGTCCGGCCTGCGTCGCCCGCTGGGCTGCGTGTGGCCGGAGGCGGTACCCGACCAGCACACCGGCCGCATGGTCCTGTTCGTCGGCGATCAGGACATGAACAAGGCCAAGCAGCCGGCCTGGCCGCTGTTCAAGTCGGGGGCCGTCGACCTGTTCAAAGCTCAGCCGTTCGGCACCGACCAGCGGGGACGGTTCGCGTCCATCACCCTGATGTTCGTCTCGGTGATCATCGGCTCCATCCCGCGTATGGGCAAGACGTTCCTGCTCCGCCTGCTGTGCCTCATCGCGGCGTTGGACCCGCGTGCCGAACTGCACCTGTACGACCTCAAGGGCACCGGCGACCTGTCGCCGCTGGAGCCGGTCGCGCACCGGTACCGGGCCGGTGAGGAAGACGAAGACATCGCCTATGCGATCTCCGACATGAGGGCGCTGAAGGAGGAGCTTCGCCGCCGGGCCAAGGTGATCAGGAACCTGCCTAAGGACGTGTGTCCGGAGTCGAAGGTCACGCCTGAGCTGGCTAGCAACAAGAGCCTCGGGCTGCACCCGATCGTGATCGCCGTCGACGAGTGCCAGGTCTGGTTCGAGCACGCCAAGTACGGCGACGAGTTCGAATCCATCTGCACCGACCTGGTGAAGCGCGGCCCGGCGTTGGGCATCGTGCTGGTCGTCGCGACTCAGCGCCCGGATGCCAAGTCGCTCCCGACTGGCATCAGCGCGAACGCGGTGCTGCGCCTGTGTCTCAAGGTGATGGGCCATACCGAGAACGACATGGTGCTCGGCACCTCCGCGCACAAGAACGGCGTCAGGGCCACCATGTTCAGCTTCTCCGACAAGGGGATTTGCTACTACGCGGGTGAAGGTGACGCCCCGCGCATCACCAAGTCCGTCTACATCGACGCTCCGGCCGCCGAGAAGATCGCCCTCAAGGCACGTGCCCTGCGAGTCCAGGCCGGAACGTTGTCCGGTCACGCCCTGGGCGACGAGTTCGAGGCCGATACCGCCCCGGCCTACGACCTGCTGGCCGACATCCTGGGCGTGGTCGGCGAACCGAAGGTGTGGAACGAGGTCGTCGTGTCGCGGCTGGCCGAACTCCGCCCCGCCGTCTACGGCCCATGGGCCGACCTGGAGCCCGAAGCGCGGGCGGCGCAGCTCACCACCGCGCTTAAGCCCTACGGCGTCCGTACCGGTCAGGTCTGGGGCAACACCGAAGACGGACGCGGCGCGAACCGTCGCGGGATCACCCGCGACGAGATCGCCAGGGCGCTCGCCAACCGCTCATCTGACGCTTCGTAGCCGTCGCTCTCGCCGCTAGGTCTAGCGGCCACCCCCGCTAGACCTAGCGCCCCTGCTAGCGCCTCAAAGCCCTTCCTGTACGTGATCTAGCGCGCTAGCAGCCCATCTGCGTCAGCCCGGGAAACACCCCTAGGAGCCACCTGTGGCCATCGCCATAGCCCTGCTAGTCCTCTGCCCAATCGTCGTCACGCTCGGTTACATCGGCCTCTGCGCCGGGTCGCCATGGAAGCCCTGCACCCGGTGCCGGAACAAGCGCCGCGCCCGTACCTGCCGTGCCTGCAACGGCACCGGCCTGCGCCAGCGTCTGGGCTGGCAGGTCTGGGTCTACCTGACCCGCTTCGGACGTGCCCGATGAACGCCCTTCACGCCTACGCGGTTGCCGCCGCTGACCACGGCTGGCACGTCTTCCCGCTCACTCCGAACGCGAAGACCCCGCTCCGCGGCTTCACCGCATGGGAGAAGCACGCCACCACCGACCGCGACCTGATCGGCCGGTGCTGGGGCGCGAACCCGTTCAACATCGGCATCGCGTGCGGCCCGTCCCGCCTGGTGGTCGTCGACCTGGACCGGCCGAAGCCTGGGGCCATGCCGCCGGAGCCGTTCGACGAACCCGGTGTCAACGATGGCGCCGACGCCCTGGCCCTGCTCTGCGAACGAGTCGGTCAGCCGCTCCCGTTCGACACCTTCACCGTCCGCACCCGCAACGGAGGAACCCACCTGTACTTCACCGCGCCAATCGGCCTCGTGCTCGGTAACACCGCCGGACGGCTGGGCTGGCTCATCGACACCCGCGCCAGCGGCGGCTACGTGGTCGGCCCCGGCAGCAACGTCCCGACCCCTGGAGAGACCGGCGAATACGAGGTGACCAACGCCATCGCCTTGGCGGAACTCCCGGCCTGGCTGGCCTCCCGGCTCACCGAGAAGCCGCCAGCACTTCGGAACGCCCCGGCGTCTCTGGGAGGTGATCAGGCGACCCGCTACGCCTGGCGTGCGCTCCACGGAGAGACCGAGCGCCTGTTCAGCGCCGGACCCGGTACCCGCAACAGCACGCTCAACGAGGCCGCGTTCGCCCTGGGCCAGCTCATCGCGAACGGCTTGCTCCCGCGCCACCTGGTGGAGGGCGCTCTCCAAGAGGCCGCCGAAACCATCGGCCTGCCCGCCCACGAGGCCGCCACGACCATCCGCTCAGGCTTGACCGCCGGAGCCCGCACGCCACGCCGGGACGCACGATGACTAACACACCCGCAGAGCGCGCAACAGCCCTGCTCTCCAACCACAACGCCGACCAGGTGCTCACCGCGATGCACGCTCAGCCCTGGGACACCCCGGTTCCGCTGGCCGCGCGCGGCGCACTGCCGGCCTTTCCCGCGAAGGCCCTCCCGTCCTGGGCCGGAGCATTCACCTCCGCCCTGGCCGAAGAGACGCAGACCCCGGTTGATCTGGCCGGATGCATCGTGCTCGCCGCACTGTCGACCGCCGCCGGGGGTCGCGCGCTGGTCAACGTGCGCGGTAGCTGGTGCGAGCCGGTGAACCTGTTCGTGGTCGTCGCGATGCCGCCTGGCTCACGCAAGTCACCGGTGTTCCGGGCGATCGTTGCGCCGCTCCAGGCGGCCGAGAGGGCGCTTCAGGAGCAGGTTCGCCCGCTCATCACTGAGGCCGAGCTGGCGCGCAAGGTCGCCCAAGAGTCCGCCGACAAAGCCGCCCGCGTGGCCGCCTCCGCACGCGGCGACGCCTCAGGCGAAGCTCTGGCCGAGGCGACCAGCGCAGCCCTGGCCGTCGACGGCATCACCGTCCCGGCCGAACCACGCCTGATCGCGGATGACATCACGCCGGAGGCCGCCGCGAGCCTGCTCGCCGAACAGGGCGGGCGGCTGGCCGTGCTGTCGGCCGAGGGCGGCATCTTCGCCACCCTGGCCGGACGCTACTCCGGTGTCGCCAATCTGGACCTGTTCCTCAAGGGCCACGCGGGTGACCTGCTGATCGTCGACCGGCGAAGCCGCCGGGAGCGCGTCGACCACGCCGCGCTGACCCTGGGCCTGGCCGTCCAGCCCGACATCGTCACCGAGATCGCCAGCTCACCCGGGTTTCGCGGCAAGGGCCTGCTCGGACGCATCCTCTACAGCCTGCCGACCAGCAACGTCGGTTACCGGCTGATCGATCCGCCCGCCGTCCCCGAACAGGTCGCGGCAGAATACGCGGCCAGTCTGGGGCGGCTCGTCACCGAGATGTACGGCTGGCAAGACCCGGCCCGCCTGGTCCTGTCGCCGGAGGCGGCTGACCTGTTCCGTGCTCAACGGGAGCGCACGGAACCCCGGCTCCGTCCCGACGCCGGAGACCTGGCGCACATCAGCGACTGGGCCGCGAAGTTCGACGGCGCGGTGGCCCGGATCGCCGGCCTGCTCCATCTGGCTGCCCACATCGGCGACGGCTGGCGTAAGCCCATCGCCGCCGACACGATGACGGCCGCGATCGAGCTGGGCGAGTACTTCACCGCCCACGCCCTGGCCACCTTCGACGCCATGGGCCAAGACCCCGGCGTCGAGGCCGCCCGCACCGTCCACGCCTGGCTCACCAAGACCAGGCCCGAGCGGTTCACCCGTCGCGACGCTCACCGCGCGCTCCAGCGCAAGTTCAAGAAGGCCGCCGACCTGGACCCGGCCTTCGACCTGCTGGAGCAGTCCGGCTGGATCCGCCGCGAACCCGACCCAACTACTAGCAGGGGCAACCCCTCACCCCGCTACGCCGTGCACCCTGACCTGCACCGCTCGGCCTGAGGAGACGCCAATGCCCACGCCTCGCATGCTCACCCTCGTCGACCTCTGCGAAGAGCTCCAGATCAGCCGCAGCACCTTCTACGACTGGCGCGCCAAGGGCCGCGCCCCCAAGTGCCTCAAGCTCCCCAACGGCGACCTGCGCATTCGCCGTGCCGACCTGGACCGCTGGCTCGACGCCCGAGAGGACAACGCCTGATGCCCGACATCACGTACAAGGTCCGGGTCTTCAAGACCGAGGTCAGGAAGACGGCGGCTGGAAAGGTCACGTCCTACCGAGTCCAGTGGCAGACCGAAGGCCGCAAGATCTGGAAGAAGTCCTTTCCTTTGGCGGCCCAAGCCGAGACGTACAGAAGCAGCCTGATCACGGCGGCACGAAATGGCGAGGCATTCAGCCTGGTCACGGGAGAACCCGTTTCCTGGACCCGGACGAAAACCCCGGAAATGACCTGGCACGCGTTCCTCTGCAAGTACGTCGACATGAAGTGGAAGAGCGCATCGGCCAACTACCGCCAGGTCATCGCCCGCGCCCTGACGGCCGCCACACCAGCCATGTTCACCACGCAGCGGGGCAAGCCGAACGATAAAGCGATCCGTTCAGCGCTCCACCGCTACGCCTTCAACACCCAACAGCGGGAGACCGCGACCGGCGACGTGGCGGACACGCTGAAGTGGCTGGCCGACCACAGCAAGCCGATATCGGCTCTGACCGATGCCAGCCTCGTACGCGACGTCCTCGATAAGGCGACGTCCACGATCACCGGCACCCGGGCCGCACCGAACACCGTGAGAAAGCACCGCCTGATCGTCTCCAACGCACTCGACTACGCCGTGGAGTTGAAGCTCCTGGAGAGCAACCCGCTCAAGGCACTCAACTGGAAGCCGCCAAAGAGCACCTACGAGGTTGACCGAGCCAGCGTGATCAACCACGCCCAGGCTCGCCAACTCCTGGAGGCCCTGCGCGAACAGCAGCCGAGCGGCCCCCGCCTCGTGGCGTTCTTCGCCGTCATGTACTACGCGGGCCTACGCCCCGAAGAAGCGGTCAATCTCCGCACGGACAACGTGATCCTCCCCGAACTCGAAGAAGGTGAGGAAGAAGGCTGGGGAGAACTCCACTTCAAGAAGGCCGCGCCCTACGCCGGACGAGAATGGACCGACACCCGCACGATCCGGGAAGAACGCTCCCTCAAGCACCGTCCCGACGGCCATTCGAGGACCGTTCCGACACCACCAGCACTCACCGCAATTCTCCGCGCCCACCTAACCGACTACCCGAACGGACCGGATAGCCGCATCTTCTTCGGCGTGCGCGGCAACGAACTCTCGCACGTCACCTACCGGCGAGCCTGGAAAGCAGCCCGCACGCAAGCCCTGACCGCAGCCCAGGCCGCTTCGGCCCTGGCCAAGCGCCCCTACGACCTCCGCCACGCGTGCGTCTCCACCTGGCTCAACGCAGGCGTCCCAGCAACCCAGGTAGCCCAGTGGGCAGGCCACAGTGTGGAAGTCCTGCTCCGGATCTACGCCAAGTGCGTCACCGGACAGGACGCCGTCGCACGTCAGCGCATCGCAGCAGCCCTCGCCGCAGACTAAATCCGTGGGTAAGAACTGGGTAAGAACACCCGTAAACGATCAGCTTTAGCCGATCACACCCGGACACAAGAAAGAGCCCTGAACCTGCATCCGTGCAGGTCAGGGCCTCTTTTATTGGTGCCCCCGATAGGATTCGAACCTACGACACCAGGTTTAGGAAACCTGTGCTCTATCCCCTGAGCTACGGGAGCCGACCCCCCAAGCCTAGCGAAACCAGAGCCCCCCGCGCGCCACCCAACCCCCCTCAAGGTCATCCCCGTCAAAGGTAAAGCTAGGACAACCCCCACCACCCACCAGATCAAGAGGTGATGGGCTCGCCCACGTGAACCGAGGACGCCGGCCCGGCAGCCGCGCACTCCGCCCCATGGTCCTGCTGGCCGCCCTGCTGGCCCCAGCCGTCCTGGCCTTAGGCTTATTCGTCGCCGAACTGACGGAATTCGGCGTCCCTCCCTACCTGCGCGCGAGACCCGCGGTCCCCCCGGTCTTCATGGCCCCCACCCCGCTCCCGCGCCCCCTGACGCCGGACCGCCTCTACGAGGGCAGGGTCCCCGCCCCGCAAAAGAAGCGTCCCAAGCGCCAACCCCCCCAAGCGAGGGTCGTAGCAGCCCCAGAGGCCAAGCACCCCCCCACGACAACGAGAACCCCCGAACCGCCCAAAAAGCACCACCCCCCAGAGGTAAGAGCGGCCTGCCCCGACGAGTGGACGGACACCTGGCTCTGGGAGCTCTGCCAGGAGGAAGCCCGCAAACCAGCCTGAAACAGCACAGTCCACCAGCAAGAACGGTCCACAAAGCCCATTCGGCATAAGACACGCCAATCGGTATGTAACGGCTCCAACGACTCGGGCACGACCACGCATCCTGCTGTAGTAACGTGCCTCCCTGACCGAGGTCACGAATTCGCAAACGGAGGGGTCGAAGCGTGCCTACTCCTCGATCAGCGGGACTGGTCGCGGCCGTCATGCTGGTGTTCTCCCTGGTCCAGGTGGGGAGTGCGCAGGCGGCGCAGAAGAAGGAGCCCGCCACGCTGACCGAGCTGCGGCGGTCCGCAGAAGAGGCGGCCAAGGGGATCGAGTCGGCGACCAAGGCGCTGGTGGCGCGGCAGAAGGAGTTCGACACCTCCAACAAGCAGCTCGAGTCGAAGCTCACCGAGCTGCGCACGGCCGACGAGGAGCTCGCGCGCATCCGGCAGCCGATGTCCGACCTGATCGAGGGCATGTACCAGAACCCGATCAGCCGGAACATGGGCTCCCTCATGACCAGCACGAACGGCGAGGCGTCGCTGCGGGCGATGAGTGACGTCCAGCAGCTGATCGCCGGGCGCAACATCGTGGTCGAAGACGCCACGCGCCTGTTCCAGGATCGCGAGCGCCTGGCGGGAGAGGCGCAGGAGCTCCGGGCGACCAAGCTCCTGCAGGAGGCCCAGCTCACGTTCGAGATCGACACACTCCGGAAGCAGTCGCAGAAGACCGTCAAATCCCTCACGTCCGCACTCGCGAAGCTCGGCGTGAAACGCGGCGGCGGCGCATGCGACCCGACGAGGGTCGTCCTCGCCGAGGAGTACGCGAACGGCCTGCTCCCCACCAACGTGCTCTGCCCGCTGCCCTTCAAGGGCGAGGAACTCCGCGCCGACGCCGCGATCGCCTTCGCCGACCTCAATTTGGCGTACAAGAAGCGCTTCGGCGAACCCCTCTGCGTCGTCGACAGCTACCGCAGCCTCCGCGACCAGCAGATCGTCTACTACCAGCGCCCCGGCCTGGCCGCCATCCCCGGCCGCAGCAACCACGGACTCGGCCTCGCGATCGACTTCTGCGGCCCTATCCGCGTGTACAAATCCACCGAATTCGTCTGGCTCGAACAGAACGGCAAACAGTTCGGCTGGATCCACCCCGACTGGGCCTACGTGAACCCCTTCGAACCCTGGCACTGGGAATACGACCCCAAGGTCGGATCCCTCCTCTAAAACCCCAAACTTCTTTCTTCCGTTACGGCTCCCGCCTACCCCAACCCCGACCACCGCCCCCGGTACTCACCGCGGCCGGCGCCAACCGGCCGCCCTCCGCCTCTCCCCGCAACGGCGACAGCCTGGCCAAACGACGCGCCATACAAACGCCATGGCTATGCGTGAACGGATGGATGGCGAACGGCGAGCACTCGCCCTCAGGCACGCCGACTCCACCCCAGCGCAACGGGGCGCCTACTTAACGGCGATGGGTCGCGAGCCTGCCGACTCCACCTGTCGTCCTAACGCGGATGGATCGCGAACGACAACCGCGCCCCGGCCTGAGCCCGAGCCAACGACGTGGCCTGACCGGTCGTCGTAGCGAGCACGAGCAGCCCGCCCTCCTCCGACTGCGCCTTCGTCAGCACGGTCACCCGCTCCGCCGCCGTCTCAGCGTGAGTCTCGTAAGCGGCCAACACGTCGATCACATCCCCCGACGTCACCAGCCCGGCAGCATCGGCGTCCTCGACCCGCACCGGCGTCGCGACCAGCCCAGGCGTGGCCCCGGCCAGCAGCCCACCACCCAGCAGTCGGGCATCGGTCAGCACCTCCCCCCGCCGAGCAGGCGCCGTCAACACCCTCCCGGCAACGGAAGCCCCGGCAGCCAGATACCCATCAGGCAACGCCGAGGACGGCAGCCGAACCGTCGCGAGATCACCGGCCGCCAGCCGCCCACCGGAAAGATCACGACTAGCGACCAGAACGTCCACCCCAGACGGAGCCCGTACAGACACCAGCGTTCCCGCCACCGCCACCCCGAGCAGAACAGCGGAGATCAGCCGACGACGCTTGGCGAGCACCCGAGCCCACCGCGCCGGCACCGCGACACGCATCAGAACACTCCAAGACAAGAAGGATGGGCAACACCCGACACCGCCGCCCCCTCGGGTCGCCGCAACAAAAGACGGCGATATCGCCGCGATAAATGGGGCGGCTCGGGCTCGAGACCGTGCTTTCAGACCCTCATCGGCCTACTTGGCCTACCTACGGCCACCGTTCGAGGTGCCACAGAACGATCTACCAAGTCCTGTGGCACCGCTACCTCAGCTGCCGCGAGCACAACGAATCCCCAGTTCACAGAGCACCGCGACGACTTAGCACCACGCCGTTCGCACCACGACGACTCAACGCGACGCCGCAGCACGACGTTTCAGGTCGCCCCGCCCAGCACTTCGCACCAAAGCGACGTCCCAGTCATGTCGCACCACGACGACTCGGCACGACACCAGAGAACGATGTCTCAGGCCGCATCGCACCGCCGCGACCCAGCACGCCGGACAAAGCGACGCCCCAGTCATGTCGCACCACGACGACTCAGCGCGACGCCAGAGAACGACGCCTCAGGTCGCCCCTCACTACGACGCGACCAGCACAAACAGCCCCAGCCAACCGCCTACGGCAGTTCGAACGGCAGCTTGATCCCATCAAGGGCGTTCCCGCAGGCGCACGCACGTTCCTCCGGCAACCCCGCCACCACCTGCCCCACCAGTGACCGCATCCGTTCCACGTTGGCCGCGAAGAAGGCCATCACCTCTTCATGGGTGACCCCCTGGCCCACATCCACCCCGGCGTCGTGATCGGTCACCAGGGACATCGACGTGTAGCAGAGCGCCAGTTCCCGGGCCAGCACCGACTCGGGAAACCCGGTCATCCCCACGATGGTCCCGCCCATGCTGGTGAACCACCGCGACTCCGCCCGGGTCGAGAACCGGGGGCCCTCGATCACCACGAGGGTGCCGCCGTCGGCGACCTCCCACCCGGCGGCGTGCGCCGCGGTCACGGCGGTGGTGCGGCCATCTGGACAATAGGGGTCGGCGAGGGACACGTGCACCGCGCCGCCCGCGTCGTAGAAGGTCTGGATGCGCCCGGAGGTACGGTCGATCAGCTGGTCGGGGACGACCAGGGCGCCGGGGCCGAGTTCGGCCCGCAGGGAGCCCACGGCGCTGGGGGCGAGGATCTGGCGCACGCCGAGGCTCCGCAGCGCCCACAGGTTGGATCGGTAGGGGATGCGATGCGGCGGGAAACTGTGCCCCCGCCCGTGGCGGGGCAGGAAGGCGACGCTGCGCCCGCCGATGCGCCCGACCGTCACCTTGTCGCTGGGAGGCCCGTAGGGGGTCGCGACATCGATCTCCTCGGCGTCGTCGAGCAGGGAGTAGAACCCTGAACCGCCGATGACACCGATGTCTGCACGATTGACCATGGCGCCGACCCTAGCGCCCCCGGACCCACCCGGTGAGGCCCTATGCCGCTTCCTGTGGACAACCTGCGTCGTTGCAGGTCAGGCCGCTGGAGTGCTCGCCGGAGTGGTGCTGGTGGTGCTCGGGGTGCTCGTCTCGGCGGGCTTGCTCTCCGTCGCCGGCTTGGACGGCGAGGACGTGGTCGTGGACGACGTCGTCGACGAGCGGTTGTCGGTGCGGTAGAAGCCCGAGCCCTTGAACACGATGCCCACCGCGTTGAACACCTTGCGGAGGCGGCCCGCGCACGCGGGGCACTCGGTCAGGGCGTCGTCGGTGAACTTCTGGACGACTTCGAGCTGCTCACCACAATTGGTGCAGGCGTACTGGTAGGTGGGCACGCGGTCCTCCTCAGTGACTTGGCACTCGGCCCAAGTGACTGCTAAATGATAAGGCAACTGGCAAGCTGCAACGTTGCCGTGGGGGAGTTTAGTCCCCTGTCTCCCCATACCAGCCTGCGAGTTTGCCCCTACGACTCACCGCACGCAGCCGCTTTTCGACGGTTCTGCGGGCTGACGCGGTGGTCACGACGAGGAGCTGGTCGTCGCGCCGGAGCCGGGTGCTGCCGTCGGGGACGAACGAGTGGCCGTCTCTGACGACCATGGTCACGGCCGCGTCCGAGGGCAGGCGCAGCTCGAAGACCTCGACGCCGTGCAGCTTCGACTCCTGCGGGATGCGGACCTGGAGCAGGTCGGCGTTGAGTTCCTCCAGGGGCGCGGCCTCCACGTCGAGATCACGCGCCTCCCCGTCGGCCGACAGGCCGAGCACCCGGGCCAGGAACGGCAGGGTCGGGCCCTGGATCAGGGTGAACACCACGACGACCACGAAGACCTCGTTGAACAGCTCCTTCGCGTGGGGCACCCCGGCGGCCCAGGGGATGGTGGCCAGGACGATCGGCACCGCGCCGCGCAGGCCGGCCCACGAGAGGAAGACCTGTTCGCGCCAGGTGACCCGGTCGATCCTGATCAGGCGGACCGCCCACGACGAAAGCACCACCGAGATCGGGCGGGCCAGCAGGACCAGCGCCAGGCCGGCGACCAGGCCGGGGATGATCTGGCTCGGCAGCTCCGACGGGCTGACCAGCATGCCGAGCATCACGAACAGGCCGATCTGGGCCAGCCAGGCCGTTCCTTCGGCGAAACCCCTGGTCGCGGCCCGGTGGGGGAGGCGGCTGTTGCCGATGATCAGGGTGGCGACGTACACGGAAAGGAAGCCTGAGGCGTGGAGGCTGACCGCGCCGCTGTAGGCGATGAAGGCCACCGCGAGGACGGCGATCGGGTAGAGGCCCGAGGCGGGCAGGGCGACCCTTCTGAGCGCGTACGCGGCGATGGGTCCGGCGGCGCAGCCGACGGCGGCGCCCGCGGTGAGTTCCCACAGAGAGGTGCCCAGAACGTTCCACATGGACGGCATGGGCTCGCTGATCTGGCTCAACATCACGACGACGATCACCGTGGGGGCGTCGTTGAAGCCCGACTCGGCCTCCAGGGTGCCGGCCAGGCGCGGCGGCAGCGGGAGGCGGCGCAGCACGCTGAAGACCGCCGCGGCGTCGGTCGAGGCGAGGATCGCGCCCAGCAGGAGCGCCGAGCGCCAGTCGAGCCCGAGGAACCCGAAGACGGCCAGGGCCAGCACGATGATGCTGATCGCCACACCGAGCGTCGCCAGTACCAAGGCCGTCGGCACGGCCTTGCGCACGTGTTCCCAGTTGGTGGTCAGGCCGCCCTCGGCCAGGATGACCGCCAGCGCGATCAGCCCGAGCTGCTTGGCCAGCTCGGCGTTCTCGAAATGGACGCCGAGGCCCGATTCGCCGAGGGCGACGCCCAGGGCCAGATAGAGCAGCAGTGACGGCAGACCGGTGCGGTGGGCGACTCTGACCGAGATCACGGCCGCCAGGACGATCACGGCGGAGAGGAGGAGCCATCCGTCGAGATCCAGGCGCACAAGGTCTCCTTTCAGGATTTATGCGGATTCTGTCACAGGGATCACACGAACCCCTGACGGTGCCGCCACGTACCTCACCCGCTGATCATGCGGCTCGGCCGGTACGCCCGGACGCAGCTCGCCCTCGTGCAGGAGGGCGACGGTCGGCACATTGGGGCCGACTCTGGCCAGGGCTCTGTCGTAGGAGCCACCGCCTCGCCCGAGGCGTACACCCGAATCGGGGTCTACGGCGAGCGCCGGGACGATGACCAGCGCGGCCGTGCGGATCGTGTCCACGCCGCGCCGGGTGTCGACCGGTTCCATGATGCCGTGGCGGCCGGGCGCCAGGGTGTCGGGACCGTCGTAGACCGCCCAGTCGAGGTCGTTGTCGTCGCGCAGCACCGGCAGGATCACCGTCGCGCCGTGTTTCCACAGGGCGAAGACGAGACCTTCCGTGGAAGGTTCCGTTCCGGTCGACCAATAACAGGCGACGAGGCCGGCCATCTGGACCCATGGCTGGTCAAGCAGGGTTTCCCTGACCCGGCGAGCGCTCTCACGGCGGTCGGCCGCGTCCATGATGGAACGTTCACGCAGAATTTCACGCCTCAGCTCGAACTTGTCCAAAGGGGCCTCCACTAGCCTTCACTCATGGGTGCTGACTTCGACTCCGTCACCAAAGCCGTCGTCCCCGCCGCCGGTCTCGGGACGCGCTTCCTCCCCGCGACCAAGGCCACTCCGAAGGAGATGCTGCCGATCGTCGACAAACCGGCGATCCAGTATGTCGTTGAGGAGGCCGTGTCGGCTGGGCTGCTCGACGTGCTGATGGTCACCGGGCGCAACAAACGATCGATTGAAGACCATTTCGACGTCGCCGCCGAGCTGGAGGGCGCGCTCCGGGCGAAGGGTGACGAGAAGCGCCTGTCGCAGATTCAGGAACCCGTCGACCTCGCGACCATGCACTACGTGCGCCAGGGCGAGCCGAAGGGCCTCGGCCACGCCGTGCTCTGCGCCAAGCAGCACGTCGGTGACGAGCCGTTCGCCTGCCTGCTGGGCGACGACATCATCGACCCCAACGACCCCCTGCTCAAGCGCATGATCGAGGTCCGCCAGCAGCGCGGCGGCAGCGTCATCGCGCTCATGGAGGTCCCCGAGGAGCAGGTCTCCCAGTACGGCTGCGCCGCCATCGAGTTCACCGACGAAGACGACGTCGTGCGGATCACCGACCTGGTCGAGAAGCCCCCGAAAGAGGAGGCCCCGTCCAACTGGGCCATCATCGGGCGCTACGTGATCGACCCGGCCGTTTTCGAGGTGCTGGAGAAGACCCCGCCCGGCCGCGGCGGCGAGATCCAGCTCACCGACGCGCTGCGCACCCTCGCCGGCAGCACCCCCGAAGAGGGCGGCCCGGTCTACGGCGTTCTGTTCCGTGGACGCCGCTTCGACACCGGTGACAAGCTCCAGTACCTCCAGACCGTGGTGGAGTTCGCGGCGCGGCGAGAGGACCTCGCCCCCGACTTCCTGCCGTGGCTGCGAGAATTCCTGGATGAGGCACAGCCCTAGCGATCTCAAACCGGTCGATCGGCACCTCGCCGACATCCTGGCGACCGTTCGCCCCCTCGTCCCGCTCGAACTCGATCTCGAGCGGGCGCTGGGGTCGGTGCTCGCCGAAGACGTGACCGCGCCGGTCGACCTGCCGCCCTTCGACAACTCGGCGATGGACGGCTACGCGGTCGTGGCAACAGACCTCGCGAACGCGCCGGTCACGCTGCCGGTCACCGAGGACATCGCCGCGGGCGACACCCACCCGCGCGCCATCGGGCCCGGCCTGGTGGCGCGCATCATGACCGGGGCACCGCTCCCGGCGGGTGCCGACACGGTCGTCCCGGTCGAATACACCGACGGCGGCACCGCGAACGTGGTTGTCCACAAGCAGGTCGAGCGGGGCAACGCGATCCGCAGATCCGGTGAGGATGTGCGGGTGGGAGAGGTGGTCCTGCCGGCGGGCACGCGCATCGGCGCGGCCCAGATCGGCATGCTCGCGGGGGTGGGGCGGCGCCGGGTGACGGTCCGTCCGGTGCCCCGGGTCGCCGTGATCTCGACGGGCACCGAACTGGCCGAGCCCGGAACCCCTCTTGGGTACGGCCAGATCTGGGAGTCCAACAGTTTCATGCTGGCCGCCGCGGTCCGCGAGGCCGGTGGTGAGGCCTTCCGCGCGGGCGCGGTGACCGACGACCCCCGCGTGTTCATGGAGACGCTCGACGCGCAGCTCGTCCGGGCCGACGCGGTGATCACCAGCGGCGGCGTCTCGATGGGCGCCTACGAGCCGGTGAAAGAGGGCCTGAGCCCGCTCGGCACCGTGCGCTTCGAGAAGGTCGCCATGCAGCCCGGCATGCCCCAGGGCTTCGGCGTGGTCGGCGACGACCAGATCCCGATCTTCACCCTGCCGGGCAATCCGGTCTCGTCCTATGTCTCCTTCGTCCTGTTCGTGCGGCCCGCACTCCGCCGGATGCAGGGCCTGCCCGCTTCGCCGGTGGAACCGGTCCGCGTCGTCCTCGGGGCGGATGTGCGCTCGCCGCTGGGCCGCCGCTCCTATCTACGCGCCGTCCTCACCGGGGCTTCCGTCGTTCCGGCGCGCGGCCAGGGTTCCCACCAGCTCGCGGCTCTGGCCTCGGCCAACGCGCTGATCGTGGTGCCCGAAGACGTCACCGAGATCCCCAAGGGCAAGACTGTGGAGGTGATCGCGCTGTGAACCTCTCCCACCTCGACGAATCGGGCAGGGCCCGCATGGTCGACGTGTCGAAAAAACCCGTCTCTGTCCGTACGTCGACCGCCTCCGGTCGCGTCCTCCTCTCAGAGGAGGCCGTGGCCATTCTTCGATCGGGTGACACCCCGAAGGGCGACGCCCTCGGAGTGGCCCGGATCGCCGGGATCATGGGCGCCAAGAAGACCCCCGACCTGATCCCGCTCTGCCACCCGATCGCCCTGCACGGTGTCCAGGTCTCGCTGGAGATCGTCGACGAGGGCGTGGAGATCACCGCCCGCGTGAAGACGGCCGACAAGACGGGCGTCGAGATGGAGGCCCTGACGGCCGTCACCGTCGCCGCCCTGGGCCTGATCGACATGATCAAGGCCGTCGACCCGGCTGCGGTGATCACCGACGTTCGCGTGGACGAGAAGACCGGTGGCAAGACCGGCGACTGGCGGCGTCCATGATCCGCGCTCTCGTCATCACCGCCTCGAACCGCGCCGCCGACGGCGTCTACGAAGACCGCTCCGGGCGGATCCTGCACGGCCTGCTGGAGGAGTCCGGCTGCGCGGTCGACGGGCCGGTGGTGGTCCACGACGGTGAACCGGTGTATGAAGCGTTGGTGAAGGGTCTCGAGGGAACATACGACGTCATCGTCACCACCGGCGGCACCGGTCTCACCCCGACCGACCGGACCCCGGAGATGACGGCGCGGGTCCTCGACCGGGAGATCCCCGGCATCGCCGAGGCGATCAGGCAGGTCAACCGGGAGAAGGTGCCGACCTCGGTCCTCTCCCGCGGCCTGTCCGGACAGGCGGGCACCACCTTGGTCGTCAACCTGCCCGGATCATCCGGCGGAGTACGCGACGGCATGGCCGTCCTCGGCCCGATCCTGGGCCACGTGGTCGACCAGATCCGGGGCGGTGACCACCGCGTCTGATGGCGTGATTCGGTGAACAAGAGGGATGATTGACAAGTGGATCGACTTCGCGGCTGGCCCGCGACCCTTGCGGAGGGCCCCGTGGGGCTCCGGCCGCTCCGTCTCCGCGACGTGCGCGTCTGGCGGGAGACCCGCCTGCGCAACGCCGACTGGCTGCGCCCCTGGGAACCCAGCAACCCCGAGACGCCCCTGTTCCGCACCGGCCTCAGCCCCTACGTCTCCATGGTCGGCACGCTCCGCAGAGAGGCCAGGCAGGGCCTCGCGCTGCCGTGGGTGGTGACGTACAACGGCGCCTTCGCCGGCCAGCTCACCGTCGGCGCGATCGTCTGGGGCTCGGCCCGCTCCGCCCAGGTCGGCTACTGGGTCGACGGAGCCCTGGCGGGCCGTGGCATCACCCCCACCGCCCTGGCCATGGCCGTCGACCACTGCTTCTTCACCACCGGCCTCCACCGCCTGGAGGCCAACATCCGCCCCGAGAACCACGCCAGCCGCCGCGTCGTCGAGAAACTGGGCTTCCGCGAGGAAGGCGTACGCCGAAAGCAACTGCACATCGACGGAGCGTGGCGAGACCACATCTGCTACGCCTTGACCGTGGAGGATGTGCCGAGGGGCCTGCTCGTCCAGTGGAGAAGAGCCCGAGACGCGTCCAAAGCACGTCACGGAGAGTCCCCCTAGGCGCCAACAGGTTTGACGATCTCGCGACACACCGCACCGAATGCTCGTCAATCAGTGACACGCCGTCTTACGGTGCGTGACGTGAGCATGCAGGCGGGTCGAGATCAGGGGGAGAGCAGCCGATGAGCAGCGTCCTCCTCTATCTGGCCATCGTCGCGATGTGGCTCGGCGTTCTGGTCCCGATGTGGCTACGCCGCGACCGCTATGTCCTAATGGACGAAGACAAGGACACCACCGAGGGCGGCGACACCCTGATCGAGTCCCTTGATCAGGCCGTGGCCCCCACGACGACTTCGGAGGAGGAGGCCCCGGTGTCAGAACCCGCCGCGGCCTCCGACCCCCAGTTCGCGACCAAGCGAAGGCGGGCCAAGATCCGAGTACGCCGGCGACGGACCCTTCTCTGGTGCCTGGCCATGGTCCTCGTGTCCGGCCTGGCCGCTTCCCTTGGCGTGGTGGCGTGGTGGGGGGTCGCTCCGGCCGCACTTCTCCTCGGGCTTTATGTGCTCCTGTTGCGGGTGGCTTCCAAGCTTGAGGACGAGCAGCAGGACCTTGCGGCGCGGGTGCGGGCCGATCGGGTGCGACGGGCGCGGATGGAGGCTCGGCGGGCGGCTCAGGCGGCCCGGGAGGCCGAGATCATCGAGCTGGAGAAGAAGCGCGCGTTCGTGTTCGACCAGTACGCGGATCATCGGCGGGCTGTGGGGGACTAGGGCGTGGATGGCGCGAAGGGGTGCTGGAGTTTGGTAGCCTAGATCTCGTTCACGGGGCTATAGCGCAGTCCGGTAGCGCACTTCGTTCGCATCGAAGGGGTCTGGGGTTCAAATCCCCATAGCTCCACTCATGAACTTGCAGGTCAGAGGCCAGTTCCGCTTAGCGGGGCTGGCCTTTTTGATCTTCTGAGTGACAAACTGAGTGACTAGCAGGATCCGAGAGCGGCTTAGCGCTCTGGCCCGGTTCAGGGCGTGTGGCTCCGAGTGATCCAGCAGTGCCCCGTGGCGTGGCTGTTGGCGCTTCTGGGCTCCGCATTGGCTGACGCCCTGGGTTCTGCCCGATCGGCGGCTTAGCTCTCTTAGGCAGCCGCTGCTGCCCGCACGTCACATGGCTCGAACTCTAGACAGTAGAGGTGCCGTGACCTGCAGATCACGCATCGCCAACCCGTGGAAGAGATTGCGGACCAGGAGAGAAATCTTCGTACCAATATCCAGGCCGGTTGTATGGGTTGCGCAGCTGTCGAATCCGTGCTGCAGGCACAACCATAAAGAGGCCGCTATCTGGGTCGTAATTACAGACTATGCCAACGATTTCTCCTGTTGCTAAATCTGCTACTGGAGCGCCGCCAATAGTAATGCCGCGCGGCATGACGCCTTTTTGGCCAATGCCGTCGACTCTGATTCGGATGGCGCTTTCTCCTGAACCAACTACCTCGGATAGGCGCATCTCGAAATCGCTGGTTGAGTTCTGCGTGTAATGGGCGGTAGCCAGGCGGCTCCCCAGTGGGGGAGGTTGAGTGGCTAGGCTGACCTTTCTGGGGAGAAGAGATTTAGTCAATCTAAGTACGGCGAGCCCTGATTGCTCGGGGCCAGGATTTGGGTTGATGGGTTCGTTTTGAATGTTAATAGCTTGGTGGATGGTTTCTGTTTCGCTATCGCGGACTTCTATTCGCGCCTCAGGGGGAGCTAGCCAGTTGGCAGTAACAATAATTTCGTCTCGTGCCAGGAAGCCGCAGCCATGACGCATTCTTTTGTTGCCTTGTGGGTGCGAGAATATTTCAACAGTCACTGATCTGAGAACGGCCTCTTGAAGTCCGTTCAGTACGCTAATAGATGTCGGTGTGGAACTAGGAGTGCCCCCGTCCGCTGACAGCCAAAGCTGATGAAAGCGAGCAACCTCGGCCTCGGGGGCAGTGTCACGGATACGGCTTGCGAGATTTTCGACTAGCAGCTCTACGAGTCCCCACGAGGGAAGCCTAGGGCTCCTGAAGACATCGAAGATTCGGTTGTAAGTGCCGGCACCAAGGTCTTCTGCCAGCGTGCGAACGGAAGGACGCCCGGCTCTCTGATGAAGATCGTGGAGTGCTTCGTTGAGGACCCGCAGTGGGCCAGGAGCCAGGGCGGGGGGTGTCAGTCGTCCCATGCGTCGATCTCCCTGGTTATGCGGGAACGCCCAGTCTGTGTCGGACCACGAACATACCAGTGCGGGCCCGGACGGTTTGTCATATCTTGTTTGATGGCGTTAGAGATCGTCAGCCCCCTTGAAGTCTCCGAGATAGTGGAGTTGGAGCAAACAGCGCTTTGCCGATCTCTATCCCTGGAGTAGTTGTGGACACTTGGGTCGACCTCGTTATCAACGGACTTCTGACCGAGCTTCCCGCAGCACTGATCGCTGCCGCTGTCGTTGGCCTTATCGCATGGATGATTCGGCGTCGGCGTCGGCGTCTTGATGTAAATCGATAGATACCCTAGAAGCCCAGGACGCCATATAGCGTCCTGGGCTTCTATGTTCGGCGGGTGTGGTTGCGGCGCTAGCGGAGGCCTTCGCTGCTAATTTCCTGTGGTTGCAGTGATGTCTTTATGAGACTTTCCAGGCCCTTAACGGCGGATGAATGGCTATCTGAAGATGTCATTCATAGCCTCTGCGCCTTCCAGAAGCATTGGCCTGAGCTGTTTCCGGTAGACGAGCTCGGTGACCTTGGTGTTGCTGTGGCCGACCAGGCGCGAGATGTTCTCGATCGGGACGCCGCTGTCTGAGAGCAGCGAGACGAAGCTGTGCCGCATCTCGCGCGGTGTCCACTCCTTCTCGTTCAGGCCAGCCTTCTTGAGGACCTTCCGGAAGGCGCGGCGGACGTTGTGTGAGTCGAGCTGGGTGCCGACCGTCGAGGCGAACACGAGGTCGTTCTCCTGCCACCGCTTCCCGGCTGCCTTGCGGGCCACGGCCTGACGCTCCTGATGGGCTTTCAAAGCCTCAGCGCAGCGCTTCGGCATGGCCAGCGTGCGCCGGGACATCTGGGTCTTGGTGTCGCCACCGGCCCGGACGGACCGCCACACCATGATGGACGCGGGTTCGCCCTTGAGGTCGACGTGCGACCAGGTCAGGGCGCGGAGCTCCTCCGTACGAGCGCCGATCAGCAGAGACAGGACGATGTACGCGTTGAGCAACGTCCCGTCCGCCGCGTCCAGGACCGCTTCCGCCTGGTTGAACGTCAACGACTTCGACGGGCGGCCCGGCCGGCCTTTCGGGATCTCGCACAACAGGACCACGTTGCGCTTCACCTTGTCGCGGGCCTGGGCGCGGTTGACCGCGCGGAGCAGGATCGAGCGCACCTCACGCAGGGACCGGGTGCTGAGGACCTTCGAGCGGTCGGCCAGCCAGGTGTCAACGTCGTCGGCGGAGAGCTCGGCCAGCTTGCGAGCTCCGAGACAGGCGATCACGTGTTTCTGGCCCAGGATCTTGCACTTCTCGACGGTGGCGGCGTCCCGGCCGCTGAGGCCGAACAGGAGCCAGTTCTCCACCGCGTTCGCCACGGTGTACCCAGCCGAGGAGACGAGGAGGCCCGCCTCCCAGTCGCGGATGATCTGCTTCAGGCGGTTCTTCGCTTCGGTCTTCGTCTTGCCGCTGGCCTTCTTGACGATGCGCTTGCCCTTCGGGGTGTAGCCCACCGTGAGGGACGCGATCCAGCGCTGACGCTCTTCGTCCCAGTGGAGACCGCCGTCTCCCGGGCTACGTCGCTTGGTCATCAGGCTCCCGCCTCCCGTTCCAGAAGAGTGATGTAGTCGGCGATGGCGCTCGCGGGCACCAGCCGGGTCCGGCCCTCCTTGACCGACCGCAGACGGCCGGACCGGATGAGTTCGTAGATCACCGTGCGGCTCAGGCCGAGCAGGTCCATCGCGGTGGCGACCCGGTAGAGGCGGAAGGACGTCAGCTCACTTGCCATGGGCGGTCCCCGTTCCCTTGAGCTCGGCGGCCAGGGCGGCTTCACTAGCGGTGAGGCCCTGACCGGCGTAGGTCCACGAGCCGAGGACGAGCGTCGTCGCCGGGTCGCGGGTGATGCGGATACGGAAGTCGGTGCGCGCCTGACGGAGGCGCGTCAGCGTGGTCGAGTAGCGGCGGCTCTTGGTCGAGAAGTGGCCACGGAAGCCGAGCATGTGAGCCCACTCGCGGAGTCGGAGGTCGGCGTACTCGGGATAGGCGATGTGGTTGCCGAGCCGCCAGGCGGTGCGGATCAGTTGGGCGGTGTGGTCGGGCACCCCTTGGGCCTTGAGCCGGGCGATGTCGTGAGCTCTGACCGGCCGGTCGAGCGTGCCGGAGGTCTCGGCCGACTTGGTGGCGTACTTGGCGACGTATCCGGCGACGGCGCGTTCGGTGACAGCGCCGGAGGCGGTGATGACGGAGACGTCGATCTGTCGGCCCCAGCGAAGCGGCTCGTCGAGGCCGGGGACGTCGAGGCTGACCGCGAGCGCGGCTGACCGGATCGCGTCCCCGAGGAGTTCGGCGGTGGCCCACGGCGGCGGTGTGACGAGCCCGCTCGATGAGCGCCCATCGAGGCGGATGACTGCGTGGAAGTGAACGAGGCCGCGCGCCTGGTACTCGGCGACCTTGGCGAAGGAGACGCGGGTGGTGGCGTCGAAGGCGGTCCGGGACAGTCCGGCGGCGTTGGCCAGGTGACGGCGCAGGTAGATGGTGAAGCGCCGCCAGAGGTCTCCGGCGTGGGCGTTCCACAGGACGTGGCCGGTGTAGTCGTACGTGCCGGGGTCGATGGCCTGGCCGATACGCGGGTCGCCGGCCTTGTGCCAGTGGCGGCAGGACGGGCCGGTCCGCCGTGGGTGGCAGACCACGGTCTTGCCGTCCTTGCCGGGGCCGCGATGGACCGGGCCGAAGGACGGTGCGGTGAGCGTGGCCAGGACGCGCGGGTGTGCGCTGACGGTCGAGGGCACGCCCTTGTCCCCGCCGAGGAGACCGGCCCGGATGAGGTGGAAGGTGTCGCGGCGGTAGACCTCCGCGCAGGCCGGGCAGCGGGACGCGCGGCGGTTGCCGCACCTCAGCAAGAGGTGACCGTGCGGTTCGGCGCTGGTGTCGTACGTGCTGACGATCTGGCCGGTCTCGGTGTCGAGCGTTTCGGTGTGGCCGGTGAGCCGCATCGGCTCGCGGCAGCCGCCCAGTCGTTCGACCTGGTCCAGCCAGCGGTTCAGGTCGTGGCCGGAGCGGCGGGCCAGGTCGCGGATGACCGGGCCGATGAGGTCGCTCAGCGCGGTCGGCGTCACCTGAGCGACTTCAGGGCGTGCGAAAGACAACGGTTCTCCTGGTGAGCTATGAGATGCGGCGCGAGGCTGGAGCTGGCAGGCGTCGACCGCCCCGCGCCGAGAGTTCAGATGCCGTGGTTGTCGATGCCGGTGCCCAGGCAGTCGAGGCAGGTGACTGCCTCGCCCTGGTCGTCGTTGACGAGACCGGTTCCGCCGCAGGTGCAGCAGCGGGAGCGGATCACAGGATGCCGGTGCCGCTGCAGTCGAGGCAGAGCGCCCAGGTGTCGAACTCGGCGATGGAGCGGCCACGCCTGACGATGACGGTGTCTTCGATCTGGCCTTCGCCACCGCAGGTGAGGCAGGGGACGGGCTTCTTCCGAGGCATGAGAATCCCTTTCAGGCCGCGTAGGCGTTGTACTCGTCGTCGCCGATCGGGACGACGTCGGCGGTCGTGATGTCGGCCCAGGTCGGGCGCAGATGGGCGTAGGTCACCGCGGCTTGCTCTGCTTGTTGCTCGCTGACGTACTCGGATCGGGCCTTGTACCAGCGGCCGTCCGCGCCGGTGACGACGGCGAGGCCGGGAGTCTCGGCGGGGATGAGCCGGGCGGCGTTGAGCGCGGCCGGGTCCATGTCGCCGAGCGTCATGTTCGCCGTCTCGGGGTCGTTAACCCGGTGGCAGACGCGGCCGGAGAGCTGGGCGCGGAGCGCGGTGACTCCCGGGCCGAGGTCGGAGCCGACGCGCTGGCCGCAGATGACGAGGTAGACGCCGAACGCGCGGCCGAGCTGGGCGATGCGGATGAGGTTGGTCGCCGTCACGGCGATCTCGTCTTTCTCGGACTTGTCGGCCATCAGGAACAGCTCGGCGACCTCGTCGACGAACATGATGACCGGGACGGGTTGGGCGCTCTCGGGAAGCTGCCAGATGTTGCGCACCCTGTTGTTACGACAGGTGGTCATGCGGCGCTTGATCTCGTCGATGAGCCGGTTCAGGACCGCTGTCATCTGCGCGCGGTCGGTGGCGAGGGCCGTCAGCCGGTCCTCGTACGGGGTGAGCTCGACCCCGCCCTTGAGGTCGCATCCGATGATGGCGAGAGGTTGCGGTGCCAGACCGCAAATGAGCCGGTTGATGAGCGTCGACTTGCCGGACTGCGTCGCCCCGGTGATGAGCCAGTGCGGCATCGTGGTGAAGTCGATGACCCAGGGAGCGTTGGTCTCCAGCCGCCCGACACAGACCTTGAGGAACTGGTCGACGACGGAGGCGCTGACCGAGGTGAGCGGGTCGTACACGGTCGCCTGAAGCTGGACCCTGCCGGGCTTCCAGCGCAGTACCCGCACCGAGTGCACGCGCCAGGCGTGGCCGAGATGGTCGAGCTTGGCGGTGTAGTGGTCGGGCGTCTGGCCGTCCGGGAGGCGTACCCACAGCTTGAAGCCGTGCCGCAGTGGCAGGACCAGGCCGAGCCCAGGTGCCTTGTCGACCTGGACGCGGCGTATCCGGCGCTTGTCCTCCCTGCCCTTCGTGAGCAGGTCGAGGGCGGTGATGCCGTCGAGCGTCCATCGGATGCGGCGCCGTTTGGTGCTGAGTCCGCACCCGGCCGCGACGTTCCCCCACGTGAGGTAGACCCGCGCGGCCCGCAGGGGGTAGCCGACGCCGAGCCAGAACGAGGCCGGGTGCAGATGACGCCAGGTCACCAGCAGCGCGGCGAGGAACGCGAGGACACCCCCGATCGGGGCGAGTGAAACCAGCAGGTCAGTCATACTTGGTGCCTCTCTTCGGTGAGCGAAGGGAAGGCCCCGGGAGCAGGGGAGCTGGCAGGCTTAGACCCGCTCCCGGGGCGTAGACGTGGCCTGGTCAGGCGGCCTTGCTACTGGCCGGGACGATCGTCTCGGCGCGAAAGCCGAGCCCCGACCGGCCGTTCATCTGCCAGAAGAAGGCGGCCAGGCCGACCGGCCGGACCTGGACCCCTTCGGGCAGGCTCGGGAAGGTCGCGGACGGGAAGGTCACGACGATCACCGGGTTGCGGCGGTCGTCGTTCGGCTTGGGCAGCAGCGGGACGGTGTAGAGCTCCCGGCCCTCGGCGTCCCTCTTGATCTCGCCGGTCGCGCGGTCGACGATCTTCGGTTCCGCCTCACCGGCGACGACGAAGGACAGGGCTGAGAGGTCCACGGGGATGTTGCGCATGCTGAACACACCTCATGTCGGTTGGTTGTTGCCGCGATCAGTGGCGGCCTGAGAACGCAGAAAGCGCCTGTGCTGGTGCTGGGATCCCCTGGTGTAGCAGGGACCTCAGCGCCAACACAGACGCTACCTGGTACTTGCAGTATTAGCTAGTACTTCAAGTACTAGTCCTAGTACTTTTTCTACGCGCCGATCCGATCAGCGAGTTCTCGCAGGTCAGAGGCGGGTGGGTCCTGCATCGTGAGCAGGTCGGACACGAGCTGACGCGCCATGCGGTGATTGCGGAGCTGCTCCGGTGTGATCCTCTCCGCGTCCAGGAGTGCGCTCGTGGCCTCGGCGACCTGACGTCGCTGGGCGTGCGCGCGGGCCAGGTCGATGTGCAGCCGGGCGCGGCGCTCGCTCGACAGCGTGGACGTGTCGACGGCCGTGCCGATCCGGAGGGCGTGACCGGCATCGCCGAGCTCGACCGCCACGGCGACCTCGTACAGAGCGACGTTGGCCGGGCCGAACTCGGTGTTGTAGTCGTTGCGTCCTTCGCCGAGCTTCTCGGCGATGCTCCGGGCGCGGGCGAGGTGTTCGTACGCGGCGTCGGCCTGATTGACGCGCGAAGCGGCGACGGCGCGTTGCAGGGTGAGGCCGCCCCACAGCGACATGGCTTCGGGCTTGCCTTGTTCGGCGAGGAACCACAGCGCTTCTGCGGCGGTGCGGGCGGTCTCCTCCGCCTGGTCGAAGTGGCGCGCACCGAGGAAGACGAAGCCGAGCCGGAAAGCGCCGGCCGCGACCATCAGCGGGTCACCGCCACGTTCGGCTGCGACCATGGCCCGGTCGGCGGCGATCCACGCGGCCTCAGGCTCACCGAGCTTGGCCAGCGCGGCCGAACATGCCTGGTAGAGGGCGGCGAGCATCTCGTACAGCTCCGGTCGGCGCTCTTCCGGAGCCGAGCGGCCCGCGCCTTCCAGTACGGGGATGAGACTGCGGAGCAGGTCGCCGAGTTCGACGTACTGGCTCTCGTGGGTGAGGTGCCAAGCCCGCTCGACCTGCGGGCGGATCTCGTCGGACGGGGGAGCGGGGGCGGCGTGCAGCATCGCCTTTAGGGTGTGCGCGCCGGAGAGCACCAGGCGCAGGTTGGCCGAGCCGGGGATCTCCTCGGTGGTGGCCGCCACGATGGGGGCTTCGGCGGCGAGTTCCGACAGCGGGACTTCGAGGGTCTCGGCGACCTTCTCCAGGACCGACATGCGGTCGATCTTGCGCACGCCGCGCTCGACCTGGGAGACCCAGGCGACCGAGCGGCCGACGAGCTGGGCCAGCTCCACTTGGGACAGGCCGCGTCGCTTGCGCTCCTGGGCGATGCGTCGACCCAAGGCGCGCTGGTACTCGTCGCTCATAGGGTCGTGACCTTGCCGACCTGGAGGTCGAGCCAGTCGACTTCGACGCCGGACAGCAGTTCGTCACGGGCGCCGAGGAACCGCTTGGTGTGCTCCTGCTCCTCGTGGGCGTCGAAGGCGTCGCGGTCGCGGTAGAGCTCGTAGAAGATCCGCAGCAGCGGTTCGCCCTCGACCTTGTGGACGGTGTAGACGAGCGTGCCCGGCTCGTGCGCCTTGATCCCTTCGATGGTCTCGCCGATGAGCTGATCGAACGCGTCGGCGGTGGCCTGGTCCTTGCAGGTGAAGCGGACTACTAGCCCGAACATGGCACCTCTCCCCTCGTGGTGGACGTGTCGGAATCGCCACCTCGCATCTGATCAGCACTTATTGTGCGGGGCAAGTACTCGAAGTGGCTTGTACTCTCAATACCATAACAGTACTTTAAGTACCGATAGCGATCTGACCGCGTTTGGCCTGCGTGATCGTGAGGTGCCCGAGATGAACGCCCCCGCCGTCGAGTGGCGTCAGACCTTCCCCGGAACCGCCCAGCAGGTCGCGCGAGTGCGCCGATTCGTGGCGCTGCACCTGGGGGACCGGCGCGAGGTCGATACGGCTCAGCTGATCGTCTCGGAGCTGTCGGCGAACGCCGTGCGGCACACGAACAGCGGGGAGCCTGGGGGCCGGTTCTCGGTGACGTTACGGATCGAGGGCGACGAGCTGTGGATGGGGGTTCTCGACGAAGGAGGCCGGGCCGAGCCCGAGGTGTGCAAGGCCGACGAGCGGGCTGAAGGCGGCCGGGGGCTCGACCTCGTTGACCACCTGGCGGAGACGTGGGGCGTTCACGGGGACGAGCGGAGCCGGACCGTGTGGGCGACGGTGGCGCTGTCGCCACGGTTGCCCTGCTCATGAACGAGTGCCTGAGCCCGCATCCTGGGCGGGCGCAGGAGGATCAGCGGGAGCTGATGTGGCGGGCGCCTGTTGGAGACCGGCCACCACGGGTGATCGAGTGGACATGCGACTGTCTGCCGACGGTGTACGAGCTCTGCGAGAGCGGGGGACAGGCGTACTTGCGCCGGACCAGCCGCGGGAAGGTCGAGGAGACGCCCCGGGTGAACGTGAACGAAGGGCGGGCCATTTGGTCTGACCTACTGGCGGGGCGTGCTCAGTAGCTCCGATGCCGGGGGCTGGTTACAACCTTCTTTACGGGTTCAAGCCGCCGCCCTGCGGGCGTCGGCGGCGCGGGGCGGCCAGGCGCGGCCGGGCATGCGGCCTCTTCGGGCCGACCCGTCCGCGCCACCTTCCCGCGCCCGATCCAGGGACAGCGACTTTGACCACGTAGCCAGGTGAGAACCCAACTCCGGGCGGAGCTATGGCGGTGCCGGCCACAAGGAGCCAAAGGTCTTTTCGCCTCCGGCGGGGGATTCCGGCCCCGAGGTGATCGTGGGTGCAAGACGTGGCGGGTTCGTAGGTGGGGGCGGGGGATCACCTCGCACACCGTCGTCCCAGGCAAGCCCAGCAGACCGGAGGCTCCGGCTCAAGCCCGGCTGTGCACGTAGGGCAACCAGCGGGCGAGGAAGGTCACCGGGAGCATGTACACGCGAAGCCGAGCTTGCCCCTCCGCCACCGGCCCGCTGCCCCTCCGGGGTGGGACGACGGCGTACGAGGTGATGCGAGAGTGGTAACCGGGCGCGCAACGTGCAGTTCGGACCGCGTTGCATTTTTATAACAATTCAATATCAAAACGGTCTTATGCATCCACGCCCGACTAGGCTCCACGAATAGATGCCATTACGAAGGTGGAGCCTAGTCGGGCGTGGATGCCGCGCGATCCTTAAAGGGAAGCGAGGATGTGGTACTACCTTATCGTTCGAGCTGGCTCGTGAAGGTATGCGCGCTCATTTCCTAAGCGTGATGCTTTGCTGACGCTCCGCTCTGGATGGTGTAATTTAGGCAAAATGAGCGAGCCGACGACCGCCTACGTGCGTAACAGGGCATGTAGGGCGAGTGGAGTTCCTCAGGCGTGCCTGGCAGATGATGTGGTCCTTACCCATCACACCTTTGAGCAGCCTGTTTTCCCCAGTGAGCCCAGGTATGAGAGGGAGCGGGACGTGTCGCTCCTCACTGGGCGCCTGTCGGTGAAGTTCGCTAGTAACTATCGCAAGAAGGTTTTAACCGCTCACGATCTTGAACGTGCCGCCGTACGCTACACGTCGGTAGGTAAGTTGCGTGCGGCGGGCTTTGCGGTAGTCCACACGCCGGGGCGCGTCACCAACGGCTGCGGTGCGGATGGCGAGCATGTCTCAGTCATCTGGCCGGTGGAGGATCCCCTGGTCCGTCAGGACATCCCCTGGCCGCCGGACGTGGCGGAGAGCTTTGTTCAATGCTTCAATGGGTACTAGGAGTGTCAGATGGGAGGTGCAACGAATGAATCTGGACTCGGTAATTAAGCGGGGTTGTCTACCTTGGCGTCCTCGTCAGGATGCTAGCGATCTCGATGTCTGGCACGAGTATGAGATTCCGCTAACCGGCACCTTTCGGATAAATGGCAGCCTAATCGTGTTCACGCAGGTCTTGGAAAGTTCGCAAGGATTTTCCGCGTGGGCATATTCCTGCATTCGTGAGGATGATTTGGCTGGTCTCGACTCGTTTAGCACAGTTGATGACCTTAGGGACTACGTAGAATCTCTGTTCCAAGGTAGGGAAGCTGTCATAGCGCTAGCAAAAGATGACCGGCTGATCGATAGGTGGACTCGACGAGAGGTGACAGAGGGGCTGGTGCCGGCTGTCGAGGCATTCCTGAATGATGTCATTTCTTCGGTGAATCGTGTAGATGATGCCGGAGTGCGTGTGCGTGCCAAGTTAGCTGCACTCGATGAGGGTTTAGATGGGGCCCAAGCCGAGCTGCTAGCAACGGCCTAAAGCATTCGTACATTAAGAGCGGAGGCATTTAGCCTTCGCTCTTTGGTTTGTGGCAAATCGCTACACTCAAAATCTGTGCTGCCGAACGTCTGTAAGCAGCCTAAGCAGGGATGATGTCTCCTGTCGTGATCGCATTAGCTGTGGTGCGAGGTATGCCCTGGATTGTCCCGTTGAGGCTCGCCAGCAATAGCCGCTAAATAATGGGGAGCTGTCGGGCGCGGGCTCTTGCGCTTGCTCGGAGGCTGCTTAAGTAGGGGTGGAAGCCGTTGCTGTGGTTCTGGTCGAGGTTGAGCGGAAGGTCCAGCTGAGCGATCAGTTCAGACTCAGCGAGCCATGGTTCAGGATGCTGGAACCATGAGACGTAAGCATGCGCCTGCATCCAAGCCGTAAGTTCTCGCTCTCCCTCTCGGCCAAATGTCAGTCGCTGGCCACTCCCCACCCGGCGGAGTTCGAGCCCAAGCAGGCAGCCTAGTGTGAGTCGCAACGTGGAGCCTTCGGCATTGCCTTTGTAGTGGTACCGGATCCTCTTGCGTAAATTCTGAGTACTTGTACGGGTCGCCATCCGGCGAGGGGCGATACCGACGTAGAGAAGGGTGTCGGCTGACAGCCGTGAATCAGGTGACTGGGTGAAGTACCAGCCGTAGACGCCAGGGGCCGCAGGGATCGGGCTGGGTCTTGCCAGCACTTCGGCCGCCTGCCACAGCTTCTCAGGCTCGATAAGAGCTGAGGCGTCCATTGCGTCTCCTCTCCGTCCGGGCCGATGAAGAGAGGCTAGGGCACGCGGGGTGAGTGACAAACTGAGTGACAACGGGGGTGCACATTGGCGGACGCTACCGACCGCTGACGGACTATATCCCCAGGTCAACGGCCTGAAAGGCCGGGCGGCGTATGGTGCGCAAGTGGCTTCGCATCGAAGGGGTCTGGGGTTCAAATCCCCATAGCTCCACCACGTGATAGCAGGTCAGAAGGGGTTTCGGAGATCATCCGAGGCCCCTTTTTCGATCTTTGAGGCCGTGGGGAGCCAAACGGGGAGCCACCTCACGCAGACTTGCGCTTGCTCTTCCTGGTTGTGCCGAACACCTTGTTCATCGTGCCCGCACCCGTCGCGATGACGGGCTTCAACTGGTGGCGGTAGACCTGTTCCGTGACGCGGGTGCCGGCGTGCCCGACGAGATCGGCGATCGTCTCTAAGGGCACGTCGTTGTCACTCATGATCGAGACGAACGAGTGACGGAGTTCCCGGGGGACCCAGTCCCCTTCGAGGTTCGCCCGCTTGATGATGGCGCGGAATGAGCGGCGGACGTTGTGAGCGTCGAGCGCTGTTCCGACGCCCGTGGAGAAGACGAGACTGTGATCCGTCCACAGTTCGCCGGCTTCGAGCTGTTGAGCGGCTTGTGCGGCTCTGTGCTGCTTGAGAGCGGTGGCCGCCTGGTCGGGGAGTTCCAGCGAACGCCGTGACTTGCGGGTCTTGGTGTCGCCTCCCACTCGATCGGCACGCCATACGTAGATGGCGAACCGCTTGTGATTGAACCCCGCTTCGAGGACCGGTCGCCATGCCTTGTCCTTCGGTACCGAGGTGACGACGTGATCCCATCTGAGGGCACGGGCTTCCTCAGTCCGGATTCCGGTCGTCAGGCTGACGACCACGTAAGCGTGGAGCGGTGATGTCTTCGCCGCGTCGAGCAGGGCGGCTGCCTGGTCACGGGTGAGTGCCTTGCTTGGGCGGCCCTCCTTGCCCTTCGGGGTGATGACGAGTTCTGCGACGTTGCGGATCACCAGTTCGCGGGCCTGTGCGTGGCGCGTCGCCCGCTTGAGGATCGAGTGGACTGAGACGAGCGTCCGTGTGGCCAGCTTGCCGGTTAGACCTTCGAGCCATGTGTCGACGTCATCGGCCTTGAGGGTGCTGAGCTTCGCCTTGCCGATCAGCGGAATGACGTGCTGATCGGCAAGGATCTTCAGCGTTCCGATGGTGCTCGCGCTCTGCTTCTTGAGCCCGGTGGCGAACCAGTCCTCTACCGCGTTGCGGACGGTGTAGTTCTCTGGGCTCTTGACCCCGGATTCGAGGTCCTTCGCAGCCCTGATCAGCTTGTCTTTGACCTCGGCTTTGGTCTTGCCCTTGCGCTTGAGGCGCAGTCGCTTCCCATCGGCGGCAAACCCAAGCGAGATCGCTCCGGTGTAGCCTCCGGCCTCCTCATAGATGGTCCCCTCGTACTTACCGATCATGATCTTCGACATGCGATGCCTCCTCGTGGCGGGTGAGGTACTCCTCGATCGCCTTTCGGATCACCCATGACACGTCGCGCTCCTGCGATTCGGCGTAGCGGGTGAGGCGCGCTTTGAACGCGGTCCTGACCCGCACGGCCGGCAGCGTGGTTCGCTCGTCCGACATGGGATGCCTCCTCTCGTTGTTGCGATGAGGTGCGCGTACTTGCCGATGGAGTTGTCAAAAGGCGTCTGACCTCAGGACCTTCCGGCCGGTGTTCGGTCGGCGCATCCGGGGTCTGTAGCGCAACGTAGCACAGCGGCATGGCGCTGCATACTGCTCTATACCGCTTCATGCTTCTATCGCATCTCTTCGAGTGAGGACACGAAGTCGGCAAGGTGCCGGTCAGTGATGCGGCGAAGCTTGCCGATCTTGATGCTGTTGAGCTGCTTCGTGCGCAATAGCGCATAGACCTTGTCGCGTCCGATGTTGAGGATCTCGGCGACCTGTTCGACCGTGTACGCCTGGATGATGGATCACCTCCTTTCCCCCGGGGTCGTCGCCCCGGGGTATGTGCTGTCGTCTGGCGATCACCTCTCTTGGTTACGGTGTGTGCTTGTCTCATGGGTTCGTCTCAGCGTTTGTCTCACGCCTATGTGCAGACGCGCGCGAGACGATGAGACATTGAGACGTTGAGACGATTACGCGCTGTGATGACTGTCAGCGGCGCGCCAGCGTCCGCGTCTGGTCTGGCGGGCGCGTCCCTCGTCTTCGAGTTGGGCCAGACGGCGGTACAGCGTGGCGCGGCTCATGCCGGTCGCCGTCAGTAGATCGGCCAATCCGATTCCCTCGTCGGGAGCGTCGTACAGGGCGGCCAGTAGAGCCGCGTCGGCGTCATGGGCGCTCTTGCGGTTGGGCTGGTCGCGTGGCTCGTCGGGGTGGACATGGTTGAGCGCCTGGCGCGATACCTCGTCGAGGGTGGGGCGTCGGTCGGCGTGGCGTAGTGCGGCGCGTTGGACGGTGTCGTCTTCGAGGAGGTAGCCGCGTGCGCGGCGTGGGATGTCGTGTTCGGGTGAGCTGATGAGGAATTTGCCGGGGGCGTCGAGCTTGTCGGCGTGCCAGCCGGCCCTCTGCATGCCTTGTCCGAGGATCAGGTCGACGTCACGGCGTTCGCGGACGCGGTAGCTGACTCTGATGTCCATCTGGGAGCGGACGGCGCTGTTGCCCATGGTCTTCTGGGATGGGCGTTGGGTGGCGATGACGAGTTGGACGGCGGGTGCGCGGCCACGTCGGGCGATGGAGTCGGCGTGTGCCAGCGCTATGGGAGCTTCGTCGGAGAGTTCGGCGTACTCGTCGGTGACGATGACGAGCGCCGGCGCGTCGGGGGTGGGTTCCCAGACCCGTAGTCCCTGCATGGCGAGCATCTCGGCGCGTCCGTCGAGGATGGCGACGGCATCGCGGAACAGGGCTTCGGCTTCCCGTGGTGTGGTGGCGATGCGGTCGAGGCAGGATGTCCACGGGAGCAGTTCCATGCCGCGTTTGAGGTCGACTCCCCAGACGATCGTGTCGGTGCACGCGGTGAGGTTGCCGAGTAGCACGTTCTGTCCGCCGCTCTTTCCCGATCCGGAGACACCACCGAACAGGCCATGCCGGCGAAGGAAGGACACACGTACCGGGGTGCCGTCCTCGAAGACGCCCAGTTCGATCGGGTCGGTTATCGAGGTGACAGACGGGCCGGTCCAGCCGATGGCGTCGGCGTGCGGGTCGGTCTCGATCACCCGAATTTCCATCCGATTGGCCCTCTCCGGGACGGGCTGGACGCGCACGGCACCACGGCGGGTGCCCAACGCCGACTCGATCTCAGGGATACGACCCATGGCGTGTTCCACGGTCTGACCACGGGCGAGACCGATGCGGGCGCGATACCCCCACAAGTCGACGAATGCTGATTGCACGCGGGAACCGGTGAGGCCGATGGCGTGGGAGATCTCCGGCCACGCGGCCAGCGTGCGTTCAACGCGCACCCGGGTACGGCGGCGACGGTGGACCCACCATGGCAACGCGAGGATCAGCGTCCCGACCGTCAGGAGTGCGGGCATCGGCGGCTTGAGCGGACCGTACGCGCCGGCGAAAGCGACCCAGCTACCGATGCAGGCGACGGTGAGCGCGGCATACACGCGTTCGCTGACGCGCAGACGGAGCGCCGCGCCTCCGAGCATCGCGACCAGGGCGACGGCGACGCCTGTGCTGACGATGATCAGTTGAGCCCATTCCGGACGGGTGACGTGCACGGTGGCACCCGCGAGCACGGTCAATCCGGAGATCAACAACGGCCCCAGTTCGGAACGCCGTCGCCACAGCCACGACACGATGACCGTGACGGCCAGCGGGCCGAACTGCATGTTCGCGTCGATCATCAACATGGGTTCGACGCCATACCGGCGCATACGGCGGACCTGGGAGCGGGACAGATGACGGGCCCTCATGGAGCCTCGCCACGTTGCGCGGACAGTTCGTCTCGCACGTAGTACAGGGGATCGTGTTCGCCTTCGCGGTCGGCGGCGAGGGTGGCGAGCGCGGATGCCGTGAGGTTGTGGTGGTCGAGCCGGAGCGCGGTCAGAGCTTCGTCGAGTCGCTCGATCTCGTCGCACAGGATGGGGACGGCGGCGAGGATCGCGGCGAGTGCCGATCCCTGAGGGGTGACCATCATTGCGGTTACCAGCGGGCGCACAGAGGGCTGTTCTGCGAACTGGGTGAGTGCGCCGAGACGGTTGCGGACCTCCTGGAGACCGGTTCGTCGGGTGGGTCGTGTGGTCGACGTGTTGACCACCCCCTTTCCTCCCGGGGCGCGTCGCCCCGGGAGTGGTAGATGACGTGGACGTTCAGCCGATGAGAAGTCGGAGGATTCGGGCGAGCGTGCTCATGACGTTCTGGAACTCGGGCGTAGAGACGGACTTGCCGAGACAGAAGCCGAACGCCACGCTCACAGCCGCGTGCCACAGCCGGAGCCGGGTGTAGCGGAGCGCGATCAGCAGGGCGACACCGAGCAGCAGGACCAGGGAGACGGAGACCACCAAGAGGATTCACCTCCTCCGCAGTCGTGCGGGTGGCGGGTCGAGGACGACCAGTCCCGAAACCCTGCGGGTCATGGCGCAAGGGGTGGAGCCGGGGGCGTGGTGAATGCTGACGCGGGTGCGGTCCTCGCGGCGGATCTCGGCGGACATGCACAGCACCGCCACCACGGCGGTCACCAGGCCGACCGCGCCACTGAACGCGATGATCAGGAACATGTGACGTCCTCCTCTCCGGGATAGGGGGCCTTGCGGCGGCGCCAGCGGTAGCGGGCGAGGCACTTGCGGCAGACGATCGCTCCGAGGTCGGCGACACCGCCGCATCGGCATCGGTGGCCGGGTGTTCCGGGGATGCGCATCCGGCTCGTCACCGCGCATCCGCGTCGGTGGGGTGGATCGAGCCGTCGTAGGACATGAGCGCGTCGTAACTGGCGCGCGCTCTGGACGAGATGGCCACGGCCGTGTAGCTGACGCCGCCGAAACTCTTGCTGGTCCGGCAGTGCCCGCTTCCGTGGTGGTCGTGGTGGACCTCGCTCCGGAGGGCGGCACCGATCCGCGTGACCTCCGCGCAGCGTGCTTCGTCGGTGTCGTCTCGCGGGAAGACGATCATGTCGACGTTGAGCGGGGAGGGGAGGGCGCGATTCGTTTCGAGGAAATACGCCAGCCGGCGCAATCCGGAGACGAATTCGCGGGCCTGCAATTCACTGGGGTCGTAGGTCATTTTTTCGGATCACCTCCTGAGGTTCGCCAGCCGTTCTGCTGGCGTGCCTCAAGTTCACCGAAATCCCGCGATAACCCCCATCACTAATCCCTAGCCGGGTTTCTAGACGGCTCAGCTAATCGACTAAACACGAACTAGACGAGTTGAGCGTTCCCCTGGCTTAGGCCATTGACGGGCCGTAGTATCGCGGCTGCACTTCCGATCATCCCGAGTAGCGGTGACCTACAGGAGGAACCGGCGGATGCAGGTCAAACATGCTGGTTGGCAGCCGTCCAAGCTGCGGGAACATCGCGAGGCCGCTGGGCTGACGCTCGAAGCGGCCGGCGAGCAGTTACGCACCATCGGAGAGCTTCACAGTTGGAACCTGGCGGCGAACTTTCAGACCATCGGGAAGCACGAGCGCGGGGAGAGTTACCCACACGTCCACTACCGGCGCGCGTACTCGCTGCTCTACCAGAGCGATGAGTTCACGTTGGGGTTCCGCGCCCAGCCCGCTGACGTGACCGGCGTGGTTCCGGCGCTGAACGTTCCGGGGATCGTGTCGGAGCCCGCGTTCCAGAAGGAGGCCGAGCGTGCCATAACAGAGGCTCTGGAGCGCGTCGCGAGCGGTGTGAGCGAGGGAGACGGCACGATGCGTGCCGTGCTCGAATCGCGGGTGCTCGACGCGTGGGGTTCGCGGTTCGTCATCGGAGCTCCGCACAAGAAGACGCTCACCCTGGTCGGCGGGTACGCCGGATCAGGAAAGACGGAGTTCGCTCGGTTCCTCAGCGACATCACCGGGTGGGCGTTCCTGGACAAGGACTCCATGACGCGAGGGATCGCTGAACGCCTTCTGGTTTCACTGGGTGGCGATCCGAACGACCGGCACTCGGAGCTCTATTTGAGCGAAGTTCGCCCGCTGGAGTATCGGTGCATGATGGAGACGGCTTACGACAATCTCGACTGCGGCGTTTCCACGGTTCTTTCAGCGCCTTTCATCTCCGAACTCAAGCAAGAGGCTTGGTTGAAGAGGCTGGAGAATCGGTGCGCGGCTAAGGGCGTCGAGGTCGCCGTGATCTGGGTACGGTGCGATGTGGATTCCATGCGTGAATACATGGAGTTCCGGTCGGCTCCTCGCGACACCTGGAAACTTCAGAACTGGGATGACTACGCCAATTCCATCGACACGGAGAACAGCCCTCCGGGTGTTCACGTCACGGTGGACAACCGCTATGGGATGGCGATAGCCACCGCCGACCGGACGCGCGAGACCTTGCGCCGGCTGCTCCCGTGACGCTGCGGGCGGTCATCCTGTACGGGCCCCCGACGAGCGGCAAGGACACGATCACAGCCGCGCTCTCGCAGGCCGACGAGAGGTTCACGTACCTCAAGAAGCTGAAAGTCGGTGGCGGCCGGTCGGTGGGGTACCGGTCGGCCAGCCGTGAGCAGCTCGACGAGTTACGTCAGGAGGGGCGATTAGCCGTCGAGACTCACCGTTACGGGAACGTCTATGCCGTTGACCAGGCCGACGTCACTGCCATGCTCGCGGCGGGGGCGACGCCCGTTGTCCACATGGGGAACATCCCTGATCTGCGGGCCCTCAGCGCCAGCGATCCCGACACCTGGTTCCGGGTGCGGCTGCATGTTCCTCGGGAGGTCTGCGAACAGCGCTCTCGGCAGAGGGGCGATGCGGACACCTCTGAGCGCTTGCGCGCGTGGGACGAGACCCTTGCCGATCTTCAGGCCCACGACGACGGGCACACGTTCCACATCTGCATTGAGACGCACCTGTTGGATGTCGACGCGGCGGCTCAGACGATCCTCACGGCATTGAAGATCACGAATGATCATTGATCCCGTGGTGCTCCGGCGAGGCCGCTTGAGCGGTGACCTCGAAGCGGCCCCGCCGGAGGATTAGCGGGTCATGCTCAATGGCGTCATTTCGCTGATGAACATGACCAATTGGTGAGCGAATGCGAAGGGCAGATTCGTGCTACCCCAGAGGGGAAGTTCCACATTGTGCTCACCAGTGAAGTACGCGCGTCCCTCAGCATCGGGGGTATACATGTCGGCAAGCACACTTGCGGGCCTTGAATTGCCGACCATGTACATTGCTGGCGATGCGTGCAGATGGGGGCACAGCGAGAGCGCGACCGGAATGCAGCTCAGGCACGTCGGGGGCGCGCTTGCGAGTCCACCGGTAGCGCCGACTCGGCGAAACACGGCGTCTGTGACGATCCAGGGGACGCGGCCTGTCGCGGGGTCCTGAGCGGGGTTTCCGCACACCTGGCAGAGAAGGTTCTCCATGCAGTCCCACTGCCGGCGTGTGTTCAGCTTGCGCCACTGGGGTTGGCCCTCGCGTGATTGCCCTGAGCGGGCGCGCAGGGCTCCGTACCGCCAATCGCCCTCGTATGGATGCTCGTAGCTGAGCCGCAGGCCACCGATGGGGCTCCGCACGAACTTGATCGGCGAGGTGTCCAGTTCGCCGGAGTAGGCGATGACGTAGGGGACGGGGATCTTCGACGCGTGGTCAGATCGGGTGCGTGTCATCGATGCCGTCCTCCTTTCCGTCGCGTGGACTTTTGCCGTCCGCAAGAACTTCGGAGAGACGGTTGATCGTCTGGCTGTGAAGGGTGCGGCGGCATCCGCAGGTCGGGTTTGAACAGGAACCGGTGGCGTACCAGATGCCTGCCAGCTCCCAGATCGTCCATTCGGGATAGAGCTCTTTCAGCACGTCAGGAGTCATACGTCACCACGCCGGACGGCCCGCCGACCTTGGGTGACGCCAGAGGCCGACGGGCCTGATCAGGTGGAAGTGCGGACCTTCCTAGGGCTCGTCACCGCCCGCTGGAGAGAATAAACCGCGCTATAGAGCGGTGTACAGCGGCGCGCCGCGTTATGCGCGTCTATGCAGCTCAAAGGCGTTCTAGGGTGATCGCTATGAGTGCTGTGCCGCCGTACGACCCCGACGCATCCGGGCCTGCTACGTATGTCTACGCACGAGTGGCCGACCACATAGCAGCACGGATCGTGACTGGCGAGTTGGCGCCAGGCGTGCGACTCCCCGGAGAACGGGATCTCGCGGCAGAGTACGGGGTCGCCCTCGGTACCGCACGACGAGCGATCGAGGATCTTCGTGATCGCGGACTCGTCGTCACGTTGCCGGCGAAAGGAACCTACGTCGCCAAGCCGGAGGACAACGTATCACCTATAGCGGAGTAAATCGCCGGACTTTTATAACATCGAGAGCGGGTAGCTCACCTATATATCAAGGCGAACTACTGCTTCTGATAGGCAAAGAAAGTGCTCCTGGGTAGGCTGTTAGCCAGGTGCCGATGGATATACCTAGCTCCATCACAGCGACTCTCCTGCCCGTTATAAGGGGTGGCCCGCCTGCGCCCTCATCTGTCAGGAACGAGGCAGGCAAGTGTTCCCGAGGCGGGTCATTGTGTGAGCCAGGTAGGTGGTTCAGTGTCGGTGAGGTTCTTCCATTCTTGCGCAACCACTTCTGGAAATTGACTGTAAGCGCGACGCAAAAGGTCAGCAGCTGCTGGGATTAGGTCCTCTAGGTTCCGTTCAATAGCAATTGCCAAGCCCTCTAGAGCTGCGGTGACTGATTCCGCTACGTTTCCAGTTTGGAGCAGGATCATCCCATGTAGGACCCTAGTTAGGGCGAGGCTGGGGAGGAAGGCGTCGGGTCGAGCCTCAGCTAGGGCCCGGCGAATAGCTACCGCTTCCTCGATCGAGGACCGCGCAGTCTCCCCTCGCCCCAGTTCAGCGAGGTGGTTGGACTGATTGTGCAGCGAAGTGGCGAGGTCGGGGAGGAAGGTGTCAGGTCGGGCCTCGGCCAGCATCCGGCGGATAGTCACCGCTTCTTCGATTGCGTTCAGTGCCTCCTCGCGCCGCCCCAGGCCCGACAGGGTGGCGGATTGGTTGTTCAGTGAAGTAGCGAGGTCGGGGAGGAAGGCGTCGGGTCGGGCCTCGGCCAGCATCCGGCGGATAGTCACCGCTTCTTCGATTGCGTTCAGTGCCTCCTCGCGCCGCCCCAG
>NZ_BAAGDO010000005.1:220197-220665 GCF_054661255.1 Herbidospora sp. RD11066
GGGTCGGGCCTCGGCCAGCATCCGGCGGATAGTCACCGCTTCTTCGATTGCGTTCAGTGCCTCCTCGCGCCGCCCCAAGCCCGACAGGCGGTTGGACTGGTTGTTCAACGACATCGCAAGGTCGGGGAGGAAGGCGTCGGGTCGAGCCTGAGCTAGCGTTCTGCGGACAGCTACCGCTTCTTCGATTGCGGTCAGTGCCTCCTCGCGCCGCCCCAGGCCAGACAGGTGATTGGACTGGTTGTTCAGCGACACGGCGAGATCAGGCAGGAAGGCATCCGGGTTCATTGCGGCAGATCGCCGGTACAAGGCGGCCGCCTCCGACGCTGCTTCCAGTGCCTCCTCGCGCCGCCCAAGATCTGAAAGACGAACGGACTGGTTGTTCAGCGACATAGCGAGATCAGGCAGGAAGGCATCCGGGTTCATTGCGGCAGATCGCCGGTACAAGGCGGCCGCCTCCGACGCTGCTTC
>NZ_BAAGDO010000005.1:220765-228683 GCF_054661255.1 Herbidospora sp. RD11066
CAGTGCCTCCTCGCGCCGCCCAAGATAAGAAAACAAATTCACCTGGTTAGTCAGTGAGTTGGCTAGGTTCACTAGAAAAACGTCTGGGCGATCACGAGCGAGTCCTCGATAAATCTCGATAGCTTCCGCCGAAGCTATTAGTGCATCGTGATATCTCCCCATGCGCCTAAATTGAACTGCAAGATTATTGAGTAGACGAGACAAATTAGGCTCATGGTTATATGGCTCAATTTCGACAAGTTGGCGATAGATGCCCACAGATTCCTGGATGGCATCAAGCGCTTCTGTATGGTGTCCAAGTTCGGACAACGAGACGGCTTGGTTGCCGAGAGAAGTGGCCTGGCTAAGCAGAGATGCAACCTCGTCGGAACGCATAAGCTCTGCACTGGGTCGCTCACTTCCTGAGACAATCCGCGACATTTCTTCACCACGGTGATCCCGGCTGAGGTAAATGTCAATCCTATTTAGGGCGGCGATAAGATCGCTATGAGAGAAGAGATCGTCTGCGATCGAATCTTCGCGCATGTGGGCGAAAGATCTTAGTCGATCTGCAATCAGCGATGACAGATTCTCGGCAACCTTAACTACCATGGCGGGGCGTTGAGGAAAATTGCGAGCGAAATCAATCAGGTCGCGCACCCTGGCACCACGTACGGCCATGGTGATCGCATCGACAATCACTTTAAGGTCGGGCGCGCTTAGAACGAGATTTACGGCAACCAGTCCCGTGCTTGACAAATTATCCGCAATCGCGCCGTCAATCTCCCTTTGGAGAGAAGGGTAACGTTCAGAGAAGCGCGCTAGTGCGGTGAGTGCCCGATATGCTTGGCCTTGGGATGAACCATCCAGGAGGTGGCCCACAAGATCGGGATTGGATTCACTTATGGTGCCGATGTGATGCTCGCCGATAAGATCCGGTTGGAGAGCTCCCCAGTACTTCCCGTCAACTGTGGGGTAGAGGTCTCGCAGCCACAGGGCTACCGCAAGACGGACATCCGCTTTCTGATCTGCGAGAGTAGGAATCCGGCCAAGGGTAGCCAGCGCTTCTGCTTCATCTGCAGCTCCCATAAGCGTTGATGCCGCCACAGCATAGCTCAGGGTCGCAGGAGCAAGCGTAATTCCCATATCGGCAGCGGTGCGCTGCCAGTAGTGCTGTTCATGCTTCAACAGCCGGCCTTCAGGCGTGTCGTCATCCATCGATGATCTGAACTCACCTGCTTCCAGCAATGCATTGAGCGCACTCAGCTGAAGTGTAAGGGGAGAGCCAAATTCGCTCGAATTAAGATCTTCTGGCGGGCCTATTTCCTGAGAGATCGCCTCCCAATCTTTCCCGGAATCGATCTCAGGAAGCCGTCGAGCAAAAGAAGTCAGGGCAACGGAATACGCCTCTTCGCGCTGATGCGGCCGAAAGTAGAGCGGCCTAAGAAGAATCTCCTTGGCATTCATGTGAATATCGCTATGATTGGAACGAAGATGATCCCACCATATATCAGAAGAGCGTGCTAGGAGTAGCAGTCGAATGGGTAGTGAGTCGGTCGATTTCCGGATCTTGTGCAGTAGTTGGCCTATCTGATCACTCTGCGATTCCGCATAGTCGACTATCAGCAGAGTGGGTTTAGAGGCATTTGTAAGCAAACCTAGATCGGATTGGTTGGAAGGGTCTGGTTCAAGAAGACCCGCACCCCAGCCGCGACCCAATAGATCGTGTGCCAACTGCAGAGCCAAACGTGTCTTGCCAACTCCCCCTGGACCTACAATGGGGCGGACACTGAAGTTTCGGTGACTGATACACCAGTTGTATAGCTCTGCAAGCTGCAGCTTGCGCCCGTGGAAGGGAATCATCTCTGCTTCGGCTCTCAGTAGTTGAGCAGGAGACAAAAGCCCTTGTCTTGTAGAATTCTCTATATCGTGAACAGTCACAGTAACCGCCTCGGCGCATTCAACCATTGAGACCAGATAAACAATTTTTCTTCATCCTCAAGGGCTTCGTAGACGGCAGTGACGTCGCTCGGCGCGGCTACCCATGGGGACTTGGCGTCGATCGCGATCGTAACCGCGACCGGCTCAAGCTGCCCACGTCGCTCTAAGAGGAGCCGTGGGAGGAGGCTACGAAGGTGGGCCTGATGTGCGGTGGCGCGCGCTAGTACGGTGAGTGCCCGATATGCTTGGCCTTGGGATGAACCATCCAGGAGGTGGCCCACAAGATCGGGATTGGATTCACTTATGGTGCCGATGTGATGCTCGCCGATAAGATCCGGTTGGAGAGCTCCCCAGTACTTCCCGTCAACTGTGGGGTAGAGGTCTCGCAGCCACAGGGCTACCGCAAGACGGACATCCGCTTTCTGATCTGCGAGAGTAGGAATCCGGCCAAGGGTAGCCAGCGCTTCTGCTTCATCTGCAGCTCCCATAAGCGTTGATGCCGCCACAGCATAGCTCAGGGTCGCAGGAGCAAGCGTAATTCCCATATCGGCAGCGGTGCGCTGCCAGTAGTGCTGTTCATGCTTCAACAGCCGGCCTTCAGGCGTGTCGTCATCCATCGATGATCTGAACTCACCTGCTTCCAGCAATGCATTGAGCGCACTCAGCTGAAGTGTAAGGGGAGAGCCAAATTCGCTCGAATTAAGATCTTCTGGCGGGCCTATTTCCTGAGAGATCGCCTCCCAATCTTTCCCGGAATCGATCTCAGGAAGCCGTCGAGCAAAAGAAGTCAGGGCAATTGAATAGGTATTCTCACGCTTTTCGGCAGCGGGGTCGAGCGTGGTCAGGGGTGTTACCAGCGATCCCGTGAGAATATCCGGATGTTCAACTTGAAGTTGATGCCACCAAGTGCCAGGAGAACGCGCCAGGAGAAGCAAGCGAATGGGTGGCGAGTCGGTCGATTCCCAGATCGTGCGCAGTAGTCGAGCCAGTTGGTCCCGTCTGGACTCTGCATAGTCAATTACGAGCAGGGTGGGCACGGATGTGTCTGTGAGTGCACTTAGATCAAGCGATTGCCTGGGGAGGTCTGGCGCCAGAAGGCCCGCTATCCATCCGTGGGCTGATAGATCATGCGCCAATTGAAGTGCTAGGCGAGTCTTGCCTAAACCTCCTGGGCCAGTAATCGAACGCACCCCGAAGTCATCACCACTGATGCACCAATCGTAGAGATCGTTTCGCAATAGACCTCGACCGTGAAACGGTACAACGCCAACTTCCGCACGCAATAGCTGAGACGGTGCCAGTAACTTGCGTCTACTTGGCTGAATCGTCGAGATAAGCGGGCTGAGTTCCACGGACTCGATCAGCGAGAAACCATCTCCGAGTGCCGTGACGAAATTTTCTTCGCGGAACATTTCGGCGACTGGAAGCGCCGTAAGCCTGTTTTCATACTCATAGTTATCTTGAATTACTACGCCTATTAGTCTCCGGTCCGCAAAGACTCCAGCTCCGGACATTCCTGACCAGGGGGACGGTAAGTCAGCCTTGGTGCCGTGAATCGGGGCGGAGCTCGTGACGGTGATGTCATATACTCGTGCGATCTGCCTAGCACCTGGCTTTATTTCCCCTGTCATGTCGTCATTGTCCCTGCGGCCGTTTGGATCACGGCGTGCGCGGGGAAACCCGGATGCGTCACATGTGTATTGCGCTGTACCGGTCAGACGCCCAAAGCGTACGGGCTGGAGCGCACATGAATCCCACTGGGGATCAGCTATGTTTACAAGTGCGACATCCAGGTCCTGTGTAGCGTCATAATATTCCGGCCAGGCTACTCTTCCGTCGAGTAAAAGGTCTGGATGAGAAAGAGGGCCGATTTTGATGACAGAGTATGGTTTACCGGATTCGGTGAAGACATTGTGAGCTGCCGTGAGTACGACGTGGCTCGATAAAAGCGTTCCTGAACCAATGGATGCGCCGCCTTCAGCCAGTTCGGCCCGAATCAAGGCCACTCTTTGCTGTGGCACGCCTCGCCTTGCTGCCACCTGGCGATTCCCGGCTATTTCTCAATATCTCTGATGACTGGACGCTTTCCGTGCGCGTCCTGTGGATTGAGCTGAAGCTTTACCCGGTTAGTTGAACTTACTGCTTGAGATGCTTTTCCTCCCAGATTTGCCACCCAGAACTTAACTCCAGCTTCGCCTCCCGCTTCGCGACGAACCTCAAGGAGGAATTCCATTTCGACCGGGCCTAGTTCAAAACGCAGTGCTTCGCTTGCCCCCTCCTCCATAGCTGACGTGAGTTCTGCCCGAAGAGCGCGAATTGCATCCGAAAGTCCGACCTGTCCGTCTGTCACTAGAACCTCCGCAGGATGAGCCGTCAATGACGGCACGACTCTATACCAAAGTGCCCCGATTGAGCCCTCCGGGCATGATCCTGCTCCGACATATGGCAACGAATGATAATGAGCTGTCGTAGATTCCGATTTCAGCGGAGGGTGGCGCAGCGATCCTCTTGGCTACCGTGGGCACACTAGGCCGGCGAACAGGCACCGTGGATGATCATTACCTGCAGGCATCTCCCCAGGTGGACGGGAAGGACCGGAACATCGACGAGAGCCGACCACTCGTAGGGGCCGCGCAGTGGTCGAAACCGACCCGAGTAGCGACGCCCAGGAGTCCCGCTCAGTGTGTTCGACACGGGTAGCGAGACCTGGGCGAGGATACGAGCGTCCGCGGCACGCAATGCTCCATCTGCCATGAGCTCGTTGTCGTTTGATCTGGCTGCGCATAGGAACTCCTCTCTTGTCAGGGGAGCCATTTGGGGGAGCCACTGCCTTCTGACTCCCGCAGACCTGCCGCGACTCCCGTAGGCGTTGATGCAGGTGAGCGGCAGCCCGTCCGACTCATCTCGACCTAGATCTACTCACTGACGTTGCTTCGCATCGAAGGGGTCTGGGGTTCAAATCCCCATAGCTCCACCCATGAACCTGCAGGTCAGAGGCCAGTTCCGCTTAGCGGGGCTGGCCTTTTTGATCTTCTGAGTGACAAACTGAGTGACTACGCTGCCAACTGATCGTCTGGGGTGTGGAGTCGGGCGCTAAGACGCCGGAATCGACTGCGGGCCTTCACGCTCAATCAAGTCGCGCTTGCGGGACCGAAGCACGAAACTAGGTTGCCATGACGCAGTTCAGTACTGACCCCAAAGCCACGCTCCCTCATGCCCTGAGTAGCTCGTACTCGTGTCCTCACCAGGAATGTGGTGCTTTTGCCCACCAGGTCAGAGGAAACGTATACCTCGAGGCGGAGGATGAGAATGGCGGTCCTGAGCCCGGCTGGATCATGCACCGCTGTCAGGCTTGTCAAAGGCCAATTTTGTGGCGCCAGGGTTTCCGCCGCCAGGATACCTGGGCGATGATCTACCCCTTCCGTTCGGTGGGACCAGGGCCGAATCTAGACATGCCGGACGCGGCGCTCCAGGTCTACCTGGAGGCTCAGCGAGTCGCACCGGTGTCTCGGCGTAGCGCTGCAGCTCTGTTGCGGCTGGCTCTTCAGATCGTCGTTGACCAGCTCGTTCCGAACAGCAAGGGCATCAACGACAAGATCGCTCAGCTGGTGGCGCGGGGTCTAAGTGTTCAGATCCAGCAGGCCATGGACGTGTTGCGCTGTGTCGGCAATGACGCCGTCCATCCTGGGGTGATCGATCTTGATGAAAATCCGGATCTGGTCGAGGGGCTGTTCGGGTTGATCAACTTGGTGGTTGACCAGATGATCACTCAGCCCAAGCACACCCAAGCCCTGTTCGCTAACCTCCCGCAGAAGAATCAGGACCAGGTCGCCCGCCGCGACGCTTCTGCTGGGCAAACGTGACTCCTGATCGGGTTTCCAGCCCCAGGTGTGGCCTACAGAGGCAGTGACTTGTTCCTCGACCAAAGCAGGAGACCCCTCACCGTACGATGAGGGGCCTCCTGGACCACGGATGAGTTGAGCTCAGTTCAGCGAGCTACGACCTAAAGATGTCGTCCATTGCCTCGGCACCCTCCAAGAGCATTGGGCGGAGCTGTTTCCGATAAGATCTCAATAGGATCATTCCGCTTGTGCTGATTTGAGCGCGGCGGGAGAGTGGGTACATGGAGAGCGGTGACGACAAGAAGATTCCTGTACTACGGATTTGGGTAGTCGCGCTTACATCCGCTGCTGGCGCCCTTGGGGCAGCGGTTCTAGATGTAATTGGACGACCAGAAGTCCTGATGCTCGGAAACTGGTTCAGAAACCTTCCGCCGCCGATGCTTGCAGTGGCCTTGGGTGTTGCAGTTACCGGATCTTTCTTAGTCGGCGCTTTCATGTCTCTGGCCGCCGTTCGTCGTGCTCGGGGTGCCTATCAGGATCTCCGTGCTGCTGAACGGCAAGTTGTGCGAGCGAAGGAAGAGCTCGCCAATATTCAGCGGAGCATTGCTGATCGGACGCTGGAATACGTGGAAATTGGTGATCGCATCCACGAGGCAGCAATTATGTTGGCCTGGACGGAAGAGCAAACAGCTTCACTAGTGCGAGCCTTTGCGGAAGCTACGAGTCGAGCACAACGCGCTTGGTGGGTTTCGCTCGCGATCTTCGTTCTTGGTATCACCATCGGATATGCAACTGAGTGGACTGCTGACTTATTCAAACCGCCCTTCATTCCTGAAGCTAATCCAAATTAGGGTCTCGGCCATCGTTGGCCCGGCGGGTTGATCGGGGCTAGCGGGCGCGCTCGGGAGTTGAGAGCCAGTTCTGCTGATGCCAGCGGTTCGCAGCAAACAGACTCAAGACGCCCTTTGCTCCCGAAACCATCCATGCGGCCAATGCCGCTGAAGGGTGCTGGCACCGGAGCACCTGTTTGTACGGCTGATCCCACCTGGTCGGATTGCCCTCTGTTGAGTGAGGCCGTTTCCCGCCCGGGAATGCCACGGGAGCCAAGTCCGGGAGTCAGTGGCCTCCAACTCTCGCTGACTCGCCGCGACCCCGCTACGGCATTCATGCAGGTGGGAGTTCACCTGTTCGACTCAACTCGACCTGGATCGGCTGCCCGGTGTTGCTTTGGGACGAAGAGGCGGTGGTGGTCTCGATGGGCACGCACTGCTCTCGCATGATGGAGACGGACGAGTGGGGTAGCTCGCGGGGTGTCCAATCGGTTTCGACCTGTGTGGGATGGGTGACCTTTCGGAACGCCCTTCGTACGCTGCCGGCGTTGAGCGGTGTTTCTTCAGCTTGGCAGAACACCAGGTTGCGTTCCTGCTAGGCTCCGCCTGCCCTGAGCTAGCGGGCGGCCCGGCGCGCGTGGTGATGCTTGAGGTTCTGAGCGGCGAGCACGGGCAATTCCAATCTGTGTGGCGATTTGTGGTCTTGGCGTCAGTCGCGAGTGGACGACTTTCACTTATTGAGTGCCAAACGAGTCCAGTATCTGAGATTGCGCCGGACCGTCAGAGTATTGGGGTGTTCAGCGCCTTGCACCCGCACATGAACAGGCAACAATTCTGCGAGCCGGTCGCGGGCCGCCACAACATCTCCAGCCTCACCGATCCAGTACGCAAGGTTGCTCCTATTGGCCAAGGTGTCGGGGTGTTCAGCGCCTTGCACCCGCACGCGGACAGGCAACAATTCTGCGAGCCGGTCGCGGGCCGCCACAGCGTCGCCCGTGTGACCGACCCAGGAGGCGAGGTTATGCCGAGTGGCCAAGGTGTCGGGGTGTTCAGCGCCTTGCACTCGCACACGGACTGGCAACAATTCTGCGAGCCGGTCGCGGGCCGCCACACCATCTCCAGCCTCACCGACCCAGTAGGCGAGGCTGTGCCGGGTGGTCAAGGTGTCGGGGTGTTCAGCGCCTTGCACTCGCACACGGACTGGCAACAATTCTGCGAGCCGGTCACGCGCCGCCACAGCGTCGCCCGCGTGACCGACCCAGGAGGCGAGGTTATGCCGAGTGGCCAAGGTGTCGGGGTGTTCAGCGCCTTGCACTCGCACACGGA
>NZ_BAAGDO010000005.1:228783-345848 GCF_054661255.1 Herbidospora sp. RD11066
CTGGCAACAATTCTGCGAGCTGATCGCGGGCCGCCACACCATCTCCAGCCTCACCGACCCAGTGCGCAAGGTAATGCCGGGTGGCCAAGGTGGCCGGGTGCTCAACGCCCAGCACACGCACTCGGACAGGCAACAATTCTGCGAGCCGGTCGCGGGCCGCCACACCATCCCCAGCCTCACCGACCCAATAGGCGAGGCTGTGCCGGGCGGCCAAGGTGTCGGGGTGTTCAGCGCCCAGCACTCGCACACGGACAGGCAACAATTGTGCGAGCCGGTCACGCGCCGCTACGGCGTCGCCCGCGTGACCGACCCAGGAAGCGAGGCTATGCCGGGTGGTCAAGGTGTCGGGGTGTTCAGCGCCTTGCACCCGCACACGGACAGGCAACAATTCTGCGAGCCGGTCGCGGGCCGCCAGAGCATCTCCAGCCTCACCGACCCAATACGCAAGGTTGCTCCTACTGGCCAAGGTATGGGGGTGTTCAGCGCCTTGCACTCGCACACGGACTGGCAACAATTCTGCGAGCCGGTCACGCGCCGCCACAACATCACCCGCTGCGCCTATCCAGAGCGCAAGATTGTTCCCAGTAGTCAACGTAACTGGATGCTCATAGCCCAGCACTGCCTCACAGACGGGCAGCAAATCGGCGAACTGGTCGCGGGCCGCCACAGCATCTCCACCCTCACCGACCCAGTACGCGAGATTATGCTGGGTAACCAAGGTGTCAGGGTGCTCAAAACCCAACACTCGCGTATAAGTGGGCAACAACTCGGCGAGCAGCTTTGGGGCGGCTGTGACGTCACCGGCATGACCGGTCAACAACCCAAGCATGGCTTGGGCATTCAGCGCCTCGTGATCATCAAGGCCATAATGGCCTGCAAGAACATTGCAGATCTGGGCTTGAAGATCACGCGCTAGGCGGTATTGGCCGATATCTACAAGATCGCGGACTACTGCCCATAGGGCGTGCCATCTTTGTAGCTCATCTTCTGCTTCCTCCACGTCGCGTGGCTCGTGGGAGGTATCGGCCTCTGGGATAGGTAGTTGCGAGGCAGGTTCAGCCTGGCGCACTGCAATCCACAGATCGCGGAACTCCTCCACCACCTGCGCGTCACCGCCAAGCGCTTCGACGACGAGTTTGAGCTGATCCCATTTGGGTGGGCGATGCGCGCGAAGCACCTGATGCACCGTTGTATGACTGATCATACGGTTTGTGCTACGGGAAATCGTTCGTGTACTGGGCTCGCCAGCCTTCATGTGCAGCAGCCGCAACTGACGCCGCAGGTCCTCCAGCGACGAATTGGGGTTGTTAGGAGGGATGGAAGCCAATTCGCTCATAGTGAGCATGAGCATCCCAGACTGTCAGCACATGTAAATGCCGTTTGTGGTAACTTGCCGAATCCTGTCAGCGTCTGTCAGCGCCTGTCAGTGATCGTCTGCCGCTGTCAGATCTCAAACGCCTGGTGGACGGCTTTGTCAGCGCGGTGTACGGGATTGTCCGTGACCCCCGACGAGCAGTTGTGATGCTCCACAGTGGTTGTCAAGCCGCTCCACCAGGGGGCGGCTGCGCCGTCTAGCGGCGTCCGCGCCACCTTGTCACGGGTTACCGGCGCGGACGCCGAGGCGTCCTCCGCACAGAAGGGCCTCTTGCATCATGCCCCACCTGGCATGGACCATCTCTGCCACCGCCGGATTGGTGCTCACTCCCGCAGCGGTGTTCCTGTTCTCCCGAGATGCAGGACGCCGTACCAGGGCCTGGCGCCTGCTCAAACTCCTGTTTCGCCGTTAGCCCCGGCCTTTCGGGAGCCAGGCTCGGGAGCCAACGCCCTACGGCCCTCTAAGCCTCACCTCGACCTCCTGAGAGTTGCCGCCCAGGTAAAAGCGCTCCGATCGACTACTGCCGATTTCCTCAGACAGTCTGGTCTTCCTTCGCATCGAAGGGGTCTGGGGTTCAAATCCCCATAGCTCCACTCTCGGAACGGCTCGTGGTTGACACCCCTTCGGGGTGGCTGCCACGGGCCGTTCCTCGTTTACACCGGGGGGCGACCCCCGGACCCCCGATACGAGAGGGCTCCGCCCCCTCGCGCTCCCCCTGGTCCGCTCACGCGGCCCTGACGTCGCTTTCGCTCCGGGTCGCTGCGCTCCTTGCGAAGGGCTCCGCCCCTCGCCCTCCCTGGAAGGGCCTCGCTATCGCTCGGGGGGAGCTCGCTTCGCTCGGATGATCGATTACAGGCGGTGCCAGACGGCTGGCGTGCTGATTTGATCTTCTGAGTGACAAACTGAGTGACTGCGGCTGGTGGATTGCCCCATGTCATGAGCGTTCAGCGACGTGGCCGCGATGAACATGGATGAGTCTCATGGGGGCAGGCCCGGTAGGACGGCTGGTCGTCCGCAGGATGCTCCAGGGCTGGTTACAACCTTCTTTACGGGTTCAAGCCGCCGCCCTGCGGGCGTCGGCGGCGCGGGGCGGCCAGACGCGGCCGGGCATGCGGCCTCTTTGGGCCGACCGTCCGCGCCACCTTCCCACGCCCGATTTAGGGCAGCGGCTTTGATCGCGTAGCGGGTGTGCACCACCTCCGGGTGGAGTTACGGCGGTCCCGGCCACAAGCGACCAGGAGTCTTTTCGCCTCCGGCGGGGGATTCCGGCCCCGAGGTGATCGCGGGTGCAAGACGTAGCGGGTCTGTAGTTGGTGGCGGGGGATCACCTCGCACACCGTCGTCCCAGGCAAGCCCAGCAGACCGGAGGCTCCGGCTCAAGCCCGGCTGTGCACGTAGGGCAACCAGCGGGCGAGGAAGGTCACCGGGAGCATGTACACGCGAATCCGGGCTTGCCCCTCCGACGCCGGCCCGCTGCCCCTCCGGGACGACGGCGTACGAGGCGATCTCGGATCATGGTGTCGGCGGTACGGCGGCGATCTTTACAGAGACCCAAGACCCACGGTCATGTTATGCGCAAAGTCTACAGTTCGGTCAATATGGACAAATCGTTTGCTTGAGGAAGTTGTTGTCTGTTACATGTCCAATCATATTTTTGTCTATCTAATCTGGTTTTAAGCGGCATTGCTTGTTGGGATGATGACTAAAAGCTTGTCGATGGTGGCCTGATGGCTCTGAGGGGGCTGGCCGTCGCCTCTCGGGTCAATATTGCCGCCAAGGTGTTTCCGAAACGTTGTAAAGGTTACGTTCTCGAATTGGGTGGTTTTCGGGTATATTTCGTTCCAAATTTGCTGGGAGTCGCTGTGCGATTATTGAAGACGGTCGCTGTATTTGTTGGTGTGTACATCGTTTCCGTAGTTGGCATGGGTGTGCTGGCTGCATTAATGATTGCGGCCACGGGCGACTATTACGTTGAGAGTAAGATTGGGTGGCGTGAGATCACCGGCGTCGTATCCCTTGGTGCCGCCATATTCTTTGCCGTGAAGGTCTGGAAGCGGAACGCTGTAGTTTCCCAGCTGGAGCTGGCGGTGTCTAAGGGGCACCAGAAAATTGAGCAGCGCGCCATGGAGTGCTCGCAAAAAGCTCTAATGACTTACGCCGATGGGTCTCCCACGAACGCGCGAGAACATATAGAAGTGCTGCGCGGCGTGGCTCACCGGGCCGTAATGCGTCAAGACTTCAAGACGGTCATCTCTTGCGACTTCTACATGCAAGCGTTCGACGGTTCCATGTTGAGCATCCCGGAAAGTGAGCTCTACGGTCCTGGTATCACCGCCGAGAGCTTCGGCCCTCGCCTGCTTGCCGATGTGATGGCGACACGTCAAAGACTTCTAGCGCAGGGGCTATTAGCAGATGAAGTGGAATACGGCCGGGCTACGCGGGCCGCTATGAAGCATGTGATCCCTGACATGCAAGTCTAGCGTGATTTTGCAGGACAATGGGCCGTGCGGTTGTCGAGGTTTTGATCCCTTCCGTTACTCTGGTCTTTGTCAAAGGGTTCCGCGCAGTGTCGCAACGAGAGCGGCCAGTTCCCGCTTCTGATTGTGGATAATGAATAATGCGATTAGGTGATAGGAAGTTGCCGAGCGCGAACTCTCGCTGATGCTCGCAGCCCACTCAAGTAGTGATGGAATGGGTGGCCCCGGTTCTGGTCGAGATTGAGCGGAAGGTCTAACTGGGCGATCAGTTCAGATTCGGCGAGCCATGGTTCTGGATGCTGCAGCCACGACACATGAGCATTTTCAGCCATCCAAGCGGAGAGTTCCCGTTCCCCGTCCGGGCCGAATGTCGGCCGCCGGCCGCTCCCTGCGCGACGTAGTTCCAACCCAAGTAAACAGCCCAGGGTGAGCCTTAAGGTGGAGCCTTCGGCGTAGCCCCGGTAGTGGTAGCGGATTCTCGTGCGTAGGTTCTGCCTGCTTGTGCGCGTCGCCATCCGGCGCGGGGCGATACCGACGTACAGAAGAGCGTCGGCTGGTAGTTGCGGATCAGGCGTCTGGGCGAAGCGCCATTCGTAGACGCCGGGGCCGCAGGGACCGGGCTGGGTCGCATCAGCACTTCTGCTGCTCGCCACAGCTTTTTCAGGCTCAATGAGGGCCGAGGCGTTCATCGCGTCTCCTGGCGGTCCGGGCCGATGGAGAGGCTAGGGCACGCGGGGTGAGTGACAAACTGAGTGACAACGGGGGCGTACCCTGGTGGACGCTGCCGATCATCGACGGACTGTATCCCCAGGTCAGCGGCCTAGCAGGCCGGACGGTGCAGGCTACGCAAGTGGCTTCGCATCGAAGGGTCTGGGGTTCAAATCCCATAACTCCACTCGTGACCAGGGCCTTGTGGTCGCCTCCCCTCCGAGGCGGCTTTCCTAGGGTCCCTTCGTCGTTTACAAGGGGGGACCCCCCGAACCCCTCGATACGAGATGGCCGCCGCCCCTCGCGCCCCCTGGTGCGCTTGCGCGCACCTGGCGTCGCTTTGCTCCGGGTCGCTGCGCTCCTTACGAAGTGCTCCGCCTCTCGCGCTCCAAGCTGCGGCAGAAGACCGACTGACATGTCGTTTGATCTTCCGGGTGACCAGCTAGTGACCACGTCGCTGGCGACGGGCTTGGCTTTTCTGCTTCCTTGCCGACCCATTGCGGGATAGGAACGAACCAGCGCCGAGAACTCGGGGGACGGCGCCCGCGAAGACATCTTTGACTGGGGGACCCACGTGAGTGCGGATGTACAGATCGTCATCGAACCGCTGCCTGAGCCCTTACGGGTGGCCGATCGGGTGCAGGCGGCGCTTGCCGCCCACCATCAGATGGCCGCTCGTCTGGACGGGGCCGATCCGGGCACCCTGATCGTCACCGGCGACGTGCTCGGCAACCACGAGGACGAGCCCGGAGACGCCCCGTTTCACGCCACGGTGTTCGATCTGGTCGCCAACCGAGGGGTCGAGCTGCGCGGTCGCCTCGATCGGCCGGAGGCGGCCGAGGTGCGGCCCAGTGCTCTCCGGCCGCTGCCGACGCCCGACGAGGTGGGGGCCGCCGCGCGGATCCTGCGGGCCGATGCCCGCTTTCCCTCCTCCGAAGCTATCGTCTACCGGTCCATGCCGCCGCTCGCCGACGTCGAGAGGCCGGACGGGACCCGGGCTCGCCGTCTCACGCTCGGGATCTATCAACCCTCTGGCACTCCACACCATCACATCGTGGCCGTTGATGTCGCCGCCGGCGAGGTGGACTGGGAGCCGGTCGACGTGGCCGCCCACCCCGACCACGGCGACTGCGAGGAGCGGCTGCCGGACGAGGTGGCGCCGTTGCGCGACCGGGGTGGACCCCCGATGGTCCGGTTGCGGGTGATCTCCGGCGGTGAGGAGCTGTGGAACCTGATCGTGGTGCGGCCGCGTGATTCGGCCCCCGCGGGAAGCGGATCGGGGGTGGAGCTGCGTCAGGTGCGCTACCGCGGCCGGCTGGTGCTGCGCCGGGCGCACGTGCCGATCCTCAACGTGGAATACGAGAACGGAACCACCTACCGTGACTGGCAGAACGCCGAGACCCGCTTCCGTGCCGTCGGCGAGGATCCGGTCGGCTGGGGGTGGCGGGTGTGCGACCGGCCGCCGAAGACGATTCTGGAGTCCGGCACCGACGCCGGGGCGTTTCAGGGTGTCGCTTTCTATTACGACGCTGACGCCGGGGAGGTGCGGATCGTCAGCGAACTGGAGGCGGGCTGGTACCGGTATATGTCGGACTGGCGGCTCGCCCTCGACGGGACGATCAAGCCGCGGTTCGGATTCGGCGCCATCAAGAACCCGATGACCTGCCAGCGGCACCGCCATCACGCCTACTGGCGGTTCGACTTCGACATCGGCGGGTCCAAGACCGACGTGATCGAGCAGGGCAGTGCCGACGCCGGCACCGGCGACGACGGGTGGATCCCGATCACGCGGGAGACCAAGCGTCGCCGCGGGACGCCGGCGCGGCACTGGCGGGTCCGGGACAAATCGAGTGGGTACGGCTACCGGATCGTGCCCGGCGAGCATGACAACACCGCCGACGCCTTCGGCATCTCCGACCTGTGGTTCCTTCGCAACCATCCCGACGAGCTGACCGACACCTCACGACTGGACGACCGCGCCCACCTGGACGCGTTCCTCAACGACGAGGACATCGCCGCCACCGACATCGTCGTCTGGTACGGGGGCCATTTCCTGCACGACCAGCACAACGACCCGCAGCCCCACCAGGGCCACATCGTCGGCCCCGACTTGATCCCCATGCTCTGGTGACCCACCCGGTCCTGCACCTGCTCGCGCACGCCGAGCATGCGGCCCAGGGGCCGCTCTCGGCGGCGCGCAGGATTCCGGGCCCGCGCCGTACCTACGACGTCCGTCGGCACCCGGGTCGCGCAGATCGATGGCCTGCTTCGTGTTCCGCCGTAAGCACTCACATCCAGCGCTTTCCGGTGCTGCATGATCGCGATGTGTCATGGGTGCAGGGCGGTGGAGGTCTCCGAGCAGTGCCGTATTGACCTGTCGGGCTATGAGGGAAGCCATGAAGGCCACAAGGGTAGGACGCAGTCGCCTGGAGTGCCCTTGGTGGCCAGGTCGTACATGGTCATGGCTGCGGGGCCGATGATCGAACCGGAAGCTGTGAGGGCGAGCGGTATGAGGCTCGGCCATAGACGTCCGGCCAGCCATGGCAGTCGGGTCAGCAGGTGGAAGGACTGGGCGACGAGCGCCGACGCTACCGAGACGGTCGGGAAGATCACGATCCGGGTCAGAGCCCAGACGGCTCCGGCGAAGTTTTCGCCGGAGCTCAGGTCGCCCAGGCAGTAGAGCTCCGCGCGGGCCACCAGGTGGATGTCGAGAAAGGCTCCGGCCGTTCCGCACGTGATGGCGATGATCATGGAGAGCCCACATCCGATCGTCCAGGGAATTGGACGGGCTTGTGGGGGTCTCCGCTCTGTCACGGCGCCATCAAAACAGACGGGTATGTGGGCGATGCGTGGCATTGGTGTGGGTCCGGTGCAGGGTTCACGCACCACCGACGCCCGCTCGGCCTCCCGATTTCGCCCCTACGTTAGTGCTAGTCCTCGGTCCACGATGAAGCGGGTGAGCTGGGCGCGTTCGTGGAAATCAGCGGTGAGCTCTGTGCTGGACGGCTCGTTGAGGCGTTCCCAGGGCAGGGCTGTGAACGCGGAGCGGATGACCAGGCTGCCGATGAATCCATACGCGACATCGTCGGACGCCGATGGCTTTCCATACTCGGCCATTCCGTCCAGGAAAGACGACACGAGCGTTTCGTGCAGCTCGGGGAGCCGCCCCGCAGGGAACTGGCCGGCATGGACCAGGCCCACCAGCAGCTGACCGAGGTCGAAGCCGATCGCGTGCGGTGTCTGGAAAGACGCGTCGATGGCGACGAAGGTGTCAGGCTCGTCGGAGGGCACGAGCAGGTTCTGCGGGCTCGCGTCACCGTGCGGCATCGACTGGGGCAACTCGTCGAGCCGGTCGAGGATCTGGTCGAGTCTGCCGGCGAGGGTGCGAAGGTCCGCTCGGAGGTGTGAGTCGACCGACGCCGCGACCAAGGGATGCGCCCATAGAGCGTCGTCCTCGAGCTGGGGCAGCGCCCCGCTCAGCCGGGCGTGCCGGTACATGCGCAGGCCATACCCAGGAGGCCACTCGGCGGCGGCGATCACTTCGGGAGCAGAGCGGCCGGCTGCGAAACCGCCCAGCAGATGGGCGGCTCGGGCGAAGCGCGGTACTTCCCACGCGTCGGGGTGTTCGGCCACGTCCTCCATCCACAGCGCCACGCGGTCGTCGCCGAGTTCGGTCAGGCGGTAGAGGTGGGGGACGCGCAGGCCGGTGGGCAGGTGGTCGGTGAAGTCGGGCTGCCAGGCGGCGAGTTCGGTTCGCCAGGGGAAGTTGTCGACGAACGCCTGACGGGCGGGCTCGGGCAGCATGTGCAGGTGGGGCCAGTGCCGGGGGCTGTGGACGACCTTGAGGAAGACGCGGAACGGCTCGCCGTCGTCCGTGACGCCGTGGACTCGCCGCAGCGTGCCCGTGCTGGGGGAGCCGAAGACCGGATAGTCCACCTCGTCCGCCGACCAGGTCTTGACGACGACGGGTCGGCCGAGGGCGCGGGTCACGATGTCGGTGAGTTCGGCGTCGCTCACGGAGGTGGAGCCGATCAGATGGGTCGACATGGCGGGCTCCGAAGATAAGGTTACCTGACTACATGGGATAGTAAGGTAACCTTATGACTTTGGCCAGCGATCCCGACCACGTTCTCGCGCTCATCGAGCGGGTGTTGCGGGCGTCCAAGCGCGCCATGGAGGCGGCGATGGCCGAACACGCGCCTGGGCTGCGGGGGTCGTTTCTCCGGGTGATGAATCTGATGCCCGTCGACGGCATCCGGCTGACCGATCTGGCCCGGCGTGCGTCGATGACCAAGCAGGCCATGGGGGAGTTCGTCGCCACGCTGGAGCAGGAAGGGTTCGTGCGGGTGTCGGCCGATCCGAACGATCGGCGGGTGCGGATCGTGGCGCCGACGCCCCGGGGGGTCGAGTTGCAGAAGGCGTGTTCGGCCGCGATCGAGGACATCGAGCGGGAGTGGCGGGAGCGGGTCGGTCCTCGGCGGTGGGCCACCGCGCGGGCCGTGCTGGCGGAGCTCGCCGAGTAGCGCTCTTGTCTGATCTATCGAAAGTCGATAGATTCCCAACGTCATTCGATAGAAGGATGCGTTATGGGGAAGCTGACAGTGAGTGCGCTTCGGGTCGTGCTCGCGGTGGTGTTCGTCGGTACGGTGCTCGTACAGGGATCGATGATCGTGACATTGACCGTCGGGCCCGACGACGAGACGCTCCCGCTCACGCCGATGCGGCTGATTCTGATCGTGGGGATGCTGGCGGTCCAGGTCGTGGTGGTCAGCGTCTGGCGGCTGGTGACGATGGTGCGGCACGGGACGGTGTTCTCTCACGCCGCCTTCCGTTACGTCGACCGGGTGATCGGCGCGATCGTGGTGGCCGCTCTGCTGTGGTTCACGGTCACGGCGCTCAACGCGCCGGGGCAGCGGGAAGATCCGGGCGTCACGGTCATCATGGGCGGGGTCGGGCTGGGGATTCTGGGGGGCGCGCTCATCGTGCTCGTGCTGCGGATGCTGCTCGCTCAGGCGGCGCAGATGCGGGCCGAGCTGGACGAGGTGATCTAGTGCCCATCGTCGTCGACATCGACGTGATGCTGGCCCGGCGGAAGATGTCCGTCGGCGACCTCGCCGATCGTGTCGGGATCACGCCCGCCAACCTGGCGGTGCTCAAGAACGGGCGGGCGAAGGCGGTGCGGTTCGCGACGCTCGCGGCGCTGTGCGAGGTGCTCGAATGCCAGCCGGGCGATCTGCTGCGATGGGAGGGCGACGATGCCCTGGAACCTGGGTGACGCCGAGACGCCGGTCGAGGCCGACCGGACGCTCGACGCGGTGGAGGCCGATCTCGCGCTGGCCCGTGGGCGGATTCTGCACGGACGGTTCCTCGCTGACCGGGCGCGTGGCGAGGACCCCGCCGAGCTGCCGTTGTTCGAGCGGGCGGTCGAGCTCTACCGGGCGTTGGGGGATACCCGCGGCGAGGCCGAGGCGCTGTTCTGGGTCGGCTGCCTGCACCAGGTCATCCGCCGGGACAACGAGACGGCGGTTCCCCTGTTCGAACGGGCTCGCCAGATGGGGGACCAGGCGACCCAGGGGGAGGCGCTGCGCCATCTGGGGATCGCGGCGCACATGGGCGGTCGGCTCGACGAGGCGCGCGAGCGGCTGGAGGAGTCGTCGCGGCTGTTCCGGGAGGCCGGATCCCTGCCCGTCGTGGCGGCCAACATGATCGGGCTGGCCTATGTCGCGTCCGCCCAGGATCGCCGGGCGGACGCGCTCGCGATCCTCGACGACGCCCACGCCATCGCGCTCGCCCACGGCGCCCAGGTCATCGTGGGGCAGATCGAGCAGGCCAGGACGGCGTTCACCACGGCATAGGGGAGCCCTCACGGAAGAAGCCGCCCGTCGGGCCGTCGACCGGCAGGGTGGCCAGGCGGACCAGCTCGGCGGCGCCCTCGGCCGCCGATCGGTGGCCCTGGTGGCCGTTCATGTCGGTGGCGCAGTAGCCGGGGTTTCCGGCGTTGACCTTGATGTTCGTCGCCGAAAGCTCCTTCGCGTACGCCACGGTGATCGCGCTCACCGCCGTCTTTCCCGTGTTGTACGCCAGCATGTTGAACGGGTAGAAGGCGTTCTCCGGGTCGGTGACGACGGCCAGCGAGCCGAGTTCGCTGCCCACGTTGACGATCCGGCCCGCCGCCGACCGGCGCAGCAGCGGGAGCATGGCGTTGGTCACGGCGATCACGCCGATGACGTTGGTCTCCAGTGTCTCCCGCACGGCGGAGACCGGGGTCGAGCTCGGGCCCGCGCCGTCGGCGGGGTGGAGGGTGCCGGCGTTGTTGACCAGGATGTCGAGGTGGTCGTACTCCGCCTCGATCCACTTGGCGGCGGCGTCGATCGTGGCCTGGTCGGTGACGTCCAGGGGGATGAAGACCGCGTCGGCGCCGCCCTCCCTGAGGCGGGTCACGGCGGCGGTGCCGCGTTCTTCGGAGCGGGCGCCGACGAGGACGGTGGCGCCCGCTTCGCCGAGGAGGCGGGCCGTCTCGTGGCCGATTCCCTTGTTGGCGCCGGTGATCAGTGCGATCGTCATGCCGGTCAGCGTGGTGTGGTGATCTTGGAATGGCCTTGCGGGTCACTGCAGCCCGCGTCAGCGGAAGGCCGCGGCGTTGCGTTCCGCCCACGCCGCGAAGGTGGCGGGGGCGCGGCCGAGGACCCTCTCGACGTCGGGGCTGACGCTCTGCTCCTGGATGGTCGGGGTGCCGAGGATGTCGAGGGTCGTGTCGGCGACCGGGGCGGGCATAAAGGCCAGCATCTGGGTGCGGGCCTCCTCTCTGGTCTGGTCGGTGAAGGTGATCGGCTCGCCGATGGCGGCGGCGATGGCGGCCGCACGCCGCCGCGGGGTGATCGCTTCGGGGCCGGTCAGTTCGTAGATCTCCTTTGCGTGGCCTGATTCGGTGAGGGTGACGGCGGCCACGGCGGCGATGTCGTCGGGGTCGACGACCGGGAGGCCGATGTCGCCGAACGGGGCGGCGACGGTGCGGGTGGTGGTGACGGAGGACGTCCAGGCATAGGCGTTGGAGGCGAAGCCACCGGGGCGCAGAAAGGTCCATTCCGCGCCCGAGCGAATGACGGCCTGTTCGAAGGCGGCGAAGGCGCGCCCGTGGGAGAGCGAATCGGGGCGGGTGGCCACCCCCTGCGAGGAGAGCAGGACGATCCGGCCGGAGCCCGCGAAGGGGGCGACGGCGCGGGCGGGGTCGCCGGCCATCATCAGGTCGCCGCCGACCAGCAGGAACACCGCGTCGGCCTCGGAGGGCAGGTCGGTGGTCGGTCGGGAGAGGTCGGCGGCGACGGCGCGGACGCCGGATGGCACGTCGGCGGGGGTGATGCGGCGGGACACGGCGGTCACCTCGTGGCCCTGCCCGGCGAGCAGGCGGACCAGCGTGCGGCCGACGTTGCCGGTGGCACCTGTGACGACGATCATGACGAACTCCTTAGTTAGTCGACTGACTGATAAGAACGTAGCATAGAATTAGTCAGGTGACTGACTTGAAATCGAAGCGGCAGCGGCTCACGCGGGCGGCGGCCGAAGTCGTGCATCGGCAGGGGGCCGAGCGCACCACCATCGCCGACATCGCGCGCGCGGCCGAGGTGCCCGTGGGCAACGTCTACTACTACTTCAAGACCAAAGACGATCTGGTCGCGGCCGCCCTGTCGGAGCACGCGCGTCAGCTGGAGCTGCTGACCAGTGGTCTCGACCGGCTTCCCGATCCTCGCGAGCGGCTCAAAGGGCTGGTCGAGGCGTGGGTGAGCCAGCGCGACCTCGCCGCCCGCTACGGCTGCCCGACCGGCACCCTCGCCGCCGAGCTGGACAAACGCGACGGCGGCGGGCTCGACGCCGAGGCGGGGCGGGTCATCCGGCTGCTGCTCACGTGGGTGGAAAGTCAGTTCCGTGAGCTGGGCCTGGCCGATCCCGACGGGCTCGCGCTGACCCTGGTGGGCGCCTACCAGGGGATGTCGCTGCTGGCCAACGCCCTGCGCGACCCCGCGGTCATGGACCGCGAGGGCGCTCGCCTGCTCGCCTGGCTCGACGCCGTCAGGTGACGACGTTCGTCGTCCACCGGCTCTCGTCGGGGCCGAGCAGGGTGATTCGGCCGAGCAGGTCGTCGGCGTCACCCCGATTCTGCGCCTGTACGCAGACATGGAGGCCATTGGCCGAATCGCAGGAGCCGTCCGACATCGGCTTCAGGCCGACCCGGATGGTGACGCTTGTCTTGTCTGTTTTTGCATAGAACATCACGAGGTCCCAGCCCGTGTCGTCGTTGGGTCGGGGGCGCCAGAAGTGGACTTCGGTGACGTCCAGGTCTTCGGGGAGTCCGTGGATGCGCAGGGGGAGCGGCGGGCCCACGAGGAACGGCGTTCGGCCAGGTAGGCGTTGACCAGGACGGTACGCGCGTAGCCGTCGGGGTTCTCGACCGCGCGTACCCGCAGCCAGTTCAGGTAGAGCCGGGTGACGGCGACCTGCACCAGTTCGTCGGCGGCGTGCCAGTCGCCGCACAGGAGGAACGCGACCTGACGTAACCACAACGACTTCGCCGACACGTAGTCGGTGAACTCGGCGTCGTGCATGCGCCTCCCCTCCTCGTCACTGCTCTAATGCGCCTCGAGGGGCGGAGGTTGCATGGAATTGTCGTTCGCCTTTGGTAGGACGGAACCCCGCCCCCCTGACCGAGGACGCCGCATGTTCCCCGAAGGCAACGAGATGTATTTCGACGACGCCGAACACGACAGACATCTCGACGCGCTCCATCCCGGCCGCCCGGCCGACCCGCGCGACTGCGGCGAGACCTTCCTCCACGACGACGAGTGCTACCGCTTCGACCGGATGGGCGCCCACCGCGACACCTTCGCCGGGCTGCCCGTCGTTGGGCACCGCCCGCCCGGAGGTGATCCCGGGGGCTTCGCGTGGCCCTTGTGGGGTGCCGAACTCTACGAGCCGGCCAGTCACGCCGGGTTCACAGAGGGGTTGGAGAAGCTGCTCGCCACCGTCGACGGCGCTCAGATCCGGGCCATCGTGGTTCCCGGGATCAGCGCCGTCCACGCCCCGGCCGTGCTCGCCGCCAACGCCCATCGGCTGCCCGGGTTGCGGGCGCTGTTCCTGTGCCTGATCGACATCGACTACCAGATCTCCTGGATCGAGCAGGGTGACATCACCCCGATCCTGGAGGCGTTCCCGCTGCTGGAGCGGCTCGACGTGCGCGGCAGTGAGGGGCTGGAGCTCCGTCCCGTGCGGCACGAGTCTCTCAAGGTGCTGCGGTTCGAGACGGGTGGGCTGCCCGAGGAGGTCGTCCGGGCGATCGGGCAGAGCGAGCTGCCCGCGCTGGAGCACCTGGAGCTGTGGCTCGGCGTGACCGAATACGGCGGCGGCGCGACCGAGGGCGATCTCGACGGGATCCTGCGGGGGACGGGGCTGCCCTCGTTGCGTCGATTGGGGCTCCGTGACAGCGAGATCCAGGACGAGGTGGCCGCCGCCGTGGCCGTGGCGCCGGTCACCGCGCGGCTGGAGGAGCTCAGCCTGGCCATGGGGATGCTGAGTGACGCCGGAGCCGAGGCCCTGCTGAGTGGTCAGCCGCTCACCCACCTACGCCGACTCGACCTGCACCATCACTTCCTGACCACGTCCATGGGTGAACGCCTTCAGCGGGCGCTGCCCGGGGTCGAGATCGATCTCAGCGAAGCCCGGGGGGATGTGCGCGGGGGCTACGTCGCCGTCGCCGAGTAGGTCTTCGTGCGGACTCCGCCGAACAGGGCGAGGCCGCTGATCACGACCTTGGGCCCGCCCGGTCTTCTGCGGGCGGCGCCTCTGTCGAACACCCCGAACAGTCCGAACCCCTTGACCTCGACGTCGAGGTCGTCGGGGACGGCCACCTCCGTGTAGCCCCACAGCGCGAACACCCGCACCCGGACCTCCCGCCCGGCGAACCGCGCGTCCCGCAGGTCGATCTCACCTCCGCCGAACATCGCCAGCGACGTGAACCCGCGCGGGACGACCCACCGGCCCCGGCGGCTGAACCAGCCGAACACGCTCATCGCGAAGCGGGAGCCGGGCTCGGCGCCGACCACCAGGGTGTCGGCGCGCTCGGGCCGGGGGAGGTCGTGCCCCACCCGGTCCAGTTCGGCCTGTGTCTTGGCCTCGTAGACGTCGGTGAGCCGCCGGTCGAGTTCGGTGAGCGTGATCCGTCCCTCGGCCGCGGCCTTCTGTAAGCGCTCGGCCGCGCGATCGCGGTCTCCGTCGGAGGCGCGTACTCCTTGGTCCGTCATGTGGGCATTTTATTATCCATTTGGCCAATAAGTCATGTGGTTGCCGAGCGCGGTGGCCAGCTCGGCCCGGAACTCCGTCTCGTGCGCCGGGTCGTCGGGATCGTGTCCCAGGCCCGCCAGCCACGACCGCCCGCCGATGGCGAACCCGTACGCCGCCGACAGCCCGATCAGCGCCACCGCCTCGATGCGGGCGCGGGTCGGAACCGGCCCGCCCGCCAGCGCCTCCCGGATCCCGGCCTCGATCGCGTCGATCAGCTCGACCAGTTCCGGCCGGACCGACCCCCGGTATCCGGCGTTCATCTCGGCCCAGACGAACAGGCGCAGGTAGCGTTCGTCGGCCAGGGTGTCGAACAGCACGCCTGTGATCCCCGCCGCGGTCGGCACGCCCTGCTCGGCCCTGATCCGCTCGCGGACCGCCACCTCGATGCGGTCGTTCTCGGCGGTCAGCACCTCGCGGACCAGCGCGGCGTAGGTGCCGAAATAGTGGGTCACGAGCCCGTGGGCGACACCGGCGGCCTCGGCGATCTGGCGCAGGGTGACGGCGTCGGGGCCGTGTTCCCTGATCAGCAGGGCCGCCGCGGTCAGAAGTTCCGCGCGTGATTCCTCGGGACTGCGCCGCCTTCTGGGTGTCATGGGCGGCAGCTTATTGGCCACTGGACAACAGAGGCCGGTCTCAGCGCATGCGGAACACCGGGCCGCGCGGCCGGAACGGCAGCGAGGCCCCTTCCGGGAGCAGGTACGCGTGCTCGCGCCGCACCCGGATCACGTCGCACCACCCGTCGGTGATGATCAGGACGGGCCCGTCTCGGGGGAAGTCGTCGGCGCGTTCGAGCAGGTTGACCCCCGGCTGCAGCTCGGTGCCGCCCCGCCCGCGCACCCGCACCTGCCCGGCGATCGTCTCGACCGGCAGGTAGCCCGCGTCGTAGGCGGCGGCGTCGCAGAACACCACCCGGGCCTGCGGCACGTCTCTGGCCAGGGCGTATGACGCGATCGCGCCCAGGGCCTTGCCCAGGAGCCGGATGTCCATCGAGCCCGACGTGTCGAGGACCACGCCGAACGTCGCCTGCCGCACCACCTCTTCGGGCAGGATCCAGCCCGGCCGTGGAATGCCCGGCGTCGACGACTGGCGGCGGGAGGCGCGGGCGTAGGTGCGCTTGCGCTCGGGGCTGCGGACGTGTTCGTCGAACCACCGGGCCAGCTGGGCGTCCCAGGGGAGCGGGGGCTGGTCGAGGGCGCGGATCTCCTGTTCGAGGCCGCTCGGGAGGTACCCCCGTCCGGACGACAGGTGGTATTCCAGGCCGTTGGACAGGGCGCTGCGGTAGTAGGCGTCGAGGTCGGCGTACCGGCCGGGATGTCCGGGTTCGTGGAGGAGGTCGCCGAGGCCCCTGCCCCGGAGGGTGGCCAGACGGCGCATGCGGCGCAGGTCGGTGCTGATGCGGTCGTACACCTCCTCACTGGACATGCCGCGCAGGTCGGCGTCGTAGAGGAGCCCTTCGGGCATCTCGCCGACGTTCATCTCGACGAGCCAGCCGTTGACGACGAAGTCACAGGCCACATTCCAGGTGTACGGATCACGCCCGCCCACCCGATCACCATGCCGCAGCGCGGCGTGGAGCATCTCGTGCGCCAGGACGAACCGCCACTCTTCCGTCGACAGCTCGATCAGCGGATTGACGTAGAGCTCCCCGACCTCGGCGTTGACCGCCGCGATCGAGATGTCCCAGCCCCGGGCCACGTCGGCATCGGCGACGATCTTCATCCCGGCCGCCAGCGCGCCCAGCAGCGGATACGAAGACACGAACCACCCCAGCGCCAGCTCCCACGGCGGCTTGGGCCGGTAGGGGTCACCGCCCGACGCCACCGTGACGGCAGACGTCGCCGCCGAGGAGACGCCGATGGCGAGTTCGTTGGGGTATTTGTGCCAGTCGGCCTGCTTCTCGGTGCCGATGGTGAAGTCGGGGTGCTCGGGCGCGTATTCGGCCGGGACCCCGGCCGCCCATCGCCGGGCGAGGGTCGCCTCGTCGTCGGGGGGAAGGTCCTTCGGCGGCCGGGGCGGGCTGCCGATGCCGACGGACGCGAGGAACCGGTCGACCGTGACACAGCAGGCCGCCTGGTAGTGGAGCCGGGGGGTCCGCCGCTTCTCCCTCCCCATGGGTCGTTCGAGGTCGCCGGGCTCGGCGTTGCGCGGGTCGAGGTGGCCGAAGCCCGCGTGCAGCAGCAGGTGGGCGAACACCCAGGCCCACTGGTCGGATTCGGCGCGTACCCGCGGATTGAAACGGACCGTCCCCTCGGGGAGGATGTCGGCCCACAATCCGTTCGGCAGATCTTCGTGGTCGGTCAGGTCGGCCTTCAGCGTGCGGAACAGCGGATGCGCCGACGCGTCGTGCCAGCCGTGGAAGACCGCCAGGCGCCACGGATCGGGTTTGCGCTGCTTCTTCATCAGGCCCGCGCCGCCGCCAGCCGGGGCAGATCGCGGCCGACCTCGATGAGGAACCACGACGGCAGCACCGGAACCCCGTTGTCGTCGGTGGCGATGACCAACTGGGCGCATTCGAGGCTGATCTCGGCCAGCTCGATCAGCAGTGCCTTCGCCCGGAACGCCAGCTTCTGCAATGTGGGCGAAGCGTGCTTCTTGGACGCCGGCAGGTCCTTTGCCAGCCGCGCCCGGAACGCCTCCGACAGGAAGAACAGTAGATCGCGGTCGAGAGGATCGCGCGGCCAGCCCGCGTCGCCCTTGAGCACGGCGTCGAGGTCGAAGGCGTGCCGGACCGTCTTCACATAGGCCCGGAAAGCCGACGCGTGCACCGGCGACAGCGTGCCGTGGGCCAGCACCGCCAGCGTGTCGCCGTCGACCTCCTCGCCGTAGGCGTGCAGCGCGTCCGACAGCATGTGCCACCCACGCGGCGTGGAGAACGGCTCCTCCGTCTTCGGCGGAGCACTCCACAGATGATCAGGCCGCTGTACGAGATGGTCGACCACCCACCGGTGCACACCATTGGCCGAGGCCCAGACCAGCCAGTCGTCGACCGAGGCCCGCAGGTGAACATGGATCATCCGGTTGACCAGCGCCGACGGCATCGGCCGCGCGAGCGCGTTGTCGGTCGCGCGGTTCCCCGCGCCGATGACGACCGACCCCGGGGGCAGCTCGTAGGTCCCGATGCGCCGATCGAGAATCAGCGAATAAAACGCCTTCTGCACTTCGGGAGAAGAGGCGTTGAGTTCGTCGAGGAACAGACAGTAAGGCTCATCGCGGGCGATCGACTCAGGCGGCGCGAACCGGCTCCGATCGCCCACGATCTGTGGCACGCCGATGAGATCCTCGGGGGCCAGCTGGGTGCCGAGCAGCGTCACACATTCGAGCCCCAGCGACTCGGCGAACGCCTTGACCAGCGAACTCTTCCCAATACCCGGAGCACCCCAGAGGAAGACGGGACGCACCAGGGCGACATTCAGCAACACCTCGGGAAGCGCGGCCGGCGTGACGGTGACGGTGGCCTGCATATAGACCAGCTTTCCGGAATGACCCGGACTACAGCCATTGGTTTTTTTCGTCGGATAAGGCGTTATCGGGGTTCCGTCCGATACCGATGCTTTCTACGCTGCACGCGTGCGGAGATACCTGGCGTTTCTGCTGTGGCCCGGTCTGCTTTCCGGCTGCACCGGACCGGCGGACGGGATGACCGGGCTGACGGTCGACGGCGAGGGGAATCTCCGCGTGGTGCTGGCGTGGTGCGGAGATCCGCCCGGCACCGTCGTCGTCTACCACAACGAGAACGAGAGATCGGTCCGGGACGCCGTGTACACGGCGCCGCGCCTGGACGGCTCCACGTCGTCGTTCCGGCTCGACCGGCCGGACAACGGCTGGCAGGCGACCCGCCCACTGGGCGAACTCCACCCCGAAGTGATCTACATGATCTTCGGCCGCTCCGCCGACGACACCCCCGCCACCGCCTCGGTCCACTTCCGGCCGGCCGACACCGAACGCCTGGGCGCGGCTCCGGGACGCATTCAGGTCGACCTCGGCGGACGCGACCTCATGACCGAACGCGACTTCGTCACCGAGGGCGAAGGCCGGTGCTGAGCGGAATCATTCGATACGGTCGCGGAATCGTTTTCGCTGCTGGGAGCAGGTTTCGTTATGGCATGTCGTATCAGTGAACTCGTGCTCAGTTGCCGTGACCCCGAGGTGATGGCGCGGTTCTGGTGTGAGGTCCTCGACTTCGTCGTCCTCGATCGAGAGGACGACGGGTCACTGGAGATCGGCCCACGCGAGGGGTTCGGCGGCCCCCAACCGACGATCATCCTCAGCCGCAGAGATGAGCCGGAGAAGGGAAAATCCCGGCTCCACATCGACGTCAACCCCACCGACCGCGACCAGGACGCCGAACTCGAACGCCTCCTGCGGCTGGGCGCACGCCCTGCGGACATCGGCCAGACGGGCGAGGAACCGTGGCACGTCCTGGCCGACCCGGAAGGCAACGAGTTCTGCCTGCTGAAGCGTCGCATAGACCCGCTTTGACGCTCATCAGCCCACCTCGCTAGGCCGGTGCGAAGGCGCTAGCCGAGAGCGCAGGTCTGGGAGCGCGGACCTGAGAACGCCGGGTCCATGGCCACGGGATGGGCCGGAGGCGAATTGAGGGGGCTCTCGTGGCGAGACTCGAGGGCGTTGGCGTGGCGAGAGTCAGGTGGCGTGTTGAACCTGGTCGGGGCTGCTGATTGCGGGCGATGAAGAGATTGGGGAACGGCGTGGTGGCCAGGCTTGAGCGGGCACCAAGGCGGTATGGACGCCGTGACCCGTCGTGCGACTCCCGATCGAGGGCCCGGGTGGGTCCCGGACCTCGATCGTTCGTCGTTGCGGTGGCCTGAGATCGGTCTCCTCAGGCCACCGGCCCCCGTGGGCTGTTCGTCAGGTCAGCCGCAGTTCGTGCGGCGCTTGCCGCCCTCGGTGCCGGTGATGCGGCCCATCCAGTCGACACACCTGCCCGCCGCCGAGATGTAGATCGGGCCCGCGTAGGAGGTGAAGTAGTCGCCTTCGTACTGGGGCCAGTGGCTGCCGACCGGGTTGAGCCCCAGGCCGGCCTCGATGAGGACCGCGGAGCCGACGCTGTTCCGCTTGGCGACGACGCAGTTCTTCCCCGTCGTGGAGCTGTACGTCAGGAACACCGTCCCCTTGGTCCCGATCGGCGCCGAGTTGACGACCCCGTAACCGGCGCCGCACTCCCCGCCGTACGAGGCGGCCATGGCCGGCTGGGCCGAGGTGAGGGTCGCGGCCAGCACGGCGGTGGCGCAGGCGGCGGTGATGGTGGCCTTCTTGACGAGTTTCATTGGTCCCCTTCCAATGCTTCGATACAGATGCCTTGCGATGGACGCCCGGCGATGCGAGCCAGACCTCCGGCTCCGAACGCGGTTCGACACTGATGCGCGTGCGGACACCGCGCCGCGCGAGTTGACCGGGTGGAGGGTCAGCCGCAGTTGGTGCCCGTGCGGCCGACGCTGGCGGTGCCGATCGTGCCGCCCCAGTCGACGCACGAGCCCGCCGCCGACAGGTAGACCGGGCCGGCGTAGGTGGTGAAGTTGTCGCTCTCCTTCACCCACGTGGTCGTGCCGGTGCGGCGGATGTAGGCCTCCATCAGCGTCGCGGCGCCCGGCTTCTCGCGGATGGTGACGACGCAGTTCTTGCCGGTGGAGGCGTTGTAGGTCAGATAGACCGTCCCGCGCATGTCGGGGAAGTCGCGGACGTTGACGAGGTTGTAGCCGGAGCCGCACTGCCCGCCGTAGAGCGCGGCGGACGCGGGCGTCGCCATGCCCACGACGGCGGCGGCGACGACCGCGGCGGTCGTGAGTCCGAGTGAGGCGACCTTCCTCAGGATGAGCACGACAAAGATCCCTTTCCGTTGAGAGGTCCTTGCCCTTCACGCTGGCACGCCGCCTCCCGCCACTTCCAGCGATCTTCGTCCGATATTTGTCCACTGGACATTGGACAAATAAACCGCAGGTCAGCCCACCCGGACGTCCAGGAAGATCGGACGCTTGTCGGGGAACAGGAGGCGGCCTTCCGCGTCCACCATCTTCCAGAAGATCTTGCATTCGCCGACGGTCTCCGGCGCCTGCACCGGCACCCGGATGTCCACCGACTGCCCCGGCGGCGTGTACGGGATCCCGACCTTCCTGGGCGCGGTGCAGACGGTGTCGTTCACCCGCATGAGGAAACGCCCGTCCCACTCGACCTTGCCGACGTTCTTGATCCGCCACACCTTCTCGAACGTCTCCCCCTTCGCGACCAGGGTCCCGTCGGGCACGGTGATGTCTCCTTCGAAGACCGACTCGTCCAACGGAATGGGCGTCGGCACCGACCTCTCCGGCGGGCGGCCGCTGAACAGGAACACCCCCGCGACGGCCACCGCGACCGCGACAACGGCCACCGCGAGCACCCGCCGCCGCACCCGCCGAGCCGCCGGCACAACACGGACCTCCGCCTCCAAAGAGGGCACCGCGACCCCGGTGAGAACGCCCGCATCCGGCGTGCCACGAACGGGAACATTCCCCTCCGGCAAGGGCGCTGCGAACACATCCGGAACCGCTCCGGCACCGCCCACCGTCAGCCGACCGAGCCCGGTCTCCGCAGGTACCTTCGCGTCCCGAGCCGGATGACCAGCGCCGCCAGGAACCTCGGAGACCGGCGGCGAGGACGCCGCGACTTCGGGGGATGGCGCGAAGCTTGAGAACGACGGCGCGATGCCATCAGAAACTCTGGGAGCCGATGGAGCGCCGCTAGTGAGAGGCAACGCGGATCTGGCGGACGCCCCCGCACCAGGGGATGGCGGCGTCATACGCCCGGCGGGATCGGGATCTGCCACCGTGCTGCCGGCGACTACGGCTTCTGGGACCAGCGACGTGGAGTCGGGAACCATCGCCGCGCCACCGAGGGTGGCGGTCTCCGGGGAGGGTGATGCGGAGCCGGTGGATGCCTCCGCGTTGAGAGGTGGCTGCGTGGGTGCCGACGGCCAGGTGCCGGGGGTGCCGCCTTCTGGAGAAGACGCTGCCGATCTCGCTGCGCCGCCGGGCGTTTGGGTCTCGGGGAAGGACAGGGTGATGGCGGCGAAAGCCTTGCGCCAGCGGGCCTGCCACTCGCGTTCCGTCTCGGCCGGATCCCCGCCCAGCCGGCCCACCGCGAGCACCCGGACGAACTCCCACGTCACCGCCCAGCTCGGTAGCGACTTCCCTTGGGCGGCCGCCGCCAACGACGACTTCGACGCCGCGGCACCCAGGTGGTCGCACATCTCGGCATACGACGGGTCGCCCGCGGCCAGTTTGAGCTGCCACAGCTGGTGGGCGAAGGCCTCGGCCGGGCCCGCGTCGGGGTCGGGGCGGTGGGGTCTGCGTCCACGCCGGTCACCGCGTGCGTCTCTCAAGTGGCCCCCCGCCCCGTTGGATCATCGACTCGGCCGCCGACAATACCCAACACCGCGCTTGACCCGGCGGAGTGAAGAATCGACCTGTGGATAAGCCAGGGAGTTCAGTGCGGGCGCGTTTGTCGGAAATGAGTGACCACGACCTCGCCGATCGTGTGATGGGGGCGCCCGCGCACGACGCGGGGATCGGCGGGCGGTCGGCCACGCTCGACATCGAAGGGACGCCCGTTTTCGTCAAACGGGTCCCGTTGACCGATCTCGAGATGCGGCCCGAGAACGTCAGGTCGACGGCGAATCTGTTCGGGTTGCCCGCCTTCTACCACTACGGGCTCGGTTCGGCGGGGTTCTCGGCGTGGCGGGAGCTGGCCGTTCACGAGATGACGACCGGGTGGGTGCTCGACGGCGGCTACCAGGGGTTTCCGCTGCTCTATCACTGGCGGGTGCTGCCCGACTCGCCTCCCGAGGGGTTCGCCGACGAGTTCGGCGGCATCGACGGGGCGGTCGCGCACTGGAAGGGGTCACCGGCCGTGCGGGGGCGGCTCGAAGCCATCGGCGGGGCGTCGTTCAGCCTGGTGCTGTTTCTGCAGCATGTTCCGTACACGCTGGGAGATTGGCTCGCCGAGCGGCCGCGGCACCTCTGGGCGGAGCGGGAACTCGGGCGGGGGTGTGACGCCATGAGCGCGCGTGGGCTCGTCCATTTCGATGCCCATTTCCGCAATGTCCTTACCGATGGCGAGTCGCTCTATTTCGCCGACTTCGGGCTCGCTCTCAGCACGGAGTTCGATCTCTTGCCCGATGAGAGGGCGTTCCTGGAGGCCCATCTCCGGTATGACCACGACTACACCGCCGTCTGCCTGGTGCGCCAGATCCGCGACACCTGGAACACCTGGGACGCCGACATCCCTGCCGATGTCGCCGCGATCGTCGAACGGCACGCTCAGACGACGCTCACTCTGATGATGGAGGTCTGATGAACGCCCGGATCAGGCTGGCCGCCTCGATCGTGCCCGTCGTGTCCCTTCTCGCGCTCGTCGCGGTGTGGGGGCGGAGCCTGCCGGTGCTCGTCGAGGTGGTGGTCGTGTTGCTGCTGGCCGGGTGCGTGCTGGCGGCCGTGCACCACGCCGAGGTGGTGGCGCATCGGGTGGGGGAGCCGTTCGGGTCGCTGATCCTGGCCGTCGCGGTCACCGTCATCGAGGTCGGGCTGATCGTCACGCTGATGGTCTCGGGCGGTCCGGGGGCCGCCACGCTCGCGCGGGACACCGTCTTCGCCGCGGTGATGATCACCTGTAACGGCATCGTCGGGCTGTCGTTGCTGATCACGGCCCTGCGCAGGGGGACCGCGCCGTTCAATCCCGAGGGGACCGGCGCCGCGCTGGCCACCGTCATCACGCTGGCGACGCTGTCGCTGGTGCTGCCGACGTTCACGACCAGCAACTCCGGTCCGGAGTTCTCGGGGCCGCAGCTCGCCTTCGCCGCCGTGGTGTCCATCGGCCTGTACGTCTTGTTCGTGTTCGTCCAGAACATCCGGCACCGGGACTACTTCCTGCCGGAGGGCGACGACGACGTCCACGCGGACGGGCCCTCGGCGAAGACCGCGCTGACCAGCCTCGGGCTGCTGGTCGTGGCGCTGGTCGCGGTCGTGGGGCTGGCGAAGGTCGAGTCGAAGACCATCGAGGACGCCGTCTCCGGTGCCGGGCTGCCCGCCTCGGTGGTCGGTGTGGTGATCGCGCTGCTGGTGCTGCTGCCCGAGACGCTGGCCGCCGCGAGGAACGCGCGCCGCAACCGGGTGCAGATCAGCCTCAACCTGGCCCTCGGGTCGGCGATGGCCAGCATTGGGCTGACCATTCCGACGATCGCGGTGGCGTCGATCTGGCTGACCGGGCCGCTGACGCTGGGGCTCGGCTCGGTGCACATCGTGCTGCTGGTGCTCACGGCGATCGTCGGGACGCTCACCGTCATGCCGGGACGGGCGACGTTGCTGCAGGCCGGGGTGCATCTCGCGCTGTGCGGAAGCTACCTGTTCCTGGCGGCGGTGCCGTGAGGGGTCAGCGCAGGGCGTCCATGTCGATGACGGTCACCGTGTCGCCCGCGCGGTACCACGTGACCTCGTCGCCGAGCAGGATGCCCTCGGCGTCGTTCATGATCCGCCCCGACCGGCCGCTCGGCACGTCGTAGAGGGCCGAGGCGTCGTCCTCGATCAGGTGGACGACGTGGGAGCCCCACAACCGGCTCGTCGGGCGCCCGGGGAGAGGCCGGGTGAGCGTGCCGTCGCGGCGCCACACCTCCCGCAGGTCGGCGCACCATTCCGGGCCGCAGCCGAACCAGACGGTCCGGCCGCGCGGGAGGGGCGCGGTCGAGCGGGTGCCGTCGCGGAGGTCGAGCAGCCGGTCGGGTGCCCGGAGAGCCCACGGCCACTCCATCAGCACGTAGCCGGCCGAATCGGGCACCCTGTCGATCGGCCCACCGGTCAGCGCGACGCTCTGGACGCCCTCGTCCAGCGTCGACCAGAACACCGCGCCCCCGGCGATCACGAGACCGGTCGTCGAGACCGGCGAGACCCCGGCGTCGGCCAGGCGCCGGGGCTCGCCGCCGGTCAGCGGCGCCGACCAGAGCGCGCCGCCCGACCACCAGGCGGCGTATCCGCCGCCCGCGACCAGATTCGTCGTGTACGTGTTCACGGTCGCCACCACATTGAAGGCGCGCGTGGCCAGGTCGTACCGGAGGATCGTCTCCTGCTCGCCCTTGCCGACGACCGAGCCGTCGGCGACGTCGGCGGGGGTGAACGTGAGACCGGCGGGCCCCTCGGCCGGGATCTCGTGGACGGCCTCCGGCCACACCTGATCGATGGGGGCGAGTGGAGGTGAGACGGCGGGGAGGGGCTGGGGCGCGAGGCCGCGTACACCGAGCAGGAGGCCGGTCGCCACGACGGCGAGGCAGGCCGCGACGGCGAGGGGCGCGCGCCAGCGGACCAGCCACGACCGGCGCGGTTCGGGCAGCGGGTGGAGGAGGCCGTCGTCGGCGACGGTGGCGGCCCGCGTCGTGAGGGCGTCTCGGAGGAGGTCTTCGATGGGGCTCATGGCGACGCCTTCAGTTCGCGTTCCAGGCGGATCAGCGCCCGCATGACCGTGGACCGGACCGTGCTCGGCTGGAGGCCGGTCACCTCGGCGATCTCGCCGTCGGACAGGTCGAGGTAGTAGCGCAGCACCAGCGTCTCCCGCTGCCGGGCGGGCAGCCGGTTGAGGGCGGTCAGCACCTCCTGCCGGGTCTCGCCCAGCAGCACGGCGGCTTCCGCCGACTCCTCCGGGATGAGCGCCGCGGGTGGTTTCTGGAACGCCACCCTGCGGCGCCGCAGCGCGGAGCGCGCCCCGTTGAGCACGCTGGTTCGGACATAGGCCAAGGTCAGCACGCCCGGCCTGCTCCCGTGCAGCCGGGCGAAGACGTCTTGGACGACGTCCTCCGCGGTCTCCCGGTCGCCGACCAGCAGCAGCGCCAGCCGGATCAGGTCGAGCCGGTTCTCGCGATAGAGGGTGACCAGAACTTCGGGCGGCGGCACGAAGTCCCGAAGCATGTCACCCGTCATGTCTATAGAACGCGCGACCCCCGCGATCCGCTGCTCGGGTCAGCCCAATCCGGCGTACTGCCTCGGGCGGAGGGCCTGGGTGCGCAGCGCCGACAGGGCCGCGGCCTGGCCGACCGGGGTGAGCTGCCAGGTCGAGCGCCAGTCGCAGGAGACCCGCAGGTCGAGGGCGTCGAGACGCCGCTGGAACTCGCCCATCGGGCCGCCCAGGTCGCGGGCGCTCACCTGGGCTCCGGCGGCCGAGCGCCAGCCCTCGCCGTTGACCACTTCGGCGACGCGTTCGCACAGGTCGGGATAGGTGTATTCGGCGCCGTCGGCCAGCAGCATCAGGGCCGACTCGCGGATGGAGATCTCGAAGTCGTGTTCGCCCTTGGCGGGGGTGAGCAGGGCCGAGGTGGCGGCGGTCCAGAGGATCTCGGGGTTGTCGGCGAGCCTGCGGCCCGCAGGGGTCAGCACGAGTTTGCGGCCGGTGCGCCGCACCGCCTTCAGGTCGGTCATGACGATCTCGCGGAGCATCGTCAGGGTCGGCACGTCGGCCTCGCCCCGGACGGTGCCCGAGCTCAGCGTGTCCCAGCCGAAGAGTTCGACCGACTCGATCACCAGCGCGCGGGACACGTTGAACTTCTGGGTCAGCGGCACGCCGCCCGTCTCGGCCCAGTCGAGCAGCCACCACAGCGACGCCAGGTGAGGCTCGTCGGGCGGGGCGACGGGCGCGTGCAGGCGCACCTCGAACGGCTGCGCGAGCTCCCGGCGGGGGCGGCCCCGGCCGAGGACCCAGCGGTTGAGGCGTTCGCCGTGGACGCGGTGGAGCCAGCAGTCGCCGCCGAGTTCGGGGCGGGGGCTGGTCAGCCAGCGGCGGGTGAGGTCGAGGCGGCCCTTGGCGAAGGCCTTGTCGGCCGGTTGGGGGAGCTCGCCGGACACGAGGGCGAGCTCCAGCGCGGCCGCGCAGGCCACGTGGGCGCCCAGTTCCTCCGGACCCATGATGGAGCTCCAGCTGAGCTCCGGGACGTCGGGAGGCAGGACTCCGGTCGTCTCCACGGCGTCCTGGTAGGCGGCGGTGCCGGCCTCCTCGCCGTCGCGGGCGTAGACGCGCAGGATCCTGGTCGTGGTCGGTGAGTCGCACAGGGCGGCGTAGCGCTCCATGCCGCCCAGCTCGAACAGCCGGCCGAGCGCGTGGGCGATGCCCTGCCGGTCGCCCGTCACCTTGATCGGGAGGGCGTACCAGAGGAACTCGCAGACGTCGAGCTGGCTGATCGTCTCCAGCGCCTCGCCGCCGGTGAGCCACTCAACGGCGACTCGAGCCGAGTCGGCGACATCCGGCTCGGCTCGCTCCAGCTCGGCCAGGAGGGCCGCCACGTCAGGTGCGGGCATGACCCGCAGTCTGCCGTATGGCACCCACCGTTGACGACGACCGAGAGACACTCGGGACCACCCCCCTAGTGACTCACGATACGGACCCGCCCGCCAGAGGTCAGATCCAGCCCTTCTTGTACAACATCCGGTCATACCAGTCTTGGTACGGAAGAAGTTCCGCCGACAGCACCGGATAGAGCCACCAGAAGTTCACCAGCGCCAGCAGAGCGAACACGCCCACCGCGATCGCGCCGGTCCGGCGGCGCTGCAACGGCGCGGTGGCCGGGCCGATGAGCAGGCCCGCCGCCAGTGCGATGGCCAAGATCATGAACGGGACCATCGGGATGGCGTAGAAGAGGAACATCGTGCGGTTGTCGGCCCAGGCGAAGTAGAACCAGGGCAGCCAGCCCGCCGCGTAGCCCAGCAGCACGGCCCCGGCCCGCCAGTCGCGGGTGGCGACGTACCAGGCGATCATCGCGATCAGAGCGGCCAGACCGGCGTACCAGATGATCGGGGTGCCGGTGCCGAGCACCGCCTGCGAGCAACTGTCGGCGTCGCAGCCCGACGGCGACTCGTAGAAGAACGCGACAGGGCGGGTGAGCAGCGGCCACTGCCACGGTTGCGACTGGTAGGGGTGGGTGGTCTCCAGGCCGGTGTGGAACGACAGGATCTGGGTCTGGTAGTCGACCCACGACCGGATCGAACTGAACACCCAGTTCGGCCAGCCGCTCGACGTCGCCTCGGCCCAGTTGCGGCCGTAGCCCCGGTCACTCGCGAACCAGCCGGCGAACGAGGCGACGTACACGACCAGGGACATGATCGCGACCCAGGCGAACGCGAGCGGGACGTCGAGCCGGAGCGTCGCCAGCACCGGGCGGCGCAGGCCGACCGCGCGGCGGGCGCCGAGGTCCCACAGGGCCGTCATGATGCCGAACGCGGCGATGAACAGGATGCCGGTCCACTTGGTGGCCAGTGCGGCGCCCAGGCACAGGCCCGCCGCCAGCCGCCACGGGCGCAGCCCGAGCCGGGGGCCCAGGTCGCCGATCGGCGAGTTCTCGTACCAGTCGGCCAGCCGTTCGCGGGACTTGTCGCGGTCGACGACCAGGCAGGCGAACCCGGCCAGCAGCCAGAACATCAGGAAGATGTCGAGCAGGGCGGTGCGCGACAGCACGAAGTGGAGGCCGTCGACCGCCAGCAGGAACCCGGCCAGGCAGCCCAGCAGGGTCGAGCGGGTCATCCGGCGGGCCAGCCGGGCCAGCAGGAAGATCGAGATCGTGCCGAGCAGCGCCGCGGCGAACCGCCAGCCGAACGGGTTCAGCCCGAACATCCACTCGCCCAGGCCGATCATCCACTTGCCCAGCGGCGGGTGGACGACATAGGAGGCGCAGTCGGAGATGTTCTGACAGGTCTTGAAGATGTTGTCGTTCCCGCTCAACATCGCCTGGTTGGCCGCGTCGCCGTCGAGGAACTGGGTCTCGACGCCGTATTTCAGGGTCGACCAGGCGTCTTTGGCGTAGTAGGTCTCGTCGAAGACCACCGCCTTCGGCACCTCGAGGCGGTCGAACCGCAGGAACCCGCCGAAGATGGCGATGATGAGGGGGCCGAGCCAGGCCCACAGCCCATCGGCCGGCATCGGCGGCACCAGCCGCTCGCGCACCGAGAGCTCACGCTCCTTGGGATCGGGCTGTTCGGGCGCCTTGTCAGCGAAATCGGTCACGGCCACGCCGACACATTACTGGCGACACGCCGTCACGAACACGACGAACACCCCGATTCCCCGCGCCGCAGCGCGCCGGTTTCTGGACTGACGGAGCGCCGGGAGCGCAGCGACCAGAGCGGAGGAGGGAAGAAGCCGGATTTGAGCGCGAGGACCGCCGTGCCGGAGGCGCGGCAGAAAAACAGGGCGTGTGAACCTTTCATACTGAGGGGGTGACGGAATTCGGAACCCTCGTGCTGGCCGGTGCTCCCATCGGGCAGGCGGGTGACGCCTCGCCGCGGCTGCGGGCCGCTCTGGAGAGCGCCGACGTGATCGCCGCCGAGGACACCCGGCGGCTGCGGCGGCTCGCCCACGACATCGAGGCCGAGATCACCGGGCGTGTCGTCTCCTACTACGAGCAGAACGAGATCGCGCGGGCCAAGGAACTGCTCGGTCACCTGCTCGACGGCCAGAAGGTGCTGGTCATCACCGATGCGGGCATGCCGGGCGTGTCCGACCCCGGCTACCGCCTGACCAGACTCGCGGTCGACGCCGGGGTGCGGGTGACCGCGCTCGCCGGTCCGTCCGCCGTCACGACCGCGCTCGCCATCTCGGGGCTGCCCAGCGACCGGTTCTGCTTCGAGGGGTTCCTGCCCCGCAAGGCCGGTGACCGGTCGCGGCGGCTGGAGAAGCTGGCCGACGAGGAGCGCACGATGGTGTTCTTCGAGGCGCCCCACCGGCTGGAGGCCGCGCTGCTGGCGATGGCCGAGGCGTTCGGCGGCGACCGCGAGGCCGCGGTGTGCCGCGAGCTCACCAAGACCTATGAAGAGGTGCGGCGCGGCGGCCTGGCCGAACTCGCCGCGTGGGCTCCCGGCGCCAAGGGCGAGATCACGATCGTGATCACCGGGGCGGTTCCGCGCGAGATCTCTGTGGACGATCTTCTCGGCGAGGTCGCCAGGTTGGAGGCGACCGGGGTGACCCGCAAGCAGGCCATCGCCGACGTGGCGAAGGATGCCGGTGTGTCCAAGCGAGACCTCTACAACGCGGTCCACTCCGGCGGGTGAGAAGCCGCTCTTATGAGGCGACGGGTTCGGCCGCGACCGGGTCTTCTGCGCGCCTCTTCGGGAGCCGCGCGTTCCGCAGGGTGATCGCCGCCGCCAGGCAGGCCAGCGGGACCGCCGGGAGCAGGTAGCGGTAGTCGAACTCGGCGGTGGCCGCCGGGGCCAGCACCAGCCCGACCGCGCCGAGCCACGGCAGCAGCACCGGACCGCCCAGAGTCCGCCAGCGCTGGACGACACCCACCAGGCCCACCAGCAGCAGCAACCCGAGGATCGTGCCGGGCAGCCGGACCACCGACTGGTAGCTCACCATGAAGGTCGAGAACGGCGCCGCCTTCACCGTGGCGGCCTCGCCGTTTTCGAAACGCGTGGCGTCGCCGTTGGTGGTGCCCCGGTAGGAGCTCCATTGGGGGAGCTTGGTGGTGGTGTTGTTGCTGAATTCGTACAGGCCGAAGGTTTTGGCGTCGGGGAAGACGGGGCGGCCCCACTGGAAGGCGCGGAAGAAGTCCTTCGCGACGGCGCCCAGGTAGTCGACCGGCTGGGTCATGATCGCGCGCTTGGCGAACTCGCTCGCGATGCGGTTGGTCTCGGCGTCGAACTTGCGGCCCGCGCCGAAGACGTGGAGCTGGTTCTCGTTGTCCCACCACAGGTAGGCCTGCGCCGACTTCTCGCGCTTGCCGACCGGCGTGTTGATGCACAGCAGCGCCAGGTCGAGGTCTTCGCGCGGGTCGAGGCCCATCTTGCCGCAGTCGGCGAACAGCGCCGTGCGCATGTAGAGGATCACGCCGTCGCTCTGGGTCATCGCGAACGGGCCGTTGACCGCCGCGAACCAGCCCATGTAGCCGACGACCGGGATCGCGCACGTCGTGAGCATCGCCGCGATCGGCTTCCAGCCGACCCGCTTGATCAGCATGAACGCCACCACGAGCGCCAGGATCGGCAGCCCGATGCTGCGGGTCAGCGCGGTCAGCGCGAGCAGGCCGCCGACCGCCGCGCCCACCTTCCACGTCATCGACCGGTGCCAGAGCACCAGCGTGATCACCCCGGTGACCAGCAGGATGAACATGGCGTCGCTCATGATCAGCGTTTCGAGCTGGATCTGGTAGGCGTCGAACAGCACCGGGACGGTGGCCAGAGCCGCCGCCCACCCCGCCATGGCGAACCTTTTGACCAGCAGCGCATAGATCAACCCGGCCGTTGCCAGGCCCATCAGGTGTTGCGTGAAGACAACCAAGGTGAAGCTGTGAAAAGGTCGGAGCAGCAGCAGCCAGAAGGCATAGCCATCCGGTCTGATCGGATGGGGCCTCGGGTGGAGCGCGACCGACACGTAGTCGTAGGAGTCGTTGAACCACATCGCCGGGCCGAAGCCGAGCATCGTGACGAGCCGCAGGAGCGCGCCGGCCGCGAGCGCGGCGGCGAACCAGCGATGATTGCGCAGCGTGACGACGAGACGCTCCTTCCAGGTGACCTGGGGGGCGCCTGTGACGGCGGGTTCCGCGACCGCGACCATGGTTACAGAATGCCAGGGGTTTTCGGGACTTGACCCGCCCCCCATGGGGCAGACGGCATCATGGTCTGATTCATGACCGGCGATCACAGGTGTAAACGGCAGGGGTAACGAACGTGGAACTGACAGTGGTCATGCCGTGCCTCAACGAGGCGGAGACCGTGGAGGTGTGCGTCCGCAAGGCCCTGGCCTGCATGCACGAAAACGGGATCGACGGCGAAGTGGTGATCGCCGACAACGGCAGCACCGACGGCTCGCAGCAATTGGCCCGTGACGCGGGCGCCCGAGTGGTCCACATCGACCAGAAGGGCTACGGCAACGCCCTGATCGGCGGCATCCGCGCCGCGCGCGGCAAATACGTGATCATGGGCGACGCCGACGACTCCTACGACTTCACCAACCTCATGCCCTTCGTCGAGGAGCTCCGCAAGGGCGGCGAACTGGTGATGGGCAACCGCTTCCGGGGCGGCATCGCCCCCGGCGCGATGCCCCCGCTCCACCGCTACCTGGGCAACCCGGTGCTGTCGTTCGTGGGCCGCCTGTTCTTCCCGAGCGCGATCCAGGACTTCCACTGCGGCCTGCGCGGGTTCCGTCGCGACTCGATCCTGCGGCTGGGCCTCCAGACCGGCGGCATGGAGTTCGCCTCCGAGATGGTCGTCAAGGCCACCCTCCAGGGCCTCGACGTGCGCGAGGTCCCGACGACCCTGGCCCCCGACGGCCGCTCCCGCCCGCCGCACCTGCGCTCTTGGCGCGACGGCTGGCGCCACCTGCGCTTCCTGCTCCTCTACAGCCCTCGCTGGCTGTTCTTCATCCCCGGCCTGGCCCTGATGATCTTCGGTCTGGTCGCCGGTACGGCTCTGACGTTCGGCGCCGTCCACATCGGCCAGCTCGCCTTCGACGTCGACACCCTCGTGGGAGCGTCGGCGATGGTGGTGATCGGCTTCCAAGCGGTGCTGTTCGCCCTGTTCACGAAGGTGTACGCGGCAGAAGAGGGCTTCCTGCCAGAGTCGCCGCGCATCAAGAAGCTGATCGACATCGTGACCCTGGAGCGCGGCCTGATCATCGGCGGCCTGCTGGCCGTCGCCGGTCTGGTCGGCCTGGTGGCCTCACTGGCCCACTGGGGCGACCGGGGCTTCGGCCCGCTGATCCCGGCCGAGTCACTGCGCCTGGTCGTCCCGTCGGCGACCGCCTTCATCATGAGCTTCCAGACGATCTTCGCCTCGCTGTTCATCTCGATCCTGGGCATCCGCCGCTCCCGCGAGACCCCTGCCGACATCGCGGCCTCCGCCGCCGAGGAAGCGGCCGAGGCGGTCAATAAGCAGCCGACGTTGTAGTCGGATGCCTCTAGGCTTGAGGCATGTCTCAGCACATCTTGACCGCCGTCGCGTGGCCCTACGCCAACGGGCCACGCCACATCGGGCACGTCTCCGGGTTCGGCGTGCCGTCCGACGTCTTCAGCCGCTACCAGCGGATGGCGGGCAACAAGGTGCTGATGGTCTCCGGCACCGACGAGCACGGCACGCCGATCCAGGTCCAGGCCGACAAGGAGGGCGTCACCGCCCGGGAGCTCGCCGACCGTTACAACCGGGTCATCGCCGAAGACCTGACGGCCCTCGGTCTCTCCTACGACCTGTTCACCCGCACGACCACGCTCAACCACTACGCCGTCGCCCAGGAGATCTTCCTCGGGCTGCACAAGAACGGCTACATCTTCCCGAAGACCACGATGGGCGCGGTCTCCCCGTCGACGGGGCGCACTCTTCCCGACCGCTACATCGAGGGCACCTGCCCCATCTGCGGTTACGACGGCGCGCGGGGCGACCAGTGCGACAACTGCGGCAACCAGCTCGACCCGATCGAGCTGATCAACCCCAAGTCGAAGATCAACGGCGAGACGCCGAAGTTCATCGAGACCGAGCACTTCATGCTCGACCTCCCGGCCTTCGCCGACGCGCTCGGCACCTGGCTGCAGGGCAAGCAGGGCGAGTGGCGGCCCAACGTGCTGAAGTTCTCGCTCAACCTGCTGGGCGACCTGCAGCCCCGGGCGATCAGCCGTGACCTCGACTGGGGTGTGCCGATCCCGCTCGACGGGTGGAGCGACCGCAACGACAAGCGCCTCTACGTCTGGTTCGACGCGGTCATCGGCTATCTGAGCGCCTCGATCGAGTGGGCCCGCCGGTCGGGCGACCCCGACGCGTGGCGCGCCTGGTGGCAGAACCCCGACGCCCGTGGTTACTACTTCATGGGCAAGGACAACATCGTCTTCCACTCCGAGATCTGGCCGGCGATGCTGCTCGGCTACAACGGAGAGGGTGCCCGCGACGGCTCCGCCGGGTCGCTGGGGCGGCTCGACCTGCCGTCCGAGGTGGTGTCGAGTGAGTTCCTGACCATGGAGGGGCGCAAGTTCTCCTCCTCGCGGTCGGTCGTGATCTACGTACGCGACTTCCTTGAGCGCTACTCCGCCGACGCGCTGCGCTACTACATCTCGGTCGCCGGGCCGGAGAACCAGGACACCGACTTCACCTGGTCGGAGTTCCTCAACCGGAACAACGGCGAGCTGGTCGCGGCCTGGGGCAACCTGGTCAACCGGTCGATCTCGATGGCCTCGAAGAACTTCGGCCGGGTCCCCGACGCGGTCGACCTGACCGACGCCGACCGGGCCCTTCTTGAGCGGTCGAAGTCGGCCTTCCCGGCGGTCGGCGCCGAGCTGGGGCGGTCGCGGTTCAAGAACGCGGTGACCGAGGCGTTCGACGTCGTCCGCGACGCCAACCGCTACCTCGCCGAGCAGGAGCCCTGGAAGATCAAGGACGACGACGTGCGCCAGGGCACGATCCTGCACGTCGCGCTCCAGGTGGTCGACGACGCCAAGACGCTGCTCACGCCGTTCCTGCCCACGTCGTCCAACAAGATCCACGAGATGCTCGGCGGCCAGGGGGTCTGGACGGGCATGCCGGAGATCCGCGAGGTCGACGAGCAGGGCGGCCGGTCCTACCCGGTGATCACCGGCGACTACAACGACTCCGCGCGCTGGGAGCACAAGCCCATCCAGGCGGGCACCCCGCTGGCGCCGCCGAAGCCGCTGTTCGCCAAGCTCGACCCGAAGATCGTCGATGAGGAACTGGCTCGGCTGGAAGACAAGTGATGTCCGTTCTGCTGCCCGAGGCGCTCGGCGCCGAGGTGTTCGACAGCCACTGCCACCTCGACATCATGGTCGGGGAGCGCAAGGCGTCGTCGGGTGACCCCGTCGCCCTGGCCGCCGAGGCGGCCGGGGCGAGCGTGGATCGCATCGTCGACGAGGCCCGGTCGGTCGGGGTGACCCGCCTGGTCACGATCGGCTACGACCTGCGCAGTTCCGAGTGGGGCGCCGAGATCGCCCGCGACCACGAGAGTGTCTTCGCGGGCGTGGCGATCCACCCCAACGAGGCCCACGCGGCGACGCCCGAGGTGCTCGGCCAGATCGAGGCCCTGGCCCGTTTGGATCATGTACGGGCCGTCGGAGAGACCGGGCTCGACTTCTTCCGCGACTGGGCCTCTGTCGAAGATCAACAGGCTTCGTTCCGGGCGCACATCGAGATCGCCAAGCGCACCGGCAAGGCGCTGGTCATCCACGACCGCGACGCCCACGACGCGGTTCTCGACGTCCTCGCCTCCGAGGGCGCCCCCGACGTGGTCGTCTTCCACAGCTACTCGGGCGACGCCGACATGGCCAAGCGCTGCGTCGAGGCCGGTTACTACATGTCGTTCTCCGGCCCCGTCACCTACAAGAACGCCGCCTACCTGCGCGAAGCCGCGAAGGTCGCGCCGCCGTCGCTGATCCTGGTCGAGACCGACGCGCCCTATCTGCCGCCGACCCCCCACCGGGGCAAGCCCAACGCGCCCTATCTGATCCCGCTGACGCTGCGCTGCCTGGCCGAAGTGAAGGACATGGCGCCCGAGGCGCTGGCCGAGATCATTAACGCGAACGGTCCGCGCGTTTTCGGTGATTGGTAATGCAATGTCACGGTACGGTGTGAGTTGACCATGGCGCTTCCGGAAGGACGCATCCGTGTATTCCCCGACATTGGAGAGTCCCGCGCAGACGGGCGGCCAATTGTCGGGCTGGGAACACCCGGTCGAGAAACCCGCTGAGGCGCCGTCCCGTTTGATGGCTTTCGTCGGTCCGTGGCTGGCGGTGCTCTGCGCCGCCGCGCTGGGGGTGTCGGTCGGAGTGGTGACGGGCCTGGGGCTCGCGCGCGGGATCACCCTCGACGTCGACGGGAAGCTGACCACCCACCGGTCGTTCGCGACCGACGTGCGCGGAGCGCTGGAAAGCGCCGGGGTGCCCTACGACGGGCGCGACATGGTGTCCCCGCCGCCGCCGACCGACATCGACGACGGCATGACGATCGTGGTCCGCCACGCCCGCCCGCTGACGTTGAACCTCGACGGTACCGAGAGCACCCATATGACGGTGGCTCTGAACGTCCAGGACGCTCTCGAAGAGCTCAAGATGAACCCGAGCAAGCTGCAGCTGTCGACCAACCGGCTCAAGCAGATCCCGGTCGAGGGCTTCGAACTCAGCGTCCGCACCCAGCGCAACGTGACGATCGTGGCCGGCAGCATGCGCATCGCCACGACGACCGTCGGCCGGACCGTCGCCGAGGTGCTGGAAGAAGCGAACATCGAACTGGGCGAGGGCGACCGGGTCTCGCCCGGCCTGTCGACCTTCCCGCCCGAAGACACGGTCATTCGGGTGAAGCCCGGCCTGCCGCCCCACACGATCCCGATCTCGGCCGACGTGGCGGCACTGAACTGGGACGCGCTGGCCCGCTGCGAGTCGGGCGGCGACGTCGACAAGGCACCGGGCGGCCTCTACCGCTTCGGCCTGACCATGTGGCGCGCCGTCGGCGGCGAGAAACGCCCGACCGACTGGCCGAAGGCCGAGCAGACCTACCGCGCGCAACTGCTCTTCCAGCGCCTGGCGGGCGACTGGAAACGCGCCTGGCCGAAGTGCGGCGACCTGCTCTAGGCATCTTGCCTGGCCGGTGCTTGGCCCGGGCGCGACCGCCCTGGGAACGCGCCTGACTGGGCTCTGCCGGGCGGACTCGATGTGCGGTCTGTCGATCGTGGTCGTTGGTGCCGAGAGCAGCCGGGATTGCTCAACCTCACCCGATAGTTCCGCCTATTTGATGGCATGGCCGTAGTCGATCGACTGGGCCGGAGCTTTTGTGGCCGCCGCGGTGAAGACCGCGCCCACCCCGTCGCGGTCGGGGGCGCCGATGAGGAGGCCCGCGGGGCCGTCGGCGGCCAGTGACCAGCCGTAGCGCTGGCCCGGTTGGGGTGGGACCGGGAGCGCGGCGACGGTTCCATCGACCGTTGTCGTGTGTACGCCGCCCGTCGCCCCCTTCGTGTAAGGGTGGCCCATGGCGAGTCTGCCGTCGCCGGTGAAGGCCACCGACCAGCCCAGCCCGGTCGTGCCGGGGACGGTGATCGTCTTCGTCGGGGTGAGGTCGGCCCAGAGCTGGACCATGCCGGCGTCCTGCGGCCCGGCCAGAGGGGCGCCCGCGGCGAGGTAGGAGACGCCGCCGATCCGGGTCGTCGCGAGGGACCAGCCGAAGCGGTTGCCCGATTCCTCCGCCACCGCGGTCGTGGCCTGGCCGAGGTCCCACTTCCTGGTCGTGTACGGCGCCCCTGACAGCACGTCCTCGATCACGACCACCGTGCCGGCGTCGACGATGCCGCTGGCCACCTGGAGGCCGGTGCCGTCATTGTCCTCGTAGGGGACGCCGACCGCGAGGTCCGGGCGGGCCGGGTCGCCGTGGAAGGCCAGCGACCAGCCCCACATGTCGCCGATCTCGCCGTTGCCGATCATGCCCTCGGACTCCTGGTCGAGCCTCGCCCGTCCTCGTGGCGTGAAGAGGTGGACGGCGCCGGTGTCGGTCAGCGCGCCGTCGGCGTGGGGTTCGCCGACGGCCAGGGCGACCCCGCCCGGGACCTCCGCCGCCGCCAGTGACCAGCCGAAATGGGCGTCCTTCTGCGGGTCCACTGCGGTCACGGTCTGGACGCCGCCGGTGCCGAACACGTACACCTCACCGTGGTCGTCGTCGCCCGCGTAGGGGGCGCCGACGATCACGTCGAGGCAGGAGTCGCCGTCGACGTGGGCGGTGGTCACGGCCCAGCCGAAGCCGGTGTTCGTGTCGTCGCCCGGGGCTCTGAGGGTCCGGCCGCCGAAGGTGACGGTCTCGGCGAAGGGGTCGCCCACGGCGTGGGTCGTGGCGGGGCAGGGGGTGGCGGAGGCCGTACCGGAAAGGGGAAGTGCGGCGCCGAGCAGGAGAACGGCGAGCAGCCGGGTCACAGAGCTACCTCCAGGCCGCCGCCGAACTGGAGCCGGGCGGGGCTGCGGTCGTCGGGGAGATCGAACACGAGCAGGCCGTCGGAGCGCCCACCGGGCCGCAGGCCGCTCGGCAGCGGGGTGGACAGCCGGTGGGGCTGGTAGGAGGCGCCCGAGTCGTCGAGCAGCACGGGCGCGGCGGCGATCGCGGCGAGCTCGCCGCCGGTGTTGACCATGCTCCACGGGATGACGCAGAAGGCGCCCTGAGGTGCGGTGACGCCCTCGAAGTCCTGGAGCCCGCACTGCGGGTCCCGCGTGACGACCAGGTCGACCCCGAACCCGGCGCCGACCGTGACCCGCTTGGCGACGTCGCCCTCGGCGGCCTGCTGAGCCGCGATCTGCACCGCGGTACGCGGCGCGTTGTCCCCGGACACGATGAGCACACCGACACTGACCACGAACGCGGCGAACACGACCACGGCCGCGATCAGCCAGCGGTCGGACCGCGACCGCGGCTGCCTGACCAGCGCGTCGTCACCGGCGCCCGGCACGTCGTCGGGTGCCGCATCCGAGTCAGCGGAGAAGGTCTTCTCACCGGAATCGGCCTCTTTCCCGACGGCGGCGAAGGCGGCGGTGCGGTCAGCGGGCTCGCCGGTGTGGGCCTGCTTGCCCGAGGGGGTGAAGCCAGCGGTGCGGTTGGCGGGTTCGCCCGTGTCGGCCTGCTTGTCTGATGCGGCGAAGCTGATGGTGCGATCGACTGGATTGCCGGTGTCGGCTCCCTTGCCCGAAGCGGTGCGGCCGACCGGCTCGCCGGAGTCCGGGTCCTGGTCGACGGCGGCGAGGACAGCGGTGTCGTTCGCCGGTTCGGGGGAGTCGATGCCCTGGTCAGCGGTAGTGCGATCGGCGCTTTCGTTCGAGGTGGCGGGGTCGCTGGATGTCGTTCCCGGGTTGGTGATGGCGAAGGTGGTGGTGGTGGCGGACTGCTCGCTGTCGCTCCCGGCGTTGCGACTGACGGGTTCGTCGACGGTGGGGAACGTGGTGGTGGCGTCGGCGCTCTCGTCGACCTCCGGGGCTTGGTCGGTGGGGGCCGCCTCGGCGGGCTCGTCCTCGGGGGTCGCGGAGCGTTCCGGGGTCGGTGGCTGCTCTGGTGGTGGGGGGTCGGTGGGGAAGGTCTCCTGGAGGGTGCGGTTGAGTTCGTCGACCGGCATCAGGGCCTCTTCGCGAGGCGTTTCCGGGGCGCGGGCCGAGACTACGGGGAGGGCGCCGCCGACCAGGGCGATGAGGAGGTCCTGGGCCGTGGGGCGGCGGGTCGGGTCGGGGTCGGTGGCCTGCTTGACCAGCTCGTTCAGGGGCGAGGGCAGGGAGCCCAGGTCGGGGCGGCCGTTCAGGACGCGGGCCGCCAGGGTCATCATGTTGCCCTGGCCATAAGGGTGGCGGGCGGTGCCGGCGTAGGCGACCAGGCAGCCCCAGGCGAAGATGTCGGTCCACGGGGTGACCGGCTCGCCGCGCACCTGCTCCGGCGCCCACCAGCCGGGACTCCCCAGGAGCTCCCCGGCCTGGGTGAAGTCGTGGGAGGCGTCCAGAGCGCGGGCGATGCCGAAGTCGATCACCCGGGGGCCCGACAGCGACAGGATCACGTTCGCCGGCTTCAGGTCGCGGTGCACCAGACCGGCCACGTGGATCGCCGCCAGCGCCGCCGCCACGCCCAGCGCCACACCGTGGAGCGGTCCCGGCTCCAGCGGGCCGGAGTCGGCGATCTGCCTGTTCAGGGGCGTACCGGCGATGTATTCGGTCACCATGTACGGCCGCCCGTCGGCGGTGTTGCCGTTGTCGAGGACCTGCGCGGTGCAGAACGACGCGACCTTGCGCGCGTTCTCGACCTCGCCGTGGAAGCGGGCCGCGAAGGCGTCGTCGGCCAAAGCCGAGCGGACCACCTTCAGGGCCACCAGCCGTTCGCCCGTGGTCGCCAGGTAGACCGTGCCCATGCCGCCCTCGCCCAGGCGGCCCAGAAGCCGGTATGTGCCGATCTTGGGGGGATCGTCGGGGCGGAGCGGCGTGGCGCCGGTCGGTTGCATCTGAGGGCTCTCCTACGGCCTGCGCGTATCTGTGAGGGTTCGTGAACTCTTCGGGGCTATCGCCAGCATGGATTGCCCACCTCGGCCGCGAACAGGTAAATCGACGCGTTCGGATGCCCGACACTGGTTGCATGAGTCTGCTCGGGCCCGTCGAGGTGCGCACGCTTGCGGAGAAACTGAACATCCGGCCCACCAAGAAGCTCGGGCAGAACTTCGTGATCGACGGCGGCACCGTCCGCAAGATCGTGCGGGTCGCCGAGCTCCGGGAAGACGACGTCGTCATCGAGGTCGGCCCCGGGCTGGGGTCGCTGACGCTGGCGCTGCTGTCGGAGGTCGCCGAGGTCGTCGCGGTCGAGATCGACCCGGTGCTGGCCAGGCAGCTCCCCGAGACGGTCACGATCATGCTGCCCGAGTTCTCCGACCGGCTGCGGGTGATCCTGGGAGACGCCCTGCGCATCACCCCCGGCGACCTGCCGTCGAAGCCGACCGCGCTGGTGGCCAACCTGCCCTACAACGTGTCGGTCCCGGTCGTGCTGCACCTGCTGCAGATCCTGCCCGAGCTGCGCCGGGGCCTGGTCATGGTCCAGTCGGAGGTCGCCGACCGGCTGGCCGCCCGGCCCGGGTCGCGCGTCTACGGCATCCCCTCGGTCAAGGCGGCGTGGTACGCCGATGTGCGCCGCGCGGGCCCGGTCGGGCGCAACGTGTTCTGGCCCGCGCCCAACGTCGACTCGGGCCTCGTCTCTCTCGTACGCCGTGATCCTCCGGCCACCACCGCGTCCAGGGAAGACGTGTTCGCGGCCATCGACGCCGCGTTCGCCCAGCGGCGCAAGACGCTGCGGGCCGCCCTGGCGGGCTGGGCCGGGTCGCCCGCGGCGGCCGAAGAGGCGCTCGTCAAGGCGGGGGTCGACCCGAAGGCGCGCGGCGAGCAGCTCGACGTGGCCGACTTCGCGCGGATCGCCGAACACCGCCACTAGGCTCCCGTCACGTGATTACCGTCCGGGTGCCCGCCAAGGTCAACCTTCAGCTCTCCGTCGGCCCGATCCGCGACGACGGGTTCCACGACCTCGTCAACGTCTTCCACGCCGTCTCGTTGTTCGACGAGGTCACCGCGTCGGAGTCCGACCGGGTCGAGGTGGTCTGCGACCACGCCGACGTGCCGCTCGGCGACGACAACCTGGCCGCCAGGGCCGCCCGCGCGCTCGCGCCGGGCCGGGGCGTCCGGCTGGAGATCGCCAAGAACATCCCGGTCGCCGGGGGCATGGCCGGGGGCAGCGCCGACGCCGCCGCCGCGCTGGTGGCCTGCAACGCCCTGTGGAACCTCGGCAAGACGCTCGAAGAGCTGATGGAGATCGGCGGCACGCTCGGCAGCGACGTGCCGTTCGCGCTGCTCGGCGGCACCGCCGTCGGCACCGGCAAGGGTGAGGTCCTAGCCCCGGTCGAGACGTCGGGCACCTTCCACTGGGTGTTCGCGCTAGCCGACGGCGGCCTGTCGACGCCGCAGGTCTACGGCGAGTGCGACCGCATCAGGGAGGCCACGGGCGAACAGGTCGCCTGGCCGACGCTGAGCGAGCCCCTCGCCAAGGCGCTGGCCCACGGCGACGCCGGGGCGCTCGGCCCCGCGCTCGTCAACGACCTCCAGCCCGCCGCCATCATGCTGCGCCGCTCCCTCCACCGCACCCTCGACGAAGGCCGCGAACTCGGCGCGCTCGGCGCGCTCGTGTCGGGCTCGGGGCCGACCTGCGCGTTCCTGGCGGAAGACGCCGGCCACGCGCGGGAGATCGCGGTCGCGCTCACCGGCTGCCGCGAGGCCGTCATCGCCCACGGACCGGTCCCGGGGGCCGCGATCGTCTAGATAGGCTTGGGAGGCGATGAATCTGGTCAATCTTGAATCCGTCTCCCATGCCTTCGGCCCCAAGCCGCTGCTCAAAGGGGTGTCGCTCGGGGTCGAAGCGGGCGAGCGCATCGGTGTCGTCGGGCGCAACGGTGGCGGTAAGACCACCCTCGTCTCGATCATCGCCGGTGAGCTGACGCCCGACACCGGCCGGGTCACCCACACGCGCGGCCTGCGCGTCGGGGTGCTCGCCCAGCGCGACCTCTTCGATCCCGACACGTCGATCCGCGACATCGTGCTCGGCCACCGCGCCGAACACGAGTGGGCGGGCGACGCGCAGGTGCGCGAGATCCTCGCCAACCTGCTCGGCGACCTCGACCTGTCGGCCCTCGCGGGCACCCTGTCCGGCGGCGAGCGCCGCCGCACCGCCCTGGCGAAGCTGCTCATCGGCGAACACGATCTGATCGTGCTCGACGAGCCCACCAACCACCTCGACATCGAGGCGATCGCCTGGCTCGCCGGGCATCTGTCCGGGCGCAAGTCGGCGCTCCTCGTCGTCACCCACGACCGCTGGTTCCTCGACGCCGTCTCCACCCGCACCTGGGAGGTCGTCGACGAGTCCGTCGAACGCTACGAGGGCGGTTACGCCGCCTTCGTCCTCGCCAAGGCCGAGCGGGCGCGCATCGCCCAGGTCTCCGAGGAGCGGCGGCAGAACCTGATGCGCAAGGAGATCGCCTGGCTGCGGCGCGGCCCGCCCGCCCGGACCTCCAAGCCCAAGTTCCGCATCAACGCCGCCGAGGCGCTGATCGCCGACGTGCCCCCGGCCCGGGAGACCGTCGAACTGCTCAGGTTCGCGACCGCGCGCCTCGGCAAGACGGTGTACGACCTGGAGAACGTCACCCTCCACGCCGGTGGCCCCGGGGCGGGCCCGCTCGTGCTCGACCACTGCACCTGGCAGTTCGGCCCCGGCGACCGCATCGGCCTGATCGGCGTCAACGGCTCGGGCAAGTCGACCGTGCTGCGCCTGCTCTCGGGCTCGGTCGTGCCCGACGAGGGCAGGCTCGTCCAGGGCCGCACGGTCAAGCTGGCCCACCTGTCGCAGGAGCTCGCCGAGCTCGACCCGACCCGGCGCGTGCTGGAGACGGTCGAAGAGGTGCGCAAGTACATCACCGTCGGCAAGAAGGAATGGACCGCCTCCCAGCTGCTCGAACGCCTCGGCTTCAAGGGCGACGCGCAGTGGAAGGTCGTCGGCGACCTGTCCGGTGGCGAGCGGCGGCGGCTCCAGCTCCTGCGCCTGATCATGGACGAACCCAACGTCCTGCTGCTCGACGAGCCCACCAACGACCTCGACATCGAGACGCTGACCGAGCTCGAAGACCTGCTCGACGGCTGGCCCGGCACTCTCGTCGTGGTCAGCCACGACCGTTACTTCCTGGAGCGCGTCTCCGACCGCACGGTCGCCCTGCTGGGCGACGGCCGGTTGTCGATGCTGCCCGGCGGGGTCGACGAATACCTGGAGCGCCGCGCCTCCGGGAACGCCCTGTCGGCCCGTGCCGCCAGTGCAGAACCGGTGGTGGCCGAGACCCCCGCGGCCGAGAAGAAGGTCTCCCAGAAGGAGCTCCGGGAGCTCCAGAAGGAGCTGAGCCGGCTGGAGCGTCAGCTCGACAAGCTGTCCGAGCGTGAGGCGAAGGTCCATGCCCAGATGGCCGAGGCGGCCAGCGACTTCGAGAAGCTGGGCAAGCTCGACGCCGAACTCCGCGACCTCGGGGCGCAGAAGGAGGCCACCGAGATGGAGTGGATGGAGCTGGCGGAGCGCGTCGCCGAATAGCGCGGCTGAAAAGTCCCTGAAAAGGAGAAGAGCCCGGTTGGCCGACCGGGCTCTTTCCTTTTTGCTTCAGATGACTTGGGGCACCAACCGAGTCATCTCGGCATTGCGAGGCGGAAGATTAGACGATCTTCCCGGACCAGAGGGCCGCCGCCACCTTGTAGACGCCGAAGGTCTCACCGTCGAAGTACGGGGAAACCGAGGTGTCGTAGCGCTTGTTGCCGTCGGTGTCAGCGACACCGATGGTCACGCCGTTGAGGTAGCCGAGGCGACGGGCGCTCTTGTACTGCGACAGCCACGACGAGCCCAGCGAGCCCTCGCCCGTGAAGGACGACTTGACCCCGATGATCTCTTCGGCCTTGATGTCGGCGGCCTTCGCCGCGAACGTCTTGCCGTAGGTCCACTTCAGGGTGTGGCCGGTGTAGGCGTGGTTGCCGTCCGGGTGCTTGCCGCTCGGGTAGCCGAACACGTAGACGTTCTGGCCGACCTTCTGGTTGTACGCCAGACCCTGGCCACCGACGTTGTCACCGAGGCGACCGACGTCCTTGAGGCTGATGCTCAGAACCTTGCCGACGAGCTTGAAGTCGACGTCGTAGTTCAGCCAGAAGGTGCGCTTGACGTACTTGAACTCGCGGCTGCCGAAAGGCTTGTACGAGAAGACGAAGGTCTTCCCGCCGGGCAGCCAGTACTGGTCGCCGTCGTTCTGGGTGCCGGGAGCCTCACGGAACTCGTCCCGGCTGATGAACTTGTCGGTCACACCGGTGCCGGGCTTGAAGGTGTGCGCAGGCGCGTCGGCCTTGACGTTATAGGACTGGAACTTCTTGAACTCGTTCCAGGAGACGTTGTCGACCTTCTTGCCCTCAGGGCCAGCGGTGACGTGGTCCCAGTCCTCGTCCTCGATGATGAACAGGTTCGAGGACCCGGTCTCCTTCTTGTCCTCCAGCGCCTTCTTGGCCGCCTCGGCAAGAGCCTTGGTCTCGTACTTGCCGTACACCCAGTCCTTGTCGCGGTTCTCGCCCGCGACGGGGAGGACACCGTTGTACACGTTCACGAACGCGTAGTTACGGTCGCCGTCCTCGTAGACGTCGAAGTCGTAGTGCGTGAAGGCCTGCTTGCCGACGTAGATGCCCCACGGGGTCTTGCCCTGGTAGTAACCGGGGATGAAGACCCACTTGTCGAGGGTGGCCTTGTTGGACGCCGTGTCGTAGACACAGTGTCCAGCGGTGGCGACAAGGTTCTTGTAGCTGCTCTGGAGCGAGGTGCCGGTGCACCAGTGCGGCTGACCGTCAGCGCCGAGGAAGAACACCTTGCCCGAGGTCTTGGGCAGGTTGACGTTCTTCGAGGTGCTGGCGACCTTCTTCTCGTCACCGATCGCGGGCACGATGCCGGGCTTCGTGTCGGCGGTGGGCCCACCGGTCGACACGTGCTTGCCGACGACCTGCGTCTCGACGTCGTAGGGGGTGGCGCCGATCAGGTTGGCCTTGTCCTCGCCCAGCCAGAACTGCGCGACCTGCTGGGCGGCGATGTTGGTGTTGGCCAGGCTGTCGGAGGCGACGTCGCCAGCAGCCTGAGCCGGAGCGGCCACGACCGCGGAGGCAAGCAGCCCCGCGCTCAGACCGCCCAGAATGAGCGTGCGCTTCATGGTGGATCTCCCCAGGTCTGTCGTGGGACGTCACTTGCGCCCCATGCGTCAGTAAAGGAACGATCAGAAAGCTATAAGACGGATTGGGGGTGTGAAAGCAAAAAGACCAACTGCCTGAGGCGGCTGGGATGTCGATAGTTGCTGTCAACCTGTGGGATTCCTGTGAAGATTCCGTTATTTCCGCTGATCGAGGGGTATGTCGATCAGTCACCCCATGGATCGATCCAGCTGAGGGGTGTGACCTAAATCACACCCGCCTCAGGGGAACCAGATGAAGGGTCAACTCCGTCTTAGTCCGTCACGCCTACGCGGAGTCGGACGTGTCGAACGGCACCAGAAGCGTCCGTAGGAGCCCTGACAGGTCTTGCTGCTGCTGCCTTCCGAGGGCCGCGAGCAGCTCCTGTTCCCGCCTGAGCAGGTCGGCGAAAGCGGCGTCGACCCGGTCGAGACCCTTGGTGGTCAGCCTGACCAGCACGCCGCGCCGGTCGTCCGGGTCGGGGTTGCGGGTGACGAGCCCGGCGGCGGTCAGCCGGTCGATGCGGTTGGTCATCGTGCCCGACGTCACCAGAGTGGCCCGCAGCAGCGCGCCCGGACTCATCACATAAGGGGCGCCCGCGCGACGCAGCGCGGTGAGGACGTCGAACTCCCAGGGCTCGAGCCCGTGTTCGGCGAAGGCCGCCCGCCTGGCCCGCTCCAGATGCCGGCTCAGCCGCGACACGCGGCTCAGCACCTGAAGAGGCGTCACATCGAGGTCGGGGCGCTCCTGCCGCCAGGCCGCGACAAGCCGGTCGACTTCATCCTCGGCTGGGCTCATGGATGACGAGTCTAGCTTTTCTTGACGTCAAGACATCTCTCTTGATATCAAGTATCTCTATATCGAGAGAATGCCGCAGCGCGCCGATGCCTGGACTGACGGAGCGCCGGGAGCGCAGCGACCAGAGCGTAGGAGGGAAGGCGTCGGATATGAGCGCGAGGACCGCCGTGCCGGAGGCGCGGCCATGAAAAGCGTGTGGGATCCCGCGATCTACGGCCGTTACGCCGATGAGCGGTCGCGGCCGTTTTACGAGCTCACCGGCCGGATCGGGGCCGAGAATCCCGGCCATGTCGTCGATCTGGGGTGTGGGACCGGGGAGCTGACCGTGTCGCTGGCCGGGCGGTGGCCCGGGGCCGAGGTGCACGGGGTTGACTCCTCGCCGGAGATGATCGCGAAGGCGCCCGAAGGGGCCACGTTCGAGGTGGCCGACGTGCGTGACTGGCGGCCCGCCGCGCCGGTCGACGTGATCGTGTCGAACGCGCTGCTCCAGTGGGTGCCCGAGCACCGCGAGCTGCTGACCCGCTGGGCGGGGGAGCTGAACCCGGGCGGCTGGCTGGCCTTCCAGGTGCCGGGGAACTTCACCGCACCCAGCCACCAGGTCATCCGCGAGCTCTGCCAGAGCGCCGAATGGGCTCCCGAGCTGGCCGATCTCGCCTGGCGTGACCCGGTCGACTCCGCCGAGGAGTATCTGGAGCTGCTGTCGGGCGCGGGCCTGACCGTCGACGCCTGGGAGACCACCTATGTACACGTCCTGCCCGGCGACGACGCGGTGCTCCGCTGGGTGAGCGGAACCGCGCTGCGGCCCATGCTCACGCGGCTCGGCCCGGAGCGGCGCGAGCGGTTCCTGGCCGACGCCGGGAGGGTGCTCGGCGAGGCCTATCCCAGGCGTGACTTCGGCACCCCATTCCCCTTCCGCCGCATATTCACGGTGGCGCACAAATGATCAGTGGCATTCATCACGTGCAGCTCGCGACCCCGCCCGGACGTGAAGACGAATTGCGCGCCTTCTATTGCGGGCGCCTCGGCATGATCGAAGTGGCCAAGCCGCCGGAATTGGCCAGGCGTGGCGGGGCGTGGTTCCGTAGCGGGGAGGCCGAGCTTCACCTCGGGGTCGAGGAGGACTTCCGGCCCGCGAAGAAGGCGCATCCCGGGCTGCTGGTGCGCGATCTCGACGAGATTCTCGCCCGTTTTCCCGAGGCCGAGATCGACCGGCTGCTGCCCGGATACCTGCGGTGCTATCTACATGATCCGGTGGGGAATCGCCTAGAACTTCTCCAGCCCGTGTCTCGATAGGCGATTTGTTCACCTTCAGGTGGCATCATGGCCGCAATTCGGCAGTGTCACGTTTACCTGGAGGTGCTAGTGGCGATCGAGATCGAGGACAAGTTCGATGTCCAAGACGAGTTCGTGGTGCCCGATCTTCTCGGCGTCAAAGGCATCGCGGCGACCAGTGGGCCCAAGTCCCACCAGCTCGTGGCCATCTACTTTGACACTCCCGATCTGCGGCTCGCCGCGCGGGGCATCACTCTGCGGCGGCGCCGCGGCGGCGACGACTCCGGCTGGCACCTGAAACTGCCCAAGTCCGCGGGCGTCCGCCAGGAGATCGCCCTCCCGCTCACCCGCAGCGCCAAGATCGTCCCGCCCGCGCTGGCCGAGCAGGTGCTCGTCTACACCCGGGGCCACGCGCTGGTCCCCGTCGCCGAACTCGACACGAAGCGGTCGGTCACCCGGCTGCTCGACGCCGAGGAGCAGGTGCTCGCCGAGGTCGCCGACGACCGCGTCAAGGGCACGGTCTTCGGCGAGACCAACCGCGTCGAGCGGTGGCGGGAGGTCGAGGTCGAGCTCGTCAAGGGCGACGAGGCGCTGCTGAAGCGCGTGGGCAAGCGCGTCATCAAGGCGGGGGCGGCCACGGGCGGCTCCGCGAACAAACTCGGCCGCCTCTTGGGCGAAGCCGTACCGAAACTTCCGAAGTCGCCTGCCGAGGGGACGGTCGGCGCCGCGGTTTTCGCCTACCTGCGGCAGCAGGTCGACGCACTGATCGCCCAGGACGGCCGGGTGCGGCGGGCGGAAGAGGACGCCGTGCACAAGGCGCGGGTGGCGTGCCGGCGGATGCGCAGCGCCTTCAAGTCGTTCTCCTCGATCGTCACCGAGACTGAAACGCTCCAGGAGGAGCTGCGCTGGCTCGGCGAGGTGCTCGGCGAGGTGCGTGACCTGGAGGTCATCCAGGCCCGCTTCGGCAAGGAACTCGACGGCCTCGACGCCCACCTGATCGTCGGCCCGGTCCGCGCCCGGCTGCTCGACGACCTCAAGCACCAGGAGGAGGCGGGGTACGAGCGCGTCCGCGAGGCGATGAACGGCGAACGCTACTTCGCGCTGCTCGACGCCCTCGACACGCCCTTCTCCTTCACCGGCAAGGCCACCCGCGAGGCCGGGCCCGAGCTGGCCAAGATCGTGAACAAGGACTGGCTCCGCGTCGGGAAGAGGCACGAGGCGGCGCAGAACATGGAGGATCCGCACGAGCGCGAGATCGCCATGCACGACGTGCGCAAGGCCGCCAAGCGGGCCCGCTACACGGCGGAGGCCGCCGGTTTCGGCGACGAGGCCGCCCGCGCGGAGGCGGTGCAGGAGGCGCTGGGCCTCTACCAGGACGGCGTGGTCGCCCAGGAGACGCTGGAGAAGGAGGCCGCCAAGGCCCGCGAGGCCGGCGAGGACACCTTCACCTACGGCGTGCTGGCCGGGCTGGAGCGGGCCGCCGCCGACCGGGCCCGCGCCAAGTTCCCGAAGTTGTGGGCCAAGCTGAACTAGGTGGCGTAACGGTCGACGCTGACCAGTTCGCCGCCGGCGTGGTGGAGCACGGCGAACCCGCCCTTCCTCAGGTGGGTGTCGCCGACGCGCCCGTCGCACAGGGCGGTGAGCAGGTCGGGCAGGACCTTGCCGTGGCTGCACACCGCCGTCGGCTCGGTCAGTTTGCGGACCAGCCGGAGGGTGTCCTTCGCGTCGTAGCCGGGTTCGGAGAGCAGTTTCTCCTTGCGGATCGACAGGCCCGCGGCGGTGGCGTAGGGCTTGAGCGTCTGGGTGCACCTTCTGCTGGGTGAGCTGACCAGGGTCTGCGGCGCGTACGCCGCGAGCGCCCGCGCGACCGCCTCGGCCTGGGCCGTCCCCTCGGAGTCGAGGGGACGCCGGTCGTCGTGGCCCTTCCAGTCGGAGCGGCTGCCCGCCAGGCCGTGGCGCACCAGGATCAGCGGCACCGTGACCAGCGGGGCCGCCGTCAGGGCGCGGAGCAGGCCCGCGTCCCACTCGTAGGTCAGCCGCGCGCGGGCCTCCGCCAGCGGCATCCAGACCACCTGGTCGACCTCGTCGACGGCGGTGAGCTCGTTCTCCGAGACGACCCGCGCGGCCCAGTAGTCGACCCGCTTGAGCCGGCCGTCCTTCAGATAGTGGACGGGCGGCAGCGAGCGCCCCAGGACGACCGACAGGCCGGTCTCCTCCTCGACCTCGCGCAGCGCCCCGGCGATGACGTGTTCACCCGACTTGAGCTTGCCCTTGGGGAACGACCAGTCGTCGTACTTGGGCCGGTGCACGAGCGCGACCTCGGGGGAGGCCTCGTCGCCGCGCCAGATCACGGCGCCGGCGGCGTGGATCACATCGGTCATTTTCCGTCGTCCACGGTTCGCCAGCGCCGGGTGCCGATGAGGTGCTGCTGAAGGTCGGCGCCGCCACTTTGGCGAAGCCAACGGCCATCTGAGGTGAGCCACCATGTGTCCGTCCCGTCGGAGAACGCGCGGTCGAGCAGGTCGGCGATGTAGGACCGGTGCTGCGCACTGGTCACCTTCACCAGGGCCTCCACCCTTCGGTCGAGGTTGCGTCGCATGAGGTCGGCGCTGCCGATCCACATCTCCGGTCGTCGTCCGCCGCCGAACTCGTAGATGCGGGAGTGCTCCAGAAACCGTCCCAGAAGACTTCTGACCCTGATGGTCTCGGACAAACCCGGGACTCCTGGCATGAGTGTGCAGATGCCGCGAACCCACAGGTCGATGGGCACGCCCGCCTGTGACGCTCGGTAGAGGGCGTCGATCACCGGCTCGTCGACCAGCGAGTTGGTCTTGATCCGGATCCTGGCCGCGCGGCCCGCCTTGTGGTGGGCGATCTCCCGGTCGATGCGGGCCAGCAGGCCGTGCCGCAGGGAGTGGGGGGCCACCAGCAGCCGCCGGTAGGCCGAGTGGTTGGAGTAGCCGGTGAGGTGCATGAACAGGTCGGTGACGTCCTCGCCGACGAGGGGGTCGGCGGTGAGCAGGCCGAAGTCCTCGTACATGCGGGCGGTCTTGGGGTTGTAGTTGCCGGTGCCGATGTGGCAGTAGCGGCGCAGTTCGCCGTTGGACTCCTGGCGCACGACCAGGGCCAGCTTGCAGTGGGTCTTCAGGCCGAGCACGCCGTAGACGACGTGGCAGCCGGCCTTCTCCAGTTTCCTGGCCCACGAGATGTTGGCGTGCTCGTCGAACCTGGCCTTGATCTCGACCACGACCACGACCTGCTTGCCCGCCTCGGCGGCGTCGATCAGCGAGTCGACGATCGGGGAGTTGCCGGAGGTCCGGTAGAGCGTCTGCTTGATCGCCAGCACCGCCGGGTCGGCCGCCGCCTGCTCGATGAACCGGCCGACGCTGGTGGAGAAGCTGTCGTAGGGGTGGTGCAGCAGGATGTCCTTCTCGCGGAGCATCGCGAAGATGTCGTCGTCGGCGTGGATCACCTCGGACGGCACGAAGGGCCGGTAGCTGAGCTCGCCCCGGTTGTGGGTCGGGCCGAGGTCGGCGATGGCGTGCAGGCCCGTCAGGTCGAGCGGTCCCGGCACCCGGTAGATCTCGTGGTCGGCCACGCCCAGCTCTTCGACCAGCAGTTCCAGCACCTCGGGCGAGATCGTGTCCTCGACCTCGATGCGCACCGGCGAGCCGAAGCGGCGGCGGCGCAGTTCGCGCTCCAGCGCCTGCATGAGGTTCTCGGTGACGTCCTCGTCGACGTCGAGGTCCTCGTTGCGGGTGACCCGGAAGACGTGGTTCTGGACGATCTCCATGCCTTTGAAGAGCGTGCCGAGGTGGGCCGCGATGACGTCCTCAAGAGGGACGAACCGGTCGTGGGCCAGTTTCACGAACCGGGGGAGCTGCGGGGGCACCTTCACCCGGGCGAAGACCGTGTTGCCGTTGACCGGGTTGCGGACCGTGACCGCCAGGTTCAGCGACAGCCCTGAAATATTGGGAAACGGGTGGGAGGGGTCCACCGCGAGGGGGGTCAGCACCGGCCGGATCCGCTCGCGGAACAGCTTCCGCATCACAGTGCGTTCGTCGCGCCCGAGGTCGGCCCAGCGGACGATCTCGATGCCCTCGGCCACCAGTTCGGGAACGATCGTCTTGTGGAACAGCGCGGAGTGGCGCTGCACGAGGACGTTGGCGATCCCGTTGATCCGCTCCAGCTCCTCGCTGGGCTTCAGGCCGCTCTGCGCCCGCAGCAGGAGTCCGGTGGCCATCCGCCGTTTCAGGCCCGCGACCCGCACCATGAAGAACTCGTCCAGGTTACTCGCGAAGATCGCCAGGAACCTCACGCGTTCGAGCAGCGGGAGCTTGGGGTCTTCGGCGAGTTCGAGCACACGTTCGTTGAACTGGAGCCAGCTCTCCTCTCGGTTGAGGTATCTGTCGAGAGGGAGGGGGAGCTCCTCCGGGGGGACGGACGCGGTAATTTCGGCGGACATGTCCTGAATATGCCCGAGTTTGTTGAACGACGTGTTAACTGTCCCGCAACGAAATCGTTAGGCTCCAGATTCTCGCGCGAGCTTCTCGTTCTCTCTCGCCTCACGCGCTCGGACCTTCTCCTGCTCGCGCCGGAGCTTCTCCGCCTCCTTGGCGTCGCGCTCGCGCTGCTTCTCGGCCTCGCGCCGGAGTTTCTCCTGCTCCTTGCGCTGACGGCTGAGCTCTCTGGGGTCGGTACGAGGCTCGGGAGGCATCGGTGGTGCCAGCACCAGCCCCCTCGACGAGTTGGTCAGGCCGGGCACCGGGTCGAGGTCGCTCAGACCGTTCCAGCACAGGTTCACCAGGTGGGCGGCGACCGCCTCGCGGCTGGGCCGCCGGACGTCGAGCCACCACTGGCCGGTCAGGGCGACCATGCCGACGAGCATCTGGGCGTACATGGGGGCGAGCTTGGGGTCGTAGCCCCGGCCGGCGAACTCGTCGGCCAGGACGTCTTCGACCTGGCTGGCGATGTCGCTGATCAGGCTGGCGAAGGTGCCGGTGCCGGAGGCGGCGTGGGAGTCGCGGACCAGGATCCGGAAGCCCTCACTGCTCTCCTCGATGTACTGGAGCAGTGCCAGCGCGGCCCGCTCCAGTTTCACCCTCGCGTGGGTCGCCGACAGCGCCTGGGTGACGAGGGTCAGCAGGCGCTGCATCTCGCGGTCGATGACCACGGCGTAGATGCCTTCTTTGCCGCCGAAGTGTTCGTACACCACGGGCTTCGACACGCTGGCGTGGGCGGCTATCTCCTCCACCGAAGTGCCGTCGAAGCCCTTCTCGGCGAAGAGGGCGCGACCGATCTGGATCAGCTGCTCGCGCCGTTCCGCGCCCGTCATTCGCCTGCGGGTTCTGGATTCGGTCACGGGACCATAATGGCGGTTGGTTCAAGCAATGCGCTTCGCCGCCAGCCGTTCGGGGTTGGGCCAGCGCACGTCATAGGCCCAGCCGAAGCGCTCGAAGATCTTGATGAGACCGGCGCTCAGGTCGATCTGACCCTTCAACACGCCGTGCCGCGCGCAGGTGGGGTCGGAGTGGTGCAGGTTGTGCCACGACTCGCCGAACGAGGGCAGCGCCAGCCACCAGACGTTGCGCGACTTGTCGCGCGACTCGAAGGCCTCGTCACCGAACACGTGGCAGATCGAGTTGATCGCCCAGGTGACGTGGTGCAGCAGGCCGATGCGCACGAGCGTGCCCCAGAAGAACGCGGTGGCGGCGCCCTGCCACGACCAGGTGATCAGTCCGCCCAGGATCGCCGGCAGCACCATCGAGGTGATCGCCAGCACCGGGAACATCTTGTGGAACTTCACGATGTCCGGGTCCTTGACCAGGTCGGGCGCGTACTTCTCGCGGTTGGCCCGCTCGGCCTCGAAGAGCCAGCCCATGTGGGCGTACAGGAGACCCTTGGTGACCGCCCAGAAAGAGGTGCCGAAGCGCCACGGCGAGTGCGGGTCGCCCTCCTTGTCGGAGAACTTGTGGTGCTTGCGGTGGGTGGCCGTCCAGTCGAGGACCGACATCTCCAGCGACATGCTGCCCGCGATGCCCAACGCGATCTTCAACGGCCGCTTGGCCTTGAACGAGCCGTGGGTGAAATAGCGGTGCAGACCGACCGTCACCCCCAGGCCGGTGAACATGTAGAAGACGAACGCGATGGCGACGTCCACCCAGCCGAGCCAACCCCAGGCCCACGCGGCCGGCACCGCGATGGCGAGCGCGACCAGAGGCGCGCCGACCACGATGCCGAAGCTGATGATCTCGGGGCCGGTCTTCCGCTCTGGGTCCATGTCGGGTTTGGGCTGCTGGGGGCTGCCGGGGCGCTCTGAGACAACGGTCATCGACTACCTCACGATCCGTGGTAAGTGGTCCGGTTACGCCACCGTAACCTACGCCATCGTAAGTTAGGAAGTCCTAAGTCGAGAATGGGGAGAAGGTGTATGCGGGACGGCCATCTCATGGCGCGAAACTGTCTTGCAGGAGAAGCGGCTGGTCTGCTATGGCGTGGCGCGTTCCGGATGTGAGTCCCAACCGGCATCCTTTCCCGGGGTGTGCCCGGTAAGCTGGGTGGCGATCCGGCGTTGGGTAATTGGCAGCCCGCCAACCTTTGGAGTTGGTTTGTCCTGGTTCGAGTCCAGGCGCCGGAACCAATTAGCGTCTCAGGTAAGCTCACGTTGTCTCGCGGGTGACCGTGCGGCGTCCGTCAGCTGACCGTTTCGTTCGCGGATCCAGGGAGCTCCCACAGTGAGTGCGCCGCGCCCCGCAGCCGTCATCGTCCTCGCCGCAGGCGAGGGCACCCGGATGAGATCCGCCACCCCGAAGGTCCTCCACGAGGTCTGCGGCCGCACGCTCGTCGGCCACATGGTCCACGCGGCACAGGAGCTCGAACCCGCCCGCCTGATCGTGGTGGTGGGGCACGCCCGTGAGCAGGTCGAGGGGCATCTGTCCTCTTTCGAGGATGTGACGGCGGTCGTCCAGGAACAGCAGAACGGCACCGGCCACGCCGTCCGGATCGTGCTCGAGAACGTCGGCGTGATCGAGGGAACGGTCCTTGTCGTGTACGGCGACACGCCCCTCCTGCGCGGATCGACTCTGGCCGGGCTGCTGGAGAGGCACTCGGCCGACGGCAACGCGGTCACCGTGCTGACCGCCCACGTGCCCGACCCGACCGGTTACGGCCGCATCGTCCGCGGCGACGACGGCGCCGTGCTGGCGATCGTGGAACACAAGGACGCCACGCCCGAGCAGCTGGCGATCGACGAGATGAACTCCGGCGTCTACGCCTTTGACGGTGCCCTCCTGGCAGATGCCGTCAAGCGCGTCTCGACCGCCAACGCCCAGGGCGAGGAATACCTGACCGACGTGCTGTCGATCCTCCGCGAGGAGGGCCACCGCGTCGGCGCCCACGTCGCCGCCGACCACGTCGAGGTCGAGGGCGTCAACAACAAGGCCCAGCTCGCGTTCGCGCGCCGGGTCCTGAACGACCGGATCGTCCACCAGCACATGATCAACGGTGTGACGATCGTCGACCCGGCCTCGACCTGGATCGACGCCGATGTCACTCTGGAAGCGGACGCCGTCGTCCATCCGGGCACCCAGCTTCACGGTGCGACGTCCGTGGGCACGGGCGCGGAAGTGGGTCCGGCCAGCACCTTGACCGACACCGTCGTCGGCGCGGACGCCGTGGTCCGCAACGCGGTCTGCGACTCGGCCGAGATCGGCGCGGGCGCGTCGGTGGGCCCGTTCGCCTACCTGCGCCCCGGCACCAGGCTCGGGGCGAAGGGCAAGATCGGCACGTACGTCGAGACCAAGAACGCCGTCATCGGCACCGGATCCAAGGTGCCCCACCTGAGCTACGTCGGCGACGCGACGATCGGCGAGGGCGCCAACATCGGCGCCGCGACCGTCTTCGTCAACTACGACGGCGTCGACAAGCACCACACGACCGTGGGCGACCACGCCCGAGTCGGCAGCGACACCATGCTCGTCGCACCGCTGACGATCGGCGACGGCGCCTACACGGCCGCCGGTTCGGTGATCGTCAACGACGTCCCCCCCGGCGCGATGGCCGTGGCACGCGGTCGCCAGCGGAACGTCGAGGGCTGGGTGATCCGCCGCAGGTCCGGCACCAAGTCGGCCGAGGCGGCCCAGCGGGCCCTCGAAGCAGGGTCATAACGGTTCAAGGCGCGGGCAGTTCCGCGTATCACTCGGTTTCCCCGGGGCCAGGAGGAGCAAGTCGCATGAGCGGGATCCAGACCATGGGCCAGAAGAACCTGATGTTCTTCTCGGGCCGGGCATACCCACAGCTTGCCGAGGAGGTCGCGCGCAACCTGGGGGTGGAGATCACCCCGACCTCCCTGCGTGACTTCGCCAACGGAGAGATCTACGTCCGCTACCTCGAGTCGGTCCGGGGCTGCGACGCGTTCGTGATCCAGAGCCACACGGCTCCGATCAACCAGTGGATCATGGAACAGCTGATCATGGTGGACGCTCTGAAGAGGGCGTCGGCCAAGCGCGTGACGGTCATCATGCCGTTCTTCGGCTACGCCCGTCAGGACAAGAAGGGCCGCGGCCGCGAGCCGATCACGGCCCGGTTGATGGCCGACATGTTCAAGCAGGCCGGCGCCGACCGGCTGATGTCGATCGACCTGCACACCTCACAGATCCAGGGCTTCTTCGACGGCCCGGTCGACCACCTGTTCGCGATGCCGATCCTGATCGACTACCTGCGCGACAAGATCGACCCCGCGACGACGACCATCGTCTCGCCTGACACCGGGCGTGTGCGGTTGGCCGAGCGCTGGTCGGACGCGCTGGGCACGCCGGTGGCGTTCATCCACAAGCGTCGTGATCTTGACGTGGCGAACCAGGTGAAGGTCAACGAGGTCGTCGGTAAGGTGCGCGGCCGGACCTGTGTGCTGATCGACGACATGATCGACACCGGTGGGTCCATCTGCAAGGCGGCCGACGCTCTGTACGACCACGGTGCGACCAATGTGATCGTGGCGGCGACCCACGCGGTGTTCTCCGATCCGGCGGTCGACCGGTTGAAGAACTCGGCGATCTCTGAGGTCATCGTGACGAACACGCTGCCGATCTCGGAGGAGCAGCGGTTCGACAAGCTGACGGTGCTGTCGATCGCCCCGCTGATCGCCCGCGCGATCACCGAGGTCTTCACCGACGGTTCGGTGACCAGCCTGTTCGAGGGCGACTCGTAGGCAAGGCGATCTCATGGGCCGATCGGTGATTCACCGATCGGCCTTTCGTCGTTTTCCAGCCTTGCGCGTAAGGAGACATCCTGCGCCGAAGGCCAGCACGGACGACGCCGTGAAGGTCACCAGCAGCGGCACGGCGACAGTTACGGATGCTATCCAGATGAACGCGGTGTTCGCCGCGATGGCCAGGTAGAGGAACGCCGGCCACCCTCGGCGATTCTTGCCGAGCGTCACCCCGACTGCGGCGAACAAGCCGATAAGAACCACAGCGGCGGAGAAAGCGAGTAGGGGATGAAGTTCGATCCGGAATCTCTTCAGAAAGTGATCCGCCGCCAAGGCCGCGTGGTCGAAGTCCGCATAAAGTCGGTTCCACAGATGGACGGCGAAACTCCAGGCGTCCTTCGGGCTGGTCGAGTCTCCCGAGTCGGTCTTCCACTGGAAGAAGGCCGAGACCGCGGCCACAACACCGGCCAGTCCCACGATGAAGGCCCCGAGCATTCGCAGGAATCTGGTCAACGGGTGGACGGGGTCGGGATCTTGGGCGGGATCGGGCTCAGGCGTACTCAAATTCGATCTTGTCTTGTTCGGCGCCGAACTTCATCGCGATGAGAGTGATGAAATTTTCGATGGAGACCTTCGCTTTGGCGAACAGTTCGGCGTCCGCTGCCGCCTCCGCGTCGATTCTCTTGGACAAGTCTTCGTAGACCTTGTCGGCGAGGACGGCGGCAACCTCGGACGGCAGTATGTCGCGGAACCAATCGGCGATCCCCCTGCCCGTGTCCAGGACCTTGATCTTCTTGTGGTCGAGACGGACGGGAAGCAGATATGGCTTCGGTAAGGTCACGTGCACGATCGAGTCGTCTGCGGACACCGCTATCGAATAGTCGGTGAGCCTGGAAAGGTCGATGACGGCCTCCACCGTTCCCACTCCCACCAAGTCCACACTCCGTCCGGAGATGATGTCCGGGACTGTCACACCGAGGATGGTCTTCTCGGGCTCCTTATAGGTGAACGGCACGACGGTGTATTCCTTGGTGTGCCCGATGAAGATCTTCGCGCTCTTCGCCTCACTGAGGATGTTGTCGGCCTCGACCGTCGGTGTAGGTGTGGGCGAAGGTGTGGGCGAGGGCGTCGGCGTCGGCGCTGCCGACGCGAGCAACAACGAATTCGGGTTGTCGTTCGAGGGGGAGCTTCGGCCGACGAAATAGGCCACGAGGATGATGGCGACGGTCCCCGCCACCACTGCGACAGTGGTGAAGATGGGGCGCGAAGTGCGCTGCACTGAGGACATGGAATTTCCTTACGCTCGTTCCATGGCCACAAGCTACCTCCCAAAGCCTTGACGCAGCATGAACCAGAATGGACTTTTTTCTGTTCTGAGCTGCACCCATAAAGTCGCAGCTCGTGAACACTTTGGCCTTAAATGGGGCGGTCAATATATAGCTTTTTGGGCTGATCTTATTTGACTATTCGTGCGAGTCGAGTCGATGAGTGGGTTATCGATCTTTACCTGAGTCATGTACGGAGCATCGGCCCATCCTGGGTGTCGGGTCGTCCACGAGCTTGCACTAAGCTTGAACGAGTGCCTGTAACGCCTTCCGCTAGGGCGGGTGAGGGGTGGCGCTAATCCGCATCGAGATCCCTAGGAGATCGTCGTGTCCGAAGTCAAGATCGCTTCCGAGCTGCGTGACCAGTTCGGCAAGGGTGCCGCACGTAAGATCCGCCGCGCCGACAAGGTGCCGGTCGTTCTCTACGGTCACGGCACCGAGCCCCGTCACCTCACGATGCCCGGGCACGAACTGCTGCTCGCGCTGCGCACGCCCAACGTTCTCATCCGCATCGAGGGCGCTGTCGACGAGCTCGCCCTTCCCAAGGGTGTGCAGCGTGACCCGATCAAGGGCTTCCTCGAGCACGTCGACCTGATCCTGGTTCGCCGTGGCGAGAAGGTCACCATCGAAATGCCGGTCACGGTCACCGGTGACGTCGTCAACGGCGCCATCCTCGACCAGCAGCTGGTGCAGATCTCGGTCGAGGCCGAGGCCACCAACCTGCCGACCGGTGTCGAGATCGACGTCGACGGCAAGGACGTCGGTTTCACCGTCAACGCCGGTGACCTCGACCTGCCGAAGGGCACGACCCTCGCGGTCGAGCCCGACACGCTGGTGCTCCACGTCATCGCGGCGCCGACCGCCGAGCTGCCCGAGGACGGCGCGGAGGCCGAGGCCGCCGCTGCTCCGGCCGACGAGGCCGCCGAGGGCGAGTCCGCTCCCGCCGCCGAGTAAGGCGTTTCTGTAAGGTCCCCCACAGGGAGATCCTGTGGGGGACCTTTCCGCGTGTGAGGAGACATGCAGTGGACCGCTGGCTGATCGCCGGGCTGGGCAATCCCGGGCCTGAATACGCCGGGAACCGGCACAACGCGGGCTTCATGGTGGCCGACGAACTGGCCGCGCGCGTCGGTGGGCGGTTCAAGGCGCACAGGTCGCGCGCGGAGGTGCTCGAAGGGCGGCTGGCCGGGGTGCCGGTGGTGCTGGCCAAGCCCATGACGTTCATGAACCTGTCGGGCGGGCCGGTGAAGGCGCTGGCCGACTTCTACAAGACCGGGCTCAACCTCATCGTCGTCCACGACGAACTCGACGTGCCGTGGGGCGCGCTGCGCGCCAAGAAGGGCGGCGGCGACAACGGGCACAACGGGCTGAAGTCGATCACGAAGGTGCTGACGCCCGACTATCTGCGGCTGCGGTTCGGCATCGGGCGGCCTCCCGGGCGGATGGACACCGCCGTCTACGTCCTCAAGGACTTCGCGACCGCCGAGCGCAAGGACCTGCCGTTCCTGGTCGACCGGGCGGCCGACATGGTCGAGTCGCTGATGGTCGACGGGCTGGAGCCCACCCAGAACAAATTCCACGCCGGCGATCTGAACCCGGTCAAACCCCCGCGTTAGCCCACGCGGGCGTCCACGTGCCGGGCGCCGTCCGGGTGGTGCCCAGATGCGCCCGGAGCAGGGCGAGCGCGGCGTGGGAGTCGTCGCGGCGCCAGATCAGCGAATGGGGATAGACCGGGGTCGGTTCCTGTACGGATATGCGGCGCAACCCCATCTCCTCAGGCCACACCAACCGGGTCCCGGCGCCGACGAAAGTGGCCAGTGAGGGCGCGCCCGCGATCGTGTCGAGCAGCGGATCGGTGCCGAAGTCGGGCCCGGTGACCTCGATGGTCAGCCCGAACGCGGCGGCGAGATCGTCGTAGTAACCGGCCCACTCGGTGCCGGCCACGATGCCCGGCATCCAGATCCGATGCCCCGCGAGCTCCTCCGGGCTGACCACGGCGGCGTCCGCGAGCGGGTGGGCGGGCCCGGTCAGCAGCTGTACGGGCTCGTCGAACACCCGCGCCGCCGCGATGCCCCCGGAGAGCCGCTCGCGATCGACGGCCCGGAACGACGCGTTCACCTCGCCCGACCTGAGGGCCTCCATGGCCGCGTCGGCGTCGAAGAGCGTCACGACGTCGAGCTCGACCTCGGGCCGCGCCCGGTGGAACCCGCCCAGCACGGCCGCGGGGGCGAGCCTGCGCCCGATCACGTCCACCCGCAACGGCCGGCGCCCCGGCCGGACACTCGCCAGCGCCCGCTCCTCGGCCCGGAGCAGGTCGCGAGCGTGGGGGAGGAACGCCTGCCCGTCCGCGGTGAGCCGCGCGCCTCTCGCGGTGCGGGTGAACAGGCGCACCCCGAGGGCCTTCTCCAGGGCGGCGATGCGCTTGGAGACGGCCTGCTGGGTGATCGCCAGATCATCGGCCGCCGCCTGGAACCGCCCCGCGTCCACGACGGCCACGAAGCCACGCACGACGTCCAAATCCATCCCGGCAGGTTAGCCGGTCGAAGGGGGTCGACCCGTCGGCGTTACGCAGAGGTTCATCCCGGCCGGGTGCGGTGTGCAACCCAGCTTTCGAGGGTGGCACCGTGTGGAGATCTCCCCAGTGGTGGAGCGCGGAGGGTGGTGCTGCATGGGGATCTTCCTCGCAGGTCGGCTGCCTTGGTCGCGCAAGGTGGTGTGGTGCTGTGGGGAGATCTCTCCGGCGGGTGGGCTGCCCATCTCATGACGGGCGGTGTGGCACAGCGTGGAGTTGCGCCGCTGGGTGACGTGGAGATCTGGAAGGTGTGTCGATCCCGGTCCAGGGGTTGTAGCTGGGATGACAACTTTGGGTTGTGGTCTGACGGTGGATGGTTGTTTGAGAGGGGTGGTCTCCGGCCGGTTGGATACGCGGCGTGGATCGGCGATTCGGCATGGTGTGGGCGGCTTACGCGGTCAGTACCTACGGCACGTGGCTGGGGTTCGGGGCGTTCTCGCTGATCGCGGTGGTGGTGCTGGACGCGGGGCCCGCTCAGGTGTCGGTGCTGTCGGCCGCGGGGCTGGCGGTGGGGGCCGTGGTCGCGGTGCCGCTCGGGCCGTGGGTGGAGTTCCGGGGGAAGCGGCGGGTCATGGTCGCGATGGACCTGGTGCGTTTCGGGGCCCTCGCCAGTGTGCCCGTCGCGTTCGTGTTCGGGTGGCTCACCTTCGGCCAGCTGCTCGTCGTGTCCGTCGTCGCGGCGGCGGCGAAGATCGCCTTCAACGCCGCCTCGGGGGCCTACCTGAAGACCCTGCTGTCGCGGGAGGACCTGCTCGTCGCGAACGCCCGGCTGGAGTCGACCATGTGGTCGGCGAGCGTGGTCGGGCCGCCGCTCGGCGGGGTCGCGATCGGGGTGTTCGGGCCGGTCGTGACCGTACTGGCGGATGCCCTCAGCTATCTGGTGTCGGCTTCGTTCGTCCGGGCGATCGGTGGCGGTGAGCCGCCTCCGGAGCGGCGAGTGGCCCGGATGCGGGCCGCCGACCTGGTGGAGGGGTGGCGGGACATCCTGGGGAACCCGCCGCTGCGGCGGCTGTTCCTCAACGTGATCTTCTTCAACGGGCTGCTGCTGGCGACCGAGCCACTCCTCGCCGTGCTGCTGCTCGGCCGGCTCGGGTTCACCCCCTGGCAGTACGGGCTGGTGTTCGCGCTGCCCTGCCTCGGCGGGCTCCTCGGGGCGTGGCTGGCACGGCGGCTGGTGCCGCGCTTCGGGCAGCTCGCCGTGCTGCGGGCGGCGGGGGCGCTGCGGGTGTGCTGGCCGTTCTGGCTGGCGTTCGTGCAGCCGGGGACGGCGGGGATCGTGCTGGTCATCGTCGTGCAGTTCGGGCTGGTGACCTGCTGCGCGGTGTTCAACCCGGTCGTGGCGACGTATCGGCTGGAGCGGATCGCGCCCGACCGGGTCGCCCGCACGCTGACCGCGTGGTCGGTGAGCACCAGCGGCACCGTCGCGGTGCTGACCGCTCTGTGGGGGCTGCTGGCCTCGGTCATCGGGGTACGTGAGGCGATCGCGGCGGCGGGCGTGCTCATCCTGCTCACCGGGTTGTCAGGGAAAACCTGACGCGCTAATTTGTCAGGGTAACCCTGACGAAATGGAGGACGTCATGGCATCCCCCGAAACCGTGGCCACCCGCATCCGCTGCTCGTTCTGCGGCAAGGCCGACGCCGAGGTCAACCGGATCGTCGCCGGTCCCGGTGTCTACATCTGCGACGGCTGCGTCGGCCTGGCCGCCACCGTCATCGACGAGAGCGCCAAGATCACCGACGAGGGCCTCACCAAGCCCAAGCTGCCCATGTGGAACTCCCTCTCCGACGAGGAGATGCTCGGCCACATCCCCCGCGTCGCCGCCCACATCAACGCCGCCGAGGCCGACCTGGCCACCTGGGTCCGCGAACTCAGAAGGCGCGGAGTCACCTGGACGAAACTGGGCGAGGCCCTCGGCATCACCCGCCAGTCGGCCTGGGAACGCTTCTCCGGCGAAGAGTGACAGCCACGCCAGACCTCTAGCCAGGTCTACTCATGAATTGCCCGAGCGCGCCGGCGTCTGGACTGAGGAGCGCAGGAGAGCGCAGCGAACCGGAGCGACGAGGGAAGACGCCGGATCAAAGCGCTCGGGCCTGCGTGTGCGGAGCACACGCCATTAAACGCGCCATTCCATGATGTTCTGGAACAGTTCCGCCTGTTCGATCGCATCGTCCAATGCGTGGTGTGAGTGGGGATGCGTGGAACGAAGCTCTTTCGGCATCTGTCGTTTCGATGACCAGGTGAGTGGAACCCCCGCCTTCGCGGCGTAAAGGGTCTTGATGTCCATCGCCCTGGAATGTCCGAACGGCGAATCGCCCGTGAAATTCATGAAGTACCAGTAAATCCACATCCAGTCGAACGACAACGGAAACGCCACCAACACCGGAGTCGTCCCGTCGCACACCTTGCGTACCCATGTGGCCGCCGACTCCATCGCCTCTTTGGGGTCGCGGCCCTCGCGGATCAGCAGGTCACGGTCGAGGCCGCTGACGTCGAGCGCCGACTGGACGAAGGCGTCGCTGATCGGGCGGAGCTCCGCGTAGAAGGTCGTCTCGGTCGGGTCGTTCCGGGTGAAGCCGCGCCCCAGCCGCTTCCCGGCCACCGTCATCCCGAAACTCACCATGGAATACGGACCGGGAATGGGGCCGTCCGCCTCGATGTCGACAGAAATGTACGTCTCGGCTTTCACTGAATTCTCCCAGGAGCTGGCGCTAGCATTCCTGCGGTCGGTAAACGTTCGGTAAAGGGGGCGAGTGGGTGACTGTGGTCGACCGGCCGAAGACGGCCGTCAGGCGCATGGGGCCGGGGTGGGCGGCGCGATATCGGGCCATGGTGATCGTCTCCGACATCCTGTGCGCTCTTCTCGCGGGTGGGCTCGCGGTCGTCGTCCGGTTCGGCGAGGTTACTCCCTATGTCGAGCCATATGCCGCGTTGAGCCTGGCGCTGCCGGTCCTGTGGGTCGTGGTGGTCGGGCTGAGCCGGGCCTACGAGCCGAGGTTCGCCGGGGTCGGCTCCGAGGAGTTCCGGCGGGTCGCACGGGCGGGGGCGATGCTCACGGCCGCCGTGGCCGTCGGCTCGTATGTGACCAAGATCGACGTTGCACGTGGTTACGTTATCATTGCGTTACCTCTGATGACGGTTTTTACGCTGCTCGCCCGATATGCCCTGCGACGCAGGCTGCACCGCAAGCGGACGAAACTCCAGTGCATGCGCCGGGTCATCGCCGTCGGGCACAAGGGGGCCGTCGCCGATCTCGTCAGGCTCGTCCGCAAGGAGCGCTACCACGGCATGCACATCATCGGGGCCTGTCTCCCCGATGACAGCTCCTCCGACGAGGAGGTGGGCGTGCCCGTACTGGGCGGGTTCTCCGACGTGCCGATCGCGGTCGACCAGAGCGGGGCCGACACCGTCGCGGTGCTGGCCTGTCCCGAGTTCGACGGCTCGGCGCTGCGGCGGCTGGCCTGGCGGCTGGAGAAGTCGCGCACCGATCTGGTGGTGGCCCCGGCGCTGATGGAGGTCGCGGGGCCGCGCACGACGATCCGGCCGGTCGCCGGGATGCCCCTGCTGCACGTCGAGCACCCCGAGCTGGCGGGCGGGCGGCGGCTGGTCAAGAACGTCTTCGACCGGGTCGTGGCGGGGTTCGGGCTGGTCGTCGTCTCGCCGCTGTTCCTGGCCATCGCGTTCGCCGTCAAGGTGAGCAGCCCGGGGCCCGCGTTCTTCCGGCAGACCCGCGTCGGCAAGGACGGCGCGACGTTCACCATCGTGAAGTTCCGCACGATGGGGCGCGACGCCGAGAGCCGCAAGGTCGAGCTGGTCAGCGACGCCGACGGCGTGCTCTTCAAGGTCAGGAACGACCCCCGGGTCACCCGCGTCGGCGCCTTCCTGCGCCGCCACTCGCTCGACGAACTGCCGCAGCTCGTGAACGTCGTGAAAGGTGACATGTCGCTGGTCGGGCCCCGCCCGCCGCTGCCCCAGGAGGTCGCCCGCTACGGCGACGACGTGCGCAGACGACTTCTGGTCAGGCCGGGGATGACCGGCTTGTGGCAGGTCAGCGGCCGATCGGATCTGTCGTGGGAGGAAGCGGTACGGTTGGACCTGCGCTACATGGAAAACTGGTCACTCACCCTCGACCTCCAGATCATGTGGAAGACGTGGTCGGCCGTGGCACGCGGATCAGGAGCCTACTAAGCAGTGATGAGCATCAGAGACGATCACGCCCTCGCCGGAGACCTCGCGACGGAGGCGGGTGAGAGACTGCTCCGCCTGCGGGCCCAGCTCGGCTTCGACGACGCCAAGGCGCTGAAAGACGCCGGAGACCAGTCGTCCCACGAGTTCCTCGTCGAGTCCCTCGGGCGCCTGCGCCCCAGCGACCACATCCTGTCGGAAGAGGGCGCGCGCACCGAGAAGGCCCGCCTGTCCGCCAACCGGGTCTGGATCGTCGACCCGCTCGACGGCACTCGTGAGTTCTCCGAGGCCGGCCGGGTCGACTGGGCCGTCCACGTCGCCCTGTGGGAAGAGGGGAAGCTCGCCGCCGGCGCCATCGCGCTGCCGGCCCAGGGCGCCACGCTGACCACGGGCAACCCGCCGAAGCTGCCGGTCAGCGGCAACCAGCGCATCCGGATCGCGGTCTCCCGCACGCGGCCGCCGGAGTTCGTACAGAAGCTCGCCTACCTGGTGGGGGCCGACCTCGTCCCGATCGGAAGCGCCGGGGCGAAGATCGCCGCCGTGCTGACCGGTCAGGTCGAGGCATACGTCCACGCCGGTGGGCAGTACGAATGGGACTCGGCCGCTCCGGTGGCCGTGGCGCTGGCCGCGGGAGCCCACGCGAGCCGGATCGACGGGTCGGAGCTGGTCTACAACCAGGCCGACCCCTCGTTGCCGGATATCCTTGTTTCCCTACCGGATCTGGCGCCGACCCTGCTCGCCGGGATCCGTGACCTGCACCAGTAACTTCATAAGGAACTCGCTTTGCTGCAGCATGACTACACGACGTCGCAGCTCGACGTCCTCGAAGCCGAGGCGATCCACATCATGCGTGAGGTCGCGGCCGAGTTCGAGCGGCCCTGTCTGCTCTTCTCCGGCGGCAAGGACTCGATCGTCATGCTGCGCATCGCCGAGAAGGCCTTCTGGCCGGCGCCCATACCGTTCCCGCTCATGCACGTCGACACGGGGCACAACTTCCCCGAGGTGATCGACTACCGCGACCGGCGGTCGGCCGAACTGGGCGCGCGGCTGGTCGTGGCCTCCGTACAGGACTCGATCGACGCCGGGCGCGTGGTCGAGGAGACCGGGCGGCGCGCCTCGCGCAACCGGCTCCAGACCACCACCCTGCTCGACGCGATCGAGGAACACGAGTTCGACGCCGTGTTCGGCGGCGCCCGCCGCGACGAGGAGAAGGCCCGCGCCAAGGAGCGGGTGTTCTCCTTCCGCGACGACTTCGGCCAGTGGGACCCGAAGAACCAGCGCCCCGAGCTCTGGAACCTCTACAACGCGAAGATCCGCAAGGGTGAGCACATCCGGGTCTTCCCGCTGTCCAACTGGACCGAGCTCGACGTGTGGGACTACATCCGCCGCGAGGGCATCGAGATCCCGTCCATCTACTTCGCGCACACCCGCCGGGTGTTCGAGCGCGACGGCATGCTGCTGCCCGAACACGAGGTCGTGCAGCGCGGCGACGACGAGCCGCTGTTCGAGTCGACGGTGCGCTACCGCACGGTCGGCGACATGACCTGCACCGGCGCCGTCTCCTCGACCGCCGCCACGGTCGACGAGATCATCGCCGAGATCGCGGCGACCCGGATCACCGAGCGCGGCGCGACCCGCGCCGACGACCGGGCCTCCGAGGCCGCCATGGAGGACCGGAAGAAGGAAGGCTACTTTTAATGGACATCCTTCGTTTCGCGACGGCGGGCAGTGTCGACGACGGCAAGTCGACCCTGATCGGACGCCTCCTGTTCGACTCCAAGGCCATCTTCGAAGACCAGCTCGAAGCGGTCGAGCGCACCAGCCGCGACCGGGGCACCGAATACACCGACCTGTCGCTGCTGACCGACGGCCTGCGCGCCGAGCGTGAGCAGGGCATCACGATCGACGTGGCCTACCGCTACTTCGCCACGCCGAAGCGGAAGTTCATCATCGCCGACACCCCGGGCCACATTCAGTACACCCGGAACATGGTGACCGGCGCCTCGACCGCCGACCTGGCGATCATCCTGATCGACGCCCGCAAGGGCGTGCTGGAGCAGTCGCGCCGCCACGCGTTCCTGACCACGCTGCTGCGGGTGCCCCACCTGGTCGTCGCGATCAACAAGATGGACTTGGTCGACTACGCCGAGGAGCGCTTCGAGGAGATCCGCGAGGAGTTCACCCAGTTCGCCTCGAAGCTGAACGCGAGCGACCTGAGCTTCATCCCGATCTCCGCCCTCCACGGCGACAACGTGGTCTCCCGCTCGGAGAACATGCCGTGGTACCAGGGGCCCTCGCTGCTCCACCACCTGGAGCACGTCCACATCGCCTCCGACCGCAACATGGTCGACGTGCGGTTCCCGGTGCAATACGTCATCCGGCCCCACAAGACCGAGTTCCACGACTACCGGGGTTACGCCGGTCAGGTCGCGGGCGGCGTGCTCAAGCCGGGCGACGAGGTCATGCACCTGCCCTCCGGTCTGACCACGAAGATCGCCTCGATCGACACCTTCGACGGCCCGGTCGCCGAGGCGTTCGCGCCCATGTCGGTGACGCTGCGCCTCGAAGACGACATCGACATCTCGCGTGGCGACATGATCTGCCGGCCGAACAACCAGCCGCAGGTCGCCCAGGAGATCGACGCCATGGTCTGCTGGATGGCCGACGTCGCCAAGCTCGGCCCGCGCACCAAGCTGACCATCAAGCACACCACCCGCACGGCCCGCGCCCTGGTGAAGGACCTCCACTACCGGCTCGACGTCAACACCCTCCACCGCGACGAGGCCGCCACCAGCCTGTCGCTCAACGAGATCGGCCGGGTGTCGCTGCGCATCACCCAGCCGCTGTTCGTCGACGACTACGCCCGCAACCGCCTCACGGGCGGGTTCATCCTCATCGACGAGGCCACCAACGGCACCGTCGGGGCCGGGATGATCCTCTAAACCGGTGGCTAGGTAGATCCTTGAGCGTTCGGTGAACGCTTAGTTACTCTCCGCTGTAGCGTCAGCACGTTCCGTATCCACTTCGGGGGTCGTGCACGTGTCTGACGCTCAGCCGATGATCTTTGTTGGAGGGCTGGGGCGTAGCGGGACGACACTGCTGGAGCGCCTTCTCGGTGAGCTCCCCGGTGTCGCGCCGCTCGGCGAGGTCGTCCATCTCTGGCACCGAGGGGTGCGCGCCAACGAGCCGTGCGGTTGCGGGCGGCCGTTCGCGCAGTGCCGTTTCTGGCACGAGGTCGGCGACCGCGCGTTCGGCGGCTGGCGTCCGGCCAAGGCCGACCGGCTGCTCGAACTGCGGCACAAGGTCGACCGCACCCGCCGGGTGCCCGTGTTCGTGCTGGGCCTGATCAGCCGCGAGGCGCAGCTCACCGAGTACGTCTCCTCCTACCACCGCATCTACGCGGCGGCGGCCGAGGTCGTGCGCGGTCAGGTCGTCATCGATTCGAGCAAGCACGCCTCGCTGGCCTACTGCCTGTCGGCGATCCTCGATCTGACCGTCGTCCACGTCGTGCGCGATCCGCGTGCGGTGGCGGCGTCGTGGCGGCGGAAGGTCGCGCGGCCGGAAGACGGCCGTCCGATGGCGCGGTGGTCGCCCGCGCGCACCGCCGTCCACTGGTTCGTGCAGAACCTGGCCTACGAGGTGCTGCGCCGCAAGGGCGTGCCGATCGTCCGGGTCCACTACGAAGACCTGGTCGAACGGCCGGCCGACACTCTGCGCGTGCTGGCCGGCAAGCTCGGGCTGCCCGACACCACCGAGGCGCTGGCCTTCATCACCGGCCGCACCGCCCGGCTGAGCGTCGCCCACACCGTCTCGGGCAATCCGATGCGCTTCCACGTGGGCCGCGTGCGCTTCCGCGACCGGCGCCCCGACCTGCCCTTCCCCCATCGCTGGGCGGTCACCGCGCTCACTCTCCCCCTTCTTCTCTGGTACGGCTACCGCCTCAATTACTGAACTCCCGATCGGAGGCCACGATGACCCCGACCGTCGGCGTCGTCATCCCCACACGTGGTGACCGTCCTCTGCGCGCCACGATCGAAGGTGTGCTCGCCCAACGTCCGGCCGCCGTCGTGGTCGTCGTCGACGGAGCGCCCTTAGATTCCGTTGACGATCCCCGGGTGAAAGTGGTGCCCAACTGCCTCAGCCCCGGCCTGCCCGGCGCCCGCAACACCGGGATCGCGGCGCTCGACACCGACCTGGTGGCCTTCTGCGACGACGACGACGTGTGGTTGCCAGGGAAGCTCGCCAGCCAGGTCGGCCTGCTCGAACAGACCGGCGCCGAGTTCGTGAGCTGCGGGATCGAGGTCGAATACGGCTCGCGCCGGGTCACCCGGCTGGCCGGGGCCGCCGAGATCACGGCCGCCGACCTGACCAGATCGCGGATGGTGATGGTGCACTCGTCGACCTACCTGTTCAGGAAGGGCACGCTCTGGGTCGACGAGAGCGCGCCCGGCGGCCAGAACGAAGACTGGGATCTGGCGCTGCGGGCGGCCAAGCGGCGTCCGATCGCCCATGTCGACCGGCCGCTCGTGCGGGTGCGGTGGGGTTCGTCCCACTACGCCACCCGCTGGGCCGACCGGATCAGCGGGCTCGAATGGATGCTGGCCCGGCACCCCGAGATCGCCGACGACTCCCGTGGCGCCGCCCGCATCTACGGCCAGCTGGCCTTCCACCACGCCGCCCTCGGCCGCCGCAAGGAGGCGCGGAAGTTCGCCGCCCTGGCCTTCCACTCGCGGCACCGGGAGCCCCGGGTGGCGCTGGCGCTGGTCGTGGCCGCGGGTCTGGTGTCGGCACCGGCCGTGCTGAGCGCGCTGCATACGCGCGGGCACGGCATCTGATGCGCACGCGCATCGTCGCGCCGCCCAAACGGCGGCGGGTCTCCGTGGGCGGGGTCGACATCGACCGGTTGACCGAGATCGAGGTCGTCGACCGGGTGATCGGGGCGATCCGGCGCGGGTCCGGCGGGCATCTGGTGACGCCCAACGTGGACATCTGCCGGGCCTGCGCCCGCGATCCCACGCTGCGCGCCCTGGTGCTCCGGGCCACCATCGCGGTGGCCGACGGGATGCCGCTGGTGTGGGCGGCCCGGCTGCTCGGCAAACCGGTGCCCGCCCGGATCACCGGGGCCGACCTGATCTGGTCGCTGTCGGAGGCGGCGGCCTTCTACCGGGTGCCCATCTACCTGCTCGGCGGCCCGCCCGGAGTCGGCGATCGGGCCGCTCGGGCGCTGTGCGAGCGGTATCCAGGCCTGTCCATCGCCGGGGTGGACGCCCCGCCGTGGGGGTTCGAAGACGACCCCGAGCAGTTCGCGGCCATGAGCGAGGCGCTGACCTCGGCGCGGCCCCTGCTGGTGTTCGTCGGGCTGGGGTTCCCGAAGCAGGACCTACTGATCGAACGGCTGCGGGGGGAACTGCCCGAGACGTGGTTCGTCGGGTGCGGGTCTGCCATCGCGTTCGCGGGCGGCGCCGTCGTGCGGGCGCCGGCGTGGATGCGGGATCGCGGGCTGGAGTGGCTGTTCCGGCTGCTCAGCGAGCCGTCCCGGCTGGCTCGGCGCTACCTGATCGACGACCTGCCGTTCGCGGTGCGGCTGCTGACCGTGTGCGCGGTGAGACGGCTATTCACCTAGGAGGGCGCTGACCTTCGCGGCGTCGGCGGCGGACAGGCGCGACCTGGCCGCCGCCGTTCTGCTGTCGGTGGGGCGGAACGCGGTCTTCGAGGTGCCCTGCCAGGCGAATCCCGACTCCTGCGCCCTGCCGGTGCACGACCGGGTGATCGTGGCGGCCGACCGGTCGGTCCAGGGGATGCCGCACCATTCGTACAGGTCGCGGAAGCCGTAGTGCGGGTCGGCGGCCAGGTCTTCGTAGCCGACCACGCGGATGTTGGGGTGGCGCATCCGGCGGACCGACTCGCGGGCGGCCCGCCACAACGCCGCTGTTCTTGCGAGGCGGTCGTGCGCCTCGGCCAGGTCCGCCACGTGGGGGTGGTCTCGGAGCAGGAGCGGCTGGGTCAGCAGGTCGCGGGGGTCGGCGGTCCAGCCGAGGTGCTCCCAGCTGCCGGCGAAGGTGATCGGGTCGCGGGTGAGGATGACGACGCGGCAGTCGAGCCGGTCGGCGAACCACTCGGCCGACCAGAGGGCGAAGGGGTCGTCGAGGAGGGCCTTGCGTCCGGTCAGGCGGCCGTGCGCGAACGAGGTCGCGTATTTCAGGAAACGGGCAGGCGAGGGGGGCACGGGGAGTTCGGCGTGCCAGCGGAACCTGAGTTTCAGGGTGTCCTGGAACGGCTTGAGCCAGGTCTGCTCGTTGTCCCGGCAGATGTACTGGAAACGGTGCTCGACCTGCGCGTTCAGCACGCCGCGGTAGGGGCGTTCGGGGTTGAGGGGCTCGTTGACGTACACGAGCTTTCCTGAGGCGCAGAGCATGCGGCCGGCCCAGGAGGTGCCGCTGCGGGGGAGGCCGGTGACGAGGATCATGCGGTCGCTCTGGCGAGCTGGGCGAGCGGCAGCAGGTTCTTCACGAGCACCCCTCCCGCCCAGCCGAGCGCCGCGCCGAACGCGCCGTAGGCCGGGACGAGCAGCAGATCGAGCACGACGGTGGTCGCCAGCGCGGCGACGATGTTTCCGAGACTGGCCCTGGTCCGCCCTGAGGCGATCATGACCACGTCGACCATCCCGCAGGCGGAGGCGATCATCATCGTGATCGCGAGAACGACCACGACGTCTGCCGCGTGGGCGTAGCCGTCGCCGAAGACCTGAAGGATCTGGGGCGCGAAGATGGCGTACATCACCCAGAAAGGCCAGGTCAGCGCCATTTGGGTGCGCGCCGCCCGCCGATGCAGGGCGCGCGCCGCCTCCTGCTCCCCGTCGGCGAACTTCTTCACCAGCTCCGCGTGTACGCCCTGCGCCAACCCCTGGCCGATGAGCTGCCCGACCACCTTGAACCGGGTCGCGGCGACATAGAACGCGGCCTCGGCGGGCCCCGCGAGCAGCGCGACGATCACGACGTCGAGCCGCTGGAAGACGGCCTGAAGCGCCGCGCCCAATGAACGTGGTCCCGTGTAGGCCCAGAACTCCCGCCAGGAGATCCGCGTCTCGACCCGCCTGAGCCGCACCGCCGCGATCACCACCACCGGAACGGCCGGAACACCCCACGCGACGATGAGCCAGGGCGCGGAGAGCCCGGCGGCCAGCGCGCCACCCACGAGAAGGAGTTGAGCGGCGGGCTGCAGCAGGCCGCTGAGCAGCAGTGTCTCCCGCATCTCCCCGGTCCCCCTGGTCGCGGCGACGAGCACGTCGGCGATCACGACGAAGGGCAGCACGACCGCGAGCGCGGGCTCGGTTCCGGAGAGGATCACGGCGGCGGCCAGGCTTCCCGTGACCACAGGTAACAGAGCCACGCGGAGGAGCGGCCGGGGAACCGTTATGCCGAAATTTCCGGACACCTTGGTGTCCGGATCGACGGCGGTCATGGGTTTGGGGGCAGGGCCGTCTACGTAATGTGCGATCGAGCGGGCACCGATGTTGGAGGGCTGGCCGATCGACGCTCCGCTGGTTGCCCGTTCGTGGTCTGGCCGATGTGCCTGGCTAACCACAGGAGCCGCGACGGGGTCGTCTGGTTGGCGGGCTCGGAAGTAGATCAGGCCGTTGCCCGTGTCCAGCCTCAGGACTCCGGCCAGCATCAATCCCAGGGCCGTCGTGGTGAAGAAGGCGCCCGCCTCCGCTGGGGGGAGGGCTCGGGTGATCAGCAACGTAATCGCGAACTGGGCGACTGCGGTGGTGCCGGCTCCGGCCAGGCCCGCGAGCGACCTCAGGCGCGCCATGACGGGGTCGCGTCGAGCCAGGGCAGGAGGAGGGCGTCCCAGGGCAGGAAGTCGTTCGACAGGCGGGTGCGCAGTGCGGGGTCGATCTCCGCGTGGGTGCGCGCGTTGTGCCGGTCGAAGACGGGGTCCGCCGCGGGGGGCAGGCCGAGGAAGTCGAGGAGGTCGGCGTACACGGGCAGCGGGTCGGTGAAGAAGCGGCCGCTGTCGATGACCTTGATGCGGTCGCGGGCGATGATCGGGTCGAGGCGGGCGAGCTGTTCGGCGTAGCGGCCCCGGGCCAGGTAGGCGTGGTGTCTGTGCGCGTGGCTGGAGGAGAGCGGCGCTGCGCACAGGCGGGCGTTCTCACCGGCCAGGCGTTCGGGTTCCAGCTCCACCGCTCGGGCGAACGACGGTTCCGACTCGAAGCCTCGGGCCAGTTCGTGCGCGTGGGCGGAAATGGCACGTTCCACCGGATCCCGGACCAGCACGACGATCTTCACGTCCGGGAGATCCCAGGCGATCCGGAGCCCGGCCAGAGGGTGGAAGAGGTAGTAGGGCGACGACTCGAAGGCCAGCATGCCCGTCCGGCGCAGCGGGAAGTGCGCCCGATACCAGGACAGGCTCCGGCCGTAGGCCATGTCGAAGTAGTGCACACCCTTGCGGAGCACCGGCTTGGCCACCTGCGGGTGCTGGGACAGGGCGCGGTAGAGCGAGGTCGTCCCGCACCGCTGGGCGCCCACGATCAGGAACGACGGGAGCATGCGGGCACCCCCGGTCAGCCGCCCCGCCGTGATCGACACGGCGTGGGCGGTCGTCTTCAGGGCGTTCACGTCAGGGATTCCAGCCCGTCGAGCACGGGGTTCAGCCACTTCGACGGCGGGCCCAGCGGCTCGTGGCCGGTGGCGCGGTGGCGTTCGGCCAGGGTCATCAGATAGCCGGCGGCGGTGACGCGGGCGTCCTCGTAGGTGATGCCGAACGGTTCGAGCAGGCGGCCCGACTGGGCGATACAGGCCTTCGCGGCCGACGCGGGGCGCATCCGGCGCAGCGCGGTCTGGAAGAAGTAGTGCAGCGTGTCGAAGCCCAGCGGCACGCCGGTGCCGAACCGCTCCCAGTCCCAGACCAGCAGCCGGTCGCCCATCGGGGCGACGTTCCACGGTGCGAAGTCGCCGTGCCAGGCGCCCTTGCCGAGCCCGGCGATCTCCTTGGCGGCCTCGGCGAGCAGTTCGGGCGACGGCCTGCCCTTGGTGACGGGGAGCGGGGTCAGGACCAGGATGTCCAGGTCGCGCCACACCCCGTGGTGCATGACCTTGGGCGCCATGACGACGTCGAACGAGTGGCGGGCGATCGCGCGCAGCGTGTCGGTCTCGTGGCGGATCAGGTCTTTCGTCTGCCGCCTGTCGCCGACCTTCACGAAGGCGAGCAGGCCCGTGTCGCCGTACAGCTCGAGGATGGGTTTTCTGTTCGCCCGGCGGGCCGGGCGGACGTGCAGTGTGGCCCGCACCCGGCGGCCGAGCACGTCGCCGAGGTGCGTCTCGATCGTGTCGGGCCCGTCGGGGACCAGCACCCGCCCGCCGACGTGCCACGGTGCGCGGGGCACCAGCCGCCGGGGGACGAGTCGGCTCGGCAGCAGGGTCCGGGCCGTAGCTGAAGTGGACGGCGGGAACAGCAAGGAGATCACCTCATCCAGATAGCGCAGACGTATGCGGAAGTCCTTCATGTCGCGTTCCGCCAGAGAACCGCGAACGAGATCAGATAGAGGGCCAGGGCACTGACGAGGCCGTCGTAGATGAACATGTAGAAGAGGACGAGGAGCATGACCAGGCTCCCCGCCTGCCCGACAGGCGACCGATCATGCCGATGCCGCCGGATCGCCCCAGCGAAGAACCCGACGTAGAGGGCGGCTCCGGTGAACCCCTGGGTGATGAGCAGCAGCCAGAGCTGCCCGTCGGAGCCGAGCGGCGGATGCCCGCACCCCCGGCACCAGTCGGTCTTGCCGGTGGTGATCGTGCGATGGTTCCCGAACGCGTTGCGCGTGTTGCCGTAGCCGATGACCGGCGACGTCGCGGCGACCCTGACGGTGGTGACGACGGTGTGGGCACGGATGTCGTTGGAGTGCGGGCTGTCGATCCGGGCCGCGACGACCTGCCCCAGCGGGGAGAGCACGAAGGCCGCCCCCGTCGCGGCCGCGAGAACCAGCAGGGCCGCCCGATTGCGGTTCCTCATGATCATGTACGAGATCCCGATGGCGATCGCCGCCCAGAGCCCCCGGTTGAGGGAGTACACGATCGGCACTGCGGCGACCGCGATGGCTGCGACCGCGACCACCCGACGGGCCGGGCCGCCATAAGTCCACCAGCCGACGACGAACCAGACCAGCAGGATCGAGACGTTCCCGCCCCACGCGTTGGCCCACTCGAACGGGGCCTCGGGGCGGGGGGAGGCGTGGCCTAAGACGTATTGAATTTGGGCAGCGGTCGGGTGCACGAGGTTCGTGACGAAGGCGTGGTCGGGGAGGAGGTACTCCATCGGCGCGGTGAACTCGAACTCCGGCGCGAAGACCCCGAGCAGGCCACCCGCGACGGCGGTGAGGAACAGGACGCCGAGCATCCTGACCAGGGTGAGCTGGGGGAGCTCCTCTTTGGTGAGATTGCCCAGGTAGAGGACGACGACGAAGAGGGCGACGTAGACGGAGAGCCGCATGGCGTAGCCGAGGACTCTTCCAAGCCCGAACTCGCCGTAGGTCCCGGCGGGGGTGGCGCCGAGCATGACGGCGCTGACCAGATAACCGACGATGAGCAGCGCCCACAGGCCCATGCCGCGAGGGATCTGGACGGGCCGGCGGAACCAGAGGACCAAAGCCATGGGAACCGCGACGACGACGATCGACAGCCCACCGAACCCGAGGGCCCACCAGACGGGGTAGCCCACGAGAAACGCCGCGATCGGCCACGCGGCGGGCGCCAGTCGCCAGGTCATACGCGAACCTTCACCGGCGCGGGTGCTCCCCGCAGGGACCGGAGGCTGGTGGGATATCCCCTGGTCACAGTAGGTCCCGGCGTTGTTGCGGGATGTCTACTGTCGGGGGCTGCTGGGAGCGCAGGGCATCGACCGCGAGGGTCCCGGGGGCACCCGCCTGGTCGACGGCGATCACGCCGAGCACGTCGATGCCGCGTCGCTTCAGGGATCGCGCCGCGCGGAGCACCCAGGGGGCACGGACCCGGCCGAGGGCCACGGCCAGCACGGCCGAATCGGTCGGCCCGGCGGTGACCAGGAGGATGCCGCTCGCTGGGGGGAAGCCTTCTTCCAGTGTCCAGGCCACGTGGGCCGGTTCGACCCCCAGGCCCTCGACCAGGACGCTGCGGTGGCCGGCCGCCGTCACGACGGCGGCGAACTCCTCGCCCTGGGGGAGGAGGGCCAGGTTCGTGAGCCGTTCCACGTCGGCCGGGGTGCGGAGCCGGGTGTCGTAGCGGTCTCGGGCGAAGGCCGCGCCCGTGCCGAGGAGGATGCCGGCGAACAGGCCGCCGCCCACGTACACACCCGCCTGTGGCTGGTTCGCCGAGGTCGGCGGGGTCGCCGGAGTGATCACGGTCCCGGGGGTGACGGCGGTCGTCTTGAGGACGTCGTACCGGAGACTGAGGGCCGTCGCCTGGCGGGCCAGCACCGACTGCTGGTGGGCGGCCAGGGCGCGCTGCGGGGTGCCGCGCGCGTGCCGGGACATGGTGACCAGAGCGGTGCTGAGCTGGCTGTTCACCAGGCGGAGCTTGGCCAGGATCGCCTGCTTCTGGTCGGTCAGCACGCCCTCGGCCGCCGCCAGCCGATGGGCGAGGTAGGCGTCGGCGAACGCCTGGGCCCCGGCCGCCGCACCGGTCGCGTCGTCCCAAGTGAACGAAATCCGAAGAATTCCCGAATTAGGGGGCACATCAACGGAAACCAGCGCTCGAAGTTCCTCCGGGTCCCCTCCAATAACGCGTGACGCATTCGTGGCGACGACGGAGGATTGGGCAATCTGCGCCTCGGTGTCGAGATTGAGAGCTTCGCGCTGTCTCGTCGTCACCGGATTCTGCGGCTCCGCGAGACCGGTCGGGGACACCTGTACCTCGGCCACCCCGAGGTAGGCCGTCGGCGCCGTCCACAGCAGCCCGATGCCGCCCATGATGCCGATGAACAGGCAGGTCAGGGCGATGGTGCGGCGGCGGCGGAACACGGAGCCGTACTCCGCTAGGTCGCGGCTGTGCCGCGGTGGCAGGCTCATGGTGGTCTCCGATGGGGGTCAAGCGACTACGAACCCTAGCCGGGCCCGAAGATTTTCCCGATGCCAATCGAAGAATTTCTGCTGGCGAATCACGGAACAATAACAGCGATTCGCCGGACATGTCGGAGCTGTGTTCTGGAAAAGGTGGCCACATGTTCTGCCCCGGCAGTGGAAAGGTGAATCCATGCGCTGGGCAATCACGGTGGTCGTGTCGATGGTGGCGGGCTGTTCCCTGGCTTCGGGAGCCGCCGAGCAGAAGGTCCCGAAGGCGGAGCCGCCGATCGCCGCGCCCTGCGCCGTCACCCGGGAGCTGATCCCGACCTGCGGCACCTGGTGGGGCATCGCCCCGGGCGTCTTCACCGGCCAGGGGCCGACCCGGGGTCTGGCGAGGGCCGAGCAGCGCATGGGCCGCAAGGCCGACATCCTGCACGTCTACCACCGCGCCGGCGAACTCTTCCCGACCGACGAGGAGCGCGCCCTCGCGAAAGACCGGCTGCTGCTGGTCAACTGGAAGCCGTCACTGCGCCACACCTGGGCCGAGATCGCCGCGGGCGCGCTCGACCGGCGCATCGACAAACTCGCCGCCCACATCCGCACGACCTTCCCCCGCCGCTTCTTCCTGACGATCCACCACGAACCGGAGAACGACGTGCGGCCGGTCGAGGGGATGGCGGCCGACGACTACGCCGCGATGTTCCGCCACGTCGTGCTGCGGCTGCGCCAGCGGGGCGTCACCAACGCGGTGACCGTGATGACCTACATGGGCGCGCCCAACTGGTCGTCGGCGTCGTGGTTCGAGCGGCTCTACCCGGGCGACGCCGTGGTCGACTGGATCGGCGTCGACCCCTACGCCGACGACCGGGTCACCGACTTCGCCTCGCTCGTCGACAAGCGCCGCCCCGACTTCCCCGACTGGCCGGGCTTCTACCGCTGGGCGCAGAAGCGCTTCCCGGCCAAGCCGATCATGGTGGCCGAATGGGGGGTGTTCGAGCGTCCCGGGTTCAAGGCCTCTTTCTTCGATTCCGTACGCCGCCAGATCGCCGCCTACCCCCAGATCAAGGCCCTGGTCTACTTCGACTCGCCCTGGGCGCCCCGTGGCGACACCCGGTTCGACACCACGCCCGAGGCCGCCGAGGCGTTCCGACGGCTCGGCCGCTCGCCCTACCTCACCCAGCCTCCGGCGGTGAGGGCGTTCATCACCAGCCCGACGGCCCTGTCGACCGAGAGCCCCGAGGTGTCGATCTCCAGGTCGGCGTCTTCGGGCTCGTCGTAGGGGGCGGAGACGCCGGTGAAGTCGGGGATCAGACCGGCGCGGGCCTTGGCGTAGAGGCCCTTGCGGTCACGGCGCTCGCACTCCTCGATCGGGGTGGAGATCCACACGAGCAGGAAGTCGGCGCCGACCTCCTCGGCCATCTCGCGCGCCTCGTCGCGGGTCTCCGCGTGGGGCGCGATCGGGGCGCAGATGGCCAGACCGCCGTGCCGGGCGACCTCCGAGGCGACGTACCCGATCCTGCGGATGTTCAGGTCCCGGTCCTCCGCCGAGAAGGTCAGCCCCTTCGACAGCAGCCGCCGCACCACGTCGCCGTCGAGGTAGGTGACCGTGCGGGTGCCCTTCTCCAGCAGCGCGTCGCGCACGCCTCTGGCCACGGTCGACTTGCCCGAGCCGCTCAGCCCGGTGAAGAAGACGACCAGCCCGCGCCGGTGCGGCGGGCCGGGGATGCGGATCGGGGCCGGTCCGGCGTAGTGCTCGGTGGCGCCGTAGTTGCGGGCGACGTACTCACGGAGTTCGAGGTCGATCTCGACGTCCTCGCGCGGCGCCAGCGGGACCGCCACCACCTGCGACCCGGGCAGCTCGGCCTGCGCCTTCAGCGCGGACCGCACCACCGCGGGCCCGCCCTCGCCGAACGACAGCGGCATCAGCAGGATCGCCGCCTCCAGCTCCTCGGCGGTCGCGGCGATATCGGCCAGCGCCGGCCCGTCGAGCGGGCCGCGCATCGTGACGGCCAGCACCTCACCGTCGAACTTCAGTTCCTCGGGTGTACGACGAAGGCGCGCGAACGGCCCATAAACCGCCGCTCCCAGGGCCTCCACCGGCCCGGCGGCGTGGTGCCCGTCGCGCTCGGTCACGGTCATGATCGCCAGCGCGGCCCCTTCCGGATCGGTGAGAGTGACCTGGTCACCCACAGCGATCTCGTCGGGCAGTGCGATCGTGATGGGGTCGGGCCAGGGAGTGCCGTCGGCGAGCGTGCCCGTCTCCTCGACGGAGGTGGCGTCGGCCTTCCCGAGGAAACCGGTCAGCGGCGCGAACGCCCCCGACAGGAGCAGTTCAAGGTCGGCCAGTTCCCGGGCGTCGGGGGTCCAGTCGGTCATGGCGGTCGATTATCCGATCTCGGCAGGCATAGGAGGAGCCGTACGACGGCGTCTTCAGGCTGACCCATTCTTCCGGAGGTGCTCGTGGACTCGGCGGCAGAACTGCGTTTCCGCGAATTCGTGGCCGCGCGATCACATGCCCTGATGAGGTTGGCCTATCTGCTCACCGCCGGCGACCAGCACGCCGCGGAGGATCTCGTGCAGTCGTCGCTGGTCCGCGCCCTGGCGGTGTGGGAGAAGGTCGAAGACCCCGAGGCGTATGTGAAACGGACCATCTACAACCAGCACATCAGCCTGTGGAGGCGCGCCTGGCGAAGACACGAGACCACCGTCGCGATCCTCCCCGAATGCGCCGCCGACGACGGCACCCGCTCGATCGAGTTACGCATGGCCCTGCGCGAGGCCATGGCCAGACTCACCCGGAGGCAACGGGCCATGCTCGTGCTCCGCTACTACGAGGACCTGCCCGAAGACGAGATCGCCCGCCTCATGGGCTGCTCGATCGGCACCGTCCGCAGCACCACCCACCGATCCCTGGCCCGGCTGCGCTCCGAGGACCTGAAGGAGCTGATGTCGCGATGAACGAGGACACCCTGATCAAGGACACCCTGACCGACTGGGCCGAAGAGGTCCACGTCCCGGCCGACCTGGCCGAGCGGGTCCTGCGCGGCCGCAGGCGGCGCCGGTACGCCTACAGCGGTTTCGGCGCGGTCCTGGTCGCCGCCGCCGTCGTGGCCGGGGTCGCCCTTCCCGGCCTGCTGGCCGAACCGCCGACGGTCGCCACCGGCCCGAAACTCGTGCACGAGATCAGCGCCGACACCGCCAACAACCCGCCCCAGACGCTGATGGCGGCCGGTTCGTGGGTCGTCGCCGCCTACTACGCGCAGAAGGAGGTGCCCGTCGACGACAAGACCAGCAGGTACGCCTACACCTGGTGGGTCTACTCCCCCGGACAGGCCCGATATGTGAAGACCGACTGGCAGTGGGCCGCGATCTCCCCTGACCGCAGGCAGGCCGCCGCCCTGGAGGGCGAACTGCCCACCACCCGGCTCACGATCTACGACCTGACCACGATGCGGCCGGTCCGCGAGATCGCGCTCGACCACCCCGGGGGCGGGCTCGCCTGGTCGCCCGACGGCACCAAACTCGTCGTGACGACCTACTCGTCGTCGCCCGACGAGTTCACCCACGTCGACAAACTGCCTCCGGAGGGCGAGATGCGGCCCCTGGCCCGCACCGGCTTCGCCACCGTCCAGGTGGCCACCGGCGAGGCCGCCTGGGTGGAGATCCCTCCCGTCCGCGCCGACCGCGGGGCCCGGATCGACTTCGAGTACGACGCCGACAACACCCGGGTCTGGGCCTACGAGCAGACCCAGAGCACGGTGAAATATCGGCTGGCGCCGCAGACCGAGCCGTTCCGGTTCCTGCGCAACTACTACACCGCCGACGGCCGTCAGGCCGGCTCGGCGGAGGGCCTGGCGGTCGACCAATGGGGCCGCGGCGGTGACTACCTGGCGGACACGACCGACGGCCGATTCCTCGGCGCGTTCTTCAGCCAGATGGGGCACGGGCTCCTGGCCTGGGTCGACGACGACCGGCTGCTCGGCTACGTCTGCCCCGGCGGCGACTCGTGCGACTACGGGACGGAGTTCACCATGTTCGTCTCCGGCCTCGCCGGAACGGACCGGATCGATCTCGGCACCTTCCAGAGTCCGGGCACCATCTGGCAGCCGATCGTCATGCGCCGCTAGATGATCCGCGCGAAGTGGTTCCTCGGTCGGCGGACGATCAGCGTCACCTCGTCGTAGACCGAGTCGAGCCTGCCCCGCGACAGGTACGCCGCCGCCCGGCACACCGTCTCGACCAGTTTCCTGCGGGGGCCGAGACGGGCCGGGCCGGTGGTGTCGCTCCGGTCTTCGGCGATCATCAGCCCGCGCATCAGGCAGTAGGCCCGCAGCCCCTCACGTGAACAGACCGACTCGTAGACCGCTGGTAGCGGTTCGCCGAACCGCTTGCGCAGCCAGTCGGGCGCGATCCGGTCGACGAACCCGTAGGCCGACTCGCGGTCGCGCACCCGAACCAGCAGGAGCCCGCCCGGCCGCAGCGCGTTGACCATGCGGTCGAGCACCAGCTCGGCGTATTCGATGCGCTCGAGCAGGAACTCCACGGTGACGACGTCGAACCCGCGCGGCGTCATCGGCACGGAGCGCATGTCGCCCAGGGCGTAGACGTGCAGGTCAGGGCGTTGAGTGGTGTGTGCGCGCAGCGCGGGCCGGTCTTCATCGACCCCCGTCACCCGGCAGTCGACACCGCCGAGCTCCAGAGGTTCGCCCCGGCCGCATCCGGCCACCAGGACGTCGAGCGGCGTTCCGGGCGACTCCGCAGCGCGTTCGCCGATGATTTTTCCGAAGGACATGTCACAAAGCGTAGTCATCCGCTCACCGAATCGGTCGCCATCATGGGCGAGTCGCGAGCGCATTGACGTCCTCTCCGCCTTGAAAGACGGGGATTCTCCTCTGCTACGCCGCCGAGGCGGGCAGCGTGGAGCGGGTTCCTGCTTCACGGACCTGCGCCAGCCCGAAGCCTGGTCTTATCCGGTCTCCACAGGCGTTTAGTCTCTCGGCTCGTCCGGCCGCGAGGATGTTCTTCGCCGCGTTGTGATCGCGGTCGTGCGTGACACCGCACTCACACGTCCACGTGCGGACCTGGAGTGGCATCGTGGCGCTGACGACCCCGCAGGCCGAGCAGAGCTTCGACGATGGGAACCAGCGGTCGATCTTGCTGAAATAACGCCCGTACCGCTTCGCCTTGTATTCCAGCATGGTCGTGAACTGCGACCAGCCCGCGTCGTACACCGATTTAGCCAGCCGGGTGCGAGCCAGGCCGGACACCGACAGGCCTCGGCGCGGCGGAGGAAGCGCGGGTTGTCCACCTTCCGGCCATCGGACATGACCGCGAAGTGGGTCAGCCCCATATCTATGCCCACTTCAGAGGTCGCCTCCGGCAACGACTCGTCGGGCGTCTGCACCACGAAAGAAGCGAAGTATCGGCCCGCCGCGTCTTTGATCACGGTCACCGATGACGGCTCCGACGGCAGGGAGCGCGACCAGACGACCGATACGTCTCCGATCTTGGGCAGCCGGAGGTTCCCGTTCGCCGTGATCGCGAAGCGCGCGTTCCTGGTGAACCGGATCGTCTGCCGGGAGTCCTTCTTCGATCGGAACCGCGGCGGGCCGACCCTCGGTCCCTTGCGCTCGCCGGTGAGGGAGGCGAAGAAGTTGCGGTAGCCAAGGTTCGCGTCCGCGAGCGCCTGCTGTAAGACCACGGCCGACGCCTCGCCCAGCCACGCCCGCTCCGGCGTCTTCTTGGCCTGGGTGATGACCAGCTTGGACAGATCTCCGTCGGAGATGTAAGGCAGGCCCTGCTCGTGGGCTCGCCGCCTCAGTCGCAGCGCGTCGTTGAACACCGTCCTTGCGCACCCGAACGCTCTGGCCAGCGACTGACGCTGACCGGCATCGGGATAGAGGCGGAAGTTGTGGCGAAGCTGCACGGAGAGCAGTCTATCCGCCGACCTGTAAATGTTCATATGGGTTCACCAGATGTATAGAAGCACTCCGGCCTGAAGCCGGAGCACTGGCCCGTATCCCGGTAGCCTTGTGGTGTACCCCGGTCCCTGTTCGGGTTCCGGGTCGTCCGTGTGCCGTCGATTCCTCCGGCAGGCGGCTGTAGTGACTTCACGTGGGGGCCCGCGGCATGACTCTTTCCGGACTTCTCGACCTCGTAGCCGCTGGACCCGAGCTGGCCGAGGCACTCGGCCAGGAGGTGACCGGCGCCGATCTGATCGCGCCGACCGCGCTGCGTCCGTTCGGGGTGGCGGCGGTGGCGCGCACCCGGCCGGTCCTCGCGGTGACCGCCACCGGGCGGGAGGCCGAAGACCTCGCCGCCGCGCTGACCGGGCTGCTGCCCGACTCGCAGGTGGCCGTCTTCCCGGCCTGGGAGACCCTGCCGCACGAGCGCCTGTCGCCGCGCAGCGACACGGTCGGCCAGCGGCTCGCCGTCCTGCGGCGGCTCGCGCACCCCATCGCGGGGGACGCCACCGCGGGGCCGCTGCGGGTGGTGGTGGCTCCGGTGCGCGCGATCCTGCAGCCCATCGTGGCCGGTCTGGGGGATCTGGAGCCGGTACGCCTCCATCCCGGCGACGACGCCGATCTCGAAGACGTGGTGGTCCGGCTGGTGGAGAACGGCTACCACCGGGTCGACATGGTGGAGAAGCGCGGGGAGGTCGCGGTCAGGGGCGGGCTGCTCGACGTGTTCCCGCCGACCGAGGAACACCCGCTGCGGCTGGAGTTCTGGGGCGACACCGTCGAGGAGATCCGCTGGTTCAAGGTCGCCGACCAGCGCTCGCTCGAAGTGGCCGAGGGCGGGCTGTTCGCGGCGCCGTGCCGGGAGCTGCTGCTCACGCCCGAGGTGCGCGAGCGCGCCCGTGAGCTGGCCGAGCGCCATCCGGCGCTGAAGGAGATCCTCGGGTCGCTGGCCGACGGGATCCCGGTCGAGGGCATGGAGGCGTTCGCGCCGGTGCTCGCCGGGGAGATGGACATGCTGATCGACCACCTGCCGCTGCGGTCCGGGGTGTTCGTCTGCGACCCCGAGCGCATCCGGGGGCGGGCGGTCGAGCTCGTCCGTACCAGCCAGGAGTTCCTGGAGGCGTCGTGGATCACCGCCGCCGCCGGGGGAGAGGCGCCGATCGACCTCGACGCCGCCGCGTTCCGCACCCTCGACGAGGTGCGCGTGCACGCCGGTGAGCTGGGGCAGCCCTGGTGGTCGATCTCGCCGTTCGGTGAGGGCATCGACCTGGGGGCGCACGATGTGGAGGCGTACAGAGGAGACACCCAGCGCGCCCTCGGGGACATCAAGGGCTGGCTCGGCGCGGGGCGCTCGGTGGTGCTGATGTCGGAGGGGCACGGGCCGGCCGAGCGGATGGTCGAGCTGCTCAAGGGGGTCGACGTCGCGGCGCGGCTGGTCGCCTCGATCGACGAGCCGCCGGGGCGCGACGTCGTGCAGGTGACGACCGGACGCCTGGAGCACGGCTTCGTCACCAAGACGCTGGCCGTGCTGACCCATCTCGACCTGGTCGGGCAGAAGGCGTCCACGAAGGACATGCGGCGGCTGCCGAGCCGGCGCCGGAACATGGTCGACCCGCTCCAGCTCAAGATCGGCGACCACGTCGTCCACGAGCAGCACGGCGTCGGCCGCTACATCGAGATGGTCCAGCGGACCGTCCAGGGCGCCACCCGCGAATACCTCGTCATCGAATACGCCAAGGGCGACCGGCTCTACGTGCCGACCGACCAGCTCGACGAGGTCACCCGCTACGTCGGCGGCGAGTCGCCGACGCTCAACCGCATGGGCGGCGCCGACTGGGCCAAGGCCAAGACCCGGGCCAAGAAGGCGGTCAAGGAGATCGCGGGCGAGCTCATCCGCCTCTATTCGGCCCGCATGGCCTCCCCGGGCCACGCCTTCGCGCCCGACTCGCCCTGGCAGCGCGAGATGGAGGACGCGTTCCCCTACGCCGAGACCGGCGACCAGCTCGAAGCCATCGACGAGGTCAAGCGCGACATGGAGCGCGGTGTCCCGATGGACAGGCTGATCTGCGGCGACGTCGGTTACGGCAAGACCGAGATCGCGGTACGGGCGGCGTTCAAGGCCGTCCAAGATGGCAAGCAGGTCGCGGTGCTGGTGCCGACGACGCTGCTGGTGCAGCAGCACCTGTCGACCTTCGGTGAACGTTTCGCCAACTTCCCGGTGACGGTGAAGCCGGTCTCCCGGTTCCAGACCGACGCCGAGGTGAAGGACACCCTCGAAGGGCTGCGGCTGGGCGGCATCGACGTCGTCATCGGCACCCACCGGCTGTTCTCGCCCGAGGTCAGGTTCAAGGACCTGGGCCTGATCATCGTCGACGAGGAGCAGCGGTTCGGCGTCGAGCACAAGGAGGCGATGAAGCACCTGCGCACCCAGGTCGACGTCCTGGCCATGTCGGCGACCCCGATCCCGCGGACGCTGGAGATGGGCCTGACCGGCATCCGCGAGATGTCGACCATCCTCACCCCGCCCGAGGAGCGCCACCCGATCCTGACCTTCGTCGGGCCCTACGACGAGAAGCAGATCGCCGCCGCGATCCGGCGTGAGCTGATGCGCGACGGCCAGGTGTTCTTCGTCCACAACCGGGTGCGCAGCATCGACAAGGTGGCCGCCCGCCTGCACGAACTCGTCCCGGAGGCACGTGTGGCGGTGGCCCACGGCCAGATGAACGAGCAGCAGCTCGAGAAGATCATGGTGGGCTTCTGGGAGCGCGACTTCGACGTGCTCGTCTCGACCACGATCGTCGAGTCGGGCCTCGACGTGCCCAACGCCAACACCCTGATCGTCGACCGGGCCGACAACTACGGCCTCTCGCAGCTCCACCAGCTCCGTGGCCGCGTCGGCCGTGGCCGCGAGCGCGGCTACGCCTACTTCCTCTACCCGCCGGAGAACCCGCTCACCGAGACCGCCCACGAGCGCCTCGCCACGATCGCCCAGCACACGGAGATGGGCGCGGGCATGTACGTCGCCATGAAGGACCTGGAGATCCGGGGCGCCGGCAACATCCTGGGCGCCGAGCAGTCGGGCCACATCCAGGGCGTGGGCTTCGACCTGTACGTGCGGATGATGGCGGAGGCCGTACAGGAACAGAAGAACAAGCTGTCCGGCGAGACGGTCACCGAGCAGCCCGACGTCAAGGTCGAGCTCCCGATCAACGCGCACATCCCGCACGACTACGTCACCAGCGAGCGCCTGCGGCTGGAGGCCTACAAGCGGATCGCCGCCATCGTCACCGACGACGACATCACGGCCGTCCGCGACGAGCTCACCGACCGCTACGGCCGCCCGCCGCAGGAGGTCGAGAACCTGCTCGAAGTGGCCCGGTTCCGCATGCGGGCCCGCAAGGCGGGGCTGACCGACGTCCAGCTGATGGGGCCCAACGTCAAGTTCGCCCCGGTCAGCCTGCGTGACTCGCAGCAGGTGAGGCTCCAGCGGCTCTATCCGAAGGCCCTGCTCAAGCAGGCCGCCGAGACGCTTCTGGTGCCGGTGCCGAAGACCAAACCGATCGGCGGGCAGCCGCTGCGCGATCTCGAAATGCTCCGCTGGTGCGGAGACCTGGTCGAGGCTCTGTTCCTGGAGCCCAACCGAGTAAAGTAGGCGCGCGTTGTGAACCTGCCTCAAAGAAGGGCCGTTCCGTGAAGCTCAAACTGGCCGCCGTGGCCGTCGCCGCAGGGTTGGCGCTGACCGCGTGCAGCGGGCCGATTGAGGCCGGTTCCGCGGCCACCGTCGGCGACCACCGCATCACCACCGACACGCTCGACACGAACGTGGCCGAGTTCCAGAAGGCGCTGGCCGACGCGAAGATCGCGCCCGACCAGCTCCAGCAGCTCCCCGGCACGGTGACCCAGGCGGTGCTCCTCCAGCTCGTCAACGTGAGCCAGTTCGCCCAGCTCGAGGCGCAGAACGGCATCACCGTCAGCGAGGGCGAGGTCGCCGCGTTCTACGCCAAGAACAACGGCCAGGCGGCCGTCGACCAGATCCTGCTCCAGCGGGGTGTGGCGCCGGGACAGACCCGCGAGTGGCTCAAGGTCTCCATCGGCTCGGAGAAGCTGGCCGCCAAGCTCGGCGGCGGCACCACCGAGCAGCAGATCGCCGAGGGCCAGGCCAAGATCAACGAGCTGGCCGGCAAGATCCAGGTGACCTTCAACCCGCGCTACGGCAAGTTCGACCCCGCCCAGGGCTGGCTGCCGAACGACCGCTTCGGCGCCCCGCCCGCCGGCAACGGCGCCGCTGCGGGCTGACGCGTGCCGCTGATCGTCGTCACCTCCTCGCCCCGGGTCGCCCCAGGGATCCTCAGCGCTCCCGCGTGGGAGGCCCTGCGGGCGGGGAAGGTGTTCACCGGTTCCGCCGGCCATCCGCAGCTGCCCTACGTGCCGGGCGCCGAGGTCCGCGACGACCCCGCGGGGATCGCGCGCGAGAGCGTCGCCGACACGGTGGTCTGGCTCGCCGCGCAAGACGGTGACGAGGAGTTCTTCCGCGCCGTCGCCCACGCCGCGCTGGCGCTGCCCGACCCGCCGGAGATCGAGGTGATCCCGGGCTCGTACGACCTGCCCGGCGCCCGCCTGCTCGACATGGTCGCCGTGATGGACCGGCTCCACCGCGAGTGCCCGTGGGACGGCCGGCAGACCCACGAGTCGCTGATCCCCTACCTGGTCGAAGAGTCCTACGAGGTCCTGGAGACCATCGAGAACGGTGACTTCGACGGGCTCCGCGAGGAACTCGGCGACCTGCTGTTCCAGGTGGTCTTCCACGCCCGGCTCGCCCAGGAGCGCGGCGACGAGGGCTGGGACGTCGACGACGTCGCCGACGCGGTCGTGACCAAGCTGATCCGGCGTCATCCCCATGTCTTCGCCGACGTCTCGGTCGACGGGGCCGACGCGGTGGTGGCCAACTGGGAAGAGATCAAGAAGGCCGAACGCGCCGCCAAGGGCGAGTCCTCCTCAGCCCTGAGCGGTGTCCCGATGGGCCAGCCTTCGGTATCCCTGGCGGCACAACTGCTCCGCCGGGCGGCCCGGGGTGGCGCTCCGGAAGAACTCGCCGAAGGGCCCGCCACCCCCGGGCAGCGGCTCTTCGATCTCGTACACGAAATCCAAAGCGGCGGCGACGATCCCGAAGCCGCGCTGAGGCAGGCGGCGCGGGACTATCGGGCCAGAGTCGAAGCGTGGGAGAACGAATCTCGATAGCCGTCTCGAATGGCGGACGATCGGCCTTACCCGCGAGTAGGCATCGATAGGCTCTTGTCGCAAACTGTCTTTCGACATTTAGGAGTGCTTCGTGGCTTCCATCGAGGCCGTTCACGCCCGCGAGATCCTCGACTCACGCGGCAACCCCACTGTCGAGGTCGAGGTCCTGCTCGAAGACGGCAGCACCGGCCGGGCGGCCGTCCCGAGTGGCGCCTCCACCGGGCAGTTCGAGGCGGTCGAGCTCCGTGACGGCGGCTCCCGCTACAAGGGCAAGGGCGTGGAGAAGGCCGTCCTGGCCGTCACCGACGAGATCCAGGACGAGATCCTCGGCATCGACGCCGAAGAGCAGCGCATCATCGACCAGGTCATGATCGACCTCGACGGCACGCCCAACAAGGCGCGCCTCGGCGCCAACGCCATCCTCGGCGTGTCGCTGGCCGTCGCCAAGGCCGCGGCCGAGTCGTCCGACCTGCAGCTGTTCCGCTACGTCGGTGGCCCCAACGCCCACGTGCTGCCCGTCCCGATGATGAACATCCTCAACGGTGGCGCCCACGCCGACAGCAACGTCGACATCCAGGAGTTCATGATCGCGCCGATCGGCGCGGCCACCTTCTCCGAGGCCGTCCGCATCGGCGCCGAGACCTACCACTCGCTGAAGTCGGTGCTGAAGGACCGCGGCTACGCCACGGGCCTGGGCGACGAGGGCGGCTTCGCCCCCAACCTGCCCAGCAACCGCGACGCCCTCGACCTGATCCTGGTCGCGATCGAGAAGGCCGGCTACACCCCCGGCACCGACATCGCGCTCGCCCTCGACGTGGCCGCCACCGAGTTCCACAAGGACGGCGTCTACACCATCGACGGCAAGGGCCTGTCGGCCGACGAGCTCGCCGCCTACTACGAAGACCTGGTCCGCAACTACCCGCTGGTCTCCATCGAAGACCCCTTCGACGAGGAAGACTGGTCGGGCTGGAAGACCCTGACCGACACCATCGGCGCCAAGGTCCAGATCGTCGGCGACGACCTGTTCGTCACCAACCCCGAGCGTCTGGCGCGCGGCATCGAGACCGGCACCGCCAACGCCCTGCTGGTCAAGGTCAACCAGATCGGCACCCTGTCGGAGACCCTCGACGCCGTCGACCTGGCCCACCGCAGCGGCTACCGCTGCATGATGAGCCACCGCTCGGGCGAGACCGAAGACGTCACCATCGCCGACCTCGCGGTCGCGGTGAACGCCGGCCAGATCAAGACCGGCGCCCCCGCCCGCTCCGACCGGGTCGCGAAGTACAACCAGCTGCTCCGCATCGAGGAACTTCTCGACGACGCCGCCCGCTACGCGGGTCGCGCGGCTTTCCCGCGCTTCCAGGGCTAAGTTTTACCGGTACGGCCCGCGCTCACCGGGCGCGGGCCATACCGGGAAGCGGGGTCTAGATTGGCGAAACGTCCGCAACTCACCGGCCGGGCCGCGATCCTCGCGGTCGTGGTCTGCGCGATCGCGATGAGCCTGGCCTATCCCGTCCGCGAGTTCCTCGCGCAGCGGCGCCAGATCGCCCAGCTCGAACAGCAGCAGGCCAAGGCCCTGAGCGACCTCCGCTCCCTCGAAGAGGAGCGCAAGCGTCTCGAAGATCCCGAATACATCAAGCGCGCGGCCCGCGAGAAGCTCCACTTCTGCGAGCCGGGCGCCCACTGCTACGGGGTCCTCGAAGACAAGACCAAGACATCGGCCGCGACCGGCCCGCGCAAGCCCGCCGTGTCGCCGTGGTACATCTCGCTCTGGCAGTCGGTCGAGGCGGCCGACCGTGGCGAGGGCAAGAAAATAGGGGGATAGGTGTCCGGGGTCAGTCCAGACGACCTGGCGGCGGTCGAGGCCCAGCTGGGCCGCCCGCCGCGTGGAGTCCGCGCCGTGGCGCACCGATGCCCGTGCGGCCTGCCCGACGTGGTCGAGACCTCCCCGCGCCTGCCCGACGGCACCCCCTTCCCCACGACCTTCTACCTCACGTGCCCCCGCGCCAACTCGGCCATCGGCACTCTTGAGGCCGACGGCATGATGGCCGAGATGCGCGAGCGCCTGGCCGCCGACCCCGAGCTGGCCGCGCGCTACCAGGCCGCCCACGACGACTACCTGGCCCGCCGCGACAAGGCGGCGGCCGAAGACGGCCTGGAGCCGCTGCCCCGGGGCACCCAGACGGCCGGCGGCATGCCCGACCGCGTCAAGTGCCTCCACGCCCTGGTCGGCCACGAACTCGCCGCCCCCGGCACGAATCCCTTCGGCCGCGAAGCCCTCGACGCGCTGCCGGACTGGTGGTCAGAGGGCCCCTGCGTCTGCTGACCCGCCCGGGGTCTTTCGCTCGATGACCCCGATAGCGTGGGCTGCGAACGCTGGTGCCTGATGAGGTGGGGTTGAGAAGTGACGCGTGTGGCCGCCATCGACTGTGGGACCAACTCGGTCCGGTTGCTCATCGCCGACGTCGAGGGTGACACCCTCACCGACGTCACCCGGCGGATGGAGATCGTCCGGCTCGGCCAGGGGGTCGACAAGACCGGCATGCTCGCCCCCGAGGCCCTGGAGCGCACGTTCGCCGCGATGCGCGGCTACGCCACGGAGATCGTCGACGAGGGCGCGGTGACGACCCGCGTGGTCGCGACCTCCGCCACCCGCGACGCCGGGAACCGCGACGTCTTCGTCGACGGTGTGCGCGCCATTTTCGGCGTGGAGCCCGAAGTCGTGACGGGTGACGTCGAGGCCAACCTCTCCTTCAACGGGGCCGTAAGGGGCATTTCCGACCCTCCGGGGCCCTATCTGGTCGTGGACATCGGCGGCGGTTCGACCGAGTTCGTCGTGGGTTCGTCGTCGGTGAAGGGCGCCCTGTCGATGGACATCGGCTGTGTCCGCCTGACCGAGCGCCACGACTCCGACTTCGACGCCATGCGCAAGGACATCGACGCCGCCCTCGCGGTGGTCGCCGACACCGTTCCGGTGCGCGACGCGCGGACGCTGGTCGGTCTCGCCGGTTCGGTGACGACGGTCGCGGGCATCGCCCTTGGCCTGCCCGCCTACGACTCGGCCCGCATCCACCACTCGCGCATCTCGGCGGGTGACGTCCACGAGGTGACCGAGCGGCTCCTCGGGATGACCCGCGAGGAGCGCGCCGCGATCCCGGTCATGCACCCCGGCCGGGTCGACGTGATCAGCGCGGGCGCGCTCATCATCGACCGGATCGTCAGAGACTTCGGTTTCGGCGAGGTGATCGTGAGCGAACACGACATCCTCGACGGCATCGCCTGGTCACTTGCGGAGTCTGACCGGTAGCGAGAACAGGCCGCGCATGATGTTGCTCGGCCACCAGACCAGGTCGTCGGTCGTCAGGGCCAGGTCGGGGAAGCGGCGGATGACACCGCCGATCGCGACCTCGCCCTCGATCTTCGCCAGGGCCGCTCCCACGCAGTAGTGCGGGCCTCGTCCGAAAGCGAGATGGGGTTCGTCGATGCGTCCCGGGCGGAACGCGTCGGGGTCGTCGAACGCCTCGGGGTCGCGGTTGGCCGCCAGCAGGGACACCAGGATCGGTTCGCCGGGGAGCATCTCCTGGCCGCCGATGACGACGCGCTCGGTCGGGAAGCGCCACGTCGCGTTGCGCACGGGGCCGTCGTAGCGGAGCATCTCGTCGATCGCGTCGGGCAGCGTCGACGGGTCGGCGCGCAGGGACGCGAACTGCGCGGGGTGCTTCAGCAGGGCCAGCAGGCCGTTGCCGATCAGCGCGACCGTGGTCTCGTGGCCCGCGATCAGCAGCAGGAACGCCGTCGAGGTGAGTTCGTCGGGGCTGATGTCGGGGCGGCGGACCAGCTCGGTCAGCAGGTCGTCGCCCGGGTGGGTGCGCTTGTGGGCGACCAGGTCGGCCAGGAACAGCTCCAGGCCGTCGGTCGCCGCGGCGATCTGTTCGATCTCGGAGGCCGCGGCCGAGTCGATCACCGAGGCCAGGTGGTGGAAGGTCGTGCGTTCCGACTCGGGCACGCCCAGCAGGTCGCAGATGATCGCGATGGGCAGCGGGTAGGCCAGGTCGGCGATCAGGTCGGCCTCGTCTTTGGCGGCCATCACCGTGAGCAGGCCCTCGGTCAGCTCTTCGGCCCTGGCCCGTAACCCGGCCACCCGGCGGGGCGTGAACGCGGCGCTGACCAGGCGGCGCAGCCGGGGGTGGTCGGGGCTGTCGACGTTGAGCATGTGGCGGGCCAGCGTCGAGCGGTGGTCGAGGGGGAGACCGAGCTGGGCGCGGAACCATTCGGGGGAGCCCAGCGCCGGGTCCTTCGCCAGCGCGGGATGGGTCAGGGCCGTCACGGCGTCGGCGTAACGCGTGATCAGCCAGGCCTCGCAGCCGGGCAGCGGCACCTTGGTCACCGGGGCGTTGTGGCGCAGCCATTCGTAGGCCGGATAGGGATCGGCGTCGAAGGCGGGGCCGAAAAGTGGAGGGAGGGACACGGCGTTGTCCTTCCCCACGCCTCCCGCTGGCACGCTTGGGGCCATGAGTTTCGTTCCTCCGGGCACCGGCTGGCCGGACGACCCCGCCACGCCCGCCACCCCCGTCGCGACCACCCCCGCGCAGGTGGCCGACCTGGCCGCGACCAGCCCGTCCCTGGGAGAGCTGACCGCCCGCCAGTCGGTGTGCCGGGCCTGCCCGAGGCTGGTCGAGTGGCGGGAGGAGGTCGCCGACGTGAAGCGCAGATCCTTCCAGGACGAGACCTACTGGGGCCGCCCCATCGCCGGCTGGGGCGACGACGACCCGCGGGTCCTGATCGTGGGCCTGGCCCCCGCCGCCCACGGCGGCAACCGCACCGGCCGCATCTTCACCGGCGACCGCAGCGGCGACTGGCTCTTCGCCTCCCTCCACCGCACCGGCCTGGCGTCCCAGCCGACGAGCGTGCGTGCGGGCGACGGCCAGCGCCTGATCGGCGCCCGGATGGTCGCCGCCGTCCGCTGCGCCCCGCCCGCCAACAAGCCCACACCGGGCGAACGCGACAACTGCTTCCCCTGGCTACTGAGGGAACTCCAACTGGTGCGCCCCCGCGTGGTGGTCGCCCTGGGCGGCTTCGCCTGGCAGGCCGTCTGGCCCGCACTCAGAGCCGCCGGCCATGCCCTGCCGACGCCCCGCCCGGCTTTCGGCCACGGCGTGGAGGTCCCGCTCGGCCCCCTGACCCTGCTCGGCTGCTACCACCCGAGCCAGCAGAACACCTTCACCGGCCGCGTCACCGAACCCATGCTCGACGCGATCTTCACCCGCGCGGCGAGCCTCTGACGGGCGCCGCCCCCGCCCTCATGGTGGGACCGATCCTCCCGCCCCCGACCGACGATTCCCGCCCCGCCGACCACACCTGTGGAAAACGACGGCACCGCCGACACGCTCGGTGGACACATCACGCGGCGCCGCTCAGGTCTCAAAGGCGCTTCTTCCGTTACGGCTCCGCCCACCCCGGCACCGCCCACCGCCGAGGCCGGGGCGCCGCAGCCGACGCCAACCGGCCGCGCCGCGTTCCGCCGCAACGGCGGGAGAGCTGTGGCCTGACTAATCCGACCTGTCCTCTCTCGGCCGCCAGCCCGGCCATTCGAGGCATGGAGCCGCAGCCTGCCCGTATGACCTGTTCCGTCGGCCCCGCACCCTGGCATGGAGCCATGATCGGCCCGTACGACCTGTTCCGTTGGCCCGCCAGCCCGGCCGTTCGAGGTATGGAGCCGCAGCCTGCCCGTGTGACCTGCTCCGCCGGTCGGGTACCTCGGCCGTTTGAGGCATGGAGTCGTGGCCTCTCCCGTACGACCTGTTCCGTTGGCCCGGTAGCCAGCCGTTCGAAGCATGGAGCCACGGTCGGCCCGTGTGACCTGTTCCCTCTCGGCCCAGCACCTCGCTCTCCGAGGCATGGAGCCGTGGCCGGCCTTGCGCGGGGCGGGTCCATCTCGACAGGTGAGACCCTCTCGCCGGAGGTCGCCTGAGCTGTCGCGTTCTCCCAGGTGGGAGGGCTTGTGAATTGCTTCACATGTGTGAAGTCGGTCACGTTGGGAAATTTGGTCAAAGTTGCCGCGTGAATACGTACAGAAACTTCTTGATCTGGAAAGTTCGGTCAAGTTCCCTTGGGAAGGGATTGGCTTCGGCGGGTGTTGTTCAGGTAGCTTGTGAATGCTTTCACAAGCACAGGTGAACACACGAAGGGCATCCGTGGTGAACCGCACGTCGAAGCACATCGTCATCGTTGGCGGTGGATACGTGGGCATGTACACCGGCCTGCGCCTCCAGCGCACGCTCCGCCGCGAACTGCGCGACGGATCGGTCCGCATCACCCTCATCGACCCTCAGTCCTACATGACCTACCAGCCGTTCCTGCCGGAGGCCGCCGCGGGCAGCATCTCGCCGCGCCACGTGGTCGCGCCGCTGCGCCGCGTGCTGCCCAAGGTCCGGATCCTCAACGGCAAGGTCGCCAAGGTCCATCACGAGCAGCGCACGCTGACCTTCGAGCCGATCGTGGGCGAACCCCGGGAGATCGGCTACGACATCGTGGTGATGGCGGCCGGTTCGGTCTCCCGCACCCTCCCCATCCCGGGGCTCGCCGACGCGGCCATCGGGTTCAAGTCGGTCGGCGAGGCCATCGCGCTGCGCAACCGGGTGCTGGCCCTGCTCGACCGGGCCGAGTCGGCCGACGACGACGAGGTGCGCCGCAGGGCGCTGACCTTCGTGGTGGTCGGTGGCGGCTTCGCCGGGATCGAGGCGCTGGCCGAGCTTGAAGACATGACCGACGACGCGATCAAGTACTACCCGTCGATCAAGAAGAGCGACATGCGGTGGGTGCTCATCGAGGCCTCCGACCGCATCCTCCCCGAGGTCGGGCCCGAAATGGGTCTCTGGACCGCCGACCAGCTCCGCGAGCGCGGCATCGAGCTGAAGATGAAGACCCGGCTCGACTCGGTCGTCGGCGGACACGTCGAGACCAGCGACGGAGACTCGTTCGAGGCGGCCACGGTGGTGTGGACGGCCGGGGTGAAGGCCGCCCCGATCGTCAACTCCGGCGACTTCCCGCTCGACGAGCGCGGCCGCATCAAGACGACCACCCGGCTCACGATCGACGGCGTCGACGGCGCCTTCGCGGCCGGTGACGTGGCCGGCGTGCCCGACCTCACCCACCCGGGGGAGTACTGCGCGCCCAACGCCCAGCACGCCGTGCGCCAGGCGAAGGTCCTCGGCGACAACATCACCGCCTACCTGCGCGAGCGCCCGCTGAAGGACTACCGCCACAAGTACGTCGGCTCGGTCGCCGGGCTCGGCCTGCACAAGGGCGTCGCGAACGTCTACGGAGTCAAGCTGCGCGGCTGGCCCGCGTGGTTCATGCACCGGACCTACCATCTGTCGCGGGTGCCGACCACCAACCGGAAGGTCCGCGTCATGGCCGACTGGACCCTCTCGCTGTTCTTCCGCCGCGAGACCGTGTCGCTCGGTGAGATCGAGCACCCCCGCGACCAGTTCAAGGCCGCTGCCGCTGGGTAACCTCGGCATCTCCCTTTGTTAACGGCCCGCGCCTACCATCAGGCGCGGGCCGTTATCACATTGGAAGGCGAGAAGGGCGCGACCGTGGTTGTTTCATCCCGTTTCGCAAGCCATTCTCCCTGCTACTGTATTGCCGCCCAGTTTGATGGATCGTACGGGGGATGCGGCGTAAGGTCTCACCAGTTACAGTTGTGCGCTCCGTGACGTATGATCGCGGCGCCCCCGTAGCCCAATGGCAGAGGCAAGCCCCTTAAAAGGGCTTTAGTGCGGGTTCGAGTCCCGCCGGGGGCACCGTTTTGCGGCGTAATTCAGCCCGTGACCAGCAGAAATGCGGTCACGGGCTGTTGTGATTCCAGGATGAACGCGCGGAATGGGCGCGAACTGACCTGCGACGATGATCGTCCGGGCCTTCCGCGCGGGCCGCGCGGGGGCGGGTGGGCTGCTCGCGGCGCCGGGCGTCAGCGGCTCCGTCAAGCTCCGGAACCCCTCTGGGTGCGAAGAATCTGTCCAGTTGGACAGGTGACCGAACGGGGTTCTGTCAGGACGGTGAGTGATCGTCTCGCCGACCTCCCCGCCGGGCCGGTGGACGCGCCTTACCGCGGGGCCGGAATCCGTTTCCTGGGCCGAATTCCTTGGAGTGGACCCGCGTGTAGTAGTGGATGACGGAAAACGCCACTAAGGGTTGACCGATAAAATGGTGATCATGGATTCGAAGGGGTCGGGCCGGGGCGCCGATGGGTGTTACGCAGCATTTCCCCGTTGTGGCCTCTGAATTCCTGTCGCGGACGTGGTGGCAGCCAATTCCGGAGTGATGAAGATGCCCGGACGATCTGATTTCCGGGAGTTTCTCCGAACCGGCTCACTTTCGCGAGCATTCGGAAAACAGAATGGCCGCACGAACACGACTTGGCGCTTATGCGCCGACCGTCATCGGGTGGTTCGGCCCCGGCGCCGCGGGCCGCGACGGCGAAGCCGGGTGTTGTAGTGGCCGCTAGATGATTCCCGCAGGTCAGAGCAGGTGTGGAGGGCTGATCCACTGCCATGGCCGACGCCCATTCCGGGCGGAAAGAACGGCTCCCGATTTCGCCCCGGAAGAGGCCCCGTGTCTCGGCCGGATAGGAGTGACCACATGTGCGGGTGGTGTTGAAGGGGAAATCTTTCAGCCCTCGGTCAAATTTCTCCCAAGTCGATCGAGGCAACCGTTACCTAACCGCAGTCAGATTGGTGGAACCATTTCTCCGGGGTCAAACTGGGCCCGAAGTTCCCAGGTTCCGTTCAGGTGAGGGCCCCCAGAGCCGATCTGACGGCCGGAGGAAGATCGGGAGAGTCGACGGCGTCGAGTTCCTCCGCCGTCCACTCGCGGGCCGCCACGAGCGCCGCCATCCGCTCGGCCATCCCGTCCCCGACCAGGCAACAGACCGCCCGGGGCAGCAGCGTGGAATGGGAGACGGCCAGCCGGAGGAATGCCTCGGCGGCCTCCGGCGACCCGTCCGCGATCAGCGCCAGCCACCACAACGCCCGCCGCGACTGGGGGATCGACAGATCCCGGGTGAGCAGCCCGATCAGCTCGGGACGGGCCGCCGCGACCTCGCCGAGCAGCCGACCGGCGAGCGAGGGCGGCCTGACCGCGTGGTCGGCGGTCCATCCGGCCAGCCACGCCAGGTCCCCGGCGTTCCCACCGGCCAGTTCCGGGATGCGCCGCAGGACTGCGGGCCGTGCCCCCACCAGCATGCTCGCGGCCAGCGCGGGGGCCTCCTTCCGCGCGTCCGCCAGCGGATCGGTGTTCAACGCCGCGGCGACCACCTCGAACACCGGGCCGTCCGGCCTGCGGACCTCGCCCGGTTCCCGCCAGAACGCCTTCAGCGCGTCGTGGAAGATGCGGTCGAGGTCGCCGGGGTCGCCCAGGCGCAGCACCGGCCAGGAGTGCGGCGCCAGCGCGCCCGGATGCCGGACCTCGACCAGCAGCCGGATCGGCATATCTCCCTGCCGGTCGCGCAGTTCGGCCAGCAGGTCGCCCATGTCGTCGCGGAGGTCGCCCTCCTCCACCACGACCAGCGCCGGTCGCCAGCGCACCTCCAGCAGCCTGATCAGGCCATTTCCCATTCCGGGGCGCAGCCGTCCGGTCCGCCAGCCCGCCGGACGGCTCCGCGCGAACTCCACCATGAGCCGCGACTTCCCCACTCCGGGAGGTCCGGCGACCACCATGACCGGTGGCGCGTCGCGGTCGTCGAACCACTCGCCCAGCAGGGCCAGTTCCCGGTCGCGTCCGCTGAAGGGCACCGGGCAGGCGGCAGGGTCGAGCGGTGACCCGTGTCCCGGCTTCACCCAGAGCGTCGAGAGCCATGGGCCCGGCCCCGGCCCGTCTTCCGGCCCCACCAATCTCCTGCGGGTGCGATATCGGGCGCCGATGCTGACCGCGATCCCGATGAGCAGCCCTTTGACGAGGGTCTCGACCACGCCGTCGATGTCCTCGACGAACCACAGGGCGACCGCGAGGACGAGGAACACCCCGGCGAAGCAGATCTCCGGCACCCACGGGCGTAATCGCTGGACCATGGGTCGATCAAGTCACAGGGGGAGCCTGCCGGGCAATGCCCGTGCCTGCCCAGGTGACCTGGCGCCATGCGTATTCGATCGGTCCCTGCCGGAACCGGCGCAGCCACAGCGTCGACCAGACCCACTGCACGCCCAGGATCGCCCCCGCGACCCCCAGCACGGTCGCCGTCGACCACGACTCGGCGGTGCCGCCGATCACCTTCGACAGGGCCAGGACCAGCACCGTCGCCGTCAGGTAGTTGGTCAGGGCCATGCGGCCGAGGGGCGCGAGAAGGTCGTACAGGAACCCCCGGAGGGGGCTGCGCAGCAGCACCAGGAACAGGCAGAAGTAGACGGTCGCGGTCGCCAGCCCGGCGGCCGTGAACAGGTTCACGTTCGAGCCCTGCAGATGGCCCAGCACGACGGCGGGCACGAGTGCCACCGCCCCGACGATCAGCGGAACCCTCGTGGACGACTCCAGCAGGTCGGCCACCCCATACCTGACCAGCGCCGATCCCAGCAGGAACAGCCCCGGGACCACCATGATCCCGCCGCCGAAGGCCAGCGCCAGGCCGAGCGCCACCACCGACAGCGCGGCGACCACCCGACGGGGCAGCCACGACGACGGCAGCAGGACCACCAGCCCGACGACGGCGTAGATCGCCAGGACGTCGCCGTCCCAGAGCAGCCGGTGCGCCAGGCCGAGCAGGAACAGCGCCACGAGCCGCCGCAGCAGGACCAGACGCGGCGACACGCCACGGGCCTGCGCCGACTCGTAGAGAAGGGAGAAGCCCATCCCGAACAGCAGGGAGAAGACGGGGAAGAAGCGGTGGTCGACCAGCAGCCCGAGCCAGAGGTCGGCCGTGGAGGGCGGGGCGCCGCCGGGCGGGAGCAGACCGATCGTGGTGGCGATCGGCCGGACGTTGGCGACCAGGATCCCGCAGAGCGCGAAGCCGCGGATCACGTCGAGCGCCACGATGCGTGGCCGGGGGGAGTGTCGTGACATGTGGCCAAAGTCTGGTCACGGCACCCCTGCCCGGCCTGAGCCGAACGGCCAGTTCAGGGCGGTGGCGACTCGTCCTTTCGGCCGGAAAGGTGAACCGCCCCCGAACGGAGCCCGTACTCCATCACGACTCGACCCGAGTCATCGTTAAGGTGATCTTGCTAGCGTTGATCGCGGCGTATCGTTGCTCGGAACACGGTACGGCGATTGGACGGGTGGAACATGGACACGCTTCACGGATCTTCCCCCTTTCCCCCTATCGCGGACTACGGCTTCCTCTCCGACTGCGAAGTGACCGCACTGGTCGCCAGCAGCGGGAACATCGAGTGGCTCTGCCTGCCACGGCTCGACTCCCCGTCGGTATTCGGCGCGGTGCTCGACCGGGGCGCGGGGCGGTTCCGGCTCGGCCCGGCGGACACCTTCGTCCCGGCCGCCCGCCGATATCTCCCGGGCACGATGGTGCTCGAGACCTCCTGGGGCACCCCCCAGGGCTGGATCATCGTCAGGGACGTCCTCCTCATGGGCCCCTGGCACCACGAGAACGAGCTCTCCCACACCCACCGGAGAGCACCCACCGACTACGACAGCGACCACGTCCTGCTCCGGACGGTCCGCTGCGTGTCGGGCGAACTTCAGATCACATTGGACTGCGAACCGGTCCTCGACTACGGCCGTAAGCCCGTGACCTGGTCATACACAGGTAGGGGATACCACCAAGGACTGGCGACGGCAGACGGCAGCGATCTGCGGCTGCGCCTCACCACCGACATGCGCCTCGGCTTCGAAGCCGGCCGCGCGATGGCCCGGACCCTCATCAGAGAGGGCGAGACCCGGTTCGTCGCGCTCTCCTGGACCGAGCACGAACCGCCCTACACCTACGACGACGCCTACAAGCGCCTCGTCTGGACGGCCCACCACTGGCAACACTGGCTGGCCCGCGGCGACATCCCCGACCACCCCTGGCGGGGTTACCTGGAGCGCAGCGCCCTCACCCTGAAGGGGCTCACGTTCGCCCCGACGGGCGCGCTGGTCGCGGCGGCGACGACCTCGCTGCCGGAGACCCCGGGCGGCGAGCGCAACTGGGACTACCGCTACTCGTGGGTGCGCGACTCCACGTTCGCGCTCTGGGGCCTCTACACGCTCGGCTTCGACTGGGAGGCCGACGACTTCTTCTGGTTCATCGCCGACGTCGCCGAACGCGACGAAGAACTCCAGATCATGTACGGCGTCGACGGCGAACGCGACCTCACCGAGCGCATCCTCGACCACCTCGAGGGCTACGAGGGCGCCAAACCGGTCAGGGTCGGCAACGGCGCCTTCGACCACCGGCAGAACGACGTCTGGGGCGCGGTCCTCGACTCCTTCTACATCCACATCAAGTCGCGCGACCGGCTCGACGACCGCATATGGCCCATCCTGGTCCGCCAGGTCGAGGCGGCCATGAAGCACTGGCGGGAACCCGACCGGGGCATCTGGGAGGTGCGCGGCGAGCCGCAGCACTTCACCTCGTCCAAGGTCATGTGCTGGGTGGCCATGGACCGGGGCGCCCGCCTGGCCGAACTGCGCGGCGAGCCCGAACTGGCCGAGACCTGGCAGGCGGTCGCCGACGAGATCAAGGACGACATCTGCACCAACGGTGTCAGCGAGAACGGGATCTTCCGGCAGCACTACGCCACCGACGCGCTCGACGCCTCGCTGCTGCTGATCCCGCTGGTGCGCTTCCTGCCGCCCGACGACCCGCGCGTGCGGGCGACCGTGCTGGCCATCGCCGACGACCTGACGGTCGACGACCTGGTGCTGCGTTACCGCACCAAGGAGACCGACGACGGCCTGTCCGGCGAAGAGGGCACCTTCACGATCTGCTCGTTCTGGCTGGTCAGCGCGCTGGCCGAGATCGGGGAGCTGCGGCGGGCCCGGCGCCTGTGCGAGAAGCTGCTCTCGTTCGCCAGCTCCCTCGGCCTGTACGCCGAGGAGATCGACCCGGTCAGCGGACGCCAGCTCGGCAACTTCCCGCAGGCGTTCACCCACCTGGCGCTGATCAACGCGATCATTCACATCATCCGGGCCGAAACCGCGCATCACGCCCCCGGAACTTCTCCGGCGGATCACTCGTTGAGGAGGCGGTGAACCCTCGCTTGGTCTTGCGGAGGACTGAACTCCACGGGACCATGGCGAAAATCTGATCATTAAACCGCATCGTTGGAGGCAACCGCGGTGGAGAGCAGGAACCCGATTTTCAGTCGGCGTGGCCCGGTCGGCCAAGGACAGTGGTCGGGGCCGGCGCCGAGCCCCCAGCAGTTGCAGAACATGTACAACCAGCCGGCCTACGCGCCGCCCACCAACATGGGCCGCACCCTGACGATGGACGACGTCGTCATGAAGGGCTTCATCGTTCTCGGCGCGCTCATGGCGTCGGCGGGCGTGGCGTGGATCATGGAGGTCCCCATGGGGATCGCCGTCGTGGCGCTCATCGCCGCGCTGATCCTCGGTTTGGTCATCACCTTCAAGCAGAGCACCAACCCGGCGCTCATCCTGACCTACGCGGTGCTCGAGGGCGTCGCGCTGGCCGGGATCAGCCTGATCTTCGCGGCCCGCTTCGGTAACGGCATCGTCCTCCAGGCGATCGTCGGCACGATGATGGCCGTTCTGGGTGTTCTCGCGGTCTACTCGCTGAACATCTTCCGGCCCACGCCGAAGTTCACCAAGTTCGTGATCGGCGCCGCAATCGCCGCCGTCGGTCTGATCCTGGTCAACCTGCTCGTCGGCATCTGGGTGCCGGGCGGGCTCGGCCTCCGCTCCGGCGGGGCGCTGGCGATCGTGTTCAGCGTCGCGATGATCCTGCTGGGCATGTTCTTCCTGCTGCTCGACTTCGACGAGATCAACTACGCGGTCCAGAACGGCGCCCCCGAGCGCACGTCCTGGCTGCTCGTCTTCGGGCTGATGCTCAGCATCGTCTGGATCTACCTCGAGGTCCTGCGGCTGCTGTCGTACTTCTCCGGCGACGACTGATCGAACGACGGAATCACGCCCCCGGCACCGCGCCGGGGGCGTTTTTCGTTGCTCCGCAAGGAATAAAAGATCAACATCTCGTAACGAAGAGATGTCTGTTGGGTCTTGTCAAGCCCCAGGCAGTGAGGCAGTGTCGACTCAAAGAGCCCTATCCGTGGAGGTGCTTATGTCGTTGAACCACTCACTGGAGACTCAAACAAAGCTCATCGCCCGTGTCCCCAGCATCACCGGACGCGAACTCCCCGAGTGGTTTCAAGCCATCGACAACGGTCCGTCGTTCTCTCGCTGCGACGAGCGTGCCAACTGGCTCGCCGACGAACACGGGCTGACCCACGGCTACGCCGCCGCCATCGTGCTGGAGCACGAGCGTCGCCGACGCGGCCACCTGTTCTAAGTCAGAGATCCCTGCGCCCGCGCCCCCTCCGGCGCGGGCGCATCATTGTGTTCATGGAGATTCAGAAGGCGCTGGAGTTCGTCCGCGCCAACCATCGCGCGGTCATGATCACCCGTTACGCCGACGGCCGCGTCCAGTCGTCCCCCGTCACGGTCGGGGTGGGCGCGGGCGATCGGGTCGTGATCAGCAGCCGGGAGACCGCCGTCAAGACCAGGAACGTGCGGAACAACCCCGATGTGGTGCTGACGGTGATGACCGACGCCTTCTACGGCCAGTGGCTCCAGCTGGAGGGCACGGCCGAGGTGATCTCGCTGCCCGAGGCGATGGAACCGCTGGTCGACTACTACCGCGACATCAGCGGCGAGCACCCCGACTGGGCCGACTACCGCGCCGCCATGGAGCGGGACCGGCGAGTGATCATCGGAGTTACCGTGACCAAGGCCGGTCCCGACTTCCACGGTTAGGACAGCCGCTCCACGATCATCGCCATGCCCTGGCCGCCACCGACGCACATGGTCTCCAGGCCGATCGTCTTGTCGTGGAAGCGCAGACCGTTGAGCAGGGTCGAGGTGATGCGCGCGCCGGTCATCCCGAAGGGGTGGCCGACCGCGATCGCGCCGCCGTTCACGTTGAGCCGGTCGATGTCGATGCCGAGCTCCTGGTACGACGGGATCACCTGGGCCGCGAACGCCTCGTTGATCTCCACCAGGTCGACGTCGCCGATCGCCATGCCGGCCTTGGCCAGCGCCTTCTTCGACGCCTCGACCGGGCCCAGGCCCATGATCTCGGGCGACAGGCCGGTGACGCCGGTCGACACGATCCGGGCCAGCGGGGTGATGCCGAGCTGGGCGGCCTTCACGTCACTCATGATCACCACGGCGGCGGCGCCGTCGTTGAGCGGGCAGCAGTTGCCCGCGGTGACCGTGCCGTCGGGGCGGAAGACCGGCTTGAGCTGCGAGACCGCCTCGTAGGTGGTGCCGGGCCTCGGGCCGTCGTCCTTGCTGACGACGGTGCCGTCGGGCAGGGTCGCCGGGGTGATGTCGGTCTCCCAGAAGCCGTTGGCCAGCGCCTTCTCGGCCAGGTTCTGCGACCGCACCCCGAATTCGTCCTGCTCGCGGCGGGAGATGCCCCGGCTGGAGGCGACGTTCTCGGCGGTCTGGCCCATCGCCATGTAGAGGTCGGGGATGTTCCCGTCGTCGCGGGGGTCGTGCCACGGGGGCGTGCCCCCGGCGGCGGCCGCGTCGGTGCGCGCCTTGGCGTCGAGGAATTGGGAGTTGCGCGTGTCGGGCCACGAGTCGGCGGCGCCCTTCGCGAACCGGGACACGCACTCCACTCCGGCCGACACGAACACGTCGCCCTCACCGGCCCTGATGGCGTGGAAGGCCATGCGGGTGGTCTGCAACGACGACGAGCAGTAACGGTTGACGGTGGTGCCCGGCACCCGGTCGAGCCCGAGCAGCACGGTCACCACCCGGGCCAGGTTGAAGCCCTGCTCACCGGCCGGCTGGCCGGTGCCGAGCATCAGGTCGTCGATCTCGTTCGGGTCGAGCTGTGGCACCTTGGCCAGCGCGGCCGAGACCATCTGGACGGTCAGGTCGTCGGCGCGGATGTCCCTGAGTGATCCCTTGTTGGCGCGGCCGATGGGGGAGCGGGCGGTCGCGACGATGACTGCCTCTGGCATGGGGGCTCTCCTGTAAGACGGTGACCTCTGCCAGCAAGCTACTACCTGGGATTCCCGAAGTCGGTGTCAGGGTGCCAGAAAACAGAACTTTGTACTGTTGCACAAGGATCAGCCGTACATGCCGGGCAGCGTTGTGGTGCTGTCCTTGATCCCGTGGAGGCCGCCCTTCTCGTCGCGCCACAGGCGCCAGCCGCTCTGGGCGCCGGTGAACCACGCCGGCGGGGCGCCCGGACTGGTCGTGCGCTTGCCGGTGGCCAGGTCGAACTCGCACAGCGAGGCCACCGAGAAGAACCCGGCGGCGGCCTTGCCGAGAGGCTGGGGGTCGGTCACGCAGAACGACCAGCTCCGCACCCCCTTCGCCTGGGTGGCCTGGCCGCTCGACAGGTCGAAGGCGGTGCCGGGGGCGTTGTGCTTGAGGAACCCGAGGGTGTTCATCGCTGAGGGGAACGCCAGCCACCAGCCGGAACCGGGCACCTGGGTGGCCGTGATCTGGCCCATCACCCGGCCGGTCGAGCCGTCGAGCCGGGCGAACCCGCCGTAGGTGCCCTCGTCGTCGACCGGCCGCACCACCGGCGACACGGCCGGGTTGCCGCTCGGGTAGACCCGCACCACCGACGGGCGGACCCAGTCGATCACCCCGTCGTTCATCCGGATCGAGAACATCCCGAACGTGGAGGTCTTCCCGGTCTTCGGGTGGGTGTACGGAGCGATGTAGCCCACCAGCCGGTCACCGGCCACCCCGAACGCCCAGCCGCCCGACAGGTCGACCCCGTTGCCGAGGGCGGCCTGCACCGGCTGCTGCCACAGGGGCTTGCCGTCCTTCAGCGTGTACGCCTCGACGACGGGATTGGCCGCCAGGCGCAGGATGACGACGTGCTTGTCGTCGGCCCACTCGACCTCGGCGATGCCGGGCATCTTCCACAGCAGCTTGCCGGTGAGCGGGTCGAGCACGATCATCCGGGCGTTCGCCAGGGCGGTGTGCTCCGACATGCACACGTACACCCCGCAGCGCTGCGGCCCGAACGTCGAGTGGACCGGACGGGTCCAGAGCTGTTTTCCGGTACGTGCCTCGCGCGCGATCAGCGTCGCGTTCCACCTGCCCTGTTTGGCCGGGTCGAGCGCGACCACGACGCCCTGGTCGGGCGCGGTCTCGACCGTCGCTGGGGCCTGCACCCCCATGCCGGGCAGCCGCCCGGCCATCGTCGCGGGCTGGGCCCAGAGCTTCTTTCCGCTGTTCAGCTCGACGACCACGGTCTCCAGGGCCCCGTCGGCCCGCATCGACGTGAGAGCCGCCACCCCGGCTCCCGTGGTGGTCCGGCTGACCGTGTTGATCTGGGTGTTGCTCCACGTCGGGAAGGTGTCGGGGGCGATGGCCGCGTCACTGCCCGAGCAGGCGGCCAGGGCTCCACAGGTGAGCAGGGCGAGCGCGAGGGCATGGGGCCGTTTCAAGATTCACTCCTCCAGGGGGTGACGGCCCGGACGCCGAGGGTGACCGGAATCAGGTGTGCGGAGACACCGCGTCACGCCTGCGGCGGAGCAGCATGGCCCACCGTCCGTGGGGACCGACCGCCCGGCCTGCGACGCGGGTCGCGGAGACCTCGGTTCCGGGTTCCTCAACGGCCATCGCCGCCAGAAGGTATTGCGAGCCTTCGACGCGCTCGGGGGAGGGCTCAGGCCACAAATCGAGCGCGGCGCATACAGAAGGTAGCACTGTGTAAGCAGCCTGTAGGTAGCCTCGGGCACTTGGATGGAATCGATCCGGTCCGAACATTTCTGCCGGATTTGTCATGAAGGAAGGTCCGAGCAGGTCGGCGAAGCTGACCGTCCGCCCGCCCGCCTCGATCACCGCGATCGTCTGCGCCGCGGCGAGCTGACGGCTCCACCGCCGCGTCACCCAGCGCAACGGCTGGGCGATCGGCCGGACCGTGCCGAGATCGGGACAGGTGCCCACGACGACCTGTGCCCCCGACTCGCGCAGCCGCCGCACGGCGTCCTGGAGGTGGCGGACCGCCGTGGCCGGGCGGGTCTGGGTGGTGACGTCGTTGGCGCCGATGAAGATGACCGCCAGATCGGGCCGGGCGTCGAGGGCCCGGTCGACCTGGGCGTCGAGGTCGCGGGAGATCGCGCCCGAGCGGCCCACCACGGTCAGCCGCACCGGGCGCTCGGCCATGGACGCGAGGCCCTGGGCGAGGTTGACGCCGGGGGTGTCCTTCGGATCGGTCATGCCGAGCCCGACCGAGGTCGAGTCGCCGAGCACCACCATGGAGATCGGTTCTTCGGTCCCGTCGCCGTAGACGCCGTCGGAGGGCGGCCCGTCCTCCGCTGCCGGGCGGCCGACGATGCGGCGGGCCACCGCGGCCTCGGTCAGCAAGAGTGCGTAGGCCGCCGCCCCGAGGGCGGTCATGCCGCCCCCGCCCAGCGCCGCCGCGGTCGCGATGCGCCTGGCGGCCCGTGCCGCGCCCGGAGTCCAGATCACCGGCCCAACCCCCTATACGGTGTGAGGTGAAACTAGCTCAGTCCCGGCCACCCACTTGGGGCTGAGGCTGCCGTCCGGCCGACAAAGCTTCGGCAAAAACGCAAGGTGGTTCTCGCGGTGCGCGTACACGACTCGCTGATCGAGCTCATGGGGAACACCCCGCTGGTGAGGCTCCGCAAGGTGACGGCGGGCGCGCCGGCGCAGGTGCTGGCGAAGGTCGAATACTTCAACCCCGGCGGGTCGGTCAAAGACCGCATCGCCGTGCGGATGGTCGAGGCGGCCGAGCGCAGCGGCGCGCTCCGCCCCGGCGGCACGATCGTCGAGCCGACTTCGGGCAACACCGGCGTCGGGCTGGCCATCGTGGCGCAGGAGAAGGGCTACAAGTGCCTCTTCGTCGTGCCCGACAAGGTCGCCAACGACAAGATCGCGGTGCTGCGGGCCTACGGCGCCGAGGTCGTGGTCTGCCCGACGGCCGTCTCCCCCGACCACCCCAACTCCTACTACTCGGTGTCCGACCGGCTGGCCCGGGAGACCCCGAACGCCTGGAAGCCCGACCAGTACACCAACCCCGAGAACCCGGCCAGCCACTATCACTCGACGGGTCCCGAGATCTGGGAGCAGACCGAGGGCCGGATCACCCACTTCGTCGCGGGCGTCGGCACCGGCGGCACGATCAGCGGCACCGGGAAGTACCTGAAAGAGGTCTCCGGCGGCCGGGTGAAGATCATCGGTGCCGACCCCGAGGGCTCGGTCTACTCGGGCGGCACCGGCCGTCCCTACCTGGTCGAGGGCGTCGGCGAGGACATCTGGCCGGCCACCTACGACACCACCATCTGCGACGAGATCATCGCGGTCTCCGACCGTGACTCGTTCGGCATGACCCGGCGCCTCGCCCGCGAGGAGGCGCTGCTGGTCGGCGGCTCGTGCGGGATGGCCACGGTCGCGGCCCTGCGGGTGGCCCGCAACGCCGGCCCCGACGACGTCGTGGTGGTGCTGCTGCCCGACAGCGGGCGCGGCTACCTGTCGAAGATCTTCAACGACGAGTGGATGGCCGACTACGGCTTCCTGTCGACCGCCGCCGACGAGCACGCCGTGGGCGAGGTGCTCGTGCGCAAGGGTGGGGTGCTGCCCCAGTTCGTCCATGTGCATCCTCATGAGACCGTATCCACCGCCATCTCGATCATGCGTGAATACGGCGTCTCGCAGTTGCCCGTGATGAAGGAGGAGCCTCCGGTCATGGCGGCCGAGGTGGTCGGCTCGATCGTCGAGCGCGACCTGCTCGACGGCCTCTACCGGGGCAAGGTCCACGCCGAAGACCCGCTGGGCGACCACATGTCCGCGCCGCTGCCGATGATCGGCTCGGGCGAGGCGGTGGCCCGCGCGATCGAGGCGCTGGAGAAGGCCGACGCCGCGGTCGTGCTCGACGACGGCAAGCCCGCCGGGCTCGTGACCAGGCAGGACCTCCTCGCGTTCCTAGCGGGCCGGTAGCGGGACCACTGCGGCCACCTCCCACAGGTGCCCGGCCACCGGGCCGGCGACGAGGTGGCCGCCCATCGTCTCCACGCGTTCGGCCATCCCCACCAGGCCGAACCCGCCGCCGAGCCGGGACAGTCTCGGGTCGGCGGCGGACAGCGGGTTGGCGACGCGGAGACGTACCGAATCCTCGAAGGTGGTCAGCCGCACCTCGACCCACGGTGCGTGCGGCGCGTGGCGGCGCACGTTGGTGAGCGACTCGGTCAGCACCCGGTGCAGCGTGGTCAGCACCTCGGGGGCCAGGGTCAGCGAGGTCACCCCCGGGCCGAGGTCGAAGGTGGCGGCGGGGGAGAACTGGTCGACCATCTTCCGCAGGTCGTCGAGGGTGACGCCGACGTTGCGGGTCGCGTGGTCGTCGGCGCGCAGCACCCCGACCAGGCGGCGCATCGACGACAGGGCCTCGCCCCCCGCCCCCGCGATGGCGTCGAGCGCCGGGAGTACCGCCTCGGGGTGGGTCTCGGCGACGGTCCTGGCCGCCTGGGCCTGCACGATGATGCCGGTGATGTGGTGGGCGACCAGGTCGTGGAGCTCCCTGGCCAGGTCGAGGCGCTCACCCCGCCTGACCCGCTCCTCGCCGAGCTTGCGCCGCTCCTGCTGCACCCGCAGATAGCCGCCGATCGCCGCGCCCGCACCCCAGCCGAGGACGAACACGACCGTGGCCGCCTGGTTGGCCGCGCTCTCGTAGCCGTTCACCGGCCCCTCGAACCGGAGGGACGGGAGCGTGGCGAGCACCGCCAGAATCCCGGCGGCGAGCAGGACGGCGTTCCTGATCGGCTCGACCCGGCGGAGCACGGTGATCGTCAGCACCATGAACGCGCCCGCCTCGGTGAACCCGACCGCGCGCACGTTGGGCAGCCCGACGATGAACCGTGACAGCGCCAGCGACACCACGATCAGCGCCGCCGCCACCAGCCAGGTTCTGCGCTTGCGCAGCACCACGGCCAGGATCCCGGCGCCGCCGCCGACGACGCAGACGATCGGCCCGACACCGGCGTCCGGCACGGCCGTCAGGAGGGCGTCGACCACCCAGAGCAGGCCGAGCACGCCGAGCAGCGCGATCTCGCTCAACCGCTGGGTCCAGACGCTCAGTCGTTCCCACACGAACGCCGAGGCTACGACGAAAGGGGTAGATCGGGCATCGGTCAATCGGCCGACCCCGGGACGCCGAACCGTTCGCGCGGGCGAGATGGAGCGGGGGCTCCTTCTTGTTCCATGGGTAGTGGAGGTGGTTGTCGTGACCGTCGTCGCGATCGTGCTGGTGGGGTTAGGAATGGTGCTCGTCGGCGCCCTGGCGTTCGCCGACCCGGTGCTGCTCTCGTGGTTCGAGCGGGAGAGGCCGGAGAAGGATGCCGAGGTCGTTGAGTTGCGGCCGAAGGAAAAGCAGAAGGCGGCCTAGCCGATACGCTCGACCCCATGACTGAAGGATTCGAAACCCTGGCCATCCACGCCGGCCAGGAACCCGACTCGCTGACCGGTGCCGTGGTCCCGCCCATCTACGCCGTCTCGACCTACAAGCAAGACGGCGTGGGCGGACTGCGGGGCGGCTACGAATACAGCAGGTCGGCGAATCCGACCCGGACCGCCCTCGAATCGTGCCTGGCCGCCCTCGAAGGCGGGGTGCGCGGGCTGGCGTTCGCCTCCGGTCTCGCCGCCGAAGACACCCTGCTCCGCACGGTCTGCAGGCCGGGCGACCACGTGATCATCCCCGACGACGCCTATGGCGGCACCTACCGGCTGTTCGCCAAGGTGCTGGAGCGCTGGGGCCTCGCCTACGACCCGGTCCCGCTCGGCGACGCCGACGCGGTGCGCGCCGCCATGCGGCCGGAGACCAAGGTCATCTGGGTCGAGACGCCGACCAACCCGCTGCTCGGCATCGCCGACATCGAGAAGCTCGCCTCGATCGCCCACGACGGCGGCGCGCTGCTCGTGGTCGACAACACCTTCGCCTCCCCCTACCTCCAGCAGCCCCTGGCGCTGGGCGCCGACGTGGTCGTCCACTCGACGACCAAATACGTCGGCGGCCACTCCGACGTCATCGGGGGCGCGCTGGTCGCGCGCGACACCACGCTGGGCGAGGAGCTCACCTACCACCAGAACGCCATGGGCGCGGTGGCCGGTCCGTTCGACGCGTGGCTGACGCTGCGCGGCGTGAAGACCCTCGGGGTGCGCATGGACCGCCACTGCGACAACGCCGAGCGCGTCGTCGACCTGCTGCTCTCCCACCCGAAGGTGATCGAGGTCTTCTACCCCGGGATCGAGCGCCACCCCGGTCACGAGGTCGCCGCCAAGCAGATGAAGCGCTTCGGCGGCATGGTGTCGTTCCGGGTCGCGGGCGGCGAGGAGGCGGCCGTCGCGGTCTGCGACCGGGCCCGCCTGTTCACCCTGGGCGAGTCGCTCGGCGGGGTCGAGTCGCTGATCGAGCACCCCGGCCGGATGACCCACGCGAGCGTGGCGGGTTCACCGCTGGAGGTTCCCTCTGATCTGGTACGTCTCTCCGTCGGCATCGAGACCGTCGGGGATCTCCTCGACGATCTCTCCCAGGCCCTCGGCTAGCCGTTACGGGTTGAAGAAGACCATCAGAACGAGGATCACCAGCCAGATCAGGGCGACGATGCCGCCCAGTGCGGCGATCTTGGCGGTCTGGACCTTCCCGTCGTCCGACGGGTCGTCGTTCTCCAGAGCCGCGATCGCGTTCTTCGTGTCGCGGTCGATGATGACGAGCATCACGGCCGCGACTATGAACAGCGTCATGGACACGGTGAGGTAGACCGCTCCGAGCTTGCTGCCCCCGAGCAGCACACCGAAGAGGAAGACCCCCAGGGTCAGCAGGCCGAACACCCGGCCCATCCGCTTCAGGTAGCGCAGGACGCTCAGGTCCTTGTTGCGGATGTAGCGCGGGATCGAGCTCGTGACGACGGTCAGCGGGCCGATCGTGAAGATGGCGAAGGCGATGTGAAGCCAGAGGAGCAGCTTGTCGAGGAACGACATGCGCCGAAGGCTATCGCGATCACGCGTCACACCGTCAGGGTGTCGTCGATCTTCGCGCACGTCGGGCAGGCGTGCTCGGGGTGGATCACGCAAGCCGAGTGGTCCACGGTGAGTCCGAGCACGCGCCGCGACAGTGAAGAGAGAGCACTCTGCGGGCTGTAGGTGAGGCTGCGCCGGCGGTCCTCCCGCTTGATGCTGAGCACCACGAGGACGAAGCTCGCCATGGCGCCGAAGGCGAGGACTAAGGAGATGACGAGGACGAAGGTCGGAAGCATGTGCGCGACTCCAATCGCTGCGGTGAGTCGCACGTTATGAGGTTCCGGAGGGCCTCGGATGTGAGGTGCGGGACAGCCTGCTCTCACCCGGTGTTAGACCGATATCACCCTTTGTCTATTTTCGCCTGCGGGCCCGCAGGAAGTCGCTGACGACGTACTCTCCGAGGTTGTCGACGTCGGGGGCGAACACCCGGCCGCCGTTGCGCCTGGCCACCTCGTCGACGAACGCCCGCAGGCGGTCGTCGGCGGCCAGCATGAAGACGTTCAGCGTGGCCCGGCGGCGGGTCATCTTGTCGACCTCGGCCAACGTCAGTTCGAGGGTCTCCTTCGAGGGAGGCCACTCGAAGCGGGGGCTGCCGTCGCGCATCAGGTGGGCGGTCGGCTCGCCGTCGGTCACGACCAGGACGACCGGCTCGAAGTCGGGGTGCCGGTCGAGGTGGCGGCCCGCGATCAGCAGCGCGTGGTGCAGGTTCGTGCCCTGGACCATGTCCCATTCGAGGCCGGCCAGTTCGTCGGGCTGGAGCACCCGGGCGTAGTTGGAGAAGCCGATGATCTGGACGGCGTCCTGCGGGAACTTCGAGGCCACCAACGCCTGCAACGCGAGGGCGGTCTGTTTCGCCGCCGCCCAGGTGCCGCGCAGCGCCATCGAGTAGGACAGGTCGACCAGCAGGCAGACGGCCGCGGCCGAGCGCCTTTCGGTTTCGGCCACCTCGAAATCGTCCACGCTCAACGTCACGGGGGAGCCGCCGCCGCGGCGCACGCCGTTGATCACCGTGCGGACGACGTCGATCGGCTGTTCGTCGCCGAAGCGCCAGGCCCGGGTCGAGCCGGTCAGCTCTCCGGCGGCGCCCGCGTCGTGCTGGTCGTGGTCGCCCCGGCGGGTGCTCTCCAGCGAGTTGAAGACCCGGCGCAGCGCGGTCTCACCGAGGCGGCGGACCGCCTTCGGGGTGAGCTCCAGCTTGCCCCGGTTGCGGCGCAGGTAGCCCTGCTGCTCCAGCTCGCGCTCGATCTGCTTGAGCGACTGGAGGTCGTCGACGGCCGAGCGGCCGAGGGCGCGGCGGATCGCCTCCTCGTCGACGTCGGACAGGCGCGCGCCCGGATAGTCCTGGCGCAGCGACGACTCGAGGTCGTTGAGGTCGGCGAGCTCCTGGAGGGCGCTGACCGAGTCGCCCATGCTCATCGGCGACTCACCGCTGACCCGCTCGGAGGAGTTCCAGGCCAGGTCGGGGCGGCGGGCGTAGAGGGAGTCGCCGAGGCGGCGCATCTGGTCGGCCAGGCCGCTCTGCTGGAGGGTCTGCTCCATCAGACCGGCGAGCTCCTCGCGCTGCTGCGGGGTCAGCGAGGCCAGCATCCGCTGGGCCGCCGCCGCCCTGCGGGCGAGCTGGTCGACGAGTTCGTCGAGGTTGCGCGGGTTCTCGGGGAACATGTCCCCGTATTCGCGCATGAAGTCGTCGAAGTCCTGCTGGGTGTGCTCGCCGCGGGCGTCGCGGTCGAGCATCTCGTTCAGCCCGGCCATCATCTGCCGGACCCGCTCCATCGCGGCCGGGTCGGGGTTGGCCAGGGCCTCCTTCATGCCCTTGAACTGGCTGTCGAGCACTTCGCGCCGCAGCAGGTCGCGCAGCTCCTCGAACGACTGGCGCGCCTGCGGCGACCGCCAGTCGTATTCCGAGAGTTCCTGTACGGCCCTCGCGGTGTCCCCCGGCAGGTTGTCGAGCTGGGCCTCCCGGAACCGGGCGTCGTCGGCCGGGTCGGGGAACAGCGCGGTGCGCTCCTGCTCGACGGCGCGGTCGAGCAGCTCACGGGCCCGCTCCAGGATCCCGTCGAGCCGGGTGTTCTGCCGCAGGTCCCTTCTCCGCTTGCGGACCTGGCGGAGCAGCTCCTCCAGACCCCTTCTTCCCGGGGCGTTGGGAAGACCGCGTTTCAGCAGGTCACGCAGGGCGTCGAGGGGCGTCGAGCCCGACAGGATGGCGTCGCCCATCTCGTCGAGCGCCCCCCTGACGTCATAGGGGGGCGCCAGGGGGTCGGGACCGTCCTGGTATTCGCCGTACCGGTAGGAGGTCACGTCCGGTAGACGGACGCGCCCGCGATGTCGTCCTTCGACAGGCGGCGCATCAGGTAGAGGCCTTCCAGGGCGAACTCCAGCGCGGCGGCGGCGTGGCCGGGGGACTCGTCGCCCTCGCCCATGCCGATCCGGGACATGATCTTGGCGAGGCCCTCGACCCGGCCGATGCGGCGCAGCAGCTCGGTCGCGCCGACCATCTCGCCCGACTCGACCTGCGCGCCCTCGGCGAACTTGTCGAGCAGCGGCGCCAGGTCGGCGCCGCCCAGGGTGCCGCGGAAGGTCTCGGCGGTGGCCCGCCTGAGCAGGTGGGAGAGCACCTCGATCTCCCGGCCCTCCTCGCTGACCTCGAACTCGACCTTCCCACGCAGCGTGTGGACGATCCCCGGCAGGTCGCAGACCCGCGCGACCGGCAGGTCCTCCCCGGTCAGGGCGGCCCGGCGCACGGCCGACGCGGCGGCGGTCTCGGCGGCGGCGATGGAGAACCGGGCCGACACCCCCGAGCGCGTGTCGACGGCGGAGGACTCACGGACCAATCGGGTGAATCTGGCGATGATCTCGATCAGGTGGTCGGGCACGTCGGCGCCGATGTCGGCCAGCGCCTCCTGCCGGATCAGGATGAGCTCGTCGTCGATCGTCTTCGGGTAGTGGGTGCGGACCTCCGCCCCGAAGCGGTCTTTCAGGGGTGTGATGATGCGTCCCCGGTTGGTGTAGTCCTCGGGGTTGGCGGAGGCGATGAGCAACACGTCCAGAGGGAGTCTGAGGTTGTAGCCCCGGACCTGGATGTCGCGTTCCTCCAGCACGTTGAGCAGCGCGACCTGGATGCGTTCGGCCAGGTCGGGGAGCTCGTTGACGGAGAAGACGCCCCGGTTGGTGCGCGGCACCAGCCCGTAGTGGACGGTCTCGGGGTCGCCCAGCGTGCGCCCTTCGGCGATCTTGATCGGGTCGACGTCGCCGATCAGGTCGCCCACCGAGGTGTCGGGGGTGGCGAGCTTCTCGCCGTAGCGTTCGCTGCGGTGCTTCCAGGCGACGACGATCTCGTCGTCGGCGAGCGCGCGGCAGCGTCCGCAGACGGGTTCGTAGGGGTGGTCGTTGATCTCGCAGCCCGCGACGACCGGGGTCCACTCGTCGAGCAGCCCGATGACCGTGCGGATCAACCGGGTCTTGCCCTGGCCGCGCTCGCCGAGAAGGACGATGTCGTGGCCCGCGATCAGCGCTCGTTCGAGATGCGGCAGCACCGAGTCGTCGAAACCGACGATGCCCGGGAACCTCGGCTCACCGGCACGCAGCCTGGCCAGCAGGTTCTCTCGGATCTCGGCTTTCACTGACCGGTGGACATGTCCGCTCTCGCGCAGTTCGCGCAGAGTGCTCAATGTCGGAGCAGGTGCTGGCGATTTGTGCACGGGATCGAGACTACGTCGCGATTGGAGTTCCGGCACCTGAATGTGAGTTGGATCTTGACCATCGCGTGACGAACCGTGCGCGTCGGCTACGTGGGTCTGGGGAGAAACGGGGCATGAAGGCTATGCAAGACGTCTACCTGAGATAGCGCGACTTGTCCGTAAAAGAGGGGGCGAGACGATGGCGGTAATCACGAGCCGGTTCGCCGACGGTCTCGCCGTCGGGCCCAATCTCGTGGAGAGTGCGGAATCGGCCATCCGGCAGGCGGTCGAGGGCCTCTCCGGGCCGGCCGACCTGGTCTGTTTCTTCATCTGTGGTGAGGATCCCGACGACGTCGCCCGAGCCGGGCAGCGGGCCATGCAGCTCGTGCCCGACGCGGCCGTGATCGGCTGCAGTGCGACCGGCGTGATCGGCGACGCCCAGGGCGTCGAGCTGACCCCGGCGGTGTCGGCGTGGGCGGCCAGTCTGGGCGAGGCGCGGGTGACGACGTTCGCGCTCGAATCGCTGCGGGCCGAAGACCGGTTCGTGGTGATCGGCCTGCCCGAACGCGACCCCGACGACCGGGTGGCGATCATGCTGGCCGACCCGTACACGTTCCCGACCGACGCCTTCATCGAGCACTCCGGCGAGGTGCTGGGCAACCTGCCGATCATCGGCGGCCTGGCCAACGGGCTGCGCGGGCGGGGTTCGGTGCGGCTGTTCGCCGACGGCGAGGTCTACACCGAGGGCGCGATCGGCGTCCTGCTGAGCGGCCAGATCCAGATCAGCACCGTCGTGAGCCAGGGCTGCCGCCCGATCGGCCCGACCATGATCGTGACGGCCGCCGAGGACAACCTGCTCCTGGAACTGGCCGGTCAGCCCGCCCTGGCGCGGCTGGAGGACATCGTCAGCTCGCTGGACGAGGACGACCGCGACCTGGTCGCGAGCGGCCTCCAGATCGGCGTGGCCATGGACGAATACGCCGAACGCCACGAACGCGGCGACTTCCTCATCAGGGGCGTGCTCGGCATCGACCCCGAACGCGAGGCGGTCGCCATCGGCGACGTCGTGGAGATCGGCCGTACGGTCCGCTTCCAGGTCCGCGATGCGGAGACCGCCGACGAGGACCTCTACGAGCTCTTGGACGCCCACGTCGAGGCCGGTCACCGGGTCGACGGCGCGCTGCTCTTCTCGTGCAACGGCCGGGGGTCGGCGATGTTCGGCACCCCCGACCACGACGCCCTCGCGCTGCGCGACACCCTGGGCCCGATCGGGATCGCGGGCTTCTTCGCGGCCGGAGAGGTGGGGCCGGTCGGCGGTGTGAACCATGTGCATGGATTCACGGCTTCCGTCCTGGTCTTCTCGTCGTCGTCGTGAGAAGGTCGCGCCGTGGCGGTTCTGGCGATCGACATCGGCGGTACGAAATGCGCGGTCGCCCTGACCGACGCGTCCGGGAACATCCTGACCTCGTCGGTGGCGCCCACCCCGCCTGACGACGACGCCGAGACCCAGTGGCGCGCCCTGCTCGCTTTGATCGATTCCGTGGCCGGTTCCGAGCCGGTCGACGGCGTCGGCGTGGGCTGTGGTGGGCCCATGACCTGGCCCGACGGGGTGGTCGCGCCCCTCAACATGCCCGGGTGGCGCGCCGGTTTCCCGGTGGTGGCCAGGCTCCGGGAGAGGTTTCCCGGCGTTCCGGTACGCATCCACAACGACGCCATCGCCCTCGCCGTGGCCGAGCACTGGAAGGGCGCGGGCCAGGGCGTCTCGAACATGATCGGCATGGTCGTGTCGACCGGGGTGGGCGGCGGCCTGATCCTCAACGGCCGCCTGATCAACGGTGGTACCGGCAACGCCGGCCACATCGGCCACATCGTCGTCGACCCGTCGGGCCCGCCGTGCGGCTGCGGCGGCAACGGCTGCCTGGAGGCCATCGCCCGAGGCCCGGGCCTGGCCGCCTGGGCGGTCGACCAGGGCTGGGTGCCGGGTACTCCGGTCGCCGGCCCCGTCGACCCCGAACTCAGCGATCGCGAGGCCGCCGCCCTCTACCGCGAGAACGCGACCGCGACGGGCCGCCAGCTCGCCCTCGACGCGGCGGCCGGAGACCAGATCGCGGTCGCCGCCATGAACCGCGCGGGCTGGGCCCTCGGCCTCGCCATCGCCTCGGCGACCCACCTGTGCGACGTTGACCTGGTGACCATCGGCGGCGGTCTGTCCCAGGCGGGCCCCCTGCTGTTCGAGCCCCTGGAAGAGACCCTGCGGGCGCACGCCCGGATGGGCTTCTCGTCACGGGTGCGGGTGGTGCCTGCCGCGTTGGGCCAGGAAGCGGGGCTGATCGGGGCGGCGGCCCTGATCCTGGGCGGAGACCGCTACTGGTCACCGTGAGCGGGGTGCGGTTCGCGTGAGCGGGGTGCGGTTCGCGTGAGCGGGGTGCGGTTCGCGTGAGCGGGGTGCGGTTCGCGTGAGCGGGGTGCGGT